>NZ_CAMLIG010000010.1 GCF_946480185.1 uncultured Pedobacter sp. | reverse complement strand
TCCGCTCAGCAGGACAAAACGGCTCTGCTTTTAATAGTCTAATTATGAAAAACGTCAATGGTATGATACGAGACCTCTCACAAGGACGTTCACCATATCGCGTTTGTCACCTATTTGTGAGATGTCCCGCTGACGTTCGACATGACGACTTTAAATACTGACATTACCCAGTATCTAATCACTCCACTATTCCAAATCAACGCTCTGCAAATCCTCCTATAATATTTTCCCGTCGGCAATATCTACTAAATATTTTCCGTAGCCACTTTTTACCAATGGTTCGCCCAATTTACGTAAAGCTTCTTTATCAATAAAATTCATTCTGTAAGCTATCTCTTCAATACAGCCTATTTTTAAACCTTGGCGGTCTTCTATCACCTGCACAAAAGTGCCTGCCTGCATTAAAGATTCAAAAGTGCCTGTATCCAGCCAAGCAGTTCCTCTACTCAGCAAACCCACTTTTAATAAACCTTTCTCTAAATAATATTTGTTGATATCGGTAATTTCCAGCTCTCCGCGTGGAGAAGGTTTAATGTTTTTTGCTACTTCTACTACGCTGTTATCATAGAAATATAATCCCGGCACCGCATAGTTGGACTTTGGATTTTCGGGTTTCTCTTCAATAGAGATCGCTTTTTTATCTGCGTCAAATTCTACCACACCGTACCTTTCTGGATCGTGAACCGGGTAGGCAAAAACTACGCCCCCTTTTGGGTTGTTATTGGCTTGCATCAACTTCGCCATGCCATCACCAAAGAAAATATTATCTCCTAATACTAAAGCCACTGCATCATCACCAATAAAATCGGCACCGATGATAAAAGCCTGTGCCAAACCATCGGGAGAAGGCTGTTCCGCATAAGAGAATTTACAGCCCATATTTGTTCCATCGCCTAATAGCTTTTGGAAACCCGGTAAATCTTGTGGGGTAGAGATGATCAACACTTCATTAATCCCGGCCAACATTAACGTTGCCAATGGATAATAAATCATCGGTTTATCATAAACCGGCATCATTTGCTTGCTTACTGCAAGCGTTAAAGGATGTAAACGAGAACCTGTTCCTCCTGCTAAAATTATTCCTTTCAAAGTGGTATAATCTAAAATTTGACGTTTTTCTGTTAGAACTGCAAAGGTAAAAATTTAACTCTGATTTAAAACCCTTATATTTTCTTCTAACTCCTCGTACCAGTCCTCACCGTATTTTCTGATCAAAGGCTCTTTCAAAAACTGATACACTCTCACTTTATGTTCATTTCCTAAAGTACAGGCATCGCTACAAATACTCCAACGATCATAATGTAACATATCAAATTCTGGATATTTAGTTAAGCGGATAGGGTATAAGTGACAAGAAATAGGTTTTTTCCAATCGATTACTTTTTCTTCGTAAGCTTTTTCAATTGCGCATTTAGTGATGCCGTTTTCCCAAGTTACGTAAGCACATTCTTTGTTTACATCTACGCAGGTGGTGGTATAATCTCCTTCAAAATCTTTTACCGAAGTGCCTTGTTGCTCAATAGCTTCAATGCCTTTAACGGTCATGTAAGGTTTTACTTTTGGATATATTTCTTCCAAAATAGCCAATTCATCTTCATTTAAAGGTGCGCCCGAATCTCCTTCGATACAGCAAGCGCCCTTACATTTTTCCAGATTACAGATAAAGTTTTCTTTGATCAGCTCTTCCGAAACCAGATGCCCGCCTATTTCTAACATTACTTTCTCACGCATGTTTGTTCTATTTTATCGATTATTTAGTCCGCAGTTTAAAGTCCGCGGTCGGGTGTCCGCGGTCCGCTGACTATTGCCGCACAACTGCCGACTACACCATTCCTTTTTTTTAAATTCCGAAGCCAGATGTCCAAAATCCGTTGACTATTATTGACCACAACTGCGGACTACTGACTGCTGTCTTCCAAAACATTCCCTTCCTTATCCACCATTCCCTTTTTTACAGCAGGGTTTCCGTACCACAATTCAAATTCTTTGGTGGTTTTTGTGAGTACCGAGCCGGCGCCAATTAAAGAATATTCGCCAATACTATTCCCACACACAATGGTACTGTTGGCGCCTAAGGTTGCTCCTTTTTTTATTGTTGTTATTTTATATTCGGATTTTCGGTTAATAAACGCTCTAGGATTTAAAATATTGGTAAAAACTACCGAAGGACCAATAAAAACATCGTCCTCAATGGTTACGCCTTCGTAAACAGAGACATTGTTCTGAATTTTTACACCGTTGCCTATGTGTACGTTTTTACCGATGAAAACATTTTGCCCAATATTACAGTTTTCTCCAATAACTGCCCCATCAGAAATATGGGTAAAATGCCAAACTGAAGTTCCGTTCCCAATACCTACATTTTGATCAATCACAGCCGTTGGATGTACAAAAAAATCAGGATTCTGCATTAAAGAATTGAGTTATTTGACTGCAAATATAATCTATATCTTTTATCGTAAGTAGCGGATGGATAGGCAAGGACAAAACTTCTTCACTCAATTTCTGTGCATTAGGGAAGTTATTTCGGTATTTTTGGTAGGCCACCTGTTCGGTAATCGGCATCGGATAATAGATCATGCTATCCACGCCTTTTTCTGCCAAGTAGTTTTTGAGTTGGTTTCTTAACCCATTTTTAATTTTTATGGTAAACTGGTGCCAAACGTTTAAACTGTAAGGATGGGTTTGTGGGAGCGCTATTTCTTTAATATTTTTTAAGCGGGTAAGATATATATATACCAGTTCTGATTTTTTCTTATGTATCCGATTTAGATTTTTCAGCTTCTTTTGCAATACACTTGCCTGTAAAGTGTCTAAACGGGAATTAATTCCGATTAAATGATGGTTATATTTTTCTTTTTGTCCGTGGTTGGCAATCATTCTTGCTTTTACCGCCAAATCATCATCATTTGTAAATAAGGCTCCGCCATCACCAAAACATGATAGATTTTTAGTAGGGAAGAAGGAAGTGCATCCAAAATCGCCAATATTACCTAAAAAACGTGGTTCGCCATTAAGGGAATATTTGCCGCCTAATGCCTGGGCACAATCTTCAATAACTTTGATGTTTTTCTGTCTGGCTACATCTAAAATATCTTCCAGGTTTGCGCTTTGCCCAAATAAATGTACCGGAATTATGGCTTTTGTTTTTTGCGTGATCGCCTTTTTTAATGAAGCCACATCAAACTGAAAATAAGTATCCTCCACATCAACAAAAACAGGCGTAGCGCCAAGCAGGCAAACAACTTCTGCCACAGCGATATACGAAAATGCTGGAATAATTACCTCGTCGCCCGCATTTATAGCTAATGCCATTAAGGCGATTTGTAGCGCATCGGTTCCATTTCCGCAAGAAATTACGTGTTTTACATTAAGAAATTCAGCAAGATCGTTCTCAAAATCACGGACTATTTCTCCTTGAATATAGGCGCCACTTTTTAAAACCGTGGTGATAACAGGTAAAACCTCATTTTCTATTTCGAGGTACTCTGCCTGTAAATCTATCATTCTAATGCTCATAAACGTATCATCCTCAAGTTTTTATAGTAATTATGTTTTTCGGATTAACGTTTTGAATATATGCGGATACAAATGATTTCAGAGCGTTAAGTTAGGTATGTGATTTGGGTTAATTTAATTTATAAGGCGCTATCAATGAAAACTCTGGGATTTTTACATCAAAGATTTCTTCATCCACCAGTCTTTTCATCTGATAAAAACCCTGCATAGCACCCATATCTGTTTTTAGGTTGCACCCCGAAACATACTCGTGGTGCTGGCCGGGCTCGATGATTGGCTGTAAACCCACCACGCCTTCACCGTCTACTTCTCTGCGGGTTCCATTAGAATCAAAAATTACCCAGTGCCGGCGCAGCAGTTGAATGCTGTAATCGCCCAAATTTTCAATCTGAATTTTATAAGCGAACATAAAATGCTCATTAGCTGGATTTGAGTATTCCGGCTGATAAGTGGTTTCTACGGAAACTTTAACTCCTTCAGTAATTTGGGCTACCATATTTTATTGTTTTTTAAGCATTTTCCTCATATTGAGCGAAACATCTTATCCCAAAAGTATTCAATATACAGAGTGGCTTTGATTTTGAGATGGTTCCTACCGTCAGCATGACGAGATGGACGCTCTCTTGCTCAAAAATAATTTAAATTAAACAGCCTCTCAATTTATCACAATAATTTTTAAATCGCAACAATTACACCAATTGAAGATCAAATTTATTTTCAATATTGTTTAAAACGTCTTCTATCTCAGACATGTTGTCCAACAAAACCAGTTTCATCCGCCACTCTTTAAAATTGGCAATTCCCTTAAAATAGTTTGCATAATGCCTGCGCATTTCAAAGATACCGGTTTTTGGTCCTTTCCATTCTACGGATTTATGCAGATGCGTTTTACAAGTTTCAACCCGTTCCTTAAGCGTTGGTGGCGCTAAATGTTCACCGGTTTCAAAAAAGTGCTTTACTTCTCTAAAAATCCAGGGATAACCAATTGCCGCTCGCCCAATCATAATCCCGTCAACTTCGTATTCCAAACGCCAATCCGCCGCTTTCTCTGGAGAATCCACATCACCATTTCCAAAAATCGGGATTTTTATCCTTGGGTTTCTTTTAATTTCCCTAATCAGCCTCCAGTCTGCGCTTCCTTTGTACATCTGCGAACGGGTTCTTCCGTGAATGGTTAAAGCCTGAATGCCCACATCCTGCAATCTTTCGGCAACTTCACAAACATTTTTGGTATGATCATCCCAACCTAAACGCGTTTTCACCGTTACCGGGAGGTGCGTTGCTTTTACAACTGCGGAAGTCATGGCTACCATTTTATCAATATCCTGCAATAAACTTGCGCCAGCTCCACGGCAGGCTACATTTTTTACAGGGCAACCGTAGTTGATATCAATTAAATCTGGATTTGCGGTGGAGGATATTTCTGTTGCCTGGCGCATGTGCTCAATCTCCGAACCAAAAATCTGAATTCCAATTGGTCGTTCATATTCAAAAATATCCAACTTTTGGCGACTTTTTGCCGCGTCCCTTATCAGCCCTTCCGAAGAAATAAACTCGGTGTACATCATATCAACGCCGTTTTGTTTACATACAAAGCGGAAAGGCGGATCGCTCACGTCTTCCATCGGCGCAAGCAAAAGCGGGAAATTCCCTAAGTCGATATTTCCTATTTTAACAGACATTTACCAATCAAATCATTAATTTAACGGCAAATTTACCGAAATTATTTATTATGCCCGACATGCAGAAGTCAAATGCTTACCATCCTTTGTTGCAAATTCTATTTTTGATTTTATGTGCAACCGTTGGCGCTGTTGTATTTACTATAATTGGTGTTTTAACTTGGTTTCTGCTCAGCAAAAATGTAAATATTGCGATGCTCACCGGAAATCCTTTAGCTATGGATATCAATTTATTGCGGGCTATGCAAATTAGCAGTTCTGTGGGGATGTTTATTGCCGGTCCAATTGCTTTTGCCTACCTCAACGAGGTTAAGCCCAAAAACTACTTTTATTTCGACAATAAATTTAATCCTGCTTTATTGTTAACGGTTTTTTTACTGATGCTTTGTTCAACACCACTTTTTGAATGGGTTGCTTTGATGAACCAAAAAATGAGTTTGCCCCTATCTTTAAAAGATTTAGAGCTGTGGATGAAAGCAAAGGAATTAGAAGCCGGCGATCTCACCAAAAAATTATTGCTGATGAAAGGTTATGGCGATTTAGCCATTAACCTATTAATGATTGCCATTATACCTGCAATTGGCGAGGAGCTTTTTTTTAGAGGCGGCCTGCAAAATATTTTAGGGCAATGGTTTAAAAACCACCATGTAGCAATTTGGACTACCGCCATTATTTTTAGCGCCATCCATTTGCAGTTTTATGGATTTTTTCCGAGGATGCTTTTGGGCGCTCTTTTTGGCTATCTTTTGGTTTACGGACGAAGCATTTATTTGCCTATTTTAGGGCATTTTTTAAATAACGGAAGTGCCGTAGTAATGGCTTTCATCTTACAAAAACAGGGTAAGGGCTTAGACGATTTAGACCAAACGAGTTCTTTTAATCATATTGACTATCTTATTAGTGCAATAATTACTTTAGCTTTACTCCTCTATTTTTTTAAACAGGCTAAAGAAAGCAAAACCATATATGGATAAAAACTGGGTTAAAATTTATACTTCCAATGATTTTTTTAAAGCCGAAATTGTTAGGCAAGTGTTGATAGATCATGATATAGAAGCAGTGCTGATGAATAAGCAGGATACTGCCTATAAATTTGGAGAAGTTCAGGTCCATATCCCAAACAGCCATTTCCAAACCGCTTTAGAAATCATTTTGAAAAACGATTTATAATGAAAACACGGGCAATAACAGGTTTTATTTTTGTTTTGGTGATGCTGGCTTCCTTATTAAGCGGCGCTTATGTTTTTGTAGCTTTCTATATCTTTTTAGGCATTATGTGCCTGGTAGAGTTTTTTAACTTGGTAAGCGCTAGCGGAATCCGCCCAAATAAAACTATTGGATATGTTGCGGCCTTACTTATATTTTGCTCGGTAACCGCTCGGTATTTTATGGCTTTTGACAGTAAATGGTTGCTGATTAATATTCCTTTGATTTGTACTATTTTTATTAAAGAACTCTACAAAAATTCTAAGCTACCGTTCAGCAACATCGCATATACCTTTTTAGGCTTAATTTACGCCGTTATTCCTTTTGTTTTTTATGTGAGTTTGGCGTTTATATCCGGCACTTACAATTTTCATTTGGCTTTAGGCTTTTTTTTGATGCTTTGGGCTAATGATACAGGAGCTTATTTATTTGGAGTAAAGTTTGGAAAACACCGCCTGTTTGAAAGACATTCGCCAAAAAAATCATGGGAAGGTTTTTTTGGTGGGATTTTTACTAGCGTTTTAGTGGCTTATATCATCTCTAATTTTTATACTGATTATGTGTTTTACCATTGGATGGCGATGGGGTTAATTATTTCCTGCTTTGGTACTTTGGGCGATTTGGTGGAATCCATGTTTAAAAGAAGCATTGATATTAAAGATTCTGGCAAAATTTTACCCGGCCACGGTGGTGTGTTAGATCGCTTTGACGGACTCTTACTTTCCGCTCCAGTAATTTTCGTTTACCTCTATTTGATTACTTATTAGTAATTTCGCTAAATTTTTTTAAAATGACTTTTCATAAAGAAGGATATACCTCATTAGCGCTTTGCGTATTATTTATTGCCATTACCAATGCTTTAATACATTATTACCTACCAGATGTGACGTGGTTTGTTTGGTTATGGTATGCGGTTTCGGCTTTTTTATTTATCACCATTATTCAGTTTTTTAGAAGCCCAACCAGGACTTTAACCATCAATGAGCGACAAATTATTTGCCCAGCAGACGGAAAAGTAGTAGTGATTGAAGAAACTGAGGAAACTGAATATTTTAAAGATAAAAGAGTGCAACTGTCTGTTTTTATGTCGCCTGTAAATGTGCATGTGAACAGAAACCCAATTAGCGGTGTGGTGAAATATTTTAAATATCACCCAGGAAAATATTTAGTGGCTTGGGATCCAAAATCATCTACAGAAAATGAAAGAACCACTACTGTGGTAGCCAACGAAAAAGGTTTTGAGATTTTATACCGCCAAATTGCCGGTGCTTTGGCCCGCAGAATTGTTTGGTATATGAAAGAAGGTGACAAAGTAGAACAGGCAGAGCAGTTCGGTTTTATTAAATTTGGTTCTCGTGTTGATGTTTTTTTGCCTTTAGGAACACAAATTAACGTGAACCTGAACGAAGTGGTTAAAGGTGGAGTTACTGTTTTAGCTACTTTGCCAAATAACGTTTAAACAACGCAGGGTCTCTGCGAAAGACCCGCTTGGAGAAAACCTCAACAGTTGTCACATTGAGCGAAGTCGAAATGTACTTATGACCATGTTGAAGAGGGCTTAGACTCCGCTCAGCCTGACAAAAGCGTTAAAAGAAGTCTTTGTCTTAAAACTTACATCAATTCCGAAAAAGTATTTCCGTCTTTTATATTTCCTGAATTATAGCCTTTCATAAACCAGTACATTCTTTGCTTTGATGTTCCGTGAGTAAACGCATCAGGAACGATATGACCCTGAGATTTTTGCTGAATAGCGTCATCTCCAACAGCATTGGCAGCGCTCATGGCTTCTTCAATATCACCTTCCTCTAAATATTGTTTATTATAGTGTGCAAAAATACCGGCATAAAAATCGGCCTGTAATTCTAAAGCAACTGATAATTTATTCGCTTCTTTTTCACTCAAACCCCTCTGTTTTTGATTTACTTGTTCTGAGGTTCCTAATAAGGTTTGAACATGATGGCCAACCTCATGTGCGATCACATAAGCTGTTGCAAAATCACCGCCTTTAGCGCCGAATTTATTTTTTAACTCTTCCATAAAAGAAAGATCAATATATACCTTCTGATCCGCAGGGCAATAAAATGGACCAACAGCTGAAGATGCTCCTCCGCATTCGGTTTGTACGCCATCAGTGAATAAAACCATTTTAGGCCGTTGGTAACTGGAGCCTTGTTCTTCGAAAAGTTTGCCCCAAACATCTTCAGTATCGGCAAAAACAACTGAAGCAAATTCACCTTGTTTTTTTTCTGATTCGGTGAGCTCTCTTTGTTCGCTACTGTTTCCTCCCTGCAAAACCTGATTTTGGATTTGGTTTAAAACATTTCCGCTATCGCCACCTAAAAACATTTGGGCAATCAAAAAAATAACCCCAATAATTCCACCACCGGCGGCAATTTTTCCACCTGATAAACCTCTACGGTCTTCTACGTTATCGCTTCCGCGTCTTCCTAACCATTTCATAGCTTTGTTTTTATTTGAGCTTAACACAATATGTGCCAGTAGTATCCTTAGAAAAAAGATAGGTGTTAATTACTTGTTTCTCTTTCTTTAAAAAGCGTTTGTAGTAATAACCCAAAAACAATTACCAACACACAACCGAAGAGGTTCAGCCATAGGTAAGCCATCCAATCGTATTTGAATGCGATAAAAATAAATACTTCTGTGATGATGGCTCCATAAAAAACAGCTTTTCCGCCTACAGATTTAAAGTAAAAAGCCACTAAGAAAATCCCTAAGATGGTTCCGTAAAACAAGGAACCCAAAATATTTACCGCTTCCAATAAATTTCCCAACTTACTGGCATACAGCGCCATTGCAATACTGATTAGGCCCCAAAAAAAGGTAGTGATTTTACTGATATTGAGGTACTTTAAATCGCTGCCTGTTTTGTTAATTAAGCGTTTATAAATATCCACGGAGGTAGTGGATGCCAACGAATTTAGGGCGCTGGCTGTTGAACCCATGGATGCCATACATACAATAGCGATCAATAATCCAATTAAGCCTTTCGGCAGATGCTGGGTGACGAATGTTAAGAACACATAATTGGTATCGTCCAAATCTGCATCAGGGTTATTCTTTTTCATCACCGCCAAAGCGTCCAATCTTTTTTGTTGTAGGTTTTGATTCGCAATTTTTACATCGGAACTTGCTTGCGCTACATTTTTATTGGTGTTAAGTGCTTCATCAAGTGCTAAAACTTTTTTATTTTTATCGGCGAAAGCCAAATTAAAATCCTGTTCGCGTTCTTTAAACTCGGCTTTATACCCAGAGTTTTCTATTTTGTTGAGCTCGTAACTGTTAAAAAAAATGGGTGGTTTTTGATACTGGTAAAAGGTAAAAACCAAAATCCCGATCAATAGAATCAAAAACTGCATGGGGATTTTCAACATTCCGTTCATCAACAAACCCATGCGGCTTTGGCCAACAGAACTGCCTGTTAAATAACGTCCAACCTGCGATTGGTCTGTCCCGAAGTAAGAAAGTTGCAGAAATAAACCGCCAATAATTCCCGTCCAAACGGTGTACTTATTATTCAAATCAAAATGCCAGTCAATTACATTCATCCGGTCCATTTTACCGGCAATTTTTAAAGCTTTTATAAAACCAACATCGGCAGGTAAAAGCTGTACCACCATAAATCCGGCTAAAAACATCCCACAAAAAATAATGCTCATCTGCAACATTTGGGTATAAGATACAGCTTTTGTTCCTCCGTAAACGGTATATAAAACCACTACGCTCCCAATAAAAAGCGTGGTATAAGTGGTGTTAATGTTTAATATCGTTGATAAAATAATGGATGGCGCATAAATGGTAATCCCGGTTGATAATCCTCTCTGAATCAGAAACAAAAATGCGGTAAAAGCTCGGGTTTTTAAATCAAAACGCTGTTCTAAAAACTCATAAGCCGTATAAACTTTTAGCTTGTGGTAAATGGGCACAAAGGTAATGCAGAGGATAATCATGGCTATGGGAAGACCAAAATAGAACTGCACAAATCGCATCCCGTCTGAATAGGCCAAACCCGGAGCAGAAAGAAAGGTGATGGCGCTGGCCTGCGTAGCCATTACCGATAAGCCTATGTTGTACCAAGGCAAAGAACGGTCGCCAAGTAGGTAACCATCTATATTTTTGCTTCCTCTGCTTTTGTAAATCCCATAAACTACGATAAACAAAATGGTTACAGAAAGTACCAGCCAGTCTATCCAACTCATGAAAAATAGTTAGTAATAAGGGTAAAAATTAAAATTAAAAAAACCAGCCAACACAAAACAATTGTGTAAAACTGGTTCCAATTTTTTATAAAGGGGGGAAGCTCTTGCTTAGGCTTGCTGCTCACGGCTTTTGTTAATCAAGAACTGAAACAGCCCACCGGTTAACACGCCTAAAATTGCACCAATAAGGATATGACCCTCTACAGCTAAACCGGTTAAAGCACCACACACTAAACCAATTACATAATATAACCAGTTGTAGCTTTGATAATTAAAGTTTTCTTCCATTGTGTTTTTGATATATGGTTTCAAAAATAGGAGTTTATGTGTTAAGATAAAAGTTAAAAAGCTGATTAAATGAAAAATGGAGATTATTAGCCTCCATTTTTTTCTCTGAACAGGCTATAAGTTTTAATTATTAGCCACAAACAGGCTTTTCGGAAATTTTACCCTGCAAATTTGGTAAGCATCATCTTTAAATGTGGTGAAATAAATTAGCTCATTGGTATCATCATACAACACTGAATTTTGGTTGCCTGCATCATTTACCTGTGGACCTAAGTTTACAGGCTCGCTCCAGTTTTTCCAAGTATCATCCAAACGGAGACTGAAATACAAATCATCTCCGCCATAAGCACTAAAACCATTGCTCGAAAAAAGAATTGCTTTTTCATTATTGCACAAAATAGGGTTGTACTCGTCATTAGCTGAGTTTACATTTTTACCAATATTTTGGAGGAAGGAATAAGTACCATCTTCCTTGATTTTAGCGTAATAAATATCCATGCCACCTTGGCAAATGTCAGATTCAATACCCATTAAAATTACATTTCCGTTTGCATTGGCCGACATATTTGCAACATCTAACAAGTTGTTATAGGCTACAATTTCCAAAGGTTTTTCAAAAGTAAATTCGTCGTCATTTTTTTTGAAGAAGCTAAAACCCGTTTCCTTAGTACCTTTCTGATACGATGCGCCGCCCACGATAAATTTATCGCCAACAACTCCAGCCAAGTAATTATAATCTGGGTTTTTATTGATACTCGCAGGCAATACTTTCAGATTTTCTAAATGATTGTTTGCCCGATCTAAACTGTAAATTTTGCTTAAACCGTTTTCGTCAACCATGCTCAGGTACAATTTTTCCTGTGTTAAAACATCCAATGTAAATGGGTTTTTAGAAGTAAAAACAATTTCTGGTTTCGCCAGATTTTCTAATTCTTTAGTGGTATTAATTGTTGCAACAATAGGTTGGTCAGCGTCTGAGATACCGATGGCATCAATCTGTTTATCGCCGGTTGTCATTTTAAAATTGAAAACCACGCGTAATGCTTTCACATTTTCTACAGGCTCATCTAAATTTGCATATTCGATACCTGGTTTAAGGTTAACTTGTGGCGCTTCTGAAACCTTTCTTCTCTTTCTTCCGAAATAATATCCTCTATCTGCACCGGCTGTGGACATATTTGTGATTTTTCCTAAATCAAAACTGGTTAATATTACGGAAGATTTACTTCTAAATACTTCTTTGTATTTTCCGTCGCCACTACCCGCTAATACTTTTACAAAACAGCCTGTATTTAAATTTTCGAAAATGGCAATTTGCTTTACGGTTTGTGCTTTCGCAAATTCCACTTCAATAAAATCATGCCCGTCGTTAGCGTTTTTAGGTGCCCAAGCGTTCGGACTGTCGCCAGCTTGAGGAAACACATCAGGCCGACCCACAACTCGGCGAGAGCTATATTGTTTGCCTCCTAAGTCTGATGAGCTTTTAAGAACTTTTGAAACCCATTGAACTTGTTGTGATTGCGCAAAAAAAGGCAGAATAAATAAAATTGTAATTAGTTTTTTCATGAGATCAATTAACGAGCGTTAACAAAAAACGGTTGCAGCCTAGGCTGCAACCGTACCACAAACAATTGCCACTATTGGCAATAGATCTTTAGTTGTTTACTTTAATTTTTTCTACTTTTTTGTTTTTGAAAGCGTAGATATATTCGCCATCAGCAGAAATATCTATACCATCTCCATAAACCGGGCTTCCGCCTTTTCCTTTAGATTCAACTGTTCCTTTGGTTTCTCCGTTTTCCATGTTGATGCCGTAAATGATGTTTTTACTGTTCTTTTGGTTTCTTAAGAAAAAGTTTCCGTTAAGGTTGTACCAATAATCAATTCCAGAAAGTTTGTCTGTGGCATAATTTCTTTTGCCATCTGCTTTTTTGTAGCTGGCTAGTCCTTTTTCTGAAATTACCACTACATTATCTGCATAATCAACCACATCAAAAGCTTTACCTACGTGTGCATCGTTATGTTTTACATCAAAAAGTTGTTTTCCTGATGCAATATCGTAAGAGTAAAACTCGTCACCATCACCAATAAATACGGTTTTTCCTTGATCAATAATCATATCTGTAATACGCTTATCAAACCGCTCGGACCGCCATGCTGTTGAACCATCTTTATCGCTTAATGCCAGTAAACTGTTTTTTTGATTTACATAATCCCAGTATATTTTGTAAGAAATGGAAGGGCCTGAGTAGGAAGTTCCGCTTTTGGTTTCAATTTCCTGAACTTGAACTTTACCTCCCACCTGAACTAAAATACGGTCTCCCGATTTGTAAATTTTAGGCATGGAATAAGCACCGGTTATTTTTTCTGAAGCCCATAAAAGTTTTCCGGTTTGTATATCATGTTTTTCCACATATTTAGTTCTGTTACGGGTTGCAAAAATTACCAGATAAACTGCGTCATCTGTAAACAACGGATCTGCTAAGGTTCTGTAAGTTTCTTTTCGGGTTCCTCCACCACCAAACGGGATTTTACTGGTTTTAGCCATATCGTTTTCATATTCAACTTCCCATAATTTTTGACCGCTTTTTGCATTGAAAACCTGGATACCATCTAACCATAAAAAAACTTTATCTCCTTTAATCCAAAGGTCTAAAATAGGTTTACGGGTAACCAACTCTTTTTCAATAGTTCCTCTAAAAGATGCATCCCAAATAATTTCTCCGTTGGTTGCATTAATTTTTAATAGCTGATTTTTAAATCCACTGATCAAAGCACCTAAGGCCGTTGGCTTATAGTTAAGCATTACAATTTCGTTGGTGGCTTTATCATAGTTATATTCTGCAACTGCTCCTTTAATTAATTTGGTTTCCCAAACTTTTTCGCCTGTTTTAGCTTTTACCAAGTTCATCCCATCTTTTTGGGCAATTAAAAAAGCATCTAGCTCATCAATGTATTTTACAGTCTCAATGTCTTCTGTACTGCTTCCTAACACACCTCTATCTTTTGGTAATAAATTTTGGTAGTTTTCACTATTCCATAATTCTTTACCAGTTGCCATATCTAAAACAGCAATTCTGTCTGTTCCTAATTTTCTGGAATCAAACAAAAACAGATAACCACCCTTACCGTTTTCTTTCCAAATAGAATACTGGTAATCGCATTTGTTGGTTTTGTTGGTGGTAATATTTTTAAAATCACCGCCCCAAACCTGTTTTCCGCTACCGTCCAGTACCGATGCAGAATTATCATCTGTACCTAACACATAGCTATCCGCATCATTACCGGTTACTGCCAATACGGTTGCCTTGTTAGAAAATTCAGATTCCCAAACGGTTTTAAAATTTCCTGACATCTTGCTACCTTTTGTGGGCAACATGCTTCCCATTTTTTCTTTTAGTTTGCCAAATTGTGCATTGGCTGCAAACCCGCCACTAACTAGTAGCAGAGAAAGCGCAATCATTTTTTTGTTCATGGTTTTGTTAGATTTAAAGTTGAATTGTTTGTCGGATTTTATATTTCTGCTGTCTTGGTAGTTTGAAGTTGAACTTGTAGCTCAATAAATAATCTGATAAAAACTCGAAGAAATCGTTATTTTTAATGTCAGAATCTACCTTAAAGAAAGTGGCTATTTTGCCGTTAGTAACCACAGAAATATCTGTAACGATGTATCCGGTAAGGGCCGGAAACTTTTTATTTTTCTTTTTTACGAAAGCTTCGCTTTTAAAGGCGGCTTCTACTTCTTTGCTTACTTCTTCCTGCACCTGCTCTTCATCTGTAAGCGTAGCCCTTTTTTGTGCCGAGGCATTTAAACCTGCGGAGAGTATAAAAAAGAGAAAAAATGCGCTGAGTAAAGTTTTTTTGTTCATGGTTTGGTTTTTAAGTAAAAGTACTGTTACACAAACCTTTCTGAAATACGCAGAATTGCGTATTTTTTTATACCGTGAAATACGTAGATGAATTTTATGAAGGCGCTATTTCCACCCCGTTACGCAATTATTTAAGGGATTTCTCTCTTCTTACTGTTCATTTCGAGGATAGTAGAAATCTCAAAAAAAAATCTTTATAATGAAATGTAACACCTATTTGTGAGATGTGCCACTACGTCCAACATCACGGTTTTAAGAAATATGCCGTCATGCTGACGATAGGAAGGCATCTCACAAGCAACGTTAGCAGGATTGTTAAAATACCTTTGTACTATAGGTTAGCTTCTATCAACATAGAGGTTTTTGAAAAGCTGATCTGGTAACTTTACAAGAAAATATAACAATTCTTATAAAAACCTTTTCTTTAAGAATTGATAATGACAAAATAAAAAAGAGGCTGTCTCAAAAAGTGAGAACAGCCTCTTTTTTTATCAATTTATTCGGACAGGTGGTGGAGAACGTTTTCGTTTAAGCGATTCTCAAGCCGTCTATTTTATTTTTGAGACATCCTCTTACCTTAAATTTTTTTCTCTTACAATCCCAACTCTGCAGATATTTGTAACATTCTTTCTATCGGTTTTCTCGCTCTGTCAATAATTTCACGTGGAACGTCAATTTCTGGTTGCTCATTTTTTAAACACAAATACAATTTCTCTAAAGTATTGCGCTTCATATGTGGGCAATCATTGCAAGCACAAGCATTATTTGGAGGTGCTGGAATAAATGTTTTACCAGGATTTGATTTCTCCATCTGATGGATAATTCCTGATTCTGTTGCTACAATAAAAGTTTGTGCGGGATTTTCTATCGTGTATTTTAACAATCCAGTGGTTGAACCTATATAATCGGCCATTTCTAGCACTGCATCCTCACATTCCGGATGGGCAATAAATTTAGCTTCTGGATGGCGCTGTTTTAGTTTGATGATTTTTTCCCTCGCAAAAATTTCATGCACCATACAGGCTCCGTTCCATAAAACCATATCGCGACCGGTTTTTTTGATTACATAAGCACCCAAGTTTTTATCAGGACCAAATATGATTTTTTGGTCTGGCGGTAAACTGTTTACAATTTGTACTGCATTACTTGATGTACAAACGATATCGCTCAAAGCTTTTAACTCAGCAGTACAGTTTACATAAGTAATTACCAAATGATCTGGATATTTCTCTTTAAACTTTTTGAAAAGATGTGGCGGACAGCTGTCAGACAAGGAACAGCCTGCCTTTGCATCGGGCAATAAAACCTTTTTATATGGTGATAAAATCTTAGCCGTTTCTGCCATAAAATGCACACCAGCAAATACAATCATACTTGCATCTGTTTTTGAAGCTTCTTGCGATAAACCTAAACTATCACCAATATAATCTGCAATATCCTGTATATCAGATTCTTGATAATAATGTGCAAGTATAACTGCATTCTTTTCTTTTTTTATCCTGTTTATTTCTGCAAACAGATCTAGAGTTGGGTCAATAGGTTCATCTATAAAACCCTTTAAATTTATTTCTTCTGCTATGTTCATTTCGATGTTCAAATGTATAAAATCAAAATTTGTGTTTTTCCACTTTTCTAATAACAAACAATTTTTTTATAAAGAGATATATTATTACTTATTAAGGTGTTAATATGGTGTATAAATTGGTTGCATTTTATTTTGAAATATTAGTATTAAAAATATATTAACATTTTGTTAACATATTGGTGTTTCTACTGAGTTGATTTTCAGGTTATTTAAATTTACCTATTTAAATTTTATATTTTTCTACCGTTAATGCTTTGTAAATTTAAAACGTTAGTTATTGTTGTATTTTGTGTAGAGTAAAAGATTGTATTTTTATTTTAATGTAATAAAAGTGGTGTTTATCCACAATAATTAAAACTTTTGCTTATTTGTTTACACAAAATTAACACCTTTATGTAGTTTATTCACATTTAATATTGATTACACATTATATTTTGATTTTAAGACATGAAAAATGTTGATTACCTAGTAATAGGATCGGGTATTGCAGGACTAAGTTTTGCACTTAAAGCAGCAAAACATGGTAAGGTGCTGATTGTTACAAAATCTAACGAGGATGAATCTAACACTAAGTATGCCCAAGGTGGGGTTGCTGTAGTTGTGGATAAAGTTGGGGATTCTTTTGAAAAGCATATTTCTGATACTTTAATTGCAGGAGATGGTTTATGCCATAAAGATATTGTGGAGATTGTGGTGAAGGAAGGTCCGGATAGGATTAATGAAATTATTAAGTACGGAACCAAGTTTGATAAGGATGAAGGTGGTGTTTATGATTTGGGTAGGGAAGGTGGACATTCAGAAAATCGTGTGCTACACTATAAGGATGTAACCGGATTTGAGATTGAAAGAGCATTGCTTCAGGAAATTCATGATAACCCAAATATTGAAATATTAACGCATTATTTTGTAGTTGATTTAATTACACAACACCATTTAGGTGAATATGTTACCCGCCGTTCAGAGAATATAAGATGTTTTGGAGCTTATGCTTTTGATACCAAAACACATAAAGTAGAAAAATTTTTAGCAAAGGTTACTTTGTTAGCTGCCGGTGGGGCAGGGCATATTTATAGTTCTACAACCAATCCGGTTATTGCAACTGGTGATGGTGTTGCCATGGCTTATCGGGCTAAAGCCAGAATTAGAAATATGGAATTTATGCAGTTTCATCCTACAGCTTTATATAATCCTGGCGAATATCCTTCTTTTTTAATTTCTGAGGCTGTACGCGGTTTTGGGGGTGTGTTAAAAAGAGCCAACGGTGAGGAGTTTATGTATGAGTATGATGAACGTGGTTCCTTAGCTCCTCGTGATATTGTAGCCAGGGCGATTGATAATGAGATGAAGAAATCTGGTTTGGATTATGTTTACTTAGATATCAGACATCGTAAAAAAGAAGACATACTTTCTCATTTTCCTAACATATACGCAAGGTGTTTATCTATTGGTTTAGATATGACTAAGGATATGATTCCAGTTACGCCAGCTTGCCATTATATGTGCGGAGGAGTGATGGTAGATGAAAACGGACAGTCATCATTAGAAGGTTTATATGCTTGTGGCGAAGTTTCTTCTACAGGTTTGCATGGCGCTAACCGATTGGCTTCCAATTCATTATTAGAAGCTGCGGTTTTTGCACATCGTAGTTATTTGTCATCCAAAGAAAAATTAAAGGATTTATATATTCCAGAAGGTATTCCAGATTGGAACGATAAAAATACACAGCTATCTAATGAAGATATTTTAGTAACACATAATATTCGTGAGATGCAAAAAATTATGAGTGATTATGTAGGTATTGTACGTTCTGATTTTAGGTTAGAAAGAGCCATGCGTAGGTTACGGTTACTTTATGAAGAAACAGAGGATTTCTACAGAAAAACAAAACTTTCTGTTAAACTTTGTGAGCTCAGGAATTTAATTGAAGTATCTTATGTAGTCATTAAATCCGCAAGTGAAAGAAAAGAAAGTCGTGGATTACATTATACCACAGATTATCCAAACCATTCAGAAGAATTAAAAGACACCATTTTATAATATGCCGTTGATACTTCCAGTTAAAGATAAGTTTCCTGTTTGGGGTAGCGATTTTTTTATAGCAGATAACGCTACTATTGTGGGCGATGTAATTATGGGTCACCATTGTTCCGTTTGGTTTAATACCGTAATTAGAGGAGATGTAAACAGCATTACCATTGGAGATTATACCAACATTCAGGATGGTACAGTTATTCATGCTACTTATTTAAAGGCTGCTACAACTATCGGTAGTTATGTTTCTGTAGGGCATAATGCTTTGGTACATGGATGTACTTTAAAAGATCATGTTTTGATTGGGATGGGGTCTATAGTAATGGATGATGCTGTTGTTGAAGAGTTTTGTATCATCGCCGCCGGAGCAGTGGTTTTAGAAAATACTGTTTGTGAAACTGGGTATTTGTACGCTGGCGTTCCGGCTAAAAAAATCAAGCCTATTACTGATGAACAGCGTGAAATGTTGAAGAAGTTACCGCATAATTACGTAATGTATGCGGGATGGTTTGAATAGATATATTTTTATTGTGTTTTAATTTTATCTCGCATACCTTTTAAAGCTTCGGTCCATCTCAATAAATTGTGTAGAACGTTGTTAGCAGATTTTTCTAAGGACTCAGGCCCTTCAAATATACCTTCTGTATTGATATGTTGAGCAAAGAAAGGAATATTTACGGCTTGCGGTAAAGGCATCATTCCTAATGTTGTTACGGTTGCTTTAAGTTCCTGTACTGCTCTTGTTCCTCCAGATAATCCGCCATAGCTTACAAAAGCCATTGGTTTTTCCGCCCATTCTAAAACTAAAAAGTCAAAAGCGTTTTTTAAAGTCGCCGGGTAACTGTAATTATATTCAGGAGTAACTACTACAAAAGCATCAGCTTCAGCAATTTTTTTACTCCAGTTTTTTGTATGTTCTTTAACATATTTTTGTAAACGCGGGTGTTCTTCTTCATCAAAGAAAGGTAGATTTATTTCTTTAAGATCTAAAAGCTCTACTACAAATTCTGGTTTTTGGATTGCTATATCATTAAACCAGTTAGCTATAATAATCCCTTTTCTCCCTGGCCTGGTACTGCCGACAATTATTTTTAATTTGTATTTCATAGGTTCTCCCTAAATTTAATATCAGTTAGTTAGCTTTAGAACTTATCTGGGATTACAATTATTTCTTCTCTATCCCAATTTGCTCTTGTAATAATCTCTTTATCAAATATATAAACCTTTTCAGGTTGCCTTTTTAAACGAAGATTGCCTGTATCGTATTCGCCGTTATTATTATCATCCTCAATTACTTTTACTTTATATTTATTGGTGGGAATAAAATTGTAGTGTAAGGTGGTATTTTTAGTTACCCGGTTTTGTTTGTACAAGTCTCCGTTATCTGTAACTAATTGTACTACATAATTTTTTAGGCTGTCTGTTTTAGTGACCTTTAGACTTAGGTTTCCATAGTTTTCTATTTCATCTAAGGAGAACGAGAGTTTGAGCTGTTTATTTGTTGTACCGTAAATATCAGTTACTGCACCATCTTCTAGTATCAGGTTGTAAGCCTTTTTTGTTTGCCATTTATATTGAAATTCATATTTTCTATCGGAGGGTGGCAACTTTTTTATGGTCAGCCCATTTAGTTTTGTAGAATCAATATATAAACCAACTTTGCTTTCGTCAATTTTGTCTATTGGTTGGTTAAAAGTAAGAATGAGCTGTTGTTGTGGAGCAATTTTGCCTCCAGATAAATTATTGTTAAATAATATGGTACGCTTATATTCGTCTTTTTGGCTGCGTCTAAAAGTAATGGTGTCTAAGGCAATTTTATCTTCGTTGACTACTACTTTTAAGGAGTCAAATTTAATTTCTCGTAACCATATAGCTAAGCTATCTCCTTTTGGGTTGAATTCAATAATAGGGTCTTTAATACCCGGATCATCTAAAAACCTAATATTGGGTTTGTTTATTGGTCGGTTAAAAAGCATTGTTATTTTTCCATCAGGATTTATCTTTTGGTCGGTTGTTCTAAACCTTTCTGGAACTTCTTTAAACAATTTTAGTACAATTCCGGAAGTATCTTTTGTAAGATGTATGGAATCTTTTAAAAACGCTATTTCTTCGTTTGGTGAGTTGTAAATTCTGTCTACTCCTGTTTCTTTCAATGCATATATTCTATATTTATCTTCGCGTAAGTTTTTTAAGCCAAAATTTCCAGCACTATCAGTAGTAGTATAAATAGAAGGTTTTTTCTTCCCAAAAATGGAGTCTCTACTTATTGGTATGATAAAAACCGTGATGTCTTTTGCAGTTTTGTTATCGATGGCATTAATGACTTTTCCCTTAATTTGAAGAGAATCTAAATGGTCTCCTGTTGCGAAAACGTAACTATAGTTTTTTAAAACGTTGGACTCATTTACATCTTGTATTGCTTTACCAAAATTTATCGTGTAGGTGGTATTTGCTTCAAGTGAATCTTTAAAATTTATGCTTAAGGTTTTTTGTTTGATTTTTAAAATCGGTGGAATTTCTTGTGCAGGAGATACACTTACTTCGCTATACTCATTGCTTAATTTAAAATATTCGTCAAAAGTTATTTCAACTTTTTTGCCAGTGAAGTTTCGTGATAAATTTTTAGGATTTTCAACCAATACTTTTGGCGGTGTTTTATCACGTGGCCCACCTTCAGGCGTTTTTAAACTTGCACAAGCAACACATAAAATGGCGTAGAGAAATAGGGCTATATTTTGAGCTTTTTTATTCATTTTTAATTTAATGCTGTTTTTAAGCGATTTAAAGGAATTTTGGTTTTTTTGAACAAATGATATTAACTTTAGAAAAAAACAGCTTATATTTAATTTTTATAAATTACTGATAATCAATAAATTATACTTATCTGCTAATATGTACCATCAAAACCGAAATATCCGAAGGTGTAACACCAGAAATTCTTGAAGCTTGTCCTAAAGTTCGAGGTTTTATTTTCATCAATTTCTCTCGAGCTTCTTTTGATAGAGATTGTAAGGTATGGTAGTTAAATTCCGGATTAATTTCTTTGTCCTCCATTTTTTTCATCTTGTCAATAATCTCTAATTCTTTTTCAAAATAGCTTTCGTACTTTATTTTAATCTCAGCTTGTTCAATAGTTTCTTTTTCGAACTGATTTAAAAATTGATCAAATTTGTCAGACATTCTTCTAATGTCGTTAATGTTTACCTGTGGGCGTCCGAGTAAGGTATGAACTTTTGCATTTTGAGTTAGGGTTGAAGTTCCAAGTTCTTCTAAAATTGGATTGGCAATCTCTTTTGCTACCGAAAAGTCTTTGCCGTATTGAATGATAACCATGGCATTGGCAATTTTTTCGTTTACTTTAGCCAGTCTTGCATCGTTAACCAATCCTAGTTTATGTGCTATAGGGGTAAGTCTTTCATCTGCATTATCCTGGCGAAGCAATAAACGATGCTCTGCTCTTGAAGTAAACATCCGATAAGGCTCTTCTGTTCCTTTGGTTACCAAATCGTCTATCAAAACACCGATATAAGATTCAGAACGTTTTAAAATTAAAGCTTCTTTTTCATTAATTTTTTGGTGTGCATTTATTCCGGCAACAAAACCTTGTGCGGCGGCTTCTTCATATCCCGTAGTTCCATTAATTTGGCCTGCAAAATAAAGGTTAGAAACCAGTTTGGTTTCAAGCGTGAGATTTAATTGCGTAGGAGGGAAGAAGTCGTATTCAATGGCGTATCCCGGCCTAAACATTTTTACGTTTTCAAAGCCGGGAATTTTCTTTAGTGCTTTATGTTGCACATCTTCCGGTAAAGAAGTGGAGAAACCATTAACATAGATCTCTACAGTATTCCATCCTTCAGGTTCTACAAATATTTGGTGACGGTCTCGTTCTGCAAATCTGTTTATTTTGTCTTCAATGGATGGGCAGTATCTTGGACCCAAACCTTTAATCCTACCGGTAAACATTGGCGATTTTTCGAAACCTTCTTTTAACGTTTCGTGAACATCTGAATTTGTATAAGTAATCCAACAGCACCTTTGTTCTGATGGTGCTGTGGTATCGGTATATGAAAATTTTCCTCCATCAGTATCTCCCCATTGTTCCTCCATTTTAGAATAGTCTAGAGATCTTCCGTCCACTCGAGGTGGTGTTCCGGTTTTCATTCTGCCAGATTCAAAACCTAGTTGTACTAATTGTTCTGTAATCCCGGTTGCCGCTCGTTCTGCTGTTCTTCCTCCGCCCATTTTTTTCTCACCGATATGGATCACACCGTTTAAAAAGGTGCCGTTGGTTAAAACCACAGCATCAGCTTCAATCTCTAATCCTAAAGAGGTGACTACGCCGGAGGCTCTTCCGTCCTTAACGATTATCCCTGAAACCATATCTTGCCAGAAGTCGACATTTGGCGTTTGTTCCAGTGTTAATCGCCATTCATCAGCAAATCTCATTCTGTCAATTTGTGCTCTGGGAGACCACATAGCAGGACCCTTTGATTTATTCAACATCCTGAACTGAATGGTGGTTTTGTCTGATATAATTCCGGACTGCCCGCCCATCGCATCTATCTCTCTAACGATTTGTCCTTTAGCTACCCCTCCCATGGCCGGATTACAGCTCATCTGAGCGATAGTAGCCATGTTCATCGTTACCAAAAGTACAGAAGAACCTAAGTTCGCTGCGGCCGCGGCCGCTTCACATCCGGCATGACCGGCACCTACTACAATTACATTATATTTTTTAAACATCTTGATATGTTTCACGTGGAACAAAAAGGCCCACTATTATTTTTTTATTTTGTTTCACGTGGAACACTCGCTTTTAAAAGGAAAGTTAGTGCCGTGATTGACCATACTATATTTAGGGCTACAAAAGGATAAAAATGAGCTATCCATGAAGCGTACGCACTTAATATTCCTCCAATTAAATTAAGCAGACTGTAAAGCTTGTGTTTGGCACTTATTTTTCCGGCTATATTTAAAAAAAAGCCAAGTAGTAAAATTCCAACACCAATAGTTGCTATACAGTTTGCGGCATTCATACTATTCTTCACTTAAGCTTAACCACCTAATTGTTTTGTCATCCAACAACGCAGTGGTCTTTTTTATTTCTTCCGAAATTTCAATGAGTTTTTCATGATTAGTTTCGTAATTAAGCTTTTCCGTTAATTTAGCTATGGTTTCTTCTATTGCTAAAATTTCTTTTTCAATACTTTCGAGTTCTATTTTCTCTTTATAAGAAAGCTTGGTTTTTGTTACTTCTTTTTGTGGTTGAGGGGCTGGCGCCGATTTAATCTCCTTATGAAGTGCTTTTTCAAGTTCAGCTTCTTCTCTGTACGAGGTATAGTTGCCATTAAATATTCTTACATCGCCGTTTCCTTCTAATACAAATAACTGATCCGTTAATTTATCAACCAAATACCTGTCGTGAGAAACTAAAAGAAGAACTCCTGAGTAATTTTCTAAGAATTCTTCTAATACATTTAAGGTATCAATATCTAAATCGTTGGTTGGCTCATCTAAAATTAAGAAGTTAGGATTCTTAATCAATACTTTCATTAGGTGCAAACGTTTTTTCTCTCCACCGCTTAGTAAATTCACGAAACCGTGTTGTTTTTTCGGAGGAAATAAGAAATGTGTTAAAAGCTGAGAAGCAGAAATTGTTTTTCCGTCCGACATTGTTATAAACTCAGCGATATTTTTTACTACATCAATTACGCGTTCACTTTCATCAAAACTTAAACCTGATTGATGGTAATATCCAAAAACTGTAGTTTCTCCAATAACAACCTCGCCTTTATCTGGTTTTAATTCGTTAGTAATAATATTCAGTAAAGTAGATTTACCTGTTCCGTTTTTACCTGTTAAACCAACTTTGTCGCCTTTTTTAAATACGTAACTAAAATCTTTTAGAATATTTCTGTTTTGGAAGTTTTTGGCGACATGGTGTAATTCTAAAATTTGTTTTCCTTGTCGGCTAACTTTAACATCAAGTTTTACAGACTCTTTATTAAACTGACCTTTAGTTTTATCTTCCAGCTCATAAAAAGAATCAATTCTGGCTTTTGATTTGGTTCCCCTGGCTTGTGGCATGCGACGCATCCACTCTAATTCTTTCTTTAAAAGGTTTTTGTTTTTTGCTAAAACGGTGCTATTTATCGCATCCTGTTCTGCCTTTTTCTCCAGATAGTAAGCATATTTACCTTTATAAGTATAAACTTGACCGTTTTCTAACTCAATAATCTCATTGCAAACATTATCTAAAAAGTACCTATCGTGGGTAACCATTAAAATGGTTTTTCCTCCCGATGTCAAATAACTTTCTAACCATTCAATGGTGTCAATATCCAGATGGTTGGTAGGCTCATCAATTACATAAACATCAGGTTCATCTATCAATAATTTGGCAAGACTTAATCTTTTTCGCTGTCCGCCTGATAAAGTATCAATTTTTTGATCAAGGTGATGAATATCCAAACGGCCTAAAATAGTTTTAATCTCATGTTCGTATTCCCAAGCTTCAAGATTGCTGAGCTCTTCAGTTAAGCGGGTGATTTCGTCAACGTCAGGATTTTTCTGTTCCAACAATTCCTCATATTCTCTAATGATTTGTTGTTGGCGGTTATCTAAACTAAAAATGAAATCGCTGATACTTTGGCCTGCTTCAAACTTTGGATCTTGTTCTAAATAACCAAATCTGATATCTTTTGCTTTTACTACTTTTCCTTCGCTTGGCTTAATCTTTTCTGCTAATAATTTAAGAAGTGTAGATTTTCCTGCGCCATTTACACCTACTAAAGCTACTCTTTGCCCTTGATGAAGGCCAAAGGTTAAATTTTTAAAAAGCCACTGGTCATTAAAGGCGTGGCCTAACTGTTCCGCTGATACTATACTCACACTAATCTTTTAATTTGTTCTGAATTGTGCACAAAGATGCCTCTTTTATTTTTAATTGATTCATTAAACATTGCTTTAGCAACATCTTCTGCATCAATACTCTGATATTTTTTAAGCGGCCCAACTAAAGCCAAATCTACTAAACGCATTATTGGGAGTAGAAATTTCTCTATTGGTCTATTTTCTTTTCTATCGCCACGTAAAAAGGAAGGCTGGTAAATATGTGTGGTCTCATAGTTCAACGCTTTTATAGCGCCTTCTATTTGCCCCTTCATCTTGCTATAAAAGTTGCTGGATTTAGCGTTTGCCCCTATAGCACTTACTAAATGGTATTGGCGGGCATTGTTTTTTAAAGCCTGCTCAGCAAAATATAGGGGAATATCAACATCAACTTTCCTGTAATCTTTTAGGTTTGGAGTTTTACTTTTAGTAGAACCTAAACAACAAAACACTATCGAGCCTAAGACACCGTTGTCCAACTCTTTTAGATCCTTGAAATCAGTGACAATTTGTTTAAGTTTGTCATGATTAATAGGCAATACTTTTCGAACATAAACCGTTATTTCTCCATAACCAGGGCTATCAAGCAATAACTTTAACAAATGACTGCCAATAAGTCCGCTTGCACCTAACAATATTGCCTTTTCTTTCATTTGTTTCGTTGTTTATCGCCACAAAAATACACAATAAACAATTGGAATAAAATTTGTATGTTTAAACATGTAATTTAAAACAAGGATAGATATGAAAACTATTTTTCATCCAGCAAAAGAAAGAGGCTTTAACAGTTTCGGTTGGTTAAAAAGCAATCATTCATTTAGTTTCGGGCAATATCACGACCCCAATAAAATGAATTTTGGATTGTTAAGAGTATTGAATGACGACCATGTAGAACAATCAATGGGTTTTGGAACTCATGGACATGCCAATATGGAAATTGTGAGCATTCCTTTAAGCGGTGCTTTAAGACATAAAGACAGCACTGGCAGAGAGGAGATCATCAAATCTGGCGATGTGCAGATTATGTCTGCGGGTTCTGGCATTCAACATTCTGAGTATAATGCTTCAAAGGAGGAGCCTGTTGATTTTTTGCAGATTTGGGTTTTTCCAAAAATAGAGAACATTGAGCCTAGGTATGAGCAGAAAACATTTTCAGAGGAGCAAAAAGCAGATCAATTTTTAACCGTTGTTTCGCCAGATGAAAATGATGAAGCTATTACCATTAATCAGGACGCATGGTTTTCATTGGCAAATTTAAGCGGTGGCAAAACGATTGATTATAGCCTTAACAACAAAGCAGATGGCGTTTATGTTTTTGTTCTTGAAGGAGATATACAGGTTGCCGAAAAAGCACTTGGAACACGAGATGCTATTGGTGTTTATGAGACCGATGGAAGCATAACTTTAAAAGCAAAAAGCAATGCAAAGATTTTGGTTATTGAAATTCCGATGAGCTAAATTCAACATAAAAGCTATTTCAAAAGGTTTAAAAATCAGTATGACCATCGTCGTACTGATTTTTCATTTTTATGAATTTACTTTTATAGGTTTCATTTTGCCTAAAGAAAAATGAAGTACTAAAAGCGCAACAAAATATAGCGAGCCAGCGATAGCGAAGGCGTAAACGTATCCTATTCCCCCGCTTTCAGTTAAAACTCTTCCTAAAAAGAAATCGGAAAAGGCCGCGGTTATATAGCCCACCATTCCACCAATACCCACAACAGAGGCGGTTGATTTTTTAGGAAACATATCTGGAACAATGGTAAACAAATTTGCAGACCATGCTTGGTGACCAGCTGCCGCAAAAGCAATCAGCAAAACAGCCACCCACGCGTGTTGGGTTTGGGTAGCAAAAACCACTGGTAAAATAAATAATGTCGACAAAAACAAAGTCCATTTTCTGGCTTTATAAACAGTCATTCCTTTTTTGATTAAAAATGAGGACATCCAGCCGCCTAAAATGCTTCCAAAATCTGCCATTACGTAAATCACGATGATGGGTAAAGCCAATCCTTGTAATTCTAACCCGAAGGTTCTGTTTAAGAAAAAACCTCCCCAGAAAAGGTAGAATAACCAAACGGCATCGGTAGTTTTTGCAAAAGCGAATACCCAGGTTTCTTTCCAGCGAAGGACTTGTAACCAGGTGAATTTTTCGTTTGAAGTGTCTTCAGCGCCGTCTTTATCATTTTGAATATAGTTCAGCTCATCTTTTGAAACTTTAGCATGTTCTTCCGGCTTTTTGTAGATTTTCCACCAAAGAATGATCCAAGTAACGCTTAAAACCGATGTCATTAAAAATGCATATTGCCAGTTTGTTCCATCATCTGCCACAAACGTTGTGATAAACAAAGGCGCTAAAATAGCCCCAAAGTTAGAGCCGGCATTAAACAAACCTGTTGCAAAAGCTCTTTCTTTTTTAGGAAACCACTCTGAAACAGCTTTTATGGCCGCCGGAAAATTCCCCGATTCTCCAAAACCTAAACCAAAGCGTGCTATAGCAAAGCCAATCCAACCCATTGATTTTGAAACTAGAGAATGCGACATGGCAAATATTCCCCAAATAATAATGGAAATGGTATAGCCAATTTTAGTTCCGTATTTGTCTATAATTGCGCCCATTACCAGTAAGCCACCGGCATACGCAATTTTAAACGCGATTTGGATATTGGCATAATCCTCATCCGTCCAATGAAAAACGTGGTTTTTTAAAGTAGGACCTAAAAAGCCAATTACGCTTCGGTCCATATAATTAATTACGGTTGCCATAAAAAGCAAACTCAGTATCTTCCAACGATACTTTCCTTTAGATTTTTCCATTTTCTTTAATTTTTTATTGGTTAGTTGTTTCTCAATTTTGAGCGATTGAGAAAACCGAAGGAG
Organism: uncultured Pedobacter sp.; assembly: GCF_946480185.1. The sequence goes on along the minus strand of NZ_CAMLIG010000010.1, from coordinate 108,715 downwards.
AGTTAAATTAGTGATGGAAAAAAGTGAATAACAGTTAATTAACATTGTTAACTAGTGTTACTATACTTGCTCTTAAATATTATTAGATATATTTGGTTGGTAAACCAAGCATAAATTTTCTAATACATTCATAACCTAAGTGGAAGAAAAGCATTTCATAAACAAAGTATTGGCCAGCAAGGCATTTGCCCAAAAAGAAGTTCTTAAAGGCTTGCTTAAGTTTTTGTACGATGCTTCGAAGAGAAACGAGAATTTAAAAGAGATCGATATTGCCATTGGATTTTTTAAGCGAGGAAATGATTTTATCCCTGGCGAGGATACCATTGTTCGTGTAACGGTTTATAAACTAAGGGCTTTGTTAGAAAAATATTACTCAGAGGAAGGTAAAAAAGATATCGAGGTAATAGAAATCCCGAAAGGAAATTATTCTATTGTAATTAAAAGAAAAGGAAAACCAATTTCTATTTTAAAGCGCAAGAAGGGCGTCTTTTTAAAAGTTTTATTGATTGTTTTGATCCTCTCTGTTACTGGGAATGTCTGGTTAATAGCAACTAAGAAATCACTTAGTGCCACCATTTATAATCCGGTTTGGGCTTCTTATGTAAAAAGCGGACAGCCTGTGTTTATTACGTTGGCAGATCCATTTTTTTTCAGAGTGAACGGTTCATCTGCCGGCAATAATAAAAGTTTAATAGTTAGGGATATCAATATTAATTCAAAAGAAGAGCTTGAACAAAATAGGCCTGCGGGTTTGCAGGAGAAGCAAAGCAATATCACGGAGCTTAACTATCCCTATTTTTCTAGGAACAATTTGTGGCCTTTACCAGATATCATATCGGTGTTTGCAAAAGCATCTGTGGAAGTACGCCTGCAAACATTATCAGAATCTAATATTGACGATATTAAAAACAACAATGTAATTTGTATCGGAAACATTAACTCGTTTAGCTGGATGAATGAATTTTTAGAGAAAACATCTATTAGATTACATAGCAATCCCAGAACGATAAAAATTTTTAGCCAAGGAAAAGATAGTCTTACGCTGAGTGTGCCAGAGCAGATTAAAGGAAGTTATATTGATTATGCCTTTTTGGTAAAAATGCCAGGACCAAACAATAACCTCATTACTATAATGGGGGATTTTCATGCATCGGGATTACGAGGGCTGTCAAGCTTTTTAAGTAAGAAAGCCAGTTTGGAAAAGCTAGAGAAGGAAATTGATGATAAGTACGGAAACTTTCCGGAATATTTTGAAATGGTAGTAAAAGTGACCAGTTACAATTACTCTGATTTCAACACGCAAATGATTTACTTTAAACCGCTGAAATAGAAGAGCTATTAATGAGTAAATTAAAAAGGGCTGATTTCTTGTAAAGAAATCAGCCCTTTTTAAAACATATAGTTTGCAGTTTAAGTCATCGAGATTGGCTGATATTTAGGTACCAACGTTTTCATTACCGCCCATCCAACTAAATAGCATACTGCGCAAACGCAAAATATAATCATGTAACCAGAGCTGATTCCATTAACTACCGTTTGACCAGAAGCGGAAAGTGATTTCAAAAATGCTTCTAAATTGGCGCTGTTACTGGCTTTAAGGAACGCTTCTCGTGATGCTTGATCTTGAAGCTGAGGATATTTTTCTAACAACGGCTGACCGTTAATTGTACTCCAATTTCTCTGCGAAAAATCAAATAAAAGCCCGGATCCTTTATTAATAAGGACCGAACCTATACCTCCTGCTAAACCACCAATACCTGTAACGGTAGCAATTGCTTTTTTAGGAAACATATCCCCAACCGTGGTAAAAATGTTCGCGGACCAAGCTTGGTGAGCAGCACCTGCAATACCGATAATAATTACGGGTAACCAATAAGTTAAATGACCTAAAGGTTGTGCAAAAATAGCAAGCAACGGAAAAAACGCAAAAATCAACATTGCCCGCATTCTTCCAGAATAAGGCTCCATGCCTTTTTTCTCTACAAAGTAGGTTGGCAACCAACCTCCAATAATCGATAATAAAGTAATTGCGTACAGTATAAATAAAGGGAAAGCCGCCTGGGTTGAGTCCATTCCGTAAACAGAACTTAAGTAAGCTGGTGTCCAGAACAAAAAGAACCACCACACGCCATCGGTCATAAATTTGCCAAATGCAAAAGCCCAGGTTTGTTTGTGTTTAAAACATTCGACAAAAGACACTTTTACCTTACTCTCCGCAACATAACCCACTAATTTACTATCAGCGATATCATCTTGATTGATATAGTCCAGTTCATGAGAATTTACTCTAGCATGTTTCTCTGGTTTCTCATACATGAAAACCCAAAATCCCATCCAAACAAAACCTAAAGCACCAATGATAATGAAAGACATCTCCCAGCCATAGGCTTTAGCAATAAAAGGGATTGATAAAGGCGCAGCCAAAGCACCTACGGTTGCACCAGCGTTAAAAATACTGGTAGAAAAAGCCCTGTCTTTTTTAGGAAAATATTCAGCAGTGGTTTTAATAGCAGCCGGAAAGTTGCCCGCCTCACCAAGCGCTAATACAAACCGAGCGAAGATGAATAAAGTTACACTCACCGTCATTATCATACCTGTATTGTTTGTGGCTCTAATGGCTTCTTTTGCGCCTTCGAAACCAACAAACCAAGTACCGGTTACAATACCTGAAGTTGCTATACCGCAAAAAGCATGTAAACAAGCTCCTACAGACCAAACACCAATTGCCCACATAAAGCCTTTTTTGGTGTCTAACCAGTCCACAAATCTTCCAGCAAATAACAAAGAAACAGCATAAAAAGCGGAAAACAATGCGGTAATGTTACCGTAATCATCATTTGTCCAGTGAAATTCAGGGGCAATAAAGTCTTTCCAGGTTAAGGAAAGCACCTGCCTGTCCATGTAATTAATGGTAGTTGCAAAAAACAAAAGTGCACAGATTGTCCATCTGTAACTACTCATTTTTTCTTTCGTCATGATTTATTTTTTAATTGATTTTATTACTGCCAACACCTCTTTGGTGTTTTTGGCCAATTCTCCATAGTTTGCGTTTTCCATAACGTCTTTACTAATAAGTTTGCTTCCCATACCAACGGCACAAACCCCAGCTTTAAACCAGCTAGAAATATTTGTTTCGCTTAAATCAACACCGCCTGTTGGCATAAATAGCTGGCCTCTAAATAATTCTTTTATAGAAGAGATAAATTCTTGACCTAAAATATTAGCAGGGAAAATTTTGATTAAACCTGCATTATGTTTTTGCGCCAGAGCAATTTCAGTTGGCGTCATACAGCCTGGAATCCATAAAATCCCAGCAGCATTAATCAGCTCGGCAACTTCAGGAACAACAATAGGGCAAACAATAAAATCAGCTCCGGCATCAATAAATTCTTGTGCTTCTGCCGGAGTTTTAATAGTTCCGATACCCAACTTCAATTCGGGCATTGTTTTCTTTGCAACCTCTTTTAACTTTTTAAAGTTAGATATCGCCTCTTTTCCTCTGTTGGTATATTCAATCACTCTTACGCCAGCATCATACACGGTTTGTGTAATGTCGATACTTTTTTGTTCATCAGCATGAAAAAATAAAGGAAGCATACCTTGGTCGGTAATTGCTTTAAGAAGCATAGATTTTGTATCCATTTTTTGTATTATTTATTAGGTTTTTTGTTAAAAAGATAACTAATGTAGCTATTAAAAGGTAATTTGTGGTAAAGATAGGTAGATTAATTTACGCAATCGATACCGATGATTTTGATATAAAAAAAGTATTTGTAACAGCCATTATTGTACTTTTGGTTTCTAAATAGTGCAATTTTATTTTAATAAACCAATTTTTCAATTTCTAAACAACAGCAAACGATGTCAAAAAAAGTCGTAACACTTGGAGAAATAATGATGCGATTATCAACTCCAGATTTCAAAAGATTTGTGCAGAGCGATACATTCGATGTAACTTACGGAGGTGGCGAGGCTAACGTAGCGGCCGCATTATGCAACTATGGGTTAAACGGAACGTTTGTTTCTAAAGTGCCTGATACCGCAATTGGACAAGCGGCAATTAACCACTTACGCAGATACGGTGTTGATACTAAATTTGTAGCAAGAGGTGGCAAAAGATTAGGAATTTATTTCTTAGAAACGGGTGCTTCTATGAGAGCTTCACAAGTAATATACGATAGAGCCGACGCGTCAATTGCTGATGCTGATGCTTCTGAATTTGACTGGGATGCGATTTTTGAAGGTGCTGATTGGTTCCACACAACTGGTATTACTCCAGCCTTGAGCGATAAATCCGCAGCTTTAACTTTAGCCGCTTTAAAAGCAGCAAAAGAAAGAGGTGTTACTACCAGTATAGATTTAAACTACCGTAAGAAATTATGGAGTAAAGAAAAAGCTAGAAAAGTGATGACTGAGCTTTGCCAATATGTTGATGTTTGTATAGGTAATGAAGAAGATGCCGAAACCAGCTTAGGTTTTGTGAGTGCAGGTACAGATGTTACCAAAGGCGAACTAAACTTGGACGGGTTTAAAGACGTTTGTAAGCAAATGAAAGCGAAATTCAATTTCAAATACATTGCTTCAACTTTGAGAGAAAGCCACAGTGCATCTGACAACGGATGGAGCGCATTGGTTTATGACGGAAACGAATTTCACCACACTAAAGAATATAACGTACGTATTGTTGACCGTGTTGGTAGTGGCGATTCATTTGCAAGCGGTTTCATTTTTGGTTTAGTAACCGGAAAATCAATGAAAGACGCTGCAGAATTTGGTGTTGCCGCTTCTGCATTAAAACATACCATCCCAGGAGATTTAAACCATGCTACACTTTCAGAAGTTGAAGGTTTAGTAGGTGGTGATGGATCTGGTAGGGTACAGAGATAATTAAAGTTCATTAGTGCTGAACAGTTAATCTTGAGGAGAGAAAAGTCCATAATCAATATTAGATTATGGACTTTTTTAGGTAATAAAACGTTTTATTTTTATCTGTCAAGAATCAATGAATCTGTCACATGCAATCCTAATGAACTAAGTACATTATAAAGTACTAACAAACTAACCCCCAACAATCTAACAAACTAAAACATGATCATAGATACTTTAGCAAACGCAGACAAATACGCAAGTGTACACCCATTATTTGCACAGGCGTTTGAGTACATTAGAGCAACGGACTTAACCGCTATAGAAGTAGGTAAATATGAAATTGCCGATGGCTTAAAAGCAATTGTTTCTGACAAAGCGGGAATGACTGCCGAGGAATCGGAAGCAAAATTTGAGTGCCACAATAAAAACATTGATATCCAGGTTTGTATCCGCGGAACAGAAAACATCGGCTGGAAAACCAGAAACGAGTGCAAAGAGCAAAAAGGCGAGTACAACCCAGAAAAAGATGTGCTGTTTTTTAACGACAAGCCTACCATGCACTTCACCTTAAACGACAACCAGTTTGTGATTTTCTTTCCAGAAGATGTTCACGCACCAATGATTGCCGATGGAGAAGTAAAGAAGATGGTAATAAAAGTTCGTAAATAAACGATAACCGTTATCCAAAAAAAACGCCATTGAATCCTAGGTTCAATGGCGTTTTTGATTCAATAGCTAAGCTTGTTAAAAAGTATAACCTAAGCTAATGCCAGCGTAGTAAGGCACAAAACCATCACTATTGAAAATTGGGGTAAATCCACCTCTAAAAGAAAAACCACTATTTACCGGTTGCAACCTGTACATAAATGCCATTGTACCTATTACCGTACTTGCGCTGTTGTTTCCACCGCCATTATCGAAAAAATCGGAACTGCTATTGCCATTGATAAAGGTTGCGCCTAAGCCAATTTCAAAAAAGTTTTTACCTTCTCCGAGTAAATAATTTAATGATATAGGTGCGGTTACCACCGTTAAGCCGTCAACATTCAATGCGCCAACACCAATTCTTCCACCAATTCCGTTTCGTTTGTTGCTAAAACGAGTATCGTAATTTGCGGTGAAAAGTAACCCCTGCGCTCCTAGCTCCACATAAATATTTTGTGCTCTTTTGGCAACAACATTTTCCGTAACCATCGGACTATCTTGGAAACTCTCAGATTTTCCGTTCTCGTAAGTAATTTTTAACACCTGGGTTTTAAGAATGGTATAAGTGGGGCCATTTATGTTGGCGAAAACTTTATATTTTATTTCGGTGGAACCAATTTCTAGGACTTTAGCTTCTAAAACTTCGCCACTTGTTTTGTAAATTTTATCTTGTGCCTTTGCTCCAATTATGCCAAAGAACATCAATAAAAAGGTTGCCTGTAATAATTTTTTCATGCTTATTTTTTTTAGTTTTAGTTTCCCAATTTTAAGGATTTAAAACGAGAAAAGTGCCGAGTTTTATCTTAATAAATAAATCCACAAAAAAAGCCGTCGGTTAAACAGCTTTTTTCAATACGAATTAAAATATTTAAAATCAACCGATTACGGTTCCGTCTTCAATTACTGCGCTCTTTTTAATAACGATAATTCCTTCTTTAATGGTGTGCGTTGGGCAATCAGAATCTGGCAAATGATGTCCGCCTTTTATAGTAACATTATTACCTATGAAACAGTTTTTATCTAAAATAGCAGTATCTATCACGCAGTTTTCGCCAATTCCTGTTAGAGGCTTGTGAGCGGTTTCGGCGCCACTAATTTCTTCTATGGTTTGGTAATAATCGCAACCCATAATATAGCAGTTGCTTATTTTTGTTCCCCTACCAATTCTATTTCTGATACCGATAACAGACCGTTTAATCTCGTCAGCATTTATAATACAGCCATCGGCAATAATAACACTTTCTAAACGCGTACCGCCAATTTTACTTGGTGGCAACATCCTAGCTCTAGAATAAATTGGGCATTTGGCAAATAAATTAAATTCAGGAATATCATCTGTTAAGCCCAAATTGGCTTCAAAAAATGAATCAATGTTTCCAATATCTGTCCAATATCCTTCATATTGATAACTGATGATTTTATTTACTCCAACGGCATCAGGTATAATCTGTTTACCAAAATCATGGCGGTCATTCCCCTCCAACATATTAATTAAAACATCTTTGTTGAACAGGTAGATTCCCATTGATGCCAGATAATTTCTTCCTAAGGCTTCCATTTCTGGCCCAACTTCAGATTCCCAACCGATAATTTTTTCTGAATTTGGTTTTTCCGTGAAAGAAGTGATGGATAAATCGGCGTCAGCTTTTAAAATACCGAAACTGGTACCATCTTTTGCGTTTACAGGGATAGTTGCAATGGTAATATCTGCACCTTTATCAATATGGTTTTTGATCATATCTCTAAAATCCATTTGATAAAGTTGGTCTCCAGAAAGAATTAATACATATTCAAAATCATGCTGTTTTAGGTGATGCAAACTTTGTCTCACCGCATCTGCAGTACCTTGGTACCAGCCTCCATTACCGGGGGTTTGTTCTGCCGCCAAAATATCAACAAAGGCATTACTAAAAGATCCAAAGTTATAGGTGTTTTTGATGTGCTTATTAAGTGATGCCGAGTTGAACTGGGTAAGTACAAACATTCGCATCAAATTAGAGTTGATACAGTTTGAAATTGGAATATCAACCAATCGGTATTTGCCGCCTATTGGTACTGCAGGCTTAGAACGCGTTGCGGTTAAAGGAGATAACCTGGAGCCTTGTCCGCCACCAAGAATGACTGAGATAACTTTAGATTCGTACATGTTTTTTAATTTAAGCTTTTATATAATTCGTAATATTCTTTTGCAGATTTAGTCCAAGAGTAGTCTAACTCCATCATTTTTTTGCGGATTTGGTTAAGCTCTTTTTTCTCTTGGTATAAAATTATGGCTCGGTCAATGGCATGAACCATTTCCATGGTATCTAAGTTATCAAATCTGATACCATAACCGTCTTTTGTATTAATATCAACAACGGTATCTTTTAAGCCACCCGTTGCCCTAACAATTGGAACGGTGCCGTAACGTAAGGCATACAGCTGGTTTAATCCGCAAGGCTCTACTCTGGACGGCATTAAAATAAAATCAGCACTACCATATATTTTATGAGATAGCACTTCATCATAACCGATAAAACAGTTGAAGTTGCGCAGATAAGTTTGTACCTCTTTTAAACTGGCTTCAATAGCCTTATCTCCCGATCCCAATATTAAAAAATTAAGTTCTCCTTGGTGGCGAAGAAAAACCTCTCTTATCAGCTCTACCAGTTTATCAGCACCTTTTTCAATCACCAATCGACCAATAAAAGTGAAAAGTGGCTTGCTGGGATCTAGATTGAATTGTTCGCAAACTTCTAGCTTATTTAACTCTTTGCCGTTTTTAACCGTTGTTGTTTGGTAGTTGTGGCTCAGCATTGGATCCGTTTTCGGATTCCAAACATCAACATCTATCCCGTTTAAAATCCCTACACCTTTTTGATGTTCCAGCTCAAACAAAAACTCTAAGCCATGTGCTTTATATTGTAATTCTGATAAATAACTTGGCGAAACGGTGGTATATTTCCAACAACACTTAATTGCCGAAGCCAAAGGATTAATGCAATTGTTCCATTCTAAAGCGCCGCCACTTTCCGCATTTACTTCTGGCAGGTAATGGAATTTTTCCCAGCCCATCCATCCTTGGTACTCGCCGTTATGAATGGTAAAAACAGAAGGTGTTTTGGATAAGCTTGCGTATTTATTTGAATATTTGATGAGGAAGGGAACTAATCCCGTATGATGATCATGACAGTGGAAAACATCTATTTTTTTATCTGTAGCGATGATCCAATCCAAAACAGCAATTTGGAAAGCTACAAATTGTTCGGTTTCATCTGGGTACGAGTAAATTTCGGTACGGTCCAGCAGATCTGGGATTTTTACGAGGTATAACTCAAAACCCAAAGTGTTTTCCTTTTCTTTTAAAATTTCAAAATCAAAACTTCTGTAACCAAGTTTTGAGGACGATTTATAAACACAGTCGAAACTGTGAGTTTGTGTGAATTTTTTATCGTAGAAAGGCATTGCTACCATTGCCTGCATGCCCAAACCAACCTGATATTTTGGCAAAGCACCCACTACATCGCCTAAACCTCCGGCTTTAGCAACCGGGTAGCACTCTGCGCTTAAATGTAAAACGTTCATGATTATTTTTGTGTCCTTTAAATTAGCGTTTCTTTTTTAAAATTCAATGCTGGCAGCAATAAAGTTTTTTAAAGCATAAAATTATACAATTGGCAAAGAACAGGGGTGTTTGATACGATTTTTTGAAAAAACAAAGAATTGAACTTTGTCTTTTTTATGAAAATGGATTAAAACAAAATTGACACATGTATAATGTACGTTTTCACTGGGATTTTTGTGTTTAAAAAACGGAATAAATTTGAGAAAAGAAGCAAATGGTGGCTTGATTGGTCTAGTATTTTTATAATATTTATGAGCAATCAATATAATATGGGTTTCCCCGAAACTGTTTGGATGAGCTCTGCTAAGCTTCGAACAGCGGGATTATTCATCATCATTTTCTTTTTGATACCCTTCGTAATAGTAAGATTGCTCGATGCCTTTGAAAATAATTTCTCGGTTATTGATGTCTTCGCTTAAGTTTGCGGAGAGGAGTGTTCTTAGCTCCAAATCATTAATCGGACTTCTTTCCATTGCCTGTAAATAGAGTGTTTTATCAATAAATTGCCAATTAACTAATTTTTTGAGGTTTGATTTCAAAATCATATCTAACCAAATCCGCATTGTTCTGCCATTACCTTCCATAAAAGGATGAGCAATGTTCATTTCTACGTATTTAGCAATTATTTCTTCGAAAGTTTGTTCTGGCATTTCTTCAATTTTTGCCAGTATTTCTTTTAGGTATAAAGCAGTAGCGAATCTAAAACCTCCTTTAGCTATATTTTTTGTACGGATTTTTCCTGCAAAATTATATAAGCCCACAAACAAGTAAGTATGAATTTGTTGCAAACCTTTGGTTGTGCCGATTTCAATACTATCGATATCTCCTGATTCGAATAATCGATAAGCGTTTTCTAAACTTGTTTTGTCTATGTTTTTCATAGCAATTTAAACTTGTCTTTACTATCTAGGCTGTTCGACATGTTCCGATAGAGCATGTCGAATTATCCAATAAAGCGGATTTGTAATCCACGGATTTATTAATATAGGCTCCTAATGCGCCTCCAACCAATTCAAACCTTCCCCAACTTCTACCAACAACGGAACTTTGGTTTTAATAGCATTCTGCATTCTGTTTTTGATAATCTTTTTCATCTGTTCTTTCTCAGAAATCAGCACATCAAACACCAATTCATCATGCACCTGCATGGTCATTTTTGATTGTAGTTTTTGGTCAATAATGTCTTTATGAATTTGGATCATTGCAACTTTGATCATATCCGCAGCGGAACCTTGGATTGGGGCGTTAATTGCATTTCGTTCGGCAAAACCACGCACAGTTTGGTTTGCCGAATTGATGTCTCTTAAATATCGTCTCCGGCCCATAATGGTTTCCACATAACCGTTTTCACGGGCGAAATTCATGGTATCGGCCATATATTTTTTAATGCCGGCGTACTGCTCAAAATAATTTTCGATAATTTCTGCCGCTTCTTTTCTCGGGATACCCAAAGTTTGCGACAAACCAAAAGCGGACTGACCGTAAATGATTCCAAAGTTTACCGCCTTCGCGTTTCGGCGCTGGTCTGAAGTTACTTCATCTAAACCAATGCCATAAACCTTTGCGGCCGTTGCGGTGTGGATATCCAAACCCTGCACAAAAGCTTCCATCATATTTGGGTCCTCACTAATTTCGGCAATTATCCGTAATTCAATTTGCGAATAATCCGCAGAAAGCAAAATATGGTTTTCATCTCTAGGGATAAAAGCTTTCCTCACTTCTCGCCCACGAGCGGTTCTAATTGGGATGTTTTGCAGGTTTGGATTGTTAGAACTTAACCTTCCGGTTGCAGCAACGGCTTGGTTGTAAGAAGTATGCACTCTGCCAGTTTTTGGGTTAATCAACAAAGGCAAAGCATCCACATAAGTGGATTTGAGTTTACACAACTGCCTAAAATCCACAATATCCTGCACAATGTCAGATTTTGGCGCTAAAGCCAACAAAATATCTTCACCAGTTTGGTATTGACCGGTTTTGGTTTTCTTGGCTTTATCATCCAATTTTAGCTTATCAAACAAAACTTCTCCCAATTGTTTAGGCGAGGCCAAATTGAATTTTACGCCCGCTTTTTCATAAACAGAAGCTTCTAAGCGGGTAATGTCTTTTTCCAAATCTATGGAATAATTTTGCAATTGTTCCATATCAATGCGTACGCCCTCAATTTCCATAGCTGCCAATACATAAATCAGCGGATTTTCTACCTCGGAAAGTAGTTTAGTAGCGTTTGATTCCTGCAACATTGGCGCAAAAACATCATGAAGTTGCAAAGTGATATCAGCGTCTTCGGCGGCGTATTCTTTTACCGTTTCTACGTCAATATCACGCATATTTCCTTGGTTTTTTCCTTTTTTACCGATGAGTTCTGTAATAGAAACGGGTGTATAGCCCAAATAATTTTCGGCCAAAACATCCATATTATGACGGGTATCGGGGTCTAAAAGATAATGTGCCAACATGGTGTCAAAAAGTTCACCGGCAACTTCTACACCGTACCATTTCAAAATCAGGATGTCGTATTTAAGATTTTGCCCAATTTTTTTGATGGATGGCGTCTGTAGCACATCTGCAAATTCATGAACGATTTTCTTACATTCTTCCTGATCGAAAGGAACGGGAACGTAATAAGCTTCGCCCGGTTTAAAACTGAAAGAAAGCCCCACCAACTCCGCATTATTTGCATCAATCCCGGTGGTTTCGGTATCAAAACAAAAAGCTTTTTGCTGTTCCAAAAGTTTAATTAACTCGGCTCTTTTTTCTTTATCATCCATTAAATAATAAGCGTGAGGCGTATTTTCGATGTTTTTTCCACCTTCTACAAAAGTGCCGGCTTGGGCTGGTGTAATGTTAATATTGGTAATTCCTTGCGCTTCTGTTGGTTTGCCAAATAAATCCATTTGACCGCTAGTATTTCCTTTTACATCGCTTATACTGAAATCTTCACCAAAAACCCTGCGACCTAAAGTTCTAAATTCTAATTCTGCAAAAAGGGGCTCCAAGGCTTCTTTATTTGGCGGACCAATTCTAAAACTTTCTTCATGAAACTCAACCGGTGCATCCAATAAAATTGTTGCCAGTTTTTTTGAAAGCAAACCTTGTTCTGCAAAATTTTCTACGTTTTCTCTTTGCTTTCCTTTTAACTCGTGGCTGTTGGCAATAATATTTTCCATAGAACCGTAAGTTTTAATTAAACTTTTAGCAGTTTTTTCGCCAATTCCTGGGATTCCGGGAATGTTATCCACCGCATCGCCCCATAAACCTAAAATATCAATAACTTGGTGTACATGCTCAATTTCCCATTTCGCCAAAACCTCTTTTACGCCCAAAATTTCCATGTCGTTACCCATTCTAGCGGGTTTGTAGATGTAAATATTTTCTGAAACCAATTGTGCAAAATCCTTATCGGGCGTCATACAGTAAACGGTATAGCCTTCTTTTTCGGCTTGTTTGGCCAGCGTACCAATTACGTCATCTGCCTCAAACCCATCCGAGGTGATTACTGGAATATTGAAACCTTGTATGAGTTTCACCACATAGGGTAAAGCGGCCGATAAATCTTCGGGCATTGCTTGTCGGTGACCTTTATAGGCTTCAAAATCAGTATGGCGTTCTGTTTTTGCATCCGTATCAAAAACTACGGCGATATGCGATGGTCTTTCTTTTTTTAAGACCTCTAATAAAGTGTTGGTAAAGCCCATCACCGCAGAGGTGTTGATGCCATGAGAGGTGAATCTTGGATTTTTGCTTAACGCGAAATGTGCCCGGTAAACCAGCGCCATTCCATCTAAAAGAAAGAGTTTTTTCGACATGTTTGATTTTTATTTTGCCTTTGGAAAAAGGGTTTTTCCAAATTTAATGTTTTAGGGCTAATATTTTGGGTTTGGGGTTATTTGTTTAGGATTCTCTAGAGGATTTGTTTAAATAAGTATAATAAATATAGAGAGCTTTGATACTGCTGCGTAGGAGCTAGCGCCTAGGGTGTTTTACCTATAAAGTGGTTTGGGTAGCTCCTACGGAGCATTTCAAGTTGAGTATATTGACGGGGGACTTACAAAGCGGTAGCCTCTACGAGGCTTTAAGGTTGGTGTGTATATTTCAATGGAAAAGCCAAAAAATCACCAACAGACAATTAACGTCATTCCGTACTGTTTTATATGAAATATCAGGCTTTGGCATAACACTGTGACGTTCCCTAGTTCAAAAGAAATCTATAATAAATTTAGAGAGTTTCGATACTGCTCCGTAGGAGCTAGCACCTAGGTTGTTTTGCCTATAAAGTGGTTTGGGTAGCCCCTACGGAGCATTTCAGGTTGAGTATGTTGACGGGGGACTTACAAAGCGGTAGCCTCTACGAGGCTTTAAGGTTGGTGCGGAGGGGTTTGGATTTCAATGGAAAAAGCCAAAAAATCACCAACAGACAATTAACGTCATTCCGTACTGTTTTATATGAAATATCAGTCTTTGGCATAACACTGTGACGTTCCTTAGTTCAAAAGAAATCTATAATAAATTTAGAGAATCTTGATACTGCTCCGTAGGAGCTACCGCTTTGTAAGCTCAGCTGGATATAGTTGTTGTGCTCCGTAGGAGCTACCCTTTATCGGCTGCGAAAGTTAGCGGTTTTAGTTGGGCGATAATTTGTCTGAGTAACTGTCTTTAACGTATCTTTTTTTTAAATTAAATAATTTGGGATTTCCTATGGCACAAGCTAATGTTCCTAAACCCGATTGTAATGAAAAACCCACAATGGAGCCTGCCTGCCTACCGCAGGCAGGCGGAATGAGTATTTGTAATGAAAAGCGGGACTGTTGGCCGCCACAGGTGATGAACATTGTTTTTCAAAAACCCTTAAACCACCGCGGCTTTGCTTTTTTCAATAACCTCGTTATAAAAATTTTCATACATTGGTAAAATCCGGTCTAAATCAAACTCTTTGGCTCGGTTTAGGGCATTTTCTTTGAATTGGTTTAAGCGCTCGTCGTTTTCTAAAATATAGATAGCATGTTTTGCCATGCCTTCTACATCGCCAACGTTATCCATAAAGCCGGTTACGCCATCAACATTTAATTCTGGCAAACCGCCGGTGTTTGAGGAAACAACAGGGACTTTACAGGCCATTGCTTCTAAAGCGGCCAAACCAAAACTTTCTGATTCTGAAGGCATCAAAAACAAATCAGATACAGAGAGAATTTCTTCTACAGCATCTTGCTTGCCCAAAAAACGTACATGTTCGCAAACCCCTAAATCTCTGGCAATTTGCTCGCAGTTTACACGATCCGGACCATCGCCCACCATTAAAAGTTTAGCGGGCACCTTTTTTAAAACCTGTTGAAAAATATACATTACATCACGCGTACGTTTTACTTTACGGAAGTTAGAAGTATGTGCTAAAATACGCTCTCCCTGTGGTGCAATCGCCTTTTTAAAGTGATCTTTAGGTTTTAAGCTGAAACGGTTATGGTCGATAAAATTTGGAATTACCTTAATCTCTTTGGTAATTTCAAAATGATCGTAAGTTGATTTTTTTAAATCTTCCGATACTGCCGTAACTCCATCTGATTGGTTGATAGAAAACGTAACCACGGGTTTGTAGGTAACGTCTCTGCCCACTAAAGTAATATCTGTACCGTGTAGTGTGGTTACTACAGGAATATGAATGCCAAACGTTCCCAAAATTTGTTTTGCCATAAAAGCAGCGGAAGCATGTGGAATGGCATAATGAACATGTAAAATATCCAATTTTTCAAACCGCACAACGTCTACCATTTTGCTGGAAAGCGCCAGCTCATAAGGTGCGTAATCAAACAATGGGTATTGTGAAACCGAAACTTCGTGATAAAATAGATTTTCGGAGAAAAAATCTAATCTGGCTGGCTGGCTATAAGTTATAAAATGGACTTGGTGCCCATTATCTGCAAGTGCTTTTCCTAACTCGGTGGCTACTACACCACTACCGCCAAAGGTTGGATAACAAACAATCCCTATTTTCATTTTTTATTCTATTGAGGTAACGGCGTCAAAATAAAGCTATTTAACCGGTACTAAAGTAAATTTAATGTAACATTAAACATCAATTTCATTGTTGCTTTCCGCGGTTGGTTATTGGTTGGGCACAAAGTTAATTTTAGATTGAAGGTCGTCTAATTTAGATTGCGTGTCTTTAATGTCTTTTTGCAAATCCTTCACCTCATCATTAGCGTCACTTAATTTACTGTTAAGTTTGGCAGCTCTTTTTACGTCTTTGGCGGCTCTTTTCGATGCTCTTTCTGCTTTTGAAGCCACACGACTGTCGCCCGGATTTTTAGATAATTCCGCAGACCTTTTTTTAGCGTCATCGGCAGAGTTACTTGCTCTTTTATTTGCTTTTTCAACGTCTTTAATTAATCCCTTTACAGTTGCTAACTTTTTTTCGAGCGATAAATTTAGCTTGTTCAGTTTGCTGTTAAGATCTAAAAGTTCCTGTTGCGATTGCAATTTTGCAACTTCGGGGCTCACTACTTTTTTTGAACATGAAGTGATGAAAACCATTAGTAAAAGCGCAACGGTTATTTTTAATGTACTTTTAATTTTATCCATAATAATTAATTAACAAAAACGAAGCCTTTTTGTTCGTATTATTTGGCTTTTTGTATCGCTCGGTAAATCACATCCTGTATTCTCGGACGGATATCCAAAGTAGAGAGCCGGTTGTTTACCGTTGGATTAACCCGATTTGACAAGAAAATATAAACCAGGTTTTCTTTCGGATCAACCCAAACCGCTGTTCCGGTGTAGCCTGTATGCCCGAAAGTTTGTGGCGATGCCAGCTTAGAAGGATATCCATTTTTTGATTCCGCATCATATCTATCGAAACCTAAACCTCTGCGGCTTATGTTCGATTGTTTTGCAGTAAATAGCTCAACAGTTTCTGGCTGTAGGTAAGTTTCGCCACCGTAAGTGCCTTTGTTTAAAAGCATCTGGTAAATAATTGCCAAATCGGAAGCATTGGAAAATAGACCGGCATGCCCAGAAACTCCGCCAACCATTGCTGCGCCTTGATCGTGAACGTAGCCCCATAATAAAGTATGGCGGAAATAAGTATCGTTTTCAGTAGGTACAATCTGCGATTTTAAGAAACGGTAACGCGGATTAAAACCTGTAGTGTACATACCCAAAGGTTTATAAAAATTTTCGGAAACATATTTTTCTAAAGGAGTTTTGGTAATTGTTTCTAAAACCTCTTTCAAAAAATACATGCTCAAATCGCTGTAAACATATTTTCCGCGTGTTTTAAGTGGGCTTTTAAGCATGGTTTGCCACATCACATCTTTATAATAACTTTTTTTCATGTAAAAGCTATCGGCAACTTTAACATTATAAGTTTCAGAGGAATCTCTCCGGAAATCTTCGGGCTTTAAACTGGCGAAAAACGGAATGTAAGGTATAAAACCGGCTTGGTGCAGCAAAAGTTCGCGGACTTTAATGGTACTTTTATCGGTATTTCTAGTCTGCGCTAAATAGGTGCTTATGGTAGTATCTAAATTTAGTTTTTTGGTTTCATAAAGGCGCATGGCTTCTATAGTTGTGGCAGAAGTTTTGGTTACTGAAGCTAAATCAAAAATGTCATCCACACGTTCTTTTTGCGCATCACTATCATAAGTGTGGGTTCCGTACGCTTTGTTGTAAATTACTTTACCGTCTTTAGCTACAAACACAACGCAACCTGGCGTTGCTTTTTTACTGATGGCTTCGGCTGCGATGGCGTCTATTTCTTTTAAATCCTCAATATTAATCCCTGCATCTTCGGGTACAGTGTACTCAAATCGTATTTTCTGAGTTTTGCTTCCGGCTCCAGCCTGATATTTTGTAGAATAACTTTGTAGTAGTACATTTTGTGTTTCTACACCGCCAAAAATTAGCTGAGCGCTAAAATTTGCTCCTTCCTTTGTGTTTTGAGGGCACCAAATCACTGGGGAATTAATGTTTTCTAGTTTTGCTAAATTTTTAGGATCCCCAAAAAGTGCAACAATTAATTCCTGTTTACGGTCTAACTCGGCTATAAAATTTAAAACGTCTTCATTAAAAACCGTAGAATCCGAAAGGCTAACAATAACGGTATTATAGTATTTCAAGTCGTCTAGCTGCTTGTTTAAAGGCCTGCTCGCGAATTCCTGTTTCCCATCAAAATATTGCACTTTACTGTATTTATTTAAAATACTGTCGAAAACAGAAAAGGGGCTAAAACCTAAATCAACCAAAGCAATGTTTCTTTTTTCGAGATGCAGAAGCGGAATTATTGATTCGTTATTGTTTAAAACCACAGTGCTTTCGCCGGCTTGTTTAAATTTTGTAAGCCAGTTTTCGCTTTCTACATGATCTTGTCCGCAAGAAAACAGCGTTAAACAGCAAAGGAAGGTACTTAGTAATAATAATTTTTTGATCATTTTTGATATAATTTCTCTTGAGGATTTATGTAGATAAAACCCATTTTTGATGCGTTTTATTGCGCACAAAAATTGTTAGAAGTTCCTGAGGCAATGCACAGCTAACAATTTAAGCGTCAAAGCTAATTAAATTTATAAAGACCACCTGTGCAAAACACAAGCCAAGCGTTAAAATTTGCAAATTCTTGCAGCACCAAAAAATGCCCTCGAAAATTTGCTTATTTTTGCGAAACATGCCAGATATAATTAAACTTTTACCAGATTCTGTAGCCAACCAAATTGCGGCGGGGGAAGTGGTACAAAGACCCGCTTCTGCCGTTAAGGAATTGTTGGAAAACGCCATAGACGCTGGCGCTGATAAAATACAATTGATTATTAAAGATGCCGGAAAGGCATTGATTCAGGTAATTGATAATGGCTGCGGAATGAGTGCAACCGATGCCAGAATGTGCTTTGAACGACATGCAACTTCTAAAATTAACAAAGCCGAGGATTTGTTTGCCATTAGAACCATGGGTTTCAGGGGCGAGGCAATGGCGTCCATAGCGGCAATTGCCCAAGTGGAGCTAAAAAGCAAAAAACACGACGAAGAATTAGGCACACTTTTGCAAATTGAAGCGTCAACAGTGGTAAAACAGGAAGTCTGCGCAACATCGTCGGGCACTTCCATTTCGGTAAAAAATCTTTTTTATAACATACCGGCTCGTCGGAATTTTTTAAAAAGTAATCCGGTTGAGTTGCGTCATATCATTGATGAATTTCAGCGGGTTTCCTTAGCACATCCAGAAATTCATTTCACCCTGCACCACGATGGGCAGGAAGTTTATCATTTGCCCTCCGTACTCTTGAAACAGCGGATTGTGCATTTGTTGGGCAACAATTACAACGAACGTTTGGTGCCTTTGGATGAGGAAACCAGCATTATCCAAGTGAAAGGATTTATTGGAAAACCGTCTTTTGCCAAAAAAACCCGCGGAGACCAGTTTTTCTTTGTGAATAACCGTTTTATAAAAGATGGCTATTTAAACCATGCGGTGATGATTGCTTATGACCAATTACTGCCTGAAGATTGTTTTCCGCTGTATGTTTTGTTTATTGAGATTGACCCCGCAAAGATTGACATCAATGTTCATCCTACCAAAACAGAAATTAAATACCAGGACGAGAAAGCCATTTATGCCATCATCCGTTCGGCGGTAAAACGTTCTTTGGGCAGGTATAACATTACCCCTACTTTAGATTTTGATCAGGAAACTTCCTTCAACGGAATGTTAACTTCTAAACCTTTGGAGGAAATTACAGCACCTTCTGTAGCGTTTAATCCCGATTTCAATCCTTTTCACGAAGAAAAAAAATCCAGCAGAGAAATTCCATATCTACGTAATGTAGGCGAGCATAAAAGCATTCCGAGCAATTGGGGTTCACTTTACGAAATCAACGAAAAACCGTCTTTTACGCAGCATAGTTTTGAGCTTGATCATGAAAAAAGTTTGGCAACCGGCGACGAAAAACTAGAAACCCTGAGCACCAGACAGGTTTTTCAGTTGCACCAACGCTATATTATTACCCAAATAAAATCGGGATTTATGTTGGTTGACCAGCAGGCAGCACATGAGCGCATTTTATACGAAAGATTTTTAGCACAGCTGGAGCAAAATCAAGGTTCAAGTCAGCAAAGTTTGTTTCCGCAAACCGTAACTTTAAATACCACAGATTTTGCTTTGGCAACTGAGCTTCTGCCATATTTTCAGGCTTTGGGTTTTGTGATTCGTGATTTTGGTAAAAACACTTTGGTGATTGAAGGCGTTCCGGCAGATTTGCCCGAAAACAACGATTTAGCCGTCATGCTGGAGGAATTAATTGAAGGTTTTAAAAATAATCATACTGTTTTAAAGTTAGATAAACGAGACAATTTAGCTCGTACATTAGCGAAAAATTCGGCAATAAAAGCTGGCACAACATTAGAGACCGAGGAAATGAATAATCTGATAGATCAGTTGTTCGCCTGTGCTATGCCGAATGTAACGCTTAGTGGCAAACAAATTATCTTAAAAATCACGCTTGAAGAGCTTTTTGAACGCTTTAACAAGTATTAAATAAATTTAAATGAGAGAAATGAGACCCTTGGGAAACACATTGTTTCCACCGGTTGTGAAAAATTTACTGATCATAAACGGTATCTTCTTTTTTGCGACTTATGTTTTCCAAAGCAGTTTTGGATTTGATTTGTCGGAACATTTAGCACTTTTTTATCCAGCCTCTCCAAAATTTAGAATCTGGCAATTGGTTACACATCTTTTCATGCATGCAAATTTGGGCCATATCTTCTCAAACATGTTTGCACTTTGGATGTTTGGGGCTATTTTAGAGAATTTTATAGGTTCAAAAAAGTTCCTCAATTATTACCTGCTAACCGGTATTGGCGCATCCTTACTTTTTTTAGGGGTACAAGCCATACAAATTATGCCTTTACAAAGCAGTGCCGAGGTTTATACTGCAAACCCAACAATTAGCGGATACAAAAATTTTGTGAAAGAAGAAATCCCAGAAGATATTCAGCCAGATTTTAATAGAATTTCTGGCTATTGGGCTCAAAACCCGGGAAGTGTTGATGCAAAAAAAGCATCAGTAAATATTGTAAATAGCTACTTAAACGCCAAATTAAACACGCCGGTAATGGGTGCTTCTGGCGCAGTTTTCGGAATTTTATTGGCCTTTGGAATGTTGTTCCCAAATACGCTCATTTATATTTATTTCTTCTTTCCAATGAAGGCCAAATACCTGGTTATTTTATATGGTTTGTTTGAACTTTACAGCGGAATGGCTAATAATCCAACTGATAACGTAGCGCATTTTGCCCATTTAGGCGGAATGTTGGTTGGGTTTATTTTAATTAAGCTCTGGAATATTAAGCGCCCAGATGCATTTTATTAAAAACCGAGAAAGCATAAATAATTATGAATACCTACCAAGAATTAAAACTGAAAATATTTGCAACAGGCAGTAAATTATATCTGCTAATTGCAATAAACGTTGCCGTATTTTTAATATTTGGGATGCTTAGCGTTATTGAGTTTTTGTTTACCAAACAAAACAGAATTAATGAGTTTGTCATTAATTATTTAGCTGTTCCAACCTATTTACCTAAACTGCTTTATCGCTTTTGGACACCATTTACCTACATGTTTTTACATGCCGGTTTTTTTCATATCCTGTTTAATATGCTTTGGCTGTATTGGATGGGGCAAATTTTCGAAAACTTTTTGAGCACTAAAAAGCTGGTTTTTGTTTACCTAGCTGGTGGCTTGGCAGGTGCATTTTTCTATATTTTAAGTTTCAACATTTTTCCCGCTTTCGCTGATGCGAGATTGTTGTCAGCAGCAGTTGGAGCTTCGGCATCGGTTACCGCCATTTTAATTGCCTGTGCCACACTAGTGCCTAATTATACCATTTTCTTAATGTTTTTAGGACCGGTAAAGCTGAAATGGATCGCACTTTTTTACGTGGTGATTGATATTTTTGGAGTTACTGGAGCCAATGCCGGCGGTTACTTATCACATATTGGTGGTGCTATTTTTGGCTTTTTGTTTATTAAAGCCTTGCAAAACGGAAACGATTGGAGCAAACCTTTTGAGAACCTGTTTAAGCCCAAACCAAAGTTAAAAGTAGTTTCCAGAAATCAGCCGGTTAGGCCAAGGGCGGTTAAAACTGAAATGCCTAACCAAGCGCTTATTGATAGTATTTTAGATAAAATATCAAAAGATGGCTACGATAACTTAACCGCAACAGAAAAAGAAACCCTTTTTAAAGCAAGCGCTCGGCATGAAGAAAAAGGGAAATAGTTTTATACAAAAGGCTTTACTTTTTGTAAACTTTTTAGCCATTATAGCTTTATTACTAAGCTATTGCGCCACAGCTATTGACCCATTAAGTAGCTGGTATTTTACCATGTTTGGCTTGGCTTATCCGTTTATTTTATTGGCAAATGTACTTTTCTTACTGCTTTGGATTTTATTAAGAAAATGGTTTTTTCTGTATTCTCTTGTTTTTATATTGATAGGCTACCAACCTTTAACCCGTACTTTCGGCTTTCGGTTTGCGACAGAAAATGATGCCATCGCGGATAGTGGCACATTAAAAATGATGACTTACAATGTACACAACTTTCGCAATAAAAAAGGAGAGTTAGATACAGCCTCAACAAAAGGCTTCCTAAATCTTATCAAATCAGAAGCACCAGATATTGTGGGTTTTCAGGAATTTTTTTCTCGTCATAAAGGCAAGTATGATTTTAAAGACTCGCTGTTTAAACAGGGCAATTTTAAAAATTACTACTTCAACAAAACGGATTCAAATGATTATGAGTACACCGGGGTTTCCATCTTTAGTAAGTACCCAATCGTAGCAAAAGGCGAAATAAAGTTTGAGACAAAAGAAGGCGGTAACAAAGGGATTTGGGTGGACGTTAAAAAAAGCGGAAAAACTATAAGAGTTTACGTGGTTCACTTAGCATCCATCTTCTTTCAGCCAGAAGACTATTCTTTTATAAACGAAGTAAAAACGGATATCAACAATGGTCAGGATGTTACATCTTCTAAGCGCATTATACGAAAGCTCAAAATAGCTTTTGAAAAGCGGAGCAAAGAGGTTAAAGTTTTAAAAGCAGATATGGACAGGTGTACCACTCCTTATATTGTTATGGGCGATTTTAACGATACCCCGGCGTCTTTTGCAGTTGCTACGTTAACAAAAGGTTTAAAAGATGCTTTTCAGGAGAAAGGTGCCGGTTTGGGTAAAACCTATAATGGCGATTTTCCAAATTTTCAGATAGATTATATTTTAGCTTCGCCAGAGTTCCACGTGAAAACGTATCGGATTATTAAAAAAGATTACTCGGACCATTACCCCGTACGAGCCAATTTATCAATAGCAGAGTAGCTTGCCCGGCAAGTTTTTGAATTTTACTTTTTCATTCCAAATTAATTCGCATCAATTTTATAATTTGCACCATGTCTCAATTCTTAACAATATATAACACACTTAGCCGTAAAAAGGAAGAATTTAAAGCTTTAAATGCACCCTTTGTTGGGATGTATGTTTGTGGCCCAACAGTTTATAGCGATGTACACTTAGGCAATTGCCGTACATTTATTTCTTTCGATATCATTTATCGTTACCTTACTTATTTGGGTTACAAAGTACGGTATGTGCGTAACATTACAGACGCGGGCCATTTAGAAAGCGACGGCGATGTGGGCGAAGATAAAATATCTAAAAAAGCAAAATTGGCAGCGGTTGAACCGATGGAAATTGTGCAGAAGTACAGCGTAGATTTTCATGAAGTAATGAAAACCTTTAACGTTTTGCCTCCGAGTATTGAGCCCACAGCAACCGGACATATTATTGAACAGATTGAAATGGTGAAAACCATTTTGGCTACGGGTTTAGCTTACGAAGTTAACGGAACCATTTATTTTGATGTTGAAAAGTACAATGAGAAAGAAAATTACGGAGTTTTAAGCAACCGTAAACTCGAAGATTTACTCAACAATACTCGCGATTTAGGCGGACAGGATGAAAAACGCGGTCCTTTGGATTTTGCGCTTTGGATAAAGGCAAAGCCCGAACATTTGATGCAGTGGCCATCTCCTTGGGGCAATGGTTTCCCGGGTTGGCATTTGGAATGTTCTGCCATGAGCAACAAATATTTAGGCAGCCAGTTTGATATCCACGGCGGTGGAATGGATTTAGCGCCAACGCATCATACCAATGAAATTGCGCAAAATGTTGCGGCTTGCGGCACACAACCGGCAAATTATTGGATACATACCAATATGCTTACGGTAAATGGGCAAAAAATGTCTAAATCTTTAGGCAATAGCTTTTTACCCCGCGAGCTTTTTACAGGAGACCATCAGTTACTGAACAAAGGCTACAGCCCAATGGTAGTCCGCTTTTTTATGTTGCAGGCGCACTATCGCAGTACTTTAGATTTTTCTAACGAAGCTTTGGATGCCAGCGAAAAAGGATTTAAGCGTTTAATGTACGCCATTTCTTTATTGGACAAATTGAAGTTGTCTTCCACTTCGGATGTGGATTTGAAAAGCATTGAGGCTAAATGTAAAGCCGCAATGGACGATGATTTCAATTCGCCGGTTTTAATTGCCGAATTATTTGATGTGGCGAGGATCATCAACTCCATCCATGATGATAAAATGAAGATTAGCGAGCAAGATTTAGCCAGCTTAAAATCATTGCTTCATTCTTTTATCGAGGATGTTTTAGGCTTAAAAAACGACATCCAGGCTACAGATGATTTAGAGCCTGTTATGGATTTTATTTTGAACATACGTACAGAAGCAAAAGCAAATAAAGATTACGCCACTTCAGACAAAATACGTATCGGGTTAAACGAAATAGGTTTTGAGGTAAAAGACGGTAAAGACGGCAGCACTTGGTCAAAAAAATAATTTATTCCGAGACATTAAATTCTTAGAAAAATGCCAAATCTAATAGAAGATTTCAATAGCTATCGCACAAAAATGAACGCCCGGATTTCCGAGACGGCAAATACAAACATCAAAAGATTTTTAGCGTTAGACACCACCAGTTACGCAGAAGGAGCTTTGAATGTAAAGACGAAAGAGATGTTGGGCTTGGTAGCTTCTATGGTTTTACGTTGCGATGATTGTATAAAATACCACTTGGGCAAATGCCATGAGGCAGGCGTAAATTCAGATGAGCTGAACGAGGTTTTTATGATTGCCAATTTGGTAGGCGGTTCAATTGTTATCCCGCATTACCGTCGGGCTTTGGAGTATTGGGAAGAATTGCAACAACAGTAAATCCAGGTTAAAATGCAAGAAATAAAAAGATGCCATTGGTGCGGAAATGATGAGCTTTATATCAAATACCATGACGAAGAGTGGGGCAAAGAAGTGCATGATGATAAAATACTGTTTGAGTTTTTAATTTTAGAAGCTGCGCAGGCCGGTTTAAGCTGGATCACTATTTTGCGTAAACGCGAAAACTACCGTAGGCTTTTCGCTGGTTTCGATGCGGAAAAAGTAGCAAACTTTACTCCGGAAGATATTGAAAGCATATTGTTGGATCCAGGAATCATCAGAAACCGGTTAAAAGTAGTTTCGGCGGTGAATAACGCAAAGCTTTTTTTAAAAGTTCAAAAAGAGTTTGGCACATTTGATGCCTATCTGTACTCGTTTATGCCAGACGGCAAGCCAATTAAAAACCAGATGACGGACAGTAAACAAATCCCAGCTACTACCGCAATTTCCGACGCAATAGCCAAAGACATGAAAAAGCGTGGATTTAAATTTTTTGGTTCAACCATCTGTTATGCTCACATGCAAGCAACCGGAATGGTAAATGATCATGCTTTAGATTGTAGTTTTAGAGGTTAGTTTAGTATTTTAAAAATAATTCTCTATTATATTTAATCCTGTTGAGTTTAAAAATTAAAGTCTTATAACGTTTTTTACTACCTATGAAAATATTATATGCAATACAAGGCACCGGAAACGGACACATTAGCCGGGCAAGGGAAATTGTGCCTTTATTACAAAAACACGGCGAACTTGATTTATTGATTAGCGGCTCGCAGGCCGATGTATCTTTAAAAGAGTTTGTAAAGTATAATTTCCACGGATTTAGCTATGTTTTTGGTAAAAAAGGAGGCATTGATTTTTGGAAAACTTTTAAAGAAATGAACCTGAGGCAGTTTTGGAAAGACATGCATGCTGTTCCTTTTAAAGATTATGATTTGATCATCAATGATTTTGAGCCTATTACTGCCTGGGCCTGTAAAATCAATAAAATAGAAAGCGTTTCTTTAAGCCATCAGGCATCGTTTATTTCGCCCTTAACGCCCCGTCCGCATAAGCGTGAAAAACATGCAGAGTTTATTTTGAAATATTATGCACCAACTACTCATCATGTTGGCTTTCATTTTAAAGCGTATGACCATTTTATTCATACGCCGGTAATTCGGAAAGAGATTAGGGAACTGAAACCAGAAAACCATGGTTATTATACCGTTTACTTGCCCGCTGTTGATGATAAGCTGATTGTAAAATACCTTCACCAATTGCCAGAGGTTAAGTGGCAGGTTTTTAGTAAACATCAACAAACTACTTACGAGTACAGGAATGTAGTAGTACAACAAATTAACAACGAGAGTTTTAATAAAAGTTTGGAGAATTGTGCCGGTCTTTTTACCGGTGGCGGGTTTGAAGGTCCGGCAGAAGCGCTTTATTTAGGCAAAAAGGTGTTAATGATGCCGATGAAAAATCAGTTTGAACAAAGTTGTAATGCGGCTGCCGCGGCGGGTTTAGGTTTACCAATAATCAAACAGATTGATGAAAACTTGGTGAATAAGCTGAGATATTGGATAGGTAACGATGAGATAATAAAAGTTGATTTTCCGGACGAAACCGAACAGATTGTTGCCAATTTGGTGAATAAGTTTGGTGGAAAGTAAACTGCCCATGGATAAATCTTTGGATATCAAAAAATAAAAACGGCCATCACTCCATCAATATTTCTTATTATTGTGCATCCTTATTAAAGCATGGTAAAGCAACTCAGAAGTTTAAACTTTATAAATCTTTTTTTTCTCTTCGCACTAACCTTAGTACTCAGGATTGGGCTGTTTGCAGATTTACCAACGGCAGTGAATTCGGGTTTTGCCGAATTTTTTTCAAGATTATTGATCCGTTTTAACCTGGATACCTTTCTTTCTCCACTTGCCAATATTTCAATTGCTGTTGTAGTCGTTTATTTGCAGGCAATTTTATTTAACCAAATTATTAATAAACACGGTATTTTAGGGAAGGCTAGTTTTTTGCCCGGCGCTTGTTATATTATTGTAAGTAGCGTTTTTACTCCCTTTTTGTCTTTTACGCCTCCGCTACTTTGTAACTTCTTCCTGTTATTTGCATTCAACAAAATATTGACTGAATATAAAAACAATAATTCCATTGCCGCAATGTTTGATTTGGGGCTGGTAATAGCGCTAGGTACATTGTTTTATTTCCCTTTCGTAGGTTTTTTATTGCTTTTATGGATTGCCCTTTTGCTTTTTAAACCTTTTTATTGGAGAGAATGGTTAAGCGTTTTAGTCGGATTTTTAACGCTCATGTTTATTCTTGGTGTTTATTACTATTGGAATAACAGGCTACTTAATTTCATTGAAATTTGGAAACCACTGTCAACCAAATTGCCAATATATATCAATATAGAAATAACAGACTATATCGTGTTGTTCCCAATTGCTACTTGTGTTTTGTTAAGTATGTACTATCTGAATCAGAATTTTTTTAAAAGCTATGTGTTGGTTCGTAAATCTTTCCAATTGGCGGTTTTCATTTTAATTATTGCCGTACTTACCTTTTACTTAAATGCTGATTTTAGGATCAACCATTTTATACTCTGCGCCATTCCTGTAGCACTTTCGCTTTCCTATTATTTTACCAACGCAAAAAAAAGATGGGTTTTCGAAACACTGTTTATCGTAACTATAGCGGTAACCATCTACTTCCAGTTTAGCTAGGCCTTTTTGTTTAACTTTTTTTAACAGATAAGCGCTGCTTAAACTGTTAAATTTTAATAGTTTTGTAACTAATGGATGTTTTGTGCATTCTCTGGTATTGGATTTAGTGTTTAATTGATATAAAATGAAAGTTGGATTTGTTGTTTTTCCCGGTTCAAACTGCATCTATGTATTTCAAAAGACATTAGGTAATAAGGAAGATTTAATGATGTCTAATGCCTAATCTGGTTATTGATATTGGCAACTCTTCTGTTAAGTTAGCCGTTTTTGATACAAACCAAATGGTTTATAACCATAAAATGCCGGCAATCACCACAGATTTTATTAGGCAACTTATCGATACCAAAAACATAAAGAACTTTATTGTTTCGACTGTTAAAGAAGAATGTGGTTTTGATGAAGAAGCAATTTCTAATAAAGTCAACTATATTAAGTTTAATGCGCTAACAAAAATTCCGGTAAATAACCGTTATCAAACTCCCGAAACTTTAGGATTAGATAGACTTGCGGCGGTAATTGGCGGTAACTATTTATACCCAAACCAATCGGTTTTAGTAATTGATGCGGGCACCTGTATTACTTACGACAGTATAAACGAGAAAGCAGGATATTACGGAGGGAGTATTTCTCCTGGGATAAAAATGAGATTGGATGCCATGCACCATTTCACATCAAAATTGCCTTTGGTTAATTTTGATACAGAATTTAATGCGAGTTTTGGAAAAAACAGTAAAGAAGCCCTGAGCTCTGGCGCAATAAACGGTACCGTTTATGAGGCAGAAGGATTTATAAATGCGTTTTTAAAAGATTTTCCAAATGGGAGAATTATACTGTCAGGAGGCGATTCAGCTTTTTTTGATACAAAATTTAAAAACAGCATATTTGCGAACTTAATTTTACACGAGCCTAATTTAGTTTTAATAGGTTTAAACACGGTTGTTAACTATCAGCATGATTTTAAATAATAAATATTTCCTTGCATTTACAGTTTTGTTTGCAATAACTTGTAATGCAATGGCGCAATCTACTATCAATTCGCCTTACTCAAAATACGGTGTTGGAAACTTGGAGGGCAACTATTTGCCACAACAAAGGGCAATAGGTAATTTAGGTTATGGCATCAGTACTGTTGGTAGCTATCAAAACGTAAATATTTCAAATCCTGCATCCTACTCAAACTTGCGTTTAACCGTTTTTGACATTGGCGCAAGCACTTTTAGCCAGACATTAAAAAAGGGAGGTGCTTCAGAAAGTAGTTTTAATGCATCATTAAGCTACTTGTTAATGGCTGTC
Source organism: uncultured Pedobacter sp. (assembly GCF_946480185.1). The sequence continues at coordinate 80,256 of NZ_CAMLIG010000010.1, read as the reverse complement.
CCGGTAACAAAAAAATCGGCTTTAAGCTTCGGGCTTTTACCTTATAGCAATTTGGGTTACCAGTTTAAAAACAGTAACGATATGTTAGATACCTTTTCTGTAGATCACATTTATTCTGGAGAAGGTGGCTTAACAAAAGCATATTTGGGTTATGGAATTGGTTTTGGAAAGCATTTTAGTGTAGGGGTTAATATGAGCTATATCTTTGGAGATTTAAAAGAGACTAAAGCAACAGAATTCTCAAAGTATGTAGGATTTCTTAATTCTAAAACAGAAAATAATAATGCTGTTGGAGGTTTAGATTTTGATTTTGGGGCTCAGTACACCGCTCTTTTAAATAAAAACACAAAAATAACTTTGGGTTACACCGGCGGACTTAAAACACAGCTGAACACTACTTTTTCTCAGCTTTCAACCCGTTATACCAGTTCCGGCGGGTCTGATTTTAGAGCGGATACAATCTCTTATATAAAAGAAGTAAAAGGAAATTTAACCTTGCCTTCAAACCATAATTTTGGGTTTAGTATTGAAAGGCAAAACAAATGGTTAATAGGGGCAGATTTACGTTTGGCTAACTGGTCGGAATTTAGCGAAAGCGGTTCAACTGATAATTTAAACAACAGCTGGGGTGTTTCTGTCGGTGGTCAAATTACACCAAATATAAATGCAGTAACCAATTATTGGAAGTTGGTTGATTACCGTCTTGGGGTAAGTTATGATAAAACTTATTTAAAGTTAAGTACCCAGGATATTGATGTAAAAGCAGTAAACTTTGGTTTCGGTTTTCCATTAGTTTCTGGAAGAAACGCTTTTTACAAAATAAATTTTGCAACAGAAATAGGCAGTAGAGGAACTTTAAGCAATGGTTTGGTTAAAGAAAACTTCGTTAATTTCCGTTTAGGATTTACCATTAACGATAAATGGTTCCAAAAATATAAATACGATTAATACCTATGAAGTTTAAGCTTCTGTCTTATGGTTTTATTTTGGGTTGCTTTATTTCATTAAGCTCTTGTGGGGAAAGTGATCTTAAAAAAGCTAAAGAAATAGCGCTGAAACAGAAAGAAGATATAGAAATCACAAAAGGTGCAGAAATTATTTATAGTGATTCTGCACACGTTAAGGCAAGATTAACTACTCCAATTTTATACAATCACAAAACGAGTAATCCTTATTACGAGATGCCCAAAGGCATTAAAGTAGTTTTCTTTGATAAGGATTTAAAACAAACCAGTACTGTTACTTCCGATTACGCCATCCGCAGAGAGAACCAAAAAATCGTTGAATTACGGAAAAATGTAGTCGCTACAAATGCAGAGGGTAAAACCTTTAAATCCGACGAGTTAATTTGGGATGAAAATCTGAAGCGTTTTTATTCAAATAAGTTGGTTACTATCAATACCGGTGGCAATCTAATCACAGGACCTGGGTTTTGGTCAAACGAAGATTTTTCTTATTACGAAATCAAACAAGGCTCCGGAACATTTAACTTTAAAGGCGACGCTTTAAATCAGCAATAGAAATTAGTGCTTCATCATGCCGAACGAGGAGGAATCCTGCAAACTGACGAGAGTTGTCTCTCTTTTAATCAAACGCTTTAAAATTCGGTTTTTTGCAAAGGACTTAGTAAACCACTTCTCCTTTAAAAGCCTGTTTAGCGGGACCTTCTAAAAAAATCTGAGTAAAGTTTTTTCCATCAAAATTAAATCTAATGTTTAAATCTCCTCCTAAAACTTTAATTGGAGTTTCAATAGTTCCAATTTTATGGTTTGCAAAGGCATTTGCAAGCGCAACAGCCGTTACGCCGGTACCGCAAGCAAAGGTTTCGTCCTCTACCCCACGCTCGTAAGTACGTACAAATAAATGGTCGGCTTTGGGCTCAACAAAATTAATGTTAATGCCTTTTTCTTTATAGGTTTCATTGTACCTAATCGCCCTTCCTTCTGTAAAGACATCTTTTTCGGCAATGTTTTTATCAAACTTCACATAATGTGGGGAGCCGGTATTCAGCACAAAATCATCTCCGTCTTTTTCTATCTGTTCAACGTCAATCATTTGTAGACTAACCCAATCACCTTCATCGGTTATTTTTGCATAATGCGGACCGTCAACTGCTATAAAAGTAGTTTCGCTTTCAATTATTCCTAAAAATTTGGCAAAGGCCACAATACATCTTCCGCCGTTTCCGCACATACTACTAGGATTCCCGTCGGCGTTGTAATAAACCATTTTAAAATCGAAACCTTGGGCTGGTTCTAAAAACATAATTCCATCGCCTCCAACGCCAAATCTTCTGTTGCAAAGTTTAGCAAGCTTTTCTGGGTTGTTGTGTTTGTAAGTTAAATTACGGTTGTCAACCATAATAAAGTCATTACCAGCGCCTTGGTATTTATAAAAAGGTAATTGTTGTTCACACATGCAACAAAAATGAGTAAATTACGCCGTTAAAGCAATTTCTTGTTGCACCATTACATTATTCTGATTAAATAGGGTCAAATAATTAATTCTGACTTAAAATTTTAACAAACTTTAACAGAAAACAATGCAACAAGCAGTTGCAAAAAGCGTCTTATTGGTGTTATTTTTGATAACTCAATATTTTATAATTTCAAATCCAAAGAATATGAATAGTAATATTAAGAAAGCGGGGTTTACATTACTCACCGCGTTTGTTGGAGGCGCAGTTGCAATTGGCGCCTATAAATTATTAGAACCCAATAGTCTTTCCGGTTTAAGTTTGGGCGATAGGCAGAAGGTTTATTTTGCAAATAACCCCACGCAAATGACCTCTTCAACGGGCGAGGTAGATTTTACGCAAGCTGCCGCCGCGGTTTCTCCCGGTGTGGTGCATGTAAGAACAACTTACAGCCGCAATAAAGGTCAAGACGTAAATGATCCTTTTGGAGATATGTTCGAAGATTTTTTCGGAAGAAGACAACGAGTGGTCCCTCAGCAAAATATGCCCGCTCCAATGGGAAAAGGATCTGGTGTTATCGTAACTGATGACGGTTATATCATGACCAATAATCACGTAGTAGAAGATGCTGAAAAGATTGAGGTTATTTTGTCTGATAAAAGAGTGATGGAAGCAAAAGTAATCGGAAGAGATAAAAACACTGATTTAGCATTGATAAAAATAAACGCCACAAACTTACCGGTTGTAAAGTTAGGTAATTCTGATAATGTTAAAGTGGGCGAATGGGTTTTGGCTATTGGCTATCCTTTAACTCTTGAATCAACAGTTACAGCAGGGATTGTAAGTGCAAAATCCCGCCAGATAGGAATTTTGGCGCCAGAGGTGGATAGAGACAATTATGACCCTAAAAATCCACCGGTAAATTCTTCTATCGAATCATATATACAAACCGATGCTGTAATTAATAAAGGAAACAGTGGTGGGGCTTTAGTTAATACCCGTGGAGAGCTTATTGGAATTAATTCTGCAATCGCATCGCAAACTGGGACTTATGAAGGTTATGGTTTTGCCATTCCGGTAAACCTTGCCAGAAAAGTAATGGACGATTTCTTGAAATATGGCGAAGTTAAACGTGGATATATTGGAGTTACTTTTCAGGAGTTAGATGCTGACAGAGCCAAAGAATTAAATATAAAAGAGATTGACGGTTTATATGTGAATTCAACTTTAGAAGGCGGCGCCGCAGAAAAGGCAGGAATTAAAAAGGGAGATATCATCAAAAAATTAGATGGTCAAGAAATAACATCTTCTGCTCGTTTGCAAGAGCGTGTTGGAACTATGCGTCCAGGCGATAAGTTAACTTTGACTGTATTAAGAGATGGAAAGTTAAAGGATTTTAACCTTACCTTAAAAGGAGATGAAGGCAATAAATTGGCTAATAATGGAAGAGAAGTTACAGAAGTGGTGAACAGTTTAGGCGCTACTTTCTCTCCATTAAATAATGCGGCTAAAAAGAAATACGGTGTTAGCTCTGGAGTAATTGTAACTAGTGTTTCGCCAGGTAAAGTTTTTGACATGTATGATATGCCTAAAGGAACTGTGATTACCAGTATAAACGGAAGGGCTGTCAATAACAATGATCAAGTGATATCCGCTTTAAAACAAGATAGTAAAATGGTCTCTTTGCAAGGCTTTATACCGGACGGAAGTAGGTTTAGGGTAACCTTCCCAGCAAAATAATAATTGAAATTTCAAAAAAAGCCTCAATAGTTCAAACTATTGGGGCTTTTTTGTGTTATTATTTCTGGAACATCGTATAGTTTAGATGAAATAGCATTATATAAACCTTTTTTATTTAAAATGTTTCTAAATAGTTAAGCGGGCTTGTTTAATAACAGTTAATTGCAATTAAATTGTCATATAATAGATACTTTTGTACTGTAAAACCATTAAATACTAATATAAATAATGAGTAATTTTTCAAAAGCATTTTCTTCAACACTCGGAAGAAAGCTTATTATGAGTTTAACCGGCCTGTTTTTGTGTTCATTTCTAATTGTTCATCTGATCGGTAATTTTCAATTATTTAAAAACGACGAAGGTCTTGCGTTTAACCATTACGCACATTTTATGACCCACTTTACACCAATTAAAGTAGTCTCGTACTTATTGTACACCTCTATTATTGTCCACGCTATTTGGGCTTTAATCATCACCAGAAAAAACAAAGCAGCCCGCCCTATAGGTTATGCAATTAAGCCAAAAGACGGTGCCATTTGGTCATCTCGTAATATGGGAATATTGGGTACAATTCTACTTGTTTTTATTGTTGTTCACATGAGCAATTTCTGGTATAAATATCACCAAGGTTACACGCCGTTTATTGAGTACCAAACAGCTTTAAAAACCAATGTTACTACCACTAAAGTTTTAAGTGCTTCTGAATTTAAGGAATACACCACTTATGTTGATAATGGTGTAGAAATAACTCAAACAGAAGATTTATATAAAGAAGTTGCTACTGCTTTTGGGCAATGGTGGTTGGTAGCTTTTTATGTATTGGCTATGGCCGCGATGGCTTTTCACTTAATTCATGGTTTCCAAAGTGCATTTCAAACTTTAGGCTGGAACCATAGGAAGTACTTTCCGATAGTTAAGTTTTTAGGTGTATGGGTTTTTGGGTTATTAATCCCAATTGGTTTTGCCGCAATGCCATTATATTTTCTGTTTAAATAGTTACAAATCAGCTGGGATTTCAAAAATCTTGGCTAATCAATAAAATTTAAGATAAAGATGAAGTTAGATGCTAAAATTCCAGAAGGCCCATTAGCCGAAAAATGGAACAAACACAAATTCAATCTAAAACTGGTAAATCCAGCCAACAAGCGTAAATATGATATCATTGTAGTTGGAACTGGTTTAGCCGGCGCTTCTGCGGCAGCATCATTGGCAGAATTAGGCTATAATGTAAAATCATTTTGTTTTCAGGATAGCCCACGTAGGGCGCATTCTATTGCCGCTCAAGGCGGGATAAATGCCGCTAAAAATTATCCAAATGATGGTGATTCTGTTTTCCGTTTATTTTATGATACCATTAAAGGTGGCGATTACCGCTCAAGAGAAGGTAACGTTTACCGTTTGGCAGAAGTTTCTGTAAACATCATCGACCAATGCGTGGCACAAGGTGTTCCTTTCGCCCGTGAATACGGAGGTTTGTTAGATAACCGCTCTTTTGGTGGCGCACAGGTTTCAAGAACTTTTTACGCGAAAGGACAAACCGGTCAGCAATTATTGTTAGGAGCTTACTCGGCTTTAAACCGTCAAATCGAATTAGGAAAGGTTAAAATGTACAACCGTTCTGAAATGTTAGATTTGGTAGTGGTTGACGGTAAAGCACAAGGAATTGTAACCCGTAATTTAATTACTGGAAAAGTAGATACCCACAGCGCACATGCCGTTTTGTTATGTACTGGCGGTTACGGAAACGTATTTTATCTTTCTACCAATGCAATGGGTAGCAACGTTACCGCTGCTTGGAGAGCACATAAAAAAGGTGCCTTTTTCGCAAACCCTTGCTATACGCAAATTCACCCAACTTGTATCCCGGTAACCGGTGATCATCAATCCAAACTGACTTTAATGTCAGAATCTTTGCGTAATGACGGTCGGGTTTGGGTTCCTAAAACAGTTGAGTTGTCAAAGAAACTACAAAAGGGAGAACTTAAAGCTAAAGATATTAAGGAAGCGGACAGAGATTACTATCTAGAACGCAAATATCCATCTTTTGGTAACTTGGTTCCTCGTGATGTAGCTTCTAGAAATGCAAAACAGGTTTGTGATGAAGGAAGAGGTGTAGGCAAATCTGGATTGGCAGTTTATCTGGACTTTGCGGATTCAATTAGCAGATTAGGCCAGCCAGCTGTTGCGGCTAAATATGGCAACTTGTTTGATATGTATCAGCAGATTACCGATGAAAATCCGTACGAAGTGCCAATGAGAATTTATCCAGCGGTTCACTACACTATGGGCGGTCTTTGGGTTGATTATAATTTAATGACCAGCTTGCCAGGATTGTATTGTTTGGGCGAAGCAAATTTCTCTGACCATGGCGCAAACAGATTAGGAGCTTCTGCATTAATGCAAGGTTTAGCAGACGGTTATTTTGTGATTCCATACACTGTAGGTGATTATTTAGCAAACATTGGTCCCGCTCCAATTGACACTAACCGTCCAGAGTTTGCAAAAGCAAAAGCAGAGGTAGAAGAAAAAATAAAGACACTATTATCCTTAAAGGGAACTAAAACTGTTGACGAATACCACCGTGATTTAGGACATATCATGTGGGAATACTGCGGAATGTCTCGTAATGAAGAGGGATTGAAAAAAGCCAAAGGTTTAATTGCAGAATTAAGGAGTTCGTTCTGGAAAGATGTAATTGTTGTTGGCGAAAACGAAGAAGTTAACCAATCTTTAGAAAAAGCAGGTAGAGTTGCCGATTTCTTGGAATTAGGAGAATTAATGGTTGATGATGCGCTTAATCGTAGTGAATCTTGCGGAGGTCATTTTAGAGAAGAATCTCAAACTCCAGAAGGCGAAGCTTTAAGAAAAGATGATGAGTTTGCTTATGTTGCAGCTTGGGAATTCAAAGGTATAAATATGCCAGAAGTGCTTCATAAAGAAGAATTAGTTTTTGAAAACGTTAAATTAACACAAAGAAGTTATAAATAGTAGGAAGTAATAAGTAGGAAGTAAAAAGTAAAAAGACAACGTCGCTATACAGGTTACTCACTACCCATTACTCACTACTCAATACTAAAGTATTATGAGTGGACACATGAATCTGACGTTGAAAGTGTGGCGTCAAAAAAATAGTACAACACCTGGAAAATTTGTGACTTATAAGGCTGATGATATTTCCCCAGACATGTCGTTTTTGGAAATGTTGGATGTGGTAAACGAAGGTTTAGTAAAGAAAAAAGAAGATCCAATCCATTTCGATCATGATTGTAGAGAAGGTATTTGTGGAATGTGTTCTTTGGTAATCAATGGTGAGCCTCACGGACCAAAAAGAGCAACTACTACTTGTCAATTGCACATGCGTAGTTTTTCTGATAAAGATACCATCGTTATTGAGCCATGGAGGGCAGCATCTTTTCCGGTAGTAAAAGATTTAGTGACAGATCGTTCTGCTTTTGACAGAATTCAACAAGCTGGTGGATACGTTTCCGTTGGTACAGGCGGAGTTCCAGATGCCAACGAGATACCTATTCCAAAACCAATTGCTGATGAAGCTTTTAGTTCAGCAGAATGTATTGGTTGCGGTGCTTGTGTAGCGGCTTGTAAAAATGCTTCGGCAATGTTATTTGTTTCAGCAAAAATCTCCCAATATGCTTTGTTGCCACAAGGTCAGCCAGAGCGTTATGCTAGGGCAGAAGCAATGGTTTTACAAATGGACGAAGAAGGATTTGGAGGCTGTACTAATACTTATGCTTGCGAAGCGCAATGTCCTAAAGAAATTAAGGTAACAAATATTGCAAGGATGAACCGCGAATTCTTTAATGCAGAGTTGATAAAATCGTAATTGGGAATACAAATTTCTAATCGTTATTGATAAATGTTAATAACGTAATTGTTTATAAATGAGGGATGTAATTTGTTGCATCCCTTTTTTGTTTGACTTTATCCACAATTTTAACTTAAATTTAGGTCTGTAATTATAGATATGGCTAATCACGTAAACATTCCTCGCTTAGACTTAAATGATTATTTGAAGGGTTCACCAGCGCAAAAGAAAAAATTTTCTGATGATATTGGCACAGCCTTCAATGAAACGGGATTTGTTACCATTACCAATCATGGTTTAAGCCAGGATTTAATCGCTCAGCTTTATCAACAAGTAAAAAACGTATTTTCTTTATCGGATGATAAAAAACTAAAATACGAAAAAGTTGAATTGGCAGGTCAAAGAGGCTACACCTCAAAAGGTCGCGAAAAAGCAAAAGACGCTAAAACACCGGATTTAAAAGAATTTTGGCAGATTGGACAGTATGTAGAAGATGGCGATGTCGTGAAAGCTGATTATCCAGATAATATTCAGGTTGATGAGTTTCCAGAATTTAACTCGGTTACCAAAGAAACCTATCAAAAATTAGAGCAAGCAGGCAAGTATATCTTAAATGCAATTGCTGTTTACTTAGGTTTGCCGGAAAATTATTTTGAAGACAAAGTTCATAACGGAAACTCTATTTTAAGAGGTATCCATTATTTTCCTATTGAAAATCCGGATGCTTTACCTGCCGATGCAGTAAGAGCAGGCGCACATGAAGATATTAATTTAATTACTTTATTAATTGGAGCTAGTGCAGATGGTTTAGAGGTTCTAACTCGCGAAGGCGAATGGTTTGCGATAAAAGCACAAGGCGAAGATATTGTAGTAAATGTGGGCGATATGTTACAACGTTTAACCAATAATAAACTTCGCTCTACTACACACAGGGTAGTTAATCCGCCAAGAGAATTGATGAAAACCTCAAGATACTCCGTTCCTTTTTTCTTACACCCAAAATCAAATATGGACTTAACCTGCTTGGATTCTTGTATAGATGAAAATCATCCAAAAGCTTACAGCGATATCACTGCTGGAGAATACTTAGATGAACGTTTAAGAGAAATTGGCTTAAAAATGTAATTCTCTAATTAGAGAATAGGAAAGAAGGTGTCTGAAAGGGCGCCTTTCTTTGTTTAAAATCAAGTAGATTTTAACCCTCTAAATTTTACTTATTGTACTGATAACACTATATTTGCAACATTCAATAAAAAACATGGAACACGTAAGCACTCCCATTAATTTTTTCCCCATCATCATTCAGTTAGCAGTTGCTTTAGGCTTTGTGGCTTTAACAATGGTTTTAACCCACATGATTGGGCCAAAACGTAAGACCACCGATGTTAAACTGACCGCTTTTGAATCGGGAATTGAAGTGATTGGTAATGCCCGTCAGCCGTTTTCGATAAAGTATTTTGTAGTGGCTATTATCTTTGTTTTGTTTGATATTGAAGTGATTTTTATGTACCCATGGGCGGTAAACTTTAGATGGTTAGGCTTAAGCGGATTAATTGAAATGTTCATTTTTATGGGAACATTGCTTTTAGGCTTTATCTACGTCATCAAAAAGAAAGCTTTACACTGGGATTAGATAGAATAGTTCTAAATAGAAATCATCGACTTTTTACAGTTATAAACTTAATAAATTTGAGCTTAATTTCTAGTTAAGCCTTTTTCGATTAGGTTTTCGGAAGAAATACAAATTATGAGTGATATTAATTTAGTTGAAGCGCCAGCAGGGATACAAGGAGAAGGCTTTTTTGCTACTTCTTTAGATAAAGTGATTGGGATGGCAAGGGCGAATTCTTTATGGCCATTACCTTTTGCAACCTCCTGTTGCGGTATCGAATTTATGGCGACTATGGGTTCTCATTATGATTTTTCCCGTTTCGGAGCTGAACGTCCTTCGTTTTCTCCACGTCAGGCCGATTTGTTGATGGTAATGGGAACTATCGCTAAAAAAATGGCTCCAGTACTTAAACAAGTTTATATTCAAATGGCAGAACCCCGTTGGGTAATTGCGGTTGGTGCTTGTGCAAGTAGCGGTGGTATTTTTGACACTTACTCCGTATTGCAGGGAATTGATGAAATTATCCCCGTAGATGTTTATGTGCCAGGTTGCCCACCACGTCCAGAAGCCATCATTAACGGTTTCAACAAAATACAAGATTTAGTAAGGAACGAATCTTTACGTAGAAGAGAATCTCCAGAATATACAGCATTATTAGCAAAATACGGAATCCAGTAATGGGAAAAATCGCTAATCAACATATTATAGAAAGACTTACCGCTCAGTTTGGAGATAAATTTACATCGCCAACCGAGCCTTTTGGTTTGCTTACTTTTGAAACCAAGCCGGATATTATCGCCGAATTACTGGCTTTCTTAAAAAATGATGAAGAACTAAAGTTCATCTATTTAACAGATATTACCGCCGTTCATTATCCCGAACAAACCAATGCGCTTTGCGTAGTTTACCATTTGCACAGTTTAACAAACAATGTAAGGGTTCGCATAAAAGTTTCTATTCCGGTTTCAAACCCTACAATTCCTACCGCAACCACTTTGTGGGAAGGCGCTAACTGGATGGAGCGTGAAACTTATGATTTCTTCGGAATCCATTTTACAGGACATCCAAACTTGGTAAGGATATTAAACGTGGATGATATGACGGTTTTCCCGATGAGGAGAGAATACCAACTGGAAGACCCGAACAGAGTAGATAAAAAAGATTTTTTCTTTGGACGTTAAGTAAAATAAATGAGCAATTTTATAACAGAGACAACGCCAAATCGTCCGGTTTATATCGATAACGACCCTCAAAGCGAGTTGACTACGTTAAACCTTGGACCAACCCACCCTGCTACACACGGAGTTTTCCAAAACGTGTTACAAATGGATGGGGAGCGTATTGTGAGCGGAGTTTCTACCATTGGTTATATTCACAGAGCTTTTGAAAAAATAGCTGAACACCGTCCATTTTACCAAATTACCACACTTACCGACCGGATGAACTATTGCTCGTCCCCTATCAACAATATGGGCTGGCATATGACGGTTGAAAAACTTTTAGGTATCGAAACGCCAAAGCGGGTAGATTATTTAAGGGTAATTGTAATGGAACTAAGCCGTATTACAGACCATTTAATCTGTAACGGTATTTTAGGTGTAGATACAGGCGCATTCTCTGGTTTCCTTTATTTAATGGAGGAACGTGAACATATTTACGAGATTTTTGAAGAGATATGTGGTGCCCGTTTAACCACCAACATTGGTAGAATTGGTGGTTTTGAGAGAGATTTCAACGACATCGCTTTTGCCAAACTGAACAAGTTTTTAGATAAGTTTCCACCGATATTAAAAGAGTTTGAAGCACTTTTCAACAGAAATAGAATCTTTATAGAACGTACTTCGGGCGTTGGTGCAGTTACACCGGAAGTTGCTTTAAATTACAGTTGGAGCGGACCAATTTTAAGAGCTACGGGTGTTGATTATGACGTTCGTGTAAACGAACCCTATTCTTCTTACCAAGATTTTGATTTTGAAATTCCGGTTGGAACCACCGGAGATGTTTACGACCGTTTCATCGTGAGAAATGAAGAAATGTGGCAGAGCTTAAGAATCATCGAGCAAGCTTTAGAAAAGTTGAAAGGCGAGCCAAAAGGTGTTTTTCATGCCGATGTCCCTGAGTTTTATTTGCCTCCAAAAGAGCAGGTTTACAATAATATGGAAGCCCTAATCTATCACTTTAAAATAGTGATGGGCGAAGTGGATACGCCTAAGACCGAAGTTTACCATGCAGTTGAAGGCGGGAACGGAGAATTAGGGTTTTATTTGATTAATGATGGTGGCAGAACGCCTTACCGTTTACATTTCCGCAGGCCAAGTTTCATTAATTACCAAATGTATGCGCCAATGAGCAGTGGAATGTTATTGTCCGATGCCATTATTAACATGTCTAGTTTGAACATTATAGCAGGAGAATTAGATGCTTAGAGTAGAAGATACAAACGCGGTAGAATTTTCGGCTGAGTTATTAGCTAAATGCAATGAAATTATCAGCCGTTATCCTGAAGGAAAGCAGAAATCAGCATTGTTGCCAATTTTGCATGAGGTGCAGGCTGTTTTCGGTTGGTTAAGTGCCAACGCAATGGAAAAAGTTGCTGATATTTTAAACATTAAAGATATTGAGGTTTTTGAAGTCGCTACTTTTTATAGCATGTACTTTTTAAAACCACAGGGCAAATATGTTTTGGAGGTTTGCCGTACCGGACCTTGCTGTTTGGTTGGGGCAGAAAAACTGATGGATTATATTGGCGAAAAACTAGGCGTAAAAGAAAACGAAGTTACTCCTGATGGTTTATTTAGCTATCGTGGTGTAGAATGTTTGGCCGCTTGCGGTTATGCACCGGTTTTACAGATTGGTCCGGAATATACTTTTTATGAAAATTTAACGCCAGAATCGGTGGATAAGTTGATTGAAGAGTTGAAAAGTAAGTAGTATTGAGTAGTGAGATTTGAGTATTGAGAGTCTTGCGAAGGGTTTAAAAAGTTGTACTAGTAAAAAGAAGATATTTTAAGAAATAGAAAAGGAGATTTAGATGAGCGGACTTAGGAAGCCTCATTACTCAATACTAACATCTCAAATCTAAAAAATAAATAATAAGGTAAAACGAAGTAAGATTTTGAAGAGCGGAATATAATGGTCGCAATTCTCAATACTCACTTCTCATATCTAAAAAAAGAAAGTAGATGATGAGTTAAGATTTTGTGGCTGTAAAAGGTCTCAATACCCAATACTCAAATCTCAAATCTAATAAAACAATGGGTCGCAAATTATTATTAGAACATATTAACGTACCAGGCATTAACACCTTCAAAGTTTATCGTGAGAAAGGTGGTTACCGTTCTGTGGAGAAGGCTTTGAAAACCATGTCGACAGATGACGTGGTGGAAGAAGTTAAAAAATCCGGTTTACGTGGTCGTGGTGGTGCTGGTTTCCCTACCGGGATGAAGTGGAGCTTTTTGGCAAAGCCAGAAGGAATTCCTCGTTATTTGGTTTGCAATGCCGATGAATCTGAACCGGGAACTTTCAAAGACCGTTATTTAATGACCCACATTCCTCATGCTTTGATTGAGGGAATGATTGTTTCCAGCTATGCGCTTGGGGCAAAAGTTAGCTACATTTACGTAAGAGGCGAAATGATGCCTCAAATCCGCATTCTGGAAAAAGCTATTGCTGAAGCTAAGGAAGCCGGATTTTTAGGTAAAAATATATTGGGCTCAGGTTACGATTTAGAGCTGTACGTTCAGCCGGGTGGCGGAGCTTATATCTGTGGAGAGGAAACCGCTTTACTAGAATCTTTAGAAGGAAAAAGAGGAAATCCTAGGATTAAACCTCCCTTTCCTGCAATTGCCGGTTTATATGGTTGCCCAACAGTGGTTAACAATGTGGAATCTATCGCAGCGGTAGTTCCAATCATTAATGATGGTGGCGAAGAATATGCTAAAATCGGTATCGGACGTTCAACCGGAACCAAATTAATTTCTGCTTCTGGAAACTTAAATAAACCTGGAGTTTATGAGATTGAGTTGGGAATTTCTGTAGAAGATTTTATTTACTCTGATGAATATTGTGGTGGTATTGCTAACGGAAAAAGACTGAAGGCTGTTGTTGCTGGAGGTTCTTCTGTTCCAATTTTACCTGCTAATTTAATATTGAATTTAGCAAACGGCGAAAAGCGTTTGATGTCTTACGAATCTTTATCAGAAGGTGGTTTTGCTACCGGAACGATGTTGGGTTCGGGAGGTTTTATAGCTTTTGACGAAGATCAATCTGTGGTTAGGAATACTTGGAATTTTGCCCGTTTTTACGCTCACGAATCATGCGGACAGTGTTCACCTTGCCGTGAAGGAACCGGTTGGATGGAAAAAGTATTGCGCAGTATTGTGAACGGAAAAGGAAAGCCAAGTGATATGGATTTATTGGTAAGTGTTTCAAAACAGATAGAAGGAAATACCATTTGTCCTCTAGGTGACGCGGCAGCTTGGCCGGTAGCAAGTGCAATCCGCCATTTTAGAGATGAATTTCAGTGGTATGTGGATAACCCTGAGTTATCACAGAAACAGAATTATGGTTTAGCACATTACGCAGATCCGTTGCCACCAGTTGTGGCAGTAGAAGCTTAGGCTTCGACTCCGCTCAGCCTGACAGTAAGATGTCAAGTTGAAATGGAAAAGAATATACAAGTCGTCATGTCGAGGCAACGAGACATCACACAAATAAGTAGTCATGCGATGTGGCAACTAGTATTGAAAAAGAATTGAAATTAATCGAACGTCATGTCGAGGCAACGAGACATCACACAAATAGGTAACCATGTAAATTGGAAACCTTGCAGGTGAGATGTTTCACTATCGTTGAATATGACGGAGTGGATAATAGAAGAAAATTTGCGTTAGGGATTGAAGCGGATACCGGCTTGTGGCTAATGCCTTGAGCAGTATGAACGGAAAGCCCGCTCGAACGCCCAAATTAAAAAATAACGTCATGTCGAGTGAAAACGAGACATCACACAAGAAAAGTAACCATGCAAAGTGGAAACCTTAGAAGTGAGATGTTTCTCCGCCAGTTGGCGGATCAACATGACGAAACGTATAAAAACAACATCAAACAGTTTAAAAAATTTTAAAATTGGCTGATAAAATAAAAGTAACAATAGACGGAATTCCGACAGAAGTAGAGCCGGGAACAAGTATTTTAAATGCTGCTCGTCAGATTGGTGGAGATATTGTGCCGCCGGCAATGTGCTATTACTCGAAACTGGAAGGTAGTGGCGGTAAGTGCCGTACTTGTTTGGTAAAGGTGAGCAAGGGTTCTGAAAAAGATCCTCGCCCTATGCCGAAACTGGTGGCAAGTTGCCGTACCAATGTGATGGACGGGATGGAAGTGCAAAATATTACTTCACCAGAAGTGGTAGAAGCAAGAAAAGGTGTGGTAGAAATGCTTTTGATTAACCACCCGCTGGATTGTCCAATTTGTGACCAAGCCGGAGAATGCCATTTGCAGGATTTGAGTTACGAGCATGGTTTGGCAACTACACGTTACGAGTTTGACCGAAGAACTTTTGAAAGAATTGACATAGGCGATAAGATTCAATTGCACATGACGCGTTGCATTTTATGTTACCGTTGCGTTTACGTGGCCGATCAAATCACAGAAGGCCGTGTTCACGGTGTTTTAAACAGAGGAGATCACTCAGAAATCTCTACTTATATCCAACAAGCGGTGGACAATGATTTCTCTGGAAACATGATTGACGTTTGCCCGGTTGGTGCCTTAACTGATAAAACTTTCCGTTTTAAAAACAGAGTTTGGTTTACAAAACCGGTAGAAGCGCACAGAGATTGCCCTACCTGTACTGGTAAAGTGACTTTATGGTATAAAGGCGAAGAAGTTTTAAGGGTAACTGGTCGTAAAGATCAGTATGGTGAGGTGGAGGATTTTATTTGCAACACTTGCCGTTTTGATAAAAAAGAAACTAAGGATTGGGTAATTGAAGGACCGAGAAATGTTTCGCGTCAGTCAGTAATTAACGCTAACCATTATGATAAATTGCAACCGGCGCAAGTGGTTAAGAAAAACTTGGAATTAATGGAAGCAAATAAGGTACAATTGGAAAGAGCTAAGAAATTTTAATGGAAGTAGCATTTTTAATAGAAAAAACGGTTTTAGTTTTAGTGTTATTTACATTAACGCTAAGTATTGCCGCATATTCAACTTGGCTTGAACGTAAAGTTGCTGCTTGGTTGCAAGATAGAGTTGGGCCAAACAGAGCCGGAATTTTCGGTTTATTACAGCCCTTGGCAGATGGTGGTAAAATGTTTTTTAAGGAAGAAATTATGCCCAACGGTGCTAATAAATGGTTATTTATTGCAGGTCCGTCTTTAGCTTTATTGGTTTCTTTTTTAGGAAGTGCTGTAATTCCTTTCGGTCAAAATATAGAACTTTTTGGCAGGTCAATCCCTTTGCAAGTAACCGATATTAATGTAGGTATACTTTACATCTTCGGAGTAGTTTCTTTAGGTGTTTACGGAATTATGATTGGTGGTTGGGCATCTAACAATAAATACTCTTTAATGGGTGCTATTCGGGGAGCTTCGCAAAACATCAGTTACGAAATTGCGATGGGTTTATCCATTATTGCTTTGCTTTTAGTAACCAACTCTTTGAGCTTTAAAGTTATTGCAGAACAGCAACATGGCTGGCACTGGAATATTTTAGTACAGCCTTTAGGCTTTTTAATCTTTTTGGTTTGTGCTTTCGCAGAAACCAACCGTGTTCCTTTTGACTTACCCGAGTGTGAAACCGAGTTAATTGGTGGTTATCAAACAGAATATTCCGGTTTTAAAATGGGAGCTTACATGTTTGCAGAATACATCAACATGTTTGTTTCATCTGCAGTAATGGCAGTTTTATATTTCGGCGGTTATAACTATCCCGGAATGGATACTGTATTGGCCATTTTAGGACCAACCTGGGGACCGCTTGTTGGCGTGGTTGTCATGTTTGCTAAAATCATTGCGTTCATCTTTTTCTTTATGTGGGTACGTTGGACAGTTCCGCGTTTCCGTTATGACCAATTGATGGATTTAGGTTGGAAAGTTTTAATTCCGTTGGCAATTGCCAACATTGTAATTACAGCAATTGTAATTACGGTAGTAGATAAGTTATAAAAGTATGTCAGGCTGAGCGGAGTCGAAGCCCCGCTCAGCCTGAAAATAAAAAAAAAGCATTTCGACTCCGCTCAATGTGACAAACGGACGAGACAAAAATAAAAGTGATAATGGAATCATTAAGTGGTAGAAAAAAAGTACTAGAACAAAAACCAATGAATTTTTGGGAGCGCATTTATTTGCCTGCCATTTTCAAAGGGATGGGCATTACTTTTATGCACATGTTCAAAAAGAAGGAAACCATCTATTACCCAGAACAGGAACGTGAGTTTTCTGAAAACTGGAGAGGGATGCATTCGCTTAAACGCGATGAAAACGGAGCAGAACGCTGTACTGCCTGCGGTTTATGTGCTTTATCTTGCCCCGCAGAAGCAATTACGATGATTGCATCTGAACGCGAAAAAGGCGAAGAGCATTTATACCGCGAAGAGAAATACGCGGCGGTTTATGAGATTAATATGTTGCGTTGTATTTTTTGTGGTTTGTGCGAAGAAGCCTGCCCAAAAGAAGCAATTTATTTAGACGGACCAATTGTACCTGCTGATTTTTTAAGAAAAGATTTTATATACGGAAAAGATAAATTGGTAGAAATGCCTATCACAGAACTTGAAGCTTTAAAAAGCGCTAAAGTTTAGTTTTGGGGATTATATCTCATAATTAGTTCAAAAATTTTACCTTTGCCCATCAAAAAAGGCAATTGCAGATTATACATCGATGAGTTTATTTTACTTTGTTGCATTCTTGTCCATCCTATTTTCCCTTCTGGTAATTTTCACCAAGAATCCGGTTCATAGCGTACTGTACTTAATAGCCACCTTTTTTACCTTCACCATCCACTACATTTTATTAAATGCGCAGTTTTTGGCGGTGGTAAACTTTATTGTTTACATGGGTGCAATTATGGTGCTTTTTCTTTTTGTATTGATGTTGATGAACCTCAATAAAGAAAGTGAACCTATAAAATCCAATTTGATCAAAATTATTGGTGTAATTGCGGGCGGTGCGCTATTAGTTACCATAGTTGGCGCTACTAAAGCTTTGCAAACGTCAGCGGTAAGCTCATTACCAAACTCTGATATAGGTTTGGTAGAAAACCTTGGAAAGGTACTTTTTAACGAGTTCTTACTTCCGTTTGAACTTTCCTCAATTCTTTTACTCTCTGCATTAGTTGGAGCAGTATTATTAGCTAAAAAAGATAAACGAACTCAAAATGGATAATATTACAGCAACCATTCAAGTAGTTCCACTTAACCATTACATATTGTTAAGTGCAATTATTTTTACTATTGGCGTAATTGGAGTTTTAACCAGAAGAAACGCCATTATAATTTTTATGTCGGTAGAGTTGATGTTGAATGCGGTGAATTTGCTTTTGACAGCATTTTCTGCTTATAGCGGAGACGCGTCAGGACAAGTATTTGTGTTTTTTATTATGGCATTGGCCGCGGCCGAGGTTGCAGTAGGTTTGGCGATAATTGTAATGGTTTACCGCAACACAAACTCTATAGATATTAATGTGTTGAACAGGTTAAAGTGGTAATTTTTTTATAAAGCTAGATGATAGACTTAGTTTGGTTAATCCCCTTATTTCCATTTATTGGTTTCGTAATATGTGGCGTGGGCAGAAATGTTTTGCCAAAAAGCGTTATTGGAACCATAGCAAGCTTAGCGATTATAGCATCTTTTGCGGTAAGTTTAGGGATATTCTTTGAATTTAAATCGGTAGAACCTGTTATTGTTAATTTGTTCGATTGGATTAAAGTTGGGCATATAAATATACCCTTTGCTTTTCAGGTTGATCAATTGAGTATCCTCATGCTACTGATAATTACAGGAATTGGATCGCTTATACATATTTATTCTATTGGTTACATGAGCCACGATCCTGGCTTCGGGAAGTTTTTCTCCTATTTAAACCTCTTCGTGTTTTTCATGCTGTTGCTGGTTTTAGGAGCAAACTACATTGTGATGTTTATCGGTTGGGAAGGTGTTGGATTGTGTTCTTATTTACTGATAGGTTTTTGGTTTACCAACGGCGCTTTTGCTGATGCGGCAAAAAAAGCTTTTATCATGAACAGAATTGGAGACTTAGGTTTCTTAATCGCCGTATTCATCATCATTGCCACATTCGGAAGCGCAACTTTCACAGAAGTTTTCCCTAAAGCACAAGGAATGGTTTCTGGCGATGCAACGTTAACCTTAATTACCATTTTGTTATTTGTAGGAGCAACTGGTAAATCAGCACAATTGCCTTTGTTTACTTGGTTACCGGATGCAATGGCCGGACCAACTCCGGTTTCTGCGTTAATACACGCGGCAACCATGGTAACTGCAGGAATTTATATGATTGCGAGATCAAACATATTATTTAGCCTTTCACCAATTACTATGAGCATTATTGCAGTAATAGGTTTAGCTACGGCAATTATCGCGGCCATCATTGCAATTACGCAAACAGACATTAAAAAAGTATTGGCTTATTCAACAGTATCTCAGTTAGGATACATGTTTTTAGGATTAGGTGTTGGTGCATATACAGGCGCTTTTTTCCATGTGATCACTCACGCTTTCTTTAAAGCCTTGTTATTTTTAGGTGCAGGTTCTGTAATTCACGCCATGAGCGATGAGCAAGATATGCGCAACATGGGCGGTTTAAAAAAGAAATTGCCAATTACTTTCGTCACCATGTTATTGGCAACTTTAGCTATATCAGGCTTACCTCCTTTCGCAGGTTTCTTTTCAAAAGATGAGATTTTAGCTCATGTTTACGAGCAGAATAAAGTGCTTTGGGTGATCGGAGTATTGGGAGCCTTGCTAACGGCATTTTATATGTTCCGTATGATGTTCTTAACTTTTTGGGGTTCTTTCAGAGGGACTGAAGAGCAAAAACATCATTTACATGAATCCCCAATCTCCATGACTTTTCCGTTAATTGTTTTGGCTGTACTTTCTGTAATAGGCGGTTTTATTGGAATCCCAGAAGTATTAGGTGGAAATCATTGGTTAGCAGGTTATTTGGCTCCGGTATTTGAGGGTTCAACTTCAAGATTAGGAGAGCTAGCTTTATCTCACGCTACAGAATATTTATTAATGGGTGTTTCTGTTGTCGGCGTAATTATCGCAATTATTTTTGCTTATGTTAAATACGTTAAAAATGGGCATGTACCAATTTCAGATAGTGAAAACAGGTCAGTTTTATCTAAAATATCCTACAATAAATTTTATTTTGATGAGTTTTATGCAGCTATCATTACCAAGCCATTAGATGCAATTTCTGTATTCTTTTATAAAGTAGTTGATAAAGCAGGTATTGATGGTATTGTAAACGGTGTTGCAAAAGCACCGGTAGAAGCTAGTAAAGGTTTCCGTTTATTACAGACAGGAAATGTTGGGTTTTACCTTTTTGCAATGGTGGTGGGTATTGTGGCAGTGTTAGCATATAGTTTTTTTAAATTTTAGGGTTCCGAATTAAAGAATAGATGAATTTATTAATCTTATTATTTTTTCCTTTAGTGGGTTCAATAGCAGTTCTATTGAACAAAAATTATGCAAAGCAAACTGCTTTAATTAGTTCGCTTATCACTTTAGGATTTGCAGTTACCATGCTTTGTAATTTTCAGCCAGAAGCTGGAAAACAATTTATGGTTGACTTTCCGTGGATTACACAATTAGGAATTAGCTTTAAAGCAGGTATTGACGGAATTAGCATGTTAATGGTACTGTTAACCACAGGCTTAATTCCATTGATTATTCTATCGGGCTTTAAAAGAACTTTTAAAAATCCATCGGCTTTATTTGCTTTGGTTTTATTTATGCAATCGGGCTTGCTGGTTGTTTTTACTGCTTTAGATGCATTTTTGTTTTATGTAGGATGGGAAGCTGCTTTAATTCCGATATACTTTATTTGTGCAATTTGGGGCGGATTAGATAGAATTAAAGTAACGATGAAGTTTTTCATCTATACTTTTGCCGGGTCTTTATTTATGCTTTTAGGAATCATCTATTTGCATTTACAAACTCCAGGAAATACATACGATATTGACGCTTTTTATGCGCTTCATTTAGATGCGGCTACGCAAGGATGGTTGTTTTGGTGTTTCTTTGTAGCCTTCGCTATCAAAATGCCTATTTTTCCTTTCCATACTTGGCAACCAGATACTTATACAGAATCACCTACGATTGGTACAATGCTTTTAGCGGCTATAATGCTAAAAATGGGTATTTATGGAGTAATTAGGTGGCTAATTCCGGTTTTACCTTTAGGGTTTATGGAGTGGAGAACCGTTGCTTTGGTACTTTGTATCATCGGAATATTTTATGCGTCTGTTATCGCGTTCAAGCAAAAAGATATTAAGAGATTAATCGCATATTCATCAATTGCTCACGTTGGCTTAATTGGAGCAGGTGTTTTTATTTGGAATGTGCAAGGTGTACAAGGCGCAATGATTCAGATGATTAATCACGGTATCAACGTTTTGGGTTTATTCTTTGTTGCAGATATTATTATTGACCGTTTAAAAACCCGAGAAATTGTATCAATGGGCGGCATTGCTAAAATAGCGCCGAGATTATCCATAGCATTTTTAATTATTATTTTAGGCGCAGTGGCGTTGCCTTTAACTAATGGCTTTATCGGAGAGTTTCTGCTTTTAATGAGCATATATTCTTTTAATATCTGGGCGGCAGCAATTGCAGGTTTAACCATTATTTTTGGAGCCGTGTATTTATTAAGATTATACAAAAACGTAATGCAAGGAACCCTAAATGATTTAACAGCATCGTTTAAAGATATCAGCGGGTCTGAGATTGCACTTTTAACCATTGTGTGCGCTTTGGTGATTGTTATTGGAGTTTACCCACAACCCATTTTGCATATTTCAGAATCCGCGGTAAGCGGACTAATAGATCAAGTAAATAGTAAATTAGCATTTTAATCATAAGAATGAATACTTTAATAGTTATATCAATTTTAGCCATTGTAGTTCTATATTTAGGATTATTCAAAGCAAAAAATGCATTATTACCTGTTAGTATCTTAGGATTATTAGGTGCTTTAGCTTTAGCAATTTGTGAGTGGAACAGCGGCGCATCGCCAATTTACAGCGGAATGATGCAGTTCGATAATTTTTCGGTTGCTTTCTCTAGCTTAACCATCATCTCTACTATTTTAATTCTATTGCTTTCCAAAACATATTTCGAGAAAATAAGCGAAAACGTTGCTGAATATTATACCATTATCCTATTTGCATTAGCTGGGATAATTGTGATGGTTTCTTACCATAACCTTTCTATGTTATTTGTCGGTTTAGAAATCATGTCGGTAAGTTTGTACATTTTAGCCGGAATTAAAAAGAGAGATTTTGCCTCTAACGAAGCATCTCTAAAGTACTTTCTAATGGGCGCTTTTTCTACCGGATTCCTGCTTTTCGGCATTGCATTAATTTATGGCGCATCACATTCATTTGACTTAACTACAATAGCAAAATATGTAACAGATCGTCCAAGCGCAAACGCTATAGATCCAATATTTTATGTTGGGATTATTTTGGTGATGGTTGGGATGTGTTTCAAAATTGGTGCTGCGCCATTTCATTTCTGGGTGCCAGATGTGTACGAAGGCTCACCAACTTTAATTACCACTTTTATGGCAACGGTAGTTAAAACTGCTGGTTTCGCCGCGTTTTTAAGATTGTTCTCTGTTTGCTTTGCACCGCTTTCAGAATTTTGGATGCCTACTTTATTGGCAATCACTATCCTAACCTTGTTTATCGGAAACATTACTGCGCTTTTCCAAACCAACTTTAAAAGGATGTTAACTTATTCCAGTGTTTCACATGCTGGCTATATGTTATTTGCTATTGTGGCTTTAGGCGCAAGTTCTTTTAATGCGGTATTTGTATATGCGGCAGCGTATTCCTTAGCTTCTATTATCGCTTTTGGCGTATTAATTTTAGTAAAAGAACAAAGTGGAAGCGAGAATTTTGAAGCTTTCAATGGTTTAGGGAAAAAGAATCCGTTTTTGGCATTTGTAGTGACCGTATCGATGCTTTCTTTTGCAGGGATTCCACTAACAGCAGGATTTATCGGAAAGTTTTTTATGTTCTCCACAGCGCTAAAAGAATACCACACCTGGTTAATTGTTTTGGCCATTATCAATGCTGTAATTTCTATTTTTTATTACTTTAAAGTGATTGTAGCTATGTACTTTAAAGATAACGAACGAAAAGAATTGGTTTCTAGTAGTTATTATAAATTGGTTTTAGGGGTATCGGTTATTGCTACTATTGTTTTGGGTGTTTATCCATCTTTAATCACCGATTTATTTTAAAGCGCAATAATTATAAAATTACAATAATATTTGTAGTTTTATAAGGAGCTATGCATGACCTCTGGGAGAACCTCATAAAATTATCAAACGCTGAAGAAATCATTCGCCAAGGGGGATTTTACCTAATCATTTTTGTAGTATTTGCAGAGACAGGCTTATTCTTTGGTTTCTTTCTTCCAGGAGATTACCTTTTATTTTTAGCAGGAATGTTTGTTGCCACAGGCAAACTCGACGCAAGTATCGTAACTATGGTACTTGGTTTGATATTTGCTGCTTCGGCAGGAAACTTTGTTGGTTATTGGTTTGGTTACAGAACCGGACCTATGCTTTACAAAAGAAAGGATAGTTTTTTTTTTAAGAAGAGATATCTGAAAGCCGCCGAGGTTTACTACAAAAAGCAGGGAGCCTTTGCCTTGATTATGGGTAGGTTTGTCCCAATTGTAAGAACTTTTGCGCCAATTGTTGCCGGAGTTGTTAAATTGGATGTTAAACGGTTTGCATTTTATAACATAGTTGGTGCAGTAGTTTGGATTAACTCATTAACCCTTTTAGGATACTTTTTAGGTAAAGAGTTTCAAAAAGAGATAGAAAATTATTTAG
The DNA here is from genome assembly GCF_946480185.1 of uncultured Pedobacter sp. The sequence continues at coordinate 56,571 of NZ_CAMLIG010000010.1, read as the reverse complement.
GATACATTATTTTTGGATTTATATTTTTAACAACAATTCCATTAGTAATAGCCTTTTTTAGAAGAAATTTAGGAAAAAAAACAAACGACTTACAAGATACCGAAAATGACGAATAACCACCCTTGGCACTCTATTACTCCTGGAGAGAATGCTCCTGAAAGTGTTACAGCAATTATTGAAATACCAAAAGGCTCAAAAGCTAAATATGAAATTGATAAAGAATCTGGTTTGCTAAGACTGGATAGAATGCTTTTTTCATCAGTAATGTATCCGGCAAATTATGGTTTTATTCCGCAGACTTATTGCGATGACCATGACCCTTTAGATATTTTGGTGCTTTGCGCAGCAGATGTTTATCCAATGTCTATCATAGATGCAAAGGTTATTGGCGTTATGCACATGGTTGATAATGGAGAGCAGGACGATAAAATCATCGCGGTAGCAAAAAATGATATGTCTGTAAACTACATAGAAGACCTAACAGAACTGCCTCCACACACAATGAAAGAAATAGTGCGTTTTTTCCAGGATTATAAGGCTTTGGAGCATAAAAACGTAAGTATTGAAACCTTACACGGAAAAGATTACGCCTATAAGGTAATCCAAGAAAGTATAGAATTGTATAATTCTACTTATAGAAACAAGATTTAAAAAATGGACCCCCATCTCGAGATAAGCGGATTTCACATATTTTTAACCATATTTCTGGTTTTATTAAACGGGTTTTTCGTTGCTGCGGAGTTTGCAATTGTTAAAGTTCGCGGTTCTCAAATAGAAATAAAAGCAAAAACAGGCAGTAGAGTTGCCAACATTGCCAAACACATGACCAATCATTTGGATGGTTATTTGGCGGCCACACAATTAGGTATAACTTTAGCCTCGCTAGGCTTAGGTTGGGTAGGTGAAGATGTAATGTCGCGTTTGGTACTTAATGTCTTCAATTTTGTATCTCTTCCAATTTCCGAAAGTTTAACAACCAATTTAGGACATATATTAGCGTTTACCATTATTACAGTAATGCACATTGTTTTTGGCGAATTAGCTCCTAAAACATTGGCTATTCAACGTCCGGTTGCAACTACAATGACCATTGCACTTCCGCTACAAATATTTTATGTGGTTTTTAAGCCATTTATTTTTGTGCTGAATGGTTTTGCAAATATCATTTTAAAGTTGTTTGGAATCAGTCCTGCAAACTCTCATGAATCATTGCACTCATCAGAAGAATTGCAATACCTGTTAGATCAAGGAAAAGAATCTGGTGCGATTGATAAAGCGGAACACGAACTGATTAAAAACGTATTCGACTTTAACGAGCGGGTAGTAAAAAACATCATGGTTCCGCGGACTAAAATTTCTGCTATTGAACTTACTTCTACACAAGATGAACTGTTAGACAGGATTATATCTGAAGGTTACTCCAGAATACCTGTTTACGATGAAACTATTGATAGAATTGTGGGTATTGTGCATGCAAAAGATATTTTGTCTTTAATTGTAAAGCATGGTCAGTTTAATCTGAAAGATATTTTAAGAAAGCCACTATTTATCCCCGAATCTAAAAAGATCAACGATTTAATGGCTGAACTGAAATTGAAACGTATTCAAATTGCTATTGTTTTGGATGAGTTTGGAGGAACGGCTGGTATGGTAACTTTAGAAGATATTGTTGAAGAATTGGTGGGCGATATCCAAGATGAGTACGATGAAGAAAAGCCATTGGTGGAGAAGGTTTCTGACGATGAGTTTATCGTTACCGCATCTGCAACAGTTTATGATGTGAACGAATTTTTACCTCATGATTTACCAGAAGACGAAGATTACGACACTGTAGTTGGCTTATTAAGCGAAATTTTCGGTAAAATTCCAGATGTTGGGGAAACCAAAGACTTTAACGGTTATACCTTTACCATTCTTAAAAAAGTAGATCAGAATATTGAATCGGTAAAATTACAGTTGTTATTACAAAAAGAAGATCAGGTAGATAATCACTAGAGGGCAGTTAAAATTAAAAGACTTATTAAGATTTTTAAAATTAACCTGCTATCTAAAACTTTCTACTTTAAGCTCAGAAAGTTATGCATTTATTTTATACGCCTGATATTAAAGCCACAATCTATCAATTAAATGAGGAAGAAAGTAAACATTGCATCCGGGTTTTACGCTTAAAAATTGGAGATAAGGTTAATTTGATTGATGGAAAAGGTGGTTTTTACCTTGCCCAAATCATCAGTGATCACCCCAAAAGAACTGAATTACACATTGTTGAAGCGCAGCAAGAATACGCAAAGCGTAACCATTATCTGCATATTGCTTTAGCGCCAACTAAAAATACTGATAGGTTTGAGTGGTTTTTAGAGAAAGCCACCGAAATAGGTATTGACGAAATTACACCCATAATTTGCGACCGGTCAGAAAGAAAAGAAGTGAAGATTGACCGTTCCAATAAAATCATCACCACAGCCATAAAGCAATCGTTGAAAGCCTACCATCCTTTGTTAAACCCACAAATTTCTTTCAAAGAATTTATTTTAAGCGCTAAGGCTGAGTTTAAATATATAGCACATTGCGAGGATGGCAAGAAGGCAGGAATAGCGAATAATTTTAAAAAGAACGCCAATTATTTGGTTTTAATAGGTCCAGAAGGAGACTTTTCGACCGCGGAAATAGAAATGGCCTTGCAAAGTGGATTTGTTCCCATAACTTTAGGCGAAAGCAGATTAAGAACAGAAACTGCTGCGTTACAAGCATGCTTTGAAATCAATTATCTAAATAGATAGCTTTATGATGGTAAAAGGCTTAAGGTTGAAGTTTGAAGGTGTAATTATACGGAACCGTAAGTTGCCTTGGTTCTTTTTACTTTTTACTTTCTACTTTTTGCTTTCTTTCAACACGCCTACTTATAAAATTGCCAAATTAAAATATAACGGAGGAGGAGATTGGTATGCCAACAGAACGGCTCTGCCCAACTTAATTGCCTTTTGCAACCAAAACCTAGGAACGCAAATTGCGCCCGAAGAAGCCACTGTTGAAGTGGGCAGTTCAGATTTGTTTAACTATCCGTTTGTTTACCTCACCGGGCATGGCAATGTGATATTTAATGCGCAAGAAACTGAAAATTTAAGAAAGTACTTGCTGGCCGGTGGGTTTTTGCATATTGATGATAATTACGGCTTGGATAAATTTATTCGTCCGCAAATGAAGAAGGTTTTTCCTGAACTCGATTTTGTGGAACTTCCGGCAAACCACCCCATATATAATCAAAAGTTTAAGTTCCCTAACGGTTTGCCTAAAATTCACGAGCATGATGGAAAGAGGGCTCAAGGTTTTGCTTTGATTTACAAGGGAAGGATAGTTTGTTTTTATACTTATGAGTGCGATTTAGGGAACGGCTGGGAGGATTTTGGCACTTACCCCGAAGACACACAGGCAACTCGTGATAAAGCGCTTAAAATGGGCGCTAATTTGGTGCAATTTGCTTTCTCGCAATAGCGGATATTACCGATGCTTTTTGATGTTTCTTTGAAAGTCGGGTTTATGCCCTAAGCGATGTTATAAGAGTTAGCCTAAAGTTGGATGATAAGATTTAAAGAACCTAAATTTTGAAGAAGTAGCCAATTCCAGCAAAAACAATCCCTGCCAATGAAATTAGAAAAGCAGAGCGACCAAAAATAAAACCCATAATTCCACCCAATACAACCAATACTAAACCTGCCCACATTAAGTTTTTGCTACGCTGTTGCTTTGCGATATATTTTTCTTCAAGCTCAGGATTTTTCTTTTTAATATCGTTAAAAGCCATTGCTCTTATTTCCGCGGCGCTTGAGCCAAAAGCAGCCGTATTTTTTCCTGAGTTTAATGCTTTAGAATTCGCCGGGATTTTTAGCGCACCATTTATTTTGTCAGCATCATTAGTTGGCGCTGGTGCTTTGGAAACAATTTCTGTTTTGGCCCGAGGAACTTTTCCTGCTATTTTAGTTTGATTAATAACAGGTTTTTTTGTTTTGATATTTTCTGCGTAAGGGTGCTTTTTGGTACGCTTTAAACTAGCGGATTGGTTAGTTGCAAGTTCTGTTTTAGCGCTATTATCAGTAAAGAAATTATCAGAGGTAGGGTAATTAAGTGTTTTTCCTTTTTCCTGTAAAGTCCAAACGTAATCAATTCTACGAATTTCAGCTGTGTACGGCACTCTGGTTTGGGCCAGTAGAATTGGATCTGGATTTATTTTAATCAACTGGAACTTGGTCTGTGCTGTTGCAGTAGCAGACAGGAAGACCAAGAAACAAGCGATATATTTTACTATTTTTTTTTCCATGCAATGTGCTGATACCAAGAGAAGATTGTGCCAAGTTAAATTTAGGCCTTTTACGTCTTTATCGGTATGTACAGCTGTGTGTGTCACACTATAAATTTACGCAATGGTTATCATATTACCCAAAAATCTACAATAAGTCAAACCCAATGTCTTTTCTAAATGTTGCGCCATCGTAATAAATACGACCTGCGTCTGATGTTGCCTGTTGCAAAGCATCAAAAATATTATCCTGTAAGGTAGTAACGGCTAAAACTCTACCGCCTTTGGTTTTCACAATGCCATTGTCCAGCTCTGTTCCGGCATGGAAAACAATACTTTCTTTTACATTCTCTAAACCTGTGATAGATTTTCCGTTGATGTAATCTCCCGGGTAACCGGCAGAAACCAACATTACAGTTGCCGCTGTTTTACTAGATATCTTCAGCTCGTAATCGCCCACTTTTTCATCTGCAACGGCTTTTAACAACTCCACAAAATCGCTTTCTATCCTTGGCAGTACACTTTCCGTTTCCGGATCGCCCATACGGCAGTTATATTCAATCACGTTTGGATGCCCGTTGGTGTTCATCAAACCAATAAAAATAAAACCTTTGTAATGGATATTATCAGCCTGTAAGCCTTTAATCGTTGGAATTACCACCAACTCTTCAACTTTTTTAATAAAAGCTTCATCCGCAAACGGAACCGGAGAAACCGAGCCCATACCGCCAGTATTTAAGCCTGTATCGCCCTCACCAATGCGTTTATAATCTTTTGCGGATGGTAAAATCACGTAATCTTTACCATCGGTAACCACAAAAACAGAAAGCTCAATACCGGTCAAAAATTCTTCAATTACCACTTTTGAGCTTGCATCGCCAAACTTAGCTTCGGCAAGCATCAAGCGTAATTCTTCCTGAGCTTCTTCTAAAGTAGTACAAATTAAAACACCTTTTCCGGCGGCTAAACCATCGGCTTTAAGCACAACGGGCATTGGGTGATGTTTTAAATAAGTTAATCCCTGTTTTAAAGTATCAACGGTAAAAGTTTGAGAGGCAGCGGTAGGAATTTTATACTTCTCCATAAAAATCTTGGAAAAATCTTTACTTCCTTCCAGCTGTGCACCGTCTTTTTTAGGGCCGATAACCGGGATAGATTTCAGCTCCTCATCAGCCAAAAAATAATCATGAATACCTTTTACCAAAGGCTCTTCTGGGCCAACCAAAACCAAATCAATGCTATTTGCTAATGAAAAACTTTTGATCCCTTCAAAATCGGTAACTTTTAGCGGTACATTTTTTCCGTAAGCGCCGGTTCCTGCATTTCCAGGAGCAATAAAAAGATTGTCGCACAAAGGGCTTTGGCTTATTTTCCAGGCAAAAGTACTTTCTCTTCCGCCCGATCCTAGTATCAAAATATTCATGTAGCAAAAATAGGATAAGATATGTACAACAAAAACGTAAATAGTAATTAAATAGGTCTTTTTTTAGAAGAGCAGGTTTCTCCACATCTTTTAATGGCAGTCGGGCTTTCCGCTATAGCCCTACATTATCATTTCGGGGCTGCCGCTACAATCCCGTCTATTTTACTAAGGTCATTGCTATAAAGCTAAACCGCATGGAAATTAAGTGGGAATACTACTAATAGCTGAGGATTTTGCGTTAACGGCGGTAGAGGAATCCTCCAGTTGGCAGGTTGTTTAAACGCCAAAATTTTAAAAAATAAAAAAGCGGTCAACGTGGGGTGTTGAAGCCGCTTTTTATCGCATTGTAATTAGAAAATAGGCTGTTTAAAACGGAAGGTCATCATCTTCGCCCGGTGTTGATGAAATGTCAACCGGCGGAGCGTATGCTGGTGTACTTGAGCCTGCTGCGGCTTCAGCTGCACCTAATGGCGTTACCTTCCAAAGTTGCAAAGTGTTGAAATATTGTTTTTCACCTTGCTTATTGGTCCATTCTCTCCCTTTTAAGTTGAAGAAAACTTCCACATCCTGACCAACTTTAATGTCATCCATTAAAGATACGCGGTCTTGGATAGCTTCAAATTTTACAAATTCGGGATACTGAGGATTTTCAGCAAATTCTACCACTAACTCTCTTTTTCTAAATGTATCTGTAACATTGATTACGTCAGATACGAAGTGAACTTTTCCTTTAATATCCATAAAATTAAATCGTTTGAATCTGTTCCAAATCTCTAAAATTTATTTCAGTAAATTGCGCACCTATATGTATCAAGTTTTCAACACTCCCTCAAAGGTGATCATCACCTGCAATAAAAGACTGGCAACTTACCTCGAAAAAGAGGTGCTGGATTTAGGCTTTAAACCTATTAGAGTTTTTTCTACCGGACTAGAGTTAAAAGTAAGTTTAAACGACTGTATCAAGCTGAATCTCAACCTACGGTGCGCTAGCCAAGTACTTTACCGTTTGCATGAATTTACTGCAGAAAACCATGATGAATTACACCAAGAATTGGTGAAATTGGAGTGGGAGAAACTGATTGATTTTAGTGGATATTTTTCTGTGACTTCAAATGTGGATAACCCCACAATCACTACGCCGTTGTTTGCAAATCTTAGGGTAAAGGATGCGGTTGTGGATAGAATTAAGGAAAAGCATAAGATACGGCCAGATTCTGGCCCTGATTATTCCAAAGCAGTAATTCATTTGTACTGGAAAAACGAAAAGGCCGAAATTTTTATTGATAGTTCTGGAGAAACATTGGCAAAACACAGCTACCGTAAAATTCCGGGGAAAGCACCCATGTTAGAAGCTTTAGCATCGGGGACTATTTTTGCGACCGGCTGGGACCAACAATCAAATTTCGTGAACCCCATGTGTGGTTCTGGTACTTTAGCTATCGAAGCGGCCTTAATTGCTACAAAAAGAGCGCCCGGTTTATTACGCATGAACTATGGTTTTATGCATATTTTAGGATACGATGAGGAAGTGTTTTTTGCAGAACGACGGATATTAAAAGACCAAATTGTAAAAAAAATAGATTTTAAAATAGTCGCTACAGATATTTCTGAAGATGCGGTGGATATCTCTATAAAAAACGCACAAACTGCCGGGGTTGATCAATTAATAGAGTTTTACTCTTGCGATTTTGCAGATACCGAAATCCCCGAAGGAAAAGGCGTTATTATGTTTAACCCAGAGTATGGCGAGCGTTTGGGCGTTCATTCAAAACTGGAAGCCACCTACAAACGTATGGGCGATTTTATGAAACAAAGCTGCAAAGGTTACAATGGTTATATTTTTACCGGAAACCCCGATTTGGCCAAAAAAATTGGCTTACGAGCGGCTAAAAGAATGGAGTTTTACAATGGGAAATTGGATTGTAGGTTGTTGGAATATGAGTTGTACGACGGTAGCAAACGAGAAAAACCCGTAGAAGAGTAATATTATAATTAGACTGATGATTTTAAAAATCGTCAGTCTAGTTATAATTTTTCGTTGGTAAACCTAATCTGTTTTTGGAGGGCTTCTTTGTGGAAATCGTTGATTTTTTTGTTGAGTTCGTCAAAATCAAAATCTTGATTTGTACCGCAATCCAGCATGTGGAAATAAACAGAGGTTTTTAAACTTTCAAAATATTCCGGTAAATTACTGCTCCAAATGATTTGGCAATTCCCTTTGATCTGAGGAATAATAGCATTTATACCATCTTTCATTTCAATATCACGCACATGGCAAGATTCCAGATTTCCTTGTGGATATAATACCAGTACATTTCCCGGTTTACTTAAAAGTTCTGCCGCATAAGCAACGCTTTCTCCCGAACTGATTTTTCCCGGCTCTACAGAAAATGAACCGGTATATTTTAACCAAGGATTCATTTGCATCTGCTTTTTAACCGACATAAAATTAAGCCCTTTTATGCCACACTGTTTGTGGATGCTGTTGCGCACTAGATAAGTCGCTAAAAAACCATCCCAAAAACTAAAATGATTACACAATAAAAGGTAAGAAGTATCAGCTTTGAAATCAATTATATTGATAATTAGTTTGTTGAAACGTTTACTCACCAACCAGCTGATAAAATAAAACCCAATTTTAAAAAGAGGCGCCGGAAACTTTTTGGGTTTAATAATCATTTAACAAAGTTGATAAAGTTTGGGCAAAGTTTTTATTGATCATATCGTGATTTTCATCGATAACGAGTTGTTTGGCGAGTTTAATCTTTGGAATTAGGGTTTTTCCGATTTTAGCCGGATAACTCTTATCGCGTTGCCCAAAAATAAAAATACTTTTTATCTGATGCCGATTTAACTGTTCAACAAACTTTTCGGGATCTAATTTTAAAAACCTTAGGTAAGTAGCACAAGCAAAAAAAGCAAATCTTAATTCAGGCGTTCCAATTTCTCTGAACAAAATTTCATAAGCTTTTTGGTCAATCACTTTAATTCTTTTTAAAAAGGAGAGTAAATTAACCATCCCTGTTTTGCTTAATGCTAGGCGTTCCAGCATTTTATTCCCAAAACTATTATTACTTAAAAAAGTGATTATAGCGCCCGGTTTTAAACTTGCAGGCGCAGCAACTATAAACTCTTTGATTTTTTGGGGAATTTCCTCAACTAAAGTACAGGCGTAAAAACTGCCCATTGAGTATGCAATTATAGAGAAATTTTCGACGCCCTTGCTTTTACAGAAATCTAAGAATAGCTGGGCTAATTCCTTTTTGCCAATTCCTTTTTTAATGTTTGTGATGCTTTCATCCACCAATTTCGTTTCTTTATGGAAAAACAAATCGAAACCGTAAAAAGTATATTCATTGCCAAAAAGTTCTTCTAAATGCCTAAACTGTTTCCCATGCATCCCATAACCATGAAAACAAAGCATCGTTTTTTTACCGATGCCAAATTGGTAATAGTGCATTTTTACTAGCTCGTTTTCAAAATAGTGAGGAGTCATTTTTATATAAATATCCTTTTATCAAAGGGAAATTTTTCAGTTTCCGAAATTGCTATTTTTTTAAAATCTTTATGATTAGGATTGATCAGAAAGTTAAAATCGCCTTTGGTAACCACGGATGGTATTTTAGCAATACAGTATTTACCTTCTAAAATAAATTGATCGCCTAATTTTTGTGTAGATGATGGGTGTGGAAAGCCGTTCCAGTTTCTGGGTAAATCTTTTTCTAAAATCACTTTGATTAATAAATCATCCGGAATATTTATGGTTACCATCATATAATCATCAGGCAAAGTGGCCAAAGTAAAATGCACCGCAACTTCTGCCATAGCCAATGAACGGTTGCCGGCAGTATAAACCAGTTCAAAGCCGATGGAATTCCATCTACCTCCTTTTATGGCTGCGCCGGCTCCCGAAAGTGTATCAGCGTATTGTTCTCGCGAAAGCCTAAAAACCTCCATTTAAACCAAAATACCGTAGTTGATTCTTGTGAGCTCTGCAATTACCAGTTCTTTCCCGTAAGAATCTTTGATGAGTTCAATAGGTTTAAGATTTCCTAAGGCGTAGCTTGGCGTATTTAACCAAAGTTTCAGTTTTTCCATGCTTCCAAAAACATCTAAGCCAATGCTAGTAACCTCCGCCATTTCAAGAATTTTTTCTGAGTGGATGGCTTTAAAATGAAAAGCTTCTGATGTTTTGTAGCGTTGTAGAGATTTTGTAGATATATCGAGAAAATCAGCCCAGTTATCTTCGGTAAACGGAGCATTATCTTGGATAACATCAAACATAGAATAAGGAATACCCGCTCTAATTGCCGCAATAACCAGCATTTTATCGTCAAAAAAATCTGAATAGGTGATATTTTTAGATGGTTTAGAAGCGTAACCCACCATATCAGGTTCTTTAAATAAGGAAGTTATTTCCTGATCTAATTTGTACTCAAAACTTTTTTTTGGGTTGGACATACAATCTTTCATTTAGACATCTGTCCACCAAAATAAGACAATTGTTTTGAAATTGCAAATCTGTTTAAATTTTTATAAATGCAACTGCCCAAATGTAATCTCCATCGTGACTTAGGCTTAAGCTGATTTTTAGGGTTTTATAAAAATCTGGAAGATCAACTGACGGTTTGCCGCCAATTTTGCCACGAATGATTTCTATTTTTTTGAAGGAAAGAGGATGCGGATAAATTTGCTTAATAGCTTTATAAACAGCCTCTTTAGCTGCCCAAGTAGAGGCGTATCTTAATAGCGGTTCGCTAAATTGTTCACAATATTCAATTTCTTGATCGGTGTAAACCTTTTTCTGGAATAAAGGATTAAAAGATTGCTGGAAATTTGACAAAAAAACAATATCGTTTCCAACAGCAAATTCTTGGTCTGGATTTAGTTCATCAACCCAATTTTCCATCTAAATCTCCTCAGCCGGAACGCCCATGATATTAAAGCCCCCATCAACAAAGTGGATGTTTCCAGTTACTTTTTTTGATAAATCTGAGAAATAATAAAGCGAGGCATCTGCAACATCCGAAGCTTCAATGTTCCCTAGCGGAGCAGTGGCTTTACCCAGTTTCCGCAATTTACGAACGCCGTTGATGCCTCCTGCAGAAGTTGTCATTACTAATCCTGCTGATATGGCATTAACCCTAACGCCGCTTTTTCTGAAATAACTGGCCAAATAAAGCATAATATTTTCTAAGGCTGCTTTATTTATGGCCATCCCGGCGTAGCCAGGGAAAACCCGTTGAGAAGCGTTATAAGTTAGCGTTAAAACGGAAGCATTTTTTGCCAATAGCGGTTCCGCAACTCTGCAAATCCTCAACAAAGAATAAGCACTGATATTGAAAGAATCCATTAATTCTTCGAAAGGGATATCAATATAAGAAGGTGCAGGCTCATTACTTCCGGGTAACGTATAGCACATTACGTTTTGGCTGCCAAAAGCAACGCCATGTAAAATATAATCTATTGGGCCTAGTTTTTCATGAATGCCTGTTAAAAACTTTTTAATAGCTGCCTCATCTCTTACATCAACATTCGCGGCTAAAGTGCTGGCCATTCCGTTTTGCTCCATTAAAAACAAAACCTCGTCTTTGGTATCGGCAACGTAATTTAAAATCACCTTGCAGCCAGACTGGTGCAGCTTTAAAGCGACTTGAAAACCGATAGAACTATCGTTTCTTACACCAAAAACTACTGCAACTTTATTTTGATTGTTAATCATGAATTGTCTTTTGATATAGATATAGCGCTGTTTGTGCCCCCAAAACCATAATTTAAACAGGTTATGCTATTGATTTCTTTTTTGAAGGTTTGTTGCGGCAATAAATCGCGATAAGCAGCTAAAGGAGATTTTGATCCCTCCCATGTATCCTTGGTTTGGAAAGTTTCTATTTCCGGATTTAAATTATCAGAATTTAAACAAGGTAAAACTTCCTGTTTCTGCAACATTAAAACTGCGGCAATAAACTCTACCGCACCGGCTGCGCCCAACATGTGCCCAAACTGAGATTTTGGTGCAGATATGTGATAATCTTTATCACCCAACACATCTACAACACTTAATAATTCAATGGCATCACCAACCGGAGTGGATGTTCCATGAACTTTAACTACATCTGGTTTTTTTCCACCATCGGCCAGCAGGCCTTTCCATAATCTTTTCTGACCAGCAAATGAAGGATAAAACATATCGCCATCGCCATCAGAATTATTGAAATACCCATCAATTACGGCTAAGATATTGGCACCACGAGCTTTTGCCAATTCGTATTCCTCTAAACAAACAATGCCTGCCCCAAAAGAACAAACAAAGCCGTTTCTATCTTTATCAAAAGGGCGAGAACTTTGCTCGGGAGTAAAACCACGACTTAAAATCTGCATCGCATCAAAACCGATGAATGTTTCTAGGGAAGTTCCTTCAACGCCACCAGCTACTGCCCTGTCTTGCAAACCAAATTTTATTAAGCGATACGCATAACCTATATTTCCTAAGCCCGTTGCACAGGCAGAACCGATTGACTCGCAAACTCCGCGGTTTTTGATCAGGCAAGAAACATTTGCGGCATCTCTGTAAACCATTGCCCTGTCAACAGTGTGAGAGCCGGCCAATCTGGTTTTTTTCCCTAACTCAAAAAAGTTATGCCAAGCATGTCTTTGAATTACATGCCCGCCACCGCCGGAGCCTACCACAACGGCAGTTTGTTCTGATTGGGTTTCAGCATCATTCCAACCTGCCATTTTAATAGCGTCAAGTGAGCCTAACATTGCCCAGATACTGCCCATATCGGCGGTAGCTTGGTTAATATTTGGAATGCGGTTGAGTAAATCGACGTAAACTTCTGGATAAGTAGGAGCAATGGGATTATAAATTGCTTCCAAATTCATTTCGGCTTCTGTAATAAAACCCGAAACTGTGGAGCGGATTTTTTTTCCTTGTTCAACTGCCGTATCCCACTCCCTGATTAAACTTTGGTTAGAGAAAAGCTTTTCAGAAAAATCTTCTAAACTGTTACAGGTGGGGAAAGCCCCGCCCATACCTACTACAGCAACTTTTCTGCCTCCTAAATTCGTCATTATCCTCTTTCTTTGGTGCGTAAAATTAAGTCAACAATATCTTTTACTGTTGAGCCTAAACCGTCAATGTCATCATCCTCAAACTCAACACCAAATTTTTGTTCCGCCTTTGCTGCAATGTTAATCAACTCTGTAGATGGCGTATTTAAATCGGCTAAAAAATCAGTTTCTTCAGTTACGTTGTTTAATTTTTCTTGATCTATTGTGCGTACAGTTCTTAATATCTCTACTAGGCCATCAATAATTTCTTGTCTTTCCATGTTGTTCTATTGTGTGAATATCTCCTTTTTTAAAGCTCTACCAGTAATGTCAAATAGCTCTGCTACTAAGGTAAAATCTTCACTTAATTGGTAATTATCTAGTTTTGTTTCGTTGAAATCGCTAAAATAAGCATCTAAATCTAATCCTTTTGCCACTTTATAAATTCGGCCATCGGCAACCATTTGCCTAAACTTAAAAAATTTTATTTTGCCTAGGCTAACAAATGTTTCACCGGCTGCTACATAGTTATGAAAATACACATTTCCTACGCTAATAAATGCAGGCACAAATTTATCTTTTAAATCTTCTGGTTTACAATTTTGTTTTTGGCACTCTAAAAAAGTAGCGCAAGAAACGATAGTTGCCTGTGCGAAAGCTTCAATTTGATCAACCCCTCTAAAAACACCAAAATGATCGTTTACATCAAATTCCGTTGGCGTATAACTGGCAACAATACCAACTTTAGGTTCATGCCAGTGGTAATTATCCAGCAAACGCTTTGTTGGGCCATGTAAAAGCATGTCTTTTGGCAAAGTTCCAATCAAATTTCCCATTAGAAGAGTCCTCCGTTAATGTCAATATTGCTTCCGTTGATGTACGATGCTTTATCAGAAAGTAAAAAAGCTACCGTTTCTGCAATTTCATCGGCATTGCCAAACCTTTGGGCAGGAATCATTTTTAAGTATTTTTCTTTTTCCGTTTCCGGGATTGCATCCGTCATTGGGGTTTGAATAAACCCTGGCGAAATACTTAAAACCCGGATCTGATGATCATGATAAAGTACCCCAACCTCTTTTGCTAAAGATTTTGAAAATGCAATTAACCCCGCTTTTGTGGCGGCATAAACCGACTGAAAAGCATTCCCGGTTTCGGCAACGCAAGAACTTACGTTGATAATTACGCCTTTACCTTTTAAGCCGAAAATCTTAGCAACAGTTTTTGAAATAAGGATAGGCGCTTTTAAGTTAACCGCCAGCATGGTATCAATATCTTTTTCGGGCTGAAAAGTGAGCGGTTTATCTAAAGAAAGACCTGCGTTATTTACCACGGCGTATAAATCATCGCCATGTTGAGTTTTCAATTGCTTGCAAAATTCTTTTAACTCATTAGGGTTTGATAAATCTGCGGCTAAAACAAAATTGCCTTCTGTTAGCTCCTCTTGAATGTTTTCTGCTTTTGAAGCGTGTAAAATTAAACAGTAATCATCATTTAATTTTTTAGCCATTGCTAGGCCTAAACCCTTGCTTGCCCCTGTAATTAACACCTTTGGTTTACCCACAAATATTTCTTTAGTTTTTATGATATTTCAAAAATAGAAAATATACAATACATTAAGTGAAATGATTCATAATTTTTAGCGCTATTGGGGCAGGCTTATTTTGCCCATACTGAGTGAATCCTTCCCGAAAATATGCTCGTTGCCGGCTACGGTTTCGTTAGCCAGAATGGCAAAAAGCAAAGCCTCTTTTGCATCGGGATTTATGCCCAATTCTGTTAAATTTTTGAAAGTTAATGTAGGTAATAGTGCTGTTAAATTTTTGATTAATAAAGGGTTATTTGCTCCACCTCCGCTTAAATAAACAACTGAATCAGCAGGGCAATTTGCTTTTTTTATTGAGATTGCAATGCCACAAGCAGTAAATCTATTTAATGTTGCCAAAATATCTGGATGGGATAAATCCTGTCTTTTTGTTTTTTGTACGGCATTTTTTAGATAAAGTAGGTTAAAAAGTTCGGGACCGGTAGTTTTTGGTATTTCATTCTCAAAAAACGGATGATCTAGCAAAGCATTCAAAAGTGTTTCGTCAACTTTTCCTTTTAAAGCGATGTCTGCATTTTTATCATAACCTTGATTTTCAAAGTTATCGCTTACGTATTGGTCCATCAAAGTATTTCCAGGGCCAGCATCAGTACTTATAATATTTTGGAACGGTTCACTTGATTTCAGGAAAGTAAAGTTTGCAATTCCTCCGATATTTAATAATATGCGATTTTCTGTATCGGATTTGAAGAGCAGATAATCGCCGTAAATTGCCAATGGCGCACCTTCATTTCCTTCAGCAATATTTTTTTGTCGGAAATCTGATAAGGTAATGATTCCCGTAATAACGGCAATTTGATCCGCATCGCCAATTTGTAAAGTGGCATTTCCGTATTCATCCGGTTTTCTTAATTTTTTTGGAGAGTGGAAAACAGTTTGCCCGTGGCTGGCAATTAAATCAATGTTTTCGGATTTTATGTTTCTTGCTTCTAAAAATTGCTTAATCAAATTTCCATGTAATCTTGCTATTTCTGCGTTAAGCAAACAAAGTTTTTCTAAATCAACCTGCTTTTTAAAGCAGATTTGTTTGATTTCATTTTTAAATGATTGATGATAAGTAATGGTTTCGAAGTGAAGAATTTCTGCTTCTGTTGCCAACCCCGTTCCTTTTATTCTGCATAAAGCGATATCCAAACCATCTAAGGAAGTGCCAGACATGAGCCCGATAATTAACCGTTCTGGTTTTTTGGCAATAGAATGGAGTTTAGAAATGCAGTTTTTCATTTTAAAACGTTGTAATGTTCGGCATTTTAGGCTAGTTGCTTGCGCAGAAACCTAATTCCTCTATCCAGCCAACTTCCTTTGCGGTTGGCGTAAAAATTCTTTACCACATTGTACATACGCTTATTTTCTTCAATTTCTTTCGGAAAATATTTGATCGGATCTGGATAAATTTCTACATCGTAAGTGTTTTCAATGTTCGAATGAACGCCAGAACCGTCATGTCCAATGTTTTTGATTAATGAATGAGTTACGTTTAACGCCAATCCTTTGTTTAAAAAAACGGAGGCATACCATCTAATTGCCCATGAATTGTTTTTTCCATTTTTAAAATCGTTCATCTGCTTCCAAAAATTCATCTTTCCATCGAAAGTAAAATCCTTGATTTTCTGTTCATCAAATTGCAAAATCAGATCATCAATATCCGGGTTAAATTTGTCCCATGCTCTTTTCCAACTGGCCCAGCCACAGCTGTGTGGCGCTCGGTATAAAAACGTTTCGGGCATGTCATTCTCTAATTTTAGCGGATGCATAGAAGCGCAGATATGTAGAACTCGGTCTTCGTTTTTATAGTGTTCTAACGCTTCGTTAAGGTAAGTTAAAGTATGCGGAGAGCAAATTAAGTCATCCTCAAAAACCATAAACTTTCCGTAGGTATTGCTTAAACGCGTAACGCCGTTAATGATAGAGTTTGCAAGACCAAGGTTTTTTTCTTGCTTAACAATAGTAACGGTTTTAAACCCGTCAACCGTTGCAATATATTCTGCAACTTGCTGAACCGCCTTTTCGTCTTTTTCTGATTTCGCTCCGTCCGCAAAAATAAAAAAATCACTTTCTGCGGCTAAATCATTTGCCTTTAGCGATTCTATGGTTTGGCGGGTATGATCTGGCCGGTTGTAAACAAAAAGTGCAATGGGTGCTAAACTGCTCATTTCTATTTTATTGTTTTTTAAATTTCAGAAGAATTTGATGGATAGCTTCTGTAATATCTGTTGAAATGTTTAGGTAATAAATCATCGCTAAATACACAACAGTCATTATACCTGATCTTATTATTACATCAACAAAAAAATTGTTTAAGTACGGAACATAAATCCCTATTAAAAGTACGGTTAAACCCACTAAAATCACTTTAATAAAAGCAAAACTAAATGGTTGTAGTTTGTATTTGATAACTAAATACGCCCAATAGAAAAAATTTAGCGCCATTGTGGTAAGAGTATATGCAAAAGCAGCGCCTATAATGCCAAATCTTGGAATAAATAAGATATTAAGTAAAGTACATAAACCGGCAGCAAGTAGTAAAATATACATTACAATTTTATAGTTTTTAGAGAAGCTGATGATTGCGCCGTTTAAACCGCCTGTAATATCACACAAAAAACCTACTCCAATCACCAAAAAAACATAGTAAAAATCTGCGTATTCTGGTTTCTTTAACACTACCAGAATATTTTGCCAGTTTGCAATTAGGCCAATTAGCAATAAAGTACCAACAATAAATTGAACTAAGGACGTTTTACTATAAATTTTGTTAATTTTTTTTAAGTCATCCGTTTTCCACGCATCGGCAATAATTTGGTAAGATGTGGTTCCTAAGGCTTTTGCGGGCAAACTTATTACCAGCGCCATTGCAAATAGTGTAAAGTAATATCCAACCATTTTTTCGCTGGTGTAAACTTTCAGCATAATGGTATCAATGTTTTGCACCATAGTAATTGAACTGCTAGCTAACATTGAATATACACCGTACTTTAAAATTTCTGACGATTTTTCTTTTACAGGTTTCTGGATAGTTTTAAACCTCAGCAGATCTAATTTTTTTAGATAAAGGAGCAACAGAACCAAGATAATTGCATTGGCCGCCACGTACCAAAATATAAATTGCTGATACTGTAGTATTTGAAAATAAACCAAAACTACACCTATGGTTGTAAAAATTTTTAGTCCGACTTCTCGCAAAAAAGCGGGTAAAATATTATAATAGCTAGTGCGTGAAAAAGTTTCGGCAAGGTTGTACCAGAGCGTAAAAAGGGCAACTGGAATAATGATATAATAATATTGGTAGTAATAAGTAAAGCCTTTATTGTGCGATTTAAAATCAATAATAAACTCTTTTCCGAAAACATAAAAGCAGGTTACTACTAAAAAGCCAATACCGGTTATTTTAAAAACATAGGTAGGGAAACCATGGTGTTTAAGATCTTCTGATTTAAAATAAGGAAAGTAACGGGTTATTACACTACTAAACCCTATTGCGGCAACTTGTGTGTAAAGCAAGCTAACCGAAATAAGTAGACCAAAAAAGCCGATTTGCTCTGCAGTAAAGGAACGCTGGAATAAAATAATCAGGTTAAAAAAGCCCAGCCCAGTACCAATGTAAAGAGTTATGCTATTGTAAAAGCCTTGTTTTTTTAATAGATTCAATGGTTTTACGGTTTAACGGCTATTCTTCCGGTATAGTCAATTCTGTTTAACAGAATTTTTAAATTGTTTTTTGCAATGTATTCATCAACAGCTTTTCTTGCACCTTCCCAATGTCCGTAATCATCAATAATTAAAACGCCACCACTTACCAAAAGCGGAAAAAGATGCTCTAATTCATGTTTGGTAGATTCGTACCAATCGGTGTCTAACCTTAGAATAGCAATTTTTTGTGGCATAGTAGCTGGAATTGTATCTTCCACTTTCCCTTTTACAAAATGAATTTTTTCTGATGGGTAATTAAGTGTGGCTATATTTTGTTTAACCTCATCAATTGAAGAATAGCACCAAACAGAAGTAGCGTCGTTAATGTCATTTTTCTTTAACATTTCTTCAGCTGATTCTCCATCGACCGCTTTATCATCTTCAGTTGGGGCAGACATTCCCTCGTAAGTATCGTATAAATAGATATTACGAGTTAGGTCGCCAGCTTCAATCAAACTTTTAATGGCCGCCATGCTACTTCCTCCCTTCCAAACGCCACATTCTACGATGTCTCCATTTATACCGCTTGTGCTGATGTATTGGACGGCGTTAACCAAAGATGCTATGCGTTCTGGTGAGGTTAAAGTAAATGGTCTGGTATTTTTAATTATACGCTTAGTTTGTGTGTCAAAATCTACTGGCAAGCCGTCATTATCCAATCTCACATTACGTTTAATAATTTCATATCCATTCTTTTTTAGGATATTTTGAATAAGTTTTCTGATCATTTTTTGTTTATAGCGTTCTTAAGAATTACATCTAAATTGGATATTCTTGATTTCAAATTATAATTAAGGCGGATATGTTGGGCGCCGTTTCTTCCCAATTCTTTCGCGTAATTTTCGTTTTCTAAAACAGCAATCATATTTTCTGCAAATGAATCTATGTCCCGTTCATTACACAAAAGACCTGTTTTTTGATGAATAACAGCTTCCCTAATCCCAGCGTGATACGTAGATATTACCGGCAAACCACTCGCTGAAGCTTCCAAAATACTGTTAGGCGTACCCTCACAATCACCATCAGCGGTAACTACAGAATGTTGTACAAATGCTCTCACGTTTTGCATCTCCTCTTTTACTCGCTGATGCGTATAAACACCCGGAAATTCAATATCATCAATTAATCCCAATTGTGTCGCCAATAGTTTTGATTCTGTCCACAGTGGCCCTTCACCAGCCATAATCAGATGAGCTTCTGGCACTTGTTTTTTTACCTTTGCAAATGCTTTTATTAAAATATCAGGCGACTTTTTTTCTACAAATCTACCTACAAAAAGTAAAGTTAGTGGAGTTCTCTCTTTTTCCATGGTTTTAAATTCATCTAAATTAACCCCGTATGGATTTAAAATCAGTTTCTCTTTCGGGGCGCCCAACGCAATTAGCGCATCTGCCATAAATTGCGAAACTGCCATAATGTTGCTGGCGTACATGAAAGAATCCTTATATCTGTTAATATATTTTGCAATGGTAGGTTTATGGTGCGCATCTGCGCCGTGGAAATGAATGACTAACGGCACCTTTGCCGCTTTGCAGGCTTTATAAATAGAAGCGCCCACCATGCCGTATTCTGCTAACACTACATCAATTTTATTGGATTGAAAAAAACGGATTAAGGCTTTATTTCTAACGCTAATGTCTGTTTGTTTAAATATTCTTTTTTGAATAAGATAAATGAGCAGGTTTATTTTTGAACTAATAAGATACCTGCCATCTGGTTTAAACAAGGGGAAATCGCCACCAAATAAAACCGACTTATTGCCTTCCAAAAAATCAATATGATTTTGAATGAAGGTTTCTGAATAAACCTCTTGATTCGGCTTTATGATGCAGAGATTATAAGACAAATGCTAGGCCGGTTTAGTAACAACTACTACATATAGCGAAGCATCCCTGTTGCGTTGTGTCTGACTATGTATTTTATCAAACAAGAGAATTAAGCTTTGCATAATTAGTGAAGTTGGAGGCACAAAAAACTTCGGAAGTTTATTAATAATTGCATCTTGGAAAAGCTGTATTCCACTTGCGGCTAGGCCCATTATCCCGAAAAAAGATTGAACGTTGAATCCTTCTTTTTCTATAGTTTTGCGTAACCCCGCACTCGTCCACCGCCAATAATCATTAGGCGTAGGGTGATAGTACCAGTAACCATGTGTTGTAATTATCATACTTCCGCCGGGTTTTAAAATTCGATAAGCTTCTTGTAAATAACCCGCCGGCGAATCAACGTGTTCTAAAACCTGGTTTGATAATATAATGTCGCAAAAGTTGTCTGCTAACGTGGTTTTGCTGTCAAAATCAATGTGATGTTCTGCCAAAGGGTTCATTTCTAAATCAACCCCCAAGTATTTGCCAACTTTTGGCTCAATCACAGATTTATAAGGCATGTCTCCACAACCAAAATCAACCAAAAGTTGATTTTTATTATTCTTAGTCAAAACATTTAAGCAGTTAAGGGTTTCATTTCTGAGTTTGCTTAAATGAACATATCTAGAAGAAAATATTGTAGGTTTTAATCTGTTGCTAGCCATCGAAAATATATTGTTTGCAAATATAAATTATAAATGCTTTTTAATTACAATTATTGTATCTTGTAAAGTATTATAAAAAGTTAATATGAAAAAAGTATTTTTTTTCTTACTTATAGCTATGCTTTTTTCTTTTTGTACAAAAAAGGAAAAGCTTAAAAAGGAAGATCCGGTTATTGAGGTTAATTTTGACAGTCAGGTTAAGTTCATAAATGAGGGGGATAGTGTAGAATTTATAAATTTAAGCAAATCATCTGACCAAAATGTTACTTATGAGTGGACATTTGTAGGTGGCACTCCGTTCAAATCTTCACAAAAAAACCCGACAGTTTACTATAGTAAATTTGGAAATTATGATGTTAAGCTTGTGGTGATTTCAAAATCAAAAAAAGATTCAGTAACAAACAATTCATTCGTTAACGTAAAATCTCCAGCAGGAAAAGATACAATTTCAGCGAAGTTTGATAGCCAAAACAAATCTATCTTTGAAGATGAAAGTGTTACTTTTTCAAATTTAAGTCAATCATCAGATCCGGATGTAGTTTATGACTGGACTTTTAACGGAGGTAATCCTTCTAAGTCATCTCAAAAAAATCCGGTAATTACATATGACAGATCCGGTAATTATGATGTGAAATTAGTAGTAAGTTCAAAATCAAAAATGACTCTGTGATAAGTAATGGGTTTATTAATGTAAAAAGCTCTCTAACAAAAGGATTGCTGTTGTTTTATCCTTTAAACGGTAATGCTAACGATTATTCCGGCAATAATATCAACGGTACAGTAAGTCCTTATGCAACTTTAACTTCAGGTAAATCAGGAGCAGTAAATACAGCCTATCAATTTACTGGTAGTGCAGATAGCTTTATCCAAATTCCTACAGAAAGACTGAGATTAAATACTTTTTCATATTGTATGTGGGTGTATTTAGATGAATTACCAGCTTATGGCAATCAATATATGCCCTTTGCAATAGGAAATACAGGTGGAGATCAACATATACAGGCTATGAATAATGTTACAGATGGGCATGGCTGGGCATTTGGAGGTTACAACAAGTATTATCCGTCATTTTTTAAATCGACTCAAAAAAATTTAGAGGCCAAAAAATGGTACTTTGTAATTGCTACCAGAAGTAATACCAAAGTAAGTCTGTATATTGACTGTAACTTGGTAGCAGAAATGTCGTCAACAGAAACTGTACTGCCGTCATATAGTCCTAATCAGGTAATTGCGAAATTAGGAGGAAGATATGATGGGACATTCCCATTAAAGGGAAAAATCGATGAATTTAGAATTTACGACAGAGCATTAACGTTATCCGATATTTCGAAATTGTGTGGTAAAGAGCCTGGTTCAGATAGTGAACCCAAACTTTACTAGTTAATTGTGGACGAGTATTACTACTGCCCAATGGGTTTGTAACTGCTTAAATCCAACAAATCAGGATTCATTTTGTAGCGTTGGTAAGCCTGCTTAATAAAGCTGACCAACGCGTATTGGTTTGTTTGCATCACAAAATTATAAGAAGGGCGAAAGTTGAGCATAAAAACTAAAAGCTGATCGCCTTTTAAACCTGTAACGCGTGTTACTAAATCTTTATTGAAAATTTGGTCAACCATATTGTTTTGGTAATCACGCTCCATAATGTCCGTTAAATGGCGGGCATTTCTCCCTTCTTTACTAAAAGCGCTCCAAATGGCATCAATGCCTAAACCAACAGTTCCGTTGCCAATGTTTAAAATATCTTTATCGTTACCTAACCTTACGGCTTGGTTAAAAGCCTTTTTAGTTTCCTCGTATTTTGCTTTTGCCTGCAAAACAGAGTCTTTAAAAAGCACCTCGGGTAAAGGAATTGCTAAACGTTGTAGGTAAATGATTATGGCAGTTTGGTTGGTGATTTTTAAGGTATCGGTTTTATAGTTGTTTAACCTACTGATTAAAATATCGCCGGTTTGCGCATTAATTGAAAATTCGCCTTTGGTATTGTTGTAAACAGTTTGGTTGGTTCGCAAGTTGGTAATGTTCACCCGGTTTAACCGTTGTTTGGTGTCTTTGTCAAAAACCAGCCCCGCTAAAGGCTCTTGCTGGGCAAAAAGCTTTAGACCAATAAAAATCAAAACAACGGAAAGTGCTAAATTCTTCAATCAATTATTTTTTAACTCTTAAACCCTGACCAATTTTTATCGTATTATCATCCATGTTGTTTAAGGCTTTTAACTCGTCAACAGTTAGTCCAAAACGTTTAGAAATATTATAAAGTGTATCGCCTTGTTGCACTATATAATTATCGCCGGCAATAATTGGTGCTGAATCTTTTTCCGTGTCTTTTTTAGCTTCATTAGGGATGTTTTTATTGATATCTGACAAAACCTTATCCTCGCGTTTTATTTTCTCGTATTTACCTTCGGGCAAATCGTATTGGTGAAGATCGTAACGTTCTATTAAACCAATTAGTAAGTCAGGGTATTTTGGATTAGTAGCGTAACCAGCTTGTTTAAGCCCTTTTGCCCAACCTGCGTAGTCATTTTTATCTAACTCGAACAAAAATGCGTAACGTTTTCTTTTTAAAAATGCCGAGTGATCTTTAAAGCTTTCCTCCGGGTTTTTATAAACGCGAAAGCAATCATCTTTTTTATCATCATCCTTATAATAGCCTTTTCCGGTCCAATCGCTGGTGCATTTAATTCCAAAATGATTATTTGCGTATCTTGCTAAATCGCTATTTCCGGTACCGGATTCTAAAATTGCCTGTGCCATTGTTATGCTTGCCGGGATACCAAAATTGTTCATTTCGGTAATGCAGATTCCTTTAAATCTTTGGATATAACTTGCAACAGTGTAGTTGGTATAGTTTCCAGAAGTTTGCTTGTTGGCTGCTTTTTCAATCTGTTTGTTTTGATAATGCACTCCTTTTTTTGAAGAGCAAGAAGCCAAAATAGATACTGCAAGTATTCCAGTTAGTAATTTCTTCATTTATAATTTCAATTTTTGACCAATTTGCAAAACTGTTGTTTTGAGATGATTTTTTGACATTAATTTTTTGCTGGTAGTATGATGTTTCTTGGCAATTGAGTTTAGCGTGTCGCCTTTTTTTACCCTGTAAATTTTATTAAGGGTTACGGGCTCTGTTGGCTCAATATATCCGTCCGGACGATTATCAAACTGTTGGAGATTATATTTTTTTATTAACCCGATAATTTGTGAGGCCCAAGTTCTGCTTGCGGCATATCCGCCACGTTGTATGCCTCTAGCCCAATTTTTATAATCGTACTCCGTATATTTATTAAACAAATACCTAAATTTTGGATGCGTATGTAAGAAACCGATGAAGTATCTGTAAGAATCATCTACTGTTTCAAAATCACGGTAAGATGACCTAATCTGAGTGCTACTATTAGGGCCTTTAAGGCCGAAATGGTTGTTTAAATACCTGGCAACTTTGCTGGTGCCACTCGCAGATTCGTGAATAGCAATTGCTAAAATAATACTTGCCGGAACGTGGTGTTCGTTCATCAGCGATATCGCTATTTCTTTATGCTCATTTATGTAATTCTGCGTAACAGATTGTGCAGAAGCTCCAAAACTTAAAAATAGAAACCAAATAAGAGAGATTTTTTTTACCAAACCAAAACTTTAAAAAGAAACGAAAGCCACAAGATATTATTTTTTTCTTACGATGAATAAACCATCTCTTAATGGCAATATCAATTTCTCCACTCTTTTGTCCTTTGCCACCATTTGGTTAAAAATATGAATATTAGACGTATCGGCGTCGTTAATTTTTGTTAAAACCTTTCCACTCCACAAAACATTGTCGGTAATAATCAAACCACCACTCCTCACTTTATCAAAAACCAGGTTATAATAATTGCCGTTGTTTTTTTTGTCTGCATCAATAAAAACGATGTCGAAAACATCGTTTAGATTTGGGATAATCTCCATTGCATTTCCAATTCTGTAATCTATTTTCTCGTTATATTCCGATGATTCAAAATAGCCTCTTACACGTTCTTCGAGTTCTTCGTTAATATCTAAAGTGATAATTTGTCCATCTTTACCCAAACCTTCTGCAAAACATAGGGTTGCATAACCGGTAAAAGTACCAATTTCTAAGATGCGCTTTGGAGCCATTATTTTTGATAACATACTCAGCATTCGGCCCTGTAAATGCCCTGATAGCATCCGTGGCATTAACACTTCTAACTGTGTTTCCCGGTCAATTCTTTTTAACAGTTCTGGTTCGGGGTCGCAAAAGAAAAGTAAATAACTATTTAGGTCATCTTGGTTTAAGCTCATTTGGCAAAGTTAAAAAATAGGCTCACAAATTTTGGATGTAAGATTTTAGGTTAGCACTACATATTGTGTTCAGATAGCGGTTTAGAGAATAATTTTAGTTCTGTTAGTTTGCAATTTAGCGTATAAAAAAAGGGTTATCCAAAGAACAACCCTTTTCATAAAATTATAATTAAAACGATTAAATGATATAATTCCAATTGCGGGAATCTTCAACTCTTCCGTATTTAATATCATCCAATGCTTTTCTCATTTTATTTGCGAAAACACTTTTTGCGGGATCTGGCAAAACATAAACTTTGTCATTAAGCGAGATCTCGGAAACGGAAGCAATTGTTGCTGCGGTACCTGCTCCAAAAGCATCAGTACAACTGCCGTCTTCAATAGCTTTAACCAGCTCCAAAACAGAAACTCTCCGTTCCTCAACTTCCATTCCCCACTCTTTAGCTAAAGTGATAATACTGTCGCGGGTAACACCGTCTAAAATTGTATCTCTGGTTGATGGCGTTACCAACTTCCCATTAATTACAAACATGGCATTTGCCGCACCCATTTCTTCAACGTATTCGTGGGTTTTTGCATCTGTCCAAAGAATTTGGTCAAAGCCTTGTTCCGAAGCTTTTTTGCCCGGGAAAAGTGAACCTGCATAGTTTCCGGCTGCTTTTGCATAACCAAATCCGCCTTCGGCAGAACGCGTATATTCAGTTTCAATTTTAACGTTTAAGTTTTTTGAAAAATACGGACCAGTTGGACATAATAGCACCATAAACTTATAAGTGGTTGATGGCGCTACACCTAAATATGGGTCAGTAGCAAACATAAACGGACGGATATATAATGTATAATCCTTTTTGCTTGGCACCCAATCTCTGTCTAGATCAACTACAGCGGCAATACTTTGAAGAAATAATTCTTCTGGTAAGCCTGGCATGCACATACGGTCAGCAGATTTATTAAAACGTTTCGCGTTTTTATCCGGACGGAAAATAGATATTTTACCATCATCATGCTTATAGGCCTTTAAACCTTCAAAAAAGGTTTGTCCATAATGTAATGCAGAGATAGCAGGGCTTAAACCAATTTCTCCAAAAGGGACGATTTCAAAATTTTTCCATTCGCCGTTTGCATAATCAGCTGTTAGCATGTGGTCAGTAAATGTTTTGCCGAAAGGAAGATTCTCATAATCTACTTTCGAAAGTTTTGAGGATGTCGCTTTTGTTACCTTGATAGCCAATGTATCTGTCATGATTTTTATGATTTAAAGGACGGGCAATTTACAAAATTGTTTAGCAAAATATTTACAATTAATGCGGTTTAAGAGATTTTTGGGCATTTTTTATTTGAAATATTAAACTTTAGGATTGAAGATAAAATAAGATTTGTCTTAAAAGCCAACCTTTGGTTTCTGCACCGTTTTGGTTTTTGGTTCAGAAGTTTCCCCTGTTTAATTATCAACTATACGTTATATGTAATTTTGGAATAAATTTGATGACACAAAACAGGAAAGCAAGCAGTGTTAGCAGAAATCGTAAAAATTGGATAATTTTTTTAGCTTAAATCTTTTAATTTTCCTGAGTTTAATTAGTTAAAATCAACACAAGAATGTTTTATTAGATATTTTTATTGATCGGCATAACTCTAAATCCGTAAAAAAATCGGGTTGTAAAGCTCTTGCAGTTTTTTAAATCATTCCGCCGTCGGTATTAGATTCAATGGACGGAATTTCTCGGGTGCTTTCGGGCTTGTTGGTATAATCAGAAATTAACCACAACACAAATACGGAAATGGCTAAGCCAAAATACAATTCCTTAGCAACTCCGCCATCAATACTTCCCAAATAAAATGCAACAGCAACTAATAAAAATGCAACAACCAACTCAACTGTTCCGTGGATTTTCATTGGAATAAATCTGATTAAACCATACTCATAATGCGTAAAACAGCTCACCAACAAATGTAATACAGCTAACCCATAAGTATAAACAGAGGTGATGTATGGGAGGTCAAAAATACTAGGAGCCGCAAACAAGAATATAACAATTAGATAGTCTATAATGCCGTGTGTTTTTGAATTTAGTTTCATGATAAGGTTTTTATTTATAATAATATACTATCAATTAACGTACCTATAATCATCAATCAGTTAAATTTTTTAATTTTCTAGTTTTAATTGGCTGTTTGGGCAGTCATTTATTTTTGTATTAACTATTTCGTGAAAGAAAATAAGTGAGAAAAAAAACGTGATTAAAATAATAAGCCCTTAAAATTAAACTGAAATTCAGTCTAATTTTAAGGGTTTACAGAAGTAACTATAAATAAAGTTCTTAGGGATTTTATAATTACAAACCAAAAGCGGTTTTTACTTTGTCAACAAAGTCCAATTTTTCCCAAGTAAACAACTCTACTTCAACGGTTTTCACTTCACCATTTGAGCCTAAAAATGTTTTGTTTACCACTTCGTTTTTACGCCCCATGTGGCCATAAGCCGCAGTTTCAGAATAAATTGGGTTTCTCAATTTTAAACGTTGCTCAATAAAGTAAGGGCGCATATCAAAAATCTCTTCAACTTTTTTAGCAATTGCACCGTCGTTTAAGTCAACTTTTGCGGTTCCATTGGTGTCAACAAAAATACCGCAAGGTTCGGCAACGCCAATTGCATAAGATACTTGTACCAAAACCTCATCAGCAACACCGGCCGCCACTAGGTTTTTCGCAATGTGGCGAGTAGCATAAGCTGCGGATCTATCTACTTTCGATGGATCTTTTCCTGAAAAGGCACCTCCACCATGAGCACCTTTACCACCATAAGTATCAACAATAATCTTTCTACCAGTTAAACCCGTATCTCCGTGAGGACCCCCAATCACAAACTTACCCGTTGGATTGATGTGGTATTTAATTTGATCGTTAAATAATTTTTGGAGTTCTAGTTTTAACGAAGCTTTAACTCTAGGAATCAAAACAGAAATAATATCACTTTTAATTTTAGCCAACATTGTTGCTTCTTCATCAAAGTCATCATGTTGGGTTGATATTACAATGCTATCTATTCTGATTGGCTGGTGATTGTCATCATACTCAATAGTAACCTGAGATTTAGCATCGGGTCTTAAATATTTAATTTCGGTATTTTCTCTTCTTATCGCGGCAAGCTCAATCAATAACTTATGCGCTAAATCTAAAGCTAAAGGCATATAGTTATCAGTTTCGTTTGATGCGTATCCGAACATCATCCCTTGGTCACCAGCACCTTGCTCTTCTGGGTTCAATCTGTCAACACCTTGGTTAATGTCCTGAGACTGCTCATGAATGGCAGACAAAATACCGCAAGAATTAGCTTCAAACATGTACTCAGATTTGGTGTAACCTATTTTTCTGATGACATCCCTGGCGATGCGCTGAACATCTAAATAACTTTTTGATTTAACCTCACCTGCCAAAACTACCTGTCCGGTGGTTACCAATGTTTCACAGGCAACTTTCGAATCTTTATCGAAAGCCAAAAAATTATCAATTAAAGCATCTGATATTTGGTCAGCAACTTTATCTGGATGTCCCTCAGAAACTGATTCTGATGTAAATAAATAAGGCATATTTAAAAATTTAATGTTAAAGCGTAAGAAAAGAACATGATTGCTTTAAACCGAAACAGATAATGTTTTAGCAATTTTTTAACGTGGTTGCAATCATTTTCAAATCATTCCACTAATGTGGCACAAAGGTATAACATTTTTTAATTTTCGAAAAAATAAGAATTACTTTGTACCATTATATTTTAACGGCTAATTTTTTGAAACAACGCATCTTATTTATTGTAAACCCCATTTCCGGCGGATTAAACAAAGTTTTTATCCCAAACCTTATTGACAAAAATTTAGATCATCAAAAATTTGACGCAAAGATTATATACACTACCCATCCAGAGCATGCAAAACATTTGGCAGAAGAGGCTATTGCAGCACATGTAGCTATTGTAGTGGCTGTTGGTGGCGATGGAACAATTAACGAGGTTGCTGGTGTGTTGGAATCATCCGGTAAAACAATGGCTATTGTACCTAGCGGTTCTGGGAACGGATTGGCCAGAACATTGGGGATTCCGTTAAATAATGCAGATGCGATAGCAAAAATCAACGAGTTAAGAACCACCAAAATAGATGTGGGACTTTTAAACAACAAGAAGTTTTTTAATATGGCTGGGATGGGATTTGATGCTCATATTAGCGCCCATTTCGCAAATAGCGTAAAAAGAGGCTTTGTTGGGTATATCAAATCTACATTACAAGAAGTGGCTAGCTATAAACCGCAACAATATACCATAGTAATTAATGGTAAACCAATAAAAACGGAAGCTTTTATGTTGAGTTTGGCAAATTCATCCCAATATGGTAATAATGCACATATATCGCCAACCGCATCTACGCAAGACGGCTTACTTGATATCTGCATTATTAAACCGTTTCCACTACGGATATTCCCGGTTTTGGGCTACAGAATGTTTGCAAAGTCTGCGGCCGGCTCTAAATATGTGAGTATTATAAAAGCCAGCAAATTTGAGATTCATAGAGATGCGGAAGGCCCGGTTCATGTTGACGGCGAACCTTTTTTAATGGGGAAAACTTTGGACGTAGGCATTAAGCCATTAGCATTAAAAATTATAGTTTAAAGATGGAAAGAGATAAGAAATCGAAAAAATTCACTGGTTTTGATGGACTGGTGTTTTCTACCAATCCGGATCAGGAGTTAGATAGTATTGATACGTATAGCGAACAGGAAACATTAGATCCTAAACAGCAACAATTACGCGTACAGCTTGATAAAAAGCAACGGGGAGGGAAAGCGGTTACGTTAATTACCGGTTTTGTAGGTGGCGATGAAGACCTAAAAGAATTAGGTAAATTTTTAAAATCAAAATGTGGCGTTGGCGGAACGGTGAAAGATGGAGAAATTTTGATTCAGGGAGATTTTAGGCAGAAAGTGTTGGAATTATTAATTGATAAAGATTACAAGGCTAAATAGGTTGGTGGCTGATGACTACATAAACAAGCGGATTTTTGTCGCAGAAAGATTACAATGTTTTTTTAATATCTCATTGGGCTAAATTAATTACAGTTCAAACGTTTTGTATTTAGCTTTTGTTATTTGGAGGAGAAGGAAGGGTTAAACAGAGGAGTACCGGTAATCTTTT
This sequence comes from uncultured Pedobacter sp., assembly GCF_946480185.1. The sequence continues at coordinate 26,500 of NZ_CAMLIG010000010.1, read as the reverse complement.
AGTACACAAATGTTTATCTCTGTAGCTAATGCAATCGATTTCTTAATATTAAATTAATATTTACCTAACACCGGTTTCTTTTAAAAATTTAACCTTTGCCAAATTACTAATTGCGGTTAAACGATTTTTTAATTTTTAATTGCAAGAAACTAAAATAAAGAGGTTTTAATTTGGTTTTTAGCCTTAAAATGTTTTTCATTGTAAAAGATTGTCCGAGTCGGACAATCTTTTTTAATTTTGGCGTTTATATATAACGCAAAATAAAAAAGTAGCTTTTAAGCCGATTTAAACCAATTTTCAAAAAAGTTTGATTTTAAAGTATAAATCATAAATTTGTTATTCGCATAATAAAAAACATCAGTATAAACACACACATTAATTAACTTTAAAAAACTAAAAACAAAAAAATGGCAAACGCACCAAAACCTACCATGGCTAACAAGGAGACTTCAAAAGGCTCAGGGATTTTCGCAGGATTAGCAATCATTATCTGCATTGTAATAGGGTGGTCTTTATTCTTATTTGTGATGGGAGACGGCTCCAACTTTCAAGGAGGTGTAAACACAGCACAACCGTTACCAGGAAACTACTTCGGTATGGTTTACAAAGGAGGATATATCGTACCTTTCTTAATGTCCATGCTTCTAATGGTAATCGTATTCTCAATCGAACGGTTTTTTGTGATTAGCAAAGCGGCCGGATCAGGTAATGTAGATGCTTTCGTTAGAAGAGTACAACAATCATTGGCTTCAAACAATGTTGATGCAGCAATTAGCGAGTGTGACAAACAAAAAGGTTCTGTTGCGGCGGTAATCAAATCTGGTTTAATAAAATACAAAGCAGTAGAAACTGATAGCGCAATGGATACAGAGCAAAAATGTTTAGCTATCCAAAAAGACATCGAAGAAGCAACAGCGTTGGAAATGCCGATGTTAGAGCAAAACTTAACTATTATAGCCACTTTAGTTTCAGTTGGTACATTAGGAGGTTTATTAGGCACAGTTACAGGTATGATTAAAGCATTCTCTGGATTAGCTGCTGCCGGCGCTGCGGATTCGGCTGAATTGGCAAACGGTATTTCTGAAGCCCTAATTAATACAGCAACCGGAATTACGACTTCATTATTTGCTGTTATCGCTTACAATTTCTTTACTTCTAAAATTGATAGCTTAACCTATTCAATTGATGAGGCTGGTTTCTCAATTGTACAAACTTACGCAGCTACTCACAAGTAGTTCAAAAAGTGGAGTTTTTGAACAAAAACTCTTAATCAATTGATAAATTAATAAAAACGATAAAGATGCCAAAAGTAAAAATCAAAAGAAAAAGCACCGTTACGGATATGACCGCGATGTGTGACGTAGCATTCCTACTGCTTACTTTCTTTATCTTAACGGCAACAACTAAACAAAAAGAACCTTTGCCCGTAGATATTCCATCTTCTACAGTAAATATTAAGCTGCCAGATACAGATATCTCCACGCTTATTGTTGGAAAGGATAAAGTATTTTTTGGAGTTGTTGGTCAAGATGTGAGAATTAATACTTTAGAGCGTATTGGTGAGCAATACCATATAACTTTTACCAATGAAGAGAAAAAACGCTTTTCTCTTATAGAGAGTTTTGGAGTGCCTATAGCTAACTTAAAACAGTTTATTCATTTAGATAATTCTGAAAGAGAAAAGCTTACTCAGCCAGGTATTCCTTGCGATTCTGGTGCCAATAACGAATTAAAGCAGTGGATTTTGCAGTCGAGATATGCCACTAAAGAATTACACAATGCTGATTTAAGGTTCTCTATCAAAGGAGATTCAAAAGAAGAATATCCAACGATAAGAAAAGTGATTGATATCCTTCAAGATCAGAATATTAATAAATTTAGTTTAATTACGTCTTTAGAGGCAACGAATTAATATTTAAAACATAGCAAAATGGCAGAATTAGATACCTCCGGCGGGGGTAAGAACAAGGGTGGCAAGGTAAGAACCAAAAAGCAGTCAACCAGGGTAGATTTAACTGCAATGGTGGATTTAGCTTTTTTGCTAATCACTTTCTTTATGCTAACCACTACCTTATCCAAGCCTCAGGCAATGGACATGTTCATGCCTGATAAAAACAAAAAAAACCCGGATGATGTTTTGGACGTAAAGGCGTCGAGAACAATGACTGTTTTATTAGGAGATGATAATAAAATAGTTTGGTACATGGGCGTATTAGGAACTAACCCACCAACAGTAGATAATTACGGAAAAAAAGGAATTCGCGAATCACTTATTGAGAACAATAAAAAAGTGGTTGCAACTACCGGAGACCCGAAAAAAGGACTAATGGTGATTATAAAGCCTTCAGATCAATCAAATTATAAAAACTTTGTTGACATTCTTGACGAGATTAAAATTGCTTCAGTGCCATCTTATGGTATTAACAATAAGATAGAACCTGCAGAGCTTAAGTTAATGAAGGACCAAGGGGCTTTTAAGTAAAAATAATTTGAAAATTAACTCGTTTAATTTTATACCTAAAAAATAAAAATTATGTCTAAACTGGACATCTTAAAACAAGATTGGATCGATATAGTTTTTGCAGGTAGAAACAAAGAATACGGTGCTTACCAGCTTCGTAAAGAAAATGTTAAAAATACCAATAAAGCTATTATCATCGGCGGTTTATTGTTCTCGTTAGCAATAGCTTCCCCAATCATTATAAAATACCTTGAGGGCTTTACGCCTAAAGAGGTTAAAAAAGAAAAACTAACGGAAGTTGTTTTGGCTACGCCACCTCCTGTTGATAAAAAAGCGCCACCTCCACCTCCACCGGTTGAGCCACCTCCACCCAAAGTGGATCAGGTAAGGTTTCCGCCTCCGGTTGTAAAACCGGATGATCAGGTGAAAGAAGAAGAACCACCAACCGTAAAAGAGTTGGAAAAGGCAGATCCAGGTCAGAAAACAATTAAAGGAGATCCAAATGCCGAAATTAATATCGACGCACCAGTTGGAAAAGGCCCTATCAACCAAGAAAAAACTGAGGATAACAATACAATTTTTACAAACGTAGAAGTTTTACCCAGTTACCCAGGAGGTATAGAGCAGTTTGGAAAGTTCCTGAGTAAAAACTTAAGGTATCCTCCAGTTGCCCGTGATGCCGGAATTCAAGGTCGTGTTTTTTGCCAGTTTGTGGTTGAAAAAGATGGTTCTTTAACAGATATTAAAGTGGTTAGAGGAATTGGCGGTGGATGTGATGAAGAAGCGGTAAGGGTATTGAAAAGTTCTCCAAAATGGAATCCTGGAATCCAAAACGGAAGACCGGTACGTGTATCTTACACTATTCCAATCTTCTTCCAATTGGCACAGTAAATTTAATGACTTATCAAAAATTTTCAGAAAGACAGAAATCGCCCGCAAGGCGATTTCTGTTTATTTTAGGCCTAGTGATGTTTGCGCTTTATTTCTTTATAGGCGTATCCATTATTTTCTGGGATAAATTTCCGTTGATGTACGGTGTAGATAGAATATGGAAGATTGCTTTCGGCATACTTTTAATTGCGTATTCTTTTTTTAGATTTGTGAGATTGATCAAACAAACCGATTAAAAAATTGTGACAAAATATTTTCCGTTACTGTTAATTGTTCTTAGTTCAATAGTTTCTTGCAACCAAAACAGCAAGGAAGAACACATCACTTATGGAGAAGGGAAGTTGCTTGCCGACGAATCTTTATTTCCAATTGTAGATGATGAATATGAGATTTTCTCAAATAATTACAAAAGAGCAGATATAAAAATCACTTATCTTCCAGAACAAGAGGTGATTACTCATTTATTGAGTGATAGCGCAGGTGTGGCCATTCTTTCTCGAAAACTCACTAAGGAAGAATCAGCGCATTTTGAGCAAAAAAACATTGTGATCAGAAACACAAAATTTGCGATTGATGGGGTAGCACTTGTTACAGGTAAAAGCAATCAAGACTCCTTAATAACTATTGATGAAATTAAGGTAGTGTTTCAGGGTAAGGCGCAAACCAAGCGCACTTTTGTTTTTGATAACCCAAAATCAAGTACTGTTGAATACTTAATGCGTATTACAAACGTTAAAGAATTTCCGAAAAACGTTTACGCTTTAAAAACCAACAAGGATGTTATTAAGTATGTTAATAAAAACCCAAATAGTGTAGGTATCGTAAGTGTAGCTTGGATGAAAAGACCTACTCCTGACATTGCGCCTGAAGTAGCGAACCTTAAGTTTTTAAGTGTAAAAACCGAAAAAGGAACTTATGAGAAACCATCACAAAGCAATTTAAAAACAAATAATTACCCATTAATTAGGGATTTATATTTAATAGATTGCCAAGGTAAGGCCGGTTTAGGCATAGGATTTGCAACTTTCCTTGAAAGTGAGATAGGCCAAAGGATAATTTTAAAATCTGGGTTAGCACCAGATTCTTTGCCTAGCAGACAATTAAAATTTAGAAATTAACCTCAATAAATTGTATATGAACATAGTTAAAAAGATAGCATTAGGAACAGTGGGCGTTATGTTTATTGCTTCCGTTACTCAAGCGCAAAGCCTTGAAGATGCAAGAAAAGCAGTAAATGCCGAACAATATCAAAAAGCAAAATCAATGTTTGCAAATTTGATAAAGAACCAACCTTCTCCAGAAAATTATTTTTATTATGGAGATTTATACTTACAGTTAGATATGCCAGATTCTGCGAAAGCAGTATTTCAAAAAGGTATTGCGGCTGATGAAAAAGGAAAATATAAGCTAAACCAAATTGGTTTGGGAGCGGTGAATCTTTTTGAGAAAAATCCAACCGCAGCACAAGCAAACTTTGCTAAAGCAACAGAAGATATGCGCAAAAAAGACTTCTTGGAGTATATCTATATCGGTAAAGCCTATACTTATGAGCCTTCAAGAGACTTAACTAAGGCTTTTGAATGGTTTGATAAGGCAAAAGAAAACGGAGAAAAAGATCCGGAGCTACATATTGCAATGGGTAACGCTTATAAATTACAAAATAAAAATAGCGAAGCTGTTGCCGAGTACCAAAGAGCCATGAACTTAAAAGACAACCTTTTGGGTGTTGAAGTAAATATTGGCGAAATTTGGACACAAGCATTTAATTTTGAACTGGCAGAATCAACCCTAAAAGGTGTGATTGCAAAAGACCCTAATTACGGACCAGCTTACAGAGCTTTAGCAGAAAACTATTACCGTTGGACCTCTTCAGCACCTGCAAGAAAGGCTGAGTTTTTAACAAAAGCAAAAGATAACTATTCAAAGTATTTAGATCTTACAGACAGATCCGTTGATTCTCGTTACAGATATTTGATTTTCTTATTAAATGCTGGTGATTATGCTGGTTTAGAGAAAGCCGCAACAGAATTTATCAGTTCTCCAGAGTATAATAAAAATTACATCTTAGCCAAAAGATTTAAAGGCTATGCAAGTATTGAAAACAACAACAACCAGCAAGGTATTGAAACCTTGAATAGTTTTATTTCTGAGATAGATCCTAAACGCATAATTGCTGATGATTACTTATATCTAGGAAAAGCTTATCAAGAAGAAAAACAAGATTCTTTAGCAATTTTGAATTATGTGAAAGGCTACGATCTTGACACTACCAATAATGAAGTGTTAGAAAATATTGCTAAAACATATTTTTCGGCTAAGAAATACGATAAGGCCGCTGAATATTATGGTAAACTAACCAAATTACCAAAAGCTTCTTTTGTAGATTGGTTTTACTTAGGGTATTCTAACTATTTCCACTATGCTACATTAGTAAATGATAAATCTGCAGATTCGATGGAAATTAAAAAGACTTTATTAGCTGCAGATAGTGCTTTCACTTATGTTGGCGAAAAAGCGAATAACGCCGATGCATATTTATATTTAGCAAGGGTTGAGTACTATTTAAACCCAGTTACAGAAAATGATAAAGTAAAAGCGGCGTTTGATAAGTTTATTGAAATAACACTTGCAAAACCAACTTTAACAGATGCAAATAAGAGAAACCTTTCTGAAGCATATTCTTCACAAGGTGCTTATTACATTAAAACTGATAAAGCAAAAGCTAAAGAATATTTTGAAAAGGCTTTGGCATTAACACCAGACAATCAACAGATAAAAGATGCTTTAAATGCCATAAAGGCGAGTAAATAAAAGTGATTGTTTTAATGAAATGCCCTGATTCATTTGAATCAGGGCATTTTTTATTTTATTTGCTTTGTTATGTTAATGATAAAATGTCGCGTCAACTGTCACCCTGAGCGGAGTCGAAGGGTAATTCGTATAGGCTTCGACTCCGCTCAGCCTGACAACGTTCGTTTAATTTAACACTAGTAAATTAAATTTCCTTTTCTCTTCAAAATACCGAAATCTCTTGGTACTTTTAAATTTTTTCTAGCAGTACCTTCTCTAAATTTTTTTATTGATACGATGTTAAGAGTTGCAACAGATAAACCTTTCAAGTTGGTTTATTCATTAGCGAAGCATGATTATTTTGGATTTTTAGTTGAGCCTCACATTGTGCAGTTAAATCCTGACGGAGGACTTTCTTTAACGCATCAAAGAATTTTTTCGCATACCGCGGAGGAATTTAGCCATTGTATTGATGCAACTGATACCAAGCTCATCAAACATTGCGAAGAAATTGAACAAGATTATGTCATTAAAAAATTCTTTAAAAAAACAGTAAGAGCAACAGAGTTTTTTGCTAAAATATGGGATGACAAATCGTATGATTTTGTTAGGCCGAAGATAGAAAAGAAGCTTGCAGAGATTTTGAAGCTGTTACGTGGTAAAGAGATTTATGTGATGAGCAAAGAAGGTTGGCCTGTTGAAAAGCAAATCCAATTTGCAGAAAAACCATCCACTGTATTATTTCATTTTAGAAGAAGCGAGACTGAAACCCGTTATTTCCCGACTATAAAGTATTTGGACAACCGCATCGATTTTATGTTTAAAGATGCGCAGGTAATTACCAATAAACCCGCTTATTTATTATTGGAAGATACACTTTATGACTTTGAACAAGATTTGGAAGGTAAAAAATTACAGCCTTTTTTAAACAAAAGATTTATATCTATCCCAAAATCGTCAGAAGCAACCTACTTTGAAAAATTTGTATCGCCACTGATAGAAAAATACCATGTGTACGCCGAGGGTTTCACCATCAATACCGAAAAACACGAAGCAAGACCAATTTTAAAAGTAGTGTACGTGAGCGGAGGTACATCAGAAATTCAGCTTTTTTTTAGATACGCAACCTATACTTTTCCGGCGGGTAGTGATTTAGCTGTTACGGTAAGGATGGAGAAAGACGGAGATAATTATGCTTTTCACCGTATCAAACGTTCTTTAACTTGGGAAAAGAAAAAGCTGGAAGAGTTATTGGCAATGGGATTAAAGCAGCACTCAGCTCTTTTTGTTCATCTTGAAGTTGCAAACCCTAACGATGAAGCTGATAAATCATTTTCTGTATTTGATTTCATTAGCGAGCATCATGATGAACTGATAGAATTGGGTTTTGAGTTTGAGCAAGATACCAGCGCTAAGAAATATATCATCGGCATTAGTAAAATTGATTTAGAAATTAATGAAAAAAACGACTGGTTTGATATTGAAGCCATCGTACAGTTTGGACAATACAGAATTCCGTTTATCCAGCTTAAGCATCACATCCTAAATAAAAAGAGAGAGTTTACTTTGCCCAATGGGGAGATTGCAATTATCCCCGAAAAATGGTTTTCGCAATATGGCAACCTGTTAAGTTTTTCGGAAGGAGATGAACATTTACGTTTAAAAAAACTACATGTTGGCTTAGTTCATGATTTTGCGAATAGCGATTTGGCAAACATCACAATGGATAGAAAATTGCAAAAACTATCGGACTTTGCCCATATTGATGAAGTGCCGGCGCCAATTCATTTTAAAGGGGTATTAAGGCCATATCAGAAAGCCGGTTATGACTGGTTTCACTTTTTACAGAAATACAATTTTGGTGGTTGTTTGGCAGATGATATGGGCTTGGGTAAAACCATTCAAACTTTAGCATTATTGCAGAAAGGCAAAGAGGAGCAGGAGGCGTTGGGCGTCCATACCACTTCTTTAATTATAATGCCCACTTCTTTAATTTATAACTGGATTAACGAGGCAAAAAAGTTTACACCAACGCTTAAAGTTTATACTTACACGGGCACTTTTAGAGAGAAAAATATTGCCATTTTTAATAAATACGATGTGGTAATTACCACTTATGGAATTACGCGTGTGGATACTGATTTGTTGGGCGAAATGTATTTTCATTATATCATTTTAGATGAAAGCCAGAATATAAAAAATCCATCCTCGAAATCTTTTAAGGCAGTTAAATCTTTAAAATCTAAACATAAATTGATATTATCTGGTACGCCGGTAGAAAACACGGTGAACGATTTGTGGACGCAAATGTCATTCATTAACCCCGGTTTGTTGGGCTCCCAAACTTTTTTCCAAACAGATTTTGTACAACCTATAGAAAAGAAAAAGGATGAGGAAAAAGCGCAGAAATTGCAGGTACTTATTAAGCCATTTGTGATGCGCCGAACCAAAGAACAAGTTGCAACCGAATTGCCGCCAAAGACAGAAAATTTGGTTTACAGCGAAATGACTGAAAGTCAGCTTGATATATACGAGCAAACAAAATCTGAATATCGCAATGAATTGCTGAAGTCCATTGAAACGGGAGATTATCGCAAATCGCCAATTCAAATGTTGCAAGGTTTAACCAAGTTGCGTCAAATTGCCAACCATCCTTTTATGATTGACGAAAACTATACTGGAGACTCTGGAAAGTTTGAAGATGTAATTCACAAGTTAGAAAGTGTAGTGGAAGCCGGGCACAAGGTTTTAGTATTCTCGCAGTTTGTTAAACAATTGGATATTTACCGCAAATACTTTGATAAAAACAACATTAACTATTCATATTTAGATGGCGGTACGCAAAACCGCGGACAAGTAGTTGAGGAATTTAAAAGTGAAGATCAGATTCAGATTTTTTTGATTTCTTTAAAAGCAGGCGGTGTGGGCTTAAACCTTACCGAAGCTGATTACGTTTTTATTTTAGATCCATGGTGGAACCCTGCTGTAGAACAACAAGCAATTGACAGAACACACCGTATTGGGCAAACCAAAAATGTATTCATTTATAAATTTATCACTAAAGATACCGTTGAGGAGAAAATTTTAGCACTGCAAAACAAAAAGATGCGGGTTGCCAAAAGTTTAATTACTACGGAAGATAGTTTTATCAAATCGTTAACGGAAGCGGATATTAAAGAGATTTTGGCATAATATGAAATTTAAACTGAAGAGTTTTTCTTGTCTAGAATCTTTTTTAGAAGGTCAATTTGCTCCTGTTTAAGTTTCAGGCTTTTTCTGAAGTAAGAAAAAACTCTTAATACAATTATAATAGGGATTAAAAAACCCAGAACCATCATGATTTCTGATGATCCAATGACAAAAAAAAGTAAGTCCATATTTATAGGTTTTTAAGTATTGTTAAGGTAATAAAATATAAACATTCCTCAATCACTGCATACCAAACCAATAGTTTCTAAGCTATGTTTTTTAGAATTTAAACCTTGTTTTTTGCGTTAACGACAGAAACGGTATCCTTTTTTGCCAACGCCATATTGCAGGTGGCAAAAAAGATTTAGTGGATGGCGTGTTTAAACGCCCTTATTTTTAATAATTATCATGTATAAACGTTAAAATACGTTCTACCTCGGCTTTTACAGTTTGGCTTGGTGTAATGTAATTGTTGTTCATGAAAGAGAATAGATACTTTTTACCGGATGCGCCCACTAAATAACCGCTGATATTGTAATTGTTAGACATACTACCAGTTTTGGCAAACACGAAAGGTGTGTCGCTAGATGCAAACATATTTTTTAACGTTCCTGATTTGGCTCCGTTGGGCAATAGGCCAAATAAACGTTTCTCGTTAGCCACTTTATCATAAATTTTCTGCAAAACTGCAGTAATGTCCCGTGGTGTAATCAAGTTTTGCCGAGAAAGACCGGATCCGTCTACCCATTGTATTTTGTCGGGTAAATCTGCAAATAGATTTTTACTGGCTACAGAAATTGCACTATCTGTTTGCATGACTAAATGATTGGCAACAGCACAGTTTAATAACATTTCTTCGGCAACAAAATTATCGCTCTGCTGTAGCATTTGTTTGTACAAACTATCAGCTTTCACGCTGTAAATCACCTTTGCATTCAGCGGAACTTTGCGCCAAGACAAAGTAACCACAGGTTTTATCACTAAGCCGGTAGCTAAAAGCGTATCGGATAATAAATTTTCAACAGTAGACTTATCTAAATGTAATGGAATGCTTTGTTTAAAACCGGCACTAAAATTTGCAGGAACGGTTAAATTGTTGTTCTCCAAACCTCTTTTTACAGTTCTTATTTCAGGCGAAACTGTAATGTCACTCATGTACATTGCAGACAAATCTGGGTAAAAAGTGAGCTTGCCCGTACCGTTATTGGTAATGTTAACTACGTTTCCGTACATCGGGAAACCGGTAATTTCTGTTTGGTAATCATCATTAAAATCATCCCAGCTCCAACCTTTTCCAAATTTTTCGCCTTTGTATCTTCCATTAATTAAATAAATGTTTTTACCGGAGTTTTTTATAAAATCAAAAGCCTTGTGATCTTTAAAAGACGGATGCAGGAAAGAAGCATCAGCCATCGGCCAAATAAACAATGAGTCTTTTCGAGTGGCATATTCTATTGAAGGAATAGAATCGCCAAGCATATTTAAGGCGGTGTAAAAGGTTAACAATTTAGTGTTTGATGCCGGTATAAAATATTTATCGGCATTTTTTTGGAACATCACCTCATTTTTACCTACTTCCTGCAGCGCAAAACCTACGTAATGTTGATTTAAGACTGCCGAATTATTAATTAAATCAGCAATATTTTGATAAGCTGCGGGTTTAGGTTTTTGTACAGCACAAGAGGCAAAAAAGAATAATGAAATGATACTTGGGGCAATAAAAATTCTTTTCATAATAAAATTAGCGCTTGCAAATTACTAAATTGTATGTTAATAAGGATTTAAAAAAATATAGCGAATGTTTTTTAAGCCAAAACCTTGGCGGATGTTTTTAGTGCTTTTTGCCATTTTAGCATTTACTATGCCAGTTTATGCACAAGGAGGTTTTGTGTTTGATGGCAAAAGAACCCAGGAAACTTTAGCGTTTAAAAAAAGCAGAGGACTTATTATTTTGCCGATTTATATAAACCAAAAAGGACCTTTTAATTTTATTTTAGATACCGGTGTTGGACCTTTAATTATAACCGATACCATCCTAAAAGACTCTTTGAAGCTTAAATATCTACGCAAGATAGCAATTGATGGTTTAGGCGAAAAAGATAAACTTATTGGCTATAGCACTCCGTTTTTAGAGCTTAAAATTGGTAATGCGGTTTATAAGGGAGCTTCAGGAGTAATATTAGCTTCGGATGTTTTTGATCTTTCGGCTTATTTGGGAATGCCAATTCACGGTTTGATTGGTTATGATTTCTTCAATAGCTTTGTGGTAAAGATTAATTACGAAGCCGATTTTCTAAAAATATTTACCACCAGAAATGCAAGATTATTTAAAAACGGAACAAAAATCCCGATTGAGATTATAGAGAAAAAACCATTTATTGAGGGCACTGTAGAAACAGATCAGGGTATCAAGCTGTTGTTAAAATTATTGGTTGATACCGGAAATGGGCATCCCTTATCTTTGGAATCATTTGAAAACAAGCCTTTTGTTTTACCGAATAATTTTGTGGTGGCAAATTTGGGTGTCGGGCTTAATGGCAATATTAGAGGTGTTGATGGCAGAATTAAAAAGCTGAACATTGGGAAGTTTACTTTTAATGATGTGGTAACCTCATTTCCGTACTTTGAAGATGTTGGCGCAAAAGTTGGCACTTATTCCCGTAACGGAAGTATCGGAAACCCTTTGCTTTCTAAATTTAATGTGGTATTTGATTATAAAAAAAATCATATTTTTTTAAAGCATTTAAACTCGTATAAAAAGCCTTTTTTATATGATAAAAGCGGACTAGAACTTGTAACCGGTGGACAAAACTTTGACCGATTTTTGGTAAACAGGGTTGAACCCGGATCTGCTGCAGATGAGTTTGGAATAATGGCGGGCGACGAACTTTTGGCTATTAATTTTGTGAAAGTTTCAACAATGACTATGGGAGAAATTATAAAGATATTAAGTTCTGATAACGGCCGAACACTTTTTGTAGAGATAGCCCGAGGAGATGATTTGATTGCGGGAATTTTAAAGCTTAAAAAAAGAATTTAAAAAGCGCACCGTATTTATAAAAACGGTGCGCTACTAATTTATTTGATATTGAATTTTACTTTAAGGTTTGAGATGGCAATCTCAAAATCGCCAGGTTCAACCACTGTTTTATTATCTGCATTTACAAAAGCAAAAGCAGTTTTATTGAGTTTAAAAGTTACAGTTTTGCTTTCACCTGCTTTTAAATCTATTTTTTGAAAACCTTTTAGTCTTTTTACGTCGGGTGTGATGCTGGCGTAAAGATCAGATAAATATAAATCTACCACTTCCTTACCCTCACGGTTGCCGGTGTTTTTAACATCAACACTTACGGTAAGCTCATCGTTTGCAGAAATTTTATCAGCACTTAACTTTAGGTTGCTGTAGGCGAAAGTGGTGTAGCTTAAACCAAAACCAAATTCCCACTGCGGATTGTAATCTGCATCGTAATTATAAACCCCTTCTACCACGCTTCTACTTTCGGACGGTTTATGGTAATAGGTTGTAAGCGAGTTCGGAAATTTAGGGTAATTAAAAGGTAATTTTCCCGATGGATTTTCATCGCCATATAAAATACTTGCAAGCGCATCGCCACCAAAATTACCCGGTAAATAAGTCATGATAATGCCCTGAATTAAAGATTCAAATTTGCTGATGATCCGCGGGCGACCTTCGTTTAAAACCAAAATAATGGGTTTGCCCGTGGCAGCTAATTTTTTAGCGTACTCAGTCTGTAATTCTGACAAATACAAATCACTCAAATTACCCGGAGTTTCAGTATAGCTGTTCTCGCCTAAACAAAGTACTATTGCATCAGCATCTTTAGCGGCGGCAATTGCTTCATCCATTTTATCGGCATACGCTTCAAAGTATTTGCCATCCATTTTATAGCTTACGCCCGGAATAAAATTTACGTTTTGTGTGCCTACTTTATTCTGGATAGCCTTTACAATGGTGTTGTATTTTGATGCAAAATCTTCCACCTTTTCGCCTTGCCAAGAATAGCTCCATCCACCGTTTAGGGTACGCATAGAGTTTGCATTTGGTCCGGTTACTAATATTTTAGCCGATTTTTTAAGTGGCAAAATGTTATCAGTGTTTTTTAACAGCGTGATAGATTCTGTAGCGGTTTTGTAAGCAGCATTTTCAAATTCTTTGCTTCCAAATTTTGGATAATCTTTGTAATTGGTTACTGGCGTATCAAATAATCCTAACTCATATTTTAAAGTAAGGATGCGAGTTACAGCCTCATCAATTCTACTCTGCTTTACTTTTCCTTCTTTTACCAAAGCAATTAAATCATCGCAAAACGGTTCGTATTGGTAAGCAATCATAGACATATCAATACCTGCATTAATGGCCATCATCACAGCTTCTTTGTTGGTAGCGGCAATGCGGTCTCTGGTGTGTAGGTTTTCTATATCGCCCCAATCTGTAACTACCAATCCTTTAAAGCCGAGTTCGTTACGCAACAATTGCGTAAGTATTTTATAGCTTGAGTGTACGGGGATGCCGTTTATTAAACCAGAGTTAATCATGATAGAATGTGCCCCAGCATCAATTGCAGCTTTAAATGCCCGTACATGGTATTCGCGAAGCGCTTGGTCTGAGATGTACGCGGGAGTTCTATCTTTCCCAGATGCAGCAACTTGGTAGCCTAAAAAATGTTTTAAACATGAAGCTACATGAAAAGGAGAAGAAATATCGTTATTATTTCCTTCGTAACCCTTTACCACAACTTTTCCTATTTCAGAAGCGAGGAAAGGATCTTCGCCGTAAGTTTCCCAGATACGTGGGAAACGAGGATCTGGACCTAAGTCTAAAACTGGAGAGAAGTTCCAAGGAATGCCACTGGCTCTGGTTTCGTAAGCGGTAATTTCGGCACCTTTTTTAATTAAATCTAAGTTACGACTAGCAGCTTGTCCAATTTGTTGAGGAAAAAAAGTAGCACCGGCAGTGTAAGTAGCACCATGAATGGCATCAATACCATAAATTACAGGAATGTTTAACCTTCCTTTTCCTGCTTTTTGTATGCCAGAGATGATTCCGTACCACTCTTGAGGTGTTCTTGCTCTGTTGTTTGCCGTGTTTAAGATTGAACCAACTTTGTATTTATTAAATACGTCGTCCATTACCTTCGGATCCAACTCCACCGGCTCAAAACTGCTAAAGCGGTCTTTGCCTTTGGTAATTACATCTAAAGTAACCTGCGCCATTTGGCCAACTTTTTCTTCGAGGGTCATTTTGGATAGGAGGTCTTTAACTTTTTGGTTGATTTTTGTCTGTTGGTTTACAACTTGTGCTTTGCAGGGCTTTTGAATTAAAGCAACAAGGAGCAAAGAAAGTCCAAAAGATAAACTGCGGAAATAATTCTTCATAATGAGATATAATTTTTTATTTGGAGTACTATTTATAAACTCGAACATAATCGACTTCTAAACTTGCTCCAGTAACAGCTTGATTTACCGGACCGGCGAAATTTCCGCCCATTGCCAAATTGATGATCAAGAAAAAATTATGATTAAAAGGAACTGCTGGTGAATTAACTAAAGTGTGTATGAGTTGGTTATCCACGTATAAATCTATTGAACTTGCAGACCATTCTGCTTTATAGATATGGAATTGCGTTGCATCTACGATTTTTTTGGTTTTACCATTAGCATTAATTCCCGAATGGTTTGGATAATGAAATGTTCCGTAAATATTATTTTGGTCTCTGCCCAAATGCTCCATAATATCAATTTCTCCACAGGCTGGCCAAGGAGTGGAATCAATATTACTACCTAACATCCAAATTGCAGGCCAAGTACCTACTCCAGTTGGCATTTTTGCTCGAACTTCTATGGTTCCGTAGGTAAAATCAAATTTGCCCTTGGAGTTTAACCTCGAAGAAGTATAATGTTTTCCTTCATAGTCTTCTTTTATCGCGTTAATTTTTAAAACTCCGTTTTCAACTTTTACGTTATCTGTTTTATTTGTATAATATTCTAACTCTTGATTGCCCCATCCATCTGCTCCATTTCCAATATCATAATTCCATTTATCTTTGTCAGGAGCTCCTTTGTAGTTGAACTCATCTGCCCAAATTAGCTTATTTGATTTTTTTTTATTGAGTTTTATACGTTTGAACAATAGCTCGGGATAATTAGTAGTAATAAAATCAAAATCGTGTTTTATTAGCCAATCCATTTGAGTAGTATCATTAACCGTCCAGGCGTTTAAAGTGATATTGTTTTCTTTTGCGCTACTCAACCATTCTGGATGATCTTTAAAAACAGTAAAATAATAATCCGCACCAGATATACCGTCTTTTTTTAATTCTTCCGGAGATTTATTTGCCTCTAAATATTGCGTAAATGCTTGTGGGTCTAATCGATGGATTTCTTTAAGTATGTCATAATCAAAGCTGATATAACAAATTTTCTTTTGGGCATTAAGTTCCTTTACGGTTTGCAATACTTTTCTTGCTACTATGATTCCACGTTGCTTGTTAATATCGGATGGCTTTATCTCACAAACCAGCTGGGTGTGCTTATTGTTTTTTATCCCGGCTAAAAGATATTCTCTTAATGTCGGCAATTTTTCGCCGTTTGAAAGTTTAAAAGCTTGTAATTCTTGATATGTACTTTTTTCTACGGTAAGCTCATTAAAATGCGGATCATGATTAATTACTAACGAATCATCGGAAGTCATTCTTACATCAAACTCCGAACCCCTGCAGTTGAGGCGGATAGCTTCCCGTAATGAAGCAATAGAATTTTCGGGAAAACCATTAGCTTTCCAAGCGCCACGATGTGCAACTACAGAATTATCTGCAAATTTTGTTGTGTTTTTTAAAGAACTACATGAGGAGATAGCTATCGCTATGCTGATAAATAATAATAAGCGCATATTTATTTTTTTTGTGAAAAACTATCAAACAATAAGTAATTCACTGTTAGTTTATAGGTAATAAAGCGACTTCGATTTAGGAGAAAATCAAAGTCGCTTATTTAAGCAATTTAAGACTAATTATAGCCGGTATTCTGTGGATAATTAGGTCCCAATAAACTTATTTCGTTTTGAGGAATAGCCCAGTTTACCATATATGCCTTCATCGTTCTTCTGGCATCGGCTTTATAAGGCAATGGTTTTGCAGGGGTATTGTTTGCGCCACCTGCGGTCGAGTTATCTGGGCTTAAATCTCCGGCCATACCATAACCAGCGTGGTTTACTACAAAGTCGTACAATTTGCCTGTTCTTTTCAGCATATACCAACGCCTTCCTTCAAAAGCTAACTCTCTGGCCTGCTCATCTAAAATTGTTTGTAGGTTAATGGTACTTACTTTTGCCGCATTGGCTCGTGTTCTTATAGCATTTAGTTGGCCTAAAGCTGTTCCTGAGTTTGGTGCATCGGCAACTGTGCCGATATTACCCAACATCAAATTGGCTTCCGCTGCATATAAATAGGTTTCTGCTAATCTGCACATCATGATGTTTTTTGTCTGTGTATCTTCGGTTGGAATACCATCATCCGGGAAGTATTTTTTACAACCGGCATTTAACCTAATGAACCAAAAATTTCTATTCGCAGCCGTAGCGGCAAATTCTTTCCAGTCTGGGTGTACAATTTTTTGACCTAAAGTAGCACTCGCAGGGATAGTTGCAGGGTCGTTATACACGTAATCTTGAATGTAGTACGAACCTTTTATACGGGTATCGTTAGGATCGGCATTTAGCAGGTCTCTCAAATAGTTATTAAGCGTTAACCATCCAAAACCCCGCCCGCCTTGTTCTACAGTGTATTTTGAACCTGGAATTAATTCTGCATAGTTTGGCATTAAGTTAAAGTTGATTTTATTGGGTTTTCCGTTTACCTGAGCTTTAAACTGCAATGCCCATAAGGTTTCAGTATTGTTTAAATCTCCTTTAAAAACAAGCGCAGGGGTACTTACTAATTTATACGTTCCATTGTTTATTACGGCTTCTGCCTGCAATTTTGCCTCGGGCCAGTCTTTTTGCCAAAGCGCAACCTCGGCTTTTAAATGTCTGGCGGTAGCCTGGGTTATTCTACCAGCTACATCGGTCCAAGATAAATTAGCAATTGCGTAGGTTAAGTCATCGTTTATCAATTTATAAATATCTGCCTCCGGGGTTTTGTCTGTAATAATCTTGTTAGCAGTTTCCGGTGTAGTTGGCTCTGTGGTAACATAAATATTGTTAAACAATTTGTACAAAGTGAAAACAGAATTTGCTCTAAAAAATTTTGCTTGGGCAATAACTTTGGTTTTTCTCGCTTCATCCATTCCATTAATGGTTTCTGCAGATTTGATAATGGCATTTGAGCGATCTACAATCCTATAATAGGTTTTCCAATAATCGCTGTAAACGCTACTATTCAATGGAGTTGTGCCGCTAGTCATTCTTCCATAGTTGGAAATTTCGCCACCTCGCGGTATGGTTAAGTCGTCTTTTGCATCTATCACTATTGGGTTAGATCCGTTATTGCTTAAATTTTCCCAAAACGCTCTTTGGAAATTGTACAAGCCAACCACGCCCGACTCAAGCCCATCTGGTGTATTATAAACGTAGTAAGCTGTAAATTGTGAGCTTGGGTGTTCCGTCAAGTAATCTTTGCAAGAACTAAGAACCGTTGCCAGGGCTAAAATGGATGCCAATCCTATTTTAAAATTTCTATTCTTTTTCATGTTATTGAATTTAATGTTTTTTATAAACCGATATTTAAACCAAAAGTGAACGATTTTGTGTCGGGAAAATCGTTTGGATTATTCTCCGGACTATATGATTTATAATCTGTTATGGTAAACAAATTGTTTGCAGTAGCATATAATTTCAGATTGTTAACCTTAATCCTATTCAAAATTGAGCTAGGAATATTGTACGCTAAGGAGAGTGTTCTTAGCCTTACATAAGAAGCATTAGTAACGCCTAGCACACTAATGTTTGCCGGTGCAGAGCTGTAATTTGGACGCGGAAAAGTTGTTGAGTGGTTTTCGGGTGTCCAATAATCAACTTTAATTCCGTTTCGTACAGATTGTAATGTTCCGCCCTCGTTAAAACTACCTAAATAAGGGTTGTATTTTGTTACATCTTGTACCACGTACAAATCGGCCAATAACTCGAACCTTTTATATTGGAAATTGGAAGACAATGAACCAAACCACCTAGGCTGGGTGCCTATAATTGCCTTGTCGTCGGCATTAATTACGCCGTCACCATTTAAATCTTTTAGTTTAATTGATCCAGCGGTTAAAGTAGAAACACTTTGAAAAGGTGCTACCGTTCCGCCTAAAGTACCTTGGCCAGACGCTAACGCTTCCGCATCAGTTTGGAAAATGCCATCGAAAATATAGGACTGTAAAACGTCTATCGGTTTACCAACAAAACGGTTGCGGGCCAAATCATCTTTAGCGCTTCCATCTACACCAACGATACCGGTTTTTATAATCTTATTAGTGTTGTGGGTAAATGTTGGGCTAATGCTCCAGGTAAATTTGTCATTTCTTAAAATTGTACCTGTTAAGCCAATTTCAATACCGCTATTCTCTGATTTGCCTCCGTTGGTAATGGTGTTAGTGAAGCCAGAGTTACCGCCTAAAGAAATATCCGTTAATAAATCTGTGGTAGATGTTTTATAATAATCAACACTACCGGTGATTTTGCTGTTGAATAAGCCAAAATCTAAACCTAGGTTAAAAGTTGTTGATGTTTCCCAAGTTAAGTTTGGATTGTACAAAAGGTTGCCCGGTAAGTTTCCGGTATATAATCCTCCGCCAAAGATATAAGAGTAATTATCAACTACGCCCAAGGTAGTGTATGGATCTAAAGATTGATTTCCTACAGAACCATAACTCGCTCTCAACTTTAATTGGTCAATAGCTTTTACGTTTTGTAAAAATGACTCTCTGTGAATTTGCCAAGCAACGGATGCCGCAGGGAAAAAGCCCCATTTATTATTTTCTGCAAAAACCGATGCCCCGTCTCTACGAGCTGTTAGCGTTAAAAGGTATTTGTCTTTTAGATTATACCTCGCTCTTCCTAATAAAGAAGAAAGCCTGTACTGTTGCTCGTCTCTGGTAGTTTTAAAATTTAACGCATTTGAGATTCCATCGTAACCCAAAACATCATTTCCAAATCCAGTGCCTAAACTGGTAGTATTTGAGCTATTTCTTTGGTTTACAGATTGTACAAAAGTGAAATCAAGTTTGTTGTCTTTATTTAATTCAAGTTTATAGTCTAAAATATTTTCTACTAGGTATTCTTCTTTTAAAATCCCGCTTACCGTTGCCGATCCATTTGGCGTTACACCTGCGGAATGCAGTTTAGATAAATAAGAACCTTGGTCAACGTATTTTCTATTGAATAAGGTGTTGATTTTATAGGATAAGTTTTTTGTTATATCGTACTTACCCACCAAATTAAGATTCACAAAATTTGTTTTGTTCTGTGCATCCGACTCTCTAATATTCCATAATGGATTAATAGAGCTACTACTTGCGTTAGCGCCTGCCAAGTTTTTTACTAAAACGCCATTTTGATCATAAGGTCCAGTGAAAGGCGAAATCGTGATAAAATCCAAATTAGCACTTTCAACACCTTGTTTATCAGAAGCTAAATTAAGATTGCTGCTAATACTTATTTTTTCACTTATTTTTTGATCTACATTAATTCTAAAAGATGCTCGTTTATAATCGGCATCAGGAACTAAGCCTTTTTGGGTGTAATAGTTAGCACTGCTATAAAACTTAGTGTTTTCGTTCCCTCCGTTTATACTAACCGTATTGCTATTGGTTAAGCCGGTACGTAACACGATATCTTCCCAATTTGCATATTTACCCGCAATAAAATTGAGATATTCTGGCGCTTTTGTGGTTCCTCCAAAATTTACAGAATCAGGGCTATAAGCTTGTTCTCCGTTAACAATTGGGTTGGTTGAACGCACAGCTTCCCTTCTTAGTTGTGCAAATTCCTCAGCACTGTACAAATCAAAGTTCTTCGTTAGTTTTTGTGAGGTTAAATAGGTATTGAAATTAACAACGTACTTGCCCGATTTCCCTTTTTTTGAGGTGATTAAAATTACACCATTTGAAGCCCTTGAACCGTAAATTGCTTGGGATGAAGCATCCTTTAAGATTTCAATAGAAGCAATATCATCGGGGCTTACATCATTAATGTTATCAATCGGGAAACCATCTAAAACAATTAACGGGTCATTACCGCCACGGATGGAGTTTTTCCCCCTGATTAGGATATTGGAGCTTCCTCCAGGCCTAGCCGATCCTAAGGTGACCTGTACGCCAGAAGCCTGCCCGCGTATCATCTCAGCGATATTGGTGGTAGGAATTGATTTTGCTTTTTCCATATTTACAGTCGCTACCGAACCGCTAATGTCGCTCCGCTTTTGCGTACCATAACCCACTACCACAATTTCTTTTAGGTTAGCTAAATCGCTCTCCATTACAATTTTTAAAGGAGAAGAGTTTTCAACTTTTACTTCCTGAGTAACAAAACCCAAATAGGAGAATATCAGTATATCGCCTTTGTTGGGCACATTAATGCTAAAAGCACCATTCATGTTGGTTTGGGACTGCATTGTGGTTCCCTTGATTTTAATGCTTACGCCCGGAAGCGATTCTCCATTACTCGTATTTACCGTTCCGGTAACGTTAATACCCTGGGCACTGGCGGTTGCCACCAGTCCAAAGTAAATAAGGAGAAATAGTGTGTAAAAATTTCTTTTCATAATTTTTGATTAAATTGGTTTATTTCAAATAAGCGGAAGTGCTAGCGCTTTACACATATTTGAATTTTAGCAAAAGTAGAGTAAAGCATTATTTAAAGAGGAAAATGTGCTACTATATAAACGCTACAAATCAGATAAAACATAAAATTTGCGCTATAATTGGTACTACATTTTTACTACACAATTATTTTTTATGGGTTTTAAACCTAAATAAGACACTTTTGTGAAATCTGTTTTTTCTAATTCAATCACAATCTTAGATATTAACAGTCTAGTAATAGACTTTTCATAAATTTACCAACCAAGAGTTATAAATCGCAATAGTAAAACTAATGAAGAAAATATTCCTTGCTTTTTCAATGTTATTTTTTTTTATTGGGCTAAAAGCACAGATAGGAATTCCGCAAATTAATAACTACAGTAGCCAGCTGTATAAGGGAGGAACCCAGAACTGGGAAATAGCCCAAGATAGAAATGGGATCATGTATTTTGCAAACAACGAGGGCTTACTGTCTTATAACGGTAAATTTTGGAACCTATATCCACTCCCACACAAAACGGTAGTGCGCTCGGTAGAAATAGATGATAGTGGTAAAATTTACGTGGGCGGACAAGACGAAATAGGATATTTTTTTCCTAATAAAGATGGTCTGTTAACATATCATTCCTTAAAGGACTTATTACCACCTAAGGATAGACTTTTTGCAGATATATGGGACATTGTAATCAGCAAAAAAAGCGTTTTTTTTAGAACTTCGTCAAAAATTCTCCAATTTGATGAGGGTGTTTTTAAAATATTTAAAGCAGAAGGTGTTTGGCAGTATTTGGGAATGGCTAACCAACAGGTATTTGCACAAGATACTTCAAAAGGATTATTGCTTTATAAAAACGGTATTTGGGATGTTGTTTCTGATAAATCAGACTTTAAAAGCGCATCGATAACATCTGTGTTAAACTATGATAATGATACTTTGCTCATAAGCACATTAAAAAACGGACTATATTTATTGTATGGAGAAAATCTAATAAAAAAAACAGATAAGTCCCGCTCTCTTTTCATTAAAAACAGAATATATGATGCTATAAAGATAAATGCAGATTTGTTTGCTTTTGCCACCAATTCTGCAGGTTGCTATATTGCAGATAAGCAGGGAAATATAGTTCAAAGTTTCGCTTACAAAGAAGGACTTCAAAAAAATAATATAAGAAGTGTTTTTCTTGATAAAAACCAAAATTTATGGCTTGGTTTAGATGATGGAATTGACTTTGTTGCTTTTAACAATGCTATAAAATACATTTATCCAGATATAGCTAAACAAACTAGCAGTTATGCTACTAAAATACTTGATGGGAACTTATATGTAGGCACTTCAAATGGATTATATGCTGCAAAAATAGAAACCAGATTTAATGATATCAGCTACTCACACCAGCCTTTTGTTGAAATAGACAATACCCAAGGGCAGATCTGGAATTTAAACATTATCAACAAAAAGCTATTGGTTGCCCATGAAGAAGGGAGTTTTGTTGTTAATGACCATACGGCAACACAGCTTTTTCGTTATCCCGGAACCTGGATGTTTGAAGCACTTTCTCCTTATTTTCCAGCTAAAGAAATTGTTGCCGGAACTTATAATGGGTTGCATCATATCAGCTTTGAGAATAATCGGTTTATCGATAAAGGCGATATAAAACGTTTTGGCGAATCGATGAGGTTTATTCTGTATGATCATAATACCAATACCGTTTGGGCATCACATCCTTACCGTGGCGTTTACAGATTTAGACTTTCGCCCGATAAAAGTAAAATCGAAAAAACCTGGCTCTACACCAACAGCAATGGATTGCCATCTTCGCTTAATAACTATGTTGCCAGAATCAAAAACAGAATTGTGGTAGCAACAGAAAAAGGGATTTATGAATTTGATGAGGCAAGCCATAAATTTTCTCCCTCTAAAATGTTAACCCCAATTTTAGGGACAAACGTTTACCAGTATTTGAACGAGGATGAAGCTGGAAACATCTGGTTTGTAACCAATAAAAAAATAGGAGTGGTTGATTTTCATAGAGCAAACGGAGTTAAGAATTTTACCGTTGTTTATTTCCCAGAACTTAATTCTAAAGCAGTGCCCGGTTTTGAAAACATTTATCCATATAATAAAGAAAATATTTTCATAGGGTCAAATACTGGTTTAATACACATCAATTATTTAAAATATCTAAAAAGCATTAAGCCTTTAAATGTGGTTTTAACACAGATTAAAACTATAGGTATAAAAGATAGTATTATTTTTGGCGGGTATTTTTTAAATGGCGCTACTATTGTAAATAAACAGGAAAAAAAGTTTGCACCGATACTCCACTACGGAAATAACTCGCTCCATTTCGAATATTCATCAACACTTTACCAACAATTAAACAGTATAGAGTTCAGTTACCAACTGAAAAATTTTGATAAAACTTGGTCGGATTGGAGTAATAAAAGTGAAAAAGATTACACTAATCTACCGGCTGGCACCTATACTTTTCAAGTTAAGGCAAGAAACAATTTAGGGAACGAGTCTAAGGAAACCTTATTTTCTTTTACGATTCTTCCGCCTTGGTACCAAACTTGGTGGTTTTACTTATTGTGTTTAGCATTAGGCTGTTTTATACTTTACCTATTAATTCAACGGCAAAAAAGAAAGTATCTTAAAGAACAGGAATACCTTAAAAAAACTTACCAGCTTGAAATAGAGCACAACGAAAAGGAAATTGTAAAACTGCAGAACGAAAAGTTAGAGAACGAAGTAAATTTTAAAAGCAAGGAATTAGCCACTACAACTATGCACTTAATGCAAAGAGGAAAACTCATAGCCAGAATAAAAGAAGAATTAATCCCGATTGTAAAAACGGAAAACCTTGACGAAAGTCCAGAAGAGTTTAAGAAAATTTTAAGCTTAATTAATGATTCTGAACGGGCTGATGCCGATTGGGACAGTTTTGCGATTCATTTCGATCACGTACACTCCAACTTTTTAAGTAAGCTAAAAGAAAAAATCCCTGCACTGAGCGCTAATGATTTAAAGCTTTGCGCTTACCTAAAAATGAACCTAAGCTCTAAAGAAATAGCGCAGTTAATGAGCGTGAGCAATAAAGCTGTTGAGGTGAGCAGGTATCGGCTCCGGAAAAAATTGGAGGTTTCCTCAGACACCAACCTGTTTGATTATTTGATGGAAATTACTTCCTCTTAATTGCGGTTATGTCAAAGCTGAAACTAAAATCATCTGGACAATAAACCAATAAACCATAAAATTAACCGTTTATAAGTTATGGTTTTATCGTTTATAAAAATCTTCTTCATCAGTATATTGTCTTTGTTTTCAAACGGAGATCAACCTGTTTTTAAGGACGGAAGTAAAACCTTAAACCAGTTTGTAGAAGAAAACACTGTTTATCCAAGGTACGCCAAGCAAAATTGTATTCAGGGAACCATAAAAGTGTCTTTTCAACTCAGTAAAAACGGCGAAGTATTCGATGTTAAAGTAAAAAGAGGCTTGGGTATAGATTTGGATGATGAAGCCATCCGGCTTATTAAACTCACCAACCACAAATGGGAATTGCCGAGCAATCATAATGAAAACTCGGAAATCATTATCCCGGTAAAGTTTTCTCTTCAAAATTATAATTGCGAAAAGCTACCAAGACAACAGATTGAAAAAGCGATAGTTTTGTATCAAACCAGACAAACTTTGGAGGACGTGGTAACTAGTTATTATCAGAATAAACTTTCCGGAAAGGTAAACACCAAAAATGAAAAGGAGATTATCCGGCTTAAAACCGATTTGGGGTTTGATGAAGAATTCGTAGCCGAACAGCTTGCAGAAGCAAACAAAATGTTAGCCCAAGGAGATAAAGAAGAGGCTTGCAAAACACTAAATTTCATCAAAAATATTGGTTTTAGCGATGCCGATGATTTGATTGCGCAAAACTGTAAATAAACTATATTAGCGGCATGAAATGGACGCTTCGTTTTTTTGCTTTTTTAGATTTATTGTCTTTTTTCTTCATGTTTGACCAAGGAAGTTTACAATTACAATCGCTTTTTACAAGCGATTCTTTTACAATTAACGAAGTTTTTTCAAGATTTTTATTTGTGTTGGTGTGGATAAGTATGTTGGCAAGTGCCACATTTTTAGCTATCCCAAAAAAGGCAGGAATTATTATTTACTATATCCAAATCGTCCCACGGTTTATTTTCTTGGCATTCTCATTTGGTTTTATTTCTTTTTTAAGTTATTTCATCAGTTCACCGCATCTCGAAAACATTTTGATGCCAGTTATCATTTTTGCCGAAATGTTACGGATCTACAGAAGCTATCAACTACAAAAACAGCTTTAAATAAAAAGCCATCTGTGGTAAAACTGCAGATGGCTTCAGAAATAAAATTCTAGTTTGCTAAGGCCTTGTATATAAAGTTGTAAGTTAGGCCTGCAGAACCATAATAAGTTTTACCAACGTTTCTGCCGTCAACAACAGCACCTCCGCCAAAGCTTATGCCTAAATTTCCGTCAATTGGAGCATAAACAGTTCCTCCAAATTTCGTGTAATTAACTTTTGTTGCCGGAAAAAAGTTGGTAAAGCCAGGTCTTAAAATATCAACTCCGCTGGTAGAAGTTTGGTTGCCTACCTGTCCGGAAATATAAAATCTCGATGTTGCTAAACCTATTGTTAGTTGACTTAAGACCGCGTTTGGTACCTCAGTGGTTCTGAAACTATAACCTACTTGTCCGGTAACAAAAAAGCCTCTTTCGTCTTTAAAATGTGCCAATAAAAATCCGTTATAAGTAGTAGCTTGGTTACCAATAGAAATAATGGACTGCAAGCTTCGGGCAACGCTATAATTACTTAATGGTGTGGTAATACCTGCGCCGGCTTGAAAAGCAATATTTCCCTTTTTTGCAAACTGATATTTTGCAAATGCACTAAGATCCTGCGCTCCAGATTCTGTATTGGTATAACCCAAACCATCCAAAACAGCTTGGTCTGCATGTCCTTCAGTTTCTACAAACGGAACATTTACAATAACATCCAATTTATCCGATACACCATAAACCCCGTAGATATTAAAACTATTAACAGAAACCTCGTTAAAAACGGGAATTGCATCTATGGGAGTTGGAAATAAATATGCGCTATTATAATGTTCGTGTGTGGTAGAAAAAGTAATACCGCCGCCTTTTTTTCCTTGCATAAATCCGCTTAAAGGACTTTGTGAAAAGGCATTAACACCAATGCCCAACATAAGGCAGGTACTTAAAATTGCTGATTTAGTAAATATTTGCATGTTTGCTTTTTGTGGTTTAATATTAATTTTAACGTGAGTTCGGGATAAGAAATAGTGTAAAAAAGAGAGCAAAGGGCATG
>NZ_CAMLIG010000009.1 GCF_946480185.1 uncultured Pedobacter sp. | reverse complement strand
AAGCATCTGGAAGGGCGTTGCCTAAATCTTTAAAATCCTGATGGCGGTTGGTGCCTATGAGCTTGACCTGTTCCCCGTTCAAGAAGAAGCCCTTATCTGCATCAAAACTAAACCACCTAAAACCTAAGGGGTTACTCACTTCATCTAAAAGATCACCAGTTTCCGCATCTTTAATCTGCGAAACAATCTGATATAGATAAGGTGATTCCGGCGACCAAAGATTTGGTTTTTTGATGCTGGTGAATGACTGTTCAAAAGTTAGATTCTTTTCTGCCGATGCACTTATCTTATCCTTTTTTTCTGCTATTTTTTTTCCTGTTGCGTCAAAGATCTGACTGTAAATAATCAGGGATTTACCGTCCTTATTGGTATTGCTTAGAACACCCTTTACCGATACGGAGGCCTGGTCTTTAGTTACTTTAGGTGTAGAAATAAAAACGCCTTTTGATGCCTGGTTATCCATATCAAAATGGACTTTGTTTACTGCCTCTAAAAAAACGTCTCTGTATATTCCGCCGTAAAAAGTAAAATCGGCTGATAATGGAGGAATGTCTTCATTATGTTCATTGTTGACTATGATGCTAATGCTGTTCGCTTGGTCAAATTTAACGGCATCCATTATCGGGAAACTGAAAAAATTATAACCACCGATGTGGCGCCCGACTGATTTACCATTGATAAAAACCTCGGCAATTTGTGATGCGCCCTCAAAATAAATGTAAACATCTTTGTTTTTCCAAGAGGAAGGAATGTTGACCTCTTTTTGATACCAGCCCGTTCCGCGGTAATATCCTGGCTCGTCATCATTTACATCAATAGCGTTCCAGGTATGCGGAATATTTACTTTTTCCCAGTTAACCGCGATTTTTGTTTTTGGGAAACCATCAATATCTCCTTTATGGAAATTCCAGTTGGTGTTGATGGTTTTTTTGATTCTTTCCTGCGCTTTTAAAGCTGTTGCTACCATTAATAAGCAGCAACAGAAAGCCGATAGTCTTTTTAACATGGTTTTTATTTATTGGTCCAATAAATTAGTTGAGCGCCGTTGTTACCTTCTTTGCTTATAATGGTGATGGTTCTGTTTTTATCTTCATCATCACCTGCATGGCGGGTTTCGCGTACCAAAATAAATATATAATTTTCTGCCGGATGATTTTTAACTACGTCCGTAACATCTAAATAATGCGTTTTCGCTGTGCCATCAAAACTTAATTCGCCAGCTACAAACGCTTTTGTTGCCACTTGGTTAACCAGAGCTTCTGTTTTATCCAGTTGCGGAGCGGTAGCCCAAGTAATTTTGTTTTGGTCAAAAGTTTGGTTCGGGATGGCATAAACATGGATTCTAAGAGTGGTATCGGTACTTGCTTTTCCGTTTACCGAAAGTACAATTTGGGTAGCGTTTTTTACAGCTGCTTTTAAATTGAAACCTAAATAAGCTACTTTGTTTTTAGCCGGCTCTGCTGCGTTTAAAGCAACTTCCAAGGTTTTATCCTTACCATAATTTTTAATGCTATTTGCACCAGCGCTTACGGTAGCATCATTGGCAACCGCTAAACTTTGCTTTATTAAATTTTTACCTGCCGGAATTGTCAATAAAACTACTCCTTGTGCCGGAAGGTTGATGTCAACATCTTTATTGGCCGATATAGCTGTTACCTGCGAAGCTTCGCCATATAAATTAGGGCTTACAGTCTCTGCAATTACCGGGCTACCTTCGTTCACGTTTAAATCTGCCAAGTTAATTTTTAGGTTATAATCAAAACCGTCTCTTTGTACCAGCCACATATAGTAATTCCCTGATTTTTCATCAAAAGAGGTATAGGAGTCAAATTTGCTAGAGTTGGTATTGTTAATGGTTTTTAATAATGGACGTTCATCTTTAAATCCAGTTGCAAATAATCTTACCACTTCTGCTATTCTGTGTAAACCCGAAACATCATAATTATCAGCCTTAAAGTTTTTGTCGCTTTCGCTGAAGATTTTAATTTCTCTTAGTTTGATAGCACCGGCATCTGAACTGGTAAAACGGATTTTGCTGGCATTTATCGGATTTTTAAGACTGATAAAATAGCGTACATATTTATTGTCTTTAACGTTTCCGGATGGAAGTGCCTGCCATTTATTATCGGCAAAATATTGGATTTCGAAGTTTTTGATGCGGTCCGGTCCTGTGTAAATACCTTCTGCACCGCCTGAGTAAATACTTAAACTGCCAACAGATTGCGTTTTACCCAAATCTATTTCAACGGTTTTTGTCGCTGAGGTAGAGTCTGATATCCAAGTAGAAGCATCAGACTTATCACCATCAGTAATAAATTTTAACTGATTAGAATTGCCATTTGTACTGGTAACTTTCGCATTTAAGGCTAAGTTTTTATAAGCATCTTCCACAACGCGTTCTCCCTGCCAAGTTAAATGATGACCAGATTTTATGCCTTGGATATAGCTGGGTGAAACGGTGTTTGCAAATTTGAAAGCCCACATTCCGTAGGTTTGGTTTTTTAAGTTATTGGCGTAAATACCCGCCCATTCCGTGAAAACGGAGGGAGAATCATAAGTTTCTTTTTTGTCAATAAGCAAGGAATTCATCCAACGGCCAATTTCTGTGTAAACAATTGGCAAGCTATCATGTAATGGATGGTTTTCTTTAATGATTGCCCGAATATCTGAAGTACGCGTTGTATAGCCAGCAGCTGGCTGATTGTAAGAATGCGTACTAAAAATATCGAATAAGTCTTTGTCCATTTTTTTGCCATCATAGCCATCGCGGATGTGTTTAACCACATAAGCCCACCAATCGGTATTGTAGCCAGCGGTAATAGGTGCAACAAATTTAGGGTCAAGATGAGTATTGTATTTTTTATTTACATCGGCAACTGCGCATTTTACAGCGTCTGATGCAATTTGTAAACCCAATAACCAAGTTGATATTTTCATTGGGCCAGACTCTTTGTGGTTTGGTTCATTTTGCATGGCAAACATGGCGGTATTTCCTTTTCTGGCGGCGTAATATGCTAAGGCGTAGTAACGTTGCCAATGTTCCCATTTATCTTTCCAAGTATCTACAAAACGGCGTTCGTTTATTTGTAAAACAGGTTCAATCTTTAGTTTTTTCAGTTCTTCCAAAGCGTAGCCAAAGTTCATTTTGTTGCCACTATCGTCCACCTCAACTTCATATCTGTGTATAAGTGCGTTCCAATTGATGAAATCATTTTTTTCTGGTGATAAGCGCAACTGACTTTTTAAAGCTTCAAAATCTGCCAAACTGTTGACCTCATTTTTTTGGTTGAAATCTTTTACGGGAGCATATTCTGATAAGCTTGTCCAAACCCGTAAAGAATTTACTTGCGAATAAGCTAACCAAGCAGAAACATTGCTACCGGGCATGTAATAGCCTTGGTTGTAGCCCACATATTTAAAACTTTTACCAACTTCATCGTTTGTCACAGTAACTGTAGCATCTTGCGCTTTGCCGGTTTTTAATTTTAAAGCAGTTATTGGAGCTTGTCCGGTAACCAAACTGCCTGTAACTTCAACCTCAGAAAGCGCCAATGATGGAGGATTTAAAGCTTCAACCCTAATCATAAAAGTAACTAATGATGGATTGATAGCGTAAGTAAGGGTTGATTTTGTGTTGTCCACTATGGCTTTTGCGTTAATAGGTGTCCAGTTGGAATCATCCCAATATTGCACAACAATCTGTTTGTTTAGTTTTTCAGCATCGCCGGGCAACGCATAAATAACAATATTGCTAATGGTGTTGTATTTGTGAAGATCAATCTCTATAAAATGAGGCGCTTTACTTTCTTTATCGCTCTGCCAATAATTTGTTGCACTTTTTATTCCATCTACAGCTTTTGAAGCAAGGTTTTTACCGTCAACAGAACTTACTTTAACCTGTTTGTTTAAAGCCACATTTTCTGTTTGTGCATTAACCATAAATGGGCAAAAAGCCATTAAAAAACCTAAGTATAAATTGTTTGTATTCATCATATCCAAAATTATTTTTGCTTAACCTCTGCGTTTAGATTGTGGAAGCTTAAACTTTTTTTACTGTTAGCGCACTTAAAATAGGCATTCCCTTTGATGCGCTAAACGTTAAATTGATTCCTTGATTGTCACTTACCCTAATATTAAACGTTTTTTTGTACGATTTAAACTCACCAATTTGTTGGTTTAAATTAAGATTGTTGATGAGTGATTTATTGTTAGCACTCACGCTAAAAACGCGGTCGATATCTGCTGTTACTTCCTGTTCTACAAAGCCCAAAGTAAGCTCGTAATTCCCGTTAGGAACATCAATTTTATAAGCCTTTAAATTCTCTAAGGAAGAGTAATACAACGGAACATCATTGGTTCCCCTAATTACTTTTTTAAGGTTCATAGTTATTGGATTTCCGCCAACATAGCCAAAAGTTCCTTTTTGATAAGGTTGATCCTCCACCCAAATGTTGTTGTCATGGTCAAGATATTGCGTATTTCCGCCAATGTTTACCATCAAAGATTTAAAGCCATCACCCTGTACAAACCGAGGTTTTAAGTTGATGGTGAGCGTATCTTTAATCATTGTTTTACCATTAAAGCCAGTAGCTTCAATAAAGTTTTTTCCATACTTTAAAGGCAGCTCATAAATTGCTTTATGTACATCGTTTAGTGATTTCTTTCCTTGGTTTTTGCCGTTAAGACTTAAAGAAATGTTGGTTAAGTTGCTGTAAATTTCAATTGCTGCTTTTTGATTTTCTTGTCCAGCTCGCTTGATCCAATCGCGTGAAGCGATATGAATCATTGGCTTGCTACCCCAGTTGGCTTGGTATAAATAATAAACATCTTTTGGCTCCCTGTTAAAAGTAGCCAAGCCTTTTTGGTTAACATTGATAATTGTTCCGCCAATGTTAGGTTGTGCAAAATCAAATTCGCTCCAAACGGCAGTGCCCGATAAATAAGGCAATTGCCTAAACTGGCGTAAGTATTCTTCGTGGTAAATACGTTGGTATTGCCCACTAAAATCTAAGCGTTTAGGTTGGTAGGTATTTAATCTGCTATCGCTTCCTGCGCCATATTCGCTCACAAAAAGAATCTCGTTTGGGTTTGCTTTGTGTCTTCCATCTAAAAAAGGTTTTACTTCAGATAATTTCCCACTGTACCAACCGCTATAGATGTTAAAAGCATTAATTTGAGCGATTTTTGAAATTTTAAACTCGTCGTATTCTTTGCTTTGGTGCATTGCAATTACGCTGTATCTTGTTGGATCGGTGGTTCTTACCAAACTGTCTAATGAAACGCCGTATTTTTGTACCTGACTTACATAATCTTTTTCTTTTTCATGCTCTTGAACGCGTTCTGCATTTTTTCCCCACAACAATATTTCATTCATTGAACCCCAAATAATAATTGAAGGATGGTTAAAGCCTTGATTAATCATTTCGCGTAACATATTTTCAGCATTTGCCAAAAACTCTGGGACAGGATTCATATAATTTACCACTGGCGTTTCTTCCCAAATGAGTATCCCCAAACTATCAGCCAGACCTAAAACTCTTGGCGATTGTGGATAATGTGCCAAACGGATGAAATTTGCGCCCATATCTTTAATCATCTGCATATCTCGTAAGTGGTCCGCGTTGCTTAAAGCGTCGCCTTTGCCTTCCATATCTTGATGGCGATTAACCCCTTTTAAGATGTATTTAGCACCGTTTAAACTAAATCCGATTGACGGACTAAAGCTAAACCATTTAAAACCGAGTGGATTTTTTGAACTTGCTACTGTTTTGCCGTTTACTTTTAAAGTGCTTTCAACTTGATAAAGATTTGGATCTTCTGGACTCCAAAGTTGTGGTTTTTGTATTCGGCTATTTAGCCTTATAACTGCTGATGAATCGCTAGCAAGTAAAATGTCTTTTGTTAAGTATTTTACAATCTGGTTTTTTGTGTTTAAAATGGTGTGTACTAAACTGATTTTTTGTGTTATAAGACTCGAATTTTTAACAGTTGCTTCAATTTCTAGATCTGCGTGTTCTTTAGAAACTTGCGGAGTTGTGATTTTAACGCCACTGCTTGCATAAGTGCCTACAAAGTTAATGGGATCGCTAAAAATTAATCTAACAGGGCGGTAAATGCCCCCGTAACTTGCATAACCAATTGACAGTGGCGGAATAAATGGATCTTGTGTACTGTTTACTTTAACAGCGATGATATTGTTCCCTTCTTTAAGTTTGTCAGTAATATCAAACGAAAATGCCGTATATCCTCCCTTGTGACGGCCAACAAAGGCACCATTTACATATACATCTGCAACTTGATAAACGCCTTCGAAATAGATGGCAACATTATTATACAACTGCTCCGAAGAAATACTAAAAGATTTTCGGTACCAAGCTACTCCTCTGGCATAGGTTAGGTCATCATCAAAAATATCTTTGGTATTCCAAGTATGTGGTATGTAAACAGTTGACCATTTTGAGTCGTTGAAGCTTCCTGTTTCGGCAAATTCAGTTCCACCGTATTGAAACTTCCAGTTTGTAGTTAAAAAAATGTTTTTGTCAATATTCTGGGCAAAAATGGTTCCCGAAATGGAAATTAAATAAATAAAGAAAAATATTGATCTTAAATTATTCATACAGTAACTGAATAGGCTTAATCTATAATAATGATTGATGCTAAAGTAGGAGATTAAAAGCTTTCATCTACGGTGCATAAGTTGCAAAAAGACTTGTTAAATGTTGCTGATAGGTTTAAGCTAGTACATTTAAAATTTTTTAAAAAGCAGTTTCAAGGCGTTTAGATAAATGGTTTAGCTCATAATGTATTCGATATGTATTAAATCTCATGTATAAATGCACTATATGACAGGTTTATAAAAATGGTTTAACATGGTATATTTGAAATATAGCTTTCTGTTAACCAATAATCAATTTATAAAAATATGACCCGATTTTTCATAGCCTTACCAATGGCTTTTATTACGTTGATACTATGCTTGTTTTCCTGCAGTAGTAAAAAAAATACCACTATGGCGGAAAGAGCGTTAGCTCATAAAGACCTAGACATTTATATTTTAATGGGACAGTCCAATATGTCCGGTCGTGGACCTCTTATTGCGGAGGACAGTATAGTGCAGAACAATAAGGTTTTAATGTTTACCAAAAATTTAGAATGGGTTGCCGCAAAAAATCCGCTTCACTTTGACAAACCCGGAATGGTGGCTGTTGGGCCCGGATTGTCTTTTGGCCTGGCAATGCAGGAGGCCTCGAAATCTAGAATAATAGGTTTAGTGCCTGTAGCTGTTGGGGGGACATCTATTAATTCCTGGAAACCGGGCGGGTACGATAAAAACACGAAAAGACACCCTTGGGACGATGCCGAAAAAAGAATTTTAGAAGCTATGAAATATGGGACAGTTAAAGGTGTGATCTGGCATCAGGGAGAAAGCGATAGCAAAGCAGGAAGCGCTAAGGTTTATTTACCAAAACTGGAAACCTTGATAAAAAGAGTAAGAGCCTTAGTTAAAAACGAAAACCTACCGTTTGTAGTAGGTCAATTAGGTAGGTATAACCCTCAATATGACAATATAAACAGAGAAACTTTAAAATTACCGGCATTGGTTCCTTATACTGCCGTAGTGAGTTCGGAAGGGCTGGTTGATAAAGGTGACAATACGCATTTTAACAGGGCTTCCGCCATTATATTGGGGCAACGTTTTGCAGAGAAAATGTTGGAGATCCAAAAGAAATAAATGATTTTCTTTTCACAAAGATAGATAAGACTGTTCTTGTGTTTTGTTAGCTAGCTTTAACCTACGTAACATAGCTCATATTACCGATGTTGATTATAAAGTTCGAAACTCTGCTTTCTGCCACGCCAAACATTCAAGATGGGTTATTGCAGTTTTGGATCCGAAAAGTGAGGACTTTTCCGACCGTACCTTCAAGGTAATATAGAACTTAAATTGGCTTACAGATGGTGCTTTTGAAGTCAGTGCAAAGCTTGTGGAGGGCATGACTGAATTTGTTGAGTTTAAAAGCTTAAGGCTGTTTCTTTAACTCTACAAGTTGAATTTATAATACAATGGTGTTCGTTAAAATAATTCTTTAAAACTTAAATGAGTCTCCGAAGATTTATACGAAGTACCATAACTAAAAAATCAGTTGCTAAAGATTGCGGGTTTAAAATAATGATCGATATACTTCTTGCTGATTCCAAGTTAACAGTATTAATAAATGATTTTGGGAACCCAGGTTTCGTTCTTCACATTTATCTTAAAGATATATTTAACAGGTTGTTTTGTCTTTTTTATCGGGTGTTTTTCCTGACTACATCCTTAAATTTGATTAATTCTTTAAAAGGGAAATTAACTTTGTCAGTAGAATTATAAACCAATTTACAAACCTAATTATCATTTTATGAATCTGAATTACAAAAAATGCAGTTTGGCTGTTATGTTGTTTTTCCTGATTTTCGGTTGTGGACTTTCATTTGCTCAACAGCGGATTACGGGTACAATAACATCAGCTGAAGATGGCCAGCCATTAATTGGCGTAGGGGTGTCAGAAAAAGGATCTAAAAACAGCACTTTAACAAATTTAAACGGGCAGTATTCCATTACGGTTACCGGGAATAACAACTTGGTGTTTTCTTACCTGGGATTTAAATCCAAAGAAATTAGGCCAACAGGCGCAACGTTAAATGTGGTATTAGAAGAAGACGTAAACAGCTTGAGCGAAGTTGTTGTGGTGGGTTACGGAACGCAGAAACGGAGCGACATAACAGGTGCGGTAGCGTCCATTCCTAAAGAAAGGTTGGAGCAACTACCAAACACAAACATAGCACAGGCTTTGCAAGGTTCGGTACCCGGCCTTCAGATCAATACCAACGGAGGAGGTGCAGAAGGACAAAATGTGGAGATTTTGGTACGTGGCAGAAACTCAATCACGGCGAATAACGGACCGCTTATTATTTATGATGGAGTGCCTTATGAAGGTGGCATATCAGAAATCAACCCTAATGATATTGCTTCCATTGAAGTATTGAAAGATGCGTCTGCCGCTGCAATTTACGGCTCAAGAGGCTCAAACGGTGTTATTTTGGTAAGCAGTAAAAAAGGTAAAGCCGGGCAAACTAAAATTACTTACGACGGTTTTTACGGCACACAGACGTTGGTTCGTAAGCCGGATTTAATGAACGGCGAGGAGTTTTACAACTTTAAAACCACCAGACTGAACGCTGTTAACACCATATCAGATCAAGAACAAAGGGTTTATGATGCCGGTGCCAGTGTTGATTGGTATAAATTGGCTACACAAACAGGTGCTAAAACGCAGCACTCTTTATCGGTAAACGGTGGTAGCGATAAAACAAATTACTATTTGGGGGCAACCTACCTGGATTCAAAAGGCGTTTCAAAAAACGATGAGTTTAAAAGGTATTCTTTAAAACCAAATCTAAGCGTTAACGTTACGCCTTGGCTAAGTATCGCTTCAAATTCGCAGTTTTCTTTACAAAACAAAGATGGTTTGCCTGCACAGTTTAATGATGATAACGACACAGGCGGTGGCGCAGGATTTTTTAATCCTTTAACAGAACCTTTCAACCCAGACGGTTCCATTGCCGTTTATGCTTACACAGATGTGAACAAAGCTGGAAACCCTTTGGGAAATTTATTGGTGGATAATACCGATAACTATTATAAGATTTTTACGGCCAACAGCATCAATATTGATATTCCTTTTGTTAAAGGTTTATCGTACAAGTTAAATACTGGTGTGGAATATGGTAACTCGCAGCGCAAAACCTATTACGGTAGAGATGTAGCAATGGGTTACGAGAAAAACGGATATGCAGAAAACTATAATTCCATAAGCCGTAATTTCACAGTAGAAAATATTTTGAACTATAACCGAACTTTTAAAAAACACACCGTTGGCGTTACCGCGTTATACAGTAGCCAAAGTTCGGATTTTGACAGAGACCAATTAAAGGGCACAGGTTTCCCTAATGATGTCTTAACAAATTATCAGATGGAATCGGCTTTGTTATTGGAACCATCCATTGAAAACAATAAAACTAATTTAGTTTCGCAAATGGTAAGGTTAAATTATGGTTATGATAGTAGATACCTGTTAACAGTTACTGCAAGGCGAGACGGTTATTCTGCCTTTGGTACAGCTACCAAATACGGAACTTTTCCTTCTGTTGCTTTGGCCTGGAATATCGCCAACGAAGATTTTATGAAGAGCCTAACAGTTGTAAACAACCTAAAACTGAGAGGGTCTTACGGGGCAAACGGTAACCAGGCAGTGGGAGCTTATAGCTCTTTGGCAACTTTAGAAACTTTACAATACCTAAACGGAACAAATGTTTTACAAGGTTATGCTCCTAACAAACTTGCTAACGGGGATTTAGGTTGGGAAACAACCAAATCACTGTCTTTCGGTCTGGATTTTGGCCTTTTGAACAACCGTATCCAAGGAAGTTTGGATTACTATAATTCTAAAACAAGCGATTTACTGTTGAAACGTACACTTTCGCCTGTACAGGGTATTCCAAGCATTGTTCAAAATATTGGTAAAACAGCCAATAACGGTATCGAGCTTGGTTTAACATCTGTCAATATCAGCAACCAAAACTTTAAGTGGAGTACTAATATCACGGCATCACACAATAAAAATAAAATTGTTGACCTGTACGGAGATGGAAAAGATGATTTAGGAAACGATTGGTTTATTGGGCAACCTATTAAAGTTTTTTACGGCCTAAAATACAATGGCTTTTACCGCAGTGCTGATGAAATTACGGCAGAAAACCTGCAGTTAACCGCCCAGCCGGGTTATGTTAAAGTTCTGGATGCAGACGGTAACGGAGTGCTGAGCGCAAGTGACGACAAAATTATACTGGGGCAGCAAGATCCTAAATTTACCTTTGGTTTTACCAATACTTTTAATTATAAAGATTTTAGTTTATTGGTGTTTTTGCAAGGTGCAACAGGCAATACCAAACAGGATCCTTTCTGGAGCGATGCCGTATTCGGCGATACGCGTAGAAATACCACGCAGAAAAACTGGTGGTCCCCAACCAACCCAACCGGAGACCACTTTGCAAACGATGCCAAAGCAAATCTTAATTTTGGTGTTAGGCTTTACGAAAAAGCAGATTTCGCCCGCTTAAAAGACGTTTCTTTAGCCTATAATTTGCCAGTTAGCCTACTTGAGAGGGCTAAAATATCAGGGCTAAAAGTTTACGTTAGCGGAAGAAACTTGGCTACGTTTACCAAATACACCGGTTTGGATCCAGAGTTTACCAACCAGTATGCGCTTCCATTACAAAGAGAGATTATTTTTGGTTTAACGCTTACTTTATAATTTAATCATCATGAAAATATTAAAAATATCATTTTTAGCAACCATACTTGTTTTGCAGTTAGGTTGCAAAAAAACATTTCTTGACGAGCAACCGAAGGGTATAATTGCCGCCGATAATCTTTACGTAAGTAAAGATGGTTTTAACGCTGGTTTAAACGGCTTATATGCGCTGTGGCGCCAAGAACGAAGAGGAATTGAGGGACCTAGCAACAGTTTGCCCTTAACCGCGGCCTTAATTGGGGTTGATAACGCCTACAGTTTATACCCAGGTACAGAAGGTGATAATACTTTTAACGATTTTGGTGTTAAGTTAAACCCTACTAACGGCCATGTAGGTAATTTCTTCACGTATCTTTATAAAGTAATTAATTCTGCAAATACCTTAATAGGAAGATCAGAAACTGTTAAGTTAAACTGGACAGATAAGGAAAAAAACCAAATTGTTGGAGAGGCTAAACTGATAAGAGCGTGGGCATACCGCCATTTGGTGAACTTATTTGGGGCAGTCCCCTTAACACTCACAGAATCATCGGGTGTAAAAACCGATTTTGAGCGTACGCCGGTTGCCGAAGTAAGAAAAGCAATGGAAGCCGATTGGCTTTTTGCGGCAGAAAACTTGGATGATGTACCGGCCGCACCTGGCAGGGCCAGTAAAGTAGTTGCACAGCATTATTTGTCAGAGCTTTATTTAGAAACCCATGAATACCAAAAAGCGAAGGATATGGCGATGGCTGTTATAGGCAATCCAAAATATAGATTGGTAACTGCAAGGTACGGAGTAAATAAAAACAACCCCGGAACCGCTTTTACAGATATGTTTTTAGACGGGAACTCTAATCGTGAGGAAGGAAATACCGAAGTGCTTTGGGTAATGCCTAATGAATATTTATCCTCAGGTTCCGAAACTAATTTAATGAGAAGGTGGTGGGTAAACCGTTACAACGATATAACAGTTGGCGGTAAAAAACCGATTACCTATTCTATAGAAAATGGCGGAAGGGGTATCGGCAGATTTGCAGCCACTAAATTTGCGTTTTCGTTATATGCGGCCGGCGATGATAGGGGCGGCGAGTTTGCTTGGCGGTTTTCTTACAAAATGAACAACCCCAAATCTTTGCCAACAGGGTCAAAGCTTGTAGCAACTTGCGAGTCGCCAGGTTATACCGGAGGCACACTTAATGATTATGTGATTTTGAGTATAGCCTGTGATGAGCCCGATCCCACGTCTAAATATAAACAGAACTGGCCCAGTATAAGAAAATGGGACAGTGCGCCTGCAGACCCGGCCGGCATACAAAATACCTCCAGTGTTAACGATCAAATTTACTTGCGCTTGGGCGAAACCTATTTGTTGCTTGCCGAGGCCCAACTCGGTTTAAAAGATTTTGACGGAGCGGCCATAACGCTAACTACTTTAAGGGCAAGGTCACACGCATCGGCAGTTATAGGGGCGCAAGTTAACATCGATTTTATTTTAGATGAACGCTCAAGAGAGCTGATTAGCGAAGAACCGCGTAGATATGCTTTACGCCGGGCGCATAAATGGTTTGACAGAACCAAATTATATAATAAATATAGCGGACCCCTAATTGCACTGAGAGATACTTTGTTGCCAATACCACAAAGTGTAATTGACGCGAATTTGGGTAAAAAAATGGAAAATAATTTGGGTTATCAATAAATTGTTTTTCAAACTATGACAATAAAAACCTCAAAGCCGATAATTTATTTGTCGATTTTGGGGTTTTTTAAATAAGGAATGGGTTTTTAGCTATCATTTGATTTTCTCTTTATTTAATAAAATAATATCACTGTAAATGTCTTTAAAAAAAACACTTTTTTTTCTCTCGTTTTATTTTATTTTGGGCCAGCTTTTCGCCCAGGAAAATACTTCAAAGTCTATTACACTTTTTACAGGGATTGATTATATCCGTGTAGTTACCGATGCCAATTTTCAATCCGGGAAGTCCAATAGCTTTAAACTAATTATAAAATCTTTGGAAGACGGTAAATTGCTTTACCAAGGAAATGTACAACCGGTAAAAGCAATTAATGAAGGTGTAGATAAAATTGCTTTTAAAGCTGGCAATCTAAAGCCTGTTCTTTGGACTCCTAACAATCCATACTTGTATTCAGTTACTTTAGAGCAGTATAAAGGTTCTAAAGTTATTTCTAAACTAAGCGAAAGAGCAGGTTTTAGAAGTTTCGAAAAAAGGGGCGAGAATTTATACCTGAACGGAAAGCCAATATTTTTAAGAGGAATAGCGATTAATCCACCAGAAAGAGGAATTCCAAAGGAGTTGGAGTATAGCCGGTCTTTTGCTTTAGATTACGTGAAGTATATGAAAAGCATTAATGTCAACATCATCAGAATTCCGGATGCTGAAGAATGGTATGACGTGTGTGATGAATTGGGAATGATGGTTTTTGGAGGGAACTATAACGGAAAAGTAGCTAGTGGCGCAAAAGTTAAAAAAGAACAGGCTGTTGGCGATGAGACTGATGGCGGTTTCCCAGATAATTATGATGACGCATTAAACTGGTATGAGAATGATAAGTTAGGTTTAATTGCACATCATCCCAGTTTAATGATTTACGCGATGACCAATGAAACTCCTTTCAGAGGATCTAGAGCCGATGCATGGGAGAAATTTTTAAGTTATTCCTATGATAAACTAAAAGTTTGGGACGAAACACGTGTTTACATCGCAAATGCGGGTTATGGCTACGGTAAAACAGGTGACATTTGCGATTTACACCGCTATTGGGGCTGGTATTATAGTTCGCCTTATACCTTTTTAAATATCAGAGATAATGCAAATATTATCCCTTTTCCAAAAAGCGGGCAACCTATTACGTTTACCGAATGTGTAGGAAATTATACCGGGCCAGACGGAAGCTACAACCAAACTCCAGGGCATAAAAATCCTAGCTCGCAACTAACTTGGACAGGTCATGAAAGAGAAGAGATGCAACCTCAATTGGCAGATAAACACCAGAGTTTCACTTTTAGACAAGCAACAGAAACTTTTAGGCAGTTAAGAGATAAAAATCAGGCTTTAAGCGGCGTTTTCCCTTTTACAATTTTGTTTTACAATTGGGATACCATAGACAAATTCGCGGATATGAATCCAAAACCGGTTACTGACCAAGTGAAGATTTCTTATCAGCCGGTACTTTTAAGCTGGGAATGCTGGACTTCCAAGCTATATGCCGGATCAACTTTTAGCCCTACAGCTCATATCATCAATGATGATAATGATTTTGAAGATTTAAAAGGTGTGAAACTAGTTTATCAGATTTACGATAAAGCAAGAATAGCTGTTTTAAAAGATAGCATTTCATTTAATGACGTACCTTATTATGGCACTTCTAAAAAAGCAATCGACATAAAATTGCCAGCTCATCTCGTTTCAGGCGATTACACTTTAAATGGTGAAGTTTATGCAAACGGAAAGAAAGTATCTGAAAATTTCTTTAAACTCTTTATTGCTGATGAAGGATTTAAAGGGCAATTCGCAAATGCCACTTCATCGAAACTTACGTTGTACGATGTAAAAGGAGATACTAAAGCATCTTTCAAAAAGCTCAATATCCCATTTCAGGAATTTACCAATAGCAAAGATTTGTCAAGCGGAACGCTTTTAGTAATCGGAGAAAATAGTGCCGATGCAAAAATGGCGTCTTTTGCTTCCGCTGTTAAAGATTTCATAAATAACGGAGGCCGTGTGCTTGCGCTTAAGCAAGATAGCAGCTCAAGAGTTTACTTAAATAAACTCTTAAATTTTAAACTTACCAACACCACTGTGGATATTGACAATGGCGTTTATCCGGTATCAACTACCGCTGCTCGCAATGGATTCAATGTTAATCCTGAAAGACGAGATCATCCGGTT
Organism: uncultured Pedobacter sp.; assembly: GCF_946480185.1. The sequence goes on along the minus strand of NZ_CAMLIG010000009.1, from coordinate 129,115 downwards.
TTTTCTGGAATAAGCAGAGATAATTTGATTGTTTGGTCCGATTATACACACTGGAACGAGGATAAGGCTGGAATGCCGGCCATATATCCGGTTACGGATGCTTTTAAACTGGAAGACAATGAAGGAATGTCTTCAACAGCTATTCTTGCAGATTTAAATTACGGATTGCAGTCTATTGCTCTAGCAGAACAATTTATAGGTTCGGGAAGTATCTTAATCTGCGGGTTTGATTTATCACAGAGAACCGGATTGGATCCCATTGCGGACAAGCTTTTAATAAATATGCTCAATTATAGCGTTTCAAACGAAGGGCATCACCTTCAACAATTGGTTGTCAATCCGATTATTTGGGGAGATTATGTTTCTGAAAAAGGGCTGATTGTAGATTCTTATAATGGCTTTATCGCAAATGGAACTCCACGTTTAACGGATGCTTTTTTGGCTGAAGGAATTAAGGTGACAAAAGAAGGTTATCAGTTAGCGGGTGGACATCCCAGCAGATTTAATACCAGACCGGGGTTACAATATGTGGTGAACGGCAGAAGGCCTTGGGGACCTTTTGATCCAAGTTATGGCAGAAGTCCAACGTTTAGTAAATCCTCTAAGTTTGGAACTGCCCAATTCTGGTGCCGTATCCCGAAAGGACAAAATAATATGAATTCTGTAGTTTGGAATCCATCTACAGAGGCGCTCACCATAAAAATAAAAGTGAACGATTTAGCGGAAACAAATGCTGTTATACAGCCCGGAGAACATAAATCTATTGATAACGAGGTCAACAACGAAAACGTGAAGGTGATGTATGAAGGAGACCGTAGATTGGTTATTACGGAAACAACTTTCAGTAAGAAAAATAAATAGAAAACATGAATAATATAAAGAAATTGATTTTCCTCCTCATTTTTATGCCCCAGTTTTTATGGGCACAAAATAATAATGATGGCGTAACAGAAAGAGCGTTCTACGTTAAAACCCTTACCAAAATAGCCAATCCGGTTTTAACCGCTTTAAGCCAAAATAAGTTAAAGGGCACCATGCCCGTAGAAGCTAAGGTTGCAAAAGACCGCGTTTACAGCACTTATTTAGAGGCATTCGGAAGATTGTTGGACGGAATGGCGCCCTGGTTAGAATTAGGGCCAGATGCCACTGCAGAGGGAGGAATTAGAAAAAAATATATTGATTTAGCCGTACAGGGAATAAAAAATGCAACAGATCCAAACGCAGCAGATTTTGTGAACTTTAATACCGGCCGTCAACCTTTAGTAGATGCCGCTTTTTTTGCTGATGCTTTATTAACGGCGCCAAATCAATTATGGGGAAATCTAAACAACCAAATAAAAAAGAATGTAAATGCGAGCGATTAAAAATATTAGAAAAGAGTTTAACGCCGTTTTAAATGAAGCCTTAAGTGATTTAAAAATCTATCTGAGATAAAATAAAAAAGAAGAACATGGTTTTAAGAAAGAGAACGAGAATTGGCTTATTAGTGTTGCTGTTACCATTTGTTTTAGCGGGTAGTTGTAAAAAAAGTGGTAGTAGCAAAACACCCGTAGTGGTGCCTCCAGCGGCTAACACTACGTTTACAAACCCTATCATTAAAGGTGGAGATCCTTATGTTACTCAAAAAGATGGTTATTACTATTTTATGGAAACCATTGGCGACCAGATTAAAATTTGGAAGACTAAAAATATGAGCATGGTTGGTAGTATGCCATCAGTAACGGTTTTTGATCCTCCAACTGGTGTGAATTCTCAAAATATGTGGGCACCAGAACTTAATTTTTTAGATGGTAAATGGTATTTATACTATACCGCCGGTGACGGAACAGATATTTCTCAAAGAACTTGGGTTGCGGAAAATGCAAGTGCAGATCCTACTCTAGGAACATTTGTTGATAAAGGTAGACTTTTTACCGCCAACACAAATTTTTGGGCTATAGATGGAGACGTGATGGAATATAATGGCTCACGTTATTTCTTGTGGGCTGGACGCCCTGATTTAACGAATTCCAATAAAACTCAGAATCTTTATATCGCCAAAATGACCAATCCTTGGACGCTGGAGGGCGACGCTACCATGTTAAGTTTTCCACTGTACAGTTGGGAAAAAAACGGTTTCGGTGTAAATGAGGGACCAGAGTTTCTGCTAAATGGAACTAAGGCTTTTGTAGTTTACTCTGCAAGTTATTGCGGAACCGATGACTATTGTTTGGGCTTGCTTTCACTTAGAGAAAATGGAAATCCTTTATTGGCAACTGATTGGATCAAAAAGAGTGATCCAGTTTTTACAAAAGCGCCACAAAATAACGCTTACGGACCCGGACATAACTCCTTTTTTAAATCTCCGGATGGAACTGAAAATTGGATAATTTATCATGCTAATTCTTACGCTGGAGAGGGTTGCGGCAATAATCGTTTTACAAGAATGCAAAAGTTTGTTTTTAACGCAGACGGTTCGCCAAACTTTGGTAGCCCAGTAGCAACAGGCTTAAAAATAACAAAACCCGCAGGAGAGGATTAAGATGATGAATAAAATTAAGAATATACTTTTTGTGCTGGCAATGTTAGTTGCAGCTACTTTGGTACAGGCTCAAACTTTTACCAATCCACTGTTACCGTCCGGTGCAGATCCCTGGAGTATTTATAAAGACGGTTATTACTACTATACACACACTTTGCAAGATAGTTTGGTGATTTGGAAAACAAAAGACCTTGCAGATTTAAAACACGCAGAACGTAAAACAATTTTTATTCCTCCTGTAGGAAGTGCGTATTCGAAGGAAATATGGGCACCAGAAATTCATTTTTTAGAAAATAAGTGGTACGTATATTTTGCGGCGGATAACGGAGAAAATAAAACGCATAGAATGTATGCTTTAGAGAATTCGTCTGCAGATCCAATGTCCGATACTTGGGTTTTTAAAGGTAAAGTAGCGGACCCATCTAATAAATGGGCTATTGACGGCTCTGTATTTTATCACCAAAAGCAACTTTATATGATTTGGTCTGGGTGGGAGGGAGAAAAAAATGGAACGCAGGAAATATTTATTGCTAAAATGAAAAACCCGTATACCATTAAAGGGAAGCGATATAAAATATCTACACCACAATTAGATTGGGAATTACACGGCGATTTAAACGATCCTGGAAATCCACCGCATGTAAACGTTAACGAAGGCCCGCAGATTTTGATAAACGGAGGTAAAACATTCTTAATTTATTCTGCAAGCGGATGCTGGACAGATTTTTACGCCTTAGGAATGCTAACCTTGAAAGGAAAAGACGTTTTGAATGCAAGCTCTTGGGTAAAATCAGCTCAACCGGTATTTAAGCAGTCAGCAAAAAATGGTGTTTACGCACCCGGACATAACTCGTTTTTTACTTCTCCAGACGGAAAAGAAAACTGGATTTTATATCATGCAAATGACCAAGCTGGCCGAGGATGTGGTATTTATCGTTCACCGAGAGCACAAAAATTTACTTGGAATAAAGATGGAAGCCCAAATTTTGGGGAACCATTAAAAACTAACACAATCATTAATATCCCTTCAAAATAAGATATGAAGATCCAAAAAATAATTTTTAGCGCATTTGTGTGCGTATTGATATCCGGAAACTTATTTGCGCAAAGCAATAGCGTAGAGGTTGTAGGAAAAGTTTGGCCTATAGAAAAAGCAGATGTTTGGTACAAACAACATGCTTGGATAAACGGTGCGGATTTTTTGCCGAGCACAGCTATTAACCAGTTAGAAATGTGGCAGACAGCAACTTTTGATCCTGCAACTATTGATAAAGAATTGGGCTGGGCAGAAAGCATTGGTTTTAATACCATGAGGGTTTATCTGCATAGTATTGCTTGGACAGAAGATCCAAACGGTTTTAAAAGCCGAATGAACCAGTATTTAACCATCGCTAACAAGCATAAGATAAAAACGGTATTTGTTTTTTTTGATGATTGTTGGAATAAAAAAGGCTATGCAGGCAAACAGCCAGAACCTAAAACAGGTATTCATAACTCTGGTTGGGTACAAGATCCTGGAGATCCTGATTCTAAGGACGAAAGTAAATTTCCGGCTTTGGAAAAATATGTAAAAGACGTTTTAACTACTTTTAAAGCTGATGACCGTATTTTATTATGGGATTTGTATAATGAGCCAGGTAATTCTGGTAAAAAAACAACCTCAATGCCTTTGTTAAAAAATATTTTTACTTGGGCAAGAGCTGTAAATCCGTCTCAACCCATTAGTGCAGGGATATGGGATTGGGGTTTTCATGAGTTAAACACTTTTCAGGCGTTAAACTCTGACATCATTACTTACCATGATTATGAAGCACCAGAGTGGCACCAAAGGGTAATTGATATGTTGAAATGTTTTGGTCGACCGATGATTTGTACAGAGTATATGGCTAGAACCCGTAACAGCCGTTTTGCTAATATTATGCCTTTGCTCAAAAAAGAGAATATTGGCGCCATTAATTGGGGCTTGGTTGACGGTAAATCTAATACTAAATATGCTTGGGATACCCCTTTACCTAATGGTGGCGAACCGGTAGAATGGTTTCATGAGGTATTTAGAAAAGATGGAACTCCATACAGGCAAGATGAAGTTGACTTAATTAAAAAGTTAAACGATAAGAAATAGATTTTGGTTGAATCTTGGTTGGTTAAAAAGTTAGCTCCTTGTGGGCTAACTTTTGATTTTTTGACCGTAATTTTAAGTACATGTTTTTTTTAATCTAACCGTTTTCAAAATTTCAATAGAATTAAATTATTGATTGCATAGGAATCCTCAGTTTAAATTTGTTTACCTTAATTATTCAAAAAAATCGCGGTAGATGCTGAAAAAGCTTTTTTTTATTTTTGTATTTTCTTTTTTGGGCTCAACATCACTTTTTGCGCAAAAAATATTTTTTAGAAACTACACGGTAATGGATGGTCTGTGTGCAAATACCATTTGGGATATTGAGCAAGACGACCAAGGTTTTATGTGGTTTGGTGCAAAATATGGGCTCAACCGTTTTGATGGCCACGAGTTTAAATCCTATCAGGTTGATAAAAAGAACAAGAATTCGATAGGCAATAATTTCATCCGTAAAATTTTTAAATATGATGCGCAAACTTTTTGGATTGGAACCGAAGAAGGATTATATATTTTTGATTTAACCAAAGAAACTTTTACACTTTTTAAGCCTCTGGGTAAAAACTTTATTAACGATATTTTTAGAGACAGTAAAAAGAATATTTGGATAGGGACTAAAATTAACGGCGTTTATAAATATCAATCATCAAAAAAGCAGCTTACTAATTTTGTTCATTCGCAAAACAGACCGGGTTTATCTTCCAATGAAATATCAAAAATTATTGAGAGCAACAATGGCGAAATATGGATAGGGACTTACGGCCATGGTATTGATGTGCTAAGATACCTACGAGATTTAAATCAATTTATATTGCCAAACGGACTTTATAAAGAGCAGGGGCCAACATTTGAAACCCCACTTTCTGCGGCACAAAATATTCAGGATATGTTGTTACAATCTTGGGGAAATAAGGTGAGGGTTTTTCCTGCTATTCCGTCCACTTGGAAAAATATAGAGTTTAAAAATTGGCTAGCGGAAGGTGCTTTTGAAGTTAAGATTATCTTTGGGAAAATCAGTAAAAACCGACGGTGGCATGTGAAAAAAGTTTACACCAAGGTAGCTCAGAAATTAAATACAAACTAAAAATCTAAATATTAACCCAATCTTTAAAATGATTACGATTAAAAAAAGCAAATTAAAAACACTGTTTGTTGGTCTATCCCTGTTTCTTTGTCAGCAACATTTTGCTGTGGCTCAAAATAACGAATGGGAAAACCCGCAAAAGATTGATGAACTTAGAGAAAAGCCTCACGCTACCTTTATGCTATTTAACAAGCAAGAAGACGTAATAGCAGATGACTATTCAAAATCTCCTTATTATAAATTGCTAAATGGCGATTGGAAATTCACTTACGTTGATAAATATGCAGATCGTATAAAAGATTTTTATCGTGATGATTTAGATGATAAAAATTGGGCGAAAATCCCGGTTCCTTCAAACTGGGAATTAGAAGGATTTGGAACGCCAATCTATACAAATATTGTTTATCCATTTCCTAAAAACCCGCCCTTTGTTGGCGAAAATAATCCGGTTGGAACTTACCGTATGCACTTTGAAGTCCCAAAAAATTGGGATAACCGAGAGGTGCTTTTGCATTTTGGTTCTATAACAGGCTATGCACAAGTTTATGTAAACGGAAAAAGAGCCGGAATGAATAAAGCTTCAAAATCTCCGATAGAGTTTAATATCACGTCTTTGTTAAAACCTGGTGATAATTTGTTGGCAGTACAGGTTTTCCGTTGGCATGATGGAAGCTACCTGGAAGATCAGGATTTTTGGCGTTTAACTGGTATTGAACGGGATGTTTACTTGGTTTCTTTACCAAAAGTTTCACTTTGGGATTTCTTTGTAAAGTCCGAGTTGGACAGCCAGTACAAAAACGGTGTTTTAAATGCCACAGTAGATGTTCGCAAATTTGATAAAAGCAAAATTAGCAACGTTAACGTTGATTTAAGTGTTGTTGATGCATCTGGAAAAACAGTTTTTGAACAAAAAAGAAATGTTGCTATAAGTGCAGCTATAAACCAGTTTTCTTTTTCAGGCAACATTAAAAATGTAAATAAATGGAGTGCAGAAACACCCTATCTGTACGATTTAATCTTGAAATTGAGCGATCAGAATGGGAATTCTTTAGGCGTTTCAGGCTCAAAAATCGGTTTCCGAAAAGTAGAAATTAAAAATGCCCGGTTATTGGTAAACGGTATTCCAGTTTATTTTAAAGGAACCGATAGGCATGAGCATGATGCGGTTAAGGGACATGTGCCGGTTAAAGAAACCATCATTAAGGATATGCAATTAATGAAGCAATTCAATATCAATGCAATCCGTACCAGTCATTATCCAAATGATCCGATGATGCTGAAACTTGCCGATAAATATGGTTTTTACCTAATTGATGAAGCTAATGTTGAAATTCATGGCATGGGTGCATCTTTGCAGGGTAATTTTGACGAGAGTGTGCATCCAGCGTACCTTCCAGAATGGGCGCCGTCTATAGCAGATAGGATTCACCGTTTAGTTGAACGAGATAAAAATCACCCGTCGGTTATTATTTGGTCAATGGGTAACGAGTGCGGAAACGGACCTGTTTTCCATGATGCCTATAAATGGATTAAACAACGCGACGATAGCCGGGTAGTGATGTTTGAACAGGCAGGGGAGGATGTAAATACAGATATTGTTGGTCCAATGTACCCCCGCGTAGAAAACATGAAGAATTATGCCGAGTCCAACAAAACTCGTCCGTACATCATGTGCGAGTATTCACATGCAATGGGCAACAGCAACGGAAACTTCAAAGAATACTGGGATATTATCAAAAACAGTAAAAATATGCAGGGCGGTTTTATTTGGGATTGGGTTGACCAAGGACTTAAAACACAAACTGCTGACGGAAGAACCTTTTACGCTTATGGTGGAGACTTAGGGAGCTATATGCTGCATAATGATGAAAATTTTTGTGCAAATGGTTTGATTTCTGCAAACCAGATCCCGCACCCGGCATTATTTGAGGTGAAAAAAGTTTATCAGAACATCAGCTTTACTGCAAAAGATTTAAGTAAAGGCTTAATCAGCGTAAAAAACGATTTTGATTTCACCAATTTAAACCAATATACTTTCCGCTGGGAAATTGTGAACAATGGAGAAAAGGTAAAAGAGGGCACTTTTAAATTAAGTTTAGCGCCGCGTGAAGCAAAAGACGTTAAACTGGATTTACCAGTTTATAAACTTAAACCCGGTCAAGAACTGTTTTTAAATGTATATGCTTATACCACAAAAGCAACAGATATGATCCCAGATCATCATGAAATTGCCCGCGAACAGTTCAAATACGCAAATGATTTTTATGCTTTTGATAAACAAACCGAAGGTACTTTACAAACAAAAACTGCCAACGGCAAAATTTCATTTACCTCAGGGGCAATAAGTGGAGAGTTTGATGTGGCTAGAGGTGTTTTTACAAATTATCAGATAGATGGAGGATTAAAGATTTTCCGCTTTCCGGAACCTTATTTTTGGAGAGCACCAACCGATAACGACTTTGGAAATAAAATGCCAGAAAGATTGGGGATTTGGAGAACAGCACATTTTGATAGAACCGTTAAGGAGGTAAATGTTGGAAAACAAAATAGCGACGGATTACCGATAACGGTTGTTTATCAGTTAGATGATATTAATGTTCCGTACACTATAAATTACGTTATACAAAATGATGGATCGGTTAAAGTCACGGCTTCGATTGATATGACCGGAAGAAATCTTCCAGAAATGCCACGTTTTGGGATGCGCATGGATTTACCTAAAAAGTATGATAATTTAACTTATTACGGAAGAGGTCCTTGGGAAAATTATAGCGACAGAAATACCTCTGCATTTGTTGGTTTGTACAAAGATAAAGTAGACAATCAGTTCACCTGGACTTACATCCGCCCGCAGGAAGCCGGCTATAAAACCGATGCCCGCTGGGTAAAACTTACGGATGATAACAACAACGGACTTTTAGTAAAAGGCTATCAGCCCATCTGCTTTAGCGCTTTAAATGTTAGAACAGAAAATTTGGATCCCGGATTAACCAAAAAACAACAGCATCCAACAGATATTAAAAAAGTTGACAACACCATTTTACAGATTGATTTAGCACAAAGAGGCGTAGGTGGCGATAACAGTTGGGGAGCATACCCACATCAACAATATCTTTTAAAGGATAAAAAATATAGCTATACCTATAGCATTAAACTTATAAAGTAAATTTTAGTAGTTGGTTTTTAACCCACTAAGACCGGGGTATAGTTTTATTAAAATCAAATATGGTAAATTCAGTGATACGATTTTTTCTTATGGGTTTGGCAATCAGTTTTAGCGCTAAACAAATCCAAGCGCAAAATAAAATTGAACCAGCCCAGCTTTGGCTTGATAATCATGGTGAGCATATCAATGCACACGGTGGCGGAATAACAGTATTTAATAATAAATATTATTGGTTTGGCGAAAAAAGAGGTAAATCCGCTTCTAAAGGTGTAAATGTATATTCCTCCAAAGATTTGGTGAATTGGAAAGCGGAAGGTTTGGCACTGGCTACCGTAACAGACAATGCAACAAGTGATATTGCCACCGGATGTATCATCGAAAGACCTAAGGTGATTTACAATCGCAAAACAAAGCAATTTGTAATGTGGTTTCATTTGGAGTTGAAAGGCAAGGGATATAATGCAGCAAGAGCCGCTGTTGCTGTGAGCGACAAAGTTACTGGTCCTTACCGTTTTATAAATAGTTTTAGACCAAACGGAAATATGTCTCGAGACATGACTTTGTTTGTTGATGGTAAAGGAGAAGCTTACCAAATATATTCTTCCAACGAGAACTATGATCTTAGAGTTGTTCGTCTTACAGATGATTATTTAGGCGCAACCACGCAGGATTCTCTTTTGTTCAGCAAGCACCGGGAAGCACCCGCAGTTTTTAAAGTTGGTGAAGATTATTTTTTAATTACCAGCGGATGCACAGGCTGGGCGCCAAACGAGGCAAGCGTACATACTTCGAAATCTTTGTTTGGCCCATGGAAATATTTAGGAGACCCCATGAATGGTGTAAACTCAAAAACTACTTTTGGCGGTCAGTCAGCTTTTGTTTTTAAAGTGCCGAAGAAAAATCAGTGGATTTTTGTGGCTGATCAATGGAATCCGAAAAATTTGGCCTACAGTCGGTACGTTTGGTTGCCTATCGAAATCAAAAAAGATAAAAATATTGCCATCAACTGGAGGGAGAATTGGTCTTTAAATCATTGAATTTACTGCTTTGGCAACGAGAAATTAACAGATGCTTTTTTATGAGCGCTATAATATTTACTATGACAGATTTTAATAAGAAGGCGGGACACTTTAACACGAAGCTACAATTTGAGTCAAAATTGATTTTAATTGTTTTTCTTCTGTTGACCATTTCAAATTCAATATCTGCCCAAAATACTTGGTCTTATGGTAAAGTCAGCGAACAACCTAAAGCCTTTACAACGCCTTTGGACCATCAGTTAAGTCCATATACCGGGATGACTCGGCAACACTGGAAAGAAGCAGGTCTTTTCTTACTATCCGGTGCTTTTTCTTATATCCATAATTTGGATGACCCAATGAAATTCCCGAAACAGCCTGGGAAAAGCTATCCTAAGGATGATGCTGTAAATTCAACAGAAAAACTGGAAGGTTTATGCCGAACCATGTTTATCGCCACGCCACTTTTAAAAGAAAATCCAAATCTTAAAATCAACAATATTTCGGTTGCAACTTATTACCATCATCAACTTACTTTACTTCTTGATTCAAATTCAAATATTTACGTTCCGCATCTTAAAAAAAACGGGGGACCAAGCCAAACCTTGGTTGAGTTTGGAGGTTTAGCGGTTTCCTTGTTTGCAGCTCCAGAGATTTATTGGGATCCCTTGCCTCAAGCCACTAAAGATGCTTTAGCAAATACCATGTTAAGTTATGGCAACGGCCCAACCATCGGGATGAATTGGCGCTTCTTCAACATTTTTATTCTTAGTTTTTTTAAAAGTCAGGGTTATCAAATTCGTGAAGAATATTTAACCGAGCTGTTACAGCAAACCTTAAAACAGTACGATGGACAAGGTTGGTATAACGATAGCCCTTATTACGATTACTATAGCATGTGGGCTTTTCAAATGTACGGTACATTATGGTCGCAGTTTTACGGGAATCAATATGCTCCAAAAATCGCCGGCCAATTTCATTTAAATCTGGATAGTTTAAGTAATAGCTATCCGCTCATGTTTGGTCGGAGCGGTGAAATGATCATGTGGGGACGTAGCATCACCTACAGAATGGCAGCAGCGGTTCCTTTTCCAATGATGGGTTTTTTAAAAGATCCAAAAATTAATTACGGTTGGAATAGACGTATTGCTTCTGGCACCATGTTGCAATTTTTGCAAAACCCAGATTGGATGAAAGATAGTATTCCAACGCTTGGTTTTTATGGAGCTTTTGAGCCAGGAATTCAGCCTTATAGCTGTAGGGAAAGCTCGTTTTGGATGGGTAAGTTGTTTTTAGGCTTGCTTGTTCCGGCAGATAACCCTTTCTGGACGACGAAAGAAAATGAAGGTTCGTGGGAAAAAGAATTTGAAAAGGGTAAAGTTTACAACCATTTTCTATCGGGTCCCAAAATTATGATGACCAACTACCCGGGTATTGGCGCTTCAGAAATTAGGGCTTGGTGCAACAGTAAAACTGTAGGCTATTACCAAGGTACAGAAAGCTATAATCGTTTATCTTATAACAGTGCTTTTCCGTGGCAAGCTGATGGTGAAAATGGCGAAGTAGCTATGAACTATGTTTTCCAAAATGCAAAAAGCAAATGGGAAGCGTTAAGGATGTTTTCTTTTGATAAATATCAGGATGGCGTTTATTACCGTAAAGCAGTTTTAGCTTCGGATACCTCCGTAAAAATAAACCTTGCTGATATCACGCTTCCAAACGGGATTTTACGGGTTGATACTTACACTGGAAGCAATCCTATAAAAGCCAGATTGGGTCACTATTCACTTCCACAACTTGATCAACCGATAATCACAACTATCAAAAAAGTTAATGGCAAAGAAGTGAAGATTATAGATAACGGAATTTATCAATTGGCAATGATTCCAGTTGCTGGTTGGGAAAATACAGAATTTGTTCAGGCAAAAGGATTAAATCCGGTTAAAGAAAACAGTACTACAATTGATGCAACCGCTAATTTAAAACCTCATGAAAATTCGGTTTATAGTGTTTTGATGCTCTGGAAAAAATCTGGTAAAAAGTGGAGTAAGAATGAACTGATGCCTGTAAAAGATTTTAAAATTTCGGCAGATGGGAAGGTGAGTTTTAAGTTGAATAAAGAAGAGAAAACTTTGAATTGGTAAGAATGTTTAAAACGGTTTTGATAACCTAATAACATTTTATTGAAATATGATACTGTAAAGAAATGATTAAAAAACTATTAGTGCCACTATGCCTTTTGCTAGGTTTTGTCGCTAACGCCAGTCCCAAAAAATCAAAAATAGAAGGGCCAGAGCAACGCAAATTTATGATTGAAACCATGCTGAAAATCGCTGATCCGGTTTTGGAAGCATTAAGTCAAAATCAGCTGAAAGCAACAATGCCCGTAGAAACTGCCCCGGGACAAGAAGCCAGTCGGCGAGAAGTAACTTATTTAGAGGCTTTTGGCAGATTAATAGGAGGGATGGCACCTTGGCTAGAACTTGGTGCAGATAACACTGTGGAAGGAAAACTGCGAGAAAAATATATTTTATTGGTGCGTAAGTGCATTCATAACGCTACGGATTCCACTTCTGCGGATTTTATGAATTTTACTAAGGGCGGGCAACCGGTAGTTGATGCCGCTTTTTTTGCCCACGCATTATTAAGAGCGCCAAAACAATTGTGGGAGCCTTTAGATGCAGATACCAAAGCAAATGTTATCCGCCAACTCAAAGCAACAAGAATAATTAGACCCGGTTACAGTAATTGGCTTTTGTTTAGTGCGATGATTGAAACCGCAATTTACAAGTTTGATACCGGTGCAGATTTTATGCGGATTGATTACGCGGTAAAATCACACGAAAATTGGTACAAAGGCGACGGTATTTACGGCGATGGACCCGATTTTCACTGGGATTATTACAACAGCTTTGTAATTCAGCCCATGTTGTTGGATATCACCAATCTTGCCCTTCGTGATAAAAAATTATATCAGCAATTTTTAACAAGAGCAACTCGCTACGCCGAAATTCAGGAAAGATTAATTTCTCCGGAAGGCACTTATCCGCCTATCGGACGTTCATTAACTTACCGGTTTGGTGCTTTTCAGCTACTTTCTCAGGCAGCATTACAAAAGGCATTGCCAGAAGAAATTTCGCCAGAACAAGTGCGTTGCGCTTTGTACACAGTAGTAAAAAACCAGATTGAAGCACCGGGAACTTTTGATAAAAACGGATGGCTAACCATTGGCGTTTACGGTCATCAACCGGGTTTAGGAGAAACCTACATCTCAACGGGTAGTTTATACTTATGCTCGCAAGTGTTTTTGGTGTTAGGCTTGCCTGCCGATGATCCTTTTTGGGCTAACCCAAATGCAGATTGGACACAGAAAAAACTTTGGAGCGGTCAGCCAGTACAAATAGATCATGCTTTACCTCATTAAAATGAAAACAATTAGCTGTAAAATTTTAGGAATATTGCTGGTTTTGCTGGCTTGCACAAAACTGTATGCACAAAATCCGCCAACGGTAAAAATAGTTAAGGTTGCCGAGGGTTGGGCTGGCAATACGGTTAATACAACCGTTTTTCGTAAAAATTCCTTGGTCACCTTTAAAAATACTCAGTACATCGCTTTTTATAATGCGGAAGGTAACGTGATACTTGGTAAACGAAAACTAAATTCCGCTAACTGGATTATCGAGAAAACTAACTACAAAGGCAATATAAAAGATGCGCATAACATCATCAGTATTATGGTGGATGGCGATGGTTTTTTGCATATCGCTTGGGATCACCATAACAACAAACTGCACTACACAAAATCAGTAAGCCCAGGTTCTTTAAAGCTTGCCTCGCCGATACAAATGATTGGTTCAGATGAAGAAAAAGTATCGTATCCCGAGTTTTATAAACTAAATGATAACAAGTTGTTGTTTTTTTATAGAAACGGAGGTTCTGGAAACGGTGATTTGGTCATGAACAGCTACGATGTTAAGACCAAAAAATGGACACGTTTACAAAACAATTTAATTAGTGGCGAGGGGAAAAGGAATGCGTACTGGCAGGCTTGCATTGATAAATTCGGCTTTATCCATATTTCTTGGGTTTGGCGAGAAAGCCCGGATGTAGCCAGCAACCATGATATGGCTTATGCTTGTTCTAAAGATGGCGGTTTAACATGGGAGAATTCAAAAGGAGTTAAATATCAGCTCCCAATAACCGCAAGCACAGCAGAATATGCAGTTAAAATTCCACAAAATCACGAGTTAATTAATCAAACATCCATGGCTTGCGATGAAAATGGAAACCCCTTTATCGCTACTTACTGGCAAGATAGTGATACAGCTATTCCTCAATACCATCTGATTTATCACATTGGTAATGAGTGGAAAACGCGTAGCCTTGATTTTAGGAAAACATCATTTAGTTTAAGCGGAGGAGGTACAAAGCAGATACCAATTTCCCGTCCGCAGATTTTAGTAAAAGGAAAAGACAATAACGCTTCCATATTACTCATTTTTAGAGATGAGGAACGGGGCAACAAAGTATCAGCCTTGAGCTTAAAAAAAATAACAGATGCCAAATGGACAGTTTCTGATTTAAACGATGAAGATGTAGGTTCTTGGGAACCTACTTACGATACTGAACTCTGGAAAAAAGCATTTAAACTCAATCTTTTTGTGCAACGTACAATGCAAAAAGATGGCGAGGGTTTAACAAGAACTCCACCACAGCAAGTAAACGTTTTAGAATTTAAGCCTCATTTTAAATAAGCCAATTACTACAATTATGCGATTAAAAGTAACGTCGATCCTTTGTTTAATTATATTTTTAGCCGGTTGTGTGTCTAAAAAAAGTAAAACGTATAACGCAACGGTGTCTAAGGATAGTGTTTTGGAAATCATTAACAGGGTAAATGGTTATTGGCAACAACAACATACACAACCCGGAAATCCTTTTTGGGATAATGCAGCCTACCATACCGGTAATATGGCTGCGTATGAGCTTACAAAAAATCCTACGTATAAAGCATATTCAGAAAAATGGGCGAGGAAGAATAATTGGATGGGTGCAACTTCTAACGATAAAACAAAATGGAAATATAGCTATGGCGAGAAACCAGAATATGTGCTTTTTGGCGATTGGCAAATTTGTTTTCAAACCTATATTGATCTGTACAATTTAGATGAGGTAAAAGACCCGAAAAAAGTAGCCAGAGCATTGGAAGTAATGCAATATCAGATGAGTACGCCCAATAACGATTATTGGTGGTGGGCAGATGGTTTGTATATGGCAATGCCGGTAATGACAAAACTTTACAAATTAACTGGCGACGAACAATATCTGGATAAACTTTATGAGTATTTTGTTTATGCGGATGATTTAATGTTTGATAAAGAGGCACATTTGTACTATCGCGACGGAAAGTATATTTATCCAAAACATAAAACAGTAAACGGAGTAAAAGATTTTTGGGCTCGTGGCGATGGATGGGTGTTTGCTGGCTTAGCTAAAGTTTTGGCTGATATGCCTAAAAGCTACAAGCATTACGACTTATTTTTTACCCGCTATCAGCAAATGGCTGTTGCCTTAGCTAAGGCGCAACAAGCAGAAGGTTATTGGACTCGTAGTATTTTAGATCCTGAGCAAGCCCCCGGACCAGAAACTAGCGGAACCGCATTTATCACTTTTGGCTACCTATGGGGAATGAACAATGGCTTATTAAGCAAAGCAGATTATACACCGACAATTCAAAAATCGTGGAAATACTTAACTCAATTTGCTTTACAACCAAATGGTTCAGTAGGTTATGTACAACCAATCGGAGAAAAAGCAATTCCAGGCCAAATAGTCGATCAAAATTCTACCGCAAATTTTGGAGTCGGTGCATTTTTACTTGCCTCCTGTGAAATTTATAGGTTTTTGAAATAACATTTTCAATTAACAATGAGAAAAATAATAAGACTATACCCGTAGTGCATTATTAAACGAGATTAATTTTTGATTGATTCAGCTTTCGGTTGAATAAGAATTTGCTAAGATATTGAATAGTGGTACGTGCAGTTATTTTGCTTAAAATCCTGTTTTTAAAGCCGTCAAATGCTTTAGCATAATTTTTTCTTATCATAAACTGGTCACACAGTGGAGAGAATAAAGTTTCTATTCTTTTCTCGATTTCTTGAATATGAATGGATAAGTTTTGTAATCCTTCTGATTTGATCTCAAGGTGTCCCCAGTTTAATATTTACCGTCTCAAATGGAATTGCAATATAAAAGTAGAGACCGTTTTATGCAGCTTCTGTTTATTATTCACCATCACCCTTTCTGCTTGAACCGGAGTCAGGCAATCTAGTGCGGAATGCCTTCTTTTTCTGTTGTACCATACTTTGATGTAATCGAATATCTGAAGTTTTGCCTGTGACCTGGTCTCAAATTTTCTATGGTATACCATTTCCGTCTTTAGCGTCTTAAAGAAGCTTTCTGCGATGGCATTATCCCAACAATTTCCTTTTCTACTCATACTCTGCAATACTGGCAACCCCTTGAAGCATCTGCGGAACTCATGAATTGCATACTGAGTCCCCCTGTCACTGTGAAAAAATGAGATCTCTTTCCAAAGGCCTGTTCTTTATGGCCATTTTCTATGCGTCCACAACGGTTGATTTTCCACTCATACTGTTTGTTCATGCTCCAGCCGATAATTTTACGGTCTGCCAAATCCATGATCACCGTCAAATAAAGCCAGCCCTCACCAGTTCGGATATAAGTAATGTCACTTACCCATTTCTCTCCATACCATTGGTGCTGAAATCACGCAACAGCAGATTTGCATTTGCGGGATAAAGATGGTTGGAATTGGTGGTTACCCTGTATTTTCGCTTCATGATGTTCTTTATCCCGTTTCTACCCATCAACCTTGCTATCCGGGGACGTGATGCCTTTATACCCTCAGCATTCAGTTCTTTAGTGATGCGTGGACTGCCATAACGGCCCTTGCTCATCGAATATACGGTTTTGAGCTTGGCCAGAAGTTCGGCGTTCTGCTGTTGCCAGAATCCTACTGGATCTTTGGCCCACTTGTAATAGGAACTGCTACTGATCCCAAAAAATGACGACATCTTCTCTACGGGGTAGATCGATCTATGTTATGCTTTAAATCTATATATCCCCGGTCTCCCTTGGAAAAGATGCCTACCGTCTTTTTTAGGTTATCACATTCAAGTTCGGAATTCTTTAACGCCTTTTTCAATCTCCTGATCTCCATCTGTTCTGTAGTGAAACCTGCAATAACCATTATAATATTGCCTCCATTAAATTGTGGGATTATTGCGCCATTTGCTTAACCGGGAAGGATCTAAATCAAGTTCTATTGCTGCTTGTTTTACCGAACTCTTTAATCTGGAGAGCTCAACTGCCATCTTTTTGAATTCATCATTAAATACTCTGTATCTCATATTAATCAAATTTAAAATTAACTCTTTTAAATCTGCTCTATAAATGTCTCTACTCATAGGTAGCAACTCCAATGTGAGCAATATATAAATGAGTTGAGGATTGTCATCAGTTTATTAATTTAACCTTGCTTCCCCGATAGGGATTATAAGATGGGCTATATTCTAAAAAACCTAACTCAACCAAATCTTTCAAACACTTATGATAAGTCGCTGTTGACCGCAGTTTACTCATCTCCATCAATCTACTTCTGCTGACATTAAATACGTTATGATGACTTTCTTTGCAACAAAGAATAGCACTAAAAAGACTAATATGACTTGCCAATATCTTCGGATTTTCAGACACACTCATTAAAAACCGATTCAAGATATCCTCATTCATTCTCCATCCTCCAATAACTTTTCTATGTCACTACGTTTGTAAAAAAGAGTTCCTCCGATTTTTGACGGATTTAAAGTGCCATTAATTCTTAGATTCTGTAGCGTTCCTGGAGAGATGTTTAAAAGTTTTCTGACATCAATCCCTTTCAGCCATTTTTTTTCTTTGGTATTAGACCCTCCTACAATTGTTTGTATTTCCGTAATCAGTTCTTGCTTAAAGTTCTGCAGGTCTGATTTTGTGAGAATTTCGATATTCATATTCTATGATTTTAAAGAGAAACTGTGCTTACACGAGTTCTGTTATAGGTAGGCTGGTAATCCACATACCCGTATTCATTAAGTTCAATGATGGTGCGGTGCCAGGTCATCTGACTGATAATTTTTGCTTTAGCCATGGCTTCTTTCTTCTTTACAGGAATAGGATTTTGACCATCGTTCTCTAGCCAAAGACCGTAGAGTGTTAAGAAAACCGCACTGTGCGTTGTCCGTATTCTTTTATCATCTTTAATGCCTTCGAGGAAATTCCTCAAAGGCATCAAAAATGGAATTCTATCAGACTTGCATACCCTGCTTTTTCTGTTTTCTTTCATTTTTTTTGATTGATTCTGTTACTTCTGTTTTCTGACTTTTAGCCGTTTTCTCCACCTGCTCTTTTTGAGCCATGGGTTGCTTAGCTTCATAGATATTGACAATCCTATCCTTCGGGTTTGCCTCTATAAAAATCTGTTTCGATTCATCTCCATCCATGACGGTCACAGCCTGTCTGTTCCCTTTTTTAAGCGAGTCCATCAGCTGTTGTTTATCCGTGTCATTACCGAGACCCTTGATCTGTTGTTCAGAAAGTACTTTATCCAGATCGAAGTTGTAATTCTCATGATAACGGAGTGCCTTGAAGTTTCCATTGTCATCCATGTTATCGAAATCAAGTTGAAGCCAAGCGTTATATTTTTCTTTGGTAGGCTGAAATCTGGCATCGTCTCCTTCGCCAACTTTTTCCATTTTAGTCCAGGTTTTATTGATGGCCCTGCCACACAAAAGATTATAGGCTTCTTTCTGCGTAATGTTGTTTTCCGTTCCTATAAAAAAACGTTGGCTTACTTCCTTTCCGTTTCCTTTTTTCAGTCTCAGATCATAGCTGTTGAAGAAATACAGCTCACTTTTTGCCGATTTGTTGAAGTTGAGCTTTGCCGTCACCTCATCGTTTCCATAAGTGTTCTGATAGTCCAATGAAAAGCTTTTCTCACCGGCTTCCAGCTTTTTACTTAACTCTTCGTTCAGCTCCTTACCGAAACCGGAATAGAAAGTTTGATTGTTCAGATACTCTAAATTTTTCATGTTCATGGTATTTGTATTATGGTTAATGGATAAATTATTTACGGTTGTTTTTGAGAAGGACTTTATAGCCGTCTTTCAGTTTTACCCGGATACGCCTGCTTCTTTTGCTAAAAAGACCTTTCGCTGCGGAGATACCTGCACTGGCAATCTGCGTTTCCATGTTCTGATCATAAGGAAGGAATTGTAAACTTTGAACTGCATCATCAGAACCGGTTCTCATCGCATCGTTTAAGAGTGCGTCGGGAACATTGATCCCTTCCATACCGTCCGTCATATCATAAGTGGACAAATCAACGGGCAGAATAGATTTTCCGAGCCGGATATTGGTAATATCGAGCTGTAATCTCTGGTTGGTAATTCTGCAGATCCCAAATACCAGATGATCTTTTGGGACTATCTGATTGTTCAGCTCCACAGACTCCAGCAACCTCAATTTCACAACCGAGCCTTGACCAATCTTTTGTTTCCCTTCAATCACCGCAGGAATAGCCCGGTACAAATTGTCCAAATCTTTATTTGAATTGGATATTTCGTCAGCTTCCGGATGCTGAATGTTCCAGATTTTTTCAAGCATTCCGTTAAGTTGCTCAAGTTCAGGATCAGCTTCTTTACCAATGGAATTCAGATTGTGTTGAGTTTCGTCGAGCTGATTTTCCTGATATGGAGCGTTCTGTTTAACAGCATGATTTTGCTCGCTTTCTGAGCTGTTTAAGACCTCATTTAATCGGTCCAGTTTTTTGTGAAGCTCGGCTTCCTGATGTTCCGCGTTATAGGAATTGTCAAAGTCAGTTTCATTGCTTTCTCCAATTTCTCTGGCTTGGAGGTAAGTTTTATCCCAAAAGGAACTTTCGTGATCTGCATCTTTATCCTTTATGGAGTCCGCAGTTGCTTTTTCGTAATAGCTCATTTTATCCATCTCTTTCTGTGCGGACAGGTCAACTGCAGGAAGTGATGTGAGCAAATGCTTGTCAGCCGATGTTTTTGCCATCAGTTCCGAACCTTTGCCTCCGCCCATCAGCCAGAATATCAAGGTTAAAAAGGGGACGGAAACAATTGGCAAGAAGAATAGAAATTGTTTGGTCTTTTTTGTAGCGGGTTTTAAAAATGTAGTTTTCATAGCTTAACGTTTTAAATAGTGTTGGTAAATATTTTCCAGATTTTGAAGACTATCTGCGGTTAAAACCTTATTGTTTTTCAAGGGTTTTATAGTTTTAAGAACAAATGGATGAACTGGAGTTTTAAAAATCAGTGAGCCACAGTACAATGTGCTTGCACTGATTAAGAGTGTAAAACCAATCCTTTGGATTTTGGAAGGCACTCTCCTTAAAAGTTTGTCCAAACGGTCTGAACATTTCTTTTGGTAATAGATTATCTTTTCCGCAATTCGCTGGGCAAACAGATCCGTCTCTACGTGGGAGACAGGGTTTATAGTTTTCTTTTTAAATAGGCTGATCATTATTTATAATTTAAGGAGTCCATATTCTGATTAACTAGGATCTTCCATTGCTGTATAAGAAAGCCATGCGGATTGTTGTCGCTTCTCGAAACTTCTCTTATAGTGCCCGAAGTCACCAGCCCTCTGTTAAGGGTATTTGTTGAACGGATGATTTTCTGTGTGGCAAAACATTTAAAAGAATAAGGCTGGTTACTGATGTCCACTTCCACGCTGTCAATATTGATACGCTGACTGATATTTCCTGAAATAATTCCAGTATAAAATCCCTTCTCCTGTAAATCGTCATAGGTCTGCTTCGCACTACCGTCTGCTAAATAAAGTGCCTGCGTAATATTTCGTTTGATCACTTTTTCATCCGGATCCAGCGTAAAGAAAAGTTGGTGGAAAGTTTTTACATGATCTCTGATTTCCACCTCTAAATTCTCTGAACGTTGCGAGGTATTCGCTTTGATAACCTGTCCGTTAGCTAATAGATAAATTCTGGAATCTGCGTTTTTAACAGTTGCAAAACTTTTAAAAATCACATAGGCACTTAACACGAAACACAGACAAATGGTGATTATAGTGAACATCCGTATCTGCCTAAAAGCGGTATCTATATTTTTCATTTTGGTAAACATGATGTGTAAATATTTTAGATTTAATATTTAAGAATTTGAAAGACGACTGTTAAGATGTGAACCTGCTTGACTGGAACTCTTTGTTCCACCTCCTCCTGTATTATGGGAACCGAAACCAGCGTGACTTCCTGCCTGAACAATGCTTCCTATACCTCGCGACATTCCTGAACCTGCCGCGGAAACCATTCCAGTACTAGAAGTAGAAAGCAATTGCGTAACTTTCTGTACCATGGCACCTCCGCCACCTGCGTTTACGATATAACCAGCCACCGTTGGTACGGTAAAGTAGCCCACAATGGCAATAATCATAAATACTAAATAAGCGCTGTCCGAACTGCTGAAAAATGTATCGCTGTTTTGGCTGATCTGGCCAATATCCATGGTCAGCATTTTTTCCTGAATCCTGCCGATAATACTCCCAAATATATTGGCGACCGGTAGCCACAGAAATGTATTGATGTATCTCGCTATCCAAGATGTAAGCGTATGTTGGAAACCATCAAAAACTGCAATCCCAAATACAAATGGTCCTAAAATGGAAAGCACCACCAGATTGAAAGTTCTTAGCGTATTGATACATAAAGCAGCCGCTTGGAAAATTACTTTCAGCACCTCACTCATCCACTGCTTTATAGAATTGCGGAAGCTATAGGAAAGCTTGGCCATGCTGAATTTGAAGTCGTTGCCCAAACCCTCCATCACACCCTCATCTTTTGGGTCGTTGTTATAGGTGTACTTGTACCACCGGTCTCTGTTTCCATCTCCTTCCGTTCCAACGTACATCTGGTAAGCATCGCTGTTTTTTACCATCCGTTCTTTTTCTTTGAGGAGCAGATCAATGGATTTGTTTGAATCCTGCACCATGGACGAGGTAGCAACAACGGTAGGCTCTAAAATCCCATTAAGCAGGTTAAGTACTTGAGGGAAAATGAGAATGGCAAAGCCTAAAGCAAAGGGACGTAACAGCGGATAGAAGTCAATCGGTTCTGCACTGGCGATATGTCTCCAAACCCTTGAACCGATATACCAGATCGCTGCAAAGCCCGCAATACCTTGCGCTACGGAAATCAATTTACTGCACAAGGGCATCATTTCCTGATATAGATTGTCCAATACCAAGTGTAAACCTCCGGTGCTGCTGCCCGTTCCCTGGGCAAAAAGTGAGGTCGGAAAGAAAATCACTGCCAATGAGCAGATGAAGATTAAAGGTGATTTTATGTTTTTCATGGATATCATTGATTAATTATGTCATAGTTATTTTTCAGAACATTCACCTCTTGGAGTTCTTTCTCCCTATTTCTCAAAAGCATGTTTTGCCCCTGTAAGAAATGGATGAGAAACTTGTTTTTGTCCAACATATCTGTATAAATGCGGTCTATCTCCTGCAACCTTTCATCATCGTTCATGCGTAATTTCCCAGCAGTAAGAATCAGTGTGAGGTCGTCAAGGTTTTGCAAAGAACTTTTGCTGATTCTTTTCAGGACTGTTTTCAGATAAGAAAGCTCATCCCCGGAGAAATTCTGAGCGGACGTGAACCGCTTAATCGCCTGACTGGATGATTTTCCCAGTCTAAGCTGTAACTGAATAATTTCTCCGACACGGTGATACTTTCTTACTGCTGGACTGATCTTCAGTAGATTGTCCAAAAAGACTTCGTGGAGATTGAAATTCCCTTCTGAAAGGTTCTTGATTGTCCCGTATCCCTTGTCGATGATTCTGTATCCATTTTTCATGTCATTCAAAATATTTTTGAATTGCTTCAGTTTTTCGATATTTAAAATCAGCTGTTTGACTTCGGCGCTTTGCGAAAAACCGAGAGAATAGAAACTGCAGAGCATTAATGTGAGCAATAGCTTTTTCATGTTATTGTGGTTTTAATCCTAATATTTTTTGGGATGTGGAAATATCCTTTTCTTCATGTTTGATCTGCTGACTGTACAATTTGATTTCGTCACAGAAAGAATTGATGAACTGATATAAAGAGAAATATGAGCGTTTTAAGTCCATCAATCGTTTCAATCGTTCCTCATCATTCATCGTAATTTTGTCGGGTTCAATTAGTTGCTGGTACTCGTTAAATAATTCTTTTGCACTTTTTTCAATCCTCATAACAACCGTTTTGAAATAGGCTATTTGTTCAGTGTTTAAACCTGATTGTACCGCAATGAATTTCTTGGACTGGATACATTTTTCAGTTACCGCATTGTTGAGAGCTTCTATCTTTAGGTTGGCTACCAGCTTAGATAAGTTCGGGTTCAGTTTGTTCTTAGCATTAAAAAAACTTTGGTGCATATTGAAGTCTCTATTTTTGATTTTTGAGATAGTTTTTGAACCCTTATCAAAAATTTCATAGCCCTTCTTCAAGTATCCTGTATAGACCTCTAGTCCTGCAATCTGCTGGATCAGGTATTTTTCCTGGGTCTTTTTTTGTCGAAACCATTCGCTAAAAGTCTGGGCCTTCAATGCTGTGATGTTTAACAGGAAGAAGAAATAAATAATAATGTTTTTCATATCAGTTTGATTGGATGCCGTACCAACGGCGAATTTGATTTGCCTCTGAACTGTCTTTTGCCCTGGAAATGCTCAGTAAAATATTCTGACGGTTAAAGGCGATCAAGTCATAGTAATTCCGGTCGATTGCATCTGCCGTTTCCCTGATGATTTTTAATCTTCCGGCATCCGACATCTGTGTTTGAAAAGCCGTAATCACCAGCATAATCTGGTCGATGTTCTGCAAACTGGCATGAAGGATCCCACCATAAACTTTTGACATGTAGCTGAGTTCGTCACTGTTGAAATTTGGATCTTTTTTACTCAGTTCCCAAGCTTTGTGGTATGCCTTTAACAACTGGGACTGCTTTGACCCGATGTCTCGAATACGATGATAATAGCTGATAGCCAATTTTACTTTGTTCAGTTCATCAAAGTAATTCTGATAAAGTGTCCGCTGTTTTTCGGTCCAGTCTGAGATCTCTCCCAAGCGCAATTTGGAGAGCTTATTTTCCAATACTTTTTGTGCGTTCTGCAACCAGATGGTTTTGTTCTGTAAGCGTTGTACTTTCAGGTCAACGGCTTTAACGATTTTTTTAACACCTACCTTAATGACTTCTGCAATTGCCAGCTGTGCCTTACTTTCAAATGGTCGCAGACCTAATCCAATGACGAATAATAAAATCAATGTTTTCCTAATCATGATTCTCCTCCTTAGCTTTTAATTTGTCTTTTACCAGTGCTATAATACCTTTCTCTATACTTCCGTGTTTTTCTGCATAATCAGCTACTTCTACTCTTTCCGAACCTTCGGTGGTATAGGCATAATATTCTTCGGGACAGAGTTCGTTTTTATAGACTTTCATTTCCTGCCCACCCAGATCGATGAAGATTTCACGGTTGTCTTTGTTGACGGATAGGAGAATTGCTTTCCCTTTTTCGGACAGTCCCAACACATCCTGTAGCTGATTGAACTTGTTGAGGTACTTCTTCATGTCCATCAATATCTTGATGTCCGCATTATTGATGATGGCATCTTTGATGATGGGCGAACTCACTAAGTCATCCAGTTCCTGAGTAATCACGATGGGGATTCCGTTGAATTTCCTTATCGTTTTAAAAGCATATTTCAGGAAATTCGCCATCCCGGATTTTGCAATCGCTTTCCATGCTTCATCAATCGTGAGGACTTTTCTGACCTTTCCGAGTTTCCGCATTTTAGAGATGAACATCTCCATTACAATCAGGGTAACCACAGGGAAAAGTATGGGATGGTCTTTGATGTTGTCCAGTTCTATCACAATGAAAGGCTGATTAAGCAGGTCAAGATTTTCTCTCGCATTCAGCAGGTAATCGAATTCTCCACCTTTGTAATAAGGCCGTAACACATATAGGAAATTGTTCAGGTCAAAATCTTTGTCCTTTACTTTTTGTGAGGAAAGTAGCTTTGCGAAATCACTTTTTAAGTATTCGTAAAAGCTGTCGAAACATGGAAATATTTTATTTGAACGCTCCACTAATGAATAGAATCCTTGAAGTGCTTCCGACAGCGCAACGTACTCGCTTCTGTTGAAAGCATCGTTTTCCTGTTTCCAAAGTGCAATCAATAAGGCTTTAAGACTTTCCTTTTTTTCGGTGTCCAATTGGTCTCCATTTCCGATATAAAAAGGGTTGAATTTGATCGGGTTTTCCTCGGTATAAGTAAAGTAATAGCCGTTGACCAGTTCGCACAAGCCTTTATAACTTCCACCAATATCTACGGTCACGCAATGAGCTCCCTGTCTAAAAAGGGTACTTAAAATATGATTGACCGTCATACTTTTACCTCCACCAGAGGTTCCGCAGACCAACATGCCCATGTTGGAGGTCAGTCCCTTTTTTCGAGGTTCATCAAATAGATCAACATTTACCGGTTTGGAAGCCAATCGGTCACAAAAACGGATTCCAGACTTGGAAAGAGAGCTTCGGTAATTAGTTTCCATATTTAGGAAACAGCAAGCCTGTTCGGCAAAAGTGTCGAAGGTATCATTCATGGGAAAATCTGCTTCGTTTCCCGGAATGCCAGCCCACCAGATTTGCGGTGCGCCAATCGTTTCCAGCTTTACCGAGCCATCCATTTGTGAAAATGCAGTAGTCACTTGATTATTGAGTTCTTTTAAATGTTGCTCATTGTCACTCCATACCTGAACATTAAAATGCGCTTTAACCGGTAAACGTTGTTCGCTGATGGCTTCATTTAAGAAATCGTTCGTAGCATCTTTGGTAATGGAGTTCTCTCTGGAATAAGTAGAAAGTGATTGCAACCTTAATCTTTTACGCTCAAATTTTTTGAGTGTAGCACTGGCATTTCCAATAAACAAATACTGGTTATAGATATGTTCACAGGGCAATAGCAGTCCCAAATGTCCAGCGAAGCCGATAGGGAATTTAGTTTTATCTGTGGAGTATTTATCGTAAGTAAGTCGTGAACCACAAAAATGAGGCAGATCCAAAGCATCGCCCAACGTATATATTTTCAGTTGCTTTTCGCCGACCTTTAATGCGTTACCGAACTGGAAATCACTATAAACTCTGGCGTTTGTTTGTTGATTTAAGAAGCAATAGCGTTCTATCAGTCCGGTTTTCTGAGGTGAACTGGATAGTTCGTCTGTTCCCAAACGACGCAAATTGACAAATTTAGAATCCTGAACAATTGACTGAAACTGGTTCACAGTATCTGTAAAGTCGGCTAGGCTTTTCTTGTCTAAACAATCTTTTGGAACTAAGTGCGGTTTTACCAGATTAGAAACTAAGGAACTGGAATCGCTACGTCCCTTTGGTTTCTTGGTCAAATAAAGAAAGCTTTTGTGTTCTAAAAAAGGTCGGTCTTTAAAATGCTTTGCACTGGCTAGGTTTAGGAAATCATCGCCATTAGTTTTGGTGTCATGATATTTCTTCTTTAGAAACCAATCTTGTTTATGGAGCACACTATGCTTTGGTAATACCTTTATTGCTTTAACCCATGACTGATGGATATGTTCATAATCTGCATCGGAAAGTGTGAAAGTTTCGGGCAACTCTACCTCAAACACCGCAGTATAATCACCTTTTTTGGATAGGATACAATTGTGTTCCACGCCCATAATTGGGAAGTGCTTTAATAAGTTATATTCCATAGCTGTTATTGGTGTTTAAGTAAAAAACTGATCTGCCGTAGCTTTTGATCTCCCTTGGCATTTTCCGTTTTGCCAACATTTTCATCATTCCATCCGGACCATATTGGTTGCTCCATTGGTATAGGTTTTTCGTCAGAAATAATCCACTACAGATGATGATGATTAAGCAGATATAAGTGTTTACACCCAAAATGTACAGGGCAGAAAACAGGATAAGCAGTACCAATAAACCTGCACCGAAGTACCAGATATATTGTGCCTGTAAACCCCGAAATTCGATGGGCTTATTAATGTTTTTATTGATTGGATAGACGCTATTTTTCATGTTAGATAGATATTCTGATTGGTTTTCGCGGTGTATTTTCAGCTAATTTTATTGGACGTACAACGGTCTGCTGTTCATCTGACTGGATAGTTTGTTCTTCCTTTTCTTCAAATGTTTTTTGAGGATTCAGTTTGGCATTGATTTCTTTTTCTAATTCGGAAAGTGCTTTCTTCAGTTCTTTCAAAGCCTGTTCTTTTTCAAAAGGCTGTTTGACCAGCTCGCTCATTGCATTCCTTTCGTTTTCTAACTCTACGATGGTTTTCTCCTGCTTCTCTTTTAAACCACTTACTTTATCAATGGCATTCAAAAAGTACCTTACTGCAAGCTTTGGGTTGTCCAAATTCGGCTGACCGTGATTAATGCTGTACTTGATGACGCTGTCTGGATGTTGGGCATATAAAAAGTTGACCTGCTCAAAATCGATTTCTCCGTTATTTTGGAATGCTTCCCGTTTCTGAGAAATGTAGAGTTCAAAACCGTAGAGCTTTCCAATCTGCTTTGTTCCCTGAAAATCCTCTTTTGGATTCCAGTTCTGATGGAGTTCAATCAGGTATTTACCGGTCGCTTCATGATTTATATCTTGATAACCGTCAATTCTGATCCTATTCGCCTTTGTCCCATCCTTTTCATAAGTGAGTGAAGCCTGATAATGGTTGGCATCATGCGTCAGGTTCTTTAATATTTCCCTTGATTTGGGGAGCTGAACTTCAAAATCTTCCAATTGGAATCTATATTTAGATACCTGTCTGAAATGAGCGGTCTTTAGGCTTTCCAATACCGCAACCTTTTTTTCTAGCTTCGATTTCTCCAATAAGGAAGTGTCTCCCGAAAGAATTGCAACATATTCAGCAAAGTTCATCCCAGTCTGTTCGTCCATCGCACCTTCATCGATACTTCGGGTACTTAGCCCGCAGTTTTTCATCTGACTGATAAACGTCTGTTTGTTTTTAAGCAGGTTGAACTTGTAGTTATCAAGCGATTGTTCTACTGCGTAGATGTAATTCTTGACCTTATTGTTAAAATCTGATTTTGCCAATAGATTTCCCTGTCTGGCGCCTCTACCGTTCCGCTGTTCAAGTTCCGATGGTTTCCATGGAATATCCATGTGGTGCATCGCAACAACTTTAGCCTGCACATTCAAACCTGTTCCTGCTTTTTCTGTACTTCCCAACAAAACCCTTATTTCTCCTTTATTCATTTTACGGAATAGTTCCGGCTTTTGACGGTCGGTCCAACTGTGGATATAAGTGATTTCATCTTCTGGGATGTTGAAATCCCGCACTAGCTTATCTTTAATGGCATCATAAATATTGAAACGGTCGGGCTTTGGTGTACCGATATCTGAAAAGATAATCTGTGTGCCTTTTAATTCATGGCTTTCTCGGTAGATTTCCGCAACTTTTCTTGCGCAGGTATTGGCTTTATTGTAGGGATGATCCTCATAAAGATTTTCATCCACCAAGCGCATATCCGCCGCCATCTTTTTGGCGTAGTTGGTCGCAATCAACATCCGCCCTTTATCCTCTGACTCCGTAAGCGGAGCTCTGCCGATCAAAGTAGCATCACCGGTTTTGGCAAACTCCATTAATCTTTTGATAAAATCACTCTGCTCTGTTGTTGGCTTGATATTGATGAGCTCTTCATCCAGTTCCGGTTTATCCAGACTGATATGTGCAGCTGTTTTAAAATCTGTAATCTCGTTATAAAACAAAGCCAGTTCGGGGACTTTGATAAAGTGTCTGAACCGTTCTTTCGCTACGATCTCATTGGTAACCGAAAACTCAAAATCAGTTGTTTTTTTAGCGAATACCGCAGCCCAGGCATCAAAGTTTCCGATGTTCTGGCGTTCCAGTTCCCGCGGACGCAGATATTTAAAAATCAGATACATTTCCGTTAGGCTGTTTGAAATCGGAGTTCCGGAAAGGAAAGTCACATTCAGATCGCTCTGACGTTCATCCTGTAGCGTCCGGATGGCAAAGAGCATGTTTAAGGCCTTTTGGCTTCCTTGGGTATTTCCAAGACCGGCAACTCGTTGATGGCGTGAGGTAAAGCCCAAATTCTTAAACTTATGTGATTCATCGATAAATAAATGGTCAACCGCCATCTGCTTAAAGTCTATTCCGGTATCTTTCCTTTCTTCTATTTGAGCAATGATAGTCTGGAGCTTAGTGTTCAGGTTGTTTTTGCGAATCTCTAGCCCTTTCAGTAGTTTTTTAGACATCGCTCCGCCCAAACTTTGGAGGGTTGCTAAATCTTTTTCGAGGCTGGTAATTTCCTGCCCTAAGATTTCTTTTTGCTTTTCCGGAGATTGAGGTATTTTACCGAACTGGTCATGCGTTAGAATAATACAGTCCCAGTTGTTGTTTTTGATTTCATGGAAAAGCCTTAAACGTCTGTCGGGTGTAAAGTCCCTTTCGCCGGGAGCCAATATCTTAGCATTTGGATAAGCCTTACGGTAGGTTTCTGCAATTTCTCTAACATTTGCTTTTAAGGCAAGAATCATCGGTTTTTGCACAATTCCCAACCGTTTCATTTCTTGTGCCGCCACAATCATGGTCAACGTTTTGCCCAAGCCAACCTCATGATCTATCAATGCACCTCGGTTTTGGATGATTCTCCAGACCGCATTCTTTTGGGAAGAGTACAGGTCTTCGATCCCAAGCGTACTCTTTTTTAAACCCGGAAATTTCAGATGTGTACCGTCAAACTCCTGCAATACATAGCAGTTGAATTTTTCATTATATAGCTTTTCTATGGTTTTCTGTTCTTCAATAGGCATACTTTTTAGCCATTCCGTAAATCCATTTCTGATGCTTTCTATTTTCTCAAATGCCAGCTGAATAGCTTCGTTGTCCGGAATTCGGACGGTATCGCTTCCACGATTTACTTCATAAGTGAAATGTGGATTGGTATTTTCCAGTGCATGCTCCAACAGCGTATTGCCGTAGGTGGTTCTCCCACTTTTCGGTCTAATGGAATACTGATTCCTGATTTTTGGACCGTAGCTTTGGATGTTTACCTTAAAGGTGTCAACAGAGGGCAGATAAGTGATTTCAACATCCGTTTCAAAAAATTCAGATGCAAATTTTTCATAGTACGAAACCGGTATCCAACGTTCGCCAAAATTGAAATCGAGTATTTCAAAAGGGATAATTTCCGGTTGCACTTTGCGGATAGCGTCTAAGCTTTCCGCAATGGCGGAGTTTTCAGGGTATTGATGGTGAATGCGCTCTGCCTCTTCCAGTTTTTCAACCACGTTGCCAGAAAGGTATTGGGTCGCAGTTTCCCACTCTTTGTTAGAAGGGTTAAAAAGGATATGGCCTTTAAGCGCAGTCAGCGTTTCTTCTTCGGTGCATTTCAAACTCCCGCTGATGCGTTGGACATCAACTTTACCCATATCGCTCAGACACCTTCCCATCGCTTCAATAGGATCTTCCGTATAAAAATCAATATTTTTCGTAGTCAAAGGAGCCTGTAAAAAGTCAGCTTTTTTAAAATCCAATCCGTCCCTTTGCTCTAAAGAAGATAGTATCATTAGACCAAAGGCATGGTCCTCCAGTATTTTCCTTTTATTAGCCGGAAGATTCAGGTGCCCATATTCTTCTATAAAATCATTATGAAACCCATCACAGGTTTTTCTTAATGTTTCTTTTTCGGTAGTGCTCGCGTCATCGTGATGGTCAAATGCGAGGTAGGCATCTCTTAACCGGATGTACTTTCTGTAAAAAGCTAAGTCTTTTTGTGCAAGGGGGTTTATGGTAACCTTGTTGTCCGCAGACTTTGTGTCAACCAATCTTCCCAGTGTTTCCCCATCTGTCCATAGCATCCCTATTTCATCATAAGGTTTTAGCGTCAAGTTGATTTTCTGATGTTCCGCTAGCATAAAAGGGTTATCAAAAAATGGAGCCGTGTTTTGAATAAACTCAATGTCTGCACTGTTGATATGCCTGTTCACCATATTCAGTTCAGTTTGCAGTTCAGAGAATTTTAGCCATTTGCTGGTCGTTTTAATCTCAGCAATGTTGCTGTATAATTTGTACTGAAAATGACCATTGTTCCGGTTTTTGCCAGTGATCAGTACAATGCCTTCACGGTTCTGGTCTTCCTTCGGACTTAAGGTACTCACTAACTTCACGGTCTGTGCATTAATCAGCACTTCGTCTAGATCATTCAGATAATCTACCGCCCTGTTGGTGTTCGTTTCGTTTGGAATATCAAAAAGACCAAGCTGAGCGGTATTTGAGCTGACTTTATATACCGGAGCATTTAAAAAGGTAAGGCTTGTCTTTTTCGATTCCTTTTGTTTTGCAAACGATTCCTGAAGTTTAATCCATAATGATCTGTTAAATTTTGTAAGCAGACCTCTGGTAAGGATCGGTGCGAGCTGTTCAGCAATCTCATCAACCGCACCGTTTTGTAAAACTCTTAAATGGGCTTTCCCATATTGGTTAGAGCCTATATCTATCTGGTTCCCACAGTAGAGCTCGGGATGGTTTTCAATATATTCGTTCACAAAGTATTCGTTCTGTCCATCAAATTTCTTTATACTTTCCAAGAGCGAACTTTCATCCACGCTTAAACTAATTTTACCGGAATGCTTTTGTAGCAGTAGGAGATGGGTAGGCGCAGTAGTGCCGGCATGGTCGGTCATTAGGTTGTCCGGCATTACTGCCAGACCTACGAAGTCTGTCCGGTTAAAAAGATAGTTTCTTGCCTGCTTATTGGAAGGGCTGTTTAAAAATGCGTCGGTTGTTAGGTAAACCATCAATCCGCCTTCGCCTAAATGGTCCAGGCCTTTGGCAAAGAAATAGCTGTGGATTTTAGATTTTACATGCTCGTCCTCAATTGCCGGATCATAGACATTAAAATTTCCAAAGGGAATATTGCTGATGACAAGGTCATTTTGTGGTTCACCTTTAAACTCTTCAAAACCCTTAAAGTGTACACGGTGTTCAGCTTGATAGCTTGTCAGCAAGCATTCCAGCACCTTAGCGGTCAAAAAATCTTTTTCTACAGCTTCGATCCGTTCCAGCGTTCTGAATTTTTCCATCGCGGTTGTAACGAACACTCCCGCCCCCGCACTGGGTTCAAGAATCTTTTTCGGATTTAGGTTCAGTTTGGCTAGCCCGTCATAAACAAGCTTGGGCAAAAATTCCGGGGTATAAAAAGCGGTGAGCACACTGTTTTTAGCCGATCCAATGGCATCCTGATATTCTGCCGGAGATAAGTTTTCATATAACAGCTGATGAAATTCCATCATCTTGGGATAGAGTTTCAAATCCTCAGCTGTTGCTCCTAGCTTCTCCCATTCTGAGATTTCTGCCTTTGGGTAAAGAATACTCTTTATCCCGCCAAAGCCACCGTATTTTTTGAGCGCATCTATCTCTAGCTTTCTAAGAAGGGCAGATTTATCCTTTCTCAAAGCAATTTGGAGTGCAGTAATATTATTGGATAATTGTTCGGCTGGACGAAAGGACATAAAGCTTTATTAATTTTGTTTCAGGTAATCGTTGATAAATGCGGTGAGCGCAGAACGAAGCATGGAATTATCTTCACGCTCTCTGTTGAAAGGAAATTCATGGAACAAATGCTCCGTTTCCTGGATGATGTTGATGGTCTCAAAAGTTAGGGTTCCGCTTTCCTGCATCATCAGATAATCCCCAGTAAATTCTTCTTCCAATAAAGCTTTCAGGTACATGAACTTGGAAGGTTTCAGGTCTTCGGTAAGGCGGTTCATGCAAAGCTCTTTGATCACATAACTGGGTTTCCCGGACTCTATCAGGTTTTGCAGGAACGTACCAATGTTGGCGATTTTTTCTTCCAGATAGTTGTTTAAAGAAAAAGTTTCCTCCAGATGAACCACCAGTTCCGGGTTGCTTTCGCAGATATAAGTGTGGAGTTTCGTTTTTAAAATGGTCTGCATGCTTTGGGTGATTTATAGTCCGAAAAATGATTTGATGATGGTGGCTACCACCACCAGAAACACACAGCTCCCAAACCAGGCGGCTGCAACTTTGCTGGTATCCTGGTCTCCGGCATTCCATTTCTGATAAACCTTTACTGCACCGATTAACCCGATGAGCGCACCCACGGCATACATCAACTGCGTACCACTTTCAAAATAGCTCCGTACTTTCTGGTTGGCTTCCATAATACCGGCATTGCCGTCTTGTGCGAAAATTGGAAGTGCTGCGGTGACTAGGATGGCAACTATTGCTATCTTTTTTAAATTGATTTTCTTTAAGCTATTGTTTTTCATATCTGATGGTTTATAGATTTATAAGACTTCCCTTGTCCTCTCCGTTGAGGCAGCAACGGAGAGGCGGGAATCAGCGACCATCGCAACACTTCTTTTATGGAACATTTGCCTACGCATTGGCGTGGATGGTGGCTGTTTTTTTGTTTTGGGATAAAAAAGTGGAGCTATGGATTGCTGTTCCATAAATGCACCGCGTCGTCTTGACTCAGCACCATAACTCCGTATTCTTTACACTCTTTAACAAGAAGTTCGTTGATTGCGGATTGGTGATCCGAGCCGTTTAGTTGTGGGAACTTTTTAATAATTGAAGAAAGATGTGCCTTAAAAGCCAAAGGTTGATACTCATGGTCCGACGCAAAACCAATTCCTTCCTTTAATGCTTCAATCAGCGTGTCCACCTCTAGGTTCTCTGATGTTGGTTGTTCAAATTCTTCTGCTTCAACCGCATTTTCCGCAGACACTTCTGATCTGCTATCGTTCTCGCCAATGAACAGCGGGTTAAAATCAGCATTCGATGTTTTCGGGAAAATTGTGCTCAGTTCCTGCCAATAGCAGTAAATAAATACGACGAGATAATAACTTAGGATTAAAAGGGTAATGCCAATTCCGAAGGTGGTCCAAGAGATGTTTTCCATAAGTTTCAAACTTTAAATGTTTTAGCGATTTGTTGAAACAAAGGTGGCGAGGATTCGAGAGCCGTCGGGATACAGGTTTTTTCTTGCATCCCAGTACCTCATGTAAATCAGGTGTTTAAAGTTTATTTAGGCAGAACGAACCAAAGTATTTCGGGAATTATTCATCAATTACGCTACAAATTTAGCCCGCCAAGCCGACAACGGTTCGCTTCGCAAGGGTCGTATTTAAAAAATGGGTATCCACCTAGGGGCGGAGCCTCCACATTTTTGAAATCTCCACCCTTCCTTTTGTCGGCTTTGCGAGCTTCGATGCACCATAATTCATTCAATAACATTTAAAATTCAATTATTATGGAAACTAGCATCAATCAATCATCATTTCAAGTAGCAGAGATCAGTATCAGTTACAGTTCAAAAATCAAAAATTCTGAAAGACCGAAATTAAGTTCTTCCAGAGAGGTTTATAAGGTTTTTTCAGAGACATGGAATACAGATACGATTGAGTTGTATGAACAGTTTAAAGTTTTATTACTGAATAGAGCAAACAGAGTAATAGGCTTATTTGAAGTTTCCTCTGGGGGAGTTTCAGGAACTGTTGCAGACCCCAAACTGATTTTCGGAACTGCATTAAAAGCTTGTGCAAGTGCAATTATATTAGCACATAACCATCCTTCAGGCGCACTTAGGCCAAGTCAGGCAGATATTAGTTTAACTAAAAAAATCAAAGAAGGAGGGAAGCTGTTAGATATTGAAGTTTTGGATCATTTGATTATTACCACAGAAGGTTTTTATTCATTTGCAGACGAAGGAATGCTATTTTAGGATATAAAAATAAACCCGACTGGTTTGTGAGCCAGTCGGGTTTCCCATAATCTTTGATTTTTAAATTATCCGTTTTTCTTAGCAGTAACTTCGTTACGAATGTCCTGCGCCAATACTTTTGACTGTTGCATCGCATTTCTTAAACGTGTACCTGCCGCTTTGTTTCCTTTCTCAAAAAATGCTACTGCATCTGCTTCTGCAGTTTCTATTAGGCTTTTTAACTCTTTAAATTTTTCCATGTTGTTTTTAATTGTTTTAACACTAAGATATGAATTTAGTCGATAGTACCCAGTACCGGAATCGAACCATTTAACTTTTTTAAATCCTCAGATAAGGCGAGTTTTAAAAAAACGAATTTCAGCACATCGTAAATTGTGCTGAGTGCAAGGCTCATCAGCCCGTCCATAAAGTTCACTCACAAATATAATGATAAGGTGCGAATTCCGCTGGTTAATTATTAACCAGCTATTTATAGCATCACTTAAAATACTTTTTACTTATTTTAGCCCATATCGAAAAACTAATGGCTACGAACAAACATGCACAAATTAGATACCTCGCGTTAGATAAATGCTTTTCTAATTTTGGGCGTAAGTTTAACATTGATGATTTAGTTGAGGCTTGCAATGTAGCAATCTATGACTTTACAGGAAAACAAGAAGGGATTAAAAAAAGACAGGTTTATGATGATATCACTTTTATGGAAAGTGAACAAGGCTACAAAATAGACTTAAAAAGAATTAAAGAAGGAAGAAAAACCTATTTTCAATATTCAGATAAAGCATATACCATTAATAATAGCCCATTAAATCAAGTAGAAGCTAACCAGATCAAAGAAGTTCTAATGACACTTTCTAGGTTCAAAGGTATGCCTCAATTTGAGTGGATTGAAGGAATAAGTGAGAAATTAAAAAGCATTAGTTTATTAAATGAAACAAAGATCATTGATTTTGAGCAAAATCAATTTTTAAAAGGTTTGGGATATATAACACCTTTATTTAATGCTATTTTTAATAAAAGAGTTCTAAAAATAACTTATTTATCATTTATAACAAAAGAGAATACTGTACTCCTAATTCATCCTTATTTCTTAAAGCAATATAATTTAAGATGGTTTCTTTTTGGATATAATGAAGATTATGATAATATCTCAAATTTAGCACTGGATAGAATTATAAAACTAACAGAGGTAGATATAACATATCATCAAAACACTAATATAGATTTTGATGAATATTTTGAAGATATAATTGGTGTTACAGTTCCGGAAAACACAAAGCTTTCTAGGATTGTAATAAAGGTCAAGAAAGATTTATGGCCATATATTAAAACAAAACCTATTCATGGTTCACAAAAGGTTTTAGAAATTCAAGAAAGTTGTAGCATTTTAGAACTAAATTTATTTATCAATTATGAATTTATATCTCTACTTCTATCACACGGAGATAGAGTTCAGGTTTTAGAACCAAATATATTAATAGATAAAATTAAAGGAATTGCTGAAAACCTATTAAAAGTATACTCATAACCTATGCAGATATACTGCACAAAATATTTACACCTTTGTTTCATCAGGTCACTTAGGATTATTATATGATGAATTCAATAGAAGGCAATTTAGAGATAGTAGAAAGTCAAATTGTTAGAGCAATTGGTGTGCTCGGCAATGAATCAATTACCAGTAATGATTATCACATTGTTCTTTTCTTATTGTCATTACATAAAGAAGGCCTTTTAAATGGTCTGAATACTGTTGAAAATTTCGAAAAAAGAGATAAGCTTCATAATAGCATTGAAACATCACTTTTAGAGCATAATAAAACATTCGAAGAATTATACGCCAAGGTTTACCATTCAATTTTGCAAAGAATTTCATTTGAAGGTTTTTCTGCTATAATCCATTTTCTAACATCAATTGATGAATATTTTTTAAAAAGTAATTTTCGCCAAGTATTTGAAACAGCGCTTAAAAACTTACGAGATGTATCTGGTAGATTTAGTGGTCAGTTTCATACCCCCATTTCGATAAATAGTTTTGCTCTTTCTCTTATAGAACTACCTGATAATGCATTAGTTTATAACCCCTTCAGTG
This sequence comes from uncultured Pedobacter sp., assembly GCF_946480185.1. The sequence goes on along the minus strand of NZ_CAMLIG010000009.1, from coordinate 92,200 downwards.
GCTCAGCTACATTTTCAACTCTTTTAAAAGAAAAACAAACGTATTATGGAGAAGAGATTAACTACAATACGTGGGCAGTTGGGGAGCTAAGAATATTTGCTCATGCCAATTGGCAAAAAGTAAACTATATTTTGGATAATTCTATTAACAATTGGAATCCTTTTTATGAAAAATATTCAAATCCAATTGAGCTATTAAAAGGAAATGTAAAAAAACTCAAATACGATTTAATTATTTCTAATCCACCGTTTGGTTATAAGCTTCAAAGTCAATTTATTGGACGTTATGGTGCAATTAAAAATGCAGAATCCTTCCTTTTAGAAAATGGAATTGAAGCGTTAAATGATAAAGGGAAACTTATCGTATTAATCTCAAACGGAAGACTCTTTGCTGGAGGGTCTGAACTAGAATTAAGAAAAGATTTAGTAAATAAGGACTTACTAGAAATGGTGGTCTCCTTCCCCGGTGGATTATTAATGAATACTGGAATTCCTTTTTCCATCATGGTAATTAATAAAGTTAAAAGCCTAAGTGGTAAAGTGAAGTTTATCGATGCTTCCAAATATGTCGAAAAATTCCAAAAGGGCCAGTTTGAGTTTAAAAGTGAAAATCTTCTTCGTTTAATAAAAGCTGATCTTGAAAATGATGATATTAAGATTGTTCGTAATGAAGTTATTGTAGAAAATGATTTTAACTTAAGTGTTAAAAGATATTTTTTAAATGCTCCTTCCGGTATTACTCTTTCATCCCTTGGAGAAATCATTAAGGGTAAAAGAGTGCCTGATATTTCCACTGGTAAAGTTATTAAAATTCGTGATTTAAAAAATGATCAAGTAGATAATACATTAAGTTCAAGCCAAATTGAGATATCTGAACTTAATCAAAGTAGCTTTAGAGGAATTTCAGAATCATGCCTATTATTAGCTCTAAGATGGAAAACTTTAAAACCAACTTATTTCGAATTTGAGAATGAGGAAATATACATAAATCCCGATATCATATCATTCAAAGTTAATGAATCTTTAGTTGATCCAATTTTTTTAATTAATGAACTTAATTCTAATTATGTTCAAGAACAATTAGAGGCTTACAGAATTAATTCTACAATTCCTTTTTTGAAAAAGGAAGATCTACTTAAGGTTGTAATTAAACTTCCGACTTTACAAGAACAAAAGGCAAAAGTTGAAGGTTTATTTGAACTTTCGGATAGAATTTTAAACCTGGAGCAACAAAGAAATGAACTAGCTCATGGTCAAATATCTAGACAGTTTAATGAGTTTGCTTCATTAAAGCATACCCTTGGGAGACCTAGGCAAAACATATTAGGCTGGTCAAAAAATATTATTAGATTTCTAAGTGCTAATAAAGAAACATTATCTCCATTGAATAAAGAGTTTAAGAATTTCTATGAAATTGAAATAGTTGAAGCATTAGAACAAATTCGTACTGATATAAATTTTATAACTGAAGTATTAGAAAAAGGTGAAAACGGCTTTGTATTAGAAGAATTTGACCTTGAAAATATTTCATTATTTGATCTAAATAAGATGATCAAACAAACTTCAGATAACGGATACAATTTTAAAATTGTAAAAATATTATTAAACGGCGAAGATTTAAAGGAAAGAGGAATTGTTGCAAATAAAATACTTCTAAAAACACTTATAGATAACATACTCACAAATGCTAGCAAATATGGTTTTGACTGTGAGGAACAACGAAATGAAGTTATTATTGAGTTAACTGACATTGGAGACGTTCTATTATTTGAAATAAAAAATAACGGTAAACCTTTTCCTAAGAATTATGATAAAGAAAAATTTATTACAAAATACTCTACTTCAGATGAAAACTCAGGAACTGGTTTAGGAGGTTACGATATAAACCGTATTGCGGTTAAATTTAATAATCCAGATTGGGAGCTATTATTAAATGAGGATCGTTTTTATCTAGTTAAATTAAAATTTCAATTTTCAATCAACTTTATTAATTAAAGAATGAAGACAGCATTATATAATATTTTATGGATTGATGATGAGCATGATGGAATGTCAGGCTTTAAAGGGGATGCGAAATTTAATGGAATTAATCTGATAGCCTATAAATCCTTAAATGCAGGAATGCATGAAGTCGAATGTAATTCTTCTTTTTATGATGGTATTTTATTGGATACGAAATTTTTCGAAAATGAAGATGATGTTAGAGGTTCTGAAGACACTTATTTTGTACACCGAGCTAAGGAAATATTGCTTCAATTAAAAAAGAAGTTTGAAGTATTTGTTTTAACTGGGCAGGCCGAAGCGTACGAAGATAGAACTTTCAAAAAGTCATTCACAAAAGTTTATAAAAAGGGTAGTGAAAATGATATTGAAAGACTTTTCTTAGATATCAAGTCAGCAGCTTCACAACAGGAAGACACACAAATAAGACATAAGTATAAAAGAGTGTTCGAAGTTTGTACAGAAGGATATATTGGTGAATATGCTGCACAAGATATTTTGAGCCTATTGAAAACAGAAGATGAGTTTAATACCGAAAACCATTTTAATTCAGTTAGAAAAATTGTAGAAGATGTGTTTATTGCATTCCACAAGTTTAATCTTCTTCCTTCGGAATTTGTAAATCCTACTGTAGCCTTAAATCAAAGTAGTATTTTTCTATCCGGTAAGGATCAATATGAAAATACTGATCCGATTTTTAAAAGGTATACTCATTTACCTGAAACACACATCCCTATACAAATCTCAAATTATTTAAGAAGTATTCTTAGTGTAACCCAAGCAGGTTCACATAGATCAAGTATTGATGAGCATCTCAAACTAACGAAATCATCTTTCCTCATTAAAAGTGTTTTATTTGAGTTGATGGATGTAATTATTTGGTTTAAAATTTATGTTGATACCAAACCAAAAACTAATAATTGGGAAGTTAAAACTGTAAAGAATACGATTACTTATGAAATTCTTGAACCTGTAAGAGGTACTGTTATAAACATAAACCCAAACAAAGGTTTTGCTTTTTTTAAACCTCGAAGTGGTGGTGAAAATGTATTTATTCCTCCTCATCTAGTAACAAATCATTCTTTAAAAGAATATATGGATATTCAAGTAGAAATTGAAGATTATATTGATAACCGAACTCAAGAAAATAAAAGCAGAGTATTAAAAATCCTAAACCAATAACTAACCATTGCACATACACTGCATTAGTAAAGCTTAACCTTGCTCTGTCAATAATTAAGTTTAAAAAAATGAATATGATAACCATAGAAGATGTTGATCTACTAATTAAAAAAGGAATACAGGAGGTTAAGAACCAGAAAGTATTTTATAAGTATGTGGACTTTGAAACTGGTTTTGAGAAAATCATTAAAGAGCAAACCTTAAAATTTAGTAACCCAGAAGAATTTAACGACCCGTTCGATTGTCACGAGTATTTATTAAATATTGATCTCAGTCTGGATGTCATAAAAAAAGAAATCAATCAATTGTTGAGCGAGTATCCAAAAGAAATAAGCGATAGGATTAAGAACCAACCATTAAAAGAATTAGAAAACAAATCATATCAAGATCGTTTTAAACAAGATAAGCGCAAATACGGAGTTTCATGTTTTTCAAAAATCTCTGATGAAATACTAATGTGGGCGCATTACGCAAAAAAGCATACTGGTTTGTGTATTGGCTTTACAATGAATTTTATTCAGCCTGATTTTGCATTTTACCCAGTAAACTACATCTCATGTATTAATCAGCTAGACGGAAGAATGCTTAGAAGCAGGGTTATGTTCTATCTTTTAACAAGCAAAGCCGAAAGATGGAAGTATGAACAAGAGATAAGAGCCATACTTATCGATAAACCTCTAATCCAGAAGTTTAAAAAAGAACAAGTCAGAGAAGTCATATTCGGCTGTAATGCCGATCAAGATGCTATGAAATCTTTGATAGCAGAAATGAACCGCCTAGGTTACAAAGATGTTTCATTCAAAAAGATGATCATAAGCCCTAAGGATTTTTTACTAACAGCAATAAACGTAGATAACAAACTTTAGACCTCTATCAACCACCAAGCGGTAAATATTAAACCTTATTTACTCCCCATAATTACTAAATTTGAAATTCATAAATCAAGCCCTTGCCTCAATATGCTCAATAGCGCCTTAAAATCACAGATAGACAAAGTATGGACTACCTTTTGGTCCGGGGGAATATCAAATCCTTTAACCGTAATCGAGCAAATTACTTATCTATTGTTCATCCGCCGTTTAGATGAATTACAGATTGCCAAAGAAAAGCAAGCCAACTTTTTAAAAACAGCCATCAAAGATCCTATCTATCAGGAAGACGAGAAAGAACTTCGTTGGAGCATTTTTAAAGATTTGGAAGCCGAAAAAATGTTCGAGCTTTTCCGGAAGATAGATGGCATTTTTGATTTTATGAAAAATAAAGGAGCAGCCAAAGATTCTGTATTTAAACAATACATGAAAGGTGCAACCTTTATGATTCCTACGCCAAGATTATTGCAGTTGGTGGTAGATTTACTTTCTGCCGTTGACATGAACGACCGCGATACCAAGGGCGATGTTTACGAGTACTTACTGAGCAAAATTGCATCTGCAGGTACAAACGGGCAGTTCCGTACGCCACGCCATATCATCCAAATGATGGTAGAAATAACTGCCCCCACGCCAGAAGACACCATCTGCGACCCATCCGCTGGTACATCTGGTTTCTTGGTAAAAGCTGGCGAATACATTTTAGATCATCATCCAGAAATACTAAACAACCCCGAAAGTCGTAAACGTTATGAAAGCGAAATGTTTATGGGGATGGAGTTTGATGCTACCATGCTCCGCATTGGCGCCATGAATTTATTGCTCCACGGTATCGAAAACCCAAAACTGATAGATGTTGATGCACTTTCAGAAGCAAACAACGGTTTCAAAGAAAAAGCAACGCTAATTTTAGCCAATCCACCGTTTAAAGGTTCCTTAGATCAGGATGCCGTGGATAGCAGTTTAAGCACCGTGGTAAAAACCACCAAAACAGAACTGCTTTTTCTGGCTTTAATTTTACGGGGTTTAAAACTTGGAGGCAGGGCGGCGGTAATTGTGCCGGATGGCGTACTCTTCGGTTCGTCAAATGCGCACAAACAAATCCGTAAAGAAATTATTGATAACAACCAGCTTACAGGCGTTATTTCTATGCCTTCGGGCGTATTTAAGCCCTATGCCGGAGTAAGCACTGCTATTTTGTTTTTTACAAAAACCGGCGATGGCGGTACAGACCAGGTTTGGTTTTACGATATGAAAGCCGACGGCTTAAGCTTGGACGATAAACGCCAGGAAATTGCCGAAAATGATATTGCCGATATCATTGCCCGTTGGAACAACCGAGCCAACGAAACCGAACGACTAAGAACCGAACAAAGCTTTACCGTTCCGCTTAAAGAAATACAGGACAACAACTACGATTTAAGCATCAACCGCTATAAGGAAGTTATTCACGAAGAAAAAACTTACCAAAAACCCGAAGTATTAATCACAAAAATTGCCGAACTAGACAAAGAACGTTCGCTTTTAATGAAAGAGCTACAAGATTTACTATAAAATATTTAAGACCATTTATAAGTATCCCCGCGGGCGGGGGTAGGGGGTGGTTAGCCAACATCAAAAAACCATGCAAAGTCATTTAACTAACTGGTACCAGCTTTTGGTAAATCAAAGCAAAACAGACCACGTTTATGATTTAATACACAATGGTTTAAGTTTTGATTTTAACCCGCAAGACCCCGAAGGTTTCGTAATTATTTATCCGCCAAACTTGCCCAAACATTTGCAACCGCTCAATCCAAACCATGTGGTACAAAACCCAAAATATATTGAGCCACGTTTCGCCATGCTTAAAAACGACTATCTTACGCCCTATTTAGAAGCAGGCACCGAGTTCGAGGTAATGGAACAACTACGGTACAATTACGCTTTTTTAAACTTCCCGCTACCTCTAAAAAAAGAAAGACAATTTACCGAGGACGACGAGGAAGAAGATGATAACCAGCCAATTTTAAGCAATAAACAGCCCGAACAAATATTTGAGGACGACGACCCTTTGCTTTACTGTTACGAGCTGATTAAAAAAGCAGAAAACCGCGAGCTGGCTTTGGCTTTGGCGCAAGAAGGGCAACAGGTTTTAGAGAATAAAATAGCACAGATAAACCCCGAAAGCCAACTGCAAGAACTACTGCGCATTTGCACCGGCTTTAACATATTGGCAATTGCCTACGCATGGAACAATAAAATGGACGAAGCCAAAATTTGCGACTCCTACTATATCCACAACCCCATGTTTAACTTTATGCACTACGTAATTGCGCCATACCTGGAGATACTTATTGTAAAAAAACAGACCGCTTACCTGCATACACTTTTTGCAAACCAAGCCTTTAAAAAAAGCTACCTGCCACATTACGAAGCGTTTATCTCTTTACTAGAAAACCCACATTACGAGTGCCAAAAAATGAACGAAATGATACCCATTATCAACCGAGTAAATAACGTAATGCAACAGTTTATTTAAAATAATTTGGGCATTTTAACACGCTTTACGCTCATACGCCACAAGGCATTAGCCACAGGCCGGTATCCGCTTTAATGCACCTTGCAAAACTGAAAACAAAGCTATCTCTATCCGACCGAAAAACACGATAGCAAATTGTCCCTCTTTGGAGGGAGTTGAGGGAGGTAAAAACATAGAAAAGAAATGAAAGATTTAAATAAGAAAGATTGGGAATTAGTGAAGTTGGGAGATGTTGTTAAATGTATCACAGGCAAAACTCCACCTACAAAAACTAAAGAGTATTTTGATGGAGATACACTGTGGGTTACTCCCGCAGATTTGAATCAAAAATATATTACATCTACTGTTAGAACGTTGACTAACAAAGCTATACATGACAAGAAGTGCAACCCATTGCCAAAAAATGCTATAGTTTTAAATTGCATAGGAGATATTGGAAGAGTAAGTATTTTAAAAGAAGAAGGAACTTCAAATCAACAAATCACTGCGATAATACCCAATAAAGAAATAGAGGTTGGTTTTCTTTATTATATGTTTATTAATAAAAAGGCAAGCTTAATTAATTTATCGAATTCTGCTGTAGTTCCAATATTAAATAATGAACGATTAAAGACGTTAACTTTCAAAAAACCTCCATTCCCCACCCAAAAATACATTACTCAAATTTTAGACAAAGCAGATGCACTCCGTAAAAAAGACCAGCAACTGCTTCAATATTACGATGATTTAGCGCAAAGCCTTTTCATCAATCTTTTCGGCGACCCAGTAAAAAATGAAAAAGGTTGGGAAGTGAAGAAATTAGGGGAATTGGGTAATTTGGATCGAGGTGTTTCTAAACATCGTCCTAGAAATGCACCTGAATTGTTAGGAGGAAAATATCCCTTAATCCAAACTGGAGATATTGCGAACTCAGGAGGAATAATAACTTCCTATAAATATAGCTATTCAGAAATTGGGCTAAAGCAAAGTAAATTATGGCCAAAAGGAACTTTGTGTATCACGGTTGCGGCGAATATCGCAAAAACCGGAGTATTAGATTTTGATGCGTGTTTTCCGGATAGCGTTGTAGGCTTTAAACCAAATACTTTATCCAATAATAGGTTTATTCAATTCCTTTTCGCTTTTCTCCAAAAAATGCTGGAAGATTCGGCACCTGAGTCTGCACAAAAAAATATCAATTTAGATATCCTAAGAAATTTATTGGTTATTGCTCCCTCAATCGAACTCCAAAACCAATTTGCTCAACAAATCCAAAACATCGAAAAACAGAAAGAAAAAGTAAAAGCTCAAATGCAAGCATCAGAAGAAACTTTCCAGTCGTTACTGCAACAGGTATTTGCGTAAACTTGTGTCATCTTAATCCACCGAGTGGCGGATTAACATCTCATAATAGGATCAAATGCGATAAGCATACTTTGCAAGTGTGATATTTCTAAGCTTATTGATATTTAGCGGAAAATATAAACAGTATATTTAAACAGCTTAAATGTATAAGTATAGTTAAGCGATGTTAATTGTTGTAAAGTACATTTGTTAATTGTTTAATATTTAATTGTCTACCTATCTATCTTAATATCAATATATAACTTTAGTTATATGTTAATTGTTATATTTGTGCTTGTTAATTGTTGTGGTTAAAATTACCACAAATTGCCACAATTAAATTTCAACAAGTTATATCATCATTTATGCCAGCACCTACTTTTAAACATCAAGACTTAAAACTTGTACAACCATCTTTTGATTCTAAACTCACAGATTTAATCATCGAGCTGGATTATCTCCGCAAAAAAACCTTACAAGGTTCTACGCATCCGCAGGTATTTTTTCAGCTAAAACACATTTTCCATTTATTAGAAAGTATAGAATCTGCCCGTATAGAAGGCAACAACACCACCATTGCAGAGTATATCGAAACCAAAGTAGATACCCAAACCAAAACTAATTCGGGCATTCAAGAAATCCAGAATATAGAAAACGCGATGCTTTATATAGAAGAGCATATTCAGGATACGGTAATCAACAGCAAATTCATCAGCGAACTGCACCAAATGGTAGTAGATGGTTTATCTGCAAAAGAAGAAGGCGATAAAACTCCGGGTAACTACCGTAAAAACAATTTAATCATCGCTAAATCGTCCCACCTTCCGCCAGATTGGATAATGGTAGATGATTATATGCGAGAACTTTTTGATTTCATTAATCACGATCATGGCTCAAAATACGATTTGCTAAAAGCAGCGCTGGCGCATCATCGTTTTGTATGGATACACCCGTTTGGTAACGGTAACGGCAGAACGGTACGCATTTTCACCTACGCCATGTTGGTAAAAGCAGGTTTTAACGTAAATGTTGGGCGCATTATAAACCCAACCGCAGTTTTTTGTAGCAGCAGAAAAGATTATTACGATAATTTAGCCCATGCAGATAGCGGAACAGAAGAAGGAATGCTGATTTGGGTAGAGTATGTTTTAAAAGGTTTAAAGGAGGAAATTGAAAAAATTGACAAGTTGTTAGATTATCAGTACCTCCGTAAAGAGATATTAAACCCCGCAATTACTTATGCTTTAGCACAAAAATACATCAACAGCACCGAGTCACAGATTTTAAAAAAGGTAGTAGAAAAACAGGTAATACAAGCCGCCGACGTGAAAGAGTTTTTTGTGGATAAAGCCAATACAGAAATCTCCCGACAGATTAAGAAACTGATAGAGAAAAAGATGTTAAGTCCAGAGAATAAAGGTTCCCGTAAATACGTACTCCGTTTTGATAACAATTACCTGTTGCGGGCAATTATCAAACAACTCGGCGATAAAGGCTTTTTGCCCATAAAAGATGAAGTAATTTAGCAGAAAGCCAAGAGGTTTTAAAAACCTATAAACATAAGTCTGACTATTATTTTCTTGAATATACCCGCTCCAGTTTTAAGTAGAAGCTTTCATTACCGATAAATTCGCCCTTGTCCTTTGCGGTACAGATGAAAGATTAAAAGCACTTCCGTTGTAGCAAAGGGCGCAGGCGAGAGTTTTTTGTTTACTTTTTTGCGGAAAAAAAGTAAATGCCAATGCCCGGCATAAGGGCAGGAAAGGCTGTGTGGATGGCTAAAATAATTTAAGAGTGAAGAAAAAAGAAATAATTTCGCATATTTAAAAATCTAAATATAAACTATGCCGTTGGGGAACTTCTACTTTTTAAATCCACATTTCAGTCAGTTCTTTACCCAAGCCCATAAAGCAGAGAATTACCTACAATCAGATCCCGAAGTTTGTGCTATTGTTTGCCGTAAAGCTTTAGAAGAAATGGTTTATTGGATGTTTGATACCGATAGGCAAATTGAATCTGTTTACGAAGACGAAGATTACAGCCTGGCCAACTTAATGCACAAGCCAAGTTTTATCCGTTTAATTGGTCAAACTTTATTTACAGATATTAACGCCATCCGCAAAACAGGCAACTTAGCGGTACACAACAATAAAAAGAAAAAAGTTACCCAAAAAGATGCTTATACCTGCATCATCAATTTACATGCTTTTGCCCAGTGGCTGGTTAGCAATTATGGCAATACAATAATTAGTGAGCCATTTAACATCGATAAAATCGGCGAAAAGCCAAATGCGGTCACTGTACAATTAGCAGAAATTCCTTTAGCTCCTGCAAATGTAATCGAAACCGAAGACGGCATCCAATACCAATCGCCTTCAGAACAACTTACCCGTCAGCTATATATTGATGTTTTCTTAAAGGAAGCCGGTTGGGATACAGAAAACAGCAATACCAAGTCAGAATACATATTGAAGCACAGCGCCAATGGTTTAGACCGGGCAGATTATGTGCTTTTTGGCGATGACGGTGCACCACTTGCTGTTATTGAAGCTAAGAAAACCACCATTGATGGCAGAGACCAAGGTTTACAACAAGGAAAGCGATATGCCGATGCTTTAGAACAGGAGTTTGGCAAACGCCCCATTATATTTACCACCAACGGCTTCGAGCATTATTTATGGGATGATGCCAATTACCCTTACAGGCAGGTACAAGGTTTTTATGCAAAAGAAGATTTAGAAACCCTGCTTAACCGACGGATAATTATTAAGCCATTGGCAACACAAGCCGTAAATATGGAAACTGCGGGGCGCTATTATCAGGTAAACGCGATACAAAACGCAAAAGAAACCTTAGAAAAAGGAAACAGAGACATCCTTTTTATTATGGCTACCGGAAGCGGTAAAACCCGTACGGCTGCAGCCTTGGTAGAAGTGTTAACTAAAGCCAACTGGGTAAAGCGGATCTTGTTTTTGGCAGATCGTAATCCTTTGGTTTCGCAAGCAAAAAACAGCTTTAATGATTATTTACCTCAGCTTACTTCCGTTAATTTAGGGAAAGAGAAAAACGCCGACCAAGTGCGTATGGTTTTTTCTACCTACCAAACCATGATCAATTGTATTGATAAGGAACAAAAAGACGATAGAAAATTATACACCATAGGGCATTTTGACCTGGTTATATTTGATGAAGTACACCGTTCTATCTATCAAAAATACAAAGCCATATTTAATTATTTTGATGCAATAAGGCTTGGTCTAACCGCTACACCAAAAGCAGAGACACACAGAGATACCTTTGAGCTATTTAAGTTGGAAACCAACGTCCCAACTTTTTCTTACGAACTTAACCAAGCTGTAGATGATGGATTTTTAAATCCACCCTTAGCCATGAAAGTGCCCTTAAAATTCCCTCGACAAGGAATTAGGTATCAAGAACTTTCTGAAGAGGATAAACTAAAATACGAGGAAACATTTGCCAATAGTTCCGAGGGCATTCCCGAAGAAATTGAATCCGCCGCTTTAAATAAGTGGCTGTTCAATAAAAATACGGTAAACAGAGTGTTGCAGTTGCTGATGGATAACGGTTTAAAAATCAATAACGGAGAAACCATTGGCAAAACCATCATTTTTGCAAAAAATCAAGCGCATGCCCGCTTTATAGAGACTTGTTTCAACGAAATGTATCCTCCGTTAAAAGGTCATTTTCTACAAGTAATCACGCACTCATCAGACCAACCGGAAGATAAAATTGATGCATTTAAACAGTTTAATAAACTTCCACAAATTGTAGTATCAGTGGATATGTTGGACACCGGAATTGATGTGCCGGAGATTTTGAACTTGGTATTTTTTAAAGAAGTAAAATCAAGTGCGAAGTACTGGCAAATGTTGGGTAGAGGGACTAGGCTCTCTCCTCACATCTTCGGGCCTGATAGACACAAAGAGCATTTCTATATTTTTGATTACTGTGGAAATTTTGAGTTTTTTGGCGCAAACCCTAAAGGTGTAGAACCGGGTTTAACATTTTCATTAACACAGCGGGTTTTTCAGTTAAAAGTGCAGTTGGCTAAAGTTTTAGAAAGTTTTGTTGAAGATGACGATTTAAACAATTATAGACAGGGTTTATTAGGTAATTTGCATGCCGAATTATTGGCCTTAGACCGAGAAAGTTTTGTGAACCGGCCACATCTGGCTTTGCTCGAATTATTTGCAGAGCGAAATTACTGGAATAGTTTAAGCGATGAAAAAATTAGAAATATAGACCGTCATATTTTAGGTTTACTAATTACCGCCGACGCTGATTATGATGCCCGCCGTTTCGATGTTATTTCTTATTCCCTAATGTTGGATTTGTTGATGGACAACAAATCCTTTTCAAAGAATATAGATACTGTAAAAGGAATTACTTTTCAACTGCTTAAACAAACGTCTATTCCGCAAGTGGCTTTAAAAAGAGAGTTGTTAAAAACCATACAAACCGAAGTATTTTGGCAAAACGTGGATTTGCACAGGATAGAGGAAACTAGGAAAGAAATAAGAGGTTTACTCAAGTTTATCGAAAAAGAAAGAAAAGAAGTTTTTTATACCAACTTAACTGATGAACTTACCGGAGATATTGAGATCGTGAATATTTTGAGCGATGCTCCGGGTACGTCAATAACGTACTATAATAGAGTCGCCAGCTTTATACGTAAACACAGCAATTATTTGGTAATTGCAAAAATTAAAAACAACGAGGCTATTTCTACCAAAGAGTTGGAGCAACTTAGGCAATTGCTTTTTAATGAAGACCCAGATACCGCTTTACATTTAGATGAAGTACTGGACGGTATAGATTTTATGATTTTTATCCGTTCAATCATAGGTTTAGATGTACAAGCAGCTAAAGCATTGTTTGCAGAGTTTATCAATCATCCTGGTATAAATGCAACTCAAATGAATTTTATGAATACTTTAATCAATTACCTCAGCCAAAACGGCACTATTGATCAAGCTATGCTTTTTGAGCGTCCGTTTACGGATATTGATCAAAACGGAATTTTAGGTTTGTTTGAAGAAGACGATGCTCGGAAAATTATCAATATTATAGATCGCTTTAACCAAAGTTCTTCTACTGGATAATTTAATTTTTTCCACCTATGCAGTTGGGTTGCACAGTTTGCTTGTAAGTTTGAGGAACGGTCTTGTTATGTTTTTGAGTAATTATCCTATTTCTACCGCTTCTAATTTTTTGACAACATTTTATAAATTTAAAATATAACATAATACTTTAAGTTGAAATTAATATATTGACACTTTTATAACGATACTATTTTGGATGAAGAAAAATTTATTAGGCTTATACTAGGACAATTGAATTTGGTACTAGAGTTACCCAGTAATTAACGCAATTTAAAAGTGATTCTTTGTCTTTCCAAAATCGCAATCTTTTGAATAAAAAAAAGTCTAAAAATTTTGTCGCCACTCCCTCATTCACAAAAAGAATGTGGGTTTTAAATCCAACCGAAAATTACTATGCTACCAGAAGAAAAAATAAAAGTCAATTTAGATAAAGTAAAAAGCCATGGGTGGCAAATACTAGATTTGAAAAATTGCGGTTTGACAGAAATACCTTCGGAGATTTTCAATTACCCTTCTATAATATCAATTGACTTAAGTAACGATTTATTTTGTGAAGAAAAGTTCAAGAATAGAATAGAGTTAGTTCCTGATGAGATTATAAAATTTAAAAAGTTATCTCGTTTAAACTTGGAAAACAATCTAATTAAAGGTCTTTCTGATAACATACAATTACTGCCTAGTCTAAAGTTTTTAAATTTAAAAAACAATCGACTTACGGAAATCTCAGAGAAGATTGCAAATATGAAATCGCTAAAGGAGCTTCATTTAGAAGGTAATCCGTTTGAAATGCTCCCTCCGGAAATCTTAGCAAGAGGAATCGAGTCAATAAGGAATTTTTATAAAGAGTTAGAAGAAAAGGATTATTTATATGAAGTGAAGTTAATAGTTGTGGGCGAAGGACGAGTTGGTAAAAGTTGTTTAACTCAAGCACTCATTAATGATGATTTTAAGTTAAATGATACTGAAAGTACAGAAGGGATTAATATCGATCGATGGGTTATTCCACGAGAAAAAATAAATGCTATCAATCCAAAAATTCAACGTGATTTTCAGTTTAACGTTTGGGATTTCGGTGGACAAGAAATTTATCATTCGACACATCAGTTTTTTTTAACAAAACGTTCAATCTATCTCTTAGTAACTGAATCAAGAAAAGAGGATAGTCATGACGATTTTTTCTACTGGTTGAACATCATAAAGCTATTGGGTGGGAAAAGCCCGGTAATTATGGTTTTAAATAAGTGCGATCAGCCTACGAAAGACCTTCCTATTAAGGAGTACAAAGATACTTTTAATAACATAATAGATTTTAGAAAAATAAGTCTGAAAGAGGGATTTGAAGATGGCTTAGAAGACTTTAAACGTTCACTATCAGAGTTCGCCTCTAACCTTCCACACATCGGGAATCCTTTACCTAAAGTTTGGGTTGATATTAGGAGAGAAATCGAAGAATTGAAAATATCCGGAACTAACTATATTACCGAGAATGAATACTTTGATATTTGTAAAAAGCACTACAGAAAGGTAGAAAGCGCTCTTTTTCTAAGCGAGTACTTTCACGACTTAGGAGTTTTGTTACATTTTCAAGATGATATCGACTTGAAAGATATTGTTATATTGAATCACGAATGGATTACAACTGGTGTTTACAAAATATTAGATGATAGAATAGTTATCGAACAGAAGGGTCGTTTTTCAAATGCCGATATAAAAAGAATTTGGTGGAGCGATGAGTACCGATCTAAAACTAGAGAGCTATTATCACTAATGAAAAATAGAAAATTTGATCTTTGTTTTGAGTTGAACAACGGAGAATATTTAATCCCACGATTGCTCCCTGTTGATGAAATAGTGCATGATTGGGTTGTTGATTCGAATAATTTAAAATTTGAATTTAGATATAAATTCATGCCTAAAGGGATACTTTCAAGGCTAATCGTGAAGTTAAGCAATGATATCTATGAGGATAAATATTGGCGGTATGGGGTGCTTTTGCAATATGAAGGGACCATGGCGATTATTAAAGAAAAATATTTCGAAAGTAAAATTTCAATAGAGCTTACGGGTCCAAATAAACGCGAGTTTTTATTTGCAATAAGGAAAGCGATAAAAGAAATTCATAATGATTTTAATAAGCTTAAGGTAAACGAGATGATACCTTGTAATTGTGGCGACTGTAAAAACGTAGAGCAACCCTCGTTTCATGAGTTTGACTTATTAAAAAGATATGAAATGAACAATATTTTGGAAATTCGTTGCCCACTGAGCTTAGAGATGGTTCGGGTTTCTGATCTAACGAATGACGTACTCCGTGGCCAGTTGTCAATAGAGAATTTAATCGTTTGTGAAAATAAAAATGCTGATTTGCTTACTGATTGTGGATTTGAGAACACCTTATTTTATCCGGAAAGAGACAGTGCCTCCGTATTTATGAAAGTTAAGACTAAGCCAGATACTTATGGACTACGTGATCGCGATTTTTTAACTGATACAGAAATCCAAAAAATACAGAAAAAATACCCTAACTATTTTATTTTAGAGTATTACTGCTTTGAAAATTATTTGTTTCATCCTAATAATATTGAAGAATTAAATTTGGCTAGTTTTAAAAAATCTGATTATGTTGCGGAACTAATCAAACAGAAAAACGAGGCGAAAGATCACATTATATCTATTTATAAAAATTCAAGAAATACATATCAAGAATTTAAAATAGAAGCTGATAAATTAAAGGATAAAGCAAGAGAGAATGACGTAATACAATACCTTAATTCCGATGATATTGAGATTTTTTTAAAGTCGTTTAGTTTGAAAGATCATTTTGATAAGACATCGATTAGCAAATACAATTTAAAAGCCTCTGAGTTAACAAATACTTCTTGGTTCAAATTAAGGATGTCCAAATTGTTTCAATTCAATTAATGGTATTTTTGTTTGTTATTGGATTTACAAACTGAAAGTTTAGTAGTAGATTTTACTATATCAAAAAGATTGTTAAGTGTTTGGTTTCAATAAAAAGATCAACCATTTACACGATATCTTTGTGATTTTCCTAACGCTTACCACTTTCGTTGACTATTATATAAAATAATAGCTGAAAACGAGTTCAAAAATACGTTCAAACACACCATAACCTTCAGTTATTTTTTGTTCCAGATACTTTAAAAGGTATGAAATTTGATAATATGTTCAAAATCTATTTTTGAAATAGCCTTGAAACGCTCCAATTTCCAGGCTACAAAACATTTTATCTACATGAAAAAAGTGACAGCAGAGGCTAAGCAAAAGGTTGTGAATATTTTAACAAAGGCGTTTGATGAAAATTTAAGTGTCAATTATATCGTAAAACAAGATGAAAACAGGATACAACGAATACAATCGTTGATGGATTATTCTTTCGATATGTGCAATAAATACGGCGAAGTATATCTTTCGGAAGATGAAAATGCCTGTGCCTTGGTTCTTTTTCCGGAGTTGAAGAAAGATAACCTTTGGACAATTAGTAGGGATATAAAACTCATCGCTAAATCCATTGGATTTTCAAATATTTTGAAAGCACTGAAACGGGAATCATTAATTAAGCAAGCTCAACTAAAAGACGAAGTTTATTACCTATGGTTTATCGGCGTTGATCCTGCAAATCAAAACGGGAGACTAGGGACAGACCTTTTGAATGGGCTTGTGAATAAAGCGAAGCAAATGGGAAGAACCGTTTGTTTGGAAACCTCCACGGAAAGAAACATCCCTTGGTATCAAAAAAATGGATTCGAGGTTTACAATAAAATAGACTTAGGCTACGAACTTTCTTTTCTGAAAAATTAATTCTATGAAAGTTTTCGGTACAGAAATGCACCTCATCACTTTTCTGTTTCTGGTGGTGGAGATTCCTTTATTTTGTTTTCAGTTTTTTTACTTTTTGCAGCGCCCACAGGCAAAGGGCAGAAAGTGGTATCTTCTGCTATTAGGTTTGTTGATTTTATACAACATCTGTGGCGGGCTTTTTCCTGATGGTAATATTGCACTTTCTATCAGATTGCAGAATATATTGGCCTATGGTACTGGCTTTGCAATGGGCGCTTACTTTCCGTTCTATTTTTACAAAGCGTTTGACTTGAAAGAACTGCGCTTTCATGCGCTTTATGGGATTTATCTTTTCCTGATTTTACCCTTCCTTGTTTTCTTTGTCACAGTTTACGCCATAAACCGTGATTTGACATTTGCCATTCAGTATGGTATCATTGTTCCATTTTTTTATTCTATTATTTTGTTAGTGGCAATTGTTAAAGCCATCCGGAGGAAATACAAATCCAATCCGGATGATTATCACTTTTGGGAGATGACCGCCGTGTATTGTGCCGTTCTGCCTTGGGCTTCTTTAACTGTTATAGCGTATTTCAATATCGGACAGTTTTGGGAGGCACTGTTTACAAATGGCGGTTTTGTTGTCATTACTGTTTTATTTATTAAACGATATTTGGAACTTTCCCGCAA
Source organism: uncultured Pedobacter sp. (assembly GCF_946480185.1). The sequence goes on along the minus strand of NZ_CAMLIG010000009.1, from coordinate 74,691 downwards.
GGAGTACGATCTAATTACTACGCTCGGCAATTACTCAGTTGATGAGGATTTATTCAGTATCAACTGTAGACATTTCGAACTTTCAAACCGAGAAATTGAAATTGCAGAACTATTGAGGCTGGGAAAAAAATATAAAGCGATTGCTGATGCTCTTTTTATTTCAGAAAAAACAGTGAGCGCACATATTCAGAACATCTACGGTAAAACGGGCGTAAACAATAGATCTGCGCTTATCCATAAACTTCTTTCTCAGGAGCACTTTAATAATTCTGTATAGGGAATTATCCCTAGTTCTGTGAAATACGTATTTTAACCTATTTGATTTATTATAAGGGTTTTCGACTTTAGCCGGAAATCGATTAGCCTATGAAGTAAGTTTACCTTTTTTTCTCTATCCGTGAATTTTCAAAACGGATAGCTAACTCACTTAAACTACATTTCTATGAACAGACAAATTTTGGAGTCTTGGTACCAGCAATTGGACCAAGATCTTAAAGCTATTAAAAATGCCAACTTTGCGCCTTGCAAGCTTTTATCTGACAGCCTTCAAATTGTGAAAATAAAGCTGGCGAAGGTTTCGGAACATGTTAAACAATACCCATTTCAGAATCAGTCAGAAGAAATCATTTTCTTTAAGGAAATCAGCCCGCGGTTTTACAGCTGTTGGATTTTTGCAATCGCTTATTATCAGTTACAATTGAACAAACCATGCGGGACGCTTGAAACTGGTAAGAGTTATTTTGAAGATGAGCTGAAAGTCATCCAGCGGTATTTCAACCAAAATGCCTTTTATTATCACTATTATAAATCAGGTGCATGCGAACTGGACTCGATATGTTTTGTCCGGGAAGCGGAAATGGAAAGTATCCCTGTATCTGAGATTCATTTGAGCGATAATGACCTAAGTACATCTTTCGATCTGCTTTTCGCCAAGTTTATAGCTTACGAGAAATTACAGGCATTTATACTGTCACTATTGAAAGAAGAAAACAATATAATTGAACCAGAACCAAGATTAGTAAAACCCCGGCATACCACAAAGATTAATTTATCAGTTGATCAGATCGGGTTGATTGCTAGGGCAGCGGATGACGCCCGGCTGTTGGACGGGCGTTCATTCAACAAAATATGTGAAGAGCTGGCGCCTTGCATTGCTACTGCAGAAAAAGATCATATTTCGCCAAATAGTTTGCGAAGCAATGCGTATTTAGCCGAGTTTTCTGATAAGGAAAACGTGATTAAAACGTTATATAAGATGATAGATTTTATTAAAGGCTACTAACCATTTTCCCTATGAAAACACTTGCAATTATCTTATTCTTCACAGGCATTATCCTTCGCTACTTTATTAAAAAAAGAAAATTTCAACGGACAAGTTACACCGGCGTTGAGGTTTTTAAATCTTATGAGTCAGCGTGGTCAACGAGATTATTAGAAAGTGTAGGGTTTTGGTTGGGAACCTTTATGGTGTTGGGAGGTGTAGTGATGTATTTTATAGCTTAAAAATGATACCCGCTGTTTTTCGAACAGCGGGTTAATTTAAATTTAGTTTTTCCGAAGTTTCGCCAAGCGCTCGTCCAGTTCACCGAGGTTAGCTTTCTCTAAACAATTCTTTAACATTTCCTGAAGTTCCATACTGCTTTCTGCCCCGGCGATAGTTGCGAAATCCAACGCTTGACTGCCGGTTTCAGATAATCCTTTTTGTATAATCTGGCTCAACAAGAGAATTGACTGGCGGGAGATACGCATATCAATCTTAACGGTTTCTTTCATACCGGGACTGCAAAGCAATGTTTCGTACAGCTGGTTCATTTCAACACTTTTCATAATAGATGATTTTGATATATACAAAGTTGAGAAAAAGAGATGAAAATATCCGCTCTAAAATATGGAGTGGATAATTGCAACGCTCCTTAACCTTGTTTAAAGCCAGAACCGCGGTTCTGCTATCCACTCTAAAAAATGGAGTGGTTCGTTTGCAGGGTAAATGAGTCATTAATTTTGTGTCACAGCAACATTGAACTATGAAAAGCAAAAGAACAAACTGCGAACGGGCAAATGAAATGGATCTGGTAGGCTACCTCAAGCAACTGGGTTACGAACCAAAAAAGATCAGAGGAAAAGATCATTGGTACCTTTCTCCGCTCAGGAAAGAAGCCACAGCGTCATTCAAAGTAAACCAGAAATTAAACGCCTGGTACGACCACGGAATTGGAGAAGGAGGTAGTGTGGTGGATTTCGGAATTAAATATTTTGAATGTAGTATTTCAGATTTTTTAGAAAAGTTGAACAGCGCAGATTTCTCTGTTCCACAGCATCAGAAGCTCCAAAATGAAAATGAGATTGAGACCAAGAGCAACCTGACTGTTTTATCAGTAAAACCATTACAATCAAAAAGTCTGCTTCGTTATTTGGAGCGGAGAGGAATCGATGTGAATATTGCCCAAATATTCTGTAAAGAAGTAACTTACTCCTTCGGCGACAACAACTACCAAGCTATAGGATTTGAGAACAGCGAAGGAGGTTGCGAAATTCGCGACCCTTTCTATAAATACAGCAGTGCACCAAAAGCTGTCAGCACATTTGACAATGGATCCAATACCATTTCAGTATTCGAGGGTTTCATGGACTATCTCAGTTATTTAAGTACCAAAAAAAACACGAAAACGAACACAGATTACTTAGTCCTTAATGGGGTCGGTCTGTTTGAGAGTGCGAGAACATTTTTGGAAACACACGATAAAATAAATCTGTTTTTAGACAGAGATCCTGCCGGAAAGGAATTGACCAATTATGCGCTAAGCCTATCGGGAAAATATCACGATAAAAGCAGTCTTTACGAACCTCATAAAGACTTGAACGAGTGGCTGATGTTGACGAAAGCCACCAAGAATGTTAAAAGCAAACTGAAATTATCATAGAATTGATAAATCAGGGGAGATTGCCACGTTCCTGCAATCGGCAAGATGTCCGTTTGTGTCACAACCGGTTTTTTTAGGCGCCCTAACTCCGAAGTCGTGGGCGCTGGAAGCGGTAAAAAAAAGAAGGAAAAGAGAAGATGGAAAATGAGAAAAAACAGAGTAGAGACCAATGGTTGCACTTAAGATTAACTGAGAAAGAAAAGTTGCACATCCACAAAGCATTTTTAAAGACCACGCAAAGAAAATTAAGCGACTACGCCCGAAAAATACTGTTAGGCAAACCAATGATCGCAACTTACAGAAATGCCTCTATGGATGAATTAATGAGCGAACTTATAAAACTCAGAAAAGACCTGAACGGACTGGCGAATAACTTCAACCAGACAGTCCACAAGCTCCATACTTTGGATCACGGATCGTCTTTAGAGAGCCTGCTCAGACACTACGAAAACGAGCGTAAAATCCTATTTGAAAAAGTGGAAGAGATGCGGAAAATGACGAATAAAATTGGAGCGGAATGGTTGCGGTAATTCATTCTGGGAGGTCAATTTACAATATCTTCAATTATAACGAAAACAAGGTGAAGAAGGGAGTGGCAAACTGTATTCTGGCCTCAAACTATCCGATGGATACGGAAGATTTGACCCTCACACAAAAACTGAACCGCTTGCTAAACCAGGCAAAGCTAAATGAGAATGTAAAGCGGAACAGTATCCATATTTCGTTGAACTTTGCAGTTGGAGAAAGCATAAGTGGAGATAATCTGAGAGCAATTGCCAATGAATATATGGAGTCAATAGGCTTTGGGGAACAGCCTTTTTTGGTGTATCAGCATAACGATACTTCCCATTTGCACATGCACATTATCACCACTAAAATACAGGCAGATGGATCACGGATTGATACCCAGAACATCGGTAAGAATAAGAGTGAACCAGCCCGGAAAGCAATCGAAAAGAAATACAATTTAGTGGAAGCTTCCAAACAGAAAAAGAAAGAAAACCCAATAAAACCAATTGATTTAATTGGAGAAGGAACAACAAAACTAGAGACGAAAAATGCAATTGCCAAAGTATTAAATGCAGTGCTGGACACCTATAATTACACGTCAATTCCAGAGCTAAATGCGGTACTGAAGAACTATAATGTAGTTGCCGATAGAGGGACAGAACAATCAAGGGTTTACCAGAAAAATGGACTTTATTACCGCTTGTTAGATGCGGATGGAAACAAAATATGCACTCCAATTAAAGCAAGTTTATTTCATCAGAACCCCGGACTTAAGTTTTTAGAAAAGCAATTCACAAAGAATGAAAAGTCCAGAAAACCATACCGAAATTTACTAAAGTCAAGGATTGATGAAGTATTGAAAAGCAACAATATCCAGTCGATTGATGCACTAATAGAAAAGCTCGGAGCAGAGAAAATCCAGTTGATACACAGAACAAATCCGAATGGTGTTATTTATGGACTGACATATATTGATCATCAGAATAAGTATGTTTTTAATGGAAGCAAACTGGGGAAAGAGTACAGTGCAAAAGCTGTACAGGAAAAGTTTCAAAAGAATCATTCACAGGCCATATCAGAGACGGAAAAAGAACTTTCGGTCATAAGAAAAAGCAATTCTATCCCAGTTTTACCCATGTCTAATTTTTTTAAAAATACACTTTTAGAGGTACTGCTACAGGCTGAAAACTATTACGACCCACTACCATTTCAGTTAAAGAAAACTAGAAAGAAGAAGCGCAAAAAGAACCAAAATACACATCTATAAACCTAAGAATACAACTATGCAAACAGGAGAAAACGAACAAGCCTTACGGAAAATTTCGGATATGAGTCGCTTTATAGCGATTACTTTATTGATGCTCCATTTTTATTTTTACTGCTATGGAGCATTTATAAGTTGGGGACTAACAGTACCCTTCACGGACAGACTGCTTCACCATATCGGTAATACAGGATTATTCCAAAAATTCAATTATTCAAAATATTGGGCACTGCTTTTTTTATTGATTTCTTCGATGGGAATAAAAGGTAAAAAGGACGACAAACTATCGTTTAAACCTGCCATTGCCTATCTGATTACAGGGTTTATTTTATACTTTTTCAGCAACATTTTATGGAATAAAATCCATGATTCACATGTGACTTCTGTTTTGTACATGGTTATTACTGGTGCTGGTTTTCTCCTGATTATTAGTGGAGCAACACTGTTGACAAGAGTAATAAAATCTAAATTGAAACCCGATATTTTCAATACAGACCAGGAGACTTTCCCGCAGGAAGAGCGTCATTTAGAAAATGAATACTCCGTTAATCTGCCTGCAAAATATCTCTTGAAAGGAAAATACCGTAGGAGCTGGGTGAACATCATCAATCCTTTTCGAGGGAATTTGGTGATGGGAACTCCCGGTTCCGGCAAGAGCTATTTCGTGATCAGGCACATCATCACGCAACATATCCGAAAAGGTTTTTCGATGTTCGTTTACGATTTCAAACTGCCCGATCTTTCCGTAATCGTTTACAACACGTGGCTTAAATACAGACACCTTTATCGAGTCGAACCTTCATTCTATATCATCAATTTCGATGACTTGAACCGTACCCATCGTTGCAATCCACTGGATCCAAAAGTAATGACGGATATTACAGATGCGACAGAATCTGCAAGAACAATTTTGATTGGATTGAACAGAGAATGGATAAAAAAGCAGGGTGATTTCTTTATAGAATCCGCCATTAATTTCGTTACCGCAATTATATGGTTTCTCAAAAAGTATAAAGATGGAAAATACTGTACGTTACCTCATGTAATCGAACTGATGCATGTAGAATATGAGAAACTGTTTGTGCTGTTGCAATCGGAAAAAGAGATAGAAGTGCTGATAAATCCATTTATTAATGCCTATAAAAATGAAGCGATGGAACAGCTGGAAGGACAGATTGCTTCCGCGAAAGTAGCAATGGCGAAACTCTCTTCTCCGCAGTTATACTATGTGCTCTCAGGAAATGATTTCAGTCTGGACATTAATGATCCCGAGAAACCTAAGCTGGTTTGTATGGGTAACAACCCTCAGAAGATTCAGATATATGGAGCTGTATTATCTTTATACGTTAACCGTTTGGTAAAGCTGGTGAACCAAAAGAACAAGCTTAAAAGCAGTTTAATTTTCGATGAATTTCCTACTATTTACCTGAACGGGATTGATAGTTTGATTGCCACCGCAAGAAGTAATAAAGTGAGTACAACGTTAGGTATTCAAGACCTGAGTCAGCTAAGAAAAGACTACGGAAGAGAGCAGGCAGATGTAATTATGGGCATAGTGGGTAATGTGATTTCTGGACAGGTTACTGGCGATACAGCGAAGCAACTTTCCGACAGAGTAGGAAGAATTATGCAGGACCGGGAGAGTATTTCAATTAACAGTGGCGACACTTCTATCAGCCGGTCAAAACAGTTAGAAGCTGCAGTTCCAGCTTCAAAAATATCAGCTTTAAGTTCGGGGAAGTTTGTCGGAATGGTTGCCGATGATCCACAGAACAAGATAGAACTGAAAGCATTTCATAATGAGATTTTGAATGACCACAAAGCTTTGAAAAGAGAAACTGATGGGTATGTTGAGATACCTCAAATAAGGAGGATTGATGCCGGAGTTGTGGAAGCTAACTATTTAAGAATCAAGAATGAGGTTTTGAATTTTTAATATGATTTTAAGTGAAAATTTTGTAATTCCGTTAAACTATCTTCTCATTTTTCAATGAAAACCCTCGATTTGTGTTTTGTAAATCGAGGGTTTTTTGTATTATCTAACAGACAGCTTTCTTTTCAGTGCCGACATATCACTACTAACTTTAATATCCAGGATTTTCGCATAATGCTGGGTGGTTTTCAAGTCCGTATGCCCCAGCATTTTACTCACGGTCTCAATAGGGACACCATTAGATAGCGTAACCGTTGTTGCAAAAGTATGACGAGCGAGGTGAAAGGTTAGGTGTTTTTTTATTCCGCACAAGTCTGCTATTTCCTTTAAGTAGGCGTTCATCTTTTGATTACTTAAAACCGGCAACAACAAGTTTTGAGTCTCACATTTTGGATTGTCACCATAGCGTTCTATTATTTTTAATGGAATTGGTAAAAGGGGTATCCTTGAAGATGTTAATGTCTTTTGCCTATTTGTAAAAATCCATTTGGAGCCATCAACGCCCTGCCCGATTTCATCGCGTTTCAATTTCTTAACATCTGCATAGGATAAACCTGTATAACAACAGAACAGGAAAATATCTTTTACCTGATCTAGCCTACCAATCGTGAAAGTTTTATCTGTAATTCTGCGTAATTCATCTTCCGTAAGAAATTCCCTTTCTTTTGGTTTCGCCTTTGATTTGTAATTGCAAAATGGATTGCTAGTTAACCATTTATTGGCAACGCAATGATTGATGATTTTTTTTAGATGCTTAATGTATTTTGCAGCAGACACTCCGCTACAATTACATTCTGTTTTAAGATAAAATTCAAAGTTTTCTATAAAGGATTGATCTAAATCCTTTATATCAATGTCAGTTAATTTATAATGAAATTTAAGAAATCCAGTTATATGTTTCTTTGAGGTTTGATACCCTTTTAGAGTATTGGCTTCAAAACCATTTCCTATCAAAGCCTTTACTTTATCATTATGTTCGGTAAATTGCTGTAACAATTGCCTCGATTTTTCGCTCTTTCCGGAAAAGTGATCACTGATACTTTTTGAGGTTATGATTTTTCCACTCTCCAAAAGTTCATTGTGGGCGATTTTGATTTTTTGCTGTACCGTGTCAAGGTAGGCGTTCAAGGTTTTGATCCTTTCCTTCTTGCCTACTCCCCGGCCCAGGCTTCCATTCCATTCGTCTGGCAAGCAATCTCGCCCAGTGGACAATTCGGAACGTTTTCCGTCAACCGTGATACGTAGATAAATAGGGATAGGTCCCGATTGATAGTTCTTTTGTCTTCTGATGTAGAAGAGCAAGCTGAAATTAGTTTTCATAATGTTACCATTAAAGAGTTAAACAAAAATAGCATTGCAGAAAGAGAAATTCAAGATGTTCATCTATTGAACAGGTTGTATCACAGTTTGTTATGGTAAATTCGGTGCGTAATTTTTCTTGCTTTGGTGACGCACCGAATTACGCACTTTTATATTGCGATTTGGTGCATATTTTGGCAATTTGACACCAACAAAAAAGCCTGCAAACTTTTGATTTGCAGGCTTTTAGTTGATTTTGATACTGAATTGTGTAGCCCGTAGGGGAATCGAACCCCTGTTTCCAGAATGAAAATCTGGCGTCCTAACCCCTAGACGAACGGGCCATTAAAAATAATTTTCTTTCAAACTATTTAGGTAGCGGGGACAGGACTCGAACCTATGACCTTCGGGTTATGAGCCCGACGAGCTACCAACTGCTCCACCCCGCACTATATTTTAATGAATTGTAATCTTTCAATTTTTTTAGAAAACACGTTCTGTTTTCTTTCTTTAAACCTTTTCAGAAATAAATCGTTTCCCTGAATTGGTCTGCAAAGATATAATTCGTTTCTTTGTACTCCAAATATTTTTTAAAATAAATTTACATGACACATAAAGCAGGTTTCGTTAGCATCATTGGTAAGCCAAACGCAGGCAAGTCAACCCTTATGAATCAGCTAGTTGGCGAAAAAATGGCTATTATCACTCCAAAAGCGCAAACTACTCGCCACCGGATTTTAGGTATCGTAAATCACGAAGATTATCAAATTGTGTTCTCAGATACGCCCGGAATCATTAAACCTAACTATAAGTTACAGGAAAATATGATGCATTTTGTAGATGATGCTTTGGTGGATGCTGATATATTAGTTTTTGTAACAGATATTAACGAAAAGCAAGACGAGGAAGATGTATTGGAAAAACTGAAGAAATCTACCGCAAAAATTTTGGTAGTTATCAATAAAATAGATGAGTCAACCAATGAGCTGATTGAGGAGAAGATAAACTACTGGAAAGAGAAATTAAATCCAGAAGGCATAGTTGGGTGCTCTGCCCTGCACTCGTACAATACGGAACCTGTAATGAGCTTTATTACGGAAAACTTGCCCGAACATCCGGCGTATTATGAAAAAGATGAATTAACCGACCGCTCTGAGCGATTTTTTGTGTCGGAAATGATTAGGGAAAAGATTTTTAAATTCTATAAAAAAGAGATTCCCTATAGTACCGAAGTAATTATTACTGCTTTTAAAGAAGCAAAGGATATTATCAGAATAAGTGCGGAGATTGTGGTAGAGCGGGATTCGCAAAAAAATATTTTGATTGGCACAGGCGGTTCTATGCTAAAAAAGGTTGGAACTTATGCCCGCCAGGATATGGAGGAGTTTTTGCATAAAAAAGTGTTTTTGGAAATGTTTGTGAAAGTGATTCCGGATTGGCGTAACCGCGAAAATTATTTAAAAAGTTTTGGATATAGTGAGTAGATGATTTTTACTTTGTTAAGTAGTTAGGATTTAGTTTGTTGGCTGAATGAATGTAAAATTGGATATTACGATTTAAAAATCCACAAAGCAATTCCTTTATTATCAACTAATCACTATCCAACTGGTGGACTAGAATAGCAATATAGCAAATCTTAACCACCAGCAAACTGACCACCTAACGAACTGTTAAAGCATTATCAATCATGTGGGCATTGTATTGTTGGATAAACGCTTTCAAGTGCTTTTCCATAGTATTAACCTGGCTAGGGTTTTTAGCCAAAAGATTGTCTTTTAAAAGGATGTCTTTTCTGTAATTAAATAGCTTCACCGGCTTCCCGTCATTATTAGCCAGCATCACAAAATCGCCCATTATAATCTGGTAATCGTCATCAATGGTGTTAATCACAAAATGGTCCCGATCCTGTTTTAGCATATCATTGCCAAAAGCAAAATAAGGTTTGTTGTAATGCAGATAATTCATCACTGTTGGAAAAATATCTATCTGTTGTACAGGCTGTTCAATTTGCCCCTTTAGTTTCCCGCTAGGGTCAAAAATAATAATAGGCACTGCAAAGGCTCCAACGGATGTTTTGTACTCATTATGCCATGCAAGGCTTGAATGGTCTGCGGTGATGATGAACAAAGTATTTTTGTACCAAGGCATTGTGGATGCAGTTTGGAAAAATTTACGCAAAGACATATCTGTATAACCAATGTTTTGGTGTACTGGCAAAGTACCTTTTGGGAATTTGCCTTGATATTTTTCTGGCAGCTTAAACGGATGATGCGAGGAAACCGTAAACACATTTGAAAAAAATGGCTGTTTAAAAGTATTCATTTTTTTAGCCCAATATTGTAAAAAAGGTTCATCCCAAATGCCCCAAATTCCATCATAATCGGCATCGTTGTTATATTCTGTTCTGCCGTAATAGTTTTTTATGCCCGCAAGATTTATAAAAGAGCTAAAGCCCATTGATCCATTAGCAGCACCGTGAAAAAATGAGGTATTGTAGCCTTCTTTCGCTAATAATCCGCCTAAGCTGTTGATCTTATTTCCGGAATAATACCCTAAAACAAAAGGTTCATTTATTCCTGGTATGCTTGCAATTACAGATGGTAAACCTTCTATTGATTTTCGGCCGTTCGCGTAAGCATTGTTAAAGGAAAGTGAAACAGACTTTAGCGAATCTAAAAACGGAGTATAGCCTTTGTAGCTTCCTTTGTCCAAATCTTTATTAAGCCCGCCTAAATATTCTCTGCTAAAGCTTTCTAAAACCAAAACCACTATGTTTTTTTTGATAAAAGGTTCGCTAGTATCTGGTTTTTTGATAGGGTTATAAATGCTGTCAAGTTCTGCTTGTGGAAAATAATTGTGTTTTTTTAGGGGTTTTGTGTGGATGGTTCTGATGACAGAGAAAGGCGTATTAATTACGATATTGATTTCTGCGGGATCTTGTACAAATTCTCCGGCATTGCTTAATGTAATTGGGCGTGTACTGTGTCTAAATCCGCCACGCATCCCTGCTATGCAAAACCAAGCTAACAGCAACATCATCGCTAGTGAACTGCCGTGATAAATTAGCTTAGATTTTATTTTTGGCTCAACAAGTTTTACTTTTTTATAGCTCCATACCATAAAAAACAGCATCGCTACAAAAATTAAGGTGATGTACCAATAATCAACGAATATAAATTTAAAGAAGAGCTTGCCTAGGTTTTCCTCGTTTGAAAACTGTGCGAATGCCGAGAAAGTTGTACGTTTAAGCGTAAAAGGATAATACACAATGTCGCCCATGTTTGTTGCCAAACCGATAGCATTGGTGATAAAGAATACCCAACTAAATACTTTTTGATAAACTGGGTTATAAACTATTTTAAAAGGTATAACCTGACTAAGAATAAATAAGATATTAATGTATAGGATAGCGCTTAAATCAAATTTTAACCCGCCTAGCATGATGGTGAAAATTCGCTTTGCGTTTAAGCCGGTAAAAGAATCGAGATTGAATGCTAAAAAAAGTGCTCTACATATAGTGTAAAGAAAAAATATGATAAGTAACCTAAGTATCAAAGACACATATATGTTACTTTTTAAAGATTTTAACATGTTAGCCAGCGTTTGTTTTACGCTCGCAATTTAGATAAATGTGTGGAAGTAATTACAATCTCGATAAAGCAAAAACTAATTTAATTTGGGCTAATTAGTTTTAATATATTTTGCGATTTTTTTGACCAGCTCATCCGGATTGTAAGGTTTAAGTTGGAAATCCGTCATTCCTGATTTTTCAATTTCATCCAAACCATCCTCTAAAACAGATGCTGTTAACGCTATGATGGGGAGCTTTTGGTAATATTCATCATCAATTGCCCGTAGTTTGTCGGTAGTTTCGTAGCCGTTTAAATCAGGCATGTGGATATCCATTAATACCAGATCAAAATCTTTTGATTTTAGCAATTCAATAGCTTCAATGCCTCTATTTGCAGTAACAATGGTAAGCCCAAATTTGCTCAACACCCGTTGTGCCAACAAAGTATTAATTTCATTATCATCAACTACTAGTATTTTTCCGGTGAGGACGATGTTTTCTTTTGTTTCTACCATATCTAAAGGCCCCTCAAATTTATTAAATTTAAGTTCAAAAGAAAATTCTGTTCCCACTCCAAGTTCGCTTTTAACGGATATGTCTCCGCCAAAAAGATTAACGAGTTTTTTGGTGATAGACAATCCAAGACCAGAACCGCCATATTTTCTGGATGTATTGCTTTCTGCCTGTGTAAAAGGTTCAAATATAGCACCTAGTTTATCGGCAGGGATACCAATACCTGTATCAATAACTTTAAAGTTTAGGCTTATTTTATTTGTACTGTTTGGATTTAGTTCAATAATTACTTTAACGCTTCCTTCCTGGGTAAATTTAATGGCGTTATTGATGAGGTTTACTAAAATCTGGTACAATCGTGTTTTGTCGCCACGTACCAATTCTGGTATATTGGAATCAATGGAATAATCTAGCTTAATAGGTTTACCCTCAATTTTAAAGCGCATGGAGTCCACAATGTCTTTCAACAGTGTTCTAATGTCCAAACGCTTGTTCTCCAGTTCCATTTTGCCAACTTCAATCTTGTTGAAATCTAAAATATCATTGATTAAATTGAGCAGATTATCCGCAGAAAACTTGAGCAGATTAATAGAATCTTCTTGGCTAGGAAGCTTTTCTTCGTCGTAAAGAATATTTGAAAGTCCGATAACCGCGTTTAATGGCGTACGTATTTCATGGCTCATAATGGAAACGAAGGATTCTTTTGCTTTGCTAAGCTGTAAAGTGCTCTCTCTTGAAGCTAAAAGCTGTAATTCTGTTTGTTTCCGCTGAGTAATATCATTGATGATTTCTATTTGTGTGTATTGGTTTGTGGCTTTGTTATAGATAGATGTATTAGCTACGGAAAGCCAAATTTCTTTTCCGTCTTTCCTGTATACCTTATGCTCAAGGTTAAAAGGCTCAAAACGTTCAGATTTTTCTCTAACAATTTCTAAAAGCTCTAAATCAGTATCTTTCCCTTTTACAAAATCAATGAGTTTTTTTCCAACTACCTCTTCGTTTTTAAAGCCTAAGATGTTTTCTAAAGCTTCATTAATCCAAGTTACATTTCCATCTTTATCGCAAATGGAAACGCCGTTGTTTGTTTTACTGGCAACTAATGATAATAGTTCTAGCTGTTTTTCTGATTCTTTTCGCTCAGTAATGTCAATAACAATTTCTATTAAACTATCAATTTCGCCTGTTTTATCTAAAATAACAGTGTTATGTACGGATAACCATATTTTTTCTCCGTTCTTTTTATAAGCTAAGAATTCAACGGAGAAAGACTTTCTGTTTTCTGTGTCCTGTCTTGCCTGTTTTATTATTTCTTTATTGGTTTCATCACCAATAAGTACGTCGCCCAAACGCTTAGATTTAAAAAAATCGGCCAAACCATAACCGGTAATGTTTTTAAACTCGGGGTTTACCCAAACTACTTCGCCTTTTGCGTTACTAATGACAATTCCACTATTTATTTTACTGGCAACGGTAGAGAGTTGGTTTAAATTTTTGCTGATTTCTTTTTCCTCTGTAATTTCTCTACCAATAATAAACCATTTTCGGTTTTTGGTGGCGGCATTCCAGGTAATCCATTTAAGATCGTTGTTTTTAGTGATTATTCTGGTTTCTATATCAAAACTTTTGACCCTGTCTTTTAGTTTTTGACTGGCTAATTTAATTACCCGTACACGGTCTTCAGGTACAATAAAATTTGCAATGTTTAATCCCTTGCACTCATCGGGCTTAAAGCCAAAAACGTTAAAGGCGGCATTGTTGATAACCTGAATTTCTAGTTGATCATTTAAAATACAGATTACACTCGGAGAAACGTCAAAGAAAACTCGATGTTCTTCTGCAATCTGCTCGCTTAACTTTTTTTGGATATTTCTTTTACGCAGTTCTAATATATTAAGAACCTGCTTGCCCAAAACTTCAAAATTAGTTTGTTGGTCTGGGCTGAGGGTCTTAGAATTCGTATCTAAAACACATAATGTGCCCAACACAATTTCTCTTTTATCAATGATTGGTAAACCTGCGTAAAATTTAAATCCTTTCTGGCTGTCTAAAACTACATCGTTTAATTCGGGATGTTCTTGAAGATCTGAAATCTGGAGCAATTTTCCCTCGGTTACCGTTAAGCTACAAATAGATTTGTTTAATGGGTTTTGGCCGGCAAAGAAATTTTTTGTGTACCTGATATTTTGCCAGTTTTCGTCAATGATAGAAATATATCCCGACTGGGAGCCTGTAATAAAACAGGCTAAGGTTAAAATATCATCGAATTGTTGGTTAGAAGAAATTTCATACAAGCCGCAATCATCCATTAATTTATTTGGATGACTGCGGTTTAAAATATTTTTTTCTAGAGAATTCAAATTAGGTTTATTTGTAAAGCGGATGTTTGGCCATTAATTGGTTAACTGTTTTACGGACACCAGATAAAAAGGTTTCGTCTTGGTGATTAACAATCACTGAATCAATTAATTCTACAATTTCTACCATCTCTTTTTCTTTTAAGCCACGCGTTGTTATCGCTGCAGTACCCAATCTTATGCCAGAAGTTACAAAAGGAGATTTTTTATCAAAAGGCACCATGTTTTTATTAACAGTGATATCTGCTTTGCCCAAAGCCTGCTCTGCCAATTTACCAGTAATGTCTTTGTTGGTAAGGTCAATCAGCATTAAATGGTTATCGGTTCCGCCAGAAATGATTTTATAACCTTTTCCAACTAAAGCATTCGCCATAGCGTCAGCATTTTTCTTTACTTGCTGAATATAAGTTTTGTAATCATCGCTTAAAGCTTCGCCAAATGCAATTGCTTTTGCAGCAATAATGTGCTCTAAAGGACCGCCTTGCGTACCTGGAAAAACTGCGCCATCTAAAATAGCCGACATCATTTTTGTTTCTCCTTTCGGAGTTTTTAGTCCCCAAGGATTCTCAAAATCTTTTCCCATCATAATCAATCCACCACGTGGACCTCTTAATGTTTTGTGGGTAGTGGTTGTTACGATATGGCAATGCGGAAGCGGATTCTTTAAAATGCCCTTGGCAATTAAACCCGATGGGTGAGAAATATCTGCTAATACCAAAGCACCAATTTTATCCGCAACAGCTCTGATAAATTCATAATCCCAGTCTCTTGAGTATGCAGAAGCACCACAGATAATTAGTTTTGGTTTCTCTCTTAAAGCAATTTCCTCTAATTGTTTGTAATTGATTAAACCGGTTTCTTCCTCAACTCCGTAAAAGAACGGCTGGTATAACTTGCCCGAAAAGTTTACAGGTGAACCATGGGTAAGGTGCCCGCCGTGTGATAAATCAAAACCTAATATTTTATCGCCAGCATTTAAAACTGCCAATAATACAGCTGCGTTCGCTTGTGCGCCAGAGTGTGGCTGTACGTTTGCCCACGCTGCACCAAATAATTCTTTTGCTCTTTCTATTGCAATTGTTTCAATATCATCCACTACCTCGCAACCGCCGTAATATCTTTTTCCAGGTAATCCTTCGGCATATTTATTGGTTAAAACAGAACCGGCAGCTTCCATAACTTGCTTGCTTACAAAGTTTTCAGAAGCAATTAGCTCAATGCCGTGTTCTTGTCTTTCTTGTTCTTTTTGAATGAGGTCAAAAATTAATTTGTCTTTTTTCATGTATTTATATTATATTTTGATATTATTACATCGTTATTGAAAGCTAAGCGTGTTAGTTTTAACTAATTAGCGATTTCTTTAAGCGCCCTAAATTAGACATTTTTAATGCATTTTTTGAATAAAAACTAATATGAGTTCAGTAAAATTCGTAATTATTGGCGTAGGCAATATTGGGAAGAAGTATGTTACTTTGATTAACAGTTTCAAAGATTCTGAGTTGATTGCCGTAGTGGATACGGATTTTAGTAAGCGTAGAAACTTAGATAATCTTGTTCCTTTTTTTATATCTGTTTCTGATTTTTTAGTAGCAAATATCCCTGCGGATGTAGTTTGTGTTTGTACGCCAAATGGTTTACACCCAGAACATACCATTGCCTGCTTAAATGCGGGCTATCATGTGATTTGTGAGAAACCGATTGCTTTGCATACGGAAGATGTACATCGCATGATGGAAGCGGAAGAAAAATCGGGTAAAAAAGTTTTTGCAGTAATGCAAAATAGATATAGCCCCGTGGCGGTATGGATTAAAAAGCTAATGACCGACCAAATGTTGGGGAATATTTTGTTTTTACAGATCAACTGTTTCTGGAACAGAAATCAACAATATTATCTTGATTCGCCTTGGAGAGGAACCAAAGAATTAGGTGGAGGGCCATTGTATTCTCAATTTAGCCATTTTATTGATTTATTGATTTGGCTATGTGGTGACCCTCAACAAATTGCTAGTGATCTGTTTACTTTAAACCCCAAAATTAAAACAGAATTTAACGATAGCGGAACAATTAGTTTTGAATTTTCTGGTGGCGGAAGAGGAACTTTTAATTTTACCAATGCTACTTACCAAACCAACTTAGAAAGTAGTTTAACCATTATAGGTTCTGAAGGTAATGTGAAAGTAGGAGGGCAGTACATGGAAAAATTAGATTCGGTTAACCTGAAAAAGAATTTTGAGATTCCGGTTTTCAACCAAATAAACCATGCAAATAATTACAGCTACTACCAAGGTTCGGCAGATAAACACGATGCTTTTTTAATCAGGGTAATTGAGTGCATCAAAAAAAATGAACTGCCAGACATTGGGTTGTTAGACGAACTTAAGGTTATCCACTTTATTGAGCAGGCTCTTCTTTATCCTGTAGCCAAAAATTATTAAAACCCAAACCAACTTGTATTTTAGCCAGTTCTTGTTGTAACATTTCCAACATCGCTAAAAAATTATAAACAAACTGCACCCTGTCTTTAGAGATGTTTAGCATCGCTTTAAAATCCATTTTTTTATTAATGGCCAGCAACTCTGCTATTTTTAGTTTTTGTTCATCAATGTTGTAAGGATATTTTTCTACGGTATGCTTAACCTCCGTTGCTCTAATCTGATAACTGCCCATTACTTTATGGTAGGTTTTAAGCAGTTTATACAAATCAAAGGATGTAAAACCTTCGGTATGTTCTGCATCTGCAAGCAATCTATTTACATCACTCTCAATATTACCGCGTTTGAGTTTATAAAAACGTTGCTCTTCTAATATTTTTAAGCTTTCAGCCGCTTCTTTAAATCTTTTATACTCTAATAAGCGTTTAACCAAATCTTGTTTTAAATCAATTTCTTCCCCTGCTTCATTAAGCTCTGGGCGAGGCAGCAACATCTTGGCTTTAATGCGCATAAGGGTAGCGGCCACAAAAATAAATTCGCTTGCCAGTTCCATGTTTAGCGCCGTAAGCTGGTGCATGTAGTTTAAAAAATCATCAGTTATTTTAGCGATAGGAATATTGTAGATGTCTAACTCATCTTTTTCAATAAAGAAAAGCAACAGGTCAAAAGGCCCTTCAAAAACGGGTAGTTTTATCGAAAAATCATCAACCTTATTTTCCATTGCTAGGCTTTGCTGATATCTTCTAAGCTTAGTGGTACTAACTTTTTGGTTTTAAGCCAAGTAACGCCGGCAACAATTAAAGTCATGCTGCCGCCAAAAACAATTGCCGGAACCGTACGCATTAATTTAGCGGTTAAACCCGATTCAAACTGGCCAATTTCATTGGATGAACCGATAAACATGGAATTAACTGCGGAAACTCGTCCACGCATATCATCAGGCGTAAGCAACTGTAAAATTGTTGACCTAATAATTACGCTCACACTATCAAAAGCGCCTTCTAAAAATAAAAAGAACAGCGTAACATATAAATTAGTTGATAAACCGTAGCAGATGACGGAAATGCCAAATCCTGTAACGGCAAATAGTAAATTTCTCCAAGGTTTACCCATCGGCGAAAAGCGGGTCATTAAAAGCATGGTTAAAACCGCACCAACTGCGGGCGCTGCTCTTAAAAAACCAAATTCTGTTGCCCCCACGTGTAAAACCTCTGTGGCTATTACCGGTATTAAGGCAACAGCGCCTCCAAAAAAAACAGAAAACAAATCTAAGCTTAAAGCGCCTACCAACATTTTTGTTTTAAATACGAATTTTAGCCCTTCGGATAAGCTTTGGAAAATGCTGGTTTTTTGGACGTAGGTTGCAGGTCGGCTTTTAAAGAAAAAAGTTGACACAAACGCAGTAACCAGACAAACTAAGATAAATATAAAGGTGTTGTGTATGCCAGCAAAACCATAGAGAAGCCCGCCAATTGCAGGACCTGCAATTGATGCCGTTTGCCAAGCGGAGCTGTTCCAAGTAGAAGAATTTGGGTAGTGTTCTCGTGGAATAATCATTGCCATCAACGAAAATGCTGTTGGAGCGTAAAAACCTCTGGCAATGCCGTTTACAAAAATCATCAGGTAAATCACGGTGATGAGCATCGACTGACCTAAACTCTCTGTTACCGAAGGAAGTGTAACGATGAACATCACCGTAGAAGAAAGCAAAATTAGCCCAACTACTTTATTCAATAAAGTTTTTTTATTTGATTTATCTGCAATGTAGCCTCCGTAAAGCGCAATTCCAATTGCAGGGATGGCTTCTGCCAGACCAACTAAACCTAAAGATAATGGGTCTCTGGTTAAATTGTAGATGTACCAACCAATGACCACGCCTTGTACTTGATAACCGATTGTTAAAAAGAAACGCATCAATAGGTAAGACCTAAATTCGGGGAAACGCAATGCGATGTATGGATCTTTTTTTTGTGGAGTAGGCTCGGTAGATTCGGTCAATTTGTTGGATATTAATTATGCAAAAAACGGGAATATAAACCACGTTGACAAATGAAAAAGCTTTCCTATCTCATACAATTTTGCCACATAGAACGAAGTCGAAATGTTTAACTATATGGTGGGGCTTTGACTAGGCTCAGCCTGACAATAAATCGACTCCGTTCAGCCTGACAAAAGAGCTAAATTAAAATATCGCCTTTGCAATATCGTAGGTTTGCTGTGGCCTGCCCATGGTGTAAAAGTGAAGTACCGGGACACCAAAGTCCATTAGTTCTTTACATTGCTGAATCATAAACTCGGTGCCTACTTGTTTTACATCTTTAGTGGTTTTGCAACTTGCTACAGCCTCACTTAACTCTTCAGGTAAATCGATATGGAAAATTTTCGGCAATGCTACCAATTGTCCAATTGCACTAATCGGTTTTAATCCCGGAATAATGGGTACGTTGATATCGTTTTCTCGGCATTTTTTAACGAAATCAAAGTATTTCTGGTTATCAAAAAACATTTGGGTAACAATAAAATCAGCGCCCAAATCCACTTTTTTCTTTAGGTATGCAAAATCTGTTTTTAGGTTTGGTGATTCAAAATGTTTTTCTGGATAACCTGCCACACCTATACAAAAATCGCTGTTGTCATCAGAAACAACATCTTCATGCAAAAACTTGCCTGAGTTATGGTCTTTAATGTGTTGAATTAAATCCGTAGCATAGCAATGCCCGCCCGGGGTGGGCACAAACGAAGAATCTGCTTTGCGGGCATCACCTCTTAAAGCCAAAACATTGTCGATTCCTAAAAACTGCAAATCAATCAGTGCATTTTCGGTTTCTTCTTTGGTAAAACCACCACAGATTAAATGCGGAACCGCATCCACGCCATATTTATTGATAATGGCCGCACAAATGGCGATAGTTCCAGGACGTTTACGGTACGAAACTTTTTCAAGCAAGCCGTTGTCTTTTTCCTTATAGATATAATCTTCTCTTAAGGATGTTACATCAATAAAAGGTGGTTTAAATTCCATCAAAGGATCAATGGCATCGTAAATCCATTGGATACTTTGCCCCTTAATTGGCGGTAAAAGTTCGAAAGAGAAAAGCGTTTTCCCGTTTGCGTTTTTTATATGGTCGGTAATTTTCATTTTTTTTTAAGTAGTGAGTAATGAGTAGTGAGTAGTGAGATGACCGACAAAGCAGATTTTCTCTATACTCAAATTTCAATACCCAAATCTATTTAATTTGTAATGAGTAGCGAGGTGGTCGACAAAGCAGATTCTCAATACTCATATCTCAATTCTCATATCTATTTTAATACCCCAAATTAGGGCTCATCCACCTTTCAGTAGTTTCAAGGTCCATGTTTTTGCGCTGTGCGTAATCCTCTATTTGGTCTTTGTTGATTTTTCCTAAACCAAAATAGCGGGATTCGGGGTTGGCGAAATAAAATCCACTAACCGCCGCTGTTGGGTACATCGCAAAACTTTCGGTGATTTCTAAACCTATTTCCTTATCCGCTTTCAGTAGTTCCCATAAAGTTGCTTTTTCTGTATGGTCTGGGCAAGCGGGATAACCTGGCGCCGGACGAATTCCCTGATATTTTTCTTTAATCAGTTCTTCGCTGTTTAGTGCTTCATCACTCACATATCCCCAATAATCTTTGCGCACCATTTCATGTAGTTTCTCGGCGAAAGCTTCCGCTAATCTATCGGCTAAGGCTTTGGTCATGATGCTGTTGTAGTCGTCAAAACTTTTCTGGAATTCTGCTACCAACTCATCAGTTCCATGTCCGGCAGTTACGGCAAATGCTCCAAAATAATCCTGAATTCCACTTTCTTTCGGTGCTATAAAATCCGAAAGCGCATAATAAACCTCGCCTTTTGGTTTTTCTGCCTGTTGGCGAAGCGTGTGAATCGAGACTTGAGATTTGAGATTTGAGGATTGAGACGTTGCGTCGGTGGACTGCGGACCTCCGACTGCGGACTCTCCAACTTCCAAAACGATATCATCACCAACAGTATTCGCCGGCCAGAAACCGAATACGGCTTTTGCGGTGAGGAGTTTCTCATCAACAATGCGTTTTAATAATTTTTGGGCATCGTCAAATAATTTTTTTGCTTCTACGCCTACAAATTCGTCTTCAAAAATCCGAGGATACGAACCTCTTAACTCCCAAGTATGAAAAAACGGAGTCCAATCAATATACGGAACCAATTCCTCTAACGGATAATTATCTAAAACTTTTGTCCCAAAGAACTTCGGTTTAACCGGCTTTAAGTTTTCTAAATTGATCTGATATTTATTAGCCCGAGCCTCTGCAATCGGCAAAAAGTTTTTTGTGACCTTCTTTTTATTGTAGTTGTCGCGGGTTTTTTCGTATTCTTCTTTAAAGTTTTTAATGTAGGCCTCTTTGGTGTCTTTTGCCAACAATTGGCTACAAACGCCAACGCTTCTGGAAGCATCCAGAACATGCACCACTGCACCGCTGTAAAACGGATCTACTTTTACCGCCGTGTGGATTCTGGAAGTAGTTGCGCCACCTACCAGCAAGGGAATGGTAAATCCTTCACGCTCCATTTCTTTGGCGAAGTGAACCATTTCGTCTAAAGATGGCGTAATTAGTCCGCTAAGGCCGATGATGTCCACGTTGTGTTTTCTGGCTTCTTCAATGATTTTGTTAGCCGGAACCATTACGCCTAAATCAATTACCTCAAAATTGTTGCAGGCCAAAACTACGCCTACAATATTTTTCCCGATATCATGAACGTCGCCTTTTACGGTTGCCATTAATACTTTTCCGGCGCTGCTGCTCGCTCCGGCAACTTTCCCAGCTTCAATATAAGGCATCAGAATGGCCACGGCTTTTTTCATCACCCTTGCCGATTTTACCACTTGCGGTAAAAACATTTTTCCGGCACCAAATAAATCGCCAACTACGTTCATCCCGTCCATTAACGGACCTTCAATCACCTCAATTGGTAAAGGATATTGTAAACGGGCTTCCTCAACATCAATATCTAAATAATCGATAATTCCTTTCACCAAAGAGTGTGCAAGACGTTCCTGTACAGTTCCTTTGCGCCATTCTTCATCCTTAACCACAACCTTTCCTTTGTTTTTTACGGTTTCGGCGTAGTCAACTAAGATTTCTGTTGCATCCGGACGACGGTTTAGCAATACGTCTTCTACTTTTTCGAGCAGTTCTTTCGGGATTTCCTCGTACACCTCCAACATTCCGGCGTTCACAATTCCCATATCTAAACCCGCTTTAATGGCGTGGTATAAAAATGCGGAGTGCATGGCCTCACGAACGGTGTTGTTTCCTCTGAAAGAGAAGGAAATATTAGAAACTCCGCCACTTACTTTAGCATACGGAAGATTTTCTTTGATCCATTTTGTAGCTGCGATAAAATCAACAGCGTAATTGTTATGCTCCTCTAATCCGGTGGCAACCGTTAAAATATTAGGGTCGAAAATAATGTCCTGAGGCGGAAAACCTACCTCATTCACCAAAATATCATAAGACCTTTTGCAGATTTCTTTTCGGCGTTCTAAATTATCGGCCTGACCTTGTTCGTCGAAAGCCATAACCACCGTTGCAGCGCCATACTGTTTTATTTTATGAGCGTATTCTTTGAATTTTTCTTCGCCTTCTTTTAGGGAAATGGAGTTTACAATTCCCTTACCCTGCAAGCATTTTAAACCCGCTTCTATCACACTCCATTTGGATGAATCTACCATGATGGGCAGTTTAGAAATATCAGGTTCCGAGGCAATCAGGTTTAAAAATTTGGTCATTGCGACTTCAGAATCGAGCATTCCTTCATCCATGTTCACGTCGATCACCTGTGCGCCACCTTCTACCTGTTGGCGGGCAATGGAGAGTGCAGTGTCAAAATCGCCACTTAAAATCAGTTTAGAAAACTTTGGGGAACCCGTTACGTTTGTGCGCTCGCCCACATTTACAAACATGGTGTCGGGCTTTATGGTAAAGGCCTCCAAGCCTGATAAACGCATAAAAGGTTCGGCATGAGGAACTTTCCGCGGCGGATATTTAGTGGCGATATCTGCCATTGCTTTAATGTGAGCCGGAGTAGTTCCACAACAGCCACCAATGATGTTTACAAAGCCCGATGCGATAAAATCTTCTACCAAAACCGCCGTTTGCGATGCGGTTTCGTCGTACTCGCCAAACTCGTTAGGCAAACCTGCATTTGGATAGGCCGAAACAAATAGATCTGCTTTTTCTGAAAGTTCCTGAATATGCGGACGCATATCTTTTGCGCCCAAAGCACAGTTTAAACCGATAGAAAGCAACTCGCCATGACGCATGGAGTTTAAAAAAGCTTCCACGGTTTGCCCGGATAAAGTTCTGCCCGAGGCGTCCGTAATGGTTCCGGAGATCATGATTTCAATCTTTCTCCCGATTACTTCCTCATAGCGTTTGATAGCAAAAATTGCAGCTTTTGCATTTAGCGTATCAAAAATAGTTTCTACCAATAATAAATCGGCGCCACCATCTACTAAACCGCGAACTTGCTCGTAATAAGCGGCTTCTAGTTCTTCGAATGTGATTGCCCGGTAACCGGGGTCATTTACGTCTGGCGACATGGAAAGCGTACGGTTGGTTGGGCCAACTGCGCCAGCAACAAAACGTGGTTTCTCAGGATTTTTTAAGGTATATTCAGCAGCAACTTCTTTGGCAATTTTGGCACCTTCGAAACTCAATTCGTACGATAAATCTTCCATACCATAATCGGCCATGGAAATGCGCTGGGTACTAAAAGTATTGGTTTCAATAATATCTGCGCCAGCATCCAAATATTTAGCGTGAACCGCTTTAATAACGTCTGGACGAGTGATGTTTAATAAATCATTATTCCCTTTAACATCTGAAGGATGATTTTTAAAACGCTCTCCACGGAAATCTTCTTCAGACAATCTGTATTGCTGAATCATGGTTCCCATGGCGCCATCTATCACTAATATTCTTTTCTCTAATTCTTTTCTGATATCCATTTCTGAGTATTGAGTACAGCGTATTGAGTAAAGCGTATTACGTATCGGAAATTCCATGATGTAGTCATCTCAATACTCAATACTATTATCTCACTACTAAAATGCTTATTAAGAAAAGTCGGTGTAGGAATTAAGACTTTCACTTATCTTTTCCGCTTTCCGATGCACTCAGAACTGGATAGAATTTAGCACCTTATTTTAAACAGGTTGCTAAGACATCGTTGGGTCTAATCCCTCCGTCTTTCTCTATAAGCGCTGCAAAGGTGCAACATTGTTGGCTTAAAAGCAAATGCTAGGCCCATTAACACTAGCATGTAAAAGTTGAATATGACTTGTAACAAACTTTTGTTTAGCTAAGCCTAAAAATTTACTGTATTTTTCTGATTTTGATAAATTAAAAGCCATAATGAGATTACTTACTTCCCCAATTCGCCTCTTTTCACAGTCAAAACATCCTGCCCGGTGGTATCACCTTGTTCCTGCAATTTGCCAAACGCCGCAGAAGTTGCATAATCAATAATTTCTTGCGGTGGGTTTTGGTTGTAAAAGCCATAAATTAAGCCTGCCATAAAGCAGTCTCCACTGCCAGAACGGTCAACAACACCTTCACAATTAAATTCTTGCGAATGATATGATTTGCCATCGGTAAACAAACTGGTGTAATATTTAAGGTCATTATCATCACTATCAAACCTAAAAGTATTGGCTACACTTTTTACTTTAGGGAATTTTTGGATGATTTCTTTTGACGTACTTTCTGCATGAGCGAGGTAATCCGCTCTGTTGCCTTTGCTATGGATATCCAAATCAATACTCGTCCCCAGTAAACTATTTGCAGCCCATATATTGCCCATTACCACATCGCAATACTCAATTAATTTGGGCATGATTTCGATAGGCTGTTTACCATATTTCCATAGTTTGCTGCGGTAATTTAAATCGCATGAAATGGTAATTCCTTTTTTTGATGCGGCTTGGATACCTTCTAAACAAACATCGGCAACATCTTGCGTTAAAGCCGGACTTATGGCCGTAAAGTTAAACCAAGAAACATCTCGCAGTACTTTGTCCCAGTCTATCATTCCGCGTTTTAATTGCGAGAAGGAAGAGTTGGCTCTGTCATAAACCATACTGCCTTTTAAATCGGCACCACGCTCCAGGTAATAAACGCCAATCCGGTCTCCGCTAAATAAAATAGAGGAAGTGAAAATACCTTTATAATCCAGGTAATCAATCACATGCCGACTCATGAAATTGTCTGGCAAAGCCGTACAGTAACGCACAGGGATGTTCCAGCCGGCAAGTGCGGTAGCAGTGTTTGCTTCGGCACCGCCCATATAAAGTGTAAAAGGATTTTTTTCTGAATGCGGATCATTTATTGGAGAAGGTGATATCCTCAATAACAATTCCCCAAAAGAAAGTACTTTTTTCATCTGTTTATTTTTTACGGCATTGAATTAATTGTTGCTTGTGCATTTAAAAAAATAGGCATCAACCTAATTAAGGTTGTGCCTATTTGATAGAAACAATTATTTTAAATTTCATCATGTCGATGGTAGGAGACATCTCATCTAAAAGGTTTACATTTTGCATGGTAAATTGCTTATGAGACCTCTCGTTTCCCTCAAGGTGACGTTAAATTTTACAAACCAAAATATTCCTTAGCGTTGTTGTAGCAAATATCACTCACAATGCCACCAATCCATTTCTCGTCGTTAGGCACTTGTCCGTTTTCCATTTCACTGCCTAAAAGGTTACAAAGTATTCTTCTGAAATACTCGTGACGAGGGAAAGAAAGGAAACTGCGGGAATCTGTTAACATCCCAACAAAAGTGCTTAGCACACCCATGTTTGATAAGGAAGTCAACTGTTTTTCCATTCCGTCTTTTTGGTCTAAAAACCACCAGCCAGAACCAAACTGCACTTTTCCTTTAATTTTACCATCAGCAAAGTTGGCGGTCATGGTTGCAAAAACGTCGTTATCTGCCGGGTTAAGGTTATAGATAATGGTTTTCGCCAGCTGATCATCCAAACTTAAATTACCTAAGAAGTTGGATAAGCTTTGTGCATGTGGATAATCGCCGATAGAATCATAACCGGTATCCATCCCTAATTTACGCAACATGCCGTGGTTGTTATTTCTTATTGCACCTAAGTGAAACTGTTGAACCCAACCTTTTTCATGGTAAATTTTGCAAAGTTCTGTTAGTACATAACCAGCAAAGGCATCAGCATCCGAGTATTCGTTAACCTCACCTTTCAAAAATTTAGTGTACTCAGTTTTTTGAGCATCTGTAAGTGTTACCTTTGATGGGATTTTGTTTAAACCGTGGTCTGAGATGGAAGCGCCATGAGCTGCAAAAAACTCAATCCGGTTACGCAATGCGGCCAAAAGTGATTCAATATCAGTAATTTCTACGCCAGAAGCAGCGGAAAGCTTTTTGATGTACGGCAGGTAAGTGCTTGCATCGTGAATAAACAAAGATTTATCCGGACGGAAAGACGGTTTTACCTTAATCTCAAAATTTTGGTCAATTAAAGTTTTATGGTGCTGCAAAGAATCTGTTGGGTCATCTGTTGTGCCTACCATTTTCACGTTAAATTGTTTTAACAAACCCTGGGTTGAAAAATCTTTTTGTGCTAAAAGTTGGTTACCGTGTTGGTAAATTTCTTTTGCAGAGTTTTCGTTTAAGAACTTGTTTACGCCAAACGGTTTTTTAAGTTCCATGTGGGTCCAATGAAACAATGGGTTTCTTACCGTAGCCGGAACTACTTTTGCCCAGGCCATAAATTTTTCTTCATCAGAAGCGTCGCCCGTGATGAAACGCTCATCTACCGCTAAAGTACGCATGGCTCTCCATTTGTAATGATCACCTTTTAGCCAAATTTGAGTCATGTTAGCAAAGTTTTTATTCTCGGCTATCTCATTTGGAGGCAAATGGTTGTGGTAATCAATAACTGGCAAGTCTTTGGCGTAGTTATGATAAAGTATTCTGGCGCTTTCAGAATACAATAAAAAATCATCAGGGATTACGTTTCCGTCTTTCATTTTTTTATGAATATAATTTTTTAAAAAGCCCCCCAAAAAGTTTCATTAGAACCTAACCAAATTTAACAATGAAAGGGGGGCTTAAAAGATTTTGAGCTATTTTAAGTCGATAATGGCAACCGCATCCATATCGCCATAATCTTGGTTTTCGCCGCCCATTCCCCAAATAAATGAGTAATTGGTTGTGCCGCAACCCGAGTGGATAGACCAAGGCGGGCTAATAATTGCCTGGTTGTTGTGAACTGTCATGTGGCGGGTTTCTTGTGGTTCGCCCATAAAATGGAAAACTGTTTGATCCGTTGCAACATCGAAATAGAAATAAGCTTCCATTCTTCTGTCATGAACATGCGATGGCATGGTATTCCAAACGCTACCAGTAGTTAATGTGGTTAAACCCATTACCAATTGGCAACTTTGTATGCCATCCGCATAAATATATTTATGGATTGTTCTGTGGTTTGATGTTTCTGCAGAACCTAAAACTACCGGGGTGGCATCTGCTTCTTTCATCAAAGTAGTTGGGTACTCTTTATGTGCCGGTGCAGATAAAATGTAAAATTCTGCTGGCGAATTGGCATTTTTAGAAGAAAAACTGATGTCTTTGCTTCCTCTGCTAATGTATAAACAATCTTTTTTTGCTAAATCGTAAGTTTTCCCATCAACGCTGATGCTTCCTTCTCCGGCAACGTTAATTACGCCCATTTCTCTTCTTTCTAAAAAGAAATCGGCTCTTAACATTGGGTAATTTTCTAATTTCAAAATCTCGTTTGTGGGTACAGCCCCGCCAATAATAACCCTATCATAATGGCTATAAGTGAATTTAATTTCACCTTTTGTCATTAAATCCTCAATCAGGAATTGTTCACGCAGTTCTGCGGTATTCATTCCTTTTACTTCTTTCTGGCTGTTGTGATATCTCTGTTTCATGTTTTTAATCTTTTAAAATTAACGTCCCATCCATCCACCGTCAACGGTGATTACTGTTCCGTGTACATAATCTGCCGCTTTTGATGCTAAGAAAACGGTTACACCGGCAAAATCTTCTGGCGTACCCCATCTGCCGGCAGGGATGCGTGATAAAATTGATTTACTTCTGTCCTCATCGTTACGTAAAGCTTCGGTATTATCGGTTGCGATATAACCCGGCGCAACTGCATTTACGTTTACACCTTTTGAAGCCCATTCGTTAGCGAAAGCTTTTACTAAACTGCCGATAGCGCCTTTACTTGCGGCATATCCCGGTACGGTAATTCCTCCTTGGAAAGTTAAAAGCGAGGCTGTGAAAATGATTTTTCCGGAGCCTTGTTCCACCATTCTTTTTCCGATTTCGCGGGTTAAAATAAAAGGTGCATCTAAATTAATAGCAAGTACATTATCCCACATTTCATTTGGATGTTCTGCAATTGGAGCTCTTTGTATGGTGCCAGCATTATTCACCAATATATCAATCACTGGGTTTTCTGCTTTTACTTTTTCAATAAATGCTTCTAACGATTTTCTATCGCTAAAATCACACTGGTACGCTTTAAATTTTCTGCCTAATTTTTGTACCGCAACTTCGGTTTCGCTACCGCTTAAAGCCATACTTGCCGATACGCCAATAATATCTGCGCCTGCATCTGCCAAAGCTAAGGCCATTCCTTTTCCAATTCCTTTGTTACAACCGGTAACTAAAGCAATTTTCCCACTCAAATCAAATAAACTCATTTTATAATTTTAAAAATGTTTTGGTTTATAAAAACAATCATTTAAGATTAAACAAATGATTGCCGTTAACAAGATTAGTGATTTTAAATTATTTGGAAGCCTAAAAAGGGGTATTTATTTATGCAATCGTTTCCGGTAATTCTTTAAAATTGGTTTTGTTGGTAGGTGTTTTGATGTATCGGTTTTTACTGAACGAAATTCTTTTGTGTCGTTTATAAATTTAACTTAACTTGAAATCAGAAATAAATTTGAACCAACGAATGAACTGCAATTTTTTTTACCCAACAAAACCGAAATTCCTTTTTACCATATTTTGTATCACGGTTATTTTTTCTTCTAATGCTTTTGCCCAAAAAACCGACGGAACGGTAAACTCACTAATTAAAACGGAAGCTTATTTTAATGATTTATTAGCCAAAAAGGGTTTAAACAATGCTTTTATAGAAGTTGCGGCAAAAAACGGAGTTGTTTTTAGGCCAAATCCCTCAAATATTATTGATTATTACAGTAAACAACAGCCTGCAGATTTTGAGTTAGGTTGGGAGCCTGATTTTGCCATGATTGCTAAAAGTGGATATTTTGGTTTTACAACCGGATTATACACGTTAAAAAAGGACGAAAAACTGAGCTACGGGCATTACCTTTCTGTTTGGCAGGCTGGCACTAACAAGAAATGGCAGTTGGCGTTGGATGCGGGAATAAGCCATAAAAAACCTTTATCACCAACGAAACAGGAGTTTATTGACCCTTCAAATTATAAATATCCAAAACTGATAGGTCCGAAGAAAATTAAAATGCGGGAGGATATAGTTTTTAGTACCGATGAGCTTTTTGGCAAAGCGCTAAAAAATACTGGAAACAAAAACTTTAACGAATATTATGCAGATAATGTAAGGCTTTATTTCCCTGGCAGTTTGCCGATGATCGGAAAAAAGGATGCAATCGCTTTTATTGATGATAGAAACCAACAAATAACATCATACCCAACTTTTGCAGATAGGGCAATAAGTGGCGATTTAGCATACACCAATGGAAAAGCAAACATCGGAGTAAACAAATATAACTACGTTCGGATTTGGAAGATAGGTGAGGATATGAAATGGTATATTTTGGTGGATATGTATTTGGAAGAGTAAATGCCTCACCCGGGCACTCTCCGAAGGGGATGGAGCTAACTGCTAAGCGTAGGCCTTATTGACGGAATAGATAAGTTTTAAGAGATTGAATTTTGAGCGATTGTATGCTTTTCGACGTTAAAATTGCTAGCTTGACTAACTCAAAAATTATAAGAAATTTTAAAACCGTGGTTTAAAACACCATGTCTGTCAAAAGAAACGGCATAATCTGCTCTAAAAATTAAACGTTTAACACCCAAGTAAGCTTCGTAATAATTTCCTTTTTCTGGCTGGTAAAGGTAGGCTCCGCCTAAAAGCTCCTGCAGTTTAAGCTTGCGAAGTAGGGGCACTCTGTTGGAGAAAAATTGATTGTAATTATGTTCAAAATGACCTTCAAAGAAATACTTATCTGTACTGTAAGTATAGAAGTTTAATAAGTGGAAACTTCTTAGTCCGGGATTGAAAATTAAGGCAAGGTTACCGCTAAAATGCCTCCACTCAGGATAATATACATTTTTACTATTGAAAAACGTTCCGGCGGAGATAGAGTACGAGCCATAACCCCACAGTCCCATGTCCAATTTTTCATGCTGTATTTCCGCTTCTATGTAATTGTAGTCAGAGGATGAATTAAAAGCATTTGGAATGCCTTTTTTATACGTTAAAATAAATCTTGGGCCCCGCGGGAGGTTATATATTTTAATTTTATCCTTTGTAATATAAGGCTGTTTTAAAGTGTAAATTAGTGATGTGTTGATAAAGAACGAAGTGTAAATGGGGAAAAGCTTGTCTTCCAAAGCTGGGTCGATGGGGTTGTTGGAGCTAAAATTTCTTTCTTTAATATCTCTAAACACAAAATCATGTGTGTTAGTTACCGAGTAGTTTTTGGAAAGCTCTGTACCTACTGAAAGATATAAATTCCCCACCAGCTCTCTCCCAATTCCTATACTTACATATTCTTTACGGTAAAGCTTCATGAAATTCTGCTCAAAAAACAAAGTATTTAATGTGTTTTGTAAAGAGCTTAAACTGCCATTAGGATTTAAGTCCAGATAGGTACTGCCGATACTGAAATTAAGTGTTCCACGTTTTTTTGGCTTGTAATACCAAGAAGCAGATAAATCAGAATTTAATTCCTTGTTCTCAAAACCGTAGCGCATCCGAGGCGTTAAACACCAACTTGTATTATTTTGGTTGAATCGTACAAAAGAAACTCCATAGTTGATCCCAAAACCCTCAACAGTATTAAAGAAAAATGCTGGTACAATTGGGTCAAAAACTATTGCCTGCCGTCTGTTTTCACTCGAGATTACTTTTTCGCTAAACAAAAAAGGTAAAATTTTCACCCTCGGTTCAAGCCTATTTAAAGAATCAATAATTGGTTTGCCCCGTTTGTTTTTGTTTATCGAATCTTCGTATTCGTAAGATAAACGTTCTCGCAAGCTTAAAAAAACTTTTCTGTTGGCTTTTAATATAGCCTGGTGAAATGCCGAAGAATCATCTTTAACAATCTCATTTTTCTTAAACCCTTGGTAAAACTGGCTGGGTGTTTTTTCTTTTGTAAAAACTGCTTGACTGCTTCCAGAAAAATAGAATTTTAAAACATCTCCTTTGTATTTTAAAAGGGTATAAGCGGGAACTATATCTTCATTGTGGTGATAATCCTGTATCACCTGCAAAGTGTCAATAAAATTGATTCCCTTATCACCACTTATTTTTAAATCAAGGTGTTTTAATTTGCAAGAATTGATATCAAAAACCATTTGACCTGTAAAAGTGGGCGAAAACCTCCGTTTTGGAATAACCTGAACAGTAAGCTCATTATCATCTCTTTTAACGAGCTCAAAATTATAGAAGCTAAAAGCATTTTGCGCCAAAGGCGAAACAAAATTTTTATCGCTCAGGGATTCAAACTTTACCAAGTCTTTACTAAAGTTAATGCTGAGCTGGGCCGAACTTTTAAATTCCCATGATGGATATTTTCCGTAACTTTTTGTGGCATCTACTTGTTCTTTATAACCCTTTTTTTTACTGAAATGTAAATGTGAAGAAGACTCGTTAAGCCAAACCAACTGGTTAGTATTTATGTTGCCATAATATTTGATGCTTCTGCCAAACATTTTTTTTGGCCCTCGGTCTAAGATTAAGCTGTTTTTGAGGTAGCTGTCTCTTGTAAATGGGAGGTTTCTTCTTTGGATTTGCGATTTTATAATATCTACCATGAATTGGTTTAACCAAATTAAGGAATCTTTTGTGCTTGTGATTTTAATAGCAGAAGCTTTTGATAAAATAGGAGAGAAAAGCATAAAAGACAATAAAAGTACGCTCGTTAAATAAGAGTGCTTTATTGTAATGCGCTTATGTTTTCCACTTCGTAATATGATCATCAATAAAATGATTCCTTAATTTAGTTAATTTTTGAAACCGTAATAAAAAACAATAACGTTATTAAACTGGTTGGATTGCTTTAAAACGGAGAATAATTGTTAGTGCCTGAAATGCGACTATCAATATAAATAACAATTGGGAGAATACTAATTTTTATGCCAGTATTTTAAAACAATTATTTTTTTGAGGAAAATTAGGAATTTCGTTTTTCTAAAATGGCGAGCGCCAAACGTATTTTATAATAGGGAATACTTTCTTTTAATGCCTCAAAAATAGGTTTTAGTGCTTTTGTTTCTCCTGTTTTGGCGCTGGCTTCTTTAATTTCTACAACTTCTTCCTCGGTAATGTATTTTGATAAACTACTGATATCGCCATTTAAATAAAGTTGTGCAATGTGCGAGTAAATTGTGGTTAATTCTAAATCTCTTAATTTGGCTATTTCACCTACACTTACATCTTGTTTTAGCAAAGCCAGCGTATCCTTATAGGTGCTTCCCTTAGCTTTTGCCGATTGGTTTGGGTTAAAATCAATAATGGCATCTAAAAAATACGAGCCATATTTATCCAATTTATGTTCGCCCACGCCGCCAATGGTTAACAAGTCTGATTGATTAATTGGTTTCTCCTGTGCCATTTCTCTAAGCGTGGCATCAGAAAAAATCACATAAGCCGGTACATTTTCTTTTCTGGCCAACTTGCTTCTTACGGTTCTTAGCTTGTTAAATAATTCTTCATCCGGACTAAGCGTTCTGGTTTTTCTGGTTTTCGCCATCTGCTCAGTTGGTTTTAAGTTTTGCAATACCGTTAGCTCCACTTTTTGCCCGTTATACAAAATCTGTTTACCTAAATCGGTAACCTTTAGCGCCAAGTTTTCATCATAAGCCAACTCTAAAACGCCGATATTAAGCATTTGCATGAGGTAACGTTCCCAATCAAAAGCCGGAATTTCTTGTCCGGCACCATGAGTTTTAATTTTATCGTATCCGGCGGCCAGCAGTTCTTGTTTTCTAGAGCCACGCAAAATATCGATAATCATTTTTGCGCCTTCTTTTTCGCCACTGCGTACAATTGCCGAAAGCGCTTTTTGTACGGTAATGGTTCCGTCGAAATGTTTTCTCGGATGATCGCAAACATCACAGTTGCCACAGTTTTCTGTTAAATTTTCTGAAAAGTAGTTGAGCAATATCTTTCTGCGGCAAATATCTGCTTCGGCATAATGTTGCATACGCTTCAGCTTTTCTAAATTGACTTCGGCAAGCGCACCCTCACTGGCAAATTTGCTTAGCAAAGCCATATCAGCATAATTGTAGTACAAAACAGTGTCTGATGGCAGTCCATCTCTTCCCGCTCTACCAATTTCTTGATAGTAGCCTTCCATGTTTTTTGGGAGATTATAATGAATTACCCAGCGTACATTGGATTTATCAATACCCATCCCAAAGGCTACGGTTGCACAAACTACTTGCAATTCATCGTTAATAAACCGTTCCTGCACCCTTGAGCGCACTTCGCTGTTCATCCCGGCATGGTAAAACATCGCACTTATTCCAGCATTTGCCAAAGCTTCATAAGCTTCCTCGCACTTTTTTCGGCTTAAACAATAAATAATCCCGCTTTGGTCTTTTCTATCATTGATGAAATCAATAATTTCTTTGATTTTTTCTTTAGGCTTGGTGCCAATCCGTACTTCTAAGCTTAGATTTTTGCGGTCAAAAGAACTCAAAAAAACTTGAGGATTCCTCAGCCTCAACTGTTTTATAATATCCCGTCGGGTAACTTTATCTGCTGTGGCGGTTAAAGCCATAAATGGGATGCTTGCAAATTTTTCGCGGAGGAAACCAAGTTGCGTGTACTCGGGTCTAAAATCATGTCCCCACGCAGAGATACAATGTGCCTCATCAATCGCAAACAAACTTATTTTACAAGCTTGCCCAATAATGTCCATATCAGAAATTAGTTTTTCTGGCGAGATGTATAAGAGTTTGATCTGTTGCTGATGACAGGCGTTTAAAATGTATTGTTGTTGCTCAAAAGTTTGCGAACTGTTTAAAAATGCGGCCGGAATTCCGTTATTATTTAGCGCATCAACTTGGTCCTTCATCAAAGAAATTAAAGGCGAAATTACCAAAGCTGTTCCCGGTAACATTAAAGCAGGAATTTGAAAACAGAGTGATTTTCCGCCTCCGGTAGGCATTAATACCAAAGAATCGGCATTGCTGAGCGCCGTTTCTATGATTTCCTGTTGCTGTGGTCTAAAGCTATCGTAACCAAAATATTTTTTAAGCAGTTTGTTGGGCGAAAGCATTATTAGGATTTGAAGGGTTGAAAGTTGAAAGTAAAAAGTAATGGCTTATTAGAAATTCAGATTAATTTTTTCCAGGTATGATTGTAGAATAATTGTTGCCGAGATGGTATCAATAAGTTCTTTATTTTGCCTCGCCATTTTCTTTAGGCCGCTTTGTGCAATAGTTGCCGATGCCATTTTGGAGGTAAAGCGCTCATCCATCATTTCAACTGCAATACCCGGAAAGTTCTTTTTTAAAATGGTTACAAATCCTTTAACATCATGTGCAGATTGCGATGCTGAGCCGTCCATTTGTTTAGGTTCGCCCACTACAAAGGTTTCTACCTGCTCTGCTAACAAATATTTTTGCAAGAAAGGGATAATATCTTTTGGGTGAATGGTGGTTAATGCAGTTGCAAACATTTTTAACGGATCTGTTACCGCAATGCCCAAACGTTTAGTGCCAAAATCAAAAGCCATTATTCTTGCCATTTTTCGCTATTTTAAAAGAGAATGAATTAGGAGAACCGCAAATTTAAAAAATTAAGCTTGTTAAAAACATTTATATTATTTTGAAATAAATAACGTTTCTAAAGATTAGCATTTGTAAAAAAACGGTCACAATATTTGGAACAATTTTTGTTAATTTGCCAAAACACAATTATATAACATGGAGAATCAGGAACAAAAAAAGAAAAAAGATAGCAATAAGATTTATTTTCTTATTGCGGTAATAGTTGCATTGTTGGGTACAAACGTCTATCTGTTTTTTCAGAAAAACAAATCAGACCAAAGAATAGTGACGGTTAGCGATGAGAAAACATCTTTACAAACAGAATTAGATAAACTTGAAACAGAGTTAGAACAAGCAAATAACTCAACAGGTGAACTTTCACAAGATTTAAAGGCAAAAGACGAAGAGCTTAAAGCTAAAATTGCAGAACTTAAAATTGCTTTGAGCAAAGGAACGCTTACCGCTGGGCAGTTGGCTAAAGCAAAAGAAGATGTAAAACAGTTGAGATATTTTGTTGGTAAATATACCAGTGACATTGATGAACTGACTAAGAAAAATGCTGTTTTAACCGGCGAAAGAGATAGCTTGAAATCTACAGTGAATAACGTAAAACAGCTTGCCACTAATTTGAGCAGAAGTAATGATTCTTTAAATATGAAAGTTAAGGCAGGCGCTGCGTTAAAAACATCCTCCGTTGCCATTATGGCTTTCAAGATAAAATCAAGCGGTAGAGAAGTTAGTGTTACAAGAGCCAATACGGCACAAAAAATTAAAGTTCAGTTTACCATTAATACCAACCCAATTGCAGAAAAAGGCACACACGATGTATATATGCGTGTTTTGGATCCAGCCGGAAACTTAATTATTGGCGAAGGCGGTACTTTTATGGCTAACGACCAACAATTGCAATACACCTATAAAACAGCAGTTGAGTTTAATGGGGAAGCTAAGATGTTTACTCTAGATTGGACAAACAGAAATGCTTTTGAGCCAGGAAACTATACTGTTATTTTGTATGCAGATGGTTATACAATGGGCAGAGGCTCTTTTAATTTGAAATAGTTTCTCTCCATTTAAAATTTTCAAAAAAAGGATTTGTCTTTAGATGAATCCTTTTTTTGTGGCTAAATTTTTTGGAACCTGAACTAGCTTAACTGTTTGATAAGATTTTATCATTTAAAAATAGGCCCTCACCTGCACACCACCGGTATGAATGGCTTTAACATCACTAGATTTTCGGCCTTCGTAAGTAAAGTTTAGCTGGATTCCGTTTGAGATGGTGCGTTGGAAACCTAAAGACCATGTGAGATTTTTCCCAGGTTGTAAACCGTCTAAAAGCTCGTAAGCGATAGATGTATTGTTGGCGCCTTCAAATTGGTTGTTGATAAAATTAAATTGCGAAGTAAGCGTTCCGCGTTTCACAAGGTTGTAACGCAACTCGGTACCTAAAGTGGTGTTAAAG
This sequence comes from uncultured Pedobacter sp., assembly GCF_946480185.1. The sequence goes on along the minus strand of NZ_CAMLIG010000009.1, from coordinate 38,362 downwards.
GTTTTTTCGCCTCCAAAAACCACCAAGTTTTTCTGTTGTTTCAGGCTTGCTTTTAAGGTGGTTTTTAAATCATTTGTAAATTGATAGCCAAACTCAGGCGAGAGCTCATAATAATTGATACTATAATTTCTTTCTTCAAATAGTTGCGATGAAAAGACTTTATTTCCCTGATTAATATTGAGGTTAAAGTTACTTTTGCGTACAAAATTCCATCGTATCCTTACACTTTTTTCTTCGCTTGCTTGGCTATCAAAACCGTTGGTTAATAAAAGTTTGCTTCCTAATTTTTGAACGCTTAAGTCAATACCAAAAACAGGATTTGTACGGTTGTAAAATAGCGTATTTCGCAAAAAGGAACTTTGAGAAATTAGGTTGCTTTCATTTATACTGGTTTGGTAAGGGTTAAACAAAATTCCGTTCCCACTTAACAGTTTTTTGTTGATCCGTAAGGAAGTAAGGTTAGAAAACTTTGCTAAAAAATGTGCAAATGCCGATTTATTATTGCTTAAAAGTTTTGCCGGATTTAAACTTAAAGTTTGGTTAATATTGGTAAAGTTTGATTTTACAAACTCATTGTTCGGCCTAAAAACTTTAATGTATTTAGCTTGGTCTGGGTATTTAGAAACCTCAAACTCATTCAGCTCTTTAATACCGTTGTTATTGTAATCATTCCAGGCGTAAATTCCCTGTGATGCGGTAACCTCTAAATAAACAAACTCCCGTTTTGGCTCTTGCCCTGTTCCTAATTCATAAAAAGATTGCAGGTTTACAAAACCTTTTAAGCCTGTAAAATTATAATCAAGCCTAGCCAATAAAGTTTCTTCGTTTTTGTTGATGGTATCGGCATTCAGATACTTGATAGAGCGGTATGTTGCATTTAAAGCCAAATTTGAGTTTGCATTTTTGTTCAGCACCAATTTTCCGGTAAAGGTATTTGCTTTTGAAAAAGCCCGCAGTTTTTTTCCGTTCGGTAGCTCATCCAACCTTTGGTTATAGCGCAACAAAAATTCTCTTTTGGTACTGTCTGATGATTTAACAAAATACTCATAAGCCCTAAAGCTAAACGATTGTAGGTTTAAAGTATCAGTTACTGGATTAACCGTACGGTTGTTTTCCTCGTTATAATTAAAGCCGGCTTCAATATGTTTGAACGTTTTGGCTAAGCTAAAATTTTGTCGGTAAAATTGGCCATCACTAATGTTTGTTTTTGTATTTAGTAAACTGCCCGCATACCTTGCCAAATAGGTTTTGTAACGGTAAATGCCATTTAAACTTTGTTGCAGTCCGTTGTAATAAGTTCCGTGGTTAAAGTTGGAAATACCGTAAGCAATGTTTCTTTGACTGGATTTTAGGAGCTGTAAATTTAAGGTAGTCCAATTTTCATCAGCAGGTAAAAGCGTGGAACTGCCCAAATTAAAATCTCGGTCAAATTCTACTGAGCGGTAGCGCTCCAAAGGTTTAAACTGCTGGTTTACATATTCATAGCTAAGGCTGGAATTCAAACGTAAACCAGTAGTGTCATTACCATTAAGCACCCGTGTATCTTTAGCGATTATTTTGTATGCTAAACCTTTATTTTGGTTGTTCTGCAAGTTGGAGAATAGGTTTACATCGTTATCACTAAAGCCAATTTCTGTAAAAACCTGTGTTCTTTTGGCAAGTGTGTAATCCGTATTTAGCGTAATTAATTGTTGTTTTTTGGGTGTGGCCAATAAGGTTACTGGCGAATAGTCTCCTTGCAGAACACCGTTTTGTGGCGCTACAAAAACATAAACTCTACCATTCGCTACTGAATTAACATCTATCTGATAATTGCCGGCATTGGTGCCAACATAAGAAAAACCAACCCTATATTTTGCCTGTGAGGGATTGGTACTGTAAACATAAACACCGGAACTACCCAAAGTATCTGTTTTTTTATATAGAATCTCGTTTTCATTAAAAGCCACGCTATCCACATTTGGATAAACGGCTTGGCTAATGTTGTTTCCTATGCTTTCTAAAAAAGTTTTTTGGGCATCGTTTAAATTTTGTAAAATAGGTTTCGATGGATTGTCCTGCTCGCTATAATAATTGAAATTGAGTTTTAGTTTTTTTGATTTAAAACCTTGGTTAAATTGATACAAACTGCGGGCATAAGCTTTATCAGAATATTCAAACTCTACCACAATTCTGGAGTTTCTGGTGATTAGGCGTTTTGTGGTAAAAGTAAGTTCGGCAGTGTTATAATCCACCACATAGTCGTTGTCCTGTCCTCGTAACATTAAAACGCCATCAATAAAAACCCTTTCCGTACCTGATAAAACAATCACAAACTGCTCGCCGTTGTTTCCTTGCAAACGGTACGGCCCTTGGTTTCCCTCAATACCATCAAAACTGTTTCGGGCCGAGCGGCCTTTAGCAACCGCAGCTGCAAAACCGGTCTCGTAAGCATAGTTGTTTTTGTCCTTAAAAATATTGCTGGCGGTAATTCCCTGTGTTCTTTTAAAATAATTGGCAAAATAGCTGTCGGGTTTGCGGAGTTCGTAATCTCCCGCAATAAGCGTGGCATCTTTTCTTTTCAGTTGGATAAAAACTTTATCAAAATCGTTGATCTGCTGGGTGTTTCCTTCGGGTTGTATCGGGATGTTGTCATCAGATATGGCCGCTAAAATCTCAATATCATTGTTCAGTTTACCTGATAATTGCAAAACTAAGTTGGAGTTAACCGCCAAATCCTGATTATTGCCAAAACCAATCCCTCTGGAAATGCTTCCGCTTTTATTAAATCCCTCGAAATTGAAAATGGCGTTTTCTTCTTTTTTAACCTGATAAATGTAAGGCTGGTTGTTGATGACTTGCTCTTCAATGAGTTTAGGGTCCTTGTAAAAAGTTTTTTTCGCGAGTAAAAGCGGTAAGGTTTTGTAGCTTACCAAAACAGAATCTACGTTTGGGCGTTTTAGCCAAACCAACACTGCCGAAGCATAATTGATTTTGTATTGGCTTGGATTAACATTCAAAGTACCAGTAAGTACTTTAAAACTGTTGGGCAAAATACTGAGGCTGTCCAGGATAACGGAATCTTTTACCACAACTTTTTTTAAAGTTAGATTTGGGCTAATTTGTGCATAAGCGGCTTGCGATGCAAGGAAAAGCAGAAAACCGATTATCCATTTATTTATCATTAACTCACCAGCGGTAATGTAATGTAGAAGGTGGTTCCTACATCAATTTCGGTGGTAAAATAAATATTTCCGTTTACATTTTGAATGGCTTGTTTAACAAAGGCTAAACCTAAGCCTGTTCCCGAGCTTTTTGTAGTAAAATTTGGGACAAAAATGCTGTTTCTGGAGTTGAGCGGAATGCCGGCCCCATTGTCTGAGATTTTAATTTCCACTTTATTATTTGCGTGTACCCCGGCAATATCAATTATTCCTTCTTTGCCATCTGGGATTGCCTCAATGGCGTTTTTTAACAGGTTGTTAAAAGAGCGCAAAAGCTGATCTTTGTCTGCCCGTACAAAACAATTTTTCAAAGCTTTTTCATCACAGTTAATCTGTATATGTTCCATTTGACTAAAAACCTCACTTGCCTTGATTATGGTTTCTAGTAAGTTTACCCTTTCTAACTTTAGTTCGGGCATTTTAGCAAAATTTGAAAACTCGGATGCAATACGGCTTAAACTATCAATCTGTTCTAAAAATGATTTGCTGAATTTTTGAAATTTATCGTCAAATCGCTCATCTTTTTCACGCCAAGATCTATCTAGCATTTGAATTCCTAATCTCAGTGGCGTAAGCGGATTTTTGATTTCATGCGCTACCTGTTTGGCCATTTCTCGCCACGCTGTTTCCCGCTCAGATTGCGCCAGTTTGTTTGCATTTTCTTCCAAAGCTTCAACCATGGCGTTGTACTCCATAATCAAACTGCCAATCTCGTCATTTCGTTTCCACTTAATAGGGTTGTTTTTTGTACCGATTCTGGTTTTTGAAAAACTTTCCTGAATTAAACTTAAAGGCCCGGTAATTTGATTGGCCACCACAAAAGCAAAGAATCCAATTACCACAAAAACCAGTACATAAATATTAATCAGCAAGTTTAAAAAGGTTCCTATTTTTTGGTTATAATCTTCCTGGTTAGCAAAATATGGCAGTTCTAAATAAGCAATTACATTGTTATTTTTGTTTTTTAGTGGCATATATGCCGATGTAAACTGCAAATGATTAATATATTCATCTTGTATAAACTCTGACCGCTTTTTAATTTTCAGGTTCAAGTAAGCATCTGCATTCATCCTATCCGCAATTAAGCCTATTGCGTAAATTTTATATTGTGTGGAATAGATTAGCCTTCCGTTTACATCAAATAAGTTTAAATCAGAATTATAAAGTTTTGAAAATTCATCAAAAGTTACATTTCCAGACTTTTCGCTAAAAAACCTAGATTCATCAAATAAACTTCCTTCAAAAGAATCTGCAATAGTGCGGATTTTACTTTTTATAAAATCTTGTTGCTGCTCTTTGTACTGTATAGAAATGTAGGAAAAAGTAATAATTCCGATAATTAAAGAAGAGCTTACAACCGCTAAAACCAGAGCAATTTGAATACGGGTTTTATAAAGCAAGCGGTTATTTGAGGCTAATATTTGTTGTTTAAAACGTCTAAAATCGAAACTGTACTTTCCGAATCCGTTAATAATCCATTTGTAGGATGTGACGATGAGCGTGAATAACAGGAATATGATAAAGAAAAACGAGAGCGAGGCCAGCTCTCTCCAATAAGTGTTTGCATCGCTGGTTACAATAATTACAGTATTGGCTGTGGGTTTGTAAATCAGGTGCTCAAATCCATTTTTGTTGAGCATTACAAACTCTTTTATTTTGTTCACAAAAAAATTGTTTACCAAATCATACACAAAAAAGCCGTATTGGTTAACTAGCTTCTTGTTCTCGTAAAAAGCATAAGAGTAATTGGCAAGTTCAGAGTTTTGGTTCACATTTCCATTCTGCAAAAGTTGCGGAAAAGCGCCGGTTAAAGTAATCTGTTTTGAGGTAAGTTCTAATACCAGTGTGCCAACATTTACACTATCCTCCTTAACCGGAATGATGGCAAAATAACTTTGATAGCCAAAGGTATTATTGAGCTTATAAAAGTAGTTACTTATTTTTAATGAAGAGGTTTCAACTTGTTTTTTAAACTTGTCAATTTTAATGTCTTTCCCAAAACTCATTAAAGAATCTGAATTGTTGAAAAGATAAGCTTTATAATCAAACTTGGTTAGGTAGCCCGTCAAATAATTGTTGCTCACTCTGGAGTTAAGTCTGATGTTGTTTGGGGATTTCGTTTTTAAAAGCTGTGCGATGTAATTATCGTTAACAATGTCTTTCTCAATCTCATTAAAGGCCACAATCGCATTCGGATCTTCCGTAGCTGAGAGTTTTAATAAAAGTGTTTTCTTTATTTCTTGTTGTTTAAAGTTTTCAAACGCATTCAGTTTTAACGATACAACAGTGGCAAAAACAAAAGATATTAATAGTATTGATGGGAAAATACCCTTATCACTGGGCTGGTAATTCATCTTAATTGCAATTAATATAATTGAAAATATAAGAATGTAAAAGACCGAGATTTGGTGAAAGAAAATTGAAATAATTATAAACGCCAAAGCAATTAATAGCAGTGCGGTTTTTTTGCTTTTTAAGCTGATGTCTATATAGGTGCTAAGGTTAACTAAGATATCGATAATTAGGTAATAGCTTAGCAACGCCAACATAATCATTAAAATACCTAAAGAGCTGATGAAGTTAAGGTTAACTAAATTTGAAACCTTAAAATTGATATTTGAGTTGAAAATTAACCCAAAGAAAATATCTGAATAAAGGTAAGAAAGCAATATGATAAACAGCACACTGTAAATGATTGCGCTGTAGCCTACAAACTTGTTTTTTATAGGACTAAAGAGTCTTTTTTTGTACGAAAATGCAAAAACCGTAATCCATAAAAAGCTAATTGTATTTAGCATAAAGTCTGCAAAAGACGGGAAATAAAAGTTTGAGGCAAATAATGACGGATCAAACAATTGCAAACTGTACAAAGCTTCAGGAAAATGATATTTTAAGCCTAAGTAGCGTAACAGAAATAAAGAAAAAGCTAGTGCTGTTAACGCGGAAACTGGATAACCTTCATCTGCGTAATATTTACAAATACTGTTTAAGAGCAATAGCAGTGTGAAAAGTCCAAAACACCACATAAAAATTTCGATGTTGCTATAAGGGACTTGGGTTTTTTCATTTGTTTTTTTTATGGAGAACAGGTATTTTCCAGTCCGGCTTTTAATGTCGATAACATCTGCATCAGATATTTTTGCAATCTCAATATTTTGATTTTCAATGATGAAATCTTTAGAGGCATCGTTGCTTAAATAAGCGCCTTTAAAAGGTGAACGAGACTTAATTGGAACAAAAAATAAGGCAACAAAATTTTTATCTGTTCTTTTTATTACCTCAAAACTGCCATTATTATACTGTGCAAAGCTGGTTCCTTCTTTAAAATTGTTGACGTTGTTGGTTGCAATAATGGCATCAGACCAAAAAATTAATTGGTTATTTCTGTAAATCTGAAAAAAGATATCTCTATCAGTAAAATACTGTAGAATCTTTGTGGCAACTTTTGGATTGGTAGGTAAACTTCTTAAGTCACTGAGGTTTTCCTTGTCATTAAAAAAGCTATAAACTTCGTTTTCCTTTTTGCTAAGGTGTTCGCTAATATCATCGGCAATATCATAGATTTTTACCAATTGAGTTGATGCCCATCTTGCAGTTAAAGATGTTGCAAATAACCCAATAGTTACTAAAAATAAAAGCCAACGTATTTTGGTGGAAGTTTTCAATAATTACCAGTTTCTGGGATTTAAAATAGCTATAAATATAGCGATGTAAACGGTATCCTAAAACCAAGCCAAAAAAAGGCAGAAAAACGGGTCTCTGCCTTTTGTCTGAAAATTAGTGAACGGAGGCGCTTTCTGTAGGGATAGCTCTATTTACTTTTTTAACCAAACCCTGTAAAACACTTCCGGGGCCTACTTCTGTAAAAGATGTTGCGCCATCTTCCAACATGCGTTGCATGGTTTGTGTCCATTTTACAGAACCGGTTAGCTGTTCAATTAAATTGTGTTTAATGCTTGCTACATCAATATATGGCTTGGCATCAATATTTTGGTAAACTGGGCAAATGGGTTCTTTAATTTCTGTTGCTACAATGGCAGCTTCCAATTCCATTTTTGCGGCTTCCATTAAAGGCGAGTGGAAAGCGCCCCCAACGTTTAATTTCAACGCTCTTTTTGCGCCGGCCGCCAATAATAGTTCGCAAGCTTTATCTACACCTGCAATGCTTCCAGAAATTACCAGTTGCCCCGGGCAGTTGTAATTTGCAGGCACAACAATATCACTTACGCGTTGGCAAATATCTTCAACGGTAAAATCATCCAGACCTAAAACTGCAGCCATTGTTGAAGGCTGAATTTCGCAGGCTTTTTGCATGGCGTTTGCCCTTTTTGCAACCAGGGTTAAGCCATCTTCAAAAGAAAGTGCGCCGGTAGCGGTTAAGGCAGAAAATTCGCCCAAAGAATGTCCGGCAACCATGTTTGGTTTAAAATCGCTACCTAAAACTTTAGCTAAAATAACCGAATGTAAAAATATGGCTGGTTGCGTAACTTTAGTTTGCTTTAAATCCTCATCAGTGCCGTTAAACATCATATCGGTAATCCTGAAACCCAAAATATCGTTGGCTTTTTCAAAAAGCTCTTTGGCTAAGTCAGAGTTGTCGTACAAATCTTTACCCATGCCCACAAACTGTGCGCCTTGTCCTGGAAATACGTATGCTTTCATGCTGTTTTAATTTATGTTTATGGTGAGCCGATTATATAAGATCAGCAGTAATTAGTCTTAAAAATTCAGAGCGGGTTTTGTCATTTTCAAATTCGCCGGTAAAGGCAGAAGTTGTAGTCACCGAGTTTTGTTTTTGTATGCCACGCATGCTCATGCACATGTGTTTACATTCAATTACCACGGCAACTCCGGCAGGGTTTAAAGTATCTTGTATGCAGTCTCTAATTTCGTTGGTTAAACGTTCTTGCACCTGTAATCTTCGGGCAAAAACATCAACTACGCGAGGAATTTTGCTTAAACCAACAATATGTCCGTTAGGGATGTAAGCAATATGCGCTTTGCCAAAAAACGGCAACAAATGGTGTTCGCACAAAGAGTAAACTTCAATGTCCTTTACAATTACCATTTGGCTATAATCTTCTTTAAACATAGCCGATTTTAAAATATCGGCAGCATTTAAATCATAACCGTGGGTTAAATATTGTAGGGCTTTTGCCGCTCTTTCCGGAGTTTTTAAAATCCCTTCCCGGTTGGGGTTCTCGCCAATAGCACCTAATATTTCTTTATAATGGCTGGCAATATTGTCTATTACCCCGTCATTATAGCTTTCAGTTTTCTGATAACCGTTTTCGCTCATTATTTATTCTCCAAAATATTCTACGTAATTATTGGCAGTTTCATAAAGTTTAATGCAGTGTAAAGTGGCGCCCCGTTTTGTAATTTCGGTAGCCAGCTGCTTCCAAATTTCCATTGCCAAAACCTCTGTTGATGCCATTTTACCTTTCATAAAATCAACATCTAAATTCAGGTTTTTATGGTCTAGCTTGTCCACCACGTTAGCCAAAATAATATCTTTAAGCTCTTTTAAATCTATTACAAAGCCAGTTTCGGGGTTTACTTCTCCTTTTATGGTAACAAATAAATCGTAGTTGTGGCCATGCCAATTGGTGTTCGCACATCTTCCAAAAACCTCCTCATTTTTTTCCTTGCTCCAATCCTCACGGTATAGTTTGTGCGCAGCATTAAAATGCTCTTTTCTTGTGATATAAATCATTTTTAAAAAATAATCGCAAATATACGCAAAGGATTTACAACGAAAACCCGCTATTGAACGGATTTATGTATTTTTGGGAAATAGTGTTGATTACTTAATTGATAAGCATTGAGGATGTTTGATAGATTTGTATCTGGGCGTTTAAACAGGCTGTCCACTCATACTGCGCAAGGCCTTATCCACAAGGCAGGTATCCGTTTCCATCCTTAACGCAAAAATGAAGGGTCTAATTCAGTTTTAAACGTAAAAATCTAACACCATGATACAAAAAACTCTGTTGCCTCATTGGTTAAATAAAAGAAAATGAAAATATTATTAGTTGCGGCCACCTATCAAGAAATTGAGCCTTTTATCAAACATCATGCTCCAAAATTTAATGCAGATGAGTTTTTAAACATCGGTAAAAACCAAGTTAAAATTCTGATTACTGGCGTTGGAATGGTAGCAACCGCTTATGCCTTAGGAAAAGCCTTTGCGCAAGAAAAATATGATTTGGCGTTAAACGTAGGTATTGCCGGTAGTTTTTATCGTAACATAAAAATGGGGCAGTTGGTGGAAGTTAGAGAAGATATTCTTTCAGAATTGGGCGCAGAAGATGACGAAGAATTTATCTCGCTAGACCAAATGGAACTGGGTGATGTGGAGTTTACCGCATCTGACAAAATACTCATCCGCGAAGGTTTTAGAAAAGTAACCGCAATTACTGTAAACACCGTCCACGGAGACGAAGAAAGCATTGCGGATATCCGCGAACGCGTAAACCCAACTATTGAATCTATGGAAGGTGCCGCGTTTTTTTACGCTTGTGAAGAAGCCGAAACCGAAGCTTTACAAGTTCGTTCTATATCAAATTATGTAGAAAAGCGCAATCGTGAAAACTGGAATTTACCTTTGGCCGTTAAGAATTTGAACGAATGGCTGATTAACGGGATTAAGGAATTTTAGTACTGGACTCAATAATGTGAATCTTTCTACTTTTGACTTTCAACTTTTAACTAAACAAAGCATGAAACTAACATTAGGCTTTTCGCCTTGCCCAAATGATACTTTTATTTTTGATGCGCTCATCCATCATAAAATAGATACCGAAGGTTTAGATTTTGAGGTAGTTTTTGACGATGTGGAAACGCTGAATCAAAAAGCATTTAATAATGATTTAGACATTACCAAACTAAGTTACCACGCTTATGCCTATGCTGTAAAAAATTATGTTTTGTTGGATGCAGGTAGTGCTTTGGGCTTTGGCGTTGGACCAATGTTGATCTGCAAAAGCGAACAAGATTTAAGCAACCCGAATTTAAAAGTCGGTATTCCTGGAAAATACACCACAGCCAATTTTTTATTGAGTTTGGCCTATCCGCATCTGCAAAATAAAGTGGAAATGGTTTTTTCTGATATCGAACAGAAACTGTTAAACGGCGAAATTGATTTAGGCTTAATCATCCACGAAAACAGATTTACCTATCAGGATAAAGGCTTACAAAAAGTAAAGGATTTGGGCGAATATTGGGAAGAAACAGCTAAGTGCGCTATTCCTTTAGGTGGCATCGTTATCAAAAGAAGTTTGCCCGAGGAAGTGAAACAGAAGGTAAACCGCTTAATCAGAAAATCGGTGGAATACGCTTTTGCAAACCCGAAATCAGCCTTAGGTTTTATCAAATCTCATGCGCAAGAAATGGACGAGGCGGTAATGTATAAACACATTGACTTATACGTGAACCAATACTCTGTTGATTTAGGCACCGAAGGTAAAAAGGCAATTGAGACCATGTTTGCCGAAGCAGAAAAGAAGAAAATTATTCCTGAAATTACGGAGCGGTTGTTTTTGTAAAATATTAATAAACAACACGTTAATTGAGGATTCTCGTTGGCTCAAAACTTCTACTTATAATTTCCTCCAGCCATCGTCTCCAAAATTTAAACCCATAAATTCAGTTTTGGGCGCCAAATCCAAATAAGGGTAGGTAACTTTTGAAAGATAAAGTCCGCGGGGCGGTGCAAGATTTAAAATCTTTGGTGTCTCTTTATTGATGAGATAATTTTCAAAGGCGTTCACACTTAACTTTCCGGTTCCAACCTTTACTAACTGGCCTACAATAATCCTTATCATTTTGCTTAAAAACCGATTTGATGAAATTTGAAAACGTAATTGTTTTCCATCGGCTTTCACTAGCCATTTCGCTTCAGAAACATGGCAAATGGTATGGTCATTTTTATCTGGCGAAGTACAAAAAGGGCGATAATCGTTATACTGGGTTAAAAGCGAAGTTGCTTTTTTTAGATTTTCGATGTCTAAATTCAAATCTAAAAACTGAGAACTGCAAACATTCAAAAACGGGTCTTTGTAGGTATGGATAAAATAATCATATCGGCGCTGAATGGCATCAAATCTGGCATGTGGCAAACCGTCCATCGCAATCACATCAAAAACAGCGATGTCATCAGGTAAAATTCGGTTCAACCTAAAAAAGAAGATTTCATCACACTCGGTTTCAATATCTGTATGGAAAAAATACTGGCTTGCGTTTACCTGCGCATCGGTACGCCCACAGCCGTTGATGAAAACAGGTGTTTTTAAAACCTGACTCAATTTTTCTTCAATAACTTGCTGTAAGGTAATTGCTTTGCTGTTTTTTTGCCACCCGTGATAATTTTCGCCTCTGTAACCTATATGGAAGAAATACCTCATTTTTGTTTTGACAAACTTAAACAATCGCTAAGTTAGAAAGACTAAGAAATAAAAACTGGGTAAAAAAAAAGGTGCTGATTGCTCAACACCTTTTAAACCAAAACTAAACTAATCACAAAATATCTTATTTTAACCACTTATAAGGTCTTTGTTTCTATGGTTCAAATCTAAACAATGAAGGCCAAAGAATATGTTTAATTTCTGTTAATGAATGTTAAATATTGTTAAACAAAATAAGCTTAAAAACTACAACATTATCTTTGTTAAGAGATGAAACGGAAGAGTATTATATTGATTATGGTTCTGATGAGTTTTGCATTAGTGGGAGTGATGGCGATGCAATTTTATTTTATCAGAGAATCTTACGAGCTTAAAACCCAACTTTTTGACCAATCGGTTAACGAAGCTTTAAGAAATGTTTCCTCAAAACTCGAAAAAAAAGAAGCTTTAGTTTTTTTGGCTCATAAAGCAGATCTAGCACATAAGCGAAATCAGGAGATTGCCCTAGAACACCAGAAAATCAGACAAACTAGAAGACAAAAACATACAGCAGTAAGGGAAGAAAAAATTAAAAATTCTACCATTGCTTTTGTACGTTCGATGAAAGCAAACCAAGCCAAATCTGATAGTATTTTTCGAGTTAGAGACAGCCTAATTAGAAGCAGATACCCGTATCGATTGGTTTATAACGGACCTGTACAGCCAGAAAACCAGCCTTTAAGTTTTAATTTACGTGTTGATGTAGATGAAGTGGTGGATGAGTTTGGAAACGTACAAACCATACAAAGACAATCTTTGGTAGAGGCACCTGTGTACCCGCCGACCCAACGAATGGTAAAAAGAGGTGTTGCAGTAATAGACACCGTAAGGCGATATATGATACAAGACCCTGTGTTGGGCACAGTTTTAAAAACAATACCGAAACCTAACTTTTTAACAGGAATTTCTGAAAAAGAGCTTCGTTTGGCATCCCAACAACAGCTAACAGAAAAGCAGGCAAAAAAAGTAACAAACTATTTGGATTCCGTTGGTCGAGTAACCGATAAAAGCACTCTTTTTGAAGATATAGCATCTGAAATGCAACAGGTAAACGTACCTTTAAAACAACGTGTGGAAGCACAAAATATTGACTCGTTACTTGCTGCAGAATTAAGAAACCGAGGCATAAACTTATACTATAATTACAGAATAGGTTCTGTGCAGGCCGACTCTGTTATTTTTTCAACAGCATCACAACAAGACAACCAGTTTTTGCCACAAAACACCTACAAAACCACACTTTTTAGTAAAGATATGGTTAGAGATGGTGGTTATCTGATGGTGAATTTTCCGCATAAAAACAGTGTGATTTTAAGCAATATGGGTACAATTTTACTTTCTTCTGCCAGTTTGCTGTTGGTTTTGGCAGGTAGTTTTATTTACACTATATCTTCTATCCTAAAACAGAAAAAAATAGCAGAGATGAAATCGGATTTTATTAATAATATGACTCATGAGTTTAAGACGCCGGTTGCAACCATTATGATTGCTAGTGAGGCACTTAAAGATCCTGAAATCAATGATAATATTGCCAGAGTTCATAAGCTGGCGGGGATTATTTATGATGAAAATGTAAGGTTAGGAAATCATATTGAACGCGTACTTAATATAGCTAAAGTAGATAAAGATGATATAAAATTAGACCATTATCCGCAACAGGTTAATGATTTGATAAGCGCAGTTGTGGATAGCATGGAATTGCAACTTCATAAAAAGAATACCGAAATAATTTTGAATTTGAACGCTAAAAAATCGACGGTTATTGGCGATGAACTGCATCTCTCAAACGTAATTTATAACTTGGTTGATAATGCCAATAAATACAGCAAAGATTCTTCAACAATTACCATTACCACTTTAAACGAACACCATAACCTAATTATCCGTATAAAAGATAATGGCATCGGGATGAGTAAGGAGCAGTTAAGCAAAATTTTCGGACAGTTTTATCGTATCCCAACCGGAAATTTACATGATGTTAAAGGATTTGGCCTGGGTTTGAGTTATGTGAGCAGTATCGTTAAAAAAATGAAAGGCTCTATAAACGTAAAAAGTGAGAAAGATAAGGGCTCCGAATTTGAGATTAAGTTTCCTTTGGTTTAAGTTTACAAAAATTGCCACAATAAATCTAACCCAACAAAGCTACATAGCAAATGAATAAGCAAAAAGTACTTTTAGTAGAAGACGACCCCAACTTAGGTATGTTGTTAGAAGATTACCTTAATTTAAAAGGAAAATTTGATGTAGTTTTATGTACAGATGGCGACGAAGGGCTACGAGCATTTGTAGATAACGATTTTGATATCTGCATTTTAGATGTAATGATGCCTAAAAAAGATGGTTTTAGTTTGGCAAAAGATATCCGTAAAATTAACGCAAATGTCCCCATTATTTTTGCCACTGCAAAAGGGATGATGGAAGACAAAACCGAAGCCTTTAATTTAGGCGGAGATGATTATATTACCAAACCTTTTAGAATTGAGGAATTGCTGTTGCGTATAAATGCACTTTTAAAAAGGAGCAGTCAGCTAAACCAAAATGAAGACCCAAAGCCTACGGTTTTCAAAATAGGCAGTTATACTTTTGATTTTCAATCTCAGTTAATTTCCAGAGAAGAGCAAACGCAAAAAGTGAGCACCAAAGAAGCGGAATTGCTCCGTCTCCTATGTCTGAAAATGAACGATGTACTTACCCGAGAGGAAGCCCTTTTACAGATTTGGCATGATGATAATTATTTCAACGGAAGAAGTATGGATGTTTTTTTAAGTAAACTTCGTAAGTATCTAAAAGAAGATTCAAAAGTAGAAATTATTAACGTACACGGAAAGGGATATAAATTGTTGGTAAATTAAAATCATTATCTTTAAGGAGATAGATGCCTATGAAATTTCCTTCCTTAACTCAGCTTCGGCAATCCCTTTTTTGGTAGTTTGTAAGATTTACTCTGCCCAATGATATCTTCATTAACAGCTCCAATTGTTGGTTTAATGCTGTCGTTGTTTTTTACTTTACTCAGAACAAGTTTTATAAACGAAAGCAAGAAATAATCGCGAATAGTTTATTCGTTATCCAAAATAAATTTCAAAATTATATTTTAAAACATAAGGCATGAACAATTAACTGCATTTTAACCTCGGGAAACACCATTTAAATCAAACAACATTTATTATATCTGTTATTTGATCATTTATCCTAATTTGTAGCATAGTAATTGATTTACAGACGAAAAATAAATATTTATGAATCAGACAACTACGCCAAAGAAAAAACATAGGGTTTTAAAGTGGGTTATTGCCATTATTGGGTTATTGGTTTTATTGGCCGGTGGAGTTGCTTACTATATTAATTTAAAATGGAAACCGCTTCTAACTACAGCCATTCAAGATGCGTTAATAGATGCCAGCGATAGCTTGTACACGGTTAAATTCTCTGATATCCAAGTAAATGTTTTAAGTGGAAGCGCAGTTGTAGACAGCATTGAGATTACGCCAAATTTAGTAGTTTACGAGAAAATGAAAGCCAGTGGGACTGCGCCGGAAAACATCTTTTCACTAAAGGTCTTCAAGCTATCGCTTAAAAACGTAAAACCGTTAAAAGTTTATCAACTAAAAAAACTTGATATCAATAACATTACTATCCAAAACCCAGAGCTAACTGTTTATTACACCAAACTTACCAACCAAATTCAAAAGAAAGACGATAACAGGACGCCTTATGAGCGGATTAAGAAAAGTTTGAAAGAGCTTAAAATTGCAAGTATTTTTTTAACTGATGTTAAGTTTAAATATGTAGATCAATCTTACAAAAAACCTAAGATTACTGCTTTTGATCAAATGAATATCCGTTTAAATGATATTTTGGTCGATTCGCTTTCTAATTTAGACAGCACCAGAATTTTTAGTACTAAAGATATTATTGCGGAAATCAATAACTACAGCTACCCAACCGCAGACTCCATGTATCGCATTAATATTAATCATGCGTACGTTTCGTCTCAAAAAAGACAGCTTTCAATCAGCGGTATTGAGTTATTGCCACGATTGGATGAGATGGCTTTTGCATCACATTTTAAAAGACAGCAAGAACGTTATAAACTTTCTTTTGATTCGGTTCTGCTAAGTAATATTAATTTTCATCAATTGATTGAAAGACGACGACTTAAAAGTAGCAATGTTACGCTAAGTAATGGAAATTTAGAAGTGTTTTTAAATAGGTCAAAACCGCCTAAAACGATTGATAAAGGAGTAAATTTCCCAAATTTGGCTTTGCAGAGACTGAATTGGGATATTTTAGCAGATACCGTGGTTATAAAAAGCACAAATATTGCTTATACAGAATATAATCCAAAAACCGACTCAAAAGGAAAAGTGTATTTTAAAGACCTAAACGGGCGTATTTTCCACGTAACTAACGATTCCACCTTTTTAAAGAAAAACCATACTGCAGATGCGTACTTGCAAACCTATATAATGGGCAAAGGGAAAATTGACGTCCATATTGCATTTAATTTGGTAGATAAGAAAGGTGCTTTTTCTTACGATGGAACTTTAGGCCCGATGAATTTAACGGTGTTGAATCCCTTAACCAAACCTTTGGCCATGCTGACCACTAAAAGCGGAGAGGTACAAGGTATGGAGTTTAACATTAAAGGAAATGTTGATGGCGCAAAAGGCAAGCTTATTTTGCGATATACAGACTTAAATATTGCTATCTTGAAAAAAGATGACCACGATAATTTGAAAAAATCGGGAATAATATCGTTTTTAGCAAATGCGTTATTGGTAGATAATGCCAATCCTAAAGGAAAAGATCCGTTAAAGATTGCTTATCCAAGTTACCAAAGACCACGTGGGGCCTCATTTTTTAACCTGATGTGGAAAACCGTGTTTGAAGGCCTAAAAACTAGCGTTGGCATTACAAAAAGCAAGGAAGAGAGTTTAAAGAAAAGAGCAGATCAATTTAAAAAAGATAAATCTGACCGTAAAGAACGGAGAGAAGAACGCAAAAAAAGAAGAGAAGAGAAAAAGAATAAATGATATGAACAGTAAATTAAAATATTTTGCACTTGTTTTAGCTACATTTTTCGTCCTTTCCGGATGTTCGCAAAAAGCCACAAATGGATTAACAGTTGCCACAAATCTTAAAAAGTTAAGTATTGAAGAAAAAAATCTGGATCGTATTGATAGTTTACTTGCAACTGGTTTGGTTAACAATTGGGCGGCTGGTATAACTGCTTTGGTTGCTGTGAATGGCAAAATAATTTACGATAAAGGTTTTGGATTTAGAGACCGTGAAACAAAAGCCTTAATAAGACCATCTACCGAGTTCAGGATTGCGTCAATGAGTAAGCCGATAGTTACCGCGGCAGCAATGAAATTGATTGAAGATGGTAAACTGAATTTAAATGATCGGGTTTCAAAGTATATTCCAGAATTTGCCAACCCTCAGGTTCTATTAACTTTTAATGAGTCGGATACCAGTTATTCTACCGTAAATGCGGTTAGGGAAATCACCATTAAGGATTTGATGACGCATACATCTGGCATCGGTTATGGCTTTGCCGATAAAAGGCTGGGCATGATTTACAAGAAAAATGGCGTTCCAGATTTAGCTGTTGCCGATAGTGTTTTTATTTTAAATAAGATGAAAACTTTGGCAAAGTTGCCATTGGGCGTACAGCCAGGATCTCAGTTTTTTTACGGATTAGGAATTGATGTATTAGGTGCGGTAATCGAGTGCGCCAGCGGAAAAAAATTGGATGAATATGTTGCCGAAACCATTTTAAAACCATTGGGTATGGTTGATACTTATTTCTTTTTACCTGTGGAAAAAAGAAATCGGCTTGCAGTAATGTACGGAGAAACCAAAACCGGAAGGTTAGAACGTTTGCCGGTAATTAGTCAGGGTTATAACGTAAATTATCCAATTACGGGTGCAAGAACTTATTTTTCTGGGGGTTCTGGCCTTATCTCAACTGTTGACGATTATGCCAAGTTTTTGCAGATGATTTTGAATGACGGAAGTTTTAATGGTAAACAAATCTTAAAACCAGAATCTGTTAAAGAAATGACTACGAATCAAATTGGCGACCTTAATGTAGGTAAAGATAAATTCGGTCTAGGTTTCGAAATTACAACTGCCGATGGGGTTAAGAACGGCGCTAAAGTTGGTAAATTAAGCTGGGGTGGCGCATTTAATACCACTTTTTGGATTGATCCGCAACGTAAATCTATCGCAGTTTTAATGACTCAAGTTTACCCAGCAATTCATAAACAAGAACTTTTTAGCCAGTTTGAAACTTTGGTAAATGACGCTTTGGATAGGTAGTTTTTTAGTTGGTTAGGTTTTAGTTTGTTGGTTTGTTAGGCTTTACAGGATTTTTAGTCATAAGTAGTAAATTTTAGGTTATAAGTTGAATTGTGGAGCATTTGTTCACGAAACTTAACTTATAACCTAAAACCCAATTATCGTATCTTCGCAGTTCAAATGAAAATTGAAGATTGTTTTGAGATAGGTTATATCAGTAAAACCCGTGGTTTAAAAGGCGAGGTGCAGGTTGCATTTACGTTTAACGAACCCGAAAAACTGAAAATAGGTGCTGTTTTTATAGAAATTAACAACAAGTTAGTTCCTTATTTTGTTGAGAATTACAAAATTCCTATGCCTATGATTGGGTATTTTAATTTTGAAGATATTGACCATATTGATAAAGCCACTGTCATTACCAAACGCAAGATTTTTTTACCCAACAGGTTAAAACCAAAACGTAAAAAAGGAGAATTCTTTTTCGCTGATTTAATTGGTTTTAGTGCCGATGACGTTCAATGTGGCGATTTGGGAGAAATTTTCGATGTTCAGGAATATCCACAGCAATTTATAGCAATCGTTAAATATCAGGAAAAAGAAGTGCTAATTCCGCTTAATGAAGCATTTATCTTGGAAATTGATATAGACAAGAAAGCGGTGCATTTTGATTTACCCGAAGGTTTGTTGGAATTATAAATCATAAAAATGAATACTACGATAAACTGGCAACCCGAGGATTTGAAAAATGAATGGGTAACCCTAAAACCTTTAGTGCCGTCAGACTTTGAGGATTTATATTTCGTAGCTTCTGATAAATTGATATGGGAACAGCATCCATCTTTTGATCGATATCAGCGAGACGTTTTTGAAAGATTTTTTAAAAAGGCGATAGAAGGCCAATCGGCATTTTTAATTCGCGACAGCGTTACCCAAGAGGTTATTGGCTCAAGCAGATTTTATAATGATGATCCGGCAGATGCGAGCATTGCAATTGGTTATACTTTTTTGGCCAGAAAATATTGGGGAACAGCCGTTAACAAATCCGTAAAAATGTTGATGATAAATTATGCCTTTAAACAGGGCATAAAAAACTTGCTTTTTCATGTTGGGGCAACTAATTTAAGATCACAGAAAGCGGTTCAAAAGCTTGGCGCCATCAAAATTAAAGAATTCACGAAAGAAGATAAAGGCGTAAAAACTCACCACATCGAATTTGCGATCAATCATAAAGATTGGGATAAACAAAAATAAAATGATGCGTTTTGATATTATAACCGTTTTACCGGGGTTGCTAGAGAGTCCGTTTGCACATTCCATTTTGCAGAGGGCACAAAAAAAAGGCAAAGTCGAAATTGTAGTTCATAACCTAAGAGATTATGCGCACAATAAACAAAAAAGCGTTGATGATTATCCGTATGGTGGGGGTAGCGGAATGGTAATGCAAATAGAGCCTTTCGCAAAGTGCATTGAAAAGCTAAAAGCGGAACGGGATTACGATGAAATTATTTTTATGACTCCGGACGGTATTACGCTTAACCAAACTATCGCAAATGAGCTTTCAAGCAAAGGAAACATCATGATTTTGTGCGGACATTATAAAGGTATCGACCAGCGTATCCGCGATATTTACGTTACTCGCGAGCTTTCCATTGGTGATTATGTTTTGTCTGGCGGAGAACTGCCGGCCGCTATTGTGGTGGACGCCGTTGTTCGGCTGATTCCCGGTGTACTTAATGACGAGACCTCAGCACTGTCAGACTCTTTTCAGGGCGAGCTGTTGGATGCTCCTGTATATTCCCGTCCGGCAGATTGGAACGGCCATAAAGTGCCAGCGATTCTGTTGAGTGGCGACCAGACCAAAATAGAAAACTGGCGACACGATGAAGCTTTGAGGAGAACGCAGGAAAGAAGACCAGATTTATTGGAATAACATTTTGCAGACTTATAATTTCTCTGTCATTCGAGTAAAGAGGATTGTGATTCTGGAAGGATTTTGAATAGACATAAAGAACTTTTAAAACTTAATTTCAAAATTCGTTTTTAATTATAAAAATTATTAGCTAATATTGCACTCCCAAATTTAGGGGGCGATAATCATTTTTTTATCGTATAAATCGCAAAAAATCATGGATTTAGTAAAATTTGTAGAAGAGCAGGTAATCGTAAAAACATCTTTCCCTGCGTTTAAGGCTGGAGATACAGTAAGTGTTCACTATAAAATCCGCGAAGGAAATAAAGAACGTATTCAGGTTTACCAAGGTGTGGTTATTCAGAGAAATAGCGCAAACGCTACTGAAACTTTTACTGTGCGTAAAATGTCTAACGGTATTGGAGTTGAGCGTATTTTCCCTGTAAACTCTCCAAACATTGATAAAGTAGAGGTTAACAGCTACGGTAAAGTACGCAGAGCTAAGTTGTTTTACTTACGCGAACTTACTGGTAAAGCTGCCCGTATCAAAACAAAAAGAGTATAAGCAACCAAAATATATAGAAAGCCTTCCGGATATCTTCGGGAGGTTTTTTTTGTGTCAAAAATTTCGCCTATAATTAGTAATTTAACAGCAATGGATTTTACATTTTTAAATCAGGTTATATTAGGCAATACGCTTAAAAGTTATGTGCTGTTTTTTGGGATTTTGCTTTTTGGGTTGATCCTCAAAAAGCTGATATCTAAATATTTAGGAACGTTGTTGTTCGTTTTCTTTCAAAAGCTGTCAAAGGAAATTAAGGTGGATAAGTTTTTGGAACTGCTTTTAAAGCCGATAGAGTTTTTAATCACCATTATTGTTTTATACGTTGCCATTAACCAGTTGAGCTATCCGTTGGATTTAGTGGTTTTTAAACGAACAGTAAATAAAGCGCTTTACACGGTTACCGTAATTGAGGTAATTGATAAGATTTTCTTATTGATGATGATCCTCTCGAGCTTTCGGATTTTGTTGCGGCTTATTGATTTTGTTTCACATGTATTTGCTTACAAAGCGAGTTTAACGGAATCAAAAACAGACGATCAATTGGTCCCGTTTTTACAAGAGCTAACTAAAATTGTAGTAATTATAGTGGGCATTTTTGTAATTATGGGGGCGGTTTTTAATATGAACATTGCCGCTATTATTGCAGGTTTGGGTATCGGTGGTATTGCTATTGCTTTGGCGGCGCAAGACACTTTGCAAAACTTGTTAGGCTCTTTTACCATATTTGCAGATAAACCATTTGTTGTTGGAGATTTTGTGCATGTTTTAGGTTACGATGCCACGGTTGAAAAAGTTGGTTTTAGAAGCACCATCGTAAGAACAGTGGATAAAACTTTGGTAATTATACCCAACAAAAAAATGATTGACGGACCTTTAGAGAACCTTACGCTTCGTAACTTAAGGCGGGTAAAGTTTAATATTGGGATTTTGTACGGAACACCGGCTAATACAATCAAAAAAATATGTGAAGAAATTAAGCAGTACATTGATGACCGACACGAGACTAATATGGACACTCATGTAAATTTTGACAGTTTTGGAGAGTCTTCTTTAGATATTCAGGTGCTTTATTATATCGAAATTGTTGATTACGCCATCTACATCCGCATAAAAGAAGAAATTAATTTTGCCATTATGGATATTGTTTTAAGTAACGGAACCGATTTTGCATTTCCTTCACGTACGCTTTATCACGATTTTGGCGATAAAGCTTTGGCAATTAACAGTAAATGACTTTTAAGCAATTTTCGGTAACGCTTACCTTGTTGCTATTTGCAAAGTTTGCTAATGCACAGCAAATTATCCCAATTTATAACAGTAAAAATCTAGAAGACAATACTTTAACTATTTATAGCGATAGCGGAAACTTAGCTATAACAGCTTACAAAGCAAATGTTGTCAGAATTTCTTTTCTTAATCATAAAGCTGATACCTTAAAGCCTGTCAATAAATTAAATATCAGAGTTACCCAAAATTTAGACGATATTTTTTTTGCCACTGACTCATTATGGGTAGTTGTAAGCAAGTTTGATCTTTCAATTAAATTTCTGAGAAAAAAAGACGAACGATTATTGGCTAAAAACACAAGTTATTTTGTGCATAATGACAAGCATACCATTACTTTTTCGCTTAATAAAGATGACAATCCAATTTTTTTTGAGGCTAAGACTCCTGATAAAATTAAAACATTATCAAAAGGTAAAAAAAAGCTTTGCTCTCCTATGATATTGTCACCTAAAGGATATGCCCTGGCTGTAAAGAATGCCACGGAGAAAAAAACTAGAATCAGCTTTTCAGCTAAAGCTAATCGGCAGATAAAATTTGAAGCGGAAAAACCTTACCTACAAACCTTTTATTTTTTAAGCGGAGATACAGATGAAATAAAGAAAAATTTAGAACTGTTAAAGGATATAATAAGTTGTTTTAAACATTAGAAATTAACAAACTTATCCATCTGCTGGTTGGTGAATTTTAAGGTGTCTTCCTTAAAAAAATTACCGTTTTCGTCAAATTCTGTATGGATATTAGGGATGTGGATTTTTAATGGCATCACATGTAAGTTCATGTAATTGCAGATGCCTGTTAAATGATCTATTCCTCTAATGTTGCCGTATTTGCCTGTAGAGTGCCCCACCAGTGCAACTTTTTTATCGTAAAATGATTCTGGAAATTTACAGCAATCAATAAACAGTTTTAAAATACCAGGGAAACTGCCATTATATTCTGGAACAACAAAAATAAATTTATCAGCTTTCGTGATCTTATCTTGTATCGGCTGAAAAGCCTCACTTCTTTGGCCAAATAAATCCGTATTAATAATGGTTGCGGGTAAGTCAGTAAGGTAAATAATCTCGGTTTCTAAGCCTTTTTCTGCCAATATTTTCTGGTAGTATTCTGAAATTTTAGCAGTGTTGCTGTTTGGCCGATTGGTACCCGAAACAATAATTGTCATGTTTATTTGTTTATAAATTGCGTTAACGTGTGGAAATAGATATTGTTTAAATTTGTATCTTGCAGCCCTGTTAAAAAGATTAATAATTTGCTCTCAAACTACAAAAAACGAATATTTTTTTTATAAACAGCGAATCGAAGTAAAAGTTTCAAAACAGAGAATTTTTTAGATGAGTAAAATCATAGCAATTGCCAATCAAAAAGGAGGCGTGGGTAAAACTACAACTTCAATAAATTTAGCCGCTAGTTTAGCCGTTTTAGAGTTTAAAACACTAATTGTGGATGCAGATCCACAAGCCAACTCTACATCGGGTATTGGTTTTGATCCGCGTACCATCAAATACAGCATTTACGAATGTATCATTAACGATGTTACCGCAAAAGAAGCCATTCAAAAAACCGATACGCCAAATTTAGATTTATTGCCAGCGCATATTGATTTGGTAGGGGCGGAGATTGAGATGATTAACTTGCATGAGCGTGAGTATAAAATGCGGGCAGTTTTAGAGCAGATAAAAGATGATTATGATTTTATCATTATTGATTGCTCTCCGTCTTTAGGTTTAATTACCATTAACGCTTTAACATCCGCACATTCGGTAATTATCCCGGTACAGTGCGAATATTTTGCATTGGAAGGTTTGGGCAAATTGCTGAACACCATAAAAATTGTACAAAATAGGTTAAACCCAAATTTACAGATAGAAGGTATTTTATTAACAATGTACGATGTGCGTTTGCGCTTATCTAACCAAGTGGTAGAAGAAGTGCGGTCGCATTTTGAGGATTTGGTTTTTAATACCATAATTGCCCGTAACACCCGTTTAAGTGAGGCGCCAAGTTTTGGAATTTCGGTAATTATGCATGATGCAAACTCAAAAGGAGCCATCAATTACCTTAACTTAGCCCGCGAGGTGATCCAAAAAAACGGTTTAACAATAGAAAATCCGGAGATTAATACGAAGGCGCTGAAGAAATGAGTAAAGACAGAAAATTTGGATTAGGTAGAGGTTTGGGCGCTTTGTTAAGCGATTCGCCCGACGTTAGCCGGGAAAGAAGCCAAACAAACACCAACGAAAATTCTTCGGTAACGGATAACCCATCTGCAGCTTTAGGTGCCATTAGCCACGTTAAGGTAAACCAGGTAGAGGTAAATCCTTTTCAGCCAAGGTTTGAGTTTGATGAAACTGCTTTAAAAGAACTTTCGGAATCTATACGTTTGCAAGGCTTAATTCAGCCCATCACCGTAAGGCAAATGGGGCAAAACAGCTACCAGCTAATTTCTGGTGAGCGTAGGTTAAGAGCTTCTAAACTAGCGGGAATTACTGAAATCCCAGCCTACATACGCACTGCCGATGATCAGCAAATGCTAGAAATGGCATTGATTGAAAATATTCAGCGTGAAAATTTAAATGCCATTGAGGTAGCTTTGAGTTTCCAAAGAATGATTGATGAGTGCAATATCAACCAAGAAGAACTGGGCGATAGGGTTTCTAAAAACAGAAGTACGGTGACCAATTACCTGCGTTTGTTGAAACTGCCACCAACCATACAGGCGGCAATTAGAGATAACCGAATTTCTATGGGACATGCAAGGGCGCTAATTAATGTTGCTAACGCTGATGCTCAACTTTTTATTTTTCAGGAGATTTTAGATAAAGACCTTTCGGTAAGAAAAGTAGAAGAAATGGTGCGCCAGATGAAAAATGGCATTACCAAACCCGAAGGAAAAGACAGGAAACCGGAAGCAATTTCTTTCCAATACCAAAAAATTCAGGATGATTTATCCTCTAAGTTTGCCACCAAAATAAAAATGAAAGTAGCAAGCGGGGGAAAAGGAAGTATTGAAATCCCTTTTTTATCTGATGATGATTTAAGTCGCATTTTGGAACTGTTAGATTGGTAATGTACAAGTACGCGTTCCTATTTGCTTTTTTGTTGTTTATGGTGCAGGCAAATGCGCAGCAAAAGGATACGCTATTTAATGTAAATTCCAAAGATTCCATCGCCGTAAAAGATACCGCCAAAAAAGTCAGTTTCAAAGAAAAAGCAATAAGCTTGGGCAGAGAAGTAGGTTCGCTGTTTAAAGATAGTACTAAGCTTCAAAACCCGAGAAAAGCGGTTTTGCGCTCTGCAGTTTTACCAGGTTGGGGTCAGGCCAGAAACCACAGGTGGTGGAAAGTTCCACTAGTTTATGGTGGTTTTGTAGGTTTAGGTTTGGTTTACGAATTCAACAACCGTTATTACCAAGAACTTTTAACAGAAAGCCAGTTCAGAAAAGCCAACCCAACGCTTCCGGATGACACAAGGTTTAAATTTATACAATACAAGGGAATTCCCGATAATCAGATATACAACGCAAAAGATTTTTATCGCCGCAACAGAGATTTAACTTTATATAGTACATTTGGCTTTTATCTTTTGCAAATGGTAGATGCTTATATTGATGCAAAATTAGCCACGTTTGATGTGAGTGATGATTTAACACTTAAAATTAAACCTACAATTTACATCCCTTCTTACGCCAATGCAGGAATGTATGCGCCATCTGCAATGCTTACTTTAAACCTAAAATTTAAATAAATGAAATTAGCCCTTCTCGGATACGGAAAAATGGGTAAAATGATCGAGTCTATCGCTTTAGACAGAAATCATGAAATCGTATTAATTATCGATCAAAATAACGCCCATGAATTAACTGCCGAAAATCTGCAAAAAGCAGATGTAGCTATTGAGTTTAGCACTCCGGATACGGTTTTAAATAATATTCAAACTTGCATTGCTGCGGGCGTTCCATTAGTGGTGGGTACAACCGGCTGGTATGGCCATTTGCAAAAAGTGAAGGATGATTGTATTGCTGCCAATTCGGCGGTTATGTACGGCTCAAACTTTAGTGTTGGCGTAAATATCTTCTTTAAATTTAACCAGCAACTGGCTAAAATGATGAACAATTTTGCAGACCAGTATGATGTTGCAATAGAAGAAATTCATCATATCCATAAATTAGATTCGCCAAGTGGAACCGCGATTACCATTGCCGAAGACGTAATTTCCGAATTTAAAGACAAAACAGAATGGGTAGATGTAAAAGCTGATGACGCTGTAACAAATCATAAACCCGAACATCTTATCATAGCTTCTTACAGAGAAGGTGAAGTGCCTGGAACACATGCTGTAATATACGATTCGGATGTGGATAGGATAGAATTTAAACACGTTGCCCACGGCCGTCAAGGGTTTGCTTTAGGCGCTGTAATTGCCGCCGAATGGCTAAAGGGTAAAACCGGTTTTTACTCGGTAAAAGAGATGTATAATTTTAACGCTTAATCATCAAAAAGATGAATTGGAAATTTTGGAAAAAAAATAAAGATAAAAAGAAAAAAGGCGCAGGTCGCGAATGGTTAGATGCCGTGGTTTTCGCAGTTATAGCCGCTACCATTATTAGAGGTTTATTTATTGAAGCCTATACCATCCCTACGGGTTCAATGGAACGTACGCTTTTAGTCGGCGATTTTTTGTTCGTAAGTAAAATGAGCTACGGCGCCCGTACACCTATAACGCCGGTTGCTTTTCCGTTTGCACACCACACCATGCCAATTTTAGGCACAAAAGCTTATTGGGATGGCATTCAGTTGCCTTATTACCGTTTACCGGGATTTGGCGATATCGAAAGAAACGATGTTGTGGTTTTTAACTACCCAATGGATGCTGATGCGCCTTTAAACCGCCCAGTTGATAAAAGAGAAAACTATATTAAAAGATGTTTGGGGATTTCTGGCGATACTTTAAAAATTATTGATGCGGTAGTTTACATTAACGGAAAACCTGCGGATTTGCCTAAAATGAGCGAGACATATTATTACGTTAAAACCGATGGTACTGATTTTAACCCGATGGCTCTGCAGGCTATTAAAGCGGATGTAGAACGAGTTAATAATGATGAGTACAGAATTAATATGCCTAAAGGTGAAGTGAATAAAATCAAAGCTTTTTCAAATGTAAAAGTGGTGATACCATTGATTGCGGAAAAAGATACTTTTGAGCAATCTGTTTTTCCTAGCGACCCGCATTATAAGTGGAATCAGGATAATTTTGGACCTCTTATTATTCCTAAAAAAGGTTGGACAGTTAAATTAGACAGCTTGACTTTACCAATTTACAGGAGAGCAATTACCGTTTACGAAGGAAATAAGCTGGAGATAAACGGAAACAATATTAAAATTAACGGTCAAAAAACCGATTCTTATACTTTTAAAATGAATTACTATTGGATGATGGGTGATAACCGCCACAATTCCTTAGATTCAAGATATTGGGGTTTTGTGCCCGAAGATCACATTGTAGGTAAGGCCTTATTTATATGGATGAGCTGGAATGAAAACGGTTCTTTCTTAAATAAGATTAGATGGAACAGGTTATTAACCGGAATACACTAAGATATTAATTCTTACAAAAAATGCCCAACGTTTAAAAAAGGTTGGGCATTTTTTTATTTGTTCAAGCAGGGTTTCTCGCAGAGAACCCTGCGTTTTGTTTTTCCGTCATGTCGAGGCAACGAGACATCTCACAGGCAGAGTTGCCACGCTACGAGCATATCTAATTTGTGAGATGTCTCTCCTATCGTCGATATGACAGAACATGCACTCTCTCGCTTAGTAACCAAGGTTGGGCATTTTTTTTGTCTATGCAGGGTTTCTCGCAGAGAACCCTGCGTTTTGTAGTTTTCGTCATGTCGAGGCAACGAGACATCTCACAGGCAGAGTTGGCCATGCTACGAGCATATCTAATTTGTGAGATGTCTCCTGTCGTCGACATGACGGGAACATGCACTCTCTCGCATAGTAACCTATCAATTTATGGTTTTGTTAAAACTTAAATACTAAACTTATCGCCCAATTCTTTTTCTTTCACAATTAAATCTGCGATACTGGTTTCTGTAAGAATTTTTAGCGTAGCGTCTCTCACATTCTGAAAAGCATCTCTAATACCACAGGTTTCTTCATCTCTACATTCATCGCAACGCTGATAAAAGTTTAAGCTCACGCAAGATAACATCGCAATTGGACCACCGGTTAAACGCATTACATGCACCAAATTAATTTCTGCGGGGTCTTTTAATAAAGAATAGCCACCGCCTGCCCCTTTTTTGCTATATAAAAAGCCAGCATTTCGCATCTCCAACAGAATCTGCTCCAAAAACTTTTTCGGAATCTTTTCATTCTGGGAGATGGAAAGAATATTCAAAGGTTCCCCTCCAAATTCTTTCCCTAAGGCCATCAATGCCCTAATGGCGTATTTCGTTTTTTTAGATAACAATAGTTAGTTAATTTTGAAGGAGTGAATGATGCTTTATAATATGCTGATTAAATTTTGAATGATAAAATATTTTATAAGCTCTTAAACCTTACACCCCAAACCTTAAACCCCAAGCCTTATACCCCAAACCTCTTTTCTAATTAATTTCAAAAGAATAAGTCACTTCAACACCGCCAGCCACCAACATATCATGCACCGAACAGTATTTTTTTACGGCTAATTCTGCTGCTTTTTCTGCTTTAGCTTGATCTATCTTTCCTGTTAATTTGAATAAGATATGAATTTTTGTGAATATAGAAGGTATTTCTTCTCTCCGATCTCCGCTCACATCTACAGAAAAGTCGGTTATTTCTTGTCTTTGTTTTTTAAGGATGCTAATTAAATCCAAAGAGCTACAAGAGCCTAAAGCCATTAAAACCAGCTCCATCGGGCGTACGCCCAAACCTTGTCCGCCAATAGCTTCTGATCCATCAATATGTACCTTAACATCGCCACTGCCTTTTGCTTCAAAATGTACAGCGTCGTTTAATCTGTTTAATTCTATTTTCATTTCTATGAGATTTGAGTATTGAGATGTAAGATTTGAGAACCTGCAAGCTCAATTATTGGGTAATAAATTTTTATATAGTATTGAGATGTGAGTATCGAGTAAATAGTATCAAGTATCAAGAGCTTTGCAAATTGCGCTGCTATTTTAGCTTAACAAGCCTAATGACTAATGAACCAATTCAACTAGAGAACTTCATAAGCCTAACAACCGAACTACCTAACCACCTACCTAGATTTCTCCAATGCCCTAACAACATCTTCCACAATATCGTCAATATTTTCTAAACCTATAGAAAGGCGAATTGAACCCGGATAAATCCCGATATTTTCTCTTTCTTCTTCCGTTAGTTTAGAATGCGTTGTTGATGCCGGATGTGTGGCAATACTTCTGCTATCGCCCAAATTAGAAGTAATTAACAGCATTTCCAAACAGTCTAAAAAGCGTTTTGCCCGCTCAAAACCACCTTTAATCACAAAAGTTACAATTCCGCCACCTTGTTTCATCTGCTTTTTGGCCAATTCATATTGCGGGTGCGATTTTAAATGCGGGTAACGCACTTGTTCAACCTCCGTACTTGCTTCTAAAACCTCAGCAATTTTCAATGCACTGCTACAATGTCTGTCTAAACGGATCGGCATGGTTTCTAAACTCTTAGAAATCAACCATGCATTAAATGCCGACATTGCCGGTCCAGTATGGCGAATAAAAAACATCATTTCCTTAATTAAATCTGCCCTTCCGCAAACTGCCCCACCTAAAACACGGCCTTGCCCATCCATGTATTTTGTGGCCGAGTGGCTTACCAAATCCACACCGTAAGCAATGGGTTTTTGCAAGTAAGGCGTTGCAAAACAATTATCAACATTAATGATGATTTGCGGGTGCTTTTCCTTGATTTTACATAGCCATTCTAAATCCACCAACTCCAAACCTGGGTTTGAGGGCGTTTCCAAAAATATCATTTTGGTATTCGGCTGAATGGCTTTTTCTAAGTCCTCAGGCTTTGAGGCATCAACGTAGGTTGACGTAATTCCCCAGCGTGGAAATAACTCGGTTAAAAGCTGATGCGTAGAACCAAAAATAGAACGGAAAGAAACAATATGGTCTCCCGATTTTAACAATGCCGCAAATGAAGCAAAAACTGCCGCCATTCCTGATGAAAACGTCAAACCAGCTTCTGCGCCTTCCATCATACAAATTTTATCAATTAGCTCTGTGGTGTTTGGGTTTGAGTAACGAGAGTAAATAATCCCTTCTTCCTCACCTGCAAAAACTGCTCTGCCTTGCTCGGCATCATCAAAAATAAAACTTGATGTTAAGTATAAAGGCACAGAATGTTCTCTGTTTTCAGAACGTGGAGCTTGTGTGCGTATTAATTTGGATTCTTCTTTCATTGATTTTGTTAATATTTTTACCATTCCGTCATGTCGATCCGCCAACTGGTGGAGAGACATCTCACAAATAAGTAGCCATTCTGTATGCAGACTTTGCTTGTGAGATTTCTCGTACCTCGAAATGACGAACGGTTTTAATTTATACTCCAGACTATGGACTGCCGACCATGGACTTTTTATAATCTTTCTTTTAAATAATGCCCAGTATGTGAATTTTTGTCCTTCGCCAAACCTTCCGGCGTTCCTTCAAAAACCAGTTTCCCGCCTTCGTTGCCACCTTCTGGCCCGATGTCAATTACCCAATCTGCGCATTTTACAACGTCCATATTGTGTTCAATTACAATAATGGTGTTTCCCTGTTCAATTAAAGCTTCAAAAGATTTCAACAGCTTTTTAATATCGTGGAAATGCAGACCAGTGGTTGGCTCGTCAAAAATAAATAATGTTTTAGAGCTATTGTTGCCTTTTATTAAAAAAGACGCTAGTTTGATGCGTTGTGCTTCACCGCCAGACAAAGTGTTTGACGATTGGCCTAAATGAACATAACCCAAACCAACATCCACCAAAGGCTGTAGTTTTGCGGTGATTTTTGTTTCGGCTTTAAAAAAATCCAAAGCTTCGTCAATGGTCATTTCTAAAACTTCTGAAACATTTTTATCCTTATATGTTACATCTAAAACATGCTGTTTAAAACGTTTTCCGTTGCAAGCTTCGCAAGGCAAATAAATATCTGCCATAAACTGCATTTCAATCTTTACCTCGCCTTCGCCTTGGCAAACATCGCATCTGCCACCTTCCACGTTGAAAGAAAATGCGGCAGGTTTTAATCCACCAGCTTTCGCCGATGCCTGTGAAGCATATAAAGAACGGATCTCATCCCAGGCTTTAACATACGTTACCGGATTTGAACGGGATGAACGGCCGATTGGATTTTGATCCACCATTTCAACACCAGTAATGCTATTTACTGCACCATCAATTCCATCGTAAGCACCCGTTTGTTCGCCAGAATAATTACCTAAAGTCTTCTGTAATGCGGGTAATAAAATCCTTTTGACCAAAGATGTTTTTCCAGAACCAGAAACTCCAGTGACTGCGCAAAGCACATTCAAAGGAAATTTGACATCAATATTTTGGAGGTTATTTTCTCTTGCGCCTTTAATCTCGATAAACTCAACTGGTTTTCTTCTGCTTTTGGGGATAGCTATACTTTCTCTACCGCTTAAATATTTCCCAGTTAAGCTATTTTTATCTGTTAAAATCTCCTTATAAGTTCCGGCAAAAATCAGCTCACCACCCAAAGTTCCCGCCTCGGGACCGATATCAATTAAATGATCAGCAGCCTGCATCATTTCTTCCTCATGCTCTACCACCAAAACGGTGTTGCCTACATCTCGCAACGATTTTAAAACACCAATTAAACGATTCGTGTCTTTCGGATGCAAACCAATACTTGGTTCATCCAAAACATAAACCGAACCCACCAAAGAGCTTCCGAGTGATGTCGCCAGGTTTATACGTTGCGATTCTCCTCCCGATAAAGTATTTGAAAGCCTGTTTAAGGTTAAATAACCCAAACCTACCTCGTTCAAAAACAAAATACGGTTGGTAACTTCCAAAAGCAAACGTTTCGCTATTTTCTGGTCTCGTTCGTCGAGCTGAATGTTTTGGAAGAAAGAAAGCAATTCTTTTAAAGGCATCAAAACCAAATCGGTAATGGAATGCTCGGCAACTTTTACATAAGTGGCATCGGGGCGCAAACGGCTTCCCAAACAATCTGGACAATTGGTTTTTCCACGGTAACGCGAAAGCATTACCCGATACTGGATTTTATAAGTCTGCTCCTCTAAAAAAACAAAAAAAGCATCCAAACCTTTAAAATATTTATTGCCTTTCCACAGCAGTTTACGTTCGGCATTTGTTAACTGACTAACCGGACGATGAATTGGAAAATCAAATTTTGCGGAATGTTTAACTAGTTCGTCTAACCATTCTTTCATTTTTTCTCCACGCCAAGGCGCAATTGCGCCATCGTAAATAGACTTTGATTTATCCGGGATCACCAAATCTTCATCAATCCCTAAAACCCGGCCGAAACCTTCACATTTTGGGCAAGCGCC
This sequence comes from uncultured Pedobacter sp., assembly GCF_946480185.1. The sequence goes on along the minus strand of NZ_CAMLIG010000009.1, from coordinate 6,104 downwards.
ATAAGGATTGTTAAAGCTGAAAAAGTTAGGCGTTGGCTCTTCAAACTTAATTCCATCCAGCTCAAAACGGTCCGAAAAATGTTTCCTATCGCCATCAAAATCTACATAACAATCTCCTTTTCCCTCAAAAAAGGCGGTCTGTACAGAATCTGCCATACGGCTGATGGTTTCATCTTCTTGGTTGGTGACAATCCTGTCAATTAAAATCAGCAGTTTATGCTCATCTTTAATCTCTTCGTTTGCCACGCTCGCATCCTCCAAAACATCTTCCACTTTGCGGATTTCATCGTTCAACACAATTCTGGAAAAACCTTTTTGTAGCAAAACCGCTAATTCTTCTTTAAGCGTACGGTTGTTATGTGGATAAAGTGGGCATAAAATGGTAGTCACGCTTTCTTCTGGTAATTCCGATAGGTAATTCACCACATCCGTTACCGAATCTTTTTTAACCATTTTTCCGGAAATAGGCGAAATGGTTTTTCCAATCCTGCTGAAAAGCAATTTCAAATAATCGTAAATTTCTGTAGAAGTACCAACAGTAGAACGCGGGTTTGAGGTAATTACCTTTTGCTCAATCGCAATTGCCGGAGCAATACCTTTAATATAATCTACATCGGGCTTGTTCATACGGCCCATAAACTGACGAGCGTAGGATGATAAGCTCTCCACGTAGCGTCTTTGCCCCTCCGCGTAAAGCGTATCAAAAGCAATTGATGACTTGCCCGAACCCGACATTCCGGTAATTACAACCAGTTTATTTTTTGGGATGGCAACATCAATATTTTTAAGGTTATGCACCCTAGCGCCTTTAATAAGTATGTTTTTTTGTGGATCTAATTCTTCTTTCATTTCAATTCTCCTGCAAATTCCTACAGCTCCTAAAATTTTGTTGCAAAAATAAGGCTATTAAACTGCAATTTATGTATCTCCGTATAAAATGAACCTGTTTTAACAAATCTTAAAATATTGTATCTAATTGATAATAAATTTCGTATATTGTGTAAAAGGCGGTTAAATTGTCGTTTATAAATTATCATTGCAAAGTTATTTTGTTATAATTGAAATTTTGAACCACGTTAAAACAGGTTAATTATTTTGATTTTAATAAAATTATCATTTCATTTGATAAACAGTTCATAAAAAAGGAGAAAACATATAGATAAAACACTACTTAAATAAATTAATAACTCACAATTTAAAGTAGGATCTATTATGAGCTTTCAAGAAAAAACAGACCAAGAACTGGTACACCTTTATATTAAGGGGAATGAATCTGCTCTTTCTGAGTTGATTATCAGGCACAAATCACGCATATATACTTCCATATACCTTTTGGTTAAAGACGAATACTTAGCCGAAGATATTTTCCAGGACACTTTTATTAAAGTGATAAAAACCTTAAAAGCCGGTAAATACAATGAAGAAGGCAAGTTTTTGCCATGGGTTTTGCGTATTGGGCATAATTTGGTGATTGACCATTTCAGAAAAGAGAAACGCAACCCAACCATTACCAATGCTGATGGCTTCGATATTTTTGATGTTTTAGGCATCCACGATGAAAGTATTGAAGAAAAAATGGTGAAGCAACAAACACATGATGATTTAAAGAAATTGATTCACTATTTGCCATCAGAACAGAAAGAGGTTTTGATTATGCGACACTATGGCGATTTAAGTTTTAAAGAAATTGCCGACTTAACAAGTGTAAGCATTAATACAGCTTTAGGCAGAATGCGTTATGCGCTAAATAATCTCCGTAAAATGATGACTAATAAAGAATTGGTATTAAAAGCTAGCTAGTGTTTTTATTACACAATTGAATACTATTACAAAAGAGTTTTCGTTTCTATCTTAATTAAACTTTAAACAGCTTATGATGGAAACTTTTACTCCTACTTTAAATTCAATTGTTAATGACGATGAAAAGTCGCAAAGAACGATTAACATGCTTACTATTGAAGACGCAGTTTTTTTTGAAAGTTTGAAGCCGGCATTAAATCAGTTGGTGAGAACCCCTTCTGATGAAACCGTTAATCGTATTTTAACTTTTTCTAAATCGTTATAACAAAAGTTTTGAAAGCTAAATAGGCTGCTCTTATATTAAGAGTGGCCTATTTTTCTTTAAACGATTCGTCATGTCGACGATAGGAGACATCTCACATATAAGTTATAGTTTTATCAGGTTTTTTAGTTAGGTCTAATTCAATTTCTAATATTTCGGGCGCTTTAACACGCTTTCCGTTATATCTTTTTTTGCACCATTTATAATGCCTAAGAGCAAAAAAAGGATGCCACTTCAATCGTTAGCGCAAATAAGAGGTGTCGTCATGCTGACCAAAGGAAGCATCTCACATATAGGTAAAAGATAGTATGTGAAAAACTTTAGTAAATCAACCTTTGCAGAACGATTTGGCTAAAAAATGATAGATTTAGTTTTTAAAATGATAATTTGTATGGTCGGTTGTAGAGGTGATTTTTACAAGATTTAATTTAAATGAGAGCAGTAATACAACGAGTAACAGAGGCTAAATGCATAGTTGAAGAGCAAATAACTGGGAAAATTACAACTGGTTACGTAATTCTTTTAGGCATTTGTGCGGAGGATAGCGATGAAGATTTAAAATGGCTTGCTCAAAAAATTGTGAACCTCCGTATTTTTAGCGATGAAGAAGGTTTAATGAACAAATCTTTAATGGATGTTGATGGAAATATTTTGCTGATCTCGCAGTTTACTTTATTTGCACAGACAAAAAAAGGTAACCGACCATCTTTTATTACGGCAGCAAAGCCAGATTTTGCTATCCCGATGTACGAGAAAATGATTTTGCAGTTGGAAACTTTAACGAGTAAAAAAATAGCCACAGGCGTTTTCGGTGCAGATATGAAAATACATTTGGTAAACGACGGGCCGGTTACGATAACAATTGACACAAAAAACAGAGAATAAAATGGAAATTAAGGAAGCGCAGGAATTGGTAGATAAATGGATAAATACCACGGGAGTCCGTTATTTTAATGAACTTACCAATACGGCTATTTTAATGGAAGAGGTAGGTGAAGTAGCCCGTATTATGGCGAGAAAATATGGTGAACAATCTTTCAAAAAATCTGATGAAGAAGTTAACCTTGCAGATGAAATGGCAGATGTGCTTTTTGTATTGATTTGCCTGGCCAACCAAACCGGAATTGACTTAACGGATGCGCTAAATAAAAACATGGATAAAAAATCCATTAGAGATGCTATAAGGCATAAAAACAATGAAAAGTTGAAGTAGCTGATTTACGTTATGGTCGTTGCGTCATGTTGATCCGCCGGCTGGCGGAGAAACATCTCACAAATAGGTTTTACTTAGTTTTTTATGGCTTTGCATGTGGGATTTGTTTTCAATGAACTTCGTTTCACCTTTCGTCGAAGTGATGCGAAAAAATCCTGTGATGCTTACTGATAGAATTTAACTCAAAGCCAAACCAATACTCTCCGAAGCTCTAAACTCTCCATTATCATCTAACAAATAACTCACCGGTTTCTCCGGATTCTTTATAATCTCCAGCAACAAGAATCCCCAGCGTTTCCAAAAATTTTCTACTACCTGTCCGTAAATTTTAAATTGCCAATCATCAAAAATGGGTTTGGCGTTCATCCCCTGCAAAGGCATTGCTTCAATAAAAATTTCCTCATCGGTTGGGATAATGTGATATTCTGGCAAGCGGTTAAACAAATAAGCCGAATAAAATAGCTTCGCACAAAGCTCCTCAAACTGTATAGGATGTAGTTCCTTGCCTTTTATTTTATTCCATAATTCCTCGTGGTATTTTTTGTTCGCTCCATTATCTTGCAAGCAGATCAAAATCCCGAAATCTTTTATCCGCAAGGAAAAACTGAGCGTATTGATCTCATCGCGGTAAGCAAATTCATTTTCTGCATTATTAACCGGGCAAATAAATAGGCTGTAAGGTTTAAAATCTTCAAAAACTACAGGCTTGTTTATTTTTTGCAACATGCTGTGCACCATTCCGAACTTGTGGATTAAGCCTTGCGACATGTTAAATCCTTCGGCATAAGTATTTTGCTGTTTAATGGCAACTTGTATTTCCTTAAAAATAACACCATAAACTGTTTTTGCGGTCCATAAAAAAAGTAAGTCTTCGTTTAAATCTTTAACCGCTTGGTAACCTGTTTCAAAAGCTTGTTGGATAGTTTTTTCTAAATCTGCTAATTTTTCTTTAACGCTATCGCTACAGGGCAAAACCAGATCAGAGTAGTTCAACATGCTTTCGTCCAGCATTTTAAAAGGTACATCTTTTAACTGATAACTCTCGGTAAACCAATCAGCAAAAACGGGTAAAAAACGTTGATCTTTTGGTAAAACTTCGCCACTTAAAAAGCAATGCGAATTATCAAAAGACATTTTCTTAAACGGATGATATAATTGTGCGGACATGGCGCAAAAATAGGAAAGCAATTTAAATTTGAGCGGGATAATAAACACACACCCGATAGATTTACATTTAATCGACCGTATTAATTAAAAAAGCTCATCGAGTAAAAGAACAGATCAAAATAAATTGTATGCAAAATTGAAATTTGCTGTTCGTATAAAAGTACAAACCAAAGTACAGCTTTAATTCGGCCTTGGCCTTTGCGGTAACGAATGGTTGAAGTAAACGCACTCCCTTTGTAGCAAAGGGCGCAGCCGGGAGTTTTTTGAATACTTTTTTGCGGAAAAAAGTATTGCCGTTGCCCGGCATAAGGGCAGGCAAGCTTGTGCGAGAAGGCTGGAATTGCCAATTAGAATAGTTTTAAGCTAGATAAAGAATCTAAAAACTCACGTTTTTAAACTCAAAACACTTTGTCTTTTTACTTTAGGCTTTCTACTTTTAACCTGCTTCTAATTATACCGTCTATAAAAGGCATTCACTCTTTGCGTAAACTGGTCATAAATAGGTTTGGTAAAGGCTAAAAACAGATCCTGTGGCGCAGGAGGCCGACTTTCTTTTCTGTTCAATAAAGCTTTGTCATTTTCGGTGAGCGCTCGCTCATCTCCGCGGTAAGTTCCCCAAGTATCAACCCAAACATACGTTCCCGGTAGTTTTTCGTGATCGATCACTTTATTTGTAGCGAGGTCGATAATTTGGAAATCCAATAAGCCGCTAGAGCTGATGGTTTTTTCGTAAGTGGTTAGTTTACCATATACTGTTCCGTAAATGGCTTTACGAGAAGAATCTCTGGTTCCTCCAATTTTCACATTATCTTTTTTGATATCTTCTATCTTTTCTTTTACATAAGTTTGCCCAACTACAAAATCATCAAAATCTAATTGTAAAACTTGGTCGAATTTCACTTTTGCCATTGTGGCTTCTTGAGGGCTGTAAAAGCGGATAAAACTTTTCTGTTCATAGTTTTTTAAATATTCGTTGATTTTATCCTGAAAATATTGGTTACTTAACTTGTATAAACGAGAGTTCACCCGCACATTTTCAACTCTTACCGTAATTACCGCAGCCCAATAAGCATTATCCATCATTGTTTTTGCATCCTTAAAACCAGGGTAAAATTGATCTGCTTTTTCAAAATCGAAGTAGGCATCTCTGGCGTCGGCTTTATTTTTCGTAGCCAATAGTTTTATACCATCATTGTACCTAGCTTCGGCGGCCAAATATTTAGCATCACTTACTTCTGCTACGTATTTTGGCGCATCTGGAATTACAGCCATACAGGCGGGGCAATCGCCAACTGCATTAGCTAAACTATTTATAGCTTGGTACTCAGAAATTACTGTTTCCCATTTGAAAACATCATTGGTCAGTTTAACATCGTTTATCCTACCCAAATGTCTGTTTAAAGCATAATCATATCCTTTTTTCAAGGTCTCAATTGCTTTGCTTTTTGTCGGGTTGCTTTTTAAGCGATTGATAGCCGTGTAAACTGCCTGGTCATAATTGCCATTTTGAAGTGATTTTTGTCCGCTGCTACATGCGTTTAGGGCGAATATTGTTAATCCAATTAAAAATACTCGGATGAGGTTAGGTTTCATGTTGATATGGTTTGCTATTTAACGTGAGTTCGGTTTAAGCGGCTAAGAATAGTTGTTTATTATTTTCTT
>NZ_CAMLIG010000008.1 GCF_946480185.1 uncultured Pedobacter sp. | reverse complement strand
TCCAGCGCTTCGCTTCGCAATGAACTGCGAGAAGAATGGAACAAACTTCTCAATTACTTTCTTAAATTTTTATCTTTACCAAAAAAACATCAATATGCTTTCCAAAATCAATTTCACTACAACGCAGGCTTACGAATACCTTTCGAACCATTTGGTTGATATGGCAGATACTCACATGAAAGAACTTTTTGCTAAAGATCCAGAACGTTTTAAAAAGTTTTCAATCCAGTTTAACGATATTTTTGTTGATTATTCTAAAAACAGAATCGATGATAAAACCATTGCTTTGCTGTTGCAATTAGCTAAGGAATGCGATTTGGAAAATGCCATCAACTCCATGTTTAACGGCGAGGCTATCAACGAAACCGAAGACAGGGCTGTTTTACATACGGCTTTGCGCAACCGCAGCAATACACCGGTTTTTGTAGATGGAAAAGACATCATGCAAGATGTGAACGAGGTTTTGGCTAAGATGAAAAAGTTTTCTGAAGCCATTATTTCTGGCCGTTGGAAAGGTTATACCGGCAAAGCCATTACGGATGTGGTAAATATCGGTATCGGCGGTTCCGATTTAGGTCCGGTGATGGTTACCGAAGCTTTAAAAGCTTATAAAAACCATTTAAATCTGCATTTTGTTTCCAATGTTGACGGTACGCATATTGTTGAAACTTTAAAGAAAGTTGACCCGGAAACTACTTTGTTTTTAATTGCCTCAAAAACATTTACCACACAGGAAACCATGGCTAATGGACATAGCGCCCGCGATTGGTTTTTAGCCAGTGGCGCTGCCGAAGCCGATGTTGCCAAACATTTTGCCGCACTTTCTACCAATGCAGAAGGCGTAAGTAAATTTGGGATTGATACTGAAAATATGTTCGGTTTTTGGGATTGGGTTGGCGGACGTTATTCTTTATGGAGCGCTATCGGGATGCCAATTGCGCTTTCAATAGGTTTTGATAAGTTTGAAGAACTGTTGACCGGAGCCCATGAAATGGACCAGCATTTTAGAGAAACTGAGTTTGACCAAAACATTCCAGTAATTTTAGCCTTAATTGGCATTTGGTACAACAACTTTTTTGAAGCGGAAACCGAAGCCATTTTACCTTATGACCAATATATGCACCGTTTTGCGGCGTACTTCCAACAAGGCGATATGGAAAGTAACGGCAAACACGTGGACAGAGCCGGTAATGAAGTGAACTACCAAACCGGCCCAGTAATTTGGGGCGAACCCGGCACTAACGGTCAGCATGCTTTTTACCAGTTGATCCATCAGGGAACAAAATTAATCCCTTGTGATTTTATTGCCCCGGCACAATCTCATAATCCGCTTGGCGATCATCACAAAATGCTTTTATCCAACTTTTTTGCGCAAACAGAAGCCCTAATGAACGGCAAAACAGAGGAAGAAGTAATTGCAGAGCTTGGAAACAAGAGCCAAGAGGAAAAAGAAAAAATTGCTCCGTTCAAAGTGTTTGAGGGCAACCGACCTACCAACTCTATTCTGGTTAAAAAAATCACACCAAAAGTATTGGGTTCTTTAATTGCCATGTATGAGCACAAGATTTTTGTACAGGGCGTAATCTGGAATATCTTTAGTTTTGACCAATGGGGAGTAGAGCTAGGCAAGCAGTTGGCCGGAAAAATTTTACCTGAGTTAAAAGCTGATGATGCGGTAAATTCTCATGACAGCTCCACAAACGGATTGATTAATCTGTACAAAGCCTGGAGATAAAATAGCATCTTACTAACATTATAAAAACCTTCTCGACTTATATTGAACCGAGAAGGTTTTTTTGTTGGTAGTACTAAAAGAGGCAATTATACTTTATCAATCTGCATCATGATAATAGAGAACAAACAACAACAGTGTAGTGACGAAGGAATTTCTTACAACGCTGAAATAAATTGTTTTTGCTATCTTGTTAATCAATCAGTTTGGTCTTCGGACTATTAAAAACATCTATGTGCCAACAATTAAATTTCAAAGGGTTTCTGATTAAGCAAAGCAGACTGTTTTCTTTAATTCTATGTATCAGTATTTTCTGTTTTTCAGAAAGTTATGCACAGAAACTCAATATCAAAAATGATGTTTTTTGGAATACCAAAGACGGCAAACCTATTTACAGTCAGGGTGGAGGGATTTTTAAATTTAAAGATCCTAAAACAGGTCAATACAAATATTATTGGTACGGAGTCCACTATAAAGGAGCGGAAATGTATAGAGATTCTCCAAATAAAACCTACCCCGGAACAGGCTTTGAGTCTGTAACCTGTTATACCTCAACAGACCTAGTCAACTGGACTTTTGAGTCTGACGCTTTAACTAAAGCTGATGCTAACGAGAAAGGTAGAGCCGGATGGGTTGGCCGGTTAGGAGTTGCTTATATAAAGGAGGTTAACCAATACGCGATATTGGTTCAGCATAATTCAGAGGTCTTGGTAGCACTGTCTGATCAGCCGGCCGGTCCTTTTAAATGGCATCAGAAAATAAGCATGATGGACATGATAGGTACAAGCAATACAGGCGATCAAACGGTTTTTACCGATGAAGACACTGGAAAATCTTACCTGGTTTATTCTTATGGAAAAGGAAGAAACAAAATCTATATATCAGAAATTGGCGTAAAAGATGGAAAAGTAGGCTTGCTAAACTGCATAAAAATTTATCAAGGCGCCGGGCGTGAAGGGAACTGTATGTTTAAATACAAAGGTAAATATTACATGGTGGCCTCTAATCTTTACGGCTGGGATTCCTCATTGGCCTATTATCTTGTAGCAGACGATATAAAGGGTCCCTATAAACCTATAAACGACATGCTAGTTATGCAAGGTGCTGAAGATGATTATGCCCATATTACACAAACGGGCTTTTTTGTTACAGTTAGGGGCAGTAAACAGGAAACGGTTGTGTACTGTGGCGATAGATGGTCGGACTTTGCCGGCAATGGTTTGGGTTACAATCAATGGGTTCCCCTATCTTTCAATGGGGCGAAACCTTATTTCAATTCGCTAAATTCATGGAACCTTGACGCTAAAACAGGCGAATGGGAAGTAGCTCTAGACAATAACTTTATAAAGAACAGCAGTTTCGAGGCGGATAGAAGAAGTGTACCGATTTCTGTTAAGCCACTACAAACTTTTTTAACGGGCTGGGAAACAACCGTAATTAAAGGCAACAAGGTCTCGCTTGATTCCAGCACTTCACCAGTATTGAACTTTGCCAATAGCGAAGAAGACAGAAAGATAGTGACTGGAGAAAAAAGCCTTAACATAAGTGATAAGGTCCCTTTTGAAAGAAAAGTCCCTCAGGTAATCAGCTCCTCGCCTTATGTAAAACTACCAGACGGATTTTATACGCTAAAAGCATCCATCCGCAACAGCAAAGATTTTTCTCAGCTTGAAATGTATGCTAAAAGTGCAGGGAAACGTGTGGCATTCAAGATAACAGCTGAAAATCCAGAATGGAAGACCATAGCGCTAAAGCATATATCCGTAAAAAATGGGCAGGTAGAAATAGGTTTTATAGCTATTGGTGATGCCGGAGCATTTTGCCATGTGGACGATGTTTCTTTTGTGATGGAACAGAGATAAAGCGCATACAAAAAAGCGTTACTTTCAACCAGATGAAAGCAACGCTTTTGTTTATTTTATCAAAAACTATTTGGTCTTACCGGTTACTAAATCAATACCTGTAATATTAGATTTATACGTACTGGTGAAAGCATTTCCGCTGGTAACAGTAATCTGAGATCCATTTATAAAAGATGCATCGCCAATATAATTTGCTATTAAGCCCTTGCTTGCCGAAATCTTTACGTTATCAAACACAAGATCGATAAGCGGTTTTTCTGGCACTGCCCAAATGAGTCCGGCGGTAGCAGCGCCTGTTGCCGTAATGTTTTGGAAAAGCATGTGCTGCCAAACCGGTGTAGTGCTTGTAATTGCTTGAGCCACGTCTCCGGATGCGCTTGAAGGAATAGTGTTATCGGGATAATACTCGCAAACGTTAATTGGTTTGCTTACATTTTTCATCGTTAGGTTTTTGAACGTTAAATGTTGCACTGTACCGCTCCTATCTCTGCTCGATTTAATATGAACTCCGTTATCTGTGCCGTTAAAAGTACAGCTATCAACCGTTATGTTTTCGATTCCAGCTGTGTAACTTCCGATAGAACAGCCATGCCCAGCGCCAAAAGTGCAACCCGTGATGGTTACATTTTTACTGTTGTTGTTCATCGCGATATTATCATCGCCACAGCTGATGTTACATTTTGCGATATATACATTTTGGCACCAAACATCAATCCCATCGGTATTTGGAGAAGTAGGGGGCGAATTGATGGTAACGCCAGAAATAGTCACATTATTATTGTTTTTGCTTACGCTAAGATGGCTATTCGGCGCATTTTGAATGGTAATACCGGAAATTTCCACCGTATTTGCATCTGTAAAATTTATCATTGCCGGTCTTGCTATACCAGCGGTAGCTTTTGTAGCCTTATAAGCGTCCCACCATGCAGCACCTTGCCCTTCAATAGTGCCAGCACCACTAACTTTTACATTCGTTAATCCGGTAAGATCAATAAAAGAAGCCACTTTTGCCGTAGTTCCGGATCCTGGATACGAGCTGTAGGCGATTACTTTTAAGGTTGCACCACTTGAGATTTGAAGGCCTACATTGTTCTTTAATTTGATAGGTCCAGATGTAAAAGTACCGGCAGGCACTACCACTGTGCCTCCGCCAGCGGTGTATGCGGCGTTGATGGCATTTAAAATTTCTTGTTTATTATCCAATGAACCTGTAGTTGCTCCGTAATCGGTTATTAAGAAAGTTTTAGTGGAAATCTTAGGCACCGGAACTAAAGAAAAAGTAACCGGCGGGTCTGTATCTGTCGGTGGCGTAACTGGTGGCGTAGTAACAACCGTGTCCTTGGTATTATTTGGCGCAATCTCAGACTTTGCCTTTTTGCTACAGCTAAAACCTGTAACGCAAACAATGACCATTATCAAACTTAAAACTGGTTTTCTCATAAATAGTTATATCAATTTATTAAAGGCGCATAAGTCATCAAAAATGTATTATGCGCCTTTTGATATTTTATCAGGTTATTTTTTTATAAACTTGGCCACCTGCTTTTCTGTTCCGTTTTTAAACACCAAAATATAAGTGCCGGCCGCAAGCCCGCTTAAATCTATTTTCGTATTTGTTGATGAAACAGCAATTGGCAAGTTTAATACCCTTATTCCGTTTGTGGCGATTACCTCTGCGCTTGCGTTGGCAACTACCTTCTCGTGGGTAAGGTTTAGCTCGTTTAAAACAGGATTTGGATACAAAACAAAGCCGATTGCGCCTGTTAAGTTTATGGATCTTAAATCGCTATAAGTATTTTTACCATCTAAGTCAACTTGGTTTAAACGATAGTATGAACTTCCTGAAAGTGGACTTTGGTCCAAAAAGCTATAATGGAGGATACCAGCTGTATTTAAGCTATTTACAGTTCCAATTTTAGTAAACACTTTACCATCAGCACTGCGTTCCACTTCAAAATTAGCGGTGTTTACCTCATTAGTTGTTGACCATGTTAAATTTACTTTTGGAGCAAGTTCTTTTGTTAAAGCCACTTTAAAGGAAAGAAACTTTAAGGGCAAAGTATTAACCGGATCAGCCAGCTTGCTTAACGCACCAAACTCGCCGACCGCCTGCACCGTATATTTATAGCTTGTTCCGGACACTGCTGTAGCATCTGTAAATTGGTTACTAAGCGTAAATCCTAACACGTTATCGTTTCTGAAAACGATATACAACCTGGTATAAGCAACGGCATCCCAAGTTAAATTTGTTCCGCTCAACTGTAAGCTGGTAGGCTGGTTAGGAGCTTCTGCCATCAAACGTGGATCCCAAGTATCGCCACTTCTTAATATCACGTTTTCGTAGGTATAAGTTGCCGCTTCCTGATCTGTTAAACTACTTTTTGCAGTTCCTGTGACAGTGTTTCCATTGTCGATATAGTCATACGTGGAAATACGTTGGCTTAAATCCACAGGGTTTCCGTTTGCATCCATGGTATTGTAATCTGCAAATACCGCTGGTATTGCACCCATAGTGTGCCACCAACCTGTTGCATATATACTCGTATTTTGCCCTAGTTTGGCATTTATAAAAACGGTTTTTGGCGCATTTTGCCAAGGACGACCTAAGTATGTTGTTAATGGATCTGAGATAGATTTATTGATGATGCAATTACTAAACACATATCCCCAGGTTGTTCCTGCACCATGGCTTGGAGCTACTATATAACCGCCAGAAGTACGTTCGCAGGTAATGGTGTCTTTATCAAAAAACACATCGCCACCGCCGTAAATAAAATCTACCGCACCCTGAATTCTGGTATCTTTAATATAACGTCTATCAGTAATATTGTTGTAAGATGTTAAATAAGTGTCCTGATAGCTACGTAACCAACAATGGTTCAGGGTAAACTTATCAGTTTTAGTATATAATGCCAAAGCTTGTGGTCCGGATTGGTTTTCATAACCATAGCTATTCTCAAGCGTGAGATTCTCAAAATAACAATTTTGAGAATTTACCACCATTGTTGCTCCCGGATCTACGGAATAAACAGTTGTGCCATGCCCGTCATCTCCGCATAAGCGGTTATCTGAAATAATCACGTTATCCCTGCTCTGTCCAATTAAATGAATAAAGGGTTTGGTGGATGGAATATCATGATGACCGGTGTATTTGCCATTTTTGATATAAATTAACCAAGGCGTAGTACGACTAGACGGCGCAGCTGCAATAGCATCGACTATAGAAGTATAATCTCCTGATCCGTCTTTAGCTACCACAGCATCAAAAAGTTTTTTGGTAGGTTCTGCCCGTACTCCTGTTTTAAAAGTAAGTGTTGTGCCTGCGAAAGCGTTACCAGATTGGTCGGTTAAGGCTCCGGCGGGAACGGTTAAGGTGTATTGGGTATCGTAATTTAGTTTTTCGTAGGCAAAAGTTACCGTTTTAGAACCAAATACGCCGGCTAACGTTTTTCCATCTAAAGTAATAGCCCCAGTACCCACTTTCATTTTTTCGTTGAATGTTAATACAACCGAACCGTTTACTGTTGCTGTACTTGAGTTTGCTACCGGAACTGTGGAAACCAGTAAAGGAGGATCTGTATCGTTAACCACTACTTTATCGGCAAATACATAAACATTTGTAAGAGCCGTTCCGTCATTATCTGTTGTATTCCCTAAAATTGGACTTGAGCTATCGCCGATCCATTTTAAATAAACACGAGTTTGGCCTTCTGCAGCAACTGGTAAAGTAGCGTTTAAGTTTGCCCAAGTACTATTATAAGCCGTTGTAATATCAACGCTTGCCACATCATTGTAGGTTACATCATCTAAAGAATATTGCAGTTTTTGAACTGAGTAAGCTTGATAATTTGCTGTAATTAATGATTTAACCTGGATGTTTTTGTAGCCTGTTGTTGAAAATGAAGCCTTAAAATAACGGCGGGTGCTTGCAAAATTTGCAGCCGTCGTCCATAACCTGGCATTAGGATACGATGGCGAAAAACTTCCGGCGCTAGAAAGCCAGTTAACGGCAGTTCCTGTTGGCTCGTAAGCAGAAATTATACCTGTATTAGTGCTTTCCGAATAAAAGTCGGCGGTTTTATTCTGTTTGGTAGCTTGGTCTTTAAAATCCCAGCCTACGATAAACGGAATTTCGTCAAAAGTTGCCGTATAAGTTGCATCGGAATTGATTGTAACCGTACGTTGCTGTGTGGTTGAATTATCCTCCCAATAGCTAAATGTACTCACTTGGTTTGGAACCACCGTCATGGCAACCTCTGTACCTGCTGGATAAGTTCCGTTAATTGGCTCAGGGCTCAACTGCACCTTTCCCCACGTTGAACCAACAACATTAAGTGTGAAATTATACAAAGTAAGTGTCTTAAAAACAGCTTTAATATTTTTCGCTGTATTCATTGTTACAGTATAAGGATTATCCGTAGATAAATCTGCATCACCATTGTCAGCATCAACCCACTTTACAAACGCATAGCCATAATTCGCAGTGGCTTTAAGTGAAACAGCCGCATCCTTCTCGTAATGATCGCTATCTGGCAAACGTTTAATAGTACCTGAGTTAACAATGTTAACAGAGGTAGTTAATGTTTGAGGTGCCACAAAAGTGTAGTTTCCGTAAATTTTTAGATCAAAAAGGTAGCCGTTTTGTCCGAGTGCCAGATTGGTAAACTTTAAGGCCACATTCTGTTCGTTAATGTTTACGGTAACCTCTTGCCCCGCTGCCGGGTTGGCCACAGCAGAGGATACAACTACCCAATCTGCATCGGTACTGCTTTTTTTCCAAAGCTTATATCCTCTGTTACTTCCGGTTGCGCCATGTTTAAATACAACTTTTGTAATTGATTTTAGTGGAGATAGAATGATGTAAGGATCGCCGGTTTTTTGAGATTGCGCATAGCCAACACTTACCTGTGTGCCTCCAGATGTGGGCGTATTAGGTGGATATACAAAACGTGTCGCATCAGCTCCGTTTGGGACAATGTTTACATCGGCCAAATTAAAAGTTAAAGTTTCATTTGAAAAATCAGTGGTTTTGTTTACCGTTTGTGGCGAGGCAGTAGTAGAATTTAAGGCTGTCCAGTCCTGAAAATCAGTTGAATACAGGAGTTTTTCTTCCTGTGCTTTCAGTTTTCCTATGCATAGGAAGACCAAGGAGAAAAATAGAAGGTAAATTTTTCTTTTCATAATCGTTGATAATTGGGTTCTAATGGTTTTTATTGTTTGTTTTATTTAAGCATCCTATTGTTTGATAAATTGGACAGACTCTTTTTTACTTTTATTGGCAAAGGTTACGATGTAATAACCGGTAGGCAAAGCTGATACGTTGACTTGATCAAATGTGCTCCTGGTTTGCGTATTGATGTTCATCAAAACCTCTCCCTTAAGGCTGGTTATTTTAATTGTTGCACCGGGTGAAGCGGGCTCGTGGTTTAAGTTAAAGCCTTCCTTTACCGGATTAGGATAAACACTTAAATGTTGGACTGAATTGTTGGCAATAAAAACGATCTTACTGAATTTGAAGTCTCCGTTAATATCCAGCTGTTTTAATTTATAGTAAGCCACCCCTTCGGAAGGATTTTTATCGGAGAAATTGTAACGATTTTCGCCAGGTATGTTTTTTGCGCTGATGGTGCCGATGGTTTCAAAAACTTTTCCGTCTTCGCTTTTTTGGATTTCAAAACTGGAAACATTTACCTCATTGGTTGTTAACCACTTTAAATCGACTTGATCTGTAGCACCCGATTTACGTAAGGTTGCCTCGAAACTTAAAAAATCAAGCGGTAAAGTAGTTGATGTTGAACCTGATATGATGATATTTTTCTCTACGAGGTATTTAGTAGCACTCCCGCTAGAAAAAGGCCACCACGGATAAACACGCATTGAAAAGCTTTTTCCCGCTTTAACATCTATCGCTAACCCTGTATAAGATATTGTTGAATAACTATTGTCTCCGGATGTTAGTGGAGGCAAAGTTAAGCTACTACTATTCAGCTTAATTCCGGCTGTTGCAAATCCATCTAACGAATATTCAATATTAGCTTTCATGGTATTTGTACTGCCTGCCGGACCAAAATCTATACTTACATCGGTAACTTTTAAATCTTGCCCACTTGCAGGCTGCACTTTATACTCTACCCATTGGTTGCTTACGTCATCTGTTTGGTTTGCCGGCCAGCCTACGGGCGATGATACATTACCTCCGTTCGGGATCACTCTTTGGGCAACATAGGGCACAAAAGTTCCATCGTTTACGGTCCCGGCGTTAAAAGTTGCATAATTTTTAACGGTCATATTGCCATCCATTGTTTGGGCGGTGGCAATTACATTCCCAGTAACTGGGTTTGCGCCTTGGTCTGATACCAAAGGCCAGGTAGCAGAAAATGCCGCAGACGGGGTCGTAGTACCGGTGTTGGCAACGATGGAGTTCAGATAAACCTCCAGCATGGTATAGCCATCGCTATTTCTTGTATTTCTATCAGAAGCATCATTCGGATTTAAACTATTTGAGGTTTCATAAGTATCCGGCATACCGTCATGATCGGTGTCCACTGGCGGAGTAGTTGATGTTAAAGTAGGCCAGGCGTTAACAGTTAAAGCATAATCTGTACCATGCGGAAAGCCTCCTTGAACATCAATTAGCCTTCCGGTACCGTTTTTAACATCATTTATAATACGTTGGTCTAAAGTATCTCTTTCTGGAAGAATAGCTCCAGCGCCAGCCAATACATCATTATATGCCTGCTCCGCACTTGTTTGCGAAGATAATGCCGCAACAATAAAGGGTGTATTTACTTTTGATAAAGTAGTATCTGCAAGCACACCACTTTTCATCGTTACACTTTTCCAGTTGGATGCCGTGAACTGGGGAGAACCCGTCATGTAATTACCTGTTAAATAATATTTGGCGTAGGGTTGCGTGTCACTATAATCAACTCCTGCTATCTGATAATATCTACTTGTAGTACTTGGTCCCTGTTTAAAATAGTTGTTTACTACATTATAAAAACCACCTTCACCGCCGTAAATATTGTTGATTCCCCAGTTGTAAATTACATTATTTCTGAAATCGCAGGTATCTGCAATACCATTATAAACCCCAGAAAACCTAACCAACCTATTTTTTGCACTGGCAATTAAGTTATGGTGAAAAGAAGCATGCCTGCCACCCCATATTCCGCCATAGCCATGGTGCTCAAAATCAGTGTCTCCGGTTTCAAAATGGTACGAGTAGTTTAAAGGTTCGGATACCAGATTCCATTGTAAGGTTACGCTATCACCTCTATAAACCGTTAAAGCTTCATCTGTACTCCAACTTACGGAGCAATGGTCGATAATAAGATTTTTATGTCCCAAATCTCCTAAGGCATCATCAGCTCCAGCACCGTCAACCATTCCTTTGTTCTGGTTTTTATCGCCCATTCGGCAACGGATGTATCTAAAGATGATATTATCTCCGCCCATTTGAACGGGATAATCCGCCAAACATATTCCGCCACCTGGCGCAGTTTGACCGGCCACGGTTGTGTTTCCCTTAATAGATAATTTTGACGTAAGATGGATGGTTCCTGAAACTTTGAACACTATGGTTCTGTATGCTGCCGTTGCGGAAACGGCATATCTTAAACTTCCGGGACTATTTACATCTGTAAGATTTGTTACTTCAAAAACAGTTGTGGGTACGGTAGCTGTTCCTCTTCCGCCTGTAGTAAAAGCTCCTGCGCCTTCTGCGCCAGGGAATGATTTTGTTTGAGCAATTACTGATGTAGAAATGCTAAAACAGGAAGTTATTATACCACAGAAAATGCTGAGTAATTTTTTTTTCATATCATCTAAATTGTTGAGACAGCTAAACATTAGGCATTAAGCTCAATGCTTTCCTTTATCGGTTTAAATATTTTTTTGGTTCAATTAGTTAATCAAAACTAATTCTAAGACGATTGTGAGAGGTACAAAAACTGGTTTATATGGATTAAAAATTGATAAAACAACAAATCTTTAACCCACCTAAATTATCATCAGGCAAGTAAATCTTAAATAAGGTTTTTTTGAATAGAAAATTGAAAGTTCAACTAGGGATGCCAGTTACCTAAAATCTTTTCTGGGGTGTATTCCTGTGCTTCGCTATCTGATAATTGGTGGGACCAACTTACTCTGGATTGTGGCTGAAAACCTTGTCCGGTGTTTTGATACTCCGCATAAAATGCGGTTGATTTATTGGCTTCATTTCTCCAGAAATCCCAGCCTTCTGGTTTAATGAATGCCGGCATTTCGCAGTTGATGTAAACCACTTTTGCGTAAGGTCGCCAAGGTCTGCCTAAATAGTAAGAGAGGTTAGCTGCTCCTGTTATTTTGCAGTTTAAAAAAACATAGCCGTATTTTGATGTTTGTGGTGTTGAGGCCGCGGTGATAAACTGTCCGCCTTTTTTACAAGAAATTTCACAGTCTTTAAATAAAGCGGTTGCTGAACCAAAGATGAAATCAGTTGTTCCTTCGATATAACAATCCTCATAAAACTCCCTACTGCCGGCACCATAGGTATAAAGCGTATCTTGAAAACCTAAAAACCGACAGTTCTTAAAATGGGCTTTATCTCCAGCAACCCAAACTGCTACGGCTTGCCCTACCGGACCTGCAGAATTTTCAAACGTAATGTTCTCAGCAGAAAATCCTTCACTATAAATGTAGATGGAGGAAGAGCCCGAAGTTCCCATATTTTTCCCATTTACATCTAATTTACCCGCGTAATTATCATAAGTGAGGATGGTTTTGTTTTTGTCCTGGCCTATAAGTTTGATATTCATTTTTGATGCAGGAATCACTATTCTTTCTTTATAAACTCCGGCTTTGACAAAGATGGTAGTTGGCTTATTGGAACTGTCGGCAACCGCATTAATCGCTTGTTGAACGGTTTTAAAATCTCCGGAACCATCGGTTGCTACCACATAGTCGTAGGTTTTTGCAAAGACGGAAGTGATCAGCATTAAAAAAAATATGAATGACAGTGTATGCTTCATTATTTGTATTGTTAAATTAGAAAGCCAAACATCTGTTTGGCTTTCTTTATTCAGCTATTTATTTAAAGTCTCCAACGCGGATCTCCGGCCGAACTTCTTCCGGGAAAGCCATTATCTTTAATTTTAAAATTAAATATTGTTGGGTCTGTAAAAACTTCTGAAGCTGGCCTTGTGTAGGTTGTTATATTGGCAAAAGGGTTTGTCTCCACACGGTCTGACAAAGCAAAGGTGTTACTAACATCAAATACTACGCCCGATGCGGCTTTGTAACCTTTTACCGCCGACCCTTTACCAACATCATAACCAATTCCGAAAATTGAATTATATATTTTAACGCCAGCAGTAACATTGGATGAATTAAAATTTATTAAATAATTCCCTCCAGATGGGGCTTCGTTAAAAGTACAGCTTTCAATCAAAACAGAGTTAGCACTATTTTTACTAGAAATAAAGTTTTCTACCCTTGCAAAAGTTGAGTTTTTGAAAACAAAATCGTTGACTTTAGCACCTGCATTATCTACGTTTATAACTCCGTAGCCACTTATGCTATCGATAACTGAGTTGTTGATTTCGAAATTATTGACAGTTACCCCACCGGTTTTAATACGCACCAAACCCCTAAAGTTTGAGGCTGTACAACCGTCAAATTTTAAAGTCCCGATGTTACAAGCTTGTGAAATATTCATTACATAAGCAGACGCATAGCCATCATCTGTAGTAAGTTTAACGTTCCTGAAAACAACAGAATCTATATTTGCACCACTTTTTGCGTCAAAATTGGCAGGCAGCTTGATGATAGCCTGATTCGGATTAATTGGGTCGTTACCACTTACAAATGTTAAGGTTTTATCAAACTGATAAGCACTGGTGATATTATAGGTTTCTCCTTTTTTAAGGATAATTGTGCTCCCAGACGCTACAGTCGGCAAGGTATCAATCAATACATTTGGCCTGCCTTCTATCTCTCTTAAATCTACCAAAATTCCAGAAAATGGTGCTTTAGTCATATAATAATCATAGCCACGGAGTGTGCTGCCACTGTAAAGTTCTATATAATATTTTGTTGTAGGCTGCAGGTTTGATACCAAGTGGTAAGTTCTGTCTCTATCGGTATTGGTTAGCGCAATTTCCTTAACTAGTGTTGTTTTGTCTTCTAAATAAACTTTTAATGAAGTTACAGGTAAGCCTTCATTTCTCCAGCTTACTTTTGCGGCCGCATCTGATAAATCATTTAGCGTTGGGCTGTTTAAGATTGTTGGGAATTTTGGCGTTTTAATTGCCCCTAAATCAGCAAAGGCCGAGTTTTTTGCGGTATCGGCAGCAATTCCTTTTACCCGAACTTGATATAATTGATCATAAAGCAAATTTTCAAAAAGAGCGTAGCTGGTATCCACGTCCATACTGGCAGCAACTGTTTTAAAAGTATCTATACTTATCTGTATCTGATACGAAGCCGCCTGTTTTGATGACAACCAACGGGCCTCGATATAATTGCTGGGTGCTAAAAGGCCATCTTTAGCAATTGTTGGCCTAAATATTCTTGCTGCCTCTGGCAGAAGATCTTCTTTTTTACAGGCTGATAATATAATCAAACTCAGTAAAAATATTCCGACTATCTTTTTCATTATAATATGTTTAGCGTTTAAATTTAATACCCGTAACCGTTGTTATTTACTATGCCCAAACTGGCCGTTACGGTACTTGCGTGTACCGGAAGAATATATCTTACGGCAGTCTGCCCTGTATTATCTGGGTAGCCTCTCCAAGTAGTTAGGATATAGGCAACAGGCCCTGATGTTTTTGTATCATACAGGCCTTTCATCCAAGTGGCTTTTAAATATCCATCGGGATTATCTCCTTTATTTGGAACATCCTTTAGATTTGCTGGTGCAGGCACTTTTTTATATCTGTTTAAAAAAGTAACTGTTTTGTCCGCATTTATTTTATAATATAGATAGTCGGGCAAATCAGAAAAACTACCTACACCTGCATTAGCATCTTCACCCATTTGGGTTAGGTTGTTTCTTGCTTCGGCAATTTTTTTACCGTACAAATTCCATCGTTCAAGATCATATTTACGGATACACTCTCCTCCAAACTCCCAAGCTCTCTCATTTACAATGGCATCAAAAAAATCATCATGCTTGCCAACAAGATTATCTACATAAGCATCAACCTTTACTGACATAACAGCATCAGATACTCCGGCAAATGCCCTGCGCCTAACCCTTTTTAATGCTTCGGTTGCAATAGAGGTTGGACCGTTATTTATTTCGTTTTCTGTTTCTGCAAGCATCAACAACACATCAGAATAACGCATCATAGGCCAGTTGATACCGGTACCTTTTGCAGATGCTGAGCCAAGAGGTGTAGGGACATGAAGTCTGTTCCATTTGTTTGGGGCGATAGAAGTAACCGCAGTGGGTGTTTGCTGCAATTCTTTATCATAAAAAATAATTGAGCAAGTAGCCGGCAAACGGGTATCTAACGTATCAAACGAATAGTAATAAGTTGGTGGCAAACCTAAATAATTAGATCCTGACCCATAGGGATGAGTTCCGCCATCAACACGTACACCATTACACCATCCCACATCACCAAAACCAGGCTGAAAGGCTACCTCAAAAAGCACATCTTCATTTTTGGCCACTTTGTATTTATTTTCGTTTTCAAAAATTTCGGAAAAACTTGCGTTTAAAACATGTGGTTTTAAGCTTTCCAATTTTTTACAGTAAGTGTTTGCTATTTTGTAGTAATCTAAATAATCATCCTTTCTGCGCATTTGATTATCTGGATATAGCCAGTAACCACCACGCATTAGTGATAAACGAGCAATTAAACCCATTACAAATTCTCTGCTTACGCGTTCAACACCATAATCTAACTGATCTGCCCACATCATTTTAGGTTCAATTTCAATTAAATCATTGATTAGAAATGTTAAAATGGTATCCCTGCCCGTTCTTGGCAAATAAAAGTTGTCACCTGCTCGGGTTGGCTTACTACTAAAAGGCACATCGCCCCAATGGTTCATTAAATAATAGTACCAAATGGCCCTAAGGGCTTTAGTTTCGCCCAATAACTGCTGAAAACCTGGTGTGCTCGCCAATGGGGAGGCTTGCAAACCTTCGTCACATAAATTTGCTCTGTTGATGGCACTATATGCATTGTTCCAAACGGTTTTTAAATCTCCATTTGCATCTGTAGCCTCAAAAGACCAAATGTCTCGTCGTGAATTATCAGGTGCAGCGCCTACTCCTCCTACTTCAACATCAGAGTTGCCCGTGAAGTTATTAGATAACCTAGAAGTAAAAGCATCCTGATTGAATAGCGCATACACGCCATAAACTGCTTTACTTGCATCAGATTGATTACTAAATATGTAATCCTGCGTGAAATCTGACGCGGAATCATCTGTATTGAGAAACTTTTTACAAGAAACTGCAGTAAGCGAAACCACAGTGAGTATTAAAATAAATTTTATATATGTTTTCATACTATTTTATTTTTCTGATTAAAAATTAACGCTTGCACCAATTGTGAAAGTTCTGCTTTTTGGATAGGCAGAATAATCAACACCTGGAGTTAGCTGAGCATAGGAACTGCTTCTGGTTGAGCTTACTTCCGGATCGTAACCTGTGTAGTTTGTTAAAACAAAAGCGTTATAAACCGTTCCGTAAACTCGTAGTTTTGAAATCCCAACTTTAGATGTAATAGATTTAGGCAATGTGTAACCTAGGGTTACATAAGTTAGCCTTAAAAATGAACCGTCTTCTACGGCATCTGTTGTGAATACTGGTGTTGCACTACCGTTAGAGAAAGGCGACCAAACTTTTGCATCTTTATTTAGCTCGCCTAATGCAGCCAAATCTGTAACCAATTGTCCGTTTGCATCAATGTATTTAAAACGGTTGTTATAATTCATCCTATCTAACATATTGCCATAGGTGGTTCTATAGTTCATATCGAAAGAAATCCGACCAGTGTTGTAAATATCATTACCGTAAGACCAGTTAAAAAAGGTGGATAAATCAAAGCCTTTATAGCTAGAGTTTATGCCAAAGCCTCCGGTGTGTTTGGCTATTGCATCACCGATTATTTTCCGGTCTTTATCAGCAGTAATAAAACCATCGCCGTCCAAATCTTTAAGTTTCATGGTTCCCGGTCTAATGCCTATTATACCACCGCCTCTATTTCCGTTTACAACTCCCTGTTTCAGAACATAAGTGTTGGTAGTAGGGTTGTACGATTCAAAATCATCTACAGTATAAAAGCCATCGCTTACGTATCCGTACATTAATCCTATAGATTTACCTACGGCAAACAAATAGTCATCCTGTTCTTTCAAATCGGTACCAGCCCAATTAGATTGTAGATAGCGGGTATCATTACCATCCAATTTCAAAATTTTAGGTCGGTTAGCCCCTATGTTAAAGGACGCAGACAATGTAAAATCTTTTTTGTTGATCAGGTTTGCATTTAAAGCTAACTCCACACCTTGATTAGATGTTTTTCCTAAATTGATGTTCTGCTTATCAAAACCGGTGCTTGATGGGATTGCATTATCTATCAGTAAGCCATCAGTAGTATTGTAGTAGTAATCAAAAGTACCGGTCAACTTATCTTTAAATATCCCAAAATCTATACCGGCATCTTTGGTGATGTTGGTTTCCCATTTTAAAGCTGGGTTAGGAAGTGATGAATTTCCTACTACATAATAAGGTTGCGCAATATCGCCCGCTCCATAAGGTCTGTTGGTTGATGGCGCAAATATGAACAGCGAAGAGTGTGCAGGCAGGCGATTATTACCAGAAGCACCATAACTCACCCTAAATTTTAGTTCGGATATTACTTCAACTTTTTTTAAGAAAGGCTCTTCTGACGCTCTCCAGGCAAATGAGGCTGCCGGAAAAATCCCCAATTTATTGCCGGGTGCAAACAAGCTGGACCAATCTGCTCTTGTTGATGCGGCAAAAAGATATTTGTCTTTATAAGCATAGTTTAATCTTCCAAAAAGGGAAGCCAAATTTTGTCCTTCGGAAACTCCTGTCTCTGACCTATCGGGAGTTCCTAATTGCATATTTGCAAAAAGCACTTCGGGGCTCACGCTAATGTCAAAATATTTAGCCCTTCTAAAATTATCGTTACCAAATGCCGCTATGGTTTCTTCCCCTAATAAGGCGTTGAATGCGTGGTCTTTTCCTAATTTAAACTTATAGTTTAAGGTGTTTGTGTAGCGGTAATTTTGGTCTTCATTCTCAGTAATTTGACCTAAAGGCAGGTTACCGCCGGTGTTACGTGACTCGCCGGTAAGCGGTCCAAAGTATCTTTTTTCGTTTCGTGTTTTGTATGTTGTGGCAAGCTCGCTCCTAAGCGTAAGATTTTTAATAATATCCCATGAAAGCGCCGCATTTAGGCTTAGGTTTTTTTCGATCCTATTTCTGTAATCTTGTTTAGAAAGTTCGAGCGGATTGATTAAACTTCTTAAAAAATTATCGTAATCATCATCACCAACAGAGTTGGGGTCGATAGTAATATTATCTGCAATACCATTCACTGGTCTGGTTGTTATTCCGTCTGATATTCTTAAACTTGAACCGCCCGAAGTACCTGCTCCTTTAACTTCATTATTGGTATATCGAGCACCCAAATCAAGCCTAAGCTTTTTTGAAATTTCGTGATTAAGCTTAAAATTAAGGTACAATCTTTCAACTCCAGAGTTTGCTAATAAACCATCGTCTTTATTATAAGTAGTGTTAAAGCTGAGCTTGGTTTTATCTGTCCCGCCAGTTAAGCTTAAGCTGTGTTGCTGACTATTTGTACCCTGTCCAAAAAGCTTGTCTTGCCAATCGGTTCCTCGCTGACTTTTGTAAAGTTCCAAATCATCATAAACTCCAAAATATTTTGTGAAATTTGTAAAATCTGATGAGTTAACTCCTCTCAATGAAGCATACTCGTACTGTGATAAAACATATTCGTACGGAGAAAGTACATTTAGCTCTTTTGGCAGTTGTTTGTTTTGACTGTAACCATTGTAAGAAATGGTGGTTTTACCTGCCTTTGGACTTTTTGTAGTTACAATAATTACTCCATTACCCCCTCTTGCTCCATAAATAGCGGTTGAAGAGGCATCTTTTAGCACATCAATGCTTTCAATATCTGTTGGCGCAATGTTACTGATATCATCCACAATAAAACCATCTACAATATATAATGGCGAATTGTCATTGGTAATGGAACTTCCGCCACGTACTCTTATGATAACATCTGCGCCGGGTGCGCCATCAACCGTACCTACCGAAACACCGGGAATTCTTCCGGTTAGGGCCTCAGCAATATTAGATACGGGCGTCTTCTCGATTTCCTTTCCGCTTACGGAACCTACAGATGCGGTTAAATCTCTACGGGCAACAGTTCCGTAACCTACTACTACTACTTCGTTAAGGTTTGTAAGATCCTGTTCTAATTTAACATCTATGGACGAGTGTCCTTTAACAGCGGTTTCAAAGGTTTTAAAACCAATATACTTGAACTGAAGTACGCCATTCTCTGGTACATTTAAGAGTTTGTACTTTCCGTTGATATCGGACTGAGTAGCTATTGCAGTACCCTTTAACGACACAACAACACCAACAAGCGTCTCTCCGTTAGATTTGTCGGAGATTGTTCCAGTAACTGTTTTGTTCTGGGCGAAAGCACCCCAACAAACAAAACAACTAAAAAGTAAAAGTAGTAGAACTTTTTTATTCATAATTTTTGGTTTTTTAGTCGTACCAGTATCGATTTGAACGCACTAAGATTAGTTAACAATCGATTGTACTTTCTTTACTTGGTATAACTTGGTTTATATTTAATTGGTTTAATTTTCTGTGGTTAATACCGAAACCACACACGGTAACTATTATTAAAATTTGTTAATTTCCTAAAATCGTTTCAAGTGTAATCGTTTCATAGTTCTGGTTACTTCGCTCATTTTCAATTGAACGAATTAACTGTGAAGTGGCTATACATCCCATTGTAAAAGCGCTTTGCTTGATAAAATTCGACAAAGGGTTTATGAGGTCAGAAACATCGGTATTGCTAAAACCAACAACTT
The DNA here is from genome assembly GCF_946480185.1 of uncultured Pedobacter sp. The sequence continues at coordinate 136,260 of NZ_CAMLIG010000008.1, read as the reverse complement.
TAATTTCATTTTCAAGCTTTAATTTTTTAAGTGCCTGCAAACTCCCAAATGTGCTGTTTTCGCATGCTGTAAAAATTGCATCGGGTTTATGGTCAGAGTTCATTAATTCAATTAGAATATTTTCGATAGTATTTGCATAATCTACAGTGCAACCACAATATCTTATAAGAGATTCTTCTACTTGGATATCATTATTAATGAGTGCTTGTTGATATCCCAGTCTTCTTTGTTCAATAATTGAAAGGTAGTACACTGAACCTAAAAACAGAATCTTTTGGCAACCACCTCTTATCAATTGAGTTGTCCCTTGGTAAGCCCCTTTAAAATTGTCACTCACTACTTTGTGCGATTTACCATCTTTCATCACTCTATCAAAAAACACAATGGGATTCCCGGAGCGCTGGTATTCCAAAATATGACTGTAGTTTTTTGTGCCTGCTGCCAGTGACAACAAAATCCCATCAACTCTGCTTTCCATTAGATGTCTGATGTTTTCTGCTTCACGTACAGAAGACTCGTGAGTTTGAGTAATAATTACGTGGTATCCATTTTTATAAGCAACAGACTCAATACCGTCTATCACCTGCGAAAAAAAGGGATTATTAACACTAGAGACTATTACGCCTAAAGAATAATTTCTAACGCTTTTAAGGCTTCTCGCAAAAGGGTTACGTTTAAAGTTTATCTTTATCGCCTCTTCATTTACTCTCCTCTTAGTTTTCTCACTAATCTGATAATTATCTGAAAGCGCTCTGGAAACAGTAGAAACTGACAAACCCAAGCCATCCGCAATATCTTTTAAGGTATTTGGTTTATACATAATTTCTTGTTTTAGATTTAACTAGTGTTAGGTGACTAAATTTAGTTGCCCCAACTTTACTCCATGTATTGCATCTCAAAAAAATTAAGGACACAATTTTTCCATCAGCGAGATTAGGCGATTGAAAAAATATATTAAAAGCAGTCTATAATTTTGGATGCCTAATTTAAGTTTAGCATGGTTTAACAAACTTATGTTTAAGGCTTAAAAACAGGGTTTAAATTTTGGTATAATTGGTTCAAATTTCGGTAAAAATGGGGTTAGAAAAGGCTATAAGTAGTTTTAAATTGAATTACCACCCCCCCGAACTAAATTAGAGGTTTATGTTTTCTGGTAAAGAAATTTATTAAAAACCCTTTTCTTTAACGAGCTATTTTCTTGCTTTTATTGAGAATAGCAAGCAGTTTCAAAGGCTAATTTAATTATATTATAGAGAGAGAAAATTGGGATATAAAAAAAGAGAGGCTACCTTTTCAAGTAGCCTCTCTTAACATTAGTTTTGGGAGAACCCATATCCGTTTGTGATAAGCCCATTTGATTGGCTTATTGTTGCAGAAGATAGAGGGAACAGATATCTTGGAGGGACACCTGAACTTACATAACTATCTGGATACCCTTTAAACACATTGGTAGTATACTGTGCTTCATTAGCTACAATATCTGCACCCCAGTTCGTTTTTTTGTAGCCCGCAGCTATAAGCGAAGCTGCTTCTAACCCTGAAGGATCGATATATCTGAACAAGCCTTTTATCGCCAAATTTCTGTTTCCAGATACTGCGGTAAAACCGTTTGCTGTCCAAAGGTCGCAATTGCCTCTCCATCCCGGAAATTTAACCGGATAAGTTGGATCTGTAGATGCAACATCGGTAGAGGTGGTAAGCATTTTGGTCATGCCCAAATCTGCTACGTTAACCGCTTTTACGTAAATATAGTTTGAAATGATATTTCCATTAGGAAAAGTATAATAGCCGTTTGCTTTTAAACCAGCTACCATTGCAATCTGCTGGTCTCTCACGGCTTTAATTTTAGCTGGCAATTTACCGGTTCTAATTAAATCATAACGGCGAAGACCTTCTCCTGCAAATTCCAATTTACGTTCTTGTTGGATTGCTTCTTTTAAGGCGTCACCAGTTAAAGTGGCAATATAAGCGGTTACTTTTATTGGCTGATCTGCGGTAGAAAAGGCCCTGCTACGTACTTTAGTTAGCTCGGATTTTGCCGGTCCTTCCTCGCCTAACTCTGCCTCTGTTTCGGCAAGCATTAAAATCACATCGGCCATTCTCATTTGTACCCAATTTATGCCGGAGCTACGCTGAGATGCTGTATAAGGGTTTGCCATCCTACTTTCATCCCACTTATTGTTTGGCAAACCGCCTTTATCTCTTGAACCTGGAGTAAAAGAAACCATTTTCTCTGAGCATGCTCCAGAATTAACAGTTACAGTAGCTGTTACGTCTCTCCTTAAATCTGCAGGATCATAATCACCATAATAGAAAGATGGGGAAATACGGCTTTGTCCGTATGATTTACACGGGAATGCATTAGAACTTCCTCCGCCAGAAGGACGACCAAAAGCATAAGGACGCTCACTTACTCCATTTGCTCTGGTAATTCCTACTTCGTATAAGGATTCTGGACTTACCGCCAAGTTCATGTTGTACTGGAAATTGTATTGGAAGGGATTATTGTAGCCTGCCCCACGTGTATCAGCTGTAATTAAATATGCTGAACCTGCATACTGCAATGCATTTTTAAAATGTGTTTCTGCTATGGTATAATAATTTTTATAATCAGACCTACGAACATATTTTGCATTCCATTTTTCAGTACCTAACTTTTCAAATGTTACATTTCCATAATCAAAATCAGTACGCCTTAAACTGTAACCTCCGGCAAACAATGCCATTTTTCCTATAAAAGCTTCAACAAATGTTCTTGAAAAACGCTCGGCATTGATATTTCCTTGCCCTAATATGTACATCAACGGGGCTACTTTTTCTAAATTCGCGATTTCGCCATCGTAAATCACGTCTCTCGATACCAGTTTAGTTCCATCGGTTTGGCTTTTAACATAAATAGGTTCAGTAAAATAAGGAACATCTCCAAAATACTTAATTAAGTTAAAGTAACTGTATGCCCTAAATGTTGCTGCTTCGCCGTAGAGCTGTGTCCAGCTATTTACCGTATTGTTTTTCACAGCCAATTGATAATCTGCATTTTCGGAAATGGACTGCATGACAATATTGGAACGGTTGATCAATTTGTATAGATCTAAGATCAGATTGGCTGAGTTCGCATAATCGATAGGGATTTCAGTTGCGTAAAGGCCTTCTGGGATATGACGTGTTTGCGCATCATAAGTTTCTGGATGGCACTCCGAGTCGGAACCTACCACATCGATATCGTAAAAAAGACCGTTGTTGGCCGATCTCCAAATATCATAACAACCTACAACAACTTTATAAGCCTCCTCCGGAGAAGAGAAAACAAAATTCTGATCGACTTTAGACAACGCTGTTGCGTCTAAATAATCCTTTTTACAAGAGAGGTTAGCGAACAATAAAACCCCTAGTATGAAACAAAATATCTTTTTCATAATCATTCAATTTAAAAATTAAAACTGTGCATTTAAACCAATAACAAATGACCGAGCTCTTGGATATGAGCCCCAATCTAAACCAGTTGTAGGGTACTGTGCACCACCTTGACTTGTGTTTGTGTTTACATCCGGATCCATGCCTTTATAATTTGTAAACAATAAAGCATTATATACCGAACCATAAATGCGCAGTTTGCTTAAGCCTACTTTACTGCCCAGGGTTTTTGGCAGCTGATAACCAATTGTTACAGTATTTAACCTCAGATAGGAGCCGTCCTGAATGCCTAATGTTGAGGCCACAGGGTTTTCTTGATAAGGCAGAAAAGTAGTTGCATTTGCATTTAAAGCTGTTAGTGCTGCCGGATCTGTAACGGGAACAACTTGGTCGTTCTGGATACCATATATTTTGTAAGAAGTTGAAAGATAATTTAAACGGTTTTTGTATAAACCATCTTCTTTACTTCCGTAAAATGCAGCTAGATAATCTGCATTATAAACTTTATTGCCTACACTCCAGTTAAAATCCAAACGGAAATCAAAGTTTTTATAATTGCCTCCAATGTTTAAACCGCCTGTATATTTGGGGTTCATGTTTCCAATTACGGTTACATCATTTTCATCTATTTTACCATCTGGAACACCGTTTGGACCGCTGATATCTTTAAACTTAACAACGCCTGGATAAGCAACCTGTCCGCCCGGCTTATGGGCATTTGTACCGTAAACTGTCCCTATAATACCCGATGCAATATCTGGCACTCCGGTTTTAAGCGTATAAATTCCTCCTGCGTAGTTAAAATCATCAACGTTATACCAACCTTCATAGGTATAACCTCTCACTAAACCAACAGGGCTACCAACTTTAAATATATAGTCTCCGGTGTTAGGTTGGGTCATGGTAGATCCCCACTGTGATTTATACAAACCATTTACGCCCGGCGCCAATTCGTCAATTTTACCTCTATTGATGTTAAGGTTAAGGCCTACATTTAAATTGAAGTTTTCTTTCCGGATGATATCAGAAGCTAAACCGAGTTCAATACCTCTGTTACTTGTGCTTCCAACATTTTCATTTGTAAAGGCAAAACCACTGTAAGGGCTGGCGGGTGTGCGCATTAAAAGGTCTTTAGTGTTATTTTTATACAATTCTAAGGAACCGTATATTTTGCCTTTAAAAAATCCAAAATCAAAACCTAAATTACGGGTAATTGTGGTTTCCCACTTTAAATTAGGGTTTGGCATGTCATCACTGCCGGGGTTATAAGCTACCTGCGCATTCTCATTTATAGAGTAACCGGATAAGCCGCTTGATTTCCAGTTGAAGTTCCACAGGTTGTCATTAATACCATCGTTACCAACGGCACCGTATGAAAATCTTACTTTCAAGTTATCGAGCCAATCTACATTTTTCAGGAAATCTTCTTCAGACATTCTCCATGCAACCGCTCCTGCAGGAAAATAACCCCACTTTCTATTAGGTGCAAACTTTGATGAACCATCTGCCCTGAAAGTAGCTGTAAAAAGGTATTTATCTGATAGGGAGTAGTTTGCCCTTCCGAAATAGGATAATAACCTGTTTGGTGTGCCCGATGAAGAACTAATGCCCGAATTAACTGCGTTAGGATCTGATAAGTACTGGTCCATAATTGCAAAAGCCCGGTCTTTATCAAACGAAGTAGGGTATTTATTCCCAAATATCGAGATCCCTTGGGAACCTGAGTTGGTTACCTCTTGACCGGCCAATAAATTCAACGAATGCTTTTTACCCAAACCTTGTACTTGATAATTTAAGGTGTTTGACCAGCGCAAATTCCATCCTTGGCTGTTGCTAATTGATGCGTTTCCACTGTAGGTTTTGTTTCCTTGGGTATCAAAATAATCATTATAAATTGCACCGCTCCAGGTTCTGTTTAAATTCCAGTTTGTATTTAAACCCAAATCGGTACGGGCAGTTAAACCTTTTATAACTTCCCAGCTAAGAGCGGTATTTGCTCTTAAAGCTCTGTTTCTGTTTTCTGGAATATAATCTTTCATTCGGGCAACCGGGTTATATGCGTCTTGTAATACGTTATCATAAAAACCAAGTTGAGTGTTAGTTAAGGGATTTAAATCCCCCAAAACATCTGAAGTTGCAATTGGTCTAAAAGTATAAGAAGAGGATAGAATGGAACCTTTTCCGTTAGTAGTACCTTCGTTACTTACCGAGTTGATGTCAGTATATCTAGTATCTAAAGAAAAATTTAAAGTTTTAGCCAAAGCCTGATCTAATTTTAACGAAACATTGGTTCTTTTAAAATAAGAATTGACTTTCATTCCGTCTTCATTAATGTTGTTCAATGCTAAAAGGAACTTTGTTTTTTCTGTACCAGAACTAATGTTAACATTATGGCTTTGAGAAAAAGATTCATTATAAGCCTGTTTTGCGTAATTTGTTGCACTAACATTTTTGTAATGATCTATCCCATCCGGGTTATTGTAAGTAGATGCAAAATCGCCAATGCCCCATAGTTTAGCCCAAGTTTGTGCATAGGAATCGCTTATTGCCTTTGCATACGCCCAGTTATAAGCGATGTAATCATAAGCGTTCATGGTTTCTTGGTATTTAACCGGGGTATTGAATTTACCGTAACCGTCATAACTTATTGTAAGCTTACCGGCTTTTGCACTTTTAGTGGTTACTATAATTACACCGTTTGCTCCTCTAGCTCCGTAAATTGCAGTTGAAGATGCGTCTTTTAAAACATCTATACTTTCAATCTGATCGCCAGGGATATCGCTGATGGAACCTACCGGAAAACCATCAACTATAAATAAAGGCTCGTTGCTTTGCGATATCGAACCGCCTCCACGCACCCTGATGGAAATCGCAGCATCCGGACGACCGTCTTGAGAAACTACGTTTACACCCGGAAGCTTACCGGCCAGAGCCTGAGCCGCATTAGCCACAGGAACAGCCGCTATGTCCTTTCCCGAAACCGAAGAAACCGCACCCGTTAAATCCTTTCTTTTAGTGGTTCCGTAACCAATTACTACCACCTCATTTAAATTAGAGACATCTGGCTGTAGCTGAAGACTTACTGTTGAATTTGGTTTTGCTTGTACAGATGTGGCTATATAACCCAAATAGCTCACGTTTAAAGTTAAGATGCCCGTATTTGGCAAATTCTTTAAAGCAAACTGACCGTTTATATCGGTAAGTGTGCTCGATTTTTCTCCTTTTACGGTAATGGCGGCCCCAATTAAAGGTTCACCGGTTTGCTTGTCGGTGATTTTTCCGCTTACAGAACTGCTTTGTGCGTAAAGAAGCGATGAGCTACTGCCTAATAGCAATAGCACATAAAAAAGTAAGATTTTCTTCATTTTTGTTTAATTAGTTTAAAAGACCGGTTCTTTAACATCAAATCATTGCCAGCATAAATCATGTAGTGGTGTTTGGCTGACATTAAAAAACTGACCTTATAGTTTATGTTGGTTGGTTTAAATTTATCATAAATGTTACAAAGCTTTTGTAAACTGTACAGATAAAAATACGCAATCGATGCCGGCAACGATACCGTTTAAAACTTAAGATAATATCATGTATTAAATGAAATAAGCTCTATTGATTTATATTATGATTTAATTTTATTAATATCATAATTATTCGATGCTGCTTCCGATAGCCAATGCCCCATTCCAACTTGTAGCTGGCTTATCGTTTTTATTGAGCAAAAGACTGAGAAATACTTGCAACAAACAACAAAAATACACCACGAGTTCTCATACTAAGATCTTTTATTTGGTTATCGCTTTCTCATTTGCACCGTGACCAAAAGTTGTTTTGATATTGCTTGTAGGCACATTAAAATTTTTAAGTGAAATAGTTTTAGATGAAACTCCATTTATTCCAACAGAAACTTGATCGCCTTTATTAAATTTTATACCGTCTAATAAAATTGACGAACCATTCTCCATATAGATGCTTTTCGTCTCCTTTTTCGCAACGAAACTTGCGTTTTTGATAGAAATGTCCGTAGCATCTATCAGTTCAATAGCAGAATCTACATTCAACACCAAGTCTTCCATTTTTATATTCTTCACCGCCATTTCTGGCAATCCTCTAATGAAAATTCCTTTCTGTGCCCCATTGCATACTACATTGCTGATTTCTATGTCTTTAAACTGAGGGGTTTCAACTGAAACCGCAGGTATTTGTACTTTCTGATTTGGCAAAGGAGGTTTGGTAAAATAGTACATATCAAAATAAATGGCTTCGTTGCCAATATTTGACATGTTGATATCTCTGATATAAATTTTCTCCACAACACCGCCTCTGCCTCTTGCTGTTTTAAAACGAAGACCTTTATCGGTACCCATAAAAGAACAGTCTGATACGAAGATATTTCTTGCACCGCCAGACATCTCACTGCCTATCACGAAACCTCCGTGACCTGCATAAACCCTGTTATTGCGTATAATGACATTTTCCGTTGGCATGTTGCGCCTTCTGCCGGATTCATCTTTTCCAGATTTGATACAAATGGCATCATCCCCAACGTCATAAACGCAATTTTCTATCAAAACATTTTTACAGGATTCTACATCCGTTCCATCTCCATTTTGCGCATAATCCGGATTTTTTATGGTTAAGCCTCTCAAGGTTAGGTTGCTTGACATTAGCGGATGGAGATTCCAAGCCGGCGAATTTTGAAAAGTTACGCCTTCTAAAAGGATATTGTTACAGCGTGTAATCACCACTAAATTAGGTCTTAAATAATCTTTTATAGGTTCAAAGTCGCTCAATTTTTTTGTCGGACTTAATAAAAATGAACTCTTTTCTAGGTACGCTTTTTTTGTTTTTGCGGAGGGAAACCAAAGTTTACCATCGTCACTCACCAATCCTCCAGAAGCAACTTTCTTTTTCCATTCGCCTTCGGTCAGTTTATCCTTGCCTACCATTCTCCACGCGTCTCCATTTCCATCAATTATACCATGGCCGGTAATCGCAATATTTTCTACATCGGTTGCCATAATTGGCGATTCGTTTCTTGCGGAGGGTTGTCCCTCATAATTTCCCTCGATAATTTTATACTGATTAAAATCCGAAGAAAATTGCAAGAAAGCATTATTAGCCAAATGTAGGTTTACATTACTTTCTAATTTTATGGGACCAGTTAGCCAATAACCCGAAGGGATAAGCACCACGCCACCACCTTTGGCACTACAATTTTTAATTGCTTGATTTATACTTTCGGTATTTAAGGTTTTCCCATCTGCCCTGGCGCCAAAATCAACTACGTTAAAAGTATCGGTTTTAAAAACCGGCTGATTTATTTTCGGTAGATTTTCCCAACTGTAATCTTTTGTTTGCGCATGTAAAACACCTCCTAGCAAAGACATTGCAATTGTGAAAATGCCAAATAAACTGTTGCTCAATTTCATTATTTCTGATTATTTAATTTCTTTTATAATTCCGGTTTCAATTAGCCAAGCTTCGCAAAGGTTCACCCATAAAGCAGTAGAACCCGGATTATTCCTTACAGCAATGGAATGACCGCCTTGCGGAAAAACATGAAAACTTGTTGGGATATGGTTATCGAGTAAAGCACTATAAAACATCAAACTGTTTTTAGGCGGTACGGTTTTATCGTTAAATGCGTCTGCTATAAAAGTTGGGGGCGTGTAACTAGTCACTTGGTTTTGTAATGAAAACTTTTCGATCAGCTCTTTTGATGGGTTTGTGCCTAATAAATTATCTCTGCTTCCTTTGTGCGCATAGGTTCCCATATCTATTACCGGAGAAACTAATATTAAGAAATCAGGTTTGTAGCTGTACGGATCATAATGATCTTTTACAGTGGCATAATCATCCTTTATGGTACCTAAACTTGCGGCCAAATGACCACCCGCAGAAGAACCCATTGCACCAACTTTATTGGTATCAATTCCCCATTCAGCAGCATTTGCCCTAATGATACGCATTGCTCTTTCTGCATCTTGCAGTGGCGCAATTTCCCGCTGTTTTAAATCTGGAGAAATTGGTAAACGATGATCTAACACAAACGCATTTATTCCTAAAGTATTAAACCATTTGGCTAAAGTATAGCCACTTACCTCGTAGGCTAAATGATGGTAACCTCCGCCTGGAATTATCAACACTGCCGCTCCCTTGTTCTCCTGTTTTGATGCTAAAAAAACATGAATACCGGGAATGCCAACTTGCATTAAACGATTATTACTTATACTATCTTTTAAGTTTAGCCCTTTTGAATTTGGCATTTTTCCTGTGGCCCATAAGGGAATAAATTCTTGCGCTTTTGCGGCAAAAAAAAGCGAAACCATTAATAGCAGAATGCAAAAAATAGTTCTTAAAATCCTCATTTGATTGCAGTTTTAAAATTGATGCTCATTGTTACTCCGGAGAAATATACGTTGGTTTATAATACCTGAAGAAAAGTAACCTTAGGTTTCAACAAAATTAACCGTTATGAAGCCTACTAAGCGTATTAATTGGTTTAAAATCTGGTAAAAAGGGTTTAAATTTTGATAACAAAGCAACTATTTGTACATAGTGCGGATCAAAGCATATAAAACTAATTATCTTTTTTGCTAAGATATTCTGTAGGGCTAAGCCCGTATTTAGCCTTAAAGCATGTGCTAAAATATTTAGGGTTGTTGAAGCCAATTGAATAGGCTATTTCCGAGATATTTTTTGAACCCGCATCTAACATGGTTTTGCCAATCTCCAGTCTGGTATCTCGTACAAACTCTACAGGGGCTAGGTTGGTTAAACTTTTAAACTTTTTAAAGAAAGCCGACCGGCTCATGTTCATCAAATCCGCAACGGTATCAATATTAAAATCTTTATCCTCTAAACGTTCTTTTACCACACTAATGGTTTTCTCCAGAAACTCTTTATCCTCTTTGGTAATTAGTGTACTATCAACAACAGCTTCATCGTTCGGAAATTCCTCGGCATTTACCATCGACTTGAAAAACCTCTTCCTTTGTGTCAAAATGCTGTTCATTGCAACGCTCAGCAATTTCATGTCAAAAGGCTTTGGCAAGTAATAATCGGCGCCGAATTTTAAGCCCATAATATGGCTCTCGGTTGAGTTTTTAGCGGTTAGTAATATTACGGGGATGTGGCTGGTTAAGGAATTAGTTTTCAGCTTGGTCAGCATTTCCATGCCATCCATTTTGGGCATCATCACATCAGACAAAATTAGATCTGGATAACACTCTAATGCTTTTTGAAGACCTTTTTCTCCATTTTCTGCTGTTTCTACTTTATAATTATCACTAAATTTATCGGCTAAAAAAGTTCTCAACTCATGGTTGTCTTCTACAATTAAAACCGTTAACAAATTGTTGGTTTCGGCTGTTTGTTCAATTTCAACAGACAACGCAACTTTGGTATCAATATTTTCCAGGTCTGGATATGAAGGTTTAAACACTATTATATTTTCTAAAGTTGGGATTTCTAAAAATCGCTCCAACTCCACAGTAATTTTTAAACCACCGGCGGGATTGTTTTCAGCTAAAATACTCCCTTTATGCAAAACAACCAACTCCTTTGCAAGCGCTAAACCAATCCCTGAGCTTTTAACCATGGCTTTATGTTCTCCTTCATAATAGATATTAAAAATCTTGTCCAGTTCTTCCTCCAAAACGCCAGGGCCTTGGTCAACAATTTCTATTTTGCACAAGTTATCACCTCCGCACTCATCAATATTTATCCCGATGGTTCCACCGTCTGGCGAAAACTTAATTGCATTTGCTAAAATATTATACAACACAATTTCGATTTTTTCTGTATCCCAGTGTGCATGTATTACGTCATTCGTAGCAACAAATTGTACATTCAGGTTTCTTTTGTCAATTGTTTCTTCAAAATAACTGATCAAATTTTTAAGGAACGATACAATCTCAATGTCCTGTAGCTTAAGCGTTGCTTTACCGCTTTGTACTTTTCTTAAATCCAATATCTGGTTTACCAAACGACTCATCCGTTCAGCATTTTTCAGGACTAATTTCACGTATTTTTTGCCCTTTCCAGATAAGTTCTCGTTTTGCAAAACCTCAGCAATTGGATTAACAATTAAAGTTAATGGGGTGCGCAGCTCATGCGATATTTGAGTAAAAAAATCCAATTTTAAATCTACCATTTTTTTCTCCAGCGCAATACCGTGGCGAAGTTTAAGCATGGTATAAATTGTACGCTGAATTAAGATAAGCACAACAATGGTAAAAATAACATACAACGTATAAGCCCACCAGGTTTTCCAAAACGGTGGATTTATAATTATTTTTAACGACCGAAAGGGAATTGGACTAAACAGCTCATCATTTGCGCTTTTTACCTGAAATGTATATTTGCCCGGTGGCAAATTGGTATAGGTTATTTTACTTTGCCCGTCGTTACTCCGCCACACATTATCAAAGCCTAAAATCCGATAATCGTAGTTTTGTTTATCGCTCGAATTAAAGTCAAGAACGGCAAACTCTATGGTAATAATATTTTGGTTATATGCTAAATCAAGTTTGTTTAAATAGCTAATGTCTTTTTTAAAGAAAGCTGAATCTATTTCTCTAACATCCTTTCCATTTACCTCAACTTTAGTAAACACCATGTTTGCCGATGTCTTTATAGCATGAATTTTTGATGGATTGAACGTTAGGAAACCTTGAGTATTGCCAAATATGATATTCCCATCAGGCATTCTTACCCCCGAACTTTCAGAAAAAGTAGCTTCGGCCGGAAGCCCATCGTAGTAATTAAAATTTTGAAACTTTTTACTGGCTATAGAGAATTTTGAAATCCCATTTTGGGTAGCAATCCACAGGTTCTTATGATTGTCTTCTGTACAGCTTAATAAAAAATCGCTGGGCAATCCGGTTTTAGTAGAGAAATTTTGGAAACATAAGGTATCAAGCGGATTTTTTCCCATTGCCAAATTTAATCCTCCGGAAGAGGTAAGTACCCACATTTGGTCTTGTGTGTCTTTATAAATAAACTGTACATCGTTACCGCCCAAACTGTGGATATTGCCAGGCTGTTTTCTATAAACTTTAAACTTTACATGATTTGGTGATGCAGAATTAGGATCAAAAATCAATAATCCATCAGTAGTGGCAATCCATATTTTACCCTGTGCATCCTCCTTTAAATTTCTTATACGCTTGTAATTGCCTTTAGGGTAATTTTTAAATGAGTTCTCCAGTGTTAATATATTTGTCTCGGTTCCTTTGTTTTGAAACAAAATAAGTCCGCCTCCATAAGAACCAACCCATAGCCGGCCTTTACTGTCTTGTATGATGGAATAGATGGCATTGTCGCCGTTTTTAATAATTTTATCCTCAAAATATTGATTGCTAAGCCTGTATTGCTGCTGGTTCACATCAGTAGGTAGGGCTTTAAACAATCCATTACTTTTAGTGCCAAACCACATGGCGCCATTTTTATCTTTAAAAATGGAATAAACCCCCGATTTAAAAGCTATAGGTGTATTAAACAGATTAGGTAATCGCTTACCGTTCTTAAACACCATCACATCTTCGCCTTTAGTACCTACCCACAACCTATTTTGCTGATCAGAGAAAATACCACGCACCTCATTATCTATCATGATATTGGATTTAGGCTTGACTACGGTTTGCAAAAAATCGTAAGGTTTAAACACAACCTTGTCGAAGCCTCCCTTATCTCCGGTTATCCATGTCAAACCAGGCGAAAAATAGTAAGTATGAAAAATAACATCGCTTAACTTTTTACCACTAAGCTCATCAGCAGATGATATTTTCTGAATCTTTTGATCTTTCTTATCATAAAAACCTAATCCAAAATGGCTGAAGGCAATCCATACCACTTTGTTTACGTCTTCGTAAATTGAGTAATTAATGGAATTCCCGGTTCTAAACGGATATTTATCTTTTGGAAATAACGTTAATAACTGTTTGCTTTTTTGATCAAATAAAACTGCGCCGTACCCTTCAGATTCTATCCATAAATTTTCATCTGTATCTTCAAAAATCGAATATAATGGAGATTGGTCATTAGTTTTGGCCAATAATTTTACTTCGCCACGCTCTGTAACTACTATTAGCTCACCTTTATCTGTAGTGCAAAAAACTCTATCACCGTTTTTGGAAGATTTTATTGAGGTTATTATTCCCTCTGTTAATTGATAACAATTGGATGAATTTTGGTTGTATGTGACAGAAAAAAGCTTGGACCCGCTGGTGTACCAAATCATATCTTTACCATCGTCCATCTGCCCTATCGTTTGCCCTATTACGTTTTTAACGCTACTTACCTTATAATTACGATTACCTACTTTCTTTAATATACAAACACCTTTGGAAGTTGCCAACCAAATGTTTTGGGATTTATCAGTATAAAAGAAAGATATTTTTCTTGACGGAATCCTATGGTTTGGAGCTTCCTTAATATCAAATTTTTTGTAATTCGGGTGGTTGCTCGAAGCATCTTGTATTAAAAAGAGCCCATTATCTGATGATAATAACCAGACTTGGTGATTGCTTACAGAAAAAATTCTGGTAAAAGCCACTTCTTTTAGTGATTCATCATTTAACAGATTGGGTAGTGAGGTAAATAAGCCCGTTCTTTTATCAAATCTGTAAACCTGATTATCGTAGGCTTTTACCCATAAAAATCCGGTTTCCTTGTCTTCCACAATTACATCAACCCGGTTACTTTTTAAGCTAGAGTTATCTCCGGGGTAAGATTTGAAATTCACAAAATTATGCCCATCAAATCGGCTTATGCCTGCCCAAGAGCCGAACCACATAAACCCGTCTCTATCTTTGATAACAGTGGTGATTTTATTATCAGAAAGCCCATCTACGGTAGAATAATGTTTGATATTGACCAAATTTTGCCCATTACTTTGTAGCACACAAAGAAATAAAATCAGACTAAAATTAAACTTGATACGTAATACCATTAAAAAGAGTCCTTTGCTTTTAGTTTATTTGGCGTGGTTAAAAGTAGTTGATCAAAATGCCTTTCGTGGTATTACTGCAACAACTCCATCTAAAAATAGCTCTTATTAGATTGTTAATAGAATACTTTATTTAAAAACTTAATCGTAGTTTCCATCATTGGGTTAAACCATGGATTAAAAAACCAAAAAGGATGTGGCGTATCTGGAAATTCTTTAATTTCTGAATAAATCTTTAGGCTGTCGAGTTTTTTAATCATATCGCTCCTTCCGGCATGAAACCTTGGATTTGAGCTGTTGATAAATATAATTGGAACCGTGTTTTTATCCACGTGGTTTAACGGCGCAGCGTCTTCCCACACTTCTGGTTTTTCTTGATAAGTTCCGCCTAACCAAAGTGCAGCCGCGGTTCCCTCAGAAGATTCTGGATGATGAAATGCTAAAGTACCATCAATATCAACAACAGCCTGTACCGCACTTGACTGTTTAGCACCTTTTAAATCTCCATCGTATTTGGTGTTGAAATTGGTTGTTCCTAAAAAGGCTGCCAATTGCCCACCGGCAGAAGTACCCAAAGAAGCAATTTTTGATTTATCCAGATTAATAGCTTTTGCATGCTCACGCATCCACCTTAGTGATGCTTTTAAATCATACACCGCGGCCGGATAAACTGCTTCTAATGACAAACGATACTCCGGCGCAACGGCAACATATCCATTTGCTGCAAGTACTTTAGCCATTGCTTCCATTTGCGATTTGTCTCCAGAGCGCCATCCGCCACCATAAATCAATAAAACACCGGGGAAATTTTTACGGTTTTCGGTTTTTGAAGGATAATAAACATCTAAAAGCAATTCTCTTCCGTTAAGATTACTGTAAACGATATTCTTTTTTACCGTGACATTCTTTTGCAAATCAGGATTGGCAATTTCTATGTAAGGACGGTACTTTTTTTCTTTTAAATAAGCACTGTGTAATGTAAATGATGTATCGCGAGGGACATTTACCTGTGCAGAAACACTGGTTCCAAAAAATAACAAAACCGCAATTAAAACTGAAAAGTACTTCATCACTTAATATTTTTATTTTTCCTAATAACTTATTTTACAAGATATAGCTAAAACCTCCTCTTTTTGGCGGAAATAATTTACAGCTTTTTCATGGTATTGAACACCAAGCGGGCAACTTCAGTAGCCCCCTCTCCCTGGAAATGTGTATTATCATGCTGTCCTTTCGGATAAGCTTCGTATTTACCCGAGTCGAGGTTCATGAAATATTTTTCAGTTACATATTCCTGGCCTTTAGACGAAAAAAACTTCATCGAAAGCTCGTTCAAATCAATAAATTTCACATTTAGTTCTTTGGCAACATCTTTTACTGCTTGCGGATAATCGCCGTGTACATTGCTAAGATGGCCGTTTTTCCAAGGATAATTCCTCGCAACCGGCGTAATCAAAATGGGTATTGCTCCTTTTTCTCTGGTTTGGTTTACATATAATTTTAAAAAATCCTTATAACCGGGAATATCTACATAGCGTTCGGGTTTATCTTTTGACTCATCGTTATGACCAAATTGGATCATCACAATGTCTCCCGGTTTTAAATCTTTATAAACTTCGGCCCAGCGCCCCTCCTGAAAAAAGGTACGGGTGCTTCTGCCTCCTTTCGCCCGGTCATCAACTTTTAAGCTATCTGCTTTAGTGATATTGCGAATATTATACAGGCTATCTTTTACCAGAAACTTTTGAAAAGCCTGTCCCCAACCTACTAATGGAAACCTTTTAGTAGCGTAATCTCTTTCGAGCGAATAATCTGCCACGGTTGAATCTCCAATGAGATATACCGTGGCAATCTTATTTTCAAATAAAGTAAACGAAGTAAGTATTACAAAAACTGGAAAAGTTAAAAGAATTGTTTTTTTAAAGTTCATAATGGTTCTACCCTAAACCAGTCCACATCCACATAGCCAGAATCATTTATTTGAGTGTCCCTTACAGCATAAAGACCCACTTTTGCACCAACCCACTTTCCGGGAGTTGCGGTAAAAGTAGTTCCCGCATCAACAAAGTTTTTATTATCAAAACTGTAAGACCAATTACATTTTGCCCCGTCACTTACTTTTACACGCAAATAAATGGCATTGGTTTTTAATTTGATTAAAGGCGTTTCCTTTTCTGCTTTTCCTTTTACTGCACCTTCGCAAACTCCATAATTCAGGTACAAACCAT
Source organism: uncultured Pedobacter sp. (assembly GCF_946480185.1). Next base: position 119,670 of record NZ_CAMLIG010000008.1, on the reverse strand, counting down.
CGGTTTTACTTTTTACAGAAAGCGTACTGTAATCTTGACCCAAAATAATTAAACCAACCCTTTCGTTCTCTAATTTTTCATTAGGGATAAAGGTAAGTTTGGTGGTAACCATAAAACGGTCTGCCGGAAATTTCTGTCCTAAAATATTAGGTACATCCCATAAACTTTTAGTGTCTTGAGGGATTTGTTTGGTATATAACCTCAAACTACCGTGATTGCTTGGCATTGCCCAAGTTCCATTTGGATTTGCCTGCCATTGCCATTGATTGCCTAATATCGGGGATTCAAACTCATCAGATTCTGCCGGCGTAACTATTGGCCAAGTTTTACCAACGTTTGGCTTTTTATATTCCATAACAGGCTCTCCTTTTCCGTCGCCGTTTTTATCCAAACCTATTACAGGCCAGTCTTTCACCCATTTCATAGGCTGCAAATGCACAACCCTTCCATAAGCTTCCTTGTCCTGAAAATGGAGAAACCAATCCTCGCCAGTTTGAGTATCAACCCAAGCACCTTGGTGGGGACCGTTTACAGGAGATTTCCCCTGATCCATTACCACTTTACGCTCATAAGGACCGTAAATATTTTTAGATCTCAATACTAACTGCCATCCAGTAGGCACTCCGCCCGCAGGGGCGAAAATGTAATAATAACCGTTTCTTTTGTAAAATTTTGGTCCCTCAATAGTAGGGTCGGTTTCATGTCCGTCATAAACAATTACACTTTCTCCTGTTACTTTTGTTCCTTCTTGGTTCATAGGTGCAATCGCAATCACACTTTTGATACCTGCCCTGCTACCCGCATAAGCATGTACCAAATAGGTTTTTCCGTCTTCATCCCACAAAGGACAAGGGTCTATCAATCCTTTACCGGCATAAATTAATTCGGGCGCAGACCATGGACCAACTGCTTCTTTTGCTTTTATCACATAAATCCCAAAATCAGGATCTGGATAATAGATATAAAACTCATTGTTATGATAGCGGATAGACGGTGCCCAAACACCATTTCCATGTTGCACTTTATTAAAAACATCATCCGGAATTTGCTTTTGTAAAGCATGGGTAAGTATCGTCCAGTTCACCAAATCTTTAGAATGCATAACGGGCAAGCCCGGAGTATGATTAAAACTTGATGACACCATATAAAAATCGTCACCCACTCTAATCGCATCCGGATCAGAGTAATCTGCGTTTAATATCGGATTTTTATATTTGCCATTTCCCAAGTCTGAAACCCAAACTTTTGACACATAGTTATCTTTGGGATTTTTGCTTTCCTGAGCTTGTGCAATCGATAGACTAAATAATAAAGCGGGAACTAAGAAGTAATTTTTCATATCATGATTTAAATTGGATATTCTCTTTTAAGAGAACAATTGGCTTTCCTTTAATACAATTTTAGCCATTAAGTTAAATATTATGAAAGGAACGGCAGGTTTAATTTGCGCAAACGTTGCCGGGAACAGATTACTGATGAAGATCCAGAAAAGTTAAGTTAGTAAGCACAGCAGATTTTCTATCGGTGCCATATCGCCACTTTGCAGATAATAATTATTGGCATCCATTGATGTTTTCCCATTTAGTAATCCACATTTTGGGATTATATGTTGATTAGCAATAATAAATTGGAGATCACTTTTTGTAGCGAAACCGACAAGATCTGCCAACCATTTCTCTTTAAAAATCACCTGTTTTAAGAACTCTTTCTCAACTTCCGTGGCGTAACACAATCTATTTTCTTTCATTAGATGTTTACCATCGGGTTTTATCCTCACCAAAACAAAATAATCATAGCTTGCGTTTCTGGTTTCAATATTTGGGATGTAATTTCCGTGAATGTCCCAATCTTGAGTTTCTAAAAGCATTAGATTAGAAAAATGGGCCGCAGATTTAATACTGATTTTTTTACCATTAACTGTAAAATCAGAATCGTCCCACATACCTTCGCCCATTAAACGCACATCGGGCGATGCTGTAGCTATTCCGTTATTTTTGAGCCAATTGTAAAATGCAAATTCGGCAAGCTTACCTTGAAAAGCATTGATAAAAATTTCCCCGTTCTTCCGTTTTAAATCTCCGCCGGTTCTGTGGTTACGGTGATGGCCTGCCTTTCCAAAGCTCATATCAAAGGCAAATTCGAAACTTGTTTGCACATCTTCAGGTAGGATTGCTTGGCCCGAAAAAGCTTTGGCAGATATGATGTTGTACGTTAACGGAGCTACAAATTGGAGCTTTGTAAACATGAGCAGTATTATTAAAACATTTAGGTTGAATGGCTTATATTCAAATATAATTAAAATCAGGAGAAATTTATAGCGCAAGTTTTGGATATTAATAGTGGGAAATCTTTGAGGTCACAAATTGTGACTTCAAGTTTAGGCGGATATTTATATATTTGATTTAAAGAGTTCAATCTATGAATGAGAAACAAAACTTATCTATTATTTCTGATGAAATCGTAATTAATAAAATTTACGAAATAAGAGGTCTTAAAGTAATGTTAGACAGCGATTTAGCAGTACTTTACGGTGTTGAGACAAGAGTTTTAAATCAAGCTGTCCAAAGGAACATAGATAGATTTCCAAAAGATTTCATGTTTCAACTAATTGATGATGAATGGTCAATCTTGAAGTCACAATTTGTGATATCAAGTTGGGGAGGAAGACGGAAACTGCCCAATGTATTCACAGAACATGGCGTTTTAATGCTATCCAGCGTTTTAAATAGCGCTCAAGCAATCCAGATTAATATTCAGATTGTAAGAGTTTTCTCGAGATTAAGAACCTTATTGTCCGAAAATTCTGATTTAAAATTAGAAATACGCGATATACGCGAACGCTTAATTAGCCATGACAATAGCATCACTACTATTTTTAAATATGTAGATGAATTGATACAGCAAAAAACTAATCCTCCAAAAAGAAAGCGGATTGGGTTTAAGCCGGATGAGTTGTAAAACGTTTTATAATTTGGGAGTTTTGTCTTAATTAAACCTCCTGTTTCTATATTTCCGAAACAAAAAACATCGTCCTAATTTTTGTGATATTAATTTATTAAATTTGGGATACAATGCCAACAATATTATTCATTTATGGATGGAGACTTTTTTTCTATTCTAACGAAGGAACTGAGCCTATTCATGTACATGCTCAAAAAGGTGACATGGAATGTAAATTTTGGATATTGGTTGACGAGGTTGAAATAAAACAAGAATATGGTTTCAACTTAACCGCAGCTGCGAATCGAGAAATTAAAAAAATAATTTATCAGCATTTTGATTTGATCGTTGATTCTTGGGACAAATATTTTAATGCGTAAAAATATGATTGCAACTCATAAAATAGATAACATCCAGTTTTCGGCAAACCTATTCATTTTAGAAGTTAACGGAAAAAGATATGAATTCAACCTGAATGAAATCTCTAAAAAACTTCTCCATGCAAATGAAATAGAAAGAAACTTTTTTAAAATTTCTCCTTCGGGCTACGGTATCCATTGGCCTTTAATCGACGAAGATTTGTCTATTGATAGTTTGATTGTTAAGGACTAGCAAAGATTAATAGCCTTTTTATTACTCAATCGTCTCACAAATCATTATCAACCTAAACTTCATTTTAGAAATTTTCTTGCGTTAAGGATGGCAGTGGATACCGGCCTGCGCATAATGCCTTGTGGCGTATGAACGAACAGCCTGCCCTTTTTGTGTTCGGGCGTTGTGATTGGGCAAAAAGGGAACGCCCAAATCATCAACCTAAAACCCTAATTTGCTGATTTTTAAAGCATCTGCACAGAAGCCGATTTTTTAACTTACCTTTGCAAAAAAATTATGCCGGTAAGATAAGACCGGGAAACCCACACATTATGAGTAACATATTAGCGATCGTCGGGAGACCGAACGTAGGGAAATCTACCCTATATAACCGTTTAACAGAAACCAGAAAAGCCATTGTTGATGATTATAGCGGCGTAACCCGCGACAGACATTACGGTATTGCCGAGTGGACACACAAAAATTTTACTGTAATTGATACTGGCGGATACGTAGCCAATTCTGAAGATGTTTTTGAAGCGGCAATCAGAGAGCAGGTGCATATTGCCATTGAAGAAGCCAATGTTGTGGTTTTTGTAGTGGATGTAACCACCGGAATTACAGATTTAGATGCAGATATTGCCCAAATTTTAAGAAAGAGCAAAAAACCAGTTTACGTTGCCGTAAACAAGGTTGACAATTACCAGTTACAGTCTGACGCTACTGAATTTTACAGTTTAGGATTGGGGGAGATTTATTGTATTTCTTCTATGAGCGGTTCTGGGACGGGTGATTTATTGGATGAGATCATCACCAATTTTGATGAGGACAAAGTAGAAGAAAGCAAACTGCCTGTTTATGCAATTGTTGGCCGCCCGAATGTTGGAAAATCATCGATGATTAACGCTTTGATCGGTAATGATAGAAACATTGTAACAGATATTGCCGGCACCACCAGAGATTCTATACACATCCACTACAACCAGTTTGGACACGAGTTTATGCTGATTGATACCGCAGGTTTACGCAAGAAAACCAAGGTGCATGAAAACATTGAGTTTTACAGTGTAATGCGTACCATTAAGGCCTTGGAAGAAGCTGACGTGATCATTATTATGATTGATGCTGTAGATGGAATTGAATCTCAGGATGTAAATATTTTTCACCTTGCAGAGAAAAACAAAAAAGGTGTAGTGATTGTGGTAAACAAATGGGATTTGGTAGAGAAAGACCATAAAACTATTTTAGAGTTTACAGACAAAATAAAACAGAAACTTGCGCCGTTTACAGATATTCCTATCGTTTTTACATCAGTTACAGAGAAACAAAGAATATTTAAAACCATTGAAGCTGCAGCAAAGGTTTATACCAATAAGGTGAAGAAAATTCAGACTTCAAAACTGAATGATATTTTATTGCCGATTATTGAGAAAACACCGCCACCGGCAATCAAAGGAAAGCACATTAAAATTAAATATATTACCCAAATCAACGCTACATCGCCCATGTTTGCCCTTTTCTGTAATTTACCGCAATATATTAAAGATCCGTACAAACGTTTTATAGAAAACAAACTAAGAGAGCACTTTGATTTTGAAGGTGTTCCGATTCAAATATTTTTTAGACAAAAGTAAAAGGAAGTCTGAAGTTAAAAGAAGTCCGTTGTCCGCAGTTTGAGTGGTGACACAGGCTACGGACAACCGACTTTAGACTGCCGACCCTAATCCATTAACTATTAAAAAAAACAACATGAGAAAATTTATCGTCCTTTTTGCAGTAGCAGCTTCTTTATCACTTGCAGCTTGTCATAACCAGCAAAAAACAGAAGAACAAATAGATGCTGCAAATCAAACTGCTGCAGATTCTTTACTAAACTCGGCTTTAGCCGATACTACCGCAAAAGATAACTTAGCTGTAGATAGTGTTGCTACTGATAGCTTAGCTATAAAAAATCAAAAGAAATAAATTTGATGAAGAAGAATAGAAAAACCTGGCTTAGGCCGGGTTTTTTAGTTTATCAAGTGCCACATTTATAAAAGCATCATCAATAGAATAAATGGCATAAAAACCCTCTTCGCCAAAATAATACCTTGCAAGCATTGCCTTAATTTGGTTAATAAGCAAAGGTTTTGAGATTTGCGCCTGCGCTTTATCAACCTCTACTTTTTTGGCAGTACAATAGTTTAAAAAACTATTGTAATCATTATCGGTAAACTGGTAGTTATTTTTAAAATTGGCTAAGGTTTTAAACTGGCCGGTTTTTATGCTATTGGTTAATTTGTCATATACAAATTCAGATACTAAACCTCTAGCGTTAATTTCCTGATAAACCTTTGTAAACCTCGATGTATCTAAAGGCACAAAAACATCGGGTAAAATACCGCCACCGGCATAAACAGTTCTGCCCTTTAGCGTTTTGTACTTTTTCTGCTTGCTCATAAAAGTACTGTCGGTTAAAGCGCTGTCTAAAGATGTATAATCGCCATGCTCAAAACGATGGTTGATTTCTCCTCTGTACGCTTTTATTCCTTTGCTATATGATTTTTGAATGGATCTTCCACTTGGTGTGTAATACCGGGCAATGGTCAAATTCATGGCAGAACCATCGCCAAAGCTAAATTGTTCTTGTACCAAGCCTTTTCCAAAGGAACGACGACCAATTATCAGACCTCTATCTAAATCCTGAATTGCTCCTGATAAAATTTCACTGGCCGATGCTGTACCTTCATCAATCAAAATAACCAATTTCCCTTTCTCAAAAAGCCCATCTGCGGTGGCTTTATAATCTGTACGAGGCTCATGCAATCCTTTTGTGTAAACAATAAGTTGTTTGTCTCCTAAAAACTGATCGGCTAAAGAAGTGGCCGCATTCAAATAGCCCCCGCCATTTCCTCTCAAATCCAAAATCAGGCTTTTCATACCTTTCTTTTGTAAAGCAGTTAAATCGCTGATAAAATCTTCTGCGGTATTGGCGCCAAACCGGGTGATTTTTATAAAACCAATTTCGGGTTTAATCATGTAAGCCACATCTATACTGCTGACTACAATTTTCCCGCGTTCAATGGCTAAAGAAATAGGTTTTTCAAATCCGTTTCTTAAAACCGCAATGTTAACGGTACTGCCACTTTTTCCACGGAGCTTATCCACCATCTTATCGGCATCATTTTTTACAATTACGCTTTCGCCATTAACCGCAATAATCTTGTCGCCTTTATGTACTCCTGCTTTTTCTGATGGGCCTTTTTCTCTTACGGATGTAACCAATAACGTATCGTTTAACACATAATACTCTATTCCAATCCCGTCAAAATTACCTTCTAAATTTTCGTTCTGAGATTTGGCTGCCATTGGTGGCAAATAAACTGTGTGCGGATCTAAACCGCCTAATATATCATCTATCGCAAGTTTCTGTAACGAATCCGTGTTTACAGAATCCACATAATTGCTTTTAATAACACTTAAAATCTTGTCTAATTTTTGATTATTGTTGATCGCGAAAGATGGAAATCCCGAACTGCTGGTCGCTCTGTTTTCCTCATAAGTAGCCCCCAAAATAACACCAAAAAACACTGCTATTAAGGCTATAATGAAGTAACTAAAGGCACTTTTTCTATCGGGAATCATTACCGCAAAATAACTAATAATTAATGTGCTAATTACTATAATTCAACAAAATATATCATAAAAATTTAAGTGCTATTTTAAAAACATAAAGACGGGTTTTATGGAGAAAGAATTTTAGTCAACCTATATATAAGTATCTTAACCGAAGTTGTGGTGCATTATTGCCAAAACAAAATCTCCCTTTTAAAAACCAACAATCAACTTTGGAAATAAAAAACCCTGTGTCAAAACAATTTTAACAATTCCTTTTCAGTTATATTTTTCCGACTTTCGTTAAAAAAACGTCATGGCTATTGAAGTAACAGAACAAGATTCGCTTTATGATAATTTGGAGCATAAATCTACATTAGAGATTTTAACAAACATCAACCAAGAAGATAAAACTGTGCCCTTGGCTGTTGAAAAAGTGATTCCTCGGATAGAAGCTTTTGTGAATAAAGCCGTTGAAGAAATGAAAGCTGGCGGACGTTTATTTTATATTGGTGCCGGCACTAGTGGAAGATTGGGCGTTGTAGATGCGTCTGAATGTCCTCCAACCTTTGGCGTTCCGTTTGATTTAGTAGTTGGTATTATTGCCGGCGGAGATACCGCAATTAGAAAAGCCGTTGAAAATGCAGAAGATGATGTAGAACAGGCTTGGAAAGATCTGCAGCAATTCAATATCGGTAAAAATGATGTTTTGGTGGGTATTGCCGCCTCGGGAAGAACGCCTTACGTAATTGGCGGTTTAAAAAAAGCCAACGAAATGGGTTTACTAACTGCCTGCATTGTTTGCAATGCCGATAGCGCAGTGGCCGCAAATGCAAAACACCCAATTGAAGTAATTGTTGGTCCAGAATATTTAACCGGCTCTACCCGTATGAAAGCCGGAACTGCACAGAAGCTGGTTTTAAATATGATAAGTACCTCCTTAATGATAAAATTAGGCAAGGTAAAAGGTAATAAAATGGTGGATATGCAGTTAACCAATAATAAACTGGTGAACCGCGGAATCAATATGATAATTGCGGAAACCGGCGTAAACAAAGAAATGGCTGCGCAATTACTAAATAGCCACGGAAGTGTTAGAAAAGCGGTGGAAGCATACTTGGCAAGCCTCCAATAATTAAATAAAATATGCATGAAATAGAACCTTATTACAAATGGAGGGATGATTATATAGCAGCAGAAGATGAGCGCTCCCCATTTTACGAAACACAATACAGTGAGTTTGAATACGACAAACAGATTTATAATTATTTATTGCATCCGCAGTGGGATTTCTTTGGGTCAAACACGCTATACCTAAAAGTTCTCTTTGTTGATTATGACCGCCACTATGCAATTATTGAGTTTATTGGCGAATGGAACGATGCGATAGACAATGATATTATGTTGTTAAAAAGAGAGATTTTAGAATCTATTATTGGTGAAGGAATTGACAAATTTATCCTTATCGGAGAAAACGTATTGAACTTTCATTCTTCAGATGATTGTTATTATGAGGAATGGTTCCAGGAAGTTGAAAACGGTTGGATTGCGGGAGTTAATTTTAGGGAACACGTAATTGACGAGTTTAAAACCAACAACATTGATTATTACATCAACTTTGGTGGTCATTTAGACGATTTAAACTGGCGACAGTTAAAGCCTTTGCAATTCTTTAAAAAAGTTGAAGAATTGTTAACTAAAAGACTAGGTTAAGTTTTGGGACTATAATTTACAGTTTCTGTAAATAAAAAGCCCACCTTGCATCCGCGAAGGTGGGCTTTTTATTTTTAACACTTTTAAGCTTAATTTATCTAAACCTAAGGTTCATGCTGACGATATTAGAATTTAAGCCATTGCTTCTTACATAATGTCCGTATCTTAATTCTAACATAGAAAGTTTTGCAATTCCTAAAACACCTGCTGGTGGGGCAAGCCTAATTCCTGCGCCAAAGTAACTGCTATGAAACTTGGACAAATCATAATCGCTGCTATAAAATTGTTCGCTTATCTGATGTTGCCCATAACTGTTAAAATAATCGGCGGCAGTTTGTTGGTAATATCTGTAAAACGGACTAATAGAAGCAAAAGGATTTAGTTTTATTGCTGTTTCTAATTCTGCAGTTTCTGATTTAATGCCCCAGTTATCCGCATAATACCTAAAGAAAGAGCGGAAGACAATGTTATCGCCTAAAAAATAATTTAACCGGGCTCCAATAGGCAGTTTTAAGCGGTTATCCGGTAAATATTCTGATCTGAGAGACAAATCTGTAAAATAAACTCTTTGATACCGCGTGGCCAATAAACCAGCTTGGTAAGCCGGTTCTATCATTAATAATGCTTGGAAATTTTTGGTAAATACTTGCGACAAGCTTATCGCAGCGCTAAAAGAATTTCGTGGCGCATGATCACCCTGCTGATATCCCGGTCCACCCGCATTATCCGGGCGTAACTCGTAGGGCAAAATCACATGCCAAGTATCAAAAAAGGCTTTTAATTTTACTTCCAGCTCGGTATTTTTATCCTTTGATGATTTAGAATAATGTAATCCGCCACCAAAAGAAGTGTAATCAAACTCATGCGAAGTGGAAACATCAAACCCAAAACTATGTCCCTTTTGCTCGTTGGCAATATCCCAACTAATGGAAGGATATACTCTCACATCAATATGTGATGGACCACTGTGAGTGCTCGGGTCTATATTATCCGATGAGGCAGAGGTGTAAGTATCAAAACCTAATTCAAAATTATAGGTATGCTTTAATCCTGTTTTGCCGTAACGCGAAAGCTGTAAATCAAACGTATTTGAAAAATCAGTTAATTTTTCTGTCCCAACACCGCCAGTCACTGCCGAATTATTACCATCCTGATGGTAATAGCTGTTCACCAAATCAGCCTGTTCAAATTTTAATTTTTGCTTTTGGTAAGGTAGTGTGTCTCTTTTTACGGTTTGAGCAAAGCTTGCAACAATACCTAAATAAAGTGCAACTACAGTTAATGAAATGTATTTCATATTAACAATTAAAAGATTTAGTTACAACCACAACCACCACCACTTTTACCACCGTTAGCACCTGAGGAACCCTCGCGGTAAAGCTGAAAGTTTTGCTCAAATTTCTCTGCTCTTCTTGCGCCAAGCTCCATTTCAGCATCTCTTAATTTCATTTTCTCATAAGCCTTTACATTTCCGCAAGAGCTAAATGCAACTAGCGAAAATGCTAAAATTGCATAGGGTGTTAGTTTTTTCATATTGTGTGGGCTTTAGACATTAGGCTATTGTTTTTTTGATATTTATATTTTTTGATGTGTATAATTTATTATCATCATCAATAATAATACAGGCTATATTATTTAACTGGTTAATGAGGTTTAAACCAACTTCTACGCCCATTACAGTAACCGGAGTTGCTAACGCATCTGCCAGCTCGGCCTGAGGGCAAATAATACTAACGCTCTTTATTCCCGCTACCGGGAAACCTGTATGCGGATCAATCGTATGGGAATATTTTTTACCATTAATTACTGCAAACTTCTCATAATTACCTGATGTAGCAATGGCCATATTGCTGATGTTCATATATGAGAATGGCTTTAATTTATGTTCAGGATCTGCTATTCCTACTGTCCAGGGTTGGCCTGTTGGTTGCATTCCCCAAGTTGTTAAATCTCCCGATGCATTTACAATTCCGTTTGCTACACCTGCTTCCTGTAAAAGTCTTTTTGCGCTATCGGCTGCGTAACCTTTACCAATTCCCCCAAAGCCAATTCGCATACCTTTCTTTTTTAAGAAAACCGTATGGTCATCAGCATTAAGAATTATATTTTTATAATTAATCAATTCAACAGATTTTTTCGCAGTTTCCTTATCAGGCAAACTGTCCATTTCTGTATCAAAATTCCAGAAACGTTTATCTAAAGAACCGTAGGTAATATCAAATGCACCTTGGCTAATTTCAGAAATACGGATGGAGCGCTGAATGAGATAAAAAACTTCCGCATCAACTTTAACCGGTGCAATACCTGCATTTCCGTTGATTTGATTGGTTTGGCTATCGGGCTTAAAAGTAGTGAGTAATTGCTCTATCCTTTTAATTTCGGCAACAGCATCGCTTATTTTTTCATTAGCAAAAGCTTCATCATCAGCAACCACAGAAATCTCGAATTGATTTCCCATCAATTTCATAGACTGCTTAAATACCTGAAATTTTCCCGAATCAGTTAATTGCATTTTCTACTTGTTTCACAAACTCTTCCGAAGAACAATTTGGAAATCCTTTCCATTCTTTAATAACCTTCCCAGTTTCATCGGTTAAAACAGTTAAAGGAAAATCTCCTTCTGGATTATACTTTACTGCTAAATCGTTATTTTTTTTCATTTGCTCTGCCGGAAGCTGATTCTTTTTTAATCGTGGGAAATCAGCTCTTACCAAAACCAAATTTTTATCGGCATAATCCCCAAAAGCTTCTTTGTCTAAAATCTCTTTATGGGTACGGATACAAGGACCACACCAATCTGAACCTGAAAAACTGATCAGAATATGTTTGTGATTTTGTTTAGCCTCTGTTTGTGCTTGTTTAAAATCTAAAACCCAGGGACTTCCCGAGAATAAGAAGGATAATAAGAAAATGCTTAATAGTTTCATAATGTAAATATTTATGTTTTAAGAAAAGATGCGAAGACTTGTACCTGTAAGTTGTGTGTTGTATTTGGTTAAAGGCAAGTTGGTCTGGATACCGGCAGAAACCCCCGTTTCTGAATAAGTAGCACCATGCCTTTGACAATAAAACTCGTGATAATTTGCCAAATAAATCACTCTTGTGCTTTCATGTCGGCAAGTTTCTGACACTGCAATGTATTCGCCTGCCATGTTACGGGCTACAATAATTCCGTTCGTATAAATATAACCTCCGTTATTTTTTAATACCGAGTTTGCCGACGCTGATAAATCTAAAGTAAGGTCAACATTGGTTGGGCCAGGTGTTGATGGATCTCCAGTAAATGATTTGGAACAGCCTAAGCAGTTAAAAACTGCCACTGTTGCCACACCAAGTCCTATTGAAGCTAAAAATTCCTTTCTGTCCATAATAAAACTATTATTAATCCGATTTAAAGTAATTGTAACCCTATTAAAAATCTAATGGATAACGCATAAATATCAATTTTAATATTGAATAAATTCTGAACATGTGATTTTTAAACATGAAGCTCTAAAACTGCGTAAATTCCAAAGCAGGATGATTAAACTTAATTTTGGTTTAGCAGATTGCAAAATTTACAACAAAACCAAAGGTTCAAAAAGTTTATCTTTACCCCATAAAAAAAAGCCACCTCGCACAGGTGACTTTTCTATCAAAAACTAACTCTTTAAAAAACAAATAGCTCTACAGCTTAATTGTGTATTTGTGACTTGCAAAGTTTTAAAAGGTTTAATCCTTATGTTTAAATTAAATGATATTTCAACTCATTGATGAACTTATTTTTCCAGACCCAGCACTTGCTGAAGAAGACGGACTATTAGCAATTGGTGGAGATTTATCTTTGGAGAGATTGGTTTTAGCCTACCAAAACGGGATATTCCCTTGGTTTAATGAGGATGATCCTATTTTATGGTACAGCCCGCCAAAAAGGTTTGTGCTGTTTCCGGATGAGGTAAAAATCAGTAAAAGCATGCATCAGCTTTTGCGTTCAAAAAAATTCAGAGTAACCCATAATCATAATTTTGATGCTGTTATCCGCAACTGCGCAAACAGTAAAAGAGAAGGCCAAGATGGCACTTGGATTAACAGTCAAATGCTTTTAGCGTATGCCAATTTGCACAAAAAAGGTTTTGCACACTCTATTGAAGTTTGGGAAGGCAATGAACTCGTTGGTGGATTGTATGGCGTTTTGATAAACAAGGTTTTCTGTGGAGAATCAATGTTTGCTAAAAAGAGCAACGCCTCAAAAACTGCGCTAATATGGCTTTGTGAAAATGCAGATATTAAATTAATTGACTGCCAAGTTTATACCAAACATTTAGAAAGTATGGGGGCAAGAATGATAAGTAGAGAAGATTTTCTGGATTTTCTGGTTTAATATATCGCTTTTAACAAAAAAATCCCCGGTTAAATTAACCGAGGATCTTTCATTTTATAATCCAAAAAACTATTGGTACTGGATGTAAATAGGTTTTGGGGTTAATTTCATCAATTCTTCTGGGGTCATCATACGGTTGGGTGCTTTCTTTAAATCATTTTTATAGAACAACTTAAAGCCAACAAACTGTACAGGTTCGCTATATAAGTAATGGCGGTAAGTTCCTTTTTTCAATTCAGGCTCTCCCCATCCGTCCATGTGCATCACCATTTGTACTTCTTTTTGCTTTTTGATGTTCTTATAATTTGTCACCATACCTTGTGTAAAACGGTGAACTATTAAAATCTTACACGGCAAGTTGTTTTCTTTAACCAATTTAGTCAAAAAGGCCGATGCATAATTAATATCTGCAGCATCATAAGTTCCAATCTTTGTACCTGGTTTAGCGCCTGTTTTCATAGAAAACTCTGGATCGATACCTAAATGTACATTTGGCATTTTTAGGTATTTCTCTAAACGAGGCAACTCGTTGTGCAGGTTACTCAATGCAACTTGTACATCTAAAAACACAATGGCGTTATGCATTTTCGCAATTGCTATAGCCGAATCTATCTGGCTATCTGGCATGCGGTTAATATAGTAATTATCTTTCCCTGGAGTTCCGCTTGCTACTGTGGCTATATAATGCACCGCCGGAACAGATTTAATTACCGTATCTACCTTATTCCATTTTGCAACCTCTGCGTTTAAGTGTTTCCACATTTCTTTAGGAGCATACTCGCCCAAAGCTCCCATTTTTTTGGAATATAAGTTGCCGTAATAAGCTATAATCCTGTGAAAAGGTAAAATAGCACCATTAATTGGTAAAGGATCATTTTTTACCGGCCACCTTCCTGTGGTATCGCCATTTGCCAGATATTTTTGCAATTGATAATATTTTGCAGAATCTACCGGTGTATATGGATTTTCCTTTACTACGCTAGCTTCAACTTTTGCTGAATCTTGTGTTTGGTTGGCTCCGGTTTTTGAACCTTTACTACCTGCACTGCCAGAGCAAGAACAAAATAGCGCTACGGCAACAAGTAGTTGCGGCAAAAGGAAATAGTTTTTCTGAGATAACATTCTAATTATAATTAAATGGAAAATTAGGTCTAAGGTTTGGCGTTTTCTAAAAAAGATTTCAACAATTGAACAAACTAAATTTACCAAAAACGCCTAAAGGCAAGTTAACACCACTACGAGCCTTTAAATACAGTTCGCCGATGTTCAAATTCTGCACTTCCGGGTAAGCACCTCTAATTAAATTCTCCACAATAATGGATGAAAAGCCTAATGAATAGGTATTTAAAATCAAAAAATGTTCTTGTGGATCCAGTAACTGCACCACATCACGCATCATTTCTTTGATCAAATCCTCTAACTTCCACTTCTCCCCTTTTGGTCCGTGACCATAAGCCGGTGGGTCTAAAATAATTCCGTTGTATTTTTTGCCTCTTTTAAGTTCGCGTTGTACAAATTTCAAAGCGTCCTCTACCACCCAACGGATATCTTTTAAATTAGAAACTTCCTGGTTTTCGTTTGCCCAAGAAACCACTTGCTTAATAGAGTCAACATGGGTTGTATCTGAGCCAGCGGCTTTTGCAATTAAAGATGCGCCGCCGGTATAAGCAAATAAATTTAACACCTTAGGGTCTGGAGTTTTAAATTTTTTGATACACGATGAAATAAAATCCCAGTTTACAGATTGCTCCGGGAAAATCCCCACGTGTTTAAATGAGGTTAACGCTAAACGAAACTTTATCTTAACATCATCATTTTTATATTCGATATGCCAACGATCCGGCGTTTTTGGATTTTTTTTAATCCACTCGCCACTTGTGGCAGATCTCCCTTTGAATTTAATATGATGCAATTTTGTCCATTCGCTTTCAGGCATCAACTTGCTCCAAACCGCCTGTGGCTCTGGGCGTATTAAAATCAGCTCACCAAATCGCTCCAGTTTTTCAAAATCTCCACAATCTATCAATTCGTAATCTTTCCAGTGTTGTGGCGTAAGTGCTTGTATATTTGGTTGCATGCTTATTTAATTTTGAATGAGTGAATTTTGAATGATAGAATGAATAGTTATAACTCAGTTAACACTAAAATTACTACTAATGAACCAATGACTAATGAACTTTTCCCTAACCACCTAACAAACTAACCATCTACTTCTTCTTCAACAAGGTTTCCATCAGTTTAGTAGCAAAAACAAATTCGTTGAGTTCTTTATTATCTGTTGAGGTGATTTCATCTTTTGAACCTTCCCACCATTTTTCTCCTTGGTGCAAAAATAGAATATGTTCGCCAATTCCCATTACCGAATTCATATCGTGTGTAACGATAACCGTTGTGATTTCATATTCTTTGGTAATTTCTGAAACCAATTCATCAATCATGATGGAACTTTTTGGGTCGAGGCCCGAGTTTGGCTCATCACAAAAAAGATATTTCGGACGCATCGCGATAGCTCTGGCAATCCCAACTCTTTTCATCATTCCTCCAGAAAGTTCAGCCGGATACAATTTATTTTTACCCGCCAGATTTACACGTTCCAAAACAAAATTAACTCGGTCTAATTTTTCTCCTTTAGATTGATCGGTAAACATATCCAGCGGAAAGCGTATGTTTTTTTCTACGGTCATGGAATCAAAAAGAGCAGAACCTTGGAAAAGCATTCCAATCTCTTTACGAATTTCAATACGTTCTTGCGTATCCATTTGCGTAAAATCCCGGCCATCGTAAATTACTCTACCGCTGTTTGGTTCATGTAAACCAACCATATTTTTCATCAATGTTGTTTTGCCCGAGCCAGAGCTTCCAATAATTAACGAAGTTACACCGGGTTTAAAATCGGCGGTAATTCCTTTTAGAACCTCGTTATCACCAAAACTCTTGAAAATATCTTTAACCTCAATCATAATAAAAGCTGTGCAATAACGTAATCGGAAATTAAAATAGCGATACAACTAATCACAACAGCTTTGGTACTTGAATTACCCACTTCTATTGCGCCACCTTTAGTAAAAAACCCCTGATATGCAGAAACTGTTGTAATAATAAAGGCAAAAATTAGCGCTTTAACCATTGCCACCACCAAGGTGAACGGGATAAAATCTGTTGTTAAACCTTGAACAAATTCAGCTGCTGTTACTGCGCCAGAAGCTACGCCGGCTAAATAACCGCCTGTTATACTTAAAGTAATAGCTACAATTACCAAAAGTGGAATCATAATTACACCACCCAATAATTTTGGCAATATCAAATAACCCGGCGCATTTATTCCCATTATTTCCAAAGCATCAATCTGCTCGGTAACACGCATGGTTCCAATTTGCGAGGCAATGCTACTCCCAACTTTTCCGGCCAAAACTAAGGAACAAATGGTTGGGCTCAGCTCCAAAATGGTTGAATCCCGGGTAATGCCTCCAATAATTGATTTCGGAATTAAATCGCTAGTTAACTGAAAAGCAGTTTGTACAGTAGTTACAGCACCAATAAAAATGGAAATGATGCTGATGATTCCTAAAGAACCTAAGCCTATATCTACCATTTCTCTGAAAATCTCATTTTTGTAAATGCTCATTTTTTCTGGCCGCCTAAAAACTGCCCTTAGCATTAAAATATATTTCCCGAAATGATAAAATACCATATAATTAAATTTGTGTAAAAATAAGCTTTTTTATCAATTGCAATTATTAAACCTAAATTGCTCAAAAATTAAAAAAATATGAATATTTTAATAACAGGCGCAACAAAAGGAATGGGAAAAGCGGTGGCTTTAGAAATGGCTAAAAACAATCACTCGCTAGCTTTATGTGCCAGAAACCAAAAAGAACTTGATGTTTTAAAAGAAGAACTCATCAATATTAATCCAAAAATCAACATATTAACGGTAAAAACAGATTGTGGTATTAAGCAAGAAGTTAACG
The DNA here is from genome assembly GCF_946480185.1 of uncultured Pedobacter sp. The sequence continues at coordinate 102,501 of NZ_CAMLIG010000008.1, read as the reverse complement.
CTTTTGCGGACCAAGCAATTGCACATTTTAAAAACATCGATGTTTTAGTGAACAATGCCGGTCTGTTTTCTCCCGCTAAAATCCTCGAAGAAAAAGATGAAATGCTAGATGCTCATTTCAACATCAACGTAATTGCTCCTTATGTACTCTACAAAAAAATAGCGCCGTTAATGATCAAAAAGGGGACTGGACATATTTTCAACATCTGTTCTGTAGCCAGTTTACAAACAATTGTAACTGCCGGTTCTTACTGTGTAACAAAAGCCGCCTTACTTAGTCTCAACAATATCATGAGAGAAGAAACCAAACCTTTTGGAGTAAAAGTAACCGCTATTATACCCGGTTCAACACTTACTTCATCTTGGGATGGCACTTCTGTTGCTCCTGATAAATTTGTATTACCCAGCGATGTGGCAACATCAATTCATCATATTATGCAATTGAGTAAAGGTGCAAATGTTGATCAATTAATGATTACCCCACAAAACGGGCAGGTTTAAAAATATATATAGAGCGATGGATAAGAAATTAACAAGAGACCCGCAAGAAAAAATGATTGCGGGAGTTGCAGCGGGCATAGCCAACTATTTTCAGTTAGAAGTAACGTGGGTGAGAATTGCATTTGCTCTGGCGGCTTTTTTTGGGGGAAGCGGACTGTGGATTTATATTATTTTATGGATAGCAGTACCCGAAGACCGTAAACCTTTGTACACTTATACAGATTATAGAATGGACGAAGGACCTATAAAACCAATTAACGAACAAAAAAACCACAACCTGAGTTTGCTTTTAGGTTTTATGTTAATTGTAATGGGCGCCTATTTTTTATTGGGCGAGTTTGATCTGCTGCCTTACTGGTTTAGCATTAGAAAACTTTGGCCCCTGGTTTTAGTGATTTTTGGTTTAATGATTTTATCAAAAGCAAAAAAGAACAAAACGCCATTGCAACAACCCGAAGACAAAACACCAAAAGAAGAAACGATAAACGTTCCTAATCAAGAGAACCCTAATCAAGAGCAACATGAGAGCGAGTAAAATATCTTGGGGTATCATTTTCATTTTTATTGGAAGTGTTTTTTTACTAGAGAACTACGGCATCATTGATTTTAGCTGGGGTTACATCTGGAAGTTTTGGCCAATCATACTCATTGTAATGGGTATAAATATTATTTTCTCCAGATCAGAATCTAATACTGGCAAATGGTTAGTGATTTTAACCACCGTTTTTGCACTTTCTTTATTGGTTTACGCCAATTCAAATGCCCCAAAAACGGTAATTAAACATTGGTCGTACAATTTTGATGATGATGAAGATACTGATGAAAGCGATAACCCGAGCATAAAATCTTTTTACCAAGAAGATTACGATGCTAAATTTAAAACGGCAACCTTAAACATCAACGGCGGAGCAAGTAAATTTACCCTTAAAAATGGTGAAAGCACCCTTTTTGAGTCATGGGCACAAAAAAATCAGGATAGATATTATTTGCTCAAAACCGAAACAGACAGTACTGTGGTTTTAAATTTCAACTCGAAAAATAAAAAGAACAGTTTTGATTTTGACGATACCGATTTGAGTAAGGTTGAAATGAAAATTCATCCGATGCCTTTGTGGGATATTAACTTAAATATGGGCGCCGGAAAAGCAGATTTCGATTTAAGTAAAAACCGTGTGAAACAGATCAATATAAAAGGTGGTGCCGCGGATTTTAAGATAAAGTTAGGCTCACTTTATAACGATGTCAATCTATCCGCAGAAACCGGAATTGCAAAAGTGAGCATTTTTATTCCCTCAAGCTCGGGCTGTAAAATAAACACCAAAACAGGTTTATCTGCAAAAGATTTCCCAGGTTTTACAAAAGCTGCAGACGGAACTTTTACTTCACCAAACTACAACTCATCTACCAATAAAATCATGATTCACTTAAAAGGTGGCTTAAGCGATTTTGAAGTGAAACGTTATTAAGAATGAGCGAAAACCTTTATTATTTAGTCGTAGCCGGAAAACCCACTGGTCCATACACACTTGAAGAATTAAAAAATAAGTCGGTTAAGCCGGATTCGTTTCTGAAAACTGCAGAGATGGACGATTATAAAGAAGCGCATGAAATTACGGAACTAAGAGCCTTACTAGGTTTCTCGGAACAGTTTACCTCTCCACAATATCAAGCAGGTTTCGATTTGAGATTATTAGCAACTGCCATTGACTGGTTTATCGTTTTTGGAATATTTGCTTTTTTTGAGCTTTTGATAGCTTTATATGTGGCAGACCAAAGTACCACTCAACAAAATATTTTAAGCGGCATATTATTGCTTCCTTTTCTAAAAATGTTCTATAATATTTACATGGAAAACTACCAGCAGGCAACTATTGGCAAAAGGTTACTTTCTATAAAAGTTACGGATATGCGAGGTTTGCAACCCGGCTTAAAGCAAATTATCGGCAGAAATTTAGCTAAGATATTAAGTACTTTACCATTTTTTGGCGGTTACTTTTATTTATTCCTAAATAAAAAGCAACAAACTTTACATGATAAACTGGCGGAAACGTTGGTGGTAAAGGATAGGTTGATTTAAAGTTAAAAAGGTAACCAGTCAAATTGTGCTCAACTGCAATTGTAGCAGTGTTTTTGAGTGAGAAACCACCCACCCCGTCCGCCCAATGTCATTATTTAAAGCGTTCGTCATGTCGAACGGTAGTGAGAGACAGCTCACAAATAGGTATTACACGCTACATGCAGACCTTGCTTGTGTGATGTCTCGTATCCTCGACATGACGTGTTGAAGAGAAAATAAGAAAATTCAAATTTTAATATAAATTCTAAAGTTCATGCTGATGGAAAAAATCTGACCAAAACTAAAATGTTTTACGCCTGAATTTTGCGTTAGGGATTGAAACGGTATCCTTTTTTTGCTTCTAGCCACTGCGAAGGGTTGGCAAAAAAAGATTTAGTGGAAAGCCTGACAGCCCCGATTTTTCATCGGGACTGGAACGCCCTAATAAATATTTTCTTTAAAACAGAATCCGCGAATTACAGGAATAATTATTGCATAGTTTTGCTAAACGTTCAATCCTATTCTCAATTAAAAAACATGAAAGAAGTTGCTAAACTAAAAAAACCGCAAACCTGGAGAAAATGGGGACCTTACCTATCTGAAAGGCAATGGGGAACGGTGAGGGAAGATTATAGTGCCAACGGCGATGCTTGGAATTATGTAACGCATGACATGGCCCGTAGTAAAGCTTACCGTTGGGGCGAGGAAGGTATCGGTGGTTTAAGCGATGATCAGCAGATTTTATGTTTGGCAACTTCATATTGGAACGGGAAGGATCCGATTTTAAAAGAGCGACTTTTTGGGTTAACCAACCCAGAAGGTAACCACGGCGAGGATGTAAAGGAACTTTATTATTATTTAGACAATGTCCCCTCGCACAGTTATATGAAATTTCTGTACAAATATCCGCAAGGCGAATTTCCATACCAGCAACTTTTGACCGAAAACCAAAAAAGAGGAAAGCTGGATCCGGAATTTGAACTGATTGATACCGGTTTATTTGACGACGATAAATATTTTGATGTTTTTACAGAATATGCAAAAAACACAGAAAACGACATTCTGATACGATATACCATACATAACCGTGGCAACGAAGATGCCCCACTTCACTTTTTGCCAACCCTTTGGTACAGAAATCCGTTAAATTGGACGGAGACAAACAGACCCGTTATCTCGCCTTTAGATAGTAAAATTTTGCTGTTGCAAACTAAAAAAATGGGTGATTATTATTGCTATTTAGAGGAAAAAGCTCCGTTTTTATTTACCGAAAATGAAACAAACAACCAAAAGCTTTATAATGCAGCTAATGCAACACAACACGTAAAAGATGGCATTAATGATTATGTAGTTAATGGCAAAAGTGAAGCTGTGAACCCACAACCGAATGGCACAAAAGTCGCCATTTATTACCAAAAACAAATCCCTGCAAAAAGTAGTATAACCATTAAATTGCGCTTAACGGACAAAAAAAATATTGCTCCTTTCAAAGATTTCGATGAAGTTTTTAAAACTCAAATATCTTTAGCTGATGATTTTTATGCCGAAAAACAAAAGGGTAAAACTGAGGATGAAAAACTGGTACAAAGGCAGGCTTGGGCCGGGATGCTTTGGAGCAAACAGTTTTATTACTACTTCGTTAGAGATTGGCTCGAAGGAGATAAAAATGAGCCGAAACCGCCAATCAGCCACCAAATTGGAAGAAATGAGGATTGGGAACATTTAATGGCTGCAGATATTATTTCGATGCCTGATAATTGGGAATACCCTTGGTTTGCTGCCTGGGATTTGGCTTTCCATTGCATTCCTTTGGCCACTATTGATATTCAGTTTGCAAAAGATCAAATCCTGTTGCTGATTATGGAGCGTTATATGCATCCAAACGGACAATTTCCAGCTTACGAATGGAACTTTAGCGATGTAAATCCGCCTGTACATTCTTGGGCTGCCTGGAAAATTTATCAAATGGAAAAAGAAAGTACCGGCAAAGGCGACTTGGTTTTTCTGGAGAAAATGTTCCATAAAATGATGCTCAATTTTAATTGGTGGGTAAACCGAAAAGATACCGAGGGCAACAATATTTTTGAAGGCGGCTTTTTGGGTTTAGATAATATTGGAGTTTTTGACCGTAGCAAGCCTTTGCCTGGCGGCGGAGTTTTAGAACAGTCTGACGGCACCAGCTGGATGGCCATGTATGCTTTAAATATGATGCGGATTGCAATGGAACTCTCTTACAACAATCTGGTTTATCAAGATATGGCTGTAAAATTCTCCGAACATTTCTTTTACATCGCGGGAGCAATGGCCAATATGAACAATGTAGAAGGCGCTGGACTTTGGGACGAAGAAGACGGCTTTTACTACGATATGTTGCACAGTAATAATGGCGATTGGAAACGTTTAAGGCTACGAACATTGGTGGGGTTACTGCCATTGATTGCGGTAGAAGTGATTGAAGAAAAAAGCTGGAATAAACTCCCTGCATTGGTTTCTCATATTAAATGGTTTACAAACCAACGACCGGATTTAGCCAAATTGGTAAGTAACTGGGAAGGAAAAAATGACGAGGGAAATCTTCAGTTATTGAGTTTACTACGCGGACACCGAATGAAATGTTTGTTACGTAGAATGTTGGACGAAAACGAGTTTTTATCTGCTTTTGGCGTTCGTTCGGTTTCCAAAGTTTATGAAGAAAACCCATTTATTTTTGAATTAGGTGGAGAAACTTTTAAAGTAAAATACACACCCGCCGAAAGCGATACCGGAATGTTTGGCGGAAATAGCAATTGGCGTGGCCCGATTTGGATGCCTGTAAATTATTTATTGATAGAATCCATGAACCGTTTCCATGATTATTATGGTGACGATTTTAAAATAGAAATGCCAACAGGTTCCGGAAATTATACCACTATAAAAGACGCGGCAAATAATGTTTCTAAAAGATTGACTGCTATCTTTTTAAAAGACAAAGACGGTAAAAGAGCAGTTTTTGGTGAGCATAAAAAATTACAAGAAGACCCGCATTTTAAGGATTATATTTTATTCCATGAATATTTTAATGGAGATAACGGTAAAGGTTTAGGTGCCAGCCACCAAACCGGATGGACAGGGCTGGTAGCAATGTTGATTTGAGTTACTCGTCTCGCTTTGCATCATTTATGATAACAATAATCTCACTTTTTAGTAACGGAAGATGTTTTGTAAGAATTGCCCAAATGTTTTCGTCTGAGATATTATCGTAGGAGTGAATTACCTGATTTCTTAGACTAATTATTGCTTTTGAGTTAGTTATTTTATTTTGGTAGTTCGCGTCTTGTTTTAAAATTCGATTAAGCGCTTCTCCTACTATTTCCAAATTTCTCTCCAACGCCCGTTTCAGCATCAGATTGTTCTTATATTTTAAAAAGTCCTTTGCGTTACTTTCAATAAATGAATCTATTTCATCTATTGCTATCTTAATATCAAAAATCCATTTAAGAATACGCTCATCCATAAACTACTTTTTTTGAATTATTAATAGCATTTATAAGAATAGGATTTTTCAACGCCTGTTCTTCTAGTAGATCAACTTTTCTAGTAAACAGTGATTCTAGCTCTTCTTTAAACTGAATATAATTGTCAAAATACTCTGACGGCTCGACGGTTTTAAACCTAACCAAGAAATCCAGATCGCTTTTTTTGTTGAATTTTGAACCAAGTGCAGAACCAAATAAATACAACTTTTCTACATGAAAAGTCCTGCAAAGTTTGTTTAAGGTCTCTATATGTTTTTCAACAACCGTCATCATACGAAGATATTAAAAAATTGCTATTTCAAATTTTATACTACCAAATCTTAATTTAAATTAATTTATAATTCCTAAAATTCACACTCAAATTAGCCCACAAAATTAATTCTAAAATTAAAGACACTTTTTTTCTTAAATTTGTAGTCTATGCAGTCTAAAATCACTCAATACACTACCGAAATCAACGCTTTTGAACCCAAAACAGCAGAAGAATTAGAGCACTTTCGCATCAAATTTCTAGGGACAAAAGGTATTATTAAAGATTTGTTTGACGAATTTAAAGCAGTATCGCCCGAAGAAAAACGCGTATTAGGAAAAGTACTGAATGAGTTTAAACAATTAGCAGAAGCGAAGTTTAATGATAATAAGGATAATTTTGCTGCAAATGCGGTACAAACCAACAAAGAAGACTTAACCTTGCCAGGTGAAGGCTTTGAGATTGGCGGTCGGCACCCACTATCCTTAGTACGTAAAGAAATTGTAGAAATCTTTAAACGCCTAGGTTTTGTTTTAGCCGAAGGACCAGAGATTGAGGACGATTGGCATAACTTCTCTGCATTGAATTTCCCCGAAGAACATCCGGCAAGAGATATGCAGGATACTTTCTTTGTTCAACAACCGGCAACAGCATCAGAAAAACCGCAAGAAGGAAAAAGTGCTTATGCTCTTCGCACTCATACTTCATCAGTACAAGTCCGCTTAATGGAAGCCGGGAAACCACCGTTTAGAGCATTAATGCCCGGAAGAGTTTACCGTAACGAAGCGATTTCTGCAAGGGCACATTGCTTTTTTCACCAAGTTGAAGGTTTGTATGTAGATGAAAACGTTTCTTTCGCAGACTTAAAACAAACCTTATATTACTTTGTGCAAGAATTATACGGCGAAGGCACAAAAGTCCGTTTCCGTCCGTCTTATTTCCCTTTTACAGAACCCTCTGCAGAAATGGATATTTCTTGTACCATTTGTAAAGGTGCCGGATGCCAAATGTGCAAATACAGTGGTTGGGTTGAAATTTTAGGTTGCGGTATGATTGATCCTAACGTTTTGGATAACGTGAATATCGATTCAAAAAAATATACCGGTTTTGCTTTCGGGATGGGAATAGAAAGAATTACCAATTTAAAATATCAGATTAAAGATTTGCGTTTGTTTTCTGAAAACGATGTTCGTTTCCTAAAACAATTTCAAACTGAGGTCATTTAAAAATGAAAAAGCTGGTACTCCATCTTTCCTTATTTACAATTTTGTTGATACAGTCTTGTGGTAAAGAAAGCGATTATATTGCCGATGTTCCTATCGATATAAAGATTTATCCAAGTAGCCCTAGTTACTCTAAACTAACCGGAGTTGGTGGGTACGTAACCATTGCAGGAGGTGTAGCCGGAATTATTTTGTACAAAAAAACCACTGGTCAAATTGTAGCTTATGACAGGTGTAGCAGCTATAATCCCGAAGGTAAATGCGCTGTAAATGTAAACGAGCCGAGTATTACGGCAACAGATCCTTGTTCGGGTTCGCTGTTTTCACTTGAGGATGGATCTTCATTAAAAGCGCCTGCTACCAGACCGTTAAAGCAATATCAGGTTACCGTAACCAGTTCACAAATCAGCATTTTCAATTAATTTATGGAGGTCGATAAAATTAAAGAAAGTATAAAAAAAGCCGCTCAGGACCTTTTCCGTAAATATGGTTATCACAAAACCAGCGTCAACGAAATTGCCAAGAAAGCCAAAATAGCTAAAGCTACCATTTACAAATACTTTGAAAGCAAAGAACTGGTATTACATGCCATTTTGATGGATTATTTAAAGGTGAGCATTAACGACATTGTTCATCAGGATAGTAAAAACATCAACAAAGAAGAACATTTAACTTTGCTGATTTTACGGGTTAGCAAGCTTTCTTATACCATTTGCAATGAATTTATAGGCTGGGATTTCATCAGAGAATCTACCAATGCTCAGGAATTTTTAAAAAATCTTTCTGATGAATTGGAACGTTTGCTTTATCAGGAGTTTTTGGGAATTGAAGAGTTAAACAGCGATGAAACCTATCCAGAAAGGTTAAGATTTTTGATTAAGGCCAGCAAAAGTATCATCTTTTCTTTTGCCTTTACTTCTGTAAGTGACGGTGATGTACGTAAGAATTTTATCTCTTTCCAGAAAGAAATTTTACCTTATTTAGTGAAGGCCGCACTGTAATTTAAATCCCTCGACTTCTAAGAAATCTAAGACTTAGTGCAGAAAAAAAGTCCTAAAAATTAATTCTTTAGGACTCTTATGTATTTCAAATACCATTTATCTCTGCTTTTCTTCAACCCATTTTCTGGCGTTTACAAAAGCTTCCATCCAAGGAGAAACCTCGTCTTTACGCCCTTTTGGATAATTCGCCCAGTTCCATTGAAACAAGGAACGTTCGATATGTGGCATCATTACTAAATGGCGTCCTGTTTCATCACATAGCATTGCCGTGTTATAATCAGAACCATTAGGGCTTGCAGGATATTGATCATAACCATATTTAGCTACAATTTGATATTTATCTTCTGAGTAAGGAAACGAAAATCTGCCCTCTCCGTGAGAAACCCAAACGCCTAATGTACTTCCAGCTAAGCTAGAAAGCATTACCGAGTTGTTTTCTTGGAGTGTTAAAGAAGTGAAAATACTTTCGTGTTTACCACTTTTGTTATGCAGCATTTTAGGTTTTTCTTCATGATTTTTGTTGATTAAACCTAACTCTACAAACAACTGGCAGCCATTACAAATACCCACGGAAAGTGTATCTTCACGAGCAAAGAATTTTTCTAATGCCACTCTTGCTTTTTCGTTATACATAAAAGCACCTGCCCAACCTTTTGCCGAACCTAATACGTCAGAATTTGAGAAACCCCCAACAGCTCCAATAAACTGGATGTCTTCCAGTGTTTCTCTTCCGGAGATTAAATCCGTCATGTGCACATCTTTCACATCAAAACCTGCCAAATACATGGCGTTGGCAACTTCACGCTCAGAGTTACTACCTTTTTCACGGATAATTGCGGCCTTAGGGCGAGGTTTAGCTTCATCAATCACCGGCTTTTTGCCATTGAAATGCGTAGGGAATTTGTAAGCTAAAGGCTGATTTTTATAGTTTTCGTAACGATCTTTGGCCAAGCCGTTTCCAGTTTGCCTGCTATCTAATAAATACGAAGTTTTAAACCAAACATCACGTAAGTGCGCAATATCGAAGCTAAAGTTTTCATTGGCATTAGTAATTTCTAAAGTCGCTGATGAGGTCACTTCACCAATCTTGTGAAACGCTACACCAGCATTCTTTAAACTTTGTTCTACTGAGCTATCGGCCTGGAAAACCAGCCCAATATTTTCTGAGAACAATAATTTGATGCTATCGCTTTCTGCAAGTGCAGATAAATCTATTTTTGCGCCTAAATCAACATCAGCAAAACACATCTCCAATAAAGTGGTAATTAAACCACCACTGCCAATATCATGACCTGCTTCAATTTTGCCAGCTTTAACTAAAGTTTGGATGGTGTTAAAAGTATTTTTTAGTTGACCAGCATCTTTTACATCGGGCGCTTCGTTGCCAATTTTATTTAAAATCTGAGCGAAAGAAGAACCTCCTAATTTATAGCTGTCGTTAGATAAGTTAATGTAGTAAATAGCACCGCCGTTTTTTTGCAAAACTGGTTCCACCACTTGAGTAACATCGTTACAATTACCACCGGCAGAAATAATAACTGTTCCTGGGGCAATTACATCGCCATCCTTATATTTCTGCTTCATCGATAAAGAATCTTTCCCGGTGGGGATGTTGATTCCTAAATCAATCGCAAAATCTGAACAAGCTTTTACCGCTGCATATAAACGGGCATCCTCTCCTTGATTTTTACAAGCCCACATCCAGTTTGCCGAAAGGGACACGCTTTTTAAACCATCTTTAAGCGGCGCCCAAACCAAATTGGATAAAGATTCTGCAATGGCATTTCTGCTTCCTGCCGCAGGGTCAATCAACGCTGTTAAAGGCGAATGACCAATTGAAGTTGCAATTCCCTCCTTACCTTGGAAATCCAAAGCCATTACACCACAGTTGTTTAATGGCAACTGCAACGGACCGGCATTTTGTTGTTTGGCAACCCGGCCACCTACGCAACGGTCAACCTTATTTGTCAACCAATCTTTACAGGCAACAGCTTCCAAAGTTAAAACCTGCTCTAAATAAGTATTCAGTTTAGATTTATCGTAAGCAATGCTTTCGTATTTATAATCAACGGTAACATCATCCATCACGATTTTTGGTGAACTGCCAAACATAGCAGCCAATTCTAAATCCATTGGTTTGGCACCTGTTTTTTCTGATTTAAAGGTAAATCGGTGATCGCCGGTAACTTTACCCACTGTGTACATCGGAGAACGCTCTCTATCTGCAATTTTTTGTAAAGTTTCAATATGCTCATCGCTAATCACCAATCCCAAACGTTCCTGAGATTCGTTTCCGATGATTTCCTTTGCAGATAAGGTTGGGTCGCCAACTGGCAATTTATCCAAGTTAATTAAACCGCCTGTTTCTTCCACCAATTCAGAAAGGCAGTTTAAATGTCCGCCTGCACCATGATCATGTATAGAGATGATGGTATTCGTATCACTTTCTACCATTCCACGAACCGCATTGGCCGCTCTTTTTTGCATTTCAGGGTTCGAACGCTGTATCGCGTTTAATTCGATACCGCTACCATGTTGACCAGTGTCTGCAGACGAAACCGCTGCGCCGCCCATCCCAATTCTGTAGTTTTCTCCGCCTAAAACAACAATATTATCGCCTTTTTTTGGTTTTTGCTTTTGCGACTGATTGGCTTTTCCGTAGCCGATACCGCCGGCCAACATAATTACTTTGTCAAAACCTAATGTTCTATTTGCTTCCTCATGTTCAAAAGTTAAAACAGAACCCGTAATTAAGGGCTGACCAAATTTATTTCCAAAATCGGTTGCACCGTTTGATGCTTTGATGAGGATGTCCATTGGCGTTTGATATAGCCAAGTTCTTTCTTTCACTCCTTTTTCCCAGGGACAATCGGTTGCCAAACGAGAAAGTGCAGTCATATACACCGCAGTTCCTGCCAAAGGTAAAGAACCTTGTCCGCCCGCTAACCTGTCTCTAATTTCGCCACCAGACCCTGTTGCGGCTCCATTAAATGGTTCTACAGTTGTTGGGAAATTATGCGTTTCTGCCTTGATGGAAATTACCGAATCAAAATCGCTGGTGGTGTAATATGCCGGAACATCGGCCCTTTTAGGTGCAAATTGTTGCACTCGTGGGCCTTTTATAAACGCTACGTTATCTTTATAAGCCGAAACAATATCGTTAGGATTCTCCTCTGATGTTTTTCTGATTAACTTGAAAAGCGACGTTGGTTGCTCTTCGCCATCAATCACAAATTTCCCGTTAAAAATTTTATGGCGGCAATGTTCTGAGTTTACCTGAGAGAATCCGAAAACTTCAGAATCTGTTAAAGGTCTTCCCAGTTTTTCCGCAAGTGAACCCAAATACTCCACTTCTTCGGTGCTTAAAGATAATCCTTCTTGAATGTTATAAGCGGCAATATCTGTTATGGATAAAATTGGCTCGGGCTTAATGTTGATGGTAAACACATCCTGACCTATATCGCTGTATTTTTGAGAAAGCATGGGGTCAAAATCAGCGAAATCTGAATCAACTTTTTTAAATTCTTCAATTCTGATGATACCATGGATATCCATGTTCTGCGTAATTTCTACGGCATTGGTACTCCAGGGTGTAATCATAGCCGCTCTTGGACCGATGAAAAAACCGGCTAAAGTTTTTTCAGATGAAATTTTAGCATCGCCAAAAAGCCATTCGAGTTTAGGAATATCGGACGGAGCAAGCGCCTGGTCAATTTGTAAAACAAAAATGGCTTGCGATTGATTGCTGAAGAAATAAATCATGCTTGTTTTTTTTGAAAACGCAAAAATAGGTTTTTTTGATGAGGAATCGTCCCTATTCGGCAAGGGAAATTCAGCGGATATTTCTGTAAATGCAGTACAAAGATAGCTCGGGGAATTTAAAAGCTAGCGCTTATTCTTCTCTCTCGACTTTTTATAAAGCTTTACCGCCATCATAATTACCACGGCAAAAATAACTAAACCCACTAAACCATAAATCCAGTCAACTGCATTTTTAAGGATGACTGTGAATACAATTGCAACTAAAAATATGGTAGCCACTTCATTCCATAAACGAAGCTGAGTGCTGGTCATCCAAAACCTACCGGCTTTCAATTGCTTGATAATTCCAGCGCACATAAAATGATAAATGAGCAATCCCGAAACGAAGGCTAATTTCACCCACATCCAATCGGTATGGAGCAACCCAGGATTAAGATAAATCATGGTTAAGCCAGCAGCTACTGCTAAAAACATAGCTGGTGTGGTGATGATATTCCAAAGCTTGCTTTCCATCACTTGAAACTGCTTTTGCAGAATGATGCGTTCCTGTTCAGGCTTATCGTTAGCTTCTGTATGGTAAATAAATAAGCGCACAATATAAAACAAGCCTGCCATCCAGCTGACTACAAAAATGATATGAATGGCAAGTATGTATCTGTACATTTTTAGGTTGTTGGTTGGTTAGGTGGTTGGTTGGTTAGGTTGTTGGTTTGTTCGGTGATTAGGATTTGGCAATATTAACTTAGCTTACCATTCTATATGCCTAAAAAACTAACCACCTAACCCCTAACAACCTAATTAGTATCTAAACTCCTTCACCACTTCAACTGCATATTTTACATGATCGAAAGGGATATCTGGCATAATACCATGACCTAAATTAAAGATGAAACCATCTTGGCCACGCATACGCTCAAATAAACGGTGGATACGTTCTTTAATCACATGCTTATCAGCATACAAAATGTGAGGATCTAAATTTCCTTGAACAGCAATATTTGAAGGCAACATATTTTTGATATTTCGCAAATCTGCATTCCAATCTATTGAAACCACATCGGGTTTTGCTTCTGCCATTAAAGGCGCAAAAACAGAACTTCCTTTACAAAAAGATATAACCGGGATATCTTTTCTGTTCAGTTTAGAGATGATATCCACATTATATTGGTGCGAAAACTCTTTATAGTCATCCCAACATAAAGAAAGTGCCCAACTATCAAACAACTGCACTGTATTTACACCTGCTGCGATTTGGAGATTCAAATAATCAGCAGTTACCAAGGCAATTTTACTCAATAATTTATGAGCCAGTTCTGGATGGTTATGTATAAAAAGTTTGGTCAGCTTAAAATCTTTAGAAGAACCGCCTTCAACCAAATAGCTCATCACCGTAAAAGGTGCACCAGCAAAACCGATTAACGGGATAGATCCGTTTAACCGCTCTTGAATAACTTTAATAGCATCAGCAACGTATTGCAAATTATCCATTACATCAACATTTAAATTGTCGATGTCTTTTTCGTTTTTTATTGGGTTTGCAAACTTTGGACCTACACCTTGCGTGAAGCTTAAATCGCCACCCATAGCTTCGCCAGTTACTAAAATATCGCAAAACAAAATAGCGGCATCAATTCCTAATAGATCAACAGGCAACATGGTTACATCCGCAGCAATTTCGGGTGTTTTACACATTTCCAAAAACGAGTATTTGTTTTTGATTTCCCAATACTCGGGCATAAAACGACCTGCTTGGCGCATCATCCACACGGGTGGGCGCTCTGTTTGTTTGGAAAACGCTGCATCTATAAATAAGGAATTCTTCATTTAATCTTTTGTATTTCTTTTTCGATATTACTTAATATGCTTTTATACTTCGCGGATAAAGGCAATTTTTCTGACTGCTTAATCCACAGCAAACCCTTTTCTTTGTCGTTATTTCTGAGGCTGATGTTTGCCAAGTGCATTAAAGCTACACCCAAATCGCCTGCTTGCAAACCTAAAACAGCCGACTTTCCTAAATGAAATTCTGCATCGGCATAATCCATTTCTTGTACGGCAATACTGCCCAACATAAAATAGTAATAAGGTTTTCTGCGTTTGTTTAAAAGTTCTGGGTTTTTTATGCTGTGTAATAAAGCTTTGGCAGTGGTATAGTTTTTTAGCTTAAACTGTTTTGCCGCTAAAATAACTGTCCCTTCTTTAAAAAAACCCCACACTACCAAAGCAATAAACATCCCGCTTAAAACGGAAATTTCATAAACTTTTAGCCATGCAGCTAAACCAGCAACCAAAGCCAGCAAAACGCAAACTAAAACCCTCGCTTTGTTGGTAAACATTATTACGAATGTCCGTCGGTAAATTTATAGCCTACCCCCCGGATAGAGTGAAAATAAATTGGATTTTTTTGATCAGGCTCGAAGTATTTTCTGAACGTTAAAATGAAATTATCAATGGTGCGGGTTGATGGATAAACATCATAATTCCAAACCGTTTCCAAAATTTGCTCACGCGAAACTGCTTCGTCTTTACGCTCAATTAAAAGCTTGAGCAACATGGTTTCTTTTTTGGTTAAGGCAGTTATGGTTCCATCGTCATTCTTCAGCTCAAAAGAATTAAAATAAATGGTTTTATCGCCAATTTTATAAGAGTTGATTTCTTTTAAATCATCGCCTTTCATACTTCTTTTAATCAGGTTGTTGACTCTCAAAATCAATTCCTCTAAATTAAAAGGCTTAGTTAAATAATCATCTGCACCTTTTTTTAAACCGGTAATTCTGTCTTCCGATGTATTTTTGGCAGTTAAAAACATAATGGGTACTTCGCTATTTTCTAACCGAATAGTTTCCGCAACTTGGAAACCATCAATTTCGGGCACCATTACATCTAAAATAATCAAGTTGAATTTCTCCTCCTTGTACACTTTAAGTGCTTTTTTACCATCATTTACGGCTCTTACAAAAAAGCCTTCCATTTCTAGATTCAGTTTGATGGCTTCCAAAAGATGTTCTTCATCTTCCATCAATAAAATTCTTTGTTTTACAGACATGTTCTTTTCTATTTAATTAAAAGAAACTTCAAAAACCGTTCCTTTTGGTTGGTTATTCATTACTTTTATTTGTGCTTGATGATGATCTAAAACCTGCTTTACAATAAACAATCCTAAACCGGTACCTTTTGTTTTACGAGTTGCTTCGCTCCCCACCCGGTAAAACTTATCAAACACCTTTGCCTTTTCTTCATCTGAAATTCCAATTCCTAAATCAGCAACCCTAAAACAAACTGTTCCGTTTGCCTTACGATGCAAATCCACATGAACCGGCACACAGTCTGGCGAATATTTCACCGCGTTTTCAATCAAATTAGTAACCACAGATGCCATTGCAAACTGATCGCCAGTGATGAACACATTTGGGTCAACCGAAGTTATAATTGATTCTTTACTACAAACATGAATCTGCAAACGCGAAACAATTTTTTCTACCAGTTCCGATAAATTTAACTCTTGTTTAGGAAAGCTGTACGATTTATTTTCAATTTTAGTAGCAAGCAACATATTTTCCACCAAATCATCTAATCTTTCAATATCTAACAAACATTTCGAGATAAAACTACGTTGTTGCTCTTTATCTAACTCGCGTTTATTAATCGTTTGTAAATAAAGCTTTATGGATGCCAGGGGCGATTTAAGCTCGTGAGTAACAGAAAGCAGAAAGTTTTTTTGTTGATCGGTAATTTTTTTCTCTCTGTTAATGGCTTGATGCAATTTATAAATCCCAAACGCCATCATGGTAATAAACACAAAACCTTCCCCCATCACCATTCCACGACGAGCCGGTTGCAGTTCTACCAATAAAATAGCCCACCAAAACAGTTGCGAGAACACGTAAAAAACAATGGCGTAAAATATGGTAATAGGTTTCAACCGCATGTTTATTTATTTTTAAATACGATATCTAAACATTCAAATATAGCTCTTTTGGCTTTTTCTAAATCTAGTTTACTGTGTGCGGCAGAAATAAAGCCTACTTCGTAGCCAGAAGGACCAAAATACATTCCACGGTTTAAAAGTTCACGGTGCATTATTTTAAATTTATCCATACTTGCCGGGTCAATAGCTTCTGAAGTCTGTATTTTTTCGGCATCGCTAAAAGCAAACCAAAATATAGAACCAATTTGAAAAACCTTAAACTGGTAGTTTTTAGAGCTTGCATAACGCTGGATAGCGTTGGTAAACTCCTCAGTTTTGGTATTTAGCTCTTTGTAAAAATTTGATTTTGCCAACTCACTCAATTGTGCAATACCCGCTGCCATTGCCACCGGATTTCCAGACAATGTACCAGCTTGGTAAACTGCGCCATCCGGAGAGATATTACTCATCAAACTTGCGGATGCACCGTAAGCACCGACTGGCAAACCCCCACCAATAATTTTTCCGTAGGTGATGATATCTGGCCGGATATTATAATAACCTGCAGCGCCTTCAAAACCTATACGGAAGCCAGAAATTACCTCGTCAAAAATTAATAAAGTGCCGTTTTCGGTACAGATTTCTCTTAAGTATTCCAGATATTCTTTGTCTTGTAGCAGTAAACCGTTATTAGCTGGTACAGGCTCAATAATTACACAAGCTATTTGATTTTTAAATTGTTCGAAAGCTGCTTTTAATGCTTCTTTATCATTTAAGGAAACCACGATGGTTTCATCTGCAAAGGCTTTTGGGATTCCGGCTGATGAAGTTTCACCAAAAGTAACCAAACCAGATCCTGCTTTTACCAAAAGTGAATCGCTATGGCCATGGTAACAACCTTCAAATTTGATGATTTTATCGCGTTTAGTTGCGCCTCTGGCCAAACGAATGGCCGACATTACCGCTTCCGTTCCGGAACTGGTAAATCTTATTTTTTCAATAAATTTGTTGTTTTTAATAATGAGTTCGGCAAGCTCTGTTTCCAGCGATGTTGGTGCGCCAAAAGACATTCCGTTCTGCATCACCTCAATTACTTTTTCCCTCACTTTTGGGTGGTTATGCCCTAAAATAAGCGGTCCCCAGGAACAACAGAAATCAATAAATTCATTTCCATCAGCATCCCATAAACGGCAACCATCTCCTTTTTCGATAAAAAGTGGCGTTCCGTAAACAGATTTAAAAGCCCTTACTGGCGAATTTACGCCGCCCGGAAAATACTGTTTGGCTTTTTCGTAAAGCTCGGCAGATTTTTCTCTAATGATATCCGGCTTTTCGCCGTACAAAAGAGGTGTTTCTTCGTTACTGTTGTTGAATATATTTTTAATCGAATCGAACATTTGTAAAGCATAAAGCTTATGGCTTAAAGCCGAAAGCTGTTTAAATCCACTTATTTTTTAAAACTTCTTTAGCGTGATAAGTCAAAATCACATCTGCACCTGCCCTTTTTATACACATTAAGGTTTCCACCGTGGCCTTTTCTTCGTTTAACCACCCTCTTTGCGAAGCGGCTTTAATCATGGCGTATTCTCCGCTCACATTATAGGCGGCAATTGGCAAATCGAAATTATCTTTTAATAATTTAATCACGTCTAAATAAGCCATAGCTGGTTTTACCATTAAAAAATCTGCACCTTCCTGCGTGTCCAAAGTTGCTTCAATTAATGCTTCTCGCTGGTTTGCCGGATTCATCTGGTAAGTTTTTTTATCACCAAATTTTGGTGCTGATTGTAATGCATCTCTAAACGGACCGTAAAATGCGCTGGCATATTTTGCTGTGTACGCCATAATCGAAACGTTGCTGAAACCTTCAGCGTCCAACGCTTCTCGGATGTATTGTACTCTTCCATCCATCATATCAGAAGGTGCAACAATGTCTGCTCCGGCTCTTGCATGAGCGATGGCCATATCGGCAAGAATCTGTAAAGTTTTATCGTTTACAATCTCACCATTTTCTACCAAACCATCGTGTCCATCGCTACTGTATGGATCCATTGCCACATCTGTAACCACACAAGCTTCCGGGAAACGGGATTTTACTTCCTTGATCGCTCGGAGGTATAAACCTTTCTCATTTACGCTCTCGCTGGCGGTTTTATCTTTTAAAGCTTCTTCAATATTCGGGAACAAATCAAAAGATTTTAAACCCAGTTCCATGCAACTTTCTACCTCGTGTAAAAGGTTGTCGATAGAATATCTGAAAATCCCAGGCATGGAAGCCACTTCAGTTTTCTGCTGCGTTCCATCGACAATAAACAATGGAAAAATAAAGTTAGACGCATGAAGGTGGTTTTCTTGCACCATATCCCTAATCACCTGCGATTTCCTATTTCTTCTCGGTCTGTTTAACATTGTATTTGTTATTTATGCGATATGTTATCTACTTATATCGTTTATTACCTATTTGTGAGCTATCTCTTCGCCAGCCGACGGATCGACATGACGTAAAGTATTTTAATGCCCAGCTCTGTGAGCTCTGCCTCCTCCGTGGTTAAAAAACTATTTACTAATCTATCACCTACTTGTGAGATGTCTCGTATCCTCAACATGACGTGAGAATAGCGTTTCGCCATACAAAACCCCAATCTCTGTGTAAAAATCATTATTTCTGTGGTTAGCCTTCGACTCCGCTTAGCCTGACACAAGCAGATTTACACATGCAAATCTCACGTCTCAAATCTCGCATCTGCCTAAACATCAATTCCAAAAACCACTTCTGCCAAGCCAATTTCATCTGGCGAAGCCGGCAAAATATATTTCACGCCCATTTCATCAAATTTTTGCCCCGTTGATTTACCGATGGCAACTACTTTTTGTCCAGGTTGCAATAGGTTATCAGCAAAATAGGCGTCCACATTAGACGGACTGGTAAACACCAGTACATCTGCATAGGTTGGCTCAACCTCTTCTTCCAAAATGGTTTCGTAAATCACCATTTCAACAATCTTGGTATCTGCCGAAAGGCTTTTTTGGATACTACGTAATGAATCTTTCGCCAACGGAAACAATACTGTTGTTCCATTTGCAACAGTTGCAAATTCCTCAGAAACTTCCGCAGTATCACTACTTTCGCCAACAAAAGAAACCGTTTTGCCTAAAGCCCGCAAAGCATCTTCAGAACCACGACCAACCACGCCAAACTTAATATCCTTTGGCAATAGTGGATTTAAAGAAAAGAAGTATTCAATTCCATTTTTACTGCTAAAAAAAATCCAGTCTATCTGTTTAAAGACATAAGAATCCAATTTATGGATTGTGGGTACAGTTCTGATCAAGGATTTGGCCTCAATCTCGATATTATGTTTACGTAAGGCTTTACCAAAGTAACTTTGATCGCTTAATTCTCTGGATATAAAGACCTTTTTAGGTAGTTTGCGGTTCTCGATATCAAATTTTTTCAATATAGTTTCGGCTAAACCTTCGGTACTTTTTGCGGTAATGTATAAACGATCCGGAAAATCGTCCTGATCTAAAGCCTTGGTAGTCCAAACATGGAACAAGCCATCTTCATCTTTCTCGCAATAGCATCCTAAAGGCATGTGGCAACCACCATCAAAAAGATTTAAAACTTTACGTTCTACACCAATGCGCTCTGCAACATCTTTATCATGGATTTCTTGTAAAATATCAAAAAGTTCCTTGTCTTCTTCCCTTATTTGTATAGCCAAAACACCTTGTGCCGGGGCAGGAACCAATTCTGCTGTTGGCTCAATTTCTTCGATATAAAATTCAGATAAATCTAAATTTAAACGGCTGATTCCAGCTTTAGCCATGATAATGGCATCGTACTTTTCGTCTCTTAGTTTTTGGATTCTTGTATTTACGTTTCCTCTTAGGTTCTCAAATTCCAAATCCGGGCGAACCGCCAAAAGTTGTGATTGCCTGCGATTAGATGAAGTACCTACTGTTCCGTTGTGCTTTACAGACAGCTTTTTAGAAGAATCTACGCAATCTTTTAAAATCAAAATTACTTCGGATGGATTTTCTCTTTCTGAAACTGCCGCGATAATTAAACCTGTAGGATTTAAAGTAGGTAAATCTTTATGAGAATGGACAGCCAAATCAACGGATTTCTCTAGCAAATGCTCTTCTAGCTCTTTGGTAAAAAAACCTTTGCCTTCTAACTTATCCAACCTAAGGTTTAGGATGTTATCTCCCTGAGTTTTAATGATTTTTAACTCAGATTTTATGTGGATTGCCGCTAGTCTGTCTTTTACGTAGTTTGCCTGCCATAAAGCTAGGTCACTACCCCGAGTTCCTATAGTAATTATTCTGTCCAAAATGTATAATTATATTGCAAAAATAGAATTAAGAATGAGCTTTGCCCATTGATTTTCAGAAAATTAGTGATTTATGGTAATTATGATCTAATCGTTATTAACTAAAATATTTTTAGCCATAACCATTGGAACGCTAATGTACTTTTTCTCCATATAGCTCATCACTTTTTCCAACACCATTCTTGAATTTTCATCCAAACCGTTTATTTCATCAGCGAAAACAGAAGTTAACGCTCTTTCTCTAATTTCTTTAATTTTAATAGGCACTTCGCTCATGGCAATTTCTACCCGGCGCTGCTTTAAAATTGGCTTAAATTCTTTAATGTTCTGCTCTATAATTGCTTCACCGTTAATCAATTCGTGGTAACGCTCTTGCAGATTTTTTTCAGCTATCTCTTTTAATGATTCTACCTCGATGTACTGCACATTATGGTCTATCAATACCTGTGGATCAACATCGTTTGGAACAGCCAAATCAACAATCACTTTAGAGCTTGTATCGCCATTTAAGAGTTTAGCGTAAAGTTCGGAAGTAATGATGGGTGCTTTTGCAGATGTACAGGTAATAATTACATCAAAACCTTTGTCAAAATCTTGTAGTTGCGCCAATTCAAAAGCTTCACCGCCCAATTCAGCGGCTAGGCTTTGCGCCTTACTTAAAGTTCTGTTGAAAATTGAGAAATTAGTATAGGTATGTTTTTTTAGATATTTAGCAATATTTTGATTGGTTTCGCCGGCACCAACAATTAGTATTCTCGATTTAGAGCAAACATTTAGCTCTTTCAATCGTCGGTAAGCCAAAGAAACTACAGAGATTGGGTTTTTAGCAATATTTGTAAAAGTATAAACTTCTTTAGCAGTTTTAACCACTCGGTTCATCACCATTCTAAGGTAATCTCCGGTAAGACCTTTTAACCTACAGGCTTCGTAGCTTTTTCTTACCTGTGCTAAAATCTCTTTTTCGCCCACCACCAAACTCTCCAAAGAACTGGCAACACGCATTAAATGGTTAAGCGACTCTTCTTGCTCGAAAACCAAAGCATTATCTACAACAGAATCCATCTGTGTAGTAAGTATTTTATCGCCGTGTAAGGCTTGTAAAAAAGACCGAACGAAGTTTTTGTTTAATTCTTGATTTGCAGTAAA
Organism: uncultured Pedobacter sp.; assembly: GCF_946480185.1. The sequence continues at coordinate 80,804 of NZ_CAMLIG010000008.1, read as the reverse complement.
AATGAATTCGACTCTATTGCAAGTTGCCAAATAAAATATTTCTGGAATATCAAATTTAGATTTCACAAACTGAAGTCTCTCCTCTGTGGCTTCATTACACAAAACCAAACAACCTAATTCTTTCAAATCAATTTGTTTGTGTGTAAAAGCTATAACCTTTAAATCCTTCAATTATGATATTTTTGAACCGCTACAAAAGTACTCTTGGTGGCTATACATTATGTCAACAATTTGTCAATTGAAACAATTTAGAAGCTATATAAATAGCTTTTTTATGTCCTAAATCATTTTTTAAGCCCAATTTGCAGCTATGCAAGCCATTGTTTCACCCTTACTGAAGTAACCCCTATTTGATTAAATTATACAGTTCATCCAATTTTGGAGACAATACAATTTCAATTCTACGGTTTTTACTTCTATCCTCTGGGGTATTGCCTAATGCGATAGGTTGGAACTGTCCTTTACCGGTTGCTGTTAAACGCTCGGGCGAAATATTTTGCAGTTCTGTTAAATACCGAACAACAGATGTTGCTCGTAATACGCTTAAATCCCAATTGTCTTTAATTTGTCCTAAATTGCCAACCTTCTGATTATCAGTATGGCCTTCTACGGCGATATTAATTTCTGGCTGTGTGTTTAAAACCTTCGCTAGTTCCTGTAAAGCTTGTTTCCCTTTATCATCAATTACAATTGATCCGGTACTAAACAACAGCTTATCCGTTAAAGAAACATATACTTTTCCGTCTCTAATTTCTACGCTTAAGCCTTTCTCCTGAAAGCCTAACAAAGCTTTTTGTAGTTTTTCTTTTAATGCATTGGTAGCTTGGTCACGCTTTTTCAAAATTTCTTCAACCTCTTTTAACCTTGCTTCTCTTTTTTCCAAATCAGCGGAAAGCTTATTAATTTCCGAAGAACTCTTTGAGCTTAAAGCTGTGTAGTTCGTATTTAAGTTTTCTAACTGAGCGCTCATGTCTGCAATTTTAGCATTTAAAGTCGCAGTATCGGCTTTTAAACCTGTGATCATTTCCTGCAAAGATTGGATTTTAACATTCGCATTATCCCAACCCACGTTTAAAGAGTCCTTTTGCGAAAGCAAGGATTGGTATTTCTTTTTGGAAAGTACCACGCAAGAACTTAAAAATAGAACTGCACACAATGCGATTAAAATATGTTGCTTCTTCATGCGGAAATAATTTATTTAAAATTTCAATATAAAAATTATAAATCTATAAGGTGGTTATGGCCTCCTGTAAAAAATCATTTAGTGGCGTAATTTCATTTAAAGTATTTACGATGTGCCCCACCGCATCCGTATTTTGCAATTGCTGATCAGTAAAAGACCTACTAACTATAAAACTTTTAAGCTTTAGCAGTTCAATATTTGGATGCGTTGCATCATAATTTTTAGGCGTTGTTTTTAACTTATCCGTTTGTTGTAAACCCTTACCAAAAAAATCTTCGAAACTTTTGTTCTTAAAAATCGACAATAGTCGGTCGGCGTTATAATCAATTTCTTGCCTAATTAATTTCACATGGCCAGAGTCTGGCATCCACATTCCTCCGGCAACAAAACTTTGATCTGGCTGTAGTTGTATAAAATAACCGGGACCGTGTATTCCCTTGGGGCTGGTGGAAATACTAATTCCAAAATTTGTTTTGTAAGGTAATTTGTCTTTACTAAATCTAACGTCTCTGTAAATACGCATCACACTTTTTTTACCCGTTAATTCTGTTGGAATCTTAGGGTTCATTTTTCTAAAAGACACAATGATATCTTCTGCAAAAGCTTCAACATTCTCTTTTGCTTCGATATAAATAGATTTATGGTCTTGAAACCATTCTCTGTTATTGTTAAGCTTTAGCTGCCTAAGAAAATCTAAAGTTTCTGCCTTAATCGTGGTCATAATGTGAAAGGTATTTTAGTTTCGGCGACATTAAATGGAGCAGAATTACCCTTGAATACCTAAAGTTTAATGGCGCTAAAGCAACGCTGATTGCAAATATAACTCCCACATAAAGCCATGGCGACTCTGTTTCGTGAGATATTAAATAAGTTGTTACTCCAACTATTACGGCTAATGCTACATTTAAACCATAGCTTATATACATGGCTGCATAAAAATACCCCGGCTCTAGCTCATATCTAACATTGCATTTTGGGCAATGTTCATGCATTTTTTGAGAGGAAAACCCATACATAGAGTTTATGAACATGTCTCCTCTACGGCAACGAGGGCATTTAGCATTAATCATTGCCTGTAATTTCGGGGTTTCTGCCATGACAAAAGTTTATTACGATTAGAGTTTAATTTAGGTTAATCTTTTCAGCTTTGATATCAATAGCAATTTCCTTTTTGCGATATTTCTTATACCACAATACACCAATACCCAGAACTACCAAATACGGCGCTGCCAATAAATACATGATGCCTCCATTTAACCCAGCCGCCGTTTTACCACCGGCTTTTAGATTAGACTCAACCGTAGCTTGGCACATTGCACACTGTGCAAATGTAAAATTGGCAACAAAAACCAAAACAACTACAAAAAGAACTGATAAAAGAATTGTTGAACGCTTCATGGATACAAATTTAAAAATTATAATAAGGAGCTATCATTAAATAAACAATTACTCCGGTAGTTGTAACATATAACCATACCGGATAGCTCCAACGCACTAGCTTCTTATGCTTTTCTACCTGCATTTTAAGTCCTCTAAAAAAACTTAGTAAAATTAACGGTAAAACCGCCGCGGCAAGAACAATATGAGTTGCTAAAATAAAGTAATAGATATAACGAAGATTACCCACTATTAGCTTCTCATGGTCACTTACAATATTGTTATGATCAATATCTCCAAATTTTGTTTCAGGAGCGAAATAGTGAAAAACCACATACGAAATCAAAAAAATAGCAGATAAACAAAACGTTAAAATATTGATTCTTTTGTGCGCCTTGATATTTTTTTGTTTGATGAAATACAGAGAAAGCAACAATAGGAAAGTACATGTCCCATTTATAATTGCATTAAGTTTTGGAAAAAAAAACACAAAACTTGGAGTTGGTATAGTGACCGGAATTATCTTTCTATTTAAAATTAAGACCAAAACAAAAACAGCTATAGAAACACCTGTAATTACTCTTAAAATCACCTTATCGCTCATAATCTAAACCTCAAAAATATTATTAGAACCTTGCTGTTTTTTTACGAAGTTCCTCTGTAATTAAAACCTTAATCTCGTCACTTATCCGCCTAATTTCGTCTTCAGAAGTTCCTGTATAATAACCTCGAATACGATTATCAGCATCTAAAAGAATTAGCTTATCACTAAACACAAAATTACCATCAGATGTTTGCAACGCATTTACAAATAACTGATTACGGGCAAACGGATACGTAACTGATGTGTCTGCTGTTAAGACTTCCCATTTGTTAGGGATTGCGCCAACGCTAGCTGAATAAACTTTCAGTTTCTCCGCATTGTCATTCTTTGGATCTAAATCAATGGAAATAAACCTGATTATTTTATTGCCTTTAAATTGCTCTTGTAAATCCTGAATCCCTCTATTAAGCGCAGGAACTACATCTTTATTGCTGGTGTAAAAAAAATTTACAATAGTCAGCATTTGCTCCTCTGTAGAAATTTTTACCGTCTTTCCGTCTTTATCCGTTAATTCTGGAAAAACAATGTGATGATAAAGTGTATCCGGTATCTTAACTCCACGTTTTGTATGAAATGTTGATCCAACAACTTTTGGCCCAAAAACAGGCAAAAGCTTATACCTGTTTTTACCCTTTTCTTTGAGTAAATAATACAAAAATCCTGGCAACGCTAATATGGTTACCAGGATTAATATTTTTGCTAAAGGAAATTTATTCCCGCTCATATCGTTAAATGGCTATTCAAATAATTTCCTTCGATAAGTAACAATACAATAAAGTAAATGATAAATATAAGGGAAAGAAGAATAGCCGCTTTAAGAGCGTATTTCTCAAATTTTAAGTGCATAAAGAAAGCAACTATATAGTATGCTTTAACTAGAGTTAAAAGTACATAAATAATGTTTTTAACATGCTGAGGCATTAAAGAATGCGGAACTGCTAGCGCTAAAATAAATTCGATACCTGTAACTACCGAAAGAATTAGCAAAACTCCAAGAATTCTGCCTTTGGTCATCACATTATGCTCTTCAGCGTGTTCTACATTAGAATTTTCAGTTGACATTATAGAAAGATTAAGATTAAACTAAATAAAAGAAGGTAAATACAAATACCCAAACTAAATCAACAAAGTGCCAGTATAAGCCCACTTTCTCGATCATCAGATAATGGCCTCGACGTTCAAAAACTCCAGCCATTGTCATTATTAAAATAATGATATTAATGATAACTCCAGTGAATACGTGAAACCCGTGGAATCCGGTGATGGTGAAAAATAGGTTAGCAAATTGCTGTGTACTCACAGCATCGGATGTTAATCCCATTTCTTTCATTGTTTCAAGTGTAGGAATATGTCCCCACCAAAATCCTTCATGATGCAAATGGCTCCACTCTAGAGCTTGGCAACCTAAGAACATCAATCCTCCAATAATTGTAGCAACCATCCACCAGGTAACCTCTTTCTTTTTGTTACGATGTCCTGCTTCTACAGCTAAAACCATTGTTACGGAACTTGCAATCAAAATAAAAGTCATTAAACCCACAAAAACCAACGGTGCATTATCAGAAACGCCTGGGAAAGATTTAAAAACAATTTCGGGGTTTGGCCATGTTATTTTACTAAAACGCTGTGCGCCGTAATAAACCAAGAATGCAGAAAAAGTAAATGCATCTGATAAAAGAAAAAACCACATCATCAGTTTACCATACTCTACAGAGAATGGTGACCTACCTCCGCTCCACGGACTGGTTTTTATTTCGTCTAATTGTGCTGTCGTATCCATCAAATATTTAAGTTGTAATTTTTGAGTAAAATTTTAATGATTCAAAAGTAAGAAAAGGTATAAATAAATCCATACAATATCTACAAAATGCCAAAAAATAGAAGAGATTTCCATTCTAAAGGTATTTTTAACATTTGGCACCGGTCCGTAACTGCTTCTAATCGCTGTTAAAATCATCACAAGCCCAGCTATGATATGTATAATATGAAATAAAGTAAATGCATAAACGAAACTAATTGAGGCGTTTGAGTTCACAAAAAACAGCCCTAAATTAGTCCACACCATCCAGCCATAAACTTGTAAACCTATAAACACCAAGCCTAAAACAAAAGTGACCCACAGCCAAAGTTTCTGCTTTGCAAATTGTAAGCTTTTAGCGCTTAAAAATGCTTTATGCATTGTTAAACTACTTATAACAATAACTATTGTACTATAAATAAAAACCTTTGGCAAATCAACATTCAAAGATTTACCTGATCCGCTACCTGCGTAAACAATAAAACCACTGGTTAAACCAGCAAAAAAAATGATCGAAGAAACTATAAAAAGCCATAATATAAACTTTTTAGGTTGCAGATTATGTCTATCTAAATCAGTGTTAAGAGCCATATTTTTCAATTTAAATTAAACAAGAGTACCAGCTGTACTACTGGCAAATAAATAAAACTTCCGAACATTAACTGCCGAGCTGATTTTACATCTAAGGTTTTAGCTAAAACAAAAGCTTGATAAGCGAATATCAATCCCATTATTAATGATACAATCCCAATTAAGTATCCTCCAAATCCGAAAAACGTAGGCAAAAGACTTACGGGAATCAAAATGAGTGTAGATACAAATGTGATAACGGCACTTGTTCTATCTCTACGGGTAGTCGGCAACAAACGAAATCCCGCTTTTTTATAATCATCGTCAAGCACCCAAGCGATAGCCCAAAAATGTGGAAATTGCCAAACGAACTGAATACCAAATAAAATTAATGCAATGGTATCAATCTGCCCATGAGAAGCAACATATCCAATTAATGGTGGCAAAGCTCCTGGTATTGCGCCAATAAAAACAGCAATTGGCGATTTACGTTTCATTGGTGTATATAAAAAGGCGTACAAAAAAATGGAGAAAACCGACAACACACCTGTCAACAGGTTTAAACTTCCCAGTAAATAGGTGCCAAAGATACCCATAATCAAGCTTAAAACTAAGGCTTGCCCGGTTGTCATCCTTCCTGATGGCAAAGGCCTATCAGAAGTTCTTGCCATCAGCTTATCTAAATCTTTTTCAATGATTTCATTAAAACCGTTTGCAGCGGAAGTGACCAAAAAGCCACCAACAATTAACTTAATCCAGCTTATCCAATGAATTGAGCCTTGGAAATGCTCGCCTACTAAAAAACAGATGGAAGCAGAAAGAACCACCAAAAGTGTTAATCTTAGTTTTACTAAACTTTTAAAATCTTTGATAAACTCCCCCACTATAATCTGATTAAATTAGATTTCTTAGTATAAAAAATAAAAAAGAGATAAGCTTGTATCCCAAATAAAACCGTTGCCAAAAGTACATGTGCAGATTGAGCCCAAGGCACTAAAGCAAAATATGCCAACGCTAATCCTGTTACCACTTGGCTTACAAAAATCACGATCATCCATGATGCGAGAATTGAAACTAAACCCGTAATCTTGAACCTTTTTACTAATACAAACAGAAAGAGACTAATTGACAAATAAAGCCACACCAATTCTTTGTGGTCTGCAAATATTCTACCTACTTCTGTAAGCCATTCTGTTCGATGCAGTTCCTGAAAATTTGATTTAACCGCGTCAACACCTTCCCTTACTTCCGTCCCTACTGTAATCTGCCACAAAGAAACAAGCATCACCATTAAAGAAACTAGCCTTAAATAACTCAGCTCTTTTATATTTATAGATAAAACCACCTTTGGCAACTTTACTGAAAAATAGGTGTACAAAGAAATTGCGAGAATTAAAACTGCAACCAACATGTGTACCGTTATCATCCATGCCAAAAGGTTTGTTGAAACCACGATAGATCCTAACCAACCTTGAAAGCCAACCAACAATAGATTGACCCCGCTTAACCAAAAAACAACCGGTTTCGTTTTAAATAACGGAATTGCCAATGCAAAACATATTAAAAGTAAAAAACCTGTCAAGGCTCCGATAAGCCTATTTATATATTCAGTGTAAGTTTTAGTTGGATTAAATTCTTCAGGAACCTTTATGCTTTCGTCGTGGCGAATTTTAATGGCTAAATCTGAATAACCGGTTTTATCTAAAAGTTTAGCGAAACGCTCATTCTTTTCAAGTCTTTTTTGAACGTATCTTTCCTTATAATTAGCAGGCAACTGAGAAACGTCTGTTGGAGGTATGTACTGATCAAAACATTTAGGCCAATCAGGACAACCCATGCCAGAACCTGAGCTTCTAACAACACCACCAGCAAGTATAAGTAGGAAAAGAGCAATCAGCGAAATAAAATTCACTGATAAAAAACGACTTTCAGCCTTTGAATACATTTCTATTTTATAAAATTGGGGTATTCGTACTTAATACTGAATACCCCAATTATAATTTATTCAAATAATCAGGTTATTTGACTTCTTCAGTATTATTTACTGACTTATGTTCTAAATTCCATTTTTCCTGAATCTTTTCAGCAACTTCGTTACCCTCGAAATCGTGAGGTAGATTAGAGCTCATTGTTTCGGAAAGTGGCGTAGTTTGCATAATAAAATCGGCATGATGTCCAGGTTTGCTGTAATCATAAGACCAACGGTAAACAGTTGGAATTTCTCCCGGCCAGTTTCCGTGAATACGCTCTACTGGAGTAGTCCACTCTAAAGTATTTGCTTGCCAAGGGTTTTGAGTAGCTTTTTCTCCGAAGAATATTGAATAAAAGAAATTAAACAAGAATGCTACCTGAGCAACAGCCGCCATAATAGCTGACCATGTAATGAAGATGTTTACAGACATCCATTTTCTCATAGATTCAAACTCTGTAAAAGCATAGTATCTACGTGGAACACCGTCTAATCCCATAAAGTGCATTGGAAAAAAAACCATATAAGCAGCAGCAAACGTGATCCAGAAGTGTAGATATCCTAATTTAGCATTCATCATACGTCCAAACATCTTTGGAAACCAATGATAAACACCGGCTATCATACCAAATATTGCGGCAGACCCCATTACCAAGTGAAAGTGAGCAACTACAAAATAAGTATCATGTAAGTTGATATCCAAAGCAGCGTTACCTAACCAAATACCGGTTAAACCACCAGAAATAAAGAAAGAAACCAACCCAATTGCAAAAAGCATTGCAGGTGTAAAGCGTATATTTCCTCTCCATAATGTAGCTAACCAGTTGAACGTTTTAACAGCTGAAGGAACGGCAATAATTAAGGTCGTTATCATAAACACTCCACCTAAGAACGGATTCATCCCCGTGACAAACATGTGGTGACCCCAAACGATAAATGATAATGTTGTGATACCAATTAAAGAATACACCATCGCATGGTAACCAAAAATTGGTTTTCTTGAGTTGATAGACATTACTTCAGAAGCAATACCCATCGCTGGCATAATTACGATATAAACCTCTGGGTGACCTAAGAACCAGAATAAGTGCTCCCATAAAATAGGGCTACCACCTTCGTGTGCTATAGCTTGTCCGCCAATAAATATATCAGATAAGTAAAATGAAGTACCAAAACTTCTATCGAAAATCAACAATACAACACCTGCTACCAACACTGGAAAAGACAAGATACCTGTAATTGCAGTCAAAAGGAAAGCCCAGATAGTTAAAGGCATTTTCCAAAGATCCATTCCTTTGGTACGCATATTTAAGATGGTAGAAACATAATTTATACCGCCCATTAATGAAGAAGCAACGAATAGGATCATAGCAATTAACCACATGGTCATACCCAAGCCAGAGCCTGGCATTGCTTTTGGCAAAGCTGATAAAGGTGGATAAACTGTCCAGCCGCCACCAGCAGGTCCTGATTCGATAAAAAACGTTGACAACATAATTACCGACGCCATAAAGAAGAACCAGTAAGAAAGCATATTCATGAATGGTGAAGCCATATCACGGGCACCAATTTGCAAAGGGATCAATAAATTTGAAAACGTTCCACTAAGCCCGGCTGTTAACACGAAGAAAATCATGATTGTTCCGTGTATTGTCACTAAAGACAAATAGAAGTTAGGATCTAAACGACCTTCAGGCGCAAATTTTCCTAATAAAACTTCCAATAATGGGAAGCTATGATCTGGATAAGCTAGCTGAATCCGGAAAAGGATAGATAATAACATCGCAACAACTCCCATTATGATACCCGTAATAAGGAATTGCTTTGCGATCATCTTGTGATCCTGACTAAAAACATATTTAGTCAAAAATGTTTCATGATGGTGAGCATGTGCATGATCATCATGATGAATTGCCGATGGGTTATTAATTGCAATTGTTGACATAATCTCCTTCTGTATTTTAATCTTAATTATTTAAAGCAATTTTGCTACTAGTAGCAGTTACGTTGTCTTTCATCGCTAACTGATACGCTTTTTTCATTTCTTCAGTAACCATTGGCTTCTGTTGTTTAATCCAATCTTCGTATTCTCTGTTTGAAACTACACGGACTTTAAATTGCATATTATAGTGAGAACCTCCACAAATTTTATTACAAAGCAGATAATACTCAAACTTTGGATCATCAATATCCTGTTGCATCTCTTTTGTAGTTTTGGTAGGCGTAAATTGAAAATAAGTGGCCATACCTGGAACGCAATTCATCTGTACTCTAAAGTGAGGCATATAAAAACTGTGGATAACATCCTGAGAACCTAAGGTGAAACGAACTGATTTGTTAACAGGTAAAACAATTTCATTTACTTTTAAATCGTCGTAATTAGCTTTATCAGACAAATCAAGTCCTAAGCTATTTAAGCCGTTAAGGCTTCCAATTAGCTTAAAGTTTTTTCTTCCGTTTACATTGTCATTTCCTGCATACCTAACTTCCCAAGCAAATTGATGCGCTGTTACATCTATTTGAATTGCATTTTTCATGTCATTTTTGGAGATATTTGTAATTCCTCTCCAAGTAAAAAATCCCATCAATACTAAAATTGTTAAAACAATAGCAGGTATAACTGTCCAGTATTTCTCTAATGTATTGTTATGAGGATAGTAGTAGGCTTTTCTTTTTTTACTTGAATTGTATAAGTAAGCAAAAGAGAATAAAGCTATATGTGTTAAAACAAAAACTATAGTTGTAAGAATTAACGTGATGTTCAACATAGAGTCAATTTTAGCTCCATGTTCTGATGCAGCTTCTGGCAAAATTTGCGCACCTTGAACGGTGTAGCACCAATAAGCGCCATACATTCCAACAATTAAAGTAACCCCGAAAAGGATTCCATTAATTCTATCCCATCTAACGCCGTTTCTATTGCCCTGAATTTTACGGGTTAAATCGTAAACGCTCAATATTTTCCCAACAATTCCGATAAACATGCATAGCAATAAAAACAAAAGCACATAGTAACCAACTGTTTTACCAAGTCCGTCGTTTTTAGAAACAGCATCCGCTGTCTTCGCTACTTCTTCTGCAGCCATTACTTGCGAAAAGGAAAGCGATATAACCACTCCTAATGCAAGTAAAGTTTTTAAATTAAAAAATCTTTTAATATCCATTATCATCAATTGATTCTTGTTTTTAAATCTGGTGGTTTAAGCTTTCTTCTAAAAATGGGTGATTTTTAGGTGCCAATGGTGCTTTACTTAATGATGTTAGTATAGAAAAGGTAAACAATCCAACAAATCCTAAAAATACGCCTATCTCAATAATACCAAAACCAGCAGCTTCGCCGATTGTGCCTGGCATAATCATCATATAATAATCTAACCAGTGTCCAAGTATTAATACGATACAAACTCCTAACAAGATATTAGTTTTTCTTTTTGCATCCCTAGACATTAAGACTAAAACTGGCGCCATAAAGTTAATGATTAGGTTTAACCAAAATAATGGTAAATAAAAACCTTCCCATCTCTTAAAGAAATACACAGTTTCTTCTGGAATGTTTGCATAATAAATCAATAAAAATTGAGCAAACCAAACATAAGTCCAGAAAATAGAGAATGCAAAAACAAACAGACCTAAATTATGTAAATGACTATCTTTTATCCATGGCATGTAACCTGATTTTTTAAGCATAATAACCACAACACTAATTGTAGCCATACCAGATACCCACATTGCGGCAAAGTTATACCATCCAAACATGGTTGAGAACCAATGCGCTTCTAATGACATGATGGTATCAAACGCCCAAACTGGAGTAGTGAAACCAAAAATCACCAAAAATATAACTGAATATTTGATGCTTTTATCATAGCTTTTTAATCCGCCATGGATATCTTCATTTACAGAAAGCTTAGAAAGCAACAATCCAAAGATACTGTAAGCACCTAAAAACACAATTATTCTTGCTAAAAAGAATAACGGACTCAAGTAAAAAGACTTTGAAGAACTAAAATGCTCTCCGCCACCTTCTGCAACATGATTCCAGCTGTTATAAAGATTGTGTGAGAACAAACCCGCAGCTATAACAATTACCAAGATTATACTGGCAAGTGGTAACACTTTAGAAAATGCTTGAGGTACACGTAATAAACTTGCTGACCAACCGGCTTGTGCAACATATTGTATGGCACAAAAGAATAGTCCAGCTGCACAAACACATGCAAAGTAATAACTCATTAACAACAAGTTAAGGAAAGTACGCTCTGCATGTCCGGTTAAAAAGCCATAAGCGATGGCCAAAATACCTATAACGATACCTATTAAGCTAAATGTTTTGGCTTTTCCGCTAAAACTAAATTGCTCTGAAAAATTATATGAATGATGATGAGCTCCCATATTTTTATTTAATCGATTATTGTTGTCCTTTTTGTAATTGGTGAACATACATGACAACTTTCCACCTCTCTTCTGGAGAAAGTTGTGATGCATAAGACCCCATTAAGTTTAAACCGTACTGAATGGTATGGTAAATTTTCCCATCAGTTAAGTCTTTCATTGCGCCTCCTCTTGATGAGTTACCGGTAGAGTAAGATGGAGGAGCTGGAAATTTACCCAACTCTACAATATGCCCATTACCTGTACCATCACCATGGCATGGTCCACACATTGCGACATAAAGTTGTTTCCCTTCTACCATGTTTTCCTTAGTAACCGGAAGAGGATTTTTTACAGCTAAGCTTGCAGCTTCATAACCTTCTGTGGTATTAGGAAATTCATCAAACCTAGTAAAGCCAATTGGAGTTGTTCCGGCAGGTGGTACCTGAGCTGTCATTCCGTTCTCAAAATTTTTGTTCTTTTGATCAGGATTGTAAGCTATAGGGTAATACATATTAGGCGCATACTCTAAGCCTCTACTCCTTTTATCATGGCATGAGCTGAATATTGTAGCAACCGAAACTGCTAAAAATGCTAATCCAAAAATACTTGTCTTATTCATAACTTAGATATTTTCTATCGTTGTGCTTAATTTCTACTGCACCAGCTTCTTTTAATAAACTATCAACCTGAGCGCTATCTGTAATTGTACTTGCATCAATAGCAATTACAAATCTATCGGTGGTTGCTCTAAATTCCATTACTCGTGGTGCTCTTCCTGGGAATAAATGATTCCTCATAAAGAAAATGTTTACCATTCCTAATGCGCAAAAAAGAACCGTTAACTCAAAGGTAATTGGTATAAAGTTTGGCAATGCAAAGTTTGGCTTACCACCAATGTTCATTGGCCAATCATAAGCCATTGTATAGTACATAAAACCTAAAGCTGTAGCCGTTCCCGTAATTCCACAGCAGAAAGCTACAATACCTAAACGGCTTCTTTTTATGCCTAGTTTATCTTCAATCCCGTGAATAGGCATCGGAGTAAAAACATCGTAAATACCAATTTTGTTCTCCTGTAGCTTATCAATCCCATGCATCATCTGATCAGGATCGTCAAATAGACCTAAAATATATTTTATTTTGCTCATGTTTAAATTTTTACGTAGTCAGCTTGTTCAACACTATCGTATGCACCTAAAGAATCGATATAATAATCAGCTTCTTCTTGCTTCACTTTTCCTTCTGCAATCAATTTCCTTTTCGAATCTTCTGAAGCAGTTTTCACTAGTAATCTTACCTCTGCCATTGCTACTGAAGGCAATACACGGATAAACAATAGGAAAAGGGTAAAGAATAATCCGATAGATCCAACAAATACAGATATATCTATCCAAGTAGGGTAAAACATCGCCCAACTTGATGGCAAATAATCTCTGTGTAAAGAGTTCACGATAATTACAAAACGCTCGAACCACATACCAATGTTCACCACAATTGATAAGCACCAAGATATTGCAATGTTTGTTCTAACCTTTTTAAACCAAAGTAACTGAGGCATCAGTACGTTACAGCCATACATCATACAGCCTGCCCACCAATATGGACCTATGAAACGACCTAAGAAAGTGTATTGCTCATATTCAACACCTGAATACCAAGCGATAAAAAATTCTGATAAATACGCTACACCTACAATTGAACCGGTAAGTACAATGATTTTGTTCATAGACTCAATGTGGAACATTGTAATGTAATTCTCTAATCCTAATACTTTTCTAGTTACCAATAATAAGGTTTGTACCATGGCAAATCCAGAGAAAATTGCTCCAGCAACAAAGTAAGGAGGAAAAATAGTTGTATGCCATCCCGGAATTAAGGAGGTTGCAAAGTCCATAGATACGATAGTATGTACAGAAAGTACCAATGGTGTTGCAATACCTGCTAATATTAAACAAACAGTTTCAAAACGTTGCCAAGTTTTTACGGAACCATTCCATCCAAAAGAAAGGATAGAATAAATTCTTCTTGTTAAACCCGTTGCTCTATCTCTAATGGCCGCGATGTCTGGTAACAAACCAACATACCAAAAAACTAAGGATACTGTGAAGTACGTAGAGATTGCAAAAACGTCCCAAACTAACGGAGAGTTAAAGTTAACCCATAAAGAACCAAATTGATTTGGAAGTGGCAATGGCCAATAAGCTAACCAAGGACGCCCCATGTGGGAGACAACATAAGTTGCAGCACAAATTACGGCAAAGATGGTCATCGCTTCCGCAGATCTGTTAATGGAGTTTCTCCAGTTCTGTCGGAAGAGTAATAATACAGCAGAAATCAACGTTCCGGCGTGACCAATACCTACCCACCAAACGAAACCGGTAATATCCCAAGCCCAGCCAACTGTCTTGTTTAATCCCCAAGCTCCAATTCCATTCCAAAATGTATAACTAACCGCAAATAACCATAAACAAGCTCCGGCAGATGCAACGATAAACCCGATCCACCAAGCTTTGTTAGGCTTGTTTTCTATTGGCCATAAAACATCATCCGTAACTTTAGTATACGTGATATTTTTACCAGTAATTAGGGGTTCTCTTAATATTGATTCGTGATGTGATGACATATCTTAAATTATATTTTTAAATATTAAGCTTCTTGAGATCCTGTGTTAGTAATTTTAGTCATGTAACCAACTCCTGGTTGTACGTTCAACTCTTCTAACACGTAGTAAGTTCTTTCGTTTTTCAAAGCTTTTGACACCTCTGAGTCTGGATCATTTCCGTCTCCAAATACAATAGCGTTAGCTGGACAAGTTTGTTGGCAAGCAACTTTAACATCGCCATCTTTTAAAACTCTTTTCTCGATCTTAGCCTGCAATTTACCAGCTTGAATACGTTGGATACACATCGAGCATTTCTCCATTACTCCACGGAAACGTGTGGTAACATCTGGATTTAACACCAATTGTGTAAACTCATTATTTAAGTAATTGTCAAAACGAGAATCATTCCAGTAGTTAAACCAATTGAAACGACGTACTTTGTATGGACAGTTATTTGCACAATATCTTGTACCTACACAACGGTTGTAAGCCATGTGGTTGATACCTTCGCTAGAGTGTACAGTTGCTAAAACCGGACAAACTGTTTCACAAGGTGCATGGTCACAGTGTTGGCACATCATTGGCTGATGTACAACAGATACATTTTCCATGGTTCCTTGGATTTCAACAATGTCGTCCTCTTTGGTTAATTTTTGACCGTCTTCGTTAAAAGTATAATATCTATCGATACGGATCCAATGCATTTCTCTACGGCGGCGAACTTCATCTTTACCTACAACAGGAACGTTATTCTCTGTGCTACAAGCAACGATACAAGCACCACAACCAGTACAAGCGTTCAAATCAATCGCCATTACCCAGTTGTGTCCTGGCTTATCAAATTTATTCCATAAATCGTACTTCTCGTGTTTTTCGTCATTGTTACCGCTACCAAAGGCAGGGTCTTTTTTGTATTCTACAAAAGTAGCTTCACGAATGATATTTCTTCCTTCAATAGTTTGGTGAGTTTGCGTTAAAGCTAACTCATTATATCCGCCAGTATTACTTACTGTAACCGTATTTGCGAAATATGCAGTACCCTGATTATAAGTGATGAATGGATAAACGTTTTGTCCAACGCCATCAGCTACTTTACCAGCCTTTGTTCTACCGTATCCAACCGCAACTGAAATAGTTCCTTGCGCTTGTCCCGGCTGATGCAAAACAGGTAATTCAACACTGTATTTATCTGTTTTTATAGAAACTACATCAAATTGCTTTAAGCCTAAAGACTCTGCAAATTTTGGGTTAATGGCAGCATAGTTTTCCCAAGTTACTTTTGATACCGGATCTGGCGTTTCTTGTAATAAAGGATTATTAGCCTGCTCACCGGAACCTATTCCAACAGATTGATAAATATGTAATTCGATATCTTTTGCTAAAGCTTTTCCTTGCTTTAATACTTCATTTGCATCTATGGTACCATTAAAAGCATAAACTCCGCCTGTTTTAGCGGGTAATGAAACAAAACCAGCTTGTAAAACATCATCCCACTTTTTGCCAGTTGCTGCTAAAACTGTTTTCTCCCAGTTGCTTCTAACAAAAGCGTAATAATCTTGATTTGGATAATTGGCCCAAATTAGCAAGCTCAACTCCGCTTGACGTGTGTTGTAAATTGGGTTAATTGTTGGTTGTACTAAAGTATAATAACCTTCAACTGCGTTTCCATCGCCCCAAGCCTCTAAAAAATTATGGTTAGGTACAACTACCTTACATAAAGAAGCAGTTTCATCTTGCCTATCAGCAAAAGAAATAGTTAAATCTACTTTCTTAATTGCCGTTTCAAAATCTTTGGATAAAGGATGGTTATAAGCAGGATTTGAATCTAAAAACAAAACAGCACCAACTTTTCCGGCATTCATATCAGCCAAAAGAGCAGTGAAATCTTCGTCTTTACCAGCAAACTGGTAAGAAGGATTATCTAAATCTATCGTAGTTCCGTAGCTACCTAAGAAACTATTAATCGCATTAATTACCGTTTGTGTAGCGATACTGTTTGAACCGGATATTACTAGAGCTGAACCTTTTGCAGCTAGCAACTCTTTTGCTACCAATTTAATTGCAGCATCTGCAGATTTGTTATTGCTTAAACTTGCTCCGCTTGTTGGAGTTCCTGTTAATTCTGAATATAAACTCAAAATTGCAGCTCCTTCTTCAGAAGGCTTAATGGCAACTCTTGAATCGGCGTTAGTACCCGTCATACTCAATCCTGTTTCGAATTGAATATGTCTCGACATTCTTTTTTGTTTCAAGGATGCCATGTTACGATTGCCTACATATTGCTTAGTGAATTGAACTGGCGAAATCCAGCTTCCTAAGAAATCTGCACCAAAACTTACGATAACGGTTGCTTTATCAAAACGATATTGAGGTAAAACAGCTTTGCCAAATGTAGCTTCGTTTGCTTTAATGATGCCCGAATAAGAAATCGCATCAAGTGTTACATGTTTAGTAGTAGGGTATTGCGCAGTAAACTCCGCAATAACCGCTTTGGTTGAAGGGCTGTTGATGGTTGAAGAAACCAATGCAATAGTTTTACCAGAAGCTTGTACTTTAGCAAGTTCACGCTTAACATAAGTATCTATATCATCCCAAGAAGAATCGTTACCTCCTTTTAAAGGCCCCTTTAATTTTGAGATATCATAAAGATCTAAAACTGAAGCCTGAGCTTGAGAATTTAAACCTCCTTGGTTAATTAAACATGTTGGATTTCCTTCTATTTTGATTGGGCGACCTTCTCTTGTTTTCACTAAAATGCTTCCACCTTTATAACTGGATGCATAATAGTTAGGAACACCAGGAGTTACTTCTTCTGGTTTAATTAAGTAAGGAATAGATTTTTGAACCGGGGCAACGTTACATGCGGCCAAGCTTACCGCTCCTAATCCAAAACCCATGGCCTTTAAAAAATCTCTACGAGGAGTAACACCAGTTAATGCTGTTCCTTCTAATAGTTCTTCTACAGGAATCGGCTCGGCAAATTCGTTTTTACTGTGTTCAGCGAATTCAGGAGTATTATTTACTTCCTCTAAACCTTTCCAATATTTCTTTGTGCTTTCCATTTAAGCTATATAAGACTGTAATTGTTTATTGCTAATTATTAATAATGACATTTACCACACTCAATTCCGCCCAACACTGCAGCTGTCACTTTTTCTCCCTTTTTAATTTTATCATGCGCAGCAATTACCTTATCATAATAAGCATTGCCTTTAGCATTTACCTCTGTCGCTTTGTGACAGTTGATACACCATTTCATGGTTAAAGGAGAGTACTGGTATACTTCTGACATTTCCTGAATTGGACCGTGACATTTTTGACATTTAATACCAGCAACTTTTACGTGTTGCGAGTGATTAAAGTAAGCCAAATCTGGAAGGTTGTGAATTCTAACCCACTGAATAGGACGCGTATTTGGTCCGTATTTCTGAGTTTCCGGATTGTAATCCAAAGCAGTATAAATTTTTTGGATTTCTGGAGAAATTTGACCGTTGTATTTATCTGTGGCCTGTACATATTTATGGCAGTTCATACAGATATTTAAAGACGGAATAGTTGCATTTTTAGATTTCCATGCACCTGAGTGACAGTACTGACACTCAATCTGATTGGTTCCTGCATGTAACTGGTGAGAGAATTTAATTGGCTGAACTGGCTGGTAACCTTGTTGAACACCAGTATTCCATAATTCCATGTAACCAAAAGAGCTCACCACAATTGCAAGTGCGAAAACCACAAAGAAAACGAATTTTTTGTTTTTGATTAGTTTCTTAAGAACTACAAATTTCTCTTTTTCTTCAACTTCAGCATCTTCGTCTCCAACAGGAACAATTTCGTCTTCCTTTTTGATCAATAAACGCTCTAAAGTTCCGATTACCTTGTTTAAAACAACAATTACCAAAAACGCGATTAAAACTACAGCAATTAAGCCGATGATCATAAAGCTACTTACGCCAGTATCTGCCGCAGCAGCACCAGCCGCACCAGCAGTTGCACCACCCGTAGCGGCAGCAGGTTTTTTAGCGCCCGCCTCCTTAATGTAGGCTAAAATGTTATCAATGTCGCCATCGCTAAACTGAGCGAAGGCCGGCATGGAAACTTTGTTAAATTCGTTATAAATTGCTACGGCATCTTTATCGCCAGTAGCAATAAATGCAGAAGAATTTTTAATCCACTTGTGTAACCATTCTTTACTTTGTTTTTCGGTTACACCAGCCAAAGCTGGGCCCAAAACACGTTTGTCTAAAGCGTGACACGCACCGCAATTAGCCTTAAACAATGCTTCACCAGCCGCTGCGTCTCCTGCCGGAGCTGCACTAGCGCCCGCCGCAGGAGCTGCGGCAGTTGCGGTTTTTGCAGTATCTGCTGGAGCAGCTTGACCAAAAGTTAAATTAACAGCACTTATCGCGATGACAGTTGCCAGAGCTAAAGGCTTTAATAAGCTTCTAAAATGAGATGAGAAGTTTCTCATATTGAGTTTGTTATACAAAAATTAAAATATTAAGATTATAAAAATATCGACGGCTAATTACACCCGTCCCATTTTTGAATCACAAAAGTATAATTATTTACCGTGTCGCTGACAATTTGATGACCGATTTTAATAATTTAGAAATATTCTAAATAACTTGCTGTATGGGGTTTCAGTGCGTTTGAACCTTGATTTGAGCTAATTTTATTTTGCTGAAGAAAACAATCATATAAAAACAAAGCCTAGCGTCATTGTATAAAATAAATTTATTCCTTATAACTTATAAAAAGTCTAGGCTAAAAGCTTTTTGATTGCTTTTTCAACACTATCAAATCCAAATCGGCTCACCACTTCGTCCATCAACTTGCTTACTTCTTTTAAATTTAAGTTACCAATGCTTCCCTCATGTGTATGATTAATTTCGTAATGCCCTCCAAAATCTCCTGCTTCAATATCTTTACCTACTTTTTTATAAGCCTCTCTAAAAGGCGTACCCTGTAAAACAAGTTTATTAACCTCCTCCACAGAAAACAGGTATTGATATTTAGGGTCATCTAAAATACTATCTTTAATCATAACGTTTTTCAGCATCAGTTTAGACATATCCAAACAAGCCATTAAACTTTGGAAAGCCGGGAATAAAGTTTCTTTTTGCAATTGCATATCGCGGTGATAGCCCGACGGTAAATTAGTAGTCAACAATATAATCTGATTTGGCAAAGCCTGCAATTGGTTTGTGCGTCCACGAATTAACTCCCAAACATCCGGGTTTTTCTTGTGAGGCATAATGCTACTTCCTGTTGTCAAATCATCTGGAAAGGAAATAAACCCAAAATTTTGATTCATGAACAAACAAGCGTCCATGGCCATTTTATTTAACGTAGCTGCAATTGAAGACATAGCCTGTGATAAGATACGCTCTGTTTTACCGCGTCCCATTTGGGCGTAAACTACGTTATAGTTCAAGGTTTGAAAACCCAATAGCTCAGTGGTCATGGTTCTGTTCAACGGAAAAGACGAACCGTATCCGGCTGCAGAACCCAAGGGATTTTTATTGCAAATTTTAAAAGCGGCAAGCATCAGCTCTAGATCATCCACCAAACTTTCTGCGTAAGCGCCAAACCATAAACCAAAGGAAGATGGCATAGCAATTTGCAAATGCGTATAACCCGGCATCAATTTTTCCTTATGTTCTTCTGCAAGTTGTGTTAAAAGATCAAATAGTTCTTTGACAGAAAGCACCATTTCATGAATCTGACTTCTAAAAAAAAGCTTTAAATCAACTAAGACTTGATCGTTACGAGACCTTCCGCTATGGATTTTTTTTCCGGCTTCGCCAAGTTTTTGAGTTAACAGCATCTCCACTTGCGAGTGTACATCCTCAACCCCATCTTCAATTTTAAAATCACCTTTCCGTATCTGCTGATAAATATTTTTCAGCTCTTTTTGAATCTGCACTAAATCATCGGCGCTCATTAGACCAATGCTCTCTAACATTTGTGTATGAGCCAAAGAGCCCAAAACGTCAAAAGCTGCTAAAAACAAGTCCATCTCCCTATCTTGCCCTACCGTAAAAGTATCTACCTGTTGGTTTGTTGAGGTTTCTTTTTGCCAAAGTTTCATATCGCTTTCTTTCTTTTTATCGATTTGCCTGCAAATATAAATTTTATGAAGCTTGCTTTTATTGATTTCTTGGTTTTCTGTATGCACATCTTTGTATAGATTTCACAATTCTTTTCCTCTTACCTTTACCACTGTCTGATTAATTGTATTTTTGGATTTATACTGATGATTTTTATAGGCAACATTTTATTACGCCCTCAAAATCGGATGCCGAATTTTTAAAATAAAAAAGCCACAAAGACACCAGGACACAAAGAAAAAAAGTGACTTAGCGACTTCGTGGCAAACAATTAAAATAAAAAAGCCACAAAGACACGAGGGCACAAACAAAAAAAATAGTGACTTAGCGACTTCGTGGCAAACAATTAAAATAAAAAAGCCACAAAGACACGAGGGCACAAAGAAAAAAATAGTGACTTAGTGATTTCGTGGCAAACAATTAAATAAAAAGCCGCAAAGACACGAGGGCTCAAAGAAAAAAAAATAGTGACTTAGCGACTTCGTAGCAAACAATTAACTAAAAAAACACAAAGACACGAAGGCACAAAGAAAAAAATAGTGACTTGGTGACTTCGTGGCAAACAATTAAAAAACTTTAAAGCAAAAATCAATGGAAAATAAAATTAAAGTTGGCCTAATGGCTTATGGAATGTCGGGAAAGATTTTTCACGCACCTTTCTTTGAGTTACACGAAGGTTTTGAACTGGTGGCAGTGGTAGAACGCAACAAGAATAAGGCGGCTGCCGATTACCCGAATATTGTCACCTACCGAGCTATTGAGCAATTATTAGCGGACGACAGCTTAGAGCTTGTAGTTATCAACACGCCAAATTATACCCATTACGAATATGCGAAGGCATCGCTTAATGCAGGAAAAAATGTATTGATAGAAAAACCGTTTTCTGTTAATAAAGCCGAGGCAGAAGAGCTTTTCTCCTTAGCTTTTAGGAAAGGACTAAAAGTTTTGGCATATCAAAACCGCAGATTCGATAGTGATTTTTTGGCCGCACAAAAAGTAGTAAAATCAGGAAAACTGGGAAAAATTACCGAAGCACATTTACGTTTTGACAGGTACAGAAATGAAATCAGTGAAAAAGCTTTTAAAGAAAACCCTATCCCAGGATCTGGTATTTTTTATGATTTAGGAGCGCACATGATTGATCAAGCGATTGCACTTTTTGGTATTCCCTCAGAATTTCATAAAACTTACGGCAAATATAGAGCAAATACCCAAGTTGATGATGTTGCCCATGCACACCTTAAATACAACAATGGTTTAAACGTTTTTATTACCACAAACATGTTAGTTGTAAAATCGCAACCTGCTTATGTTTTTTACGGTATTGACGGCACTTTCACAAAAAACAGAACGGATGTCCAAGAGTTACAACTTATAGCCGGCATGAAACCTAACGATAAAGATTACGGAAAAGAAAAAGCCGGCGATGAAGGGCAGCTTTATACTTTTAATGATAAAGGCGAAGTTGTTGAAGAAAAAGTTGCTTTAGAGCAGGGGAATTACATGCTGCTGTTTGATGAAGTTTATAATGCCATAAGAAACAATGGCGATTATTTTATTAAACAAAACGACATTTTAGGGCAGCTTTCTATTTTAGAAAAGTGATGAAACCGCATAGAAACATAGGATAATATGATAGGAAAAGGAGACAAAACAGAAGAACAAATCTTCTCCCCGTATATGAAAACTATTATAATGTCCTTTAGCATCTAAAATCAATGTTTAATACGTAAAGACTGTTTATCTATATGGTAAAAAAAGTCGTTCATTAAATTTATTTGCTTTAATATTAAAAAGATGAGATACCAATTAGGAGAATTTGTGCGCTTTGTGGATGAGCGGAGAGAAGGTTACATCACCAAAATAATTGGTGAAGATATGGTTGGAGTTACCGGAGAAGATGATTTTGAAATTCCGGTAATGGTGAGCAATATTACCCGAGTACACGGACATTCATCAAATCCAAATACAGCACAAAATGCTACAGAAGAAAACCCAAATACAAATTTTATAGAAAGAGGCCTCTTTTTGGCAGCCATACCGGATGCTAATAAAGGTTCTGTTGTGCATTTTCATGTGGTAAACGAAACATCGTACCAGATCATGTTGGGGTTAAAAACCCTAACAAAAGATGTTTATAAAGGTGTATTTTTTGAACAACTGGCTCCTCAAAAATCGGTTAAGGTTTATAGCGCTGCTTTGCCCGAACTTGATTTATGGCCAACGCTTAGTTTTCAGTTGCTATTTTACACCGCGGCCAATAAATCACCCAAAAAACCTTTAGAATTTACCATTAAGTTTAAATCGAAAGATTTTGCCGGCAGCAAACAGCAGGCACCTATTATTAAATCAAACGGATGGCTGTTTAGAATGGATGAACCTGAACTGGTTTTAGATGCGCAAAAAATAAAGGAAAGCTTTTTTAAAGCAACGGAAGAAAAAACGGCTTTGCAAAAACCAGCTAAAGAAGTGGATCTACATATCGAAAAACTGCGTGATGACCACCAGTTCCTGAGCAAAAGAGAAATGATGGATATCCAAATGGAACATTTTAAGAAAAGTTTAGACGCGGCAATTGTTCATAAATTTGAAGAAATTGTATTTATACATGGCGCAGGAAACGGGAGCTTACAGCATGAAATCCACAAAATGGCGAGCAAAAATCCACAAGTAAAAACTTTTATGGATGCCCAAAAAGAAAAATTTGGTTACGGTGCTACCAAAATTATTTTAAAATAATTCTTCTTTTAAACCCTTTTTCTATTTTTAAGGAAATATTTGCGCACCTATGGAATGGCTAACAAATCCAGAAATTTGGATTTCACTTTTAACCTTAACAGTTTTAGAAATTGTTTTAGGAATTGATAATATTGTTTTCATCTCTATACTTTCAGGAAAATTACCGCCCGAACAACAAAATAAAGGGCGTACAGTAGGCTTGGCTTTAGCCATGATTACCCGTGTATTACTGTTGCTTTCTTTGAGTTGGATTATGACGCTTACTGCTCCTCTTTTCAATGCGGGAGATTGGATTGGCGTGGAAGACAAAGACCTTTTAGAAAAACTGGCAATTAGCGGCCGAGATTTGATTTTGATTATTGGTGGCTTGTTTTTAATCTATAAAAGCACCCACGAAATTCACGACAAGCTCGAGGGCGGAGAAGAAGACACCACTGTTAAAAAAGTTTATTCTTTTTCTGGGGTGATATTTCAAATTCTGCTCTTAGATATTGTTTTCTCTTTAGATTCTGTAATTACCGCGGTTGGCATGGCAGATCATATTTGGGTGATGATTGCAGCAGTAGTAATTGCAGTTATTGTGATGATGTTCTCCTCAAAAGCAATTTCTGATTTTGTAAACAACCACCCAACGGTTAAAATGTTGGCTTTATCTTTTTTATTATTGATAGGCGTATCGCTGTTGGCGGAAGGTTTTGAACAACACATCCCAAAAGGTTATATTTATTTTGCCATGGCTTTTTCTGTTTTGGTAGAGTTTTTAAACTTAAAAATGAAATCAAAATCAAAACCGATTTCTTTGCGAAAAACGCCTCAAAACCCAAAATAATTACATCGCTTTCGCGATTTTCTCATTTTCTAAGATCTTCAGCAACAGCCTTTCTTCTTTAGTTAGGCTGTTTTTGTTGCTGTCTTTTATATTGTATTTATGCAATGCCCCGCTTTGGTGAGCACTAATTACCGAAGGGTGAACGTAATACTTTTTGCAAACTGTTCTGGTATTGCCCAGCCTAGCAGCTACATGGTCAATCACTTCCACTACTTGTTTTTTTAACTCGCTTTCATTTTTGGCTTTTTCTAAAGTTTTAAAAGCACATAAAGCGTTTACACTGCCTGCCCAAGTTCTAAAATCCTTTGCGGTATAATCCTCGCCGGCAACTTCTTTTAAATATTGGTTCACGTCTCCACTATCAATCCGGTAATGCTTTCCATCTTCGTCATAGTACTGAAAAAGTTCTTTTCCCGGTATATCCCTACACTTTTTAACAAGGTTAGCCAACTTTCTGCTATGCAGTTCAATATCGTGGTAAACACCTTTTTTACCTTTAAAAGAAAATCTCACATTTGCACCGTTAAACTTTACGTGTCTATCTTTCAGCGTACTTAAACCAAAAGAGCCATAAAGCTTGCTGTAACTTTCGTTACCAATTCTAATATGGGTCAATTCAATAAGTTTGACAACCAAAGCAAGTACTTTTTTAAATGGCAAACCTTTTAATTGTAAATCTTTTTCAACCTGCTGTCTTATTTTTGGGAGGCACTTGGCAAAATTACGAAGTCGGTAAAATTTCGCCTGGTTTCGGATGCTATTCCAGTCGGAATGGTAGCGGTATTGTTTACGACCTTTTGCATCGTAACCGGTAAATTGCAGATGGCTGTTTGGGTGTGTTGCTATCCACACATTTTCATAAGCTGGCGGAATCACCAGTTTTTTAAATCGTTCTAAAAGACCTTTGTCTTTTACAGGCTTGCCTTCGTAGTCTTCGTACTTAAATCCATTCCCCGCTTTTACGCGGTAATAACCTCTATTACGATCTTCGGTATAGCGCAGGCCGGCGGCTTTTGCGGTTACCTTCGTATCGCTACCGATTTTCTGGAGTTTGTTCTCTAATCTGGTCATAAGGTTCGAAAAAATAAATTAATCTAAAACCAGACCATTTTTATCCCGCAAGGGTGTCTTACTTCTTCATCAAAAATCTAACAATAGATGTTTCTCCGGTTTTAACTAATTTTTGTGTGATGGTTTTGGTAGCCGTAATTGTGGTAAGCTCACTGTCTGCACCGTTATTATTTGACTTAAAGCTTAAAGAAAGCAGAACAGCAAAAAGCACAGGAACAATTAACATTAGAAAAGGAGAAACGGAAGTGGTTAATTTTTTCATGAGTATATAATTTGAATTTTAGCGGTTATGAAGCGATCATGAGCATAATCCTCAATATTTGTAAGCGGTATGCTCGTGATGGTTTCATCTTATCTTTGGTTTGATGATCAAATATTCAACTAATCAAATTGCTGCAAAAATGTATTATACCAACTGTTAATTTCTCAAGATAAACGCCTTTTGTTGCCGATGATTTGGTTTTAAGGCGTTGGTAGATAAAAATCAGGCGTTTGTCTAAAATTGTAGGTTTTAGCTTTTCTTTATTTACTTTTATTTAATGGGCAGGTTACAAAAATTTATGCTTCATATTATGGTGTGGTTGTTTTTAATCACACTGTTTACATTTGTGGCAACCGGTGGATTTGAAAGTACAAAGGGAGTTTATATTCTTTTTATTGGACTTTCTTTGCTTAACCTTGCTATTTTTTACCTCAATTTATATTTACTAATTCCGCTTACGCTTGATAAAAGAAAGTTCTTTTTATGGATGCTGGGCTGTTTGGCAATTATGCTTGCATTTTTGGCAATTAAATACGGATTTTCCTTTTATATGTATAAGATAAGTGGCTTAAAAATGATGGCTCATGAAAAGGAAATGTTGTTCTCTGAACCAGAAAAGCAACTTTTAAGCACTTTTATTACCAACGGATTTTTTGTTTTTTTAAGTACTGTTTACAAGTTTGTGGTGGACTGGTTTTTTAACGAACGCGAAAAAACGGAACTGGAAAAACAACGGTTAACCGCCGAATTAGCTTTTTTAAAATCGCAGATTAACCCGCATTTCCTTTTCAATTCGCTCAATAACATTTATTCATTAGCCTACCAAAAATCAGATGCAACACCTAACGCCATACTAAAGCTTTCGGAAATTATGCGTTATATGCTTTATGAAAGTAATGATACACGCGTAGCTTTAGATAAAGAAATTACCTATTTAAAAAGTTTTATTGATCTTCAAAAACTCCGTTTTAAAGGAGAAGCTTATGTTGTTTTAGAAGTTGAAGGCCAAATTGCCGATCAAAAAATTGTACCGCTTTTGCTGATTTCTTTTGTGGAAAATGCTTTTAAACATGGCCTGGCAACGGATAAAGAAAACCCCATCCATATTAACATTTCTGTTTTTGAAGATAATTTACTGTTCACCGTTAAAAATAAAAAAGCGTTGAAAAACAAAGACCAAACCGGCGGAATTGGAATGGCCAATGTAGTGCGCCGACTCGACCTCACCTACCCAGAAAAATATAAGTTATCCGTTGAAAACCGAGAACATGAGTATTTTTCTGAATTATATCTAAATTTATAGCATGATCAAATGTTTGATAGTAGATGATGAGCCCTTGGCATTAGATATCCTTGAAGATTACATCTCAAAAATTCCATTTTTAACGCTCCATAAGAGACTGCAAAACCCTATTGAGGCACTTACTTTGGTACAGCAAGAAAAAATTGATCTGGTTTTTTTAGATGTTCAAATGCCAGAGCTAACGGGCATTCAGTTTTTAAAAATAGCGAATGACAAATGTAAGGTGATTTTAACAACTGCCTATCCAGAATACGCTTTGGAAGGTTATGAACATAACGTGGTAGATTATTTATTGAAACCCATTGCTTTTGACCGCTTTTATAAAGCGGCACAAAAAGTGCAAGATTTATTATGCAATGTACCTTCGCAACCCACGCCTTTGGCAGAAATTGCCCCAACAAACAATAGCTTTTCCCACGATTTCATTTTTGTAAAAACGGAATATAAAATCCAAAAAATTTATTTGGATGATATTCTATTTATTGAAGGCTTAAAAGATTATATCTCCATTTATACTAAAACCGAGCGCATTATTACCTTGCAAAGCATGAAAAAAATAGATGAAGCTTTGCCTACCCATTCATTTGTGCGGGTTCATAAATCGTATATCGTAGCATTAGATAAGATAGAAAGTATTGAGCGTAGCCGGATTATTATTGGCGATAAGCTCATCCCAATTGGCGATACGCATCGCGATAATTTTTTTAAGATGATTGAGGATAAAAACGTTTAGCAGAAGCTGAAAGCAAAAGGCTTAATGCTTAAAGCTGATTGCTAAATATTTAAGCTAATTCAAATAAAAGTTTTCAATCTGCGAGTAAAATTATGTTAGCACTAAAGAAACTTTGATTTTAACTCGGGCGTAGGAACCATACACTGATCTTTTTTACCGAACCATTGATACCTGTATTTGGCAATGATGTCATAAATGCTGTTTCTTAAAAAATTGGGGAAAAGATAACCTAGCCGAAGTAACTTCCAGCTTCCGGAAAGATGAGAAGCGATTTTTAATGCGGCATTTGCCTTTGTAAATACCTGATCCTTTTCTAAGTAAACAATGCTTTTTAAATCTTGCAAATCGGGATGGTTTTTTAATAGGTTTTGCCCAGCTTCAGATTGTAAGGAAGCAAACCGGAAGTAATCGTTTTTATCCGCAATTATAATGCGCTGCACAAAACCATCGCATAAATTGCAAAACCCATCAAACAAAACTATTCCTTTTTCCTTCATCTTTTAGTTTTGACCGGAGGTTTTCCACAGTAAATAGAGCAATTAAAAACTTCCGAAGTTTTTGAAACTTCGGAAGTCTGGATAAATTCTTATTTTTTCTCGGGCAATAAAATCAATTTGATAAAATTGTTGCCGTTGAGGTATTTAACAGCTGCAGCTTTTGTGCTGGCATTATTTACTTCGCTTAAAGTATCGGTATAAGTTAAAACCTTTTTGGGGTCTTTGTTATCCGTATAAGCATCTTGCAAATAGCCTAACCAAAAACCGTTTTCTCTCAATTGTAGTTCAAATTGCCGCAGTTCTTCTGACTTAAATTTTTGTAAATCATCTGCGGAAGCACCATTTTTTTGAAGTGCTTTAACTTCATCAATTGCAGCGGCAATTAATTTATCCACGTTTGCAGCAGAGCAGCTAAAAGAAATGCTAACGCTATACTGCTCTTTTGGCTCGTTACCATAACTTACATTTACCCGTGGGCTGTAAACGCCACTTTCCTTTTCTCTTAAACGCTCCAAAATTTTAATCTCTAAAATTGCTTTTAGGGCATCTAACTGCAAATTTTCTTTGTCAGAATAATTATAATTGCCGTGGTAAACCAAAGAAACGTTCGCCTTATCTTCTAAACCTTTGTAAACTTTTTTGGTGATATCGCCTGAAAGAGGCTCCAAACCTAAATCTTTAAAAGTCTCTTTGTTTCCGTTTGCAGGCAAACTGCCTAAATAAGTTGCAAGCAAAGGTTTAATTTCATCAAGCTTAAAATTGCCTACAAAAGTGAAGGTGAAATCGGCTGCATTCGCAAAACGCTCTTTATAAAAGGCAATAGCTTTATCCAAATTAATTTGGCCAAGTTCTGGAATGGTAATCTGTTGCGCCCGCTTTTTATAACTGTTTAAAACGGCGGAAGCAGTATCCTGAAAAACCGCCGTTGGTTGTGTTGAACGGTTGCTTAAAACGGTTTGCATAGTCTCCAACTCTGTTTTTAACACGTTAGTGTCTTTACGAGGTGCGGTAAAGTAAAGATAAGTTAATTGCAAAGCAGTTTCTAAATCTTTGGGACTTGCAGAACCGCTGATTCCTTCGCTATAGGTTCCAATGTACGGAGTAACACTTACCACTTTTCCGGTTAAAAGTTTGCCCAACTGGCTTTCGTCAAAGGTTGCAATTCCAGATTCGCCTACTAATTGGTCTGCCATTTCTGCTGAGCGAAAATCTGCATCAGAGGCTAAAGAAGTTCCTCCTTTACTGGTTGCACTAAATAAAATTTGGTCGTTTTTAAAATCGGTAGGTTTTAAAATTACTTTTATCCCATTGGAAAGCATCAGTTCTGTAACGCCAATTTCATCAACCTTTTTCTCGCTCACAATTGTTCCGGCCTTTGGTTTGCTCGCCATTAACGGCTGATCAACGGTATTGTCAACATAAGCAGTTACGCCCTCGCCAGCGGTTTTAATCCACGATAAATAAGTAGCCTCGCTAGGTAAATTTGCTTTTTCTTTCTCCGGCGCTTGAATAATGGCAATCATGTTTTCATCCGTAACAAAAGTTGAAGCCAGTTTATTGATTTCGTCCACAGAGATCGTACTCAGATTTTTGGTGTAAAAATCATGGATATAATCAATACTTGGAATAGCCTGGCCTTTTAAAAAGGCATCCACATACTTTTGTACAAACGCCGCTGATTTGGTTTTGTCTTTTTCTTTAAACTGCTTGTCAACGGCTGTTTGCATATTTATTTTAGCTCTTTCCAACTCGGTTGCGGTAAAACCGAATTTTTTCATTCTCACATTTTCGGCAATTACCGCTTTAACCGCAGCTTCTAATCCTTTAGCATCTTTAGAAACCGCCACGCTGTTAAAAGCATCTAAATCAACCAATCCGCCTTGGAAAGAGCCGTAATTGCTCTGTGCAAAAACGAAAGGTGCATTTCCTTTTTGTACAATCTCCGTCAAGCGATTGCTCAACATGGTGTTGATTAAGTTGGTTAAAATCTTGGTTTTTAAAGTTGCCTCGTTGTTTTCAATTACTTCGGGATGTTTATAGGTAATACTAGCAACGTTGTACGGATATTCCGGATCGGTTACTATTTTAACTAATGGCTCCACATTATTGGGAACGCCAAAGTGCTCTCTTTTTCTTTCCTTATCCGGATTGCTTAAATCAGAGAAATTATCTTTTATCAGCTGTTCAACTTTGGCAACATCAAAATCCCCAACAGCAATTACCGCCTGTAAATCCGGACGGTACCAATCATGGTAAAACTGTTTGATCAGCGGGTATTGAAAATTATTGATGATATCCAGTTTACCGATAGGCAATCTTTCGGCATACCTAGAGTTTGCCAACAAAACAGGCAACAATTGCTTGCTCATCCGTTCCTGCGCATTTTTTCCCCTCTGGCGGTCTTCTTCTACAATTACGCCACGTTCTTGGTCTATTTCTTTATCATCAAAACTTACATAACCCGCCCAGTTTGCCAAAATATCGAAGCCTTTCTCAAAAACAGCAGTGCTATCGGTTGGTAAAGGCAACTGATAAACCGTTTGGTTAAAACCGGTATAAGCATTCAAATCTGCACCGAAACGCACCCCAGCTTTTTGCAGATAGCTTACCAATTCATTTTTAGGGAAATCACGCGTTCCGTTAAAAGCCATGTGTTCTGTAAAATGCGCCAAACCTTGTTGGTCATCATTTTCTAAAATAGAACCCACTTTGTTTACCAAATAAAGCTCGGCCCGGTTCTTAGGTTCAACGTTTTTACGGATGTAGTAAGTAAGTCCGTTTGGCAATGTGCCAATAATTACGCTACTGTCTTTAGGGATTGGGATATTTGCCTTTTCCGCGGTTTGGTTGTTCACTTTTGGGCTACAAGCCACCACAAAAAGCGAAACAAGCATGGCACAAATGGATTGGTTAACTTTCATATTTTTTATAAGGATATTAGAATGACTTATATGGAATTTAAAAAATGATTTATGGCCTCAATTGCATTTTTCGTTCGGTCCGTTAAACCGCCAACTTCTGTATAACAAGCATTTAAAGCATTTAGTTCTTTGCGCCAAATATCCATAAAATAATCTCCTCTTCCTTTAAAATTACGTAGCGGATCATCCTGCCAAGGCAAGTCGTTTTTTAATAGGATATAGAAATCGTACAGATGTGTTTTTAGCTTATCTAAAACCGGCCGAGGTGTTTGCTTAAACATTTCATCGCTCCAGATTTTTACGGTTAAAAAAGTAGTATCGCATATTATCATATTGCTTTTAGCAATACTTTCCACAGCCTTTTCTAAAGCAATTTGACCGTAAAACATGTTCAATTCATCTTGTAAAGTGCAGTCTCCAACTAATTCTTCGCAATAAAAACGGGAGTACTCGGGCACCCAAACTGTTTGATAATGTTGTGCTAACTCAGCGGACAACGTTGATTTTCCCGAAGATTCTGGCCCAACAACGGCTATTTTAATCAATTTTTTATTCATTGATGTTTTCGCATTTCACCGTTTAATCGGATAATACTGAAAGATATAGGTACAAATATAGCAGGTTTGGGATAGCACTAAAACAAAAAAAATCTTATCCCATACAAATAAGGATAAGATTTTAATTTATTACAAAGCTGTTCTGTTAGTTGGTAGATGCAGGGCTTGTATTAAAACCTAAGCTAGCTTTTAAGCTAAGGTCAACGGGGAAACTATTCTGCAAAACGTAATCCACACGAATTCTAACCGTTCCGCTTTTCAAATAGTCATCTAAAAATTTACTGTTATCAATATCCAAAACCAGGCTATTCCCAACGGTACTTGCAATATCATTTCGTGAAGCTACCATAACCTCATTACTGCCATTTAAAAGATACACTTTTATGGATTTAAAAGCACCAAGGTTTTGGCCTGCCGGATTCACTGACTCTATTTTAGCAGAGCTGATTCTAACCTGGCTTATTCCACTGGTGTTGGAACTACTGCCCGTAAAAATCTGATCAAAACTACTTGCAGAGCTTGTTGCCGAGTAATTGCTCCCTGTTTTTTGGTTAGCCGGAACAATTAAAGTTGCCGTATAGGGGAAAGTGGATTTAACAATTGATTGTAAAGTAGCACAACTGCTTAGGATGATGGCTAAGGATAATATTCCTATAAAATTCTTTTTCATGATTGCTTTTTTCAAGCAGTTAGGCAAAGATTATTCCAAAACAATTCTTATAATTGATTATTAAACCTAGACTATGAAAAAACTTATAACTCTTAATCTTCTTCTTTTAACCGTATTTGCTTTTGCACAGAAAAAACAGAATGTATATTATTTAGATAAAGAAGGAAAAACGGTTGCCAATAAAGACAACTCAGATTTAATCAGAATAATTCAAGAACCCGATTCTGGCTCTGTAAATTACATTTTGAAAGAGTTTTATCCTGATGGCTCAAAAAAGCGGTTGGGCACAGTAAGTAAATTTTCGCCCTATTTGGTTTTAGAGGGACCCGTTACCGAATTTTATGAAAACGGAAAACGTAAGAAGTTTGAGCATTATAGTAAAAACAAAGCTGTGGGAGACGCTTATTACTTTTATGAAAACGGAAAAATACAGGAACAGAGACTTTATCTGCCAAAACCCATAGAAAATGCCTCCTATAAAACCCTACAATATGCCGATAGTACAGGAAAGCTTTTTCTTGATGATAACGGAACTGGAAAAGTTGAAATTACATCCGGTTCAAAAATAGTATTTGCTGGAAGTTTTATAAATGGATTAAAGGATGGAGAATGGAAAGAATACATTCCAGAAGAAAAATCCACTCACAACGAAATTTATGAAAACGGGAAATTTATTAAAGGTACAAATACTATGGATGATGGAAATGTAATTGAATATGACAAGTTTGAAACGTTGCCAACATTTAAAGGAGGAGTTGAAGCCTTCGGTAGATTTTTATCTCGAAATTTACATTATCCTCCTGATGCCCGAGATAACAATACACAAGGCCGTGTGTATCTTCAGTTTGTGATAGAAAAAGATGGTTCTTTAACCGAAGCTAAAGTGATAAGAGGTATAGGCGGTGGTTGCGATGAAGAAGCTTTAAGAGTAATTAAACTTTCGCCAAAATGGAATCCTGGCGTTCAGCGTGGCGTGGCCAAGAGAGTAAGTTATACAATACCTATTTTCTTTAAGCTTTCTGGGCCTCCGAAAACCGTTTCTCCTTATCAGAAACCTTATGGGACTTTTTAATTATTAAAAATATTATCCAATAAATTCTAACTTTTATACCAAAAAAAAGTTTACAATCCCTATCTTTGCATCCCGACAAACAGGTCGGGATTTTTGTTTTATTACAAAGCGTAAAATCCCCTTAAAATTACGCCATGCCAAAAGATAACTCCATTAAGTCAGTTTTAATCATCGGTTCAGGACCTATTATCATTGGTCAGGCTTGTGAATTTGATTACGCCGGTTCTCAGGCTTCTTTATCTTTAAAAGATGAAGGAATCGAAGTTTCCATTATCAATTCCAACCCTGCAACCATCATGACAGATGAGGTAATTGCAGATCACGTTTATTTAAAACCTTTAACCGTTGCTTCGCTAGAAGAAATTTTGCAGGAACGCCAAATTGATGCAGTATTGCCAACCATGGGCGGACAAACTGCTTTAAATTTAGCAATAGAAGCAGAAGAACGTGGACTTTGGGAAAAATACGGTGTAAAAATCATTGGCGTGGATACTGCCGCAATTGAGAAAACAGAAAACCGCGAGGCTTTCCGTCAATTGATGGTTGATATAGGTATTGGCGTTGCAAAATCAAAAATTGCCAACTCATTTTTAGAGGGTAAAGAAGCAGCTCAGGATATCGGTTTTCCATTGGTAATTCGTCCATCTTATACATTGGGTGGTTACGGAGGTGGTTTTGTACATAAAAAAGAAGATTTTGATGCTGCACTTTCTCACGGTTTAACCGCATCACCAACTCACGAGGTTTTGGTAGAACAAGCGGTTATCGGTTGGAAAGAATACGAGTTGGAATTATTGCGTGATAATAAAGACAACGTAATTATCATCTGTTCTATCGAGAACTTTGACCCAATGGGTATCCATACTGGAGATTCAATCACAGTAGCTCCGGCAATGACTTTGTCTGACCGTTGTTACCAAGATATGCGTAACCAGGCTATCAAAATGATGAGGGCCATCGGTAACTTTGCCGGAGGATGTAACGTTCAGTTCTCCGTAAATCCGGAAGATGAAAGCATCATCGCTATCGAAATTAACCCACGTGTTTCTCGTTCATCTGCCTTAGCGTCAAAAGCAACAGGCTATCCAATTGCAAAAATCGCGGCTAAATTGGCTATCGGTTACAACTTGGACGAGTTAGAAAATCAAATTACAAAAACAACATCAGCATATTTTGAACCTACTTTAGATTACGTAATCGTAAAAATCCCTCGTTGGAATTTCGATAAATTTAAAGGCGCCAACAAAGAATTGGGTTTACAGATGAAATCTGTAGGCGAGGTAATGGGAATTGGCCGTTCGTTCATCGAAGCTTTACAAAAAGCTTGTCAGTCTTTAGAAATTGGCAGAGCAGGTTTAGGTTCAGATGGAAAGGAAAACCGCAACATCGCAGATATTATGCACAAGTTGGAGCACCCAAGTTGGGACCGACTTTTTGCTATCAAAGATGCGATGAGAATGGGCGTTCCATTGGAATCAATCCGTAAAGTAACTAAAATTGACAAGTGGTTTTTAAATGAGATTCAAGATTTAGCGGTTTTAGAGCAAGAGTTAAAACGCTATTCTTTAAACAATATCCCTAAAGATTTCTTTTACACCATTAAACAAAAAGGTTTCTCTGATGTACAAATTGCCTGGATTTTAGGCAATGTGACCGAGGACGATGTTTACGACAGAAGAAAAGAATTAGGCATTAAACGAGTTTATAAAATGGTAGATACTTGTGCAGCGGAATTTCCGGCACAAACACCATATTTCTACTCTACTTACGAAGGCGAAAACGAATCGAAACCTTCAGATAAAAAGAAAGTCATTGTTTTAGGCTCAGGCCCAAACAGAATTGGGCAAGGAATTGAGTTTGATTATTCTTGTGTACACGGCTTAATTGCTGCACACGAGGAAGGTTACGAATCTATCATGGTCAACTGTAACCCAGAAACGGTTTCTACTGACTTCAACATGGCAGATAAATTATATTTTGAGCCAGTTTTTTGGGAGCATGTGCGTGAAATCATCGATTTAGAACAGCCAGAAGGCGTGATTGTGCAGTTGGGCGGGCAAACCGCTTTAAAAATGGCTGAAAAACTTCACGAAAAAGGCATCAAAATTATCGGGACTACTTTCGAGAATATGGACATTGCTGAAGACCGAGGTAGCTTTTCTGATTTATTGAAAGAATTGGACATTCCTTATCCAAAATACGGTGTTGCAGAAAGTGCTGAAGAAGCTATTGTAGTAGCAAATGAAGTGGGTTATCCGGTATTAGTTCGTCCGTCTTATGTTTTGGGCGGACAAGGAATGAGCATCGTAATTAACGATGAAGACTTAGAAACTGCAGTAGTAAAACTTTTGGGAGATTTGCCAGGAAACCGTGTATTAATTGACCATTTCTTAGACCGGGCAGAAGAAGCAGAATCTGACTGTATTTTTGATGGTGATGACGTACATATTATTGGTTTGATGGAACACATTGAGCCTGCCGGAATTCACTCGGGAGATTCAAGTGCAGTATTGCCAACATTCAGTTTATCTGATGCGGTCATCAAAAAAATGGAGGATTATACCGCTAAAATTGCAAAAGCTTTAAACATCCGCGGATTGATGAATATGCAGTTTGCGATTAAGAATGAAGAGGTTTACGTAATTGAAGCCAATCCAAGAGCATCACGTACGGTTCCGTTCATCGCGAAAGCTTACGGAGTTGCTTACATCAATATAGCAACAAAAGTAATGTTAGGCACTAAGAAATTGAAGGATTTCAACATTGTAAGAAAGCTGG
Organism: uncultured Pedobacter sp.; assembly: GCF_946480185.1. Next base: position 44,782 of record NZ_CAMLIG010000008.1, on the reverse strand, counting down.
AAGGTTATGCCATAAAAGAACCTGTTTTCTCTTACAATAAATTCCCCGAAATTCAGAAAGAATTAGGTCCAGAGATGAAATCAACTGGTGAAGCCATCCGTTTCATTAAAGATTTAGAAGACCCTTATTTTATACAATTGTCTAAAGAAAAGTCAATGTATTTGAGTAAATAGTTTTAAAGGCTTCCAATTTGTAATAACCAGAAGCTTTTTGAATAACACAATTTAAAGCAAGTCTTAACCGACTTGCTTTTTTTATGCTCTAATTTTTTTATCTGAATTTTAGCTACAGAACAATCCTAAAAACGACTTATCTTATTTGTAAATAAAAAAGTATAGTTTTTAACTATCACTCTATCAAATAAAAAAATCACTCATCAGCCACAAATATCTTATATTGGATTAAATTAAAAATCTAAAAAATGGAAGGTAAAAGTAACAACCACGCTAACGGTGCACATGATGCAAAAGTTGGCGACATGAACAGCGAAAATGGAAAATGTCCGTTTAGCAGTGGCGCACTGCATCGGGCAGCAGGCGGCGGAACTACCAACCGAGAATGGTGGCCTAACCAGTTGAAAATAAATATTCTGCGCCAAAACTCAGAACTATCAAACCCAATGGATGCCGATTTCAATTATAAAGACGCATTTAACAGTTTGGATTTAAAAGAGGTGAAGCAGGATTTATTTGATTTAATGACGACCTCGCAAGATTGGTGGCCTGCTGATTACGGGCATTACGGACCGTTTTTAGTCCGGATGGCTTGGCATAGCGCTGGTACATACCGCATTAGCGATGGAAGAGGGGGCGCAAGTTCTGGCTCTCAACGTTTTGCGCCATTGAACAGCTGGCCAGATAACGCAAATTTAGATAAAGCAAGGCTTTTACTTTGGCCTATCAAACAAAAATACGGACGTAAAATTTCTTGGGCAGATTTAATGGTATTAGCCGGAAACTGCGCTTTAGAATCCATGGGATTACCAACATTTGGTTACGGAGGTGGCAGAGAAGATATTTGGGAACCGGAGCAAGATGTTTATTGGGGATCAGAAAAAGAATGGTTAGGAGATGAGCGTTACACCGGAGATAGAGAGTTGGAAAACCCTTTAGCCGCGGTACAAATGGGTTTAATTTATGTAAACCCCGAAGGACCGAACGGCGAACCAGATCCTGTGAAATCTGCAAGAGATATCAGAGAGACTTTTGGCCGTATGGCGATGAATGATGAAGAAACGGTTGCCTTAATTGCTGGTGGACATACTTTCGGAAAAACACATGGTGCGGGCGACCCGTCAAAATATATTGGAAAAGAACCTGCCGGTGCAGCAATTGAAGACCAAGGATTAGGGTGGAAAAACTCTTTTGGCACCGGAAACGCAGGCTATACGATTACCAGCGGATTAGAAGGCGCTTGGACATCTACTCCTGCAAAATGGAGTCACGATTATTTCACTAATCTTTTTGAATACGAATGGGAATTGACTAAAAGTCCCGCTGGTGCACACCAATGGAAACCCGTAAATGGTGGTGGAGAAGGAACGGTTCCTGATGCGCATGATCCTAACATCAAACATGCGCCATTTATGTTAACTACAGATTTAGCGCTACGTTTTGATCCGGCTTACGAGAAAATATCCAGACATTTTTACGAGAATCCTGAAGTGTTTGCCAAAGCTTTCTCAAGAGCATGGTTTAAATTAACCCATAGAGATATGGGGCCGGTTGAACGTTATTTAGGTCCAGAAGTGCCGAAAGAGGAATTGATTTGGCAAGATCCGGTTCCGGCTGCTCCACAAAATACACTTAGCGCTGATGATGTCTCTAATCTTAAGAAAGCAATTTTATATTCAGGCTTATCGGTTTCAGAAATGGTTGCAACGGCTTGGGCTTCTGCATCAACTTTCAGAAATTCCGACAAACGTGGCGGAACAAACGGCGGAAGATTACGTTTAGCCCCACAAAAAGATTGGGAAGTCAACAATCCGCAAAATCTGGCAAAGGTGTTGGCAAAGCTGGAAGATATAAAAGCAGGTTTTGAATCTCAAGGAAAACAGGTTTCTATGGCTGATTTAATTGTACTTGCGGGTTGTGCAGGCGTTGAAAAAGCTGCTGAAAAAGGTGGATATCAAGTTACTGTACCTTTTACGCCGGGCAGAACAGATGCTTCTGACGAACAAACCGATGTAGTTTCATTTGCAGTATTAGAACCTATGGCCGATGGGTTTAGGAACTACTACAATAGTAAACACCGAGCTTCTGCGGAAGAAATGTTGATTGATAAATCGCAGTTGATGACGCTTAGCGTACCAGAAATGGCGGTATTAATTGCTGGCTTACGTGTAATCAACATTAATTTTGATGGTTCAAAAAATGGTGTTTTTACTCATAACGAAGGCGCCTTAAGCAATGACTTTTTTGTGAATCTGTTAAACATGGAAACCACCTGGAAGGCAACGTCTAATTCGCAAAATATATTTGAAGGCGTAAACCGTAAATCGGGTGCTAAACAATGGACAGGTAGCAGAGTAGATTTGATTTTTGGATCGAACTCGGAGTTAAGAGCAATAGCAGAAGTTTATGCCTGCTCAGATGCAAAAGAAAAATTCGTCAAAGATTTTGTAGCTGCCTTTGCAAAAGTGATGCAATTGGGTAGGTATTAACAATATCTTTGGCATCATCTCAAAAACTGCTTAACCACAAAAAAAAGCAAGTCTTAACCGACTTGCTTTTTTTGTTAGTGAAGAGAACTGATTAAAACAAAACAGTATTACTCACCGAATCAGAAATATCATGTTCCTCATTATATTTCTTTTGTCTTTCAATTGCCTTTGGCGTTTTATCGCACACGAAACCGTTTTTAGTAACTTTTACGCGAATTAAGGTTTCATCATTGGTATCATCATCAATACAATTATCCAGTTGCCACCAAAACAACTGTCTTGCCATCCGTTTCTCTACCATTAGAACACTATTAACGGGCACTTTTAGCTTAATCTCCACTTTCTGATCTCTCCATAAACTGGCATCTTTTAAACCAAAATGAGAATCAAAAGTGAGTACCGAATCTTTTTGATGATAGTAATATTCAATTTTGTGCGCATTTTTTAAAGCTCTATCAAAATTACCGCCACTGGCCACATAAGTTTTTGAAAGAATAGGCGAATCTCCATCAGCTACTTTAAGCTCAAAATTTAAATTGTTTGGTGTGTCAAAATCTCTATCACTGCCGGTAACCGTTATGGTATGAGTTCCCAAACTGTCTCCATAAACATTTTCCTCTACGGTACGCTCATCTCCTAAACGCAGTATGTAGGTATTCTTAGGATTAGCTTTTAGATTAACAGTTTCGCTATAGCTAGCTTCTTGTTTAAAGTCTGTTGAAATTTTTGCGACAAAGAAAATTCCGGTTGCCACTGCCAATATCCATATACAAGCAAGGCTAAGGTTTATGTTTTTAGGTATAGATCGATTATTAAAAACCAAACGTAATAAAATAAAAATCAATGCTATTAACGGTATTACAGCTGCCAAAAATGTACAAATGAATATGATGGGCCTTAATGGTTCATTAATGATATTTAAGGGGAATATGCTTGCAATATCTGCACTACCTGCATAACCTAAAAACACCATTAAAAAAACAAATGCTACAGTAAGGAAAATACCTAAAATTACAATGATAAACCCACCGAATAGCTTAACTAGCGCCTTTCCCGTTGTACTTAAAAAAGACAATAGTCCATCTACCACGTCTCTAATAAAAGGAGCAATTTTATCAAAAGCGGGCACATTATCTTTTACATTCTTGAGGTTAGACTTTACTGCATTCAGCTCTTCCTCAATGTTTTTTTGAAAAGATTGCAGGTTAATTTTTTCTCCCTTCATCTCCATTTTTTCGGCTCTTGTATTTGCTTTTGGCATCACAATCCAAAGCAATACGTAAATTAAAATCCCGAAGCCATAAAAAACAAACATCAATAAAAAAGCAATACGCACCCATTTTGCTTCGATATCTAAATAATGCGCTATGCCCGAGCAAACACCGCCCACAAATCGGTCTTCTGTATCCCTAAATAACTTTTTCTGTAATTTACTTTTAGCTTCTGATGCAAATTCAAAATCTTCGTCTTCCCCTGTTTCAAAATCAGCAGGTTTGCCCATTCGCTGTGTTACGCTACTTACATCGGCAATAACGATTACCTGTTTATTTTCTGACAGTAAAAGTTCTGACAGCATTTCTGCGATTCTACTTTCAATATCGCTGACTATTTCAAAACTGTCTTTATAAGTCCCAAAATGTCTTTTTATATCATCCATATAGCTCCTTAAAAGCTCATAAGCATCCTCTTCTATATGAAAAATAACGCCGGATATATTTATAATAATGGTTTTATTCATGATTAGTATCTTTTTTAGGGTTTGATAAATCTCTTCTGGCAATGCTGTTTTGTACTGCATAAGCTAAATCCTGCCAGGTTTGGTCAAGTTGCAAAAGCACTTCCCTTCCGCTTTCAGAAAGTTCATAATATTTTCGGGGTGGCCCAGATGTGGACTCCTGCCAATTATATACTAGCAGTCCGTTATTTTTTAATCTGGTGAGGAGCGGATATAATGTTCCTTCAACAATTAGTAACCTAGCCTCTTTTAGTTCTTCAATAATATCCGAGGCATAGATTTCCCCTCGTGATATAATGGAAAGAATACAGTATTCGAGAATACCTTTTCTCATTTGGGTTTGCGTATTGTCTGCTAACATATTACAAAGATATATGTATTATTTGGTATTATGCAATACATAGTACTAAATTTTTCAGATTTAGTTTTTATCAGGTTAAATAAAACAAGGATGTTATCGCGTTTTTGGTGTAATAGAAAGGGTTTTTATAGAAGAATACCACCCGAATAAAAAGAAAACCAACAATTATTTTAGACAAAGCGCTTCCGGTTCAGCTTTTTTATGCTTTATATTTGCCGTAGATAACTAATTATTAGAAAATGGCCGGTATAAATATTAAACAGTTGGCGGAAGCGCTAAACCTTTCTACCTCTACCATTTCAAGAGCGTTTAGAAACAACAGCGGAATTAAACAGGTTACCAAAGACCTAATTTTAACAAAAGCCAAAGAATTAAATTATCAGCCCAACCATTACGCCAGCAGTTTACGCGACCAAAAAAGTAAAACCATTGCCGTTATTGTCCCCGAATTGGCGAACAACTATTTTTCGCAAGCTATTCATGGTATTGAGCAAGTTACAAAGGCCCATGGCTATAACATTTTGATTTATGCAACCGATGATGATTTTGAAAAAGAGGTCGACGTAATTAAACATCTTCATAACGGGCGAGCGGAAGGCATCATTATTTCCGTTTCCGGAGAGGCACAAAACCACAGCTATCTGCATAATTTTGGTCCGTTTAGATTACCGATGGTACAATTTGACCGTGTTTATGATGATATTGATACACCAAAAATTATCACAGATGACTACCAGAGCAGTTTTATAGCCACCGAACATTTGATTGAGCAAGGTTGCAAACGCATTGGCTATTTGGTGGTGAAAAACGATTTATCTATTGGTAAAACTCGTGAACGTGGATATATTGACGCTTTGGAGAAACACAACATTAAATACGATGAAAAACTGGTGGTTGATTGTTCCAACAGTTATGAGGAAAACGACCCAATTATTAAAACTGCGCTAACTAAACTGAATTTAGATGGGGTTTTTGCTTCTGTAGAACGTTTAGCCTTTGCTACTTATTACGCCTGTTACGATTTAAACATCAATATCCCAAGTGATTTAAAAGTGATCAGTTTTTCGAGCTTGGAGATTGCGCCTTTGCTAAACCCTTCATTAACAACTATAACCCAACCGGCTATAGAAATTGGAAACTTGGCCGCAAAAATGCTATTCAATATTTTACTGGAAAATTCGAAGGATTTACTATCAAAAAATTCGGTGGTTTTAACCTCAAAAATCATCCACAGAAACTCCACAAAAAGGGCTTAAAATCGCTGGCTTTTTGCCCTAAAAAAAAACAAAAAATTTTAAGACTTAGTGTGATTTACGCAGAATTTCGACTTGTTTTTGGGAACGTTCCCGAAAAAACAAGAAATAATTTAGGGAACGTTCCCTTTTTTCGCTCCAAAAAACATAAGTGTAAATAAAACACTAAGCAATGAAAATTTTATGTTTAAAAAACTTATAATCAATTTATTACGAATAAAATAATACAAAACTACACGCTAAAAAACCTTAGTCAATTTCGGCAAATTAGCACCTAAAAAAATAAAATGTTAAAAAATTTTTATTTGTAAATTCCAGTTGTACATTGGCTACGTGTAGAATAATAAAAATTTTACCAACAGTTATAACCACCAAAAATCACTAAAATGAAAAGAAGTTACATGCTTAAACATGGTCTTTTTTTGCTGATGTTTTTATTAGCAATAAATGCGCATGGACAAGGAGGATCTATCAGCGGAAAAGTGCTTGATGAAAACAATCTCCCATTACCGGGTGCGGCCGTAACCGCACTAAATAATAACACTGCAACGTCAACAGACGGGAACGGAAACTACCGCTTAAACAATGTTAGCGGAACAGTAACTGTTGCTGCAAATTTTGTAGGTTACGAAAAAATGACTCAGACTGTAACCGTTAATGGTAACACTGTTTTAAACTTCAAATTAAAACCAAGTTCAACCTTATTAAATGAACTGGTAGTAATTGGTTACGGTACAGCCGAACGTAAAAATTTAACCGGATCGGTTGCTACAGTTAGCGCAAAAGATTTTAGAAAAGGAACCATCTCTACACCAGCAGAACTGATACAGGGCAAAATAGCCGGTGTATCAATTACGCAGAACAGCGGTCAACCGGGAGGCGCAAGTACGATACGTATTAGAGGTGGCGCATCTTTAAACGCAAGTAACGACCCCTTGATTGTAGTAGATGGAGTTCCGTTTAGCGGAAACACTATTGATAATGCACCAAGTCCGTTATCGTTAATCAATCCAAATGATATTGAAACTTTTACCGTGTTAAAAGATGCCAATGCAACAGCTATCTATGGTTCAAGAGCCTCCAACGGGGTAATTTTAATTACTACTAAAAAAGGAACTTCCGGAAAACCAACGGTAAACATCAGCAGCAATAACTCTGTAGCCACGGTAAACAATACGGTTGATGTATTATCAGCAGCTCAAATTAGAGATTATGTAAATGCTAACCCTACCGCTACATACGGAAAAGACAATAACAACAATGACCTGCTGTTCACCAATTTGCTGGGCAATGCCAATACGGACTGGCAAAAAGAGATTTACAGAAATGCCATCACTACGGATGATAATGTAAGCATCTCTGGAACACGAAAAAACCTTCCTTACCGCATTTCTGCCGGCTATTTATCTCAGCAAGGTTTGTTGTTAACAGATAAATTTGATAGAGGTACAGCTTCTATTGGCCTTTCGCCAAAGTTTTTTGACAACCATTTAAAAGTTGATTTAAACTTAAAAGGCGCATTAACCAATTCAAACTTTGCAAATGCAGATGCAATTAAAGCAGCGGTTCAGTTTGACCCAACACAACCTGTAAATACACCAAACGCTTACGGAAACTACTTCGAATGGCTAACCAGCCAAGGCTTGGTTAATCCAAACGCTCCACGCAATCCGGTAGGTTTAATTGAGTTAAAAAACAATGAAGGAAAAGCAAACAGAAGTTTCGGGAACGTTTCCTTTGATTACTCTTTTCACTTTTTGCCAGAATTACATGCCAATCTTAACTTAGGTTACGATGTTTCAAAAGGTACCGGAAACATTTTTATTCCAACCTTTGCCGCACAGGCGATAGGAACCCAAGGTTCTACATCGCAATCAAAAAGTACAGAGAACAACAAATTCTCCGAATTTTATCTGAACTACAACCACGATATTAAATCTATCAATAGCAACATCAACGCTACGGCAGGTTATGGTTACTACAGCAATTCAAAAACTACAGATTTCTTTACTTCTTATAAAGGAAACGGCGACGTTTTAAACCAACCAAAATTTCCATACTCAACGGATAGGGACAAACTATTATCGTACTACGGAAGATTGGTTTATACTTTGGCCGATAAATACATCCTTTCTGGTACAATGAGGGCTGATGGTTCCTCAAGATTTAATCCAGCGGGTCGTTGGGGATATTTCCCCTCAGTAGGCTTAACCTGGAGAGCTATAGGCGAAAGCTTTTTAAGGGATAGCAAAACCTTATCTGATTTAAAACTAAGGTTAAGTTACGGACAAACCGGAAACAAAGATGGCGCTGATATAGGTTATACAAATTATCTTTCCAAATACTACGCAAACAGTAATACAGGTCAATACAATGTAGGTGGAACGTATTACGATTACTACAGCCCTGCCGCTTATGACCCTGATTTAAAATGGGAAACTACATCAACTTACAACGCTGGTATAGATTACGGTTTCTTAAAAGGAAGGTTATACGGTAGTGTAGATGCTTACTATAAAAAAACTAAAGATTTGTTAAGTAAGGTGAACATCCCGGTAGGTACCAACTTTAATAATGAATTAATTACCAACGTAGGTAATATGGATGTTAAGGGTATTGAAGCCAACATTAACTTTAAAGCCATTGCCAAAGAGAAACAGAATTGGGATTTAGGTTTAAACTTTGCCATCAACAAAAGAAAAATAACCAATTTAACCTTAAACCCAGATCCAGGTTCAAAAATTAGTGCCGGAGACATCACCGGAGGCACCGGAGTTACTTTAAAATACAATGCGGTTAACCAAATTCCGGGATCATTCTTTGTTTACAAACAAGTTTATAACGAGCAAGGTAAACCAATAGAAGGATTATATGCTGATTTAAATAAAGATGGCGTAGTAAACACTAATGATCAATATTTCTACAAATCTCCAGATCCCATCTTTACTTTAGGATTCAACACCGCTTACAGCATTAACAAATGGACAGTAAGCACCTCATTAAGAGCAAATATTGGCAATTACATTTATGATAACGTTTCATCAAATTTAGGAGTACGTTCCAATATCTTAAGTCCGGCTGGGGTAATTAACAATGCAAGTGTTGATTTCTTTAACACCAATTTCCAAAACAACCAGTACTTAAGTGATTACTATATCAAAAACGCTTCGTTCTTGAAAATGGACAACGCAGGTATAACTTATGATTTTGGAAAGGTGATCAAAAACACAGCTCATTTAAGAGTGAGTGCAAACTGCCAAAATGTATTTACAGTTTCTGATTATAAAGGTTTAGATCCCGAAAGTACAACTGGTATAGATTACAATCTTTATCCAAGACCACGCACTTTCACTTTAGGTTTAAACTTAGGGTTTTAACAGCTAGCAGATATGAAATTTTTAAAAAATAAAAACATGAAATCATCCTATAAAGGCATTGTAGCCCTGGCATTTGTTGCCTTAGCTTTAAATGCATGTAAAAAAGAGGATTTAAACACCTTTCCAACAAATGATGTAGTTGCGGAGAATGCTTACGCAACGCCAGATGGTTATAAAAGTCAGATGGTAAAATTATATGCAACATTCGCATTAACTAGTCCAGGCGGCGGAGACGCTCCCAATAGTGATATTGGCGGTTTAAATCCCGGTTTTGCTGATTTTCTTCGCTTGTTCTGGAGTTCGCAAGAACTCACCACAGATGAGGCGGTTTGCGCCTGGAATGATACAGGTATCCCAGATTTGGACCAATCATTATGGACTGCAGACAACCAGTTTTTAAGAGGTTTATACTCCAGAAGTTTATTGCAAATTACTATTTGTAATGAGTTTTTAAGAGAGAGTACTCCGGCAAAATTAGCAAGCAGAGGAATCACAGGTGCAGATGCCGACAACGTGAAAACTTATAGAGCAGAAGCAAGGTTTTTAAGAGCTTACCAATATTGGGTTTTAATGGATGGTTTTGGAAACCCTCCCTTTGTTACTGAGGATGATAATATCGGTAAAATTGCTCCAAAACAAATTACAAGAGCAAAATTGTTTGATTATGTAGAATCAGAACTTAAAGCCATTGAACCCGATTTAAAAGATGCAAGAACAAACGAATATGGCAGAGCAGATAAGGGTGCGGATTGGGCTTTATTAGCAAGATTGTACATTAATGCTCAGGTTTATACCGGAACAGCAAAAAACACTGAAGCAATTACTTACGCCAGTAAGGTAATTAATGCAGGTTATGGTTTAAAAACCAATTACAAAGATTTGTTTTTAGCAGATAACGATAAAAATAACAACGAAACCATCTTGACTATCAATTATGATGGGGAGAAAACCACTAATTATGGCGGCACAACATTCTTGGTTAATGCTGCAATTAACGGAGATATGAATCCTGCCGCTTATGGAGTGCCAAGTGGTGGCTGGGGCGGTAACAGGACTCGCCAGAATTTGCCAGCACTTTTCCCAGATCCAAATGGTACGCAAGACAAAAGAGGGATTTTCTTCGGTTCAAAAGCTAACGTAGATGATATTGCAGTTTTTACTGATGGTTTACGTGTAACTAAGTTCAAAAACGTAACCTCAACGGGTGTAACACCTCCATCTGTAAACGGCACATTTAGTTCTTTGGATTTTCCTTTATTCCGTTTGGCAGAACAGTACCTAATTTACGGAGAAGCAGTAGCCAGAGGTGGAACCGGAGGCAATGTAAATACCGCATTAACTTATGTAAACTTGTTAAGACAAAGAGCTTATGGAAACACCACTGGCAACGTTGGAACCGCTGATTTAACCATCGACTTCTACTTAAACGAAAGAGCAAGAGAGTTGTATTGGGAAGGTTTCAGAAGAACAGATTTAGTGCGTTACGGTAAATTTACTTCCGCAAATTATTTATGGCCATTTAAAGGCGGTACAAAAGCCGGAACAGCCTTGCCAGATTACAGAAATCTGTTCCCAATTCCGTCTGCAGATTTAATTGCAAACAGCAACTTAACGCAAAACACAGGTTATTAATCCATTAATTTTTTAATGATGAAAAAGATATTTAACAAACTCATGCCTTTGGGCTTTATGATGTTGGCATTTGTTGCCTGCAAAAAAGACGAGGTACAAACCGTTGCAAAAAGCACTGCTGATGCAGGAACGCTAGCAGTGTCGACCAATAATGTAACGCTTGATAAAAGCATGTTAACAAAAGATGTAGTTACATTTAACCTAACCGAAGCTAATTTTGGTTACGATGCGGCGGTGAGCGATGTATTACAAGTAGCCGTAAAAGGCACTAATTTCGCTTCTGCAAAAGAAGTGATTTTACCTGCTCAAACCGCAAGTAAAACATTTAAAGGTTTAGATTTTAACAATTTATTATTGAGCTTAAATTTACCAACCACTTCAAGTTCTGATGTGGAATTAAGAATAAAATCAACGGTTTCTCCAAACGTTCCGCCAGTTTATAGCAATGTGGTGAGTATGAAAGCAAGACCTTTCCCTTTAACGGCATTTATTTATGTACCTGGCAATTACCAAGGCTGGAAACCAGAAATTGCCGACAGTTTAATTTCGGTTACAGGAAACGGTATTTATACTGGTATCATTCCGTTTGACGGTGGCAACTTTAAAATCACACCATTAAAAAAATGGGATGTGGCTTACGGAGATGCCGGCCCCGGAAAAATTAGTACAACCGGTGGAGATATTAGTTCTGGATCTGCTGGCGCAAAACAATTGACGGTTAATTTAAATGACAACACAATTGAAATTAAAGATGTGATTTGGTCTGTGGTAGGTAGTGCAACAAAAGGTGACTGGTCTCCCCTTCGTGGTACTGCGGATGAATCCGATATGACTTACGAATATGTTAAAGATGGTGACGGGAAGTGGAAAGTGACTTTAACTCTAACCGACGGCGAAATTAAATTTAGAAAGGACTATGATTGGGGAACTAGTTTCGGAGGAGATGGAAAAGGTAATCTTACCGGAGACAACATCAAGGTAACTGCAGGAACCTATACCATAACCTTAGATATCCCAAACAATAAATATACTTTAGTTAAAAACTAATTTTAAATAAGCAATCTCGTTTAAAGCTATAAATGGCTTTAAACGAGATTTTTTCCAAATCATAATACTTCAAAATGCATATCAAATCCGTCTTCCTTTCTTTAATACTTCTCGCTCCTTTTATTTTAACGGCACAAAACAATCCTGTTTTATCGGCAGGTAATGTAATCAGTGCAAAAATTGATGATCAAAAGGTTGATTTTAAAACTGATCATGCGTTTGGAGAAATCATCGTTTACGGCTCTAATATCATTAGAGTCAGGCTCGATAAAAAGGAACTACAAAAAGATTTTTCTTATGCGGTAATTGCACAGCCTCAGCAAACCAAAACCCGCATTACGCAAACAGATGAAGCCATTACCGTTTCAACAGACTCTTTAAAGGTTATCATCAGTAAAAAACCTTATAACGTTGCCTTTTATACTTTAGATGGTAAAATCATCAATCAGGATGAAAAAGGTTTGCAAAACAGTTGGGTAGATGAAGAAGTTACCGCTTATAAACACATGCAGAACGGCGAACGTTTTATTGGCTTAGGAGAAAAAACAGGAAATTTAGATAGACGTGGCGAAGGCTATACCAACTGGAATACCGATGCTTTTGGTTACGCTACCAACCGCGACCCAATTTACAGCACCATCCCTTTTTACATGGGAATTCATGACGGCTTAAACTATGGGATATTTTTAGACAATACTTACCAAACAGATTTCAATTTTGGGGCGAGTAATGATCGTTTTTCTTCTTTTGCCGCTCAAGGCGGAGAGCTGAACTACTATTTCATTTACCATACCCAATTAAAAGACATTATTTCATCTTACACCGCTTTAACCGGGCGGATGAAAATGCCTCCGCTTTGGAGCTTAGGCTATCAACAAAATCGTTACAGCTATTATCCGGATACCGAAGTGATGCGTATTGCCCAAACTTTGCGTGAGAAAAAAATCCCCGCCGACGGAATTACGCTGGACATTCATTACATGGACAAATACAAATTGTTCACCTGGGATAAAGAGCGTTTTGCAAACCCAGAGGCGATGAACAAAAAACTAAACGATATGGGCTTTAAAACCACGGTTATTGTTGACCCCGGGATTAAAGTAGAAAAAGGTTATGATGCCTATGAGGATGGAATAAAGAAAGACATTTTTATTAAATATCCTGACGGAACAAATTACACCGGTCAGGTTTGGCCGGGTTGGTGCAACTTCCCCGATTTTACCAATGAAAATGCCAGAGCCTGGTGGCGAGAAAAAGTAAAGTTTTTTGCAAACACAGGCGTTTCCGGAATTTGGAACGATATGAATGAGATTGCCACTTGGGGGCAAAAAATGCCATCGAATATTTTGTTTAATTACGATGGAGCTTTAGCCAGCAACAAACAAGCACATAACGTTTACGGAATGCAAATGGCTCGTTCCAGTTTTGAAGGGATGGTAAAAGCAACCAACAAACGTCCGTTTATTTTAACCAGAGCGGGTTACGCAGGTCTGCAACGTTATACCGCCATCTGGACAGGCGATAACCGTTCAGAAGATGACCACATGCTATTGGGCGTAAGATTATTGAGCAGTTTGGGTTTAAGTGGCGTTTCCTTTACAGGAATGGATATTGGCGGATTTACGGGTGGCCCGTCCGTAGGTTTGTATGCAAAATGGATTCAACTAGGTGCATTTAATCCTTATTTCAGAAACCACAGTGCTGTAAATACCAAATCATCAGAACCTTGGACTTACGGCGAAGAAGTAACGGAAATTTCCAGAAATTACATCAGTCTACGTTATAAACTTTTGCCTTATTTGTATTCCACTTTCAACAAATCTGTAAATACAGGTTTGCCGGTAGTACGCAGTTTGGCCATCGATAATACTTTTGACCCGAAAATTTATGATACGCGGTTCCAAAATGAGTTTTTATTTGGACAAGCATTTTTAGTGGCGCCGTTTGAAAGCACCAAAGACTTTGGCAACATCTATTTCCCTAAGGGCGATTGGTACAATTTATATACTGGCGAGTTACAGCGTGGAAACACCGAGAAAATTGTGCCTTTGAGTTTGCAAAAAATGCCGGTGTACGTAAAAGAAAGTAGCATTGTACCCATGCAATCTTTAATCCAAAGTACTGCCGAACAACCAACTGATACCTTAATCATTAATATTTACAAAGGAAAAATTAACAACACTTTTGTTTATTACGAAGATGATGGCGAAAGCTACAATTATGAAAAGGGCGATTTTTATAAGCGAAGCATCAGCTATAATGCCAGCAAAAGGAGTATAATTTTTGATAAAGTAGAAGGCAATTTTAAATCGAAATTTAAACACCTGAAATTGATGTTCCACGGTTTTGATGCGCAAGACAAAATTAAAGCAGGAAAAGCACTGCAAGCAGATTTCGCATCCTTCCTGACGCCAATTTCAAAATTCGATCCGCAAGGATCCGCAAACGCAGTAGAAGGTTACAAAGTACAAAGTGTGGTTTTGGATAACGATTCAAACCGATTTGAAGTAAAATATTAGAAGCGCCCACACCGCAAAAGCAAAGACCAAAGTACACCAAAAATTCGGCCTTGTCCTTTGCGGTAACAAATAACCCGAGTAAACGCACTCCCTTTGTAGCAAAGGGCGCAGCCGAGAGTTTTTTGAATACTTTTTTGCGGAAAAAAAGTATTTGCCACTGCCCGGCATGAGGGCAGGCAAGCCAGGAGCGCAAGGCTCTAGCCACAAAAAAGATAAAAGAGTGATAGAACAAAAGTCGTCTACTTATAGGTGAGATGTCTCTCTATCGTTCGACATGACGGGATGGAAAAACAGAAGCGTCCACACCGCAAAAACAAAGACCAAAGTACACCAAAAATTCGGCCTTGGCCTTTGCGGTAACGAATAACCCGAGTAAACGCACTCCCTTTGTAGCAAAGGGCGCAGCCGAGAGTTTTTTGAATACTTTTTTGCGGAAAAAAAGTATTTGCCACTGCCCGGCATGAGGGCAGGCAAGCCAGCGGGTAAATGCCCCACGCTTGAATAGAAAGAAGATTTTTTAAATAAACAAAACACATGAAAAAAATATTCATCATTCTCTTCCTCTTCATCAGCTATACCAGCTTTGGCCAAATCCCGGATTTAGACCGAGTAGAACCTATGTTCTGGTTTACCAAAATGCACAATCCAAAATTGCAACTTTTGGTGCATGGCAAAGATATCGCAAACCGTGAGGTTAAATTAACCTATCCCGGAGTAAGTCTGGTCAAGGTGAACAAGGTAGAAAACCCGAATTATCTTTTTCTGGATTTAAACATCTCCGCATCAGCGAAAGCGGGAAAATTCACCATCGACTTTACAGAAAAATCAAAAAAGAAACTGAGCTATAGCTACCAATTAAAAGATAAGGACAGCAGTCCAAATCGCATCCAAGGCGTAACACAAAAAGATTTTATTTACCTCTTAATGCCCGATCGTTTCAGCAATGGCGACCAAAGCAATGATATTGTAAAAGGATTAAAAGAGGCAACAATCAATCGCGACAGTATGTATTACCGTCACGGTGGCGATATTCAGGGCGTAATCAACCATCTGGATTATCTAAAAGATTTGGGTGTAACTACTGTTTGGATGACTCCCGAAATTGAAAACGATATGGCACAAGCATCTTACCACGGTTATGCGGCAACAGATCATTACAAAATAGATCCGCGTTTTGGCACCAACGAATTATATAAAAAGTATGTGGAAGCCTGCCACGCCAAAGGTTTAAAGGTAATTAAGGATATCGTTCATAACCACATTGGTTCTAACCATTGGTTTTATAATGATTTACCAATGAAAAACTGGCTGAACCAATGGCCGGTTTATACCCAAACCAGTTACCGCGATCAGCCGGTGATGGATCCACACGCTTCCGAAGCAGATAAAAAGAAAATGCTGGACGGATGGTTTGTGCCTACCATGCCCGATTTAAACCAGCGCAATCCTTACGTCCAAAATTACCTCACGCAAAACCACATTTGGTGGATTGAGTATGCTGGAATTGATGGTTTACGTTTGGATACTTACCCTTATAACGACCCTAAATTTATGGCAGATTGGGAATTGAAGCTAAAAGCAGAATTTCCTCATCTCTCCATTTTTGGAGAAACATTGGTTTCTTCGGTTGCTAGTCAGGCATTTTTTACTGGTGGAAATACCGTTAACCGCGGTTTTGATACACATTTGCCGGGAATAACCGATGCCGTTTTAAAAGACGCCATTTACGAAGGCTTGAACGGAAAAGACGGCTGGGTAGATGGTATCAATCGCGTTTACGCAACCCTAGCGCAAGATTTTCTTTATAAAGATGCTACCCAAAACTGCATTTTCTTAGATAACCACGATATGAGCAGGTTTTACTCCATGGTAAACGAAGATTTTGATAAATATAAAATGGGGATGACGATGCTTTTAACCATGCGAGGTATTCCCGAAATGTACTACGGCACAGAAATTTTGATGAAAAACTATTCTAACCCTGATGGTTTGGTACGTTCCGATTTTCCGGGGGGTTGGGCAAAAGATAGCGTGAATAAATTTACTGAAAAAGGAAGAACCGCTAAAGAGAATGAGGCATTCAATTATGTAAAAACGCTGGCCAATTTCCGTCAAAAAAGTGAGGCGCTGGAAAGCGGGAAACTGATGCAATATGTGCCAGAAAACGGTTTGTATGTGTACTTCCGTTACCTACCAAATAAGCCAAAAGGAACGGTGATGGTTATCATCAATAATAACGAGAATGCTAAAAAACTAGAAACCAAACGTTTTGCTGAAAGACTGAAAGACATCACAAAAGCCAAAGATATTTTTACAGGAAAAGAAATGGGAATAAGTGAATTGCAGATCCCTAAAAAGAGTGCAATGGTATTGGAGTTGAATTAGGCTTTTTGGAGCAAAAGGCTAAAAGCTTAAAATACCTGGTTTGAAAAAAGGAATAGCGAGTGAGATTACAAAAATAGAAATGAAAGAAAATAGAATGATAAAAGGGTTACTGTTTGATTTGGATGGCGTGTTGGTAGATACCGCAGTTTATCATTACCAAGCTTGGTTACGGTTGGCAAAAACCATGGGCTTCGAGTTTAGCGAAAAGCAAAACGAAGAATTAAAAGGCATAAGCCGAATGGATAGCTTGGATAAAGTTTTGGGCTGGGGAAAAGTAACAAAAACCGATGCCGAAAAGCAAGAATTAGCAACGCAAAAAAACGATTGGTATGTGGAGATGATTAATAAAATGACGCCTGACGAAGTTTTGCCCGGCGCTTTGGAATTTCTTAAATCCGCACATGAGGCAGGTTATAAAATGGCTTTAGGTTCGGCAAGTAAAAACTCCGGTACTATCTTAAAAAACACCAACCTTGCTCATTTTTTTGATGCGATTGTTGACGGGAATAGCGTATCAAAATCAAAGCCCAACCCGGAAGTTTTTCTCAAAGGTGCAGAACTATTAAAATTAAAACCAGTGGAATGTTTGGTTTTTGAAGATGCTGTTGCAGGAATTGAAGCTGCTAAACGTGGCGGAATGAAAGCCATAGGCATTGGCGACAAAAGTATTTTAACACAGGCAGACAAGGTAGTTTCTGGTTTAAACCAGCTCACTATCCAAGATTTAAAAGAATTATAAATATATAAGATAAAGAGATTTAAGACTTGTATCCACGATTAAAGGGTCTCAATTTCTCACATCTCAATTCTCATATCTAAAAAATGAAGGATTACATTATAAAAAACGAGTGGAACATTATTGAAGAAGGTTTTGATCCACATTTAAATAAAATATCAGAAAGCATTTTCAGTTTAGGCAATGGCCGTATGGGCCAAAGAGCAAATTTTGAAGAAGCATATTCTGGCGAAACTTTAAGCGGAAATTACGTGGCAGGCGTTTACTATCCGGATAAAACCCGTGTGGGCTGGTGGAAAAACGGCTATCCGGAATATTTTGCAAAGGTTTTAAATGCAGCCAACTGGATAGGCATCAAAGTTAAAATTGACGATGAAATTTTAGATCTAGCCACCGCAAAAGTTACCGATTTTAAAAGGATTTTAAATATGCAGGAAGGCTATCTGGAACGCAATTTTACCGCAGAGCTAAAGTCGGGTAAAAAAGTGAAAGTAAAAGCCATCCGCTTTTGCAGCATTGTGGATGATGAAGTTGGAGCAATAAAATACAGCATCACGCCTTTAAATTTTGATGGTCAACTAACATTAACACCATTTATTGATGGTGATGTAAAAAATCAGGATAGCAATTACGATGAGAAGTTCTGGGATTTTGTAAATGACGAAATCAGCAACAAAGAAGCTTACCTCACTTTACGCACTAAAAAAACAGCGTTTGAAGTTTGTACAGCCAGTTTTATTCAGCTTTTGGTTGATGAAAAGGTTCTCGATTTTAAATCCGAAGCCATAAAAAAAGAAAAGTTTATTGCACAAAAAATCACTTTGGCCATAAACCAAAACCAGGAAATCAGCTTGATTAAAATTGCAACCAATTTATCCTCAGAAAACCATCCAAAAGCTGAGTTATTAAACCATGCGAAGCAAGTTATCGCTAAAGCATCCGCAAAAGGTTTTGACCAACTCAAATACGAGCAAAAGCAAGCGTGGGCCAATAAATGGGAAGAAAGCGATATCGTTATCAACGGCGATGTGGCCGCCCAACAAGCCATCCGCTTTAATATTTTCCAACTTTTTCAAACCTATACCGGTAAGGACGACCGTTTAAATATAGGCCCAAAAGGTTTCACTGGCGAGAAATACGGAGGTTCCACTTATTGGGATACCGAAGCGTATTGTGTACCTTTTTATTTGGCAACAGCACCGCAACAAGTCAGTAAAAACTTGTTGATATATCGTTACAAACAATTGGATAAAGCGATAGAAAACGCACAAAAACTGGGCTTTAACAATGGAGCCGCTTTATTTCCAATGGTCACCATAAACGGCGAAGAATGCCATAACGAATGGGAAATCACTTTCGAGGAAATCCACCGAAACGGAGCTATTGCCTATGCAATTCACAATTATATCCGTTACACCGGCGACCAAAGCTATTTAACAGAATACGGTTTAGAAGTGCTCATCGGCATCAGCCGTTTTTGGAAACAACGAATTACCTGGAGTGCCGATAAAAACAAGTTTGTGATGCTTGGCGTAACCGGACCAAACGAGTACGAAAACAACATCAACAACAATTGGTACACAAATATTTTGGCAACTTGGTGCCTAAGATACACGATGGATGCCACTCAATTCGTAGAAAAATCTAATCCCGAGGCCTACAAAAAATTGTTGCAAAAATTAAATTTCAAATCTCAGGAGTTTGCAGAATGGCAACACATCATCGAACACATGTACTATCCGGAAGATGCAGAAAAAGGTATTTTTTTACAGCAAGACGGTTATTTGGATAAAGAACAAATCTTGGTGAAAGATTTACCGGCAACAGAAAGACCCATCAACCAAAAATGGAGTTGGGACCGGATTTTACGGTCTTGTTTTATCAAACAAGCCGATGTTTTGCAAGGAATTTACTTTTTTGAAGAAGATTACGATTTAGCAACCATCAAAAGAAACTTTGATTTTTACGAGCCACGCACCGTTCACGAAAGTTCACTTTCGCCATGCGTACACAGCATTTTGGCGGCAAAATTAAACGACGAAGCAAGAGCTTACGAATTTTATTTGCGCACTGCCCGCTTAGATTTAGACGATTATAACAACGATACCGAAGACGGCCTGCACATTACTTCCATGGCGGGCACTTGGATGAGCGTGGTAGAAGGTTTTGCGGGGATGCGTGTGCGAGATGGGAAGCTACATTTCAATCCGTTTTTACCTAGCAAATGGCAATCTTTCTCCTTCAAAATTAATTTCAGAGGGGCAAACTTAAATGTCAACATCAACAGCAAACAAATTCAAATCACTAATAATAGTAATCAGGAATTAGAAATTTTTATTCACGGACAGGGACATCATTTAAAAACGTCGGCACAGCTTAGTGTTGATAATGCAGAATTGGTTTAGGATG
This sequence comes from uncultured Pedobacter sp., assembly GCF_946480185.1. The sequence goes on along the minus strand of NZ_CAMLIG010000008.1, from coordinate 24,666 downwards.
GTTTATTTAAATATATTTTTAAGAAAAGAGAGCGCCAACCGCGTCATGTTTAAGACAGGAGACATCTCACCTACGAGGTTCTCTACTCAATTTAAAAGTTTAAACAAATTCTTAGGTAAAACCATTTCGTTGATTTTTATATTGATGTTTGTATCAGGAATTACTTTTTCTCAAACAAAATCCATCAAAATGAGCGATAAAAAAATCGTGATTTACCAATTGCTACCACGTTTATTCGGCAATAAAAATACCACCAATACTTATTACGGAACTTTAGCGCAAAACGGCGTTGGTAAGTTTAACGATATTGATGACAAAGCCTTAAACGGCATCAAAGAACTCAGCGTAAATTATCTTTGGTACACCGGTGTAATTGCCCACGCCAGCCTTACAGATTACACCAAGTTTGGTATCCCAAATAGCGATGCAGATGTGGTAAAAGGCATTGCAGGCTCGCCTTATGCCATCCGCGATTATTATGATGTGGACCCGGATTTAGCGGTTGATGTACCTAACCGGATGCTGGAATTTGAGAATTTAATCAACCGCACACATGCCCAAAACCTTAAAGTAATCATAGATTTTGTACCTAACCACGTTGCTCGAGGTTACCACTCCAACATGAAACCCGCCGGCGTTCAGGATTTTGGTGCTACCGATGATACCACAAAAAGTTTCAGTGCAAGCAATGATTTTTATTACTTACCGGGCCAGGTTTTTGCCGTTCCGGATATCGACAAAAAATCAAACCCCACGGATTATTTGAAAGACTATCAGTTTAACGAAAGTCCGGCAAAAGCAACTGGGAACAACTCTTTCCGGTCCAAACCTAATGATGATGATTGGTACGAAACCATTAAACTCAATTACGGTGTGGATTACCAAAACGGAGAGCAAGGGCACTTTGACCCAATTCCACCAGTATGGTTAAAAATGAGAGATATTTTAGAGTATTGGGCTCAAAAAGGAGTAGATGGTTTCCGTTGCGATATGGCAGAAATGGTTCCCGTGGCATTTTGGCATTGGCTCATTCCACAGCTTAAAGCTAAGTATCCGGGACTGATTTTCATTGGCGAGGCTTACAATCCACAAGTTTATGCGCAATATTTAAACGAAGGCGGTTTTGATTATTTATATGATAAAGTAGGTTTGTACGATGGTTTGAAAAAACTCATCAGAAACCAGCCAGAAGCTACCGTAACCGATATTTCAAACGCAAAGCAAGCCGTACAAAACTTTGATAATCACATGCTTCGTTTTTTGGAAAACCATGATGAGGAACGCATCGCTTCCAATGGATTTGCCGGAGATGCAAACTTATCCTTACCCGCAATGACAGTAAGTGCAACATTGGGCAAAGGTCCGGTTTTGATCTACTTTGGACAAGAAGTGGGTGAGCCCGGTAAAGGTGTTGAGGGCTTTGGAGGCGAAGATGGAAGAACCACTATTTTTGATTATTGGGGCGTACCAGAGCATCAAAAATGGATGAATAAGGGTGCATTTGATGGTGCACAACTTAGCGAACAGCAAAAGAATTTAAGAAATTTTTATCAAAACCTGTTAAAAGTTAGCACCCAAAGTGAAGCAATTACAAACGGCGGTTTTTATGAAATTCCGCAAAGCCAGCTAAATGACAATCGTGTTTATGCTTTCATCCGTTATACGGCAAATCAACGTTTGCTCATCGTTGCAAACTTTAACAGGGATAAATCTTTTGAAGGAAACATCCGCATTCCTCAAGAAGTTTTAAATGGTAAAAAACCAGAAAATCCTGGCGATTTGCTCAGCAACACAACCTTGCAATCACCTTCAGGTGATAGTATCCACATCAATATACAGCCAGTTTCATCACAAATTATAGCTTTTTAAATAAAGAATATGAACTTAAAAACCGCACTAGAAAATCCGAAGCTTTCGCTGGCACAAATTGTTAATATGAGTGTGGGGTTTTTCGGAATCCAGTTTGGCTGGGATTTGCAAAGAGCCAACATGGGTCGCATTTACGAAGGTTTAGGCGCACATGCAGACCAAGTTCCACTGCTCTTTTTGGCAGCGCCATTAACAGGATTACTGGTACAGCCAATTATTGGCTACTTAAGTGACAGAACATGGCACCCAACTTGGGGCAGAAGAAGGCCGTACTTTATGGTTGGGGCTTTAATTAGCAGTATTGCGCTGATTATGATGCCACATAGTAGCGCTTTGTGGATGGCAGCCGGTTTACTGTGGGTTTTAGATGTTTTTGGGAACGTTTCCATGGAGCCATTTAGAGCTTTTGTAACCGATAAATTGCCCGACAGTCAGGTAAACAGAGGTTTTATTATGCAAAGCATGATGATTGGTTTGGGCGGCAGTATTGCATCTGCTCTACCTTGGTTAATGAACAACGTTTTCCATTTAACCAATACCGCGGCGCAAGGCAGCATCCCAGAAAACGTACGATATTCCTTTTATATCGGCGCATTTTTCTTTTTCGCATCTGTATTATGGACGGTGTTAACCACTAATGAATATCCGCCAACAGCAGAAGAATTAGCAGCACAGCAAAAGGAAGGCAAAAAAGGATTTTTAAGCGGAGCAAAAGAAATTTTTACGGCACTAAAGCAAATGCCGAAACGAATGCAAATAGTTTCTTTGGTGCAGTTTTTCACTTGGCCCGGCTTGTTTTTAATGTGGTTTTATTATACCACAGCCGTTGCGGTAAACGTATTTGGTGGCAAAGACGCCAGTGATCCAATTTATGCAGCTGGCGCAGATTTCGGCAGTTTAACTTTAGCGTATTATAGTGTAGTTACCTTTTTGTTCGCGTTGGTTTTGCCAACTATCGCTGATAAACTGGGCAGAAAAACCACCCATGCGCTTTGTTTATTATGTGGCGCTTTAGGCTTAATTAGCGTGGCTTGGGTGCATGATAAAAATATGCTTTACCTCTGCATGACGGGAGTTGGGATTGCCTGGGCAAGTATTTTATCCATGCCTTATGCCATGTTAAGTGGTTGTTTACCAAAAAACAAAATCGGGATTTACATGGGTATTTTCAATTTCTTTATTGTACTGCCCGAGATTTTGGCATCACTAGGTTTTGGCTGGTTAATGAGAAATGTGTTAAACAACGACCGACTTTTAGCCGTACAGCTGGGCGGAGCATTAATGGTTTTAGCCGCATTGGTATGCTACTTTTTTATCAGAGAATCAAAAACAACAGATAGTGTGCTAACAGCAGAATTGGAAATTGAGGGAGGAAGATCAGTTTAGGGTTAAAATGGAAACGCATACAACAAAAGGGCAAGGAGTACTCTTCGACTCTGCTACGATTGACCTGTTATATCTCCACACCGTTATGTCGAGGATACGAGACATCTCATTTGCTTTGTTTCCATACGATCTGAATACTTATAGGAGGAGATGTTCCACTGCGTTCAACATGACGGGATGGAAACTAGAAGCACCCACACAGCAAAAGCAAAGACCGAAGTACACCGAAAAATTCGACCTTGGCTTGCGGTACCGGTGAAAAAAGTACAACCACTGCCTCCCCTAGCAAAAGGCGCAGTCGAGAGTTTTTGTTACTTTTTGCGGAAAAAAGTAAAGAAAAAAAGGCTCCAGCGGGCAGAGGCGTTAGCCAAAAGTAAAACTTATAATAAAGTTAAAATCAACTATCTATTTGATATGTTTCTCCGCCAATCGGCGGATCAAAATAACGAAGTATGAAGAAGCTCAGAAAATAAATTAACAAACACAAACATGAAAAAGATATTTTATTTATTCCTCATCACCATCACCCTAAACACCTCCTGCAAAAAGGACAAAGGAACGGGCGACACCAATCCAACACCGCCACAGGCTGAGCTTCCGGCCGACGCAAAAGACGGCGTAGCATTTATCAATAACGGAACATCAGCAATTGTAACCCTTTTCGCTCCCGGCAAAACCTCCGTTTCCATCATCGGCGATTTTAACAATTGGCAAAACAACCTCAACAGAATGCAATTGGCAAAAGACGGCAAAACCTGGTTTGTACAGATAGATAACCTCAACCCAGATACAGAATATGCCTACCAATTTGAAATCAATGGAACATTAAAAGTTGCCGATCCTTATTGCGAAAAAGTTTTAGATCCGGACAACGATAAATACATCAGCGCAAGCACCTATCCAAACTTAAAACCTTACCCCACCGGAAAAACTACTGGGATTGTAAGCGTAATGCAGGCTAACCAACCCAAATACACTTGGAAAAACAACAGCTTTACCCGTCCGGCAAAAAACAATTTGGTGATTTATGAGCTATTGGTGCGAGATTTTACAGCGGACCATAGCTATACCAGCACACTTACCAAATTAGATTATTTGAAAAATTTAGGCATCAATGCCATTGAGTTAATGCCCGTAAATGAGTTTGAAGGGAATTTGAGTTGGGGTTATAACCCGTCTTTCTACTTTGCTCCGGATAAATATTACGGAACAAAAATAGCGCTTCAAAATTTTATTGACGAATGCCACGGCAAAGGAATAGCCGTAATTTTAGATATGGTTTTAAACCATTCCTTTGGGCAATCGCCAATGGTACAAATGTATTTTAGCAATGGTGCGCCAACCGCAGATAGTCCTTGGTTTAATATGGCGGCAACTCATCCTTATAATGTGGGTTTTGATTTCAACCACGAGAGTGTGGCTACCAAACAATTCTCCAAAAATGTAATGAAATTTTGGATGCAGCAATATAAAATTGATGGTTTCCGTTTCGATTTATCCAAAGGCTTTACACAGCATAAATCTACAGATGATGCAGGTTTTGCAACTTATGACGCAAGCCGGGTAGCCACCTGGAAAGATTATCACGCTTTTATCAAAAGCGTTGATGACAATAACTTTTATACCATTTTAGAGCATTTTGCCGATACTAAAGAAGAAACCGAGTTGACAAATGATGGCTTAATGGTTTGGACAAACCTAAACTACAACATGAACGAGGCCACAATGGGCTATTTAGGGAAATCAGATTTCTCTTGGGGATTTTTTAGTAACCACGGATTTACAAAATCAGACGGGGTAGTTGCGTATATCGAAAGTCACGATGAAGAGCGACTGAATTTCAAGAATATCACTTATGGAAATGCTAACTCTGCTTATGTGATCAAAAATAATTTAGCAACATCCTTAAAAAGAGAAGAACTAGCGGCTGCTTTCTTTTTTGCGATCCCAGGACCCAAAATGGTTTGGCAGTTTGGCGAGCTGGGTTATGATATCAGTATTGATCAAAACGGACGTACCGGCGAAAAACCAATTCACTGGGAGTATCTTCAGGATCCAAACCGTAAAGCCTTGTATGATGTTTATACAAAAATGATAGGTTTAAAAGAAAGAAATGACATCTTTAACAGTTCTGATTTCAGCTTTAGCCTTAGTGGCGCAGTAAAATACATCAGGCTTAACGCACCAGCCAACAACGTAATTGTTGTGGGTAATTTTGATGTGGTTCCGCAAAAAGCGAACATTGATTTTGGTACAGCCGGAAACTGGATAGATGCTTTTGGAAATACCGTTAATTTAAGCAGCAGTACTTATGATTTAACATTGGCTCCAGGAGAATACCACGTTTACAGTAAAAAGGCATTGAATTAGCATTCTCATCAAACAGCAATTTAAAACCAGGCGTAACTTCACTTATTCCATTGAATGATTTTTTAGAAAGGTATTACCCTTGGCATTTTTGAAATGTGATAGGAATATTAGAGCCTGTTTAAATTTATATTGTAAAAATGTTTATAGGTTATTTTTGAGCGAAAAAAGGCAAATTTTGTAGAGATAGCCGGAAGCTATCTTGAAAAATTTAACGCATTTGTAGCCAAAAAGAAGCATAAACAAATTATTAGATGAATTTTAAACAGGCTCTTAAAGATAATTGACTAGATGGCTGATTTCAAAACGTCTTACGTTTTTGAGCATTGGCACCTATTAAAAAGACTTTAAAATCTGCAAAGCTAATTTTGTATATTTCTAAAATTATAAATCGTTGTAACAAATGTTATTTATAAGGGTCTTAAAAAGGATCGTTAATTTGTGTTAAACCTCCCGAATGGATAATATAGAAATCGTTAAGATAGCCCTACAATCTATCAAAGGCAATAAGCTACGAACATTTTTAACAGCGCTTATTATTGCGATTGGTTTAATGGCATTGGTAGGAATTTTAACATCTATAGACGCCATTAAAGGGTCGCTCAATAATACTTTTGCTAGCATGGGGGCAAATTCATTTACCATAAGGAATCGAGGCACTGGGATTAGAATTGGTGGAAAAGGAAGTAAGGCGAAGCGTTGGCCCGTTATTACTTATCGACAGGCAATGGATTTTAAAGAACGATACACTGTACCTGCTATGGTTTCTGTAAATACTTTTGCATCTTTTGCCGCTACAGTTAAATATAAAAACGACAAAACCAATCCTAATATTTCGGTATTAGGCGGAGATGCTGCGTACGTTTTTACAGGTGGTTATAAAATTGCCGAGGGAAGGAACTTTTCCAATGACGATATGGAATTTGGTACTAGCGTAGTAATTATTGGTGATGAGATTAAGCAGAAATTTTTTGCACAAGAAGACCCTATTGATAAGATAATTACAATTGGCACTAACAAGTTTAGGGTAATTGGTGTATTTGCACCAAAAGGATCAAGCATGGGATTTGGTGGGGACAAGGTTTGCGTAATTCCGATTATTAGGGGTAGGCAGATTATGAAAAATTCAAACCCAACCTACACCATTTCTGTAATGGTTAATGACCCAACTATGATAGATTATGCTTCTGGTGAAGCTACTGCCTTAATGCGTAAGGTAAGGAACTTAAATGTACAAGAAGAGAATAATTTTGAGACCACCAAAAGTGATGCAATTGCAGAAACTTTGATCAGTAATTTAAAGTTTGTTCAGATTGCAGGTATTGCCATTGGTTTGATCACCTTAATTGGTGCCGCAATAGCACTGATGAATATTATGATGGTTTCTGTTACAGAGCGTACCAGAGAGATAGGTGTCCGCAAAGCAATTGGCGCAAACCCCGCCTTAATAAGGAAACAGTTTTTGTACGAAGCCATAGTGATTTGTTTGATTGGTGGCGGAGTAGGAATATTTTTGGGAATTGTGATGGGAAATCTGCTGGCTATTGCCATGGGCGCTTCGTTTTTAATCCCTTGGTTGTGGATTTTTATAGGGCTAATTGCCTGTATAGGCACTGGACTCGCTTCTGGAATTATCCCTGCTTCAAAAGCTTCGAAATTAGATCCGGTGGAGGCGTTAAGGTACGAGTAACTGCGTTAACGATTGGAGCGACATCCTTTTTAGCTTTTTCAGCTAAAAAGATATAGCGGAAAGCGTGTTAAAACGCCCAAATATCACCAAATTGAATAAAGCAAAAATCCCCGCTCTGGTTAAAGAACGGGGATTTTTTATGGTTGAGCTTTTAGCTTTCAGCTAAAAAGATTACATCATACCGCCCATGCCACCGCCCATTGGAGGCATTGCTGGCGCAGCACCTGCTTCTTCTGGCTCATCTGCCAACACACATTCTGTAGTTAACAACATGGCCGCAATTGAAGCTGCGTTTTCTAAAGCTACGCGAGAAACTTTGGTTGGGTCAATAACACCAGCGCTAATCAAGTTCTCGTAAACATCTGTACGGGCATTGTATCCGTAATCTGCCTTACCTTGTTTTACGTTATGTACAACGATAGAACCTTCAATTCCTGCATTTGCACAAATCTGACGTAAAGGCTCTTCAATTGCTCTCTTGATAATTTTGATACCTGTAGTTTCATCTTCGTTAACTCCTTTTAAGTTCTCTAAAGAAGCAACTGCTCTAATGAAAGCAACGCCACCACCTGCAACAATACCTTCTTCAACCGCTGCTCTGGTTGCGTGTAAAGCATCGTCAACTCTATCTTTCTTCTCTTTCATTTCAACTTCTGAAGCAGCACCTACGTAAAGTACGGCAACACCACCAGAAAGTTTAGCTAAACGCTCTTGTAATTTTTCTTTATCGTAATCAGAAGTGGTAGTTTCAATCTGAGATTTGATTTGGTTTACTCTAGCTTTGATATCGTCTGAGTTGCCAATTCCATTGATAATGGTGGTATTGTCTTTATCAATAGTGATTTTTTCTGCCTGACCTAGGTAGGTTAAATCAGCATTTTCTAATTTGTAACCTCTTTCTTCAGAAATTACAGTTCCGCCAGTTAAAATTGCGATGTCTTCTAACATTGCTTTTCTTCTGTCTCCAAAACCTGGCGCTTTAACAGCAGCAACTTTCAGCGATCCACGGATTTTGTTAACTACCAAAGTAGCTAATGCTTCGCCGTCTAAATCTTCAGCAATAATTAAAAGTGGTTTGCCGGTTTGAACCTGTTTTTCCAATACAGGCAACAATTCTTTCATGTTGCTGATTTTTTTATCGTAGATTAAAATGTAAGGATTTTCTAATTCAACCTCCATTTTATCGGCGTTGGTTACAAAGTAAGGAGAAAGGTAACCTCTGTCAAACTGCATACCTTCTACAGTTTTAACTTCAGTTTCTGTTCCTTTAGCTTCTTCAACAGTAATAACACCGTCTTTACCCACTTTAGCCATTGCTTCAGCAATTAAAGAACCGATCACATCGTCGTTATTTGCAGAGATTGAAGCAACTTGTTTGATCTTGTTATTGTCTTCGCCAACAGTTTGTGATTGCTCTTTTAAATTAGCAACAACCGCGGCAACTGCTTTATCGATACCACGTTTTAAATCCATTGGATTTGCACCTGCAGCTACGTTTTTAATACCGGCTGTAACAATCGCTTGTGCTAAAACAGTAGCAGTTGTAGTTCCGTCTCCTGCGATATCCGCTGTTTTAGAAGCTACTTCTTTTAACATTTGCGCACCCATATTTTCTACGGTGTCTTTCAACTCAATTTCTTTAGCTACAGTAACACCATCTTTAGTGATTGCTGGGGAACCAAATTTTTTATCGATAATTACGTTTCTACCTTTTGGACCTAAAGTTACCTTAACTGCATTTGCTAAGATATCTACCCCGCGTTTTAAAGCATCGCGAGCTTCTACATTGTATTTAACTTGTTTTGACATTTTTTTTAGATATGGGATTTGAGTATTGGGTATTGAGATTTATAAATCGCAATTCACTAATACCAAATGTTTAAAACTAATTTATTTTAATTTAGGACGATGATGAGTAACTCAATACTCCCACCTCAATACGCAATACTTACAGAACTGCGTAAATATCAGCTTCTTTCATAATCAAATACTCTTTTCCTTCGTAGGTAATTTCAGTACCTGAATATTTTCCGTAGATCACTTGATCACCAACTTTAACAGTCATTGGTTCATCTACTTTACCGTTTCCAACTGCTACAACAGTTCCACTTTGAGGTTTTTCTTTTGCTGTATCAGGGATGTAGATACCTGAAGCGGTTTTTTCTTCTGCAGGAGCAGCCTCTACCACTACTCTATCTGCGATAGGTTTAATGTTCAATGCCATAATTGTTTATTATTTATAATTTTTATTTTCAAATAATGTTTTATCATACAATATGCCAAAGGAAAAAAATGTCAATTTTTCACCACATACGTCAGCGGACGCGGAGCTAACAAAATAAAAAATGTCACCTTGTCAGTATGTTCGAAAAATAAAAAAGACTGTTTCTAAAAATTAAGAAACAGCCTTTCCGAGTGTTAATTATTGTACTATTTATACCAATCTGTAAACTGGGTTCCGCCTGATGCCGCCCATGCGCCAAATTTAGCATAAGCTTCGTTTACAGGCTGTCCTTCTGCTGGGTAATTGAAAGTTTCTGTAAATTGTAATGCCCAAGGCCAGTTGTTTGTGCCAATGTAATATTTTCCGGTACTTGGGTTTGATTTATCATCCTGGTATCCAAATAAAGCTTTGTCGGCTAAATTAGTTGGTGTGTTACCTGGTAAATGTATTTCAAAACTTCTTTTTCCATCGCTAATTAAAAATGGATTATAAGGTGCCTGCGTTAAAATACTGTTTGGTTGTGGTGCAGCAAATTTGATATTTACACTTACTAAATTTGATGATTTTGTTCCGTCGTTATAAATGGCTTTTTGATCATCAAAAGGAATAATTACCGCTTTACTTTGACCAGCTTCTGTACCGTTTGCGTTTGTTTGTATGTAACTTTTTGATTTAACCTGACCGGTAGTGGAAGCAACAATAGAAGAGCTAAAAGGCAATTCAACGCCAAAACCATTATGGAAATAAGCCAATGCAGTAGTTACCTGGTAATCGGCAGTCATTTCTACAACATTGTTTGTTGCGTTGGTAACGTAAGTATATCTGTAATTGATGCCTAAATCATTCATGTCATAATCGCCTTTTAAAGGCCATCTGTCTTCGAAAGCTAAAGTTCCCCAGCTGTTTTTTGATGGAAAGTAGTTGTTATACGCTTTTTTAGGATCTGTTGGATATTCATCAAACTGATCGGTTACACCGTCTTTGTCGGTATCTTTTGGGGTATCTAAATTAACTACACCTAATTTCGAGATCGCATCTTTTGGATAAGCCTCTGCATATAACAGCGCATCGTTCATATCATGGTCGCAAAAAGATGTTTCACGGTTTATATCTTCAATGCCTAAAACAAAAAGATCTTCCTGCGCAAAGTTTAGTAATACGGTATGTTTTTTTAAAGCACTGCTACCCTCAGGATTAAAAGCCGGATTGCTATAATATTTTGCGCCATCTGTTTTTACGGATTGGGTTGATGCATTCCAGCCGTCAGCTATCAGCATAAAAGCTATAGATGTGCCAGCTGTAAAATGACCCAAATTTACACGGTCGCCAGAAACCAAGCTTCCGTTTGAACCTACAAATGAAGTATTTGGAAACGCCAATTTGATGTCAGAAATTTGTGAAACACTTGTTGGAGGATTGTTGGTTGGGTAAGTATAAAAAGCAACAGTATTTGTTAACTCCGCACTTTCTGTAACAAAAGTTAGCGACACATCTGCATCTTTAACCAAATCTAATGTCTGTTTAGCGTTATCAGCTAAATATTCCGGATGATTTTTTCTAACATCAACCGTTGAAGGTATAGAAGCGTTGATATAACTTAATAGTTGCGCACTTACTTTTCCTTTTTCGGCAGTTAAATAATTAGGCCTTCCGTTAGCATCATAAGTGCCCATGTAAGAATAAGTGGCGTCTAAGGTTTTTACAGCTTGGGTAGATTTACCGCTCATTGTAGATTTGTTTATTGCCGGAACTATAAAATTGCCATCCAATCCTTTATCGCCACCAATGGTAAGCGTTAGCTGATTGTTGTTTATAAAAGTAAGCACCTCGTTATTTAAACCCACATAATCGTTTTTTACGATAATTTGATCAATATAACTTGCAATATTTAAGTCAACATCAATATTTCCATCAGCATTGGTTAATGATTTTAGTAACTGGTTGCCGTTTTTTGGATTATAAAACATAACCGGAACATTCGCTAAAGGCTCATTTATGTTTGATAAAAGTCTAACATGAATTTTCACACTTTTAGTAGTGGAAAAGTTAAAGCCATTTGGAGCTATCGCTTCAGGATTATTTACATCTACAACTGTGGCAGAATCGTCTTTTTTACAGGCAACTATTGATGTTAAAAGTAGAAGAGCTAAAATTGAACGTTTCATATTGTAAGTTTTGCTGGCTTATACGAGACTAGCTTTAATAAGTTCGGCCCTTTCTCCTATATGCTAGAAACATACCACGGCTTTTGTAATGCATAGTAAATCAGCTACTCTAATGATTTAACTGCGTTTAAGCGGTTTAAAGGTTGTTTTTTAGGGTGGGATTTAATTTAGAAGTCCAGGGTACGGTTGGTTATGTTTAAATGGGCGATGGAAAAATGGGGAATAATGTGGAAAATTTGTTTCAGGTTTTCATCTGAAATAACCGCCGAGGATTTAAATTGCTATGAAAGCCTCTTAATGGATGATTTCAACGAAAATATTTGGAATTTGGGGAAATTATCCTGTTTTGGAATTGTCTAATTTCTGAGGTTTAGAAAATGATTCCCCAATTCTTTGTTTCCTATAATCTGGTAATATTGGCCTATTTCGTGTAAATGAAGCGCTCCGTCAAACAATAACCAAGCAAGTTGCTGGTCTAAATAAATGGTAACATCAGCATCCTGGACGGGTTCAATATTTTCCCACCCTGTTGGTCTCTTTTTAATGGTCCATATTCCGCCGGCTTCGCCAACAATCTCAACCGTTAATGTTGTTCCGTTGGTTGCATTTATTGGCTGATAATGATTTGCCAGCTTTTGCAGCACCCTATTTAAAAAAGGGAAATAGAAAGTTTTTTGTAGCAATTGCTGATTGTTTAGTGCCTGCCAAATATATTGTTGCATTAACCAGCAATTACAGTATCGGTTTTCATCAACATAAACTAAGTTAACTTGGCTTTTTATTTTATCGGCAAGTGTTATCACTTTCTCGTTTATTAAATTTAGTTGTGCATCAGCATTTTCATCTAAAGCGAAGTCAATTTCAAATCTGTTCAATACCGCCAAGTGAATATCAATTAAATAATTAACCAGCGTATCAATTTTGCAATTACGCAAAAGTGTTTTTTTATTCCAGTCGTTTGGTTTCAGCTCGTAGCTTAATGCTATTAAGGTATGGGTTAAATCCAAAAACGGGTATTGAACGTTTATCATTTTAAATGAATATAAGTAAAGCAATTTGCTTGATTCACATTAAATTGCAAATTTTAATATGAATCGGTAAATAAAAGTATTTTAAAAATATTAGTTAACAAACGTTAAATTTTGCAGTCTTAAAATTTAATTCCGTATTAAGTCGTTAATTTACATTTATGATTAAGCATATCACCTCTTTGTTTTTTTTACTGCTAAGTTTTAGTGGTTTTGCACAGTACAAGCCAGATGTTATTGTAATTAGCGGAAGCGCTGCGGGTACAGCCGCCGCAATGCAAGCCGCCACTAGTGGCGTAAAGGTTTTGTTGGTTGAGCCAAGCAATAGTTTAATTGGAGATATTGAACCCAACATGAATATCCCCAGCTTTGACCACGGCATTTGGAAACAATGGCGAGATGCCTATAAAAAAGCAAAAGACAGTACAAATATTAGCCCGCAGCTGGTATTGGAAAACCTCGTAAAAAAAACCAAAAAACTACAGCTTTTAAAGGGGACGGCTATTGAAGAGATTGAGCAAAAGAACAAAGGTTGGGAGCTTAAAGTGTTAATAGATGGAAAGCTGGAAAAAATTAAGTGCAAAATTTTGGTTGATGCTAGCACCAATACTAAAAACTCCTTACTGGTTAAAAACAATATTTTAAAGTTGGATAGCGCAGGAAAGTTTGATGCCTTGGTAAACTATAGCAGAAAAGAAATGGAACAGCCTTACCAACAAGTCCAAAAGTTGTACAGAACAAGCGGTGCCGCGGGTTTTGGTAAAGACAGCACCTTACATTACATTCCGTTGGGCGTTTTTATCCCAAAAGATGTGGACAATTTATTAATTGTTTCCATGGCTTGTTTTAAAGAGTTTGAGCCACAGGATTTCAGAAATATTGCGCTTTGGACACACATAGGGCAAGCAGCAGGCGCATTGTCCGCGTACGGACCTTTCTTTGACGTAAGCCCGAAACAAGCCAGCATCCGTATTACGCAAAATGAAATGCTGGATTATAAAAGCTTTTTATTCCCAGTTTTAGATGTTAAAGGAGATGACCCTGCTTGGTATCCTATTCAAAAAATAATTGCAAGCGGTGTATTACACCTGGATTTTAAGACCGGAAAGTTCAGTCCGGATAGTCTTGTTACTACTGATGAAATTAAAGGCATTATGGCGCAGCTTTACCCACGGTCAAAAATTTGGTTTATAGAGAACAAAGTGAAGCAGCTTTCGGTAGAAAATATGATTTCGATGATGAGCTTTATAAAAGGACGCGATCCAATTTCTATTGAGGAAGAAATAGAACAAGCTTGGAAAAAGAAATACAATTTCAATACTGATTATCATAAAGACAAATTAGTGAACCGAAAAGAATTTGCCTGTTTAATAGAGTCTTATATAAGTCCGTATAGTGTAAATGTTGACTTTGGCGGCTTTGATCTCCGTTAATTTTTTACTTAACACAGATATCTTATTCTAAAACAAGACTTATCGCCCATTAAAATTTGATACTTTTGCAGACTTAAATTTTTGTAATGGAATAATTGTTGTTATCCCGAAACCAAAAGATAATAAAATTTTGAAGAAAGCTATTTCCCGTGTGTCCTTAAGATTTAATAACATGTTCCTGGAGCTATATCGGGTTCATCTTTTTATAATGAAATTCTTTCGCGAGGCTTTTTCACCTCCGTATGAAGGAAAAGAAATTTTAAAGCAGTGCTACCAAGTTGGCTATAAATCTCTAGCTTTAATTTCTTTAACCGGTTTTATCACCGGAATTGTGTTCACCAAACAATCCAGACCGTCTTTAGCAGAATTTGGTGCAACATCATGGTTACCTTCTTTAGTCGGCATCGCCATGTTACGTACGCTGGCTCCATTATTAACTTCATTAATTTCTGCAGGTAAAGTAGGTTCAAGCATTGGTGCTGAGTTAGGCTCAATGAAAGTAACTGAACAGATTGACGCCATGGAAGTTTCGGCTACCAACCCTTTTAGCTATTTAGTAGTTACCAGGGTAATTGCAACAAGTATTACCATTCCAATTTTAACTTTTTACACGGCTTTAGTTGCGCTTTTGGGAGGATATTTAAATGTGGCAATGGCCGAGAGTACCAGTTTTAATGCTTTTGTACAATCTTTTTTAGAGTCAATTACCTTTTTAGATATAATCGCATCCACCATTAAAGCAACAGTTTTTGGTTTTACCATTGGTATGGTGGGCTGTTACCAAGGTTTTAATTCATCTAAAGGAACAGAAGGCGTTGGTAAAGCAGCCAATTCGGCAGTAGTAGTAGGCATGTTTTTGGTGTTTATTGAAGAGGTTATTGCTACCCAAATCACTTTCTTATTCAGAACCTAATGTTACAGAAAGCTAAAACAACCAACCCCAAAGCGGTAATTTCTATCAGAGATGTTCAAAAATCTTTTGGGGATTATAATGTGCTTAAGGGAGCGGATTTGGATCTGTACGAAGGCGAGAACCTAGTGGTTTTAGGCCGTTCCGGTACGGGAAAATCAGTGCTCATCAAAATTATTTCTGGTTTGCTTACTCAAGATAAAGGAACAGTAAATGTTTTAGGTAACGAAGTAGAAACATTAAATACAAAAGAGCTTACAGCCTTGCGTTTGAGAATCGGTTTTTCCTTTCAGAGCAGTGCACTGTACGATAGCATGACGGTGAGAGAAAACTTGGAATTCCCTTTGGTGAGGAACAAGAAAAACCTGAGTAAAGGCGAAGTAAATACTGCGGTTGAAACAGTATTAGATGCCGTTGGATTATTGCAAACAAGTAATCAAATGCCATCCGAATTATCTGGGGGGCAACGGAAACGTATTGGAATTGCCCGCACACTGATTCTAAAACCAGAAATTATGCTGTATGATGAGCCTACCGCCGGACTTGACCCTATCACTTGTATAGAAATCAACAATTTGATAAACGAAGTACAGGAACGTTATAAAACGAGTTCCATTATAATAACACACGATTTAACCTGTGCAAAAGCGGTTGGTAACAGAATTGCCATGTTGCTTGATGGGCAGTTTCAGCGAGTTGGCACTTTTGAGGACGTTTTTGCAACTACCGATGAGCGTGTAACTCCATTTTATGATTACAATTTTATTCAATAAAGAGATATGAGCCAAACTAAAGACAATAAAAAGGCGATTACCGTTGGGATATTTTTATTTGTAGGGATACTGATTTTTTTACTCGGCGTTTTTACCCTTGGCGGGCAAAGAAAAACATTTGTAAAAAGTTTCCAGCTAAACGTAGTTTTTGATGACATTCAAGGATTAAAAGTAGGAAACAACGTTTGGTTCTCCGGCGTTAAAGTAGGTACAATAAAAAAGATTGAATTTTACGGAACTTCACAAGTTAAAGTAACTTTAAATGTAGAAGAAGAAGCGCATAAATACATTCACAAAAACGCAAAAGCAAGTATTGGTTCTGATGGTCTAATCGGAAACAAAATTGTAGTGATTGACGGCGGATCGCCAAAATACCCTTTTGTTGAAGATGGAGATTTATTAGCCGTAAATACTACCTTATCTACTGATGATATTATGAAAACCTTACAGGTAAATAATAAAAACTTGGTAGATATTACCGGAGATTTTAAACTTTTAGCCCGCAATTTAGTGGACGGTAAAGGAACAATGGGGGCATTGTTAACCGACCAGCAGATTGCCAATAACTTCAAAAAGATAGTGGGCAATTTAGAAGCTACTACTGCATCAACAAACCGCATGGCGCAGCAGTTAAACACATTTAGTAAAAAGCTGAATACTAAAGGAGGCTTAGCTGATGAATTACTGACTGATACTGTGGTGTTTGAAAAGTTAAAATCATCTATTGATGAATTACAAAAAACAACTTCTTCTGCAGCTGCGATGACAGAAAACTTGAATAAAGCTTCGGGTAAATTAACCCAGACAGATAATGCGGCCGGAATTTTATTGAACGACCCAAAAACTGCCGATCAGGTTAAAGCGATTATGACGAACTTGGAAACCAGCAGTAAAAAATTAGACCAAGATTTAGAAGCTTTGCAACACAACTTTTTGTTAAGAGGTTTTTTTAAGAAACAGGCGAAAGAAGAGGATAGTAAATAAGTTGCTTTTCAATGATTTTTAGTACTCAATATTATATTGACAAGCTCGGGTTAATTGCTCATCCCGAAGGTGGTTTTTACGCTGAAACTTACCGCGGTAAACAAGAAATCGAAAATAGCGAAGGCAATAAAAGAAACATCAGCACTGCCATTTATTTTTTACTGAGCGATCATCAAAAATCACATTTTCACCGAATAAAATCTGATGAACTTTGGTTTCACCACCAGGGAGAAACTTTAAGCATTAGTGTGATTGTTGAGGATAAACTTGAAGTGATTAATTTAGAGAAAGATTTAGAAAATGGAGAAGTACTGCAAGCCACCATTCCTGCAAATTGCTGGTTTGCCTCACAGGTGAAAAGCAAAAAAGGTTTTGCTTTGGTAAGCTGTACCGTAGCACTAGGTTTTGATTTCGCTGATTTTGAAATGGCGAAAAAATCAAATCTTTTAACACAATATCCTAAATATGCTACTGTTTTAGAGGAGTTGTGTTTGAGTTAGGTTGCTTAAAGACCGAAGATACAGGGCATTTTGACCGAACGGAACGGCTTAAATTACTGACTGAATTGTTTCACTTTAGGTAAACTTTGCTTACCTTTGTTTTCGTGGGACAAAATCAGAAACATAGAAAGATAATCTTTTTCAAAAATTACTTCCAGGAATTTTTTGACAAGCAATCAAAGAAAGTGAAAGCAAAGATTGTTTGGACTTTTGATTTGGTTGAAGATTTACAGAGAGTTCCTGAAACATATTTAAAACATCTCGAAAATACACACGGACTTTATGAAATCAGAGTTCAGACAGGGAGCGATATATTTCGCATTTTTTGTTTCTTCGACAAAGGTAAATTAATTGTTTTAACCCACGGTTTTCAAAAGAAAACACAAAAGACGCCAAAAAAGGAAATAGAACAAGCACTTAAAATAAAAGCAGAATATGAAAGCGAAAAATAGCATTATGACCCTTGAAGAGTTTAAAGAAAAAAATTATGGAAAACGTGGCACAGCCGAACGTGACGAACTTGAAGCTGGTTATGAAAATTTCAAAATCGGTGCTTTGATTCATGACACTCGACTTGAAATGGGAATGACCCAAGAACAACTTGCTGAAAAAGTAGGAACGACCAAATCTTATATTTCAAAAATTGAAAACAACATCAAAGAAGCTCGTATTTCGACACTTCAAAAAATTGTTGAACTTGGTTTTGGTGGACAATTAGAACTTTCCATCAAACTTTAAAAAAGAAAAACGCCCTATAACCACAAATTCTTGTATTATAATGGCTGAACTGCTTTACGTTATTTCATTCGTTAATTATTCAGTTCAGTGCGGTACGACATCGGTTCTGCAAGTAATGCCATTACAACACAAATTCGCCAATCGGTATAAAACTCAATGCTTAAAAATTTATCATAAAAAAACCAGCATCAGAAATTACCCAATGCTGGTTCTTTAAATTTTATAAATTCTCTAAGAAGCTGTCTAAAATTATCTTGCAACTTCTTTTACAGGTTTCTTTTTGAGGGAAAATAGCGCCCACCACGTCATGTTGATCCACCGACTGGCGGAGAAACATCTCACT
The DNA here is from genome assembly GCF_946480185.1 of uncultured Pedobacter sp. The sequence continues at coordinate 6,256 of NZ_CAMLIG010000008.1, read as the reverse complement.
CGAAAAACTTATACGCATCGCATGGCAACCTGAATATGAGCTATCTCCTTGCCTCGACATGACGAAATTCTTAATATATATTATTGAATCGTTGTTAAACAGCTTCTAACCTTTCGGGTTTAAAATCAAATCAATCCTTGCTAAAGCATCAGTTAAATGAGCTTTAACAATTACGTTGCTATATCGCGGTAACGCTCTTTTAATTTCTGCCTTTAAATTCACCAAAGCCATTCTTGCCATGGACCTAATGTCAGATTGTTCAACGTTGATTTTGGTAGGCTCAGCCGGGCTGGTTTGTGTTTGCGTCAATAAATATTGTAACCGTTCAATATATGCCCTTTGTAAGTTTCTTCGGTACACATCAATGTTTGCACCGCTAGTTAATTCCGTAAAAATCCCGTTTTGTAAATCATTAAAAAGCTCATTAATGGCATAAGCATTTTTCCCATTCTTAGCGCTATTGTCAATCACTCTGGCTAAACGGGCAAACTCTAAAATACTATTGAGTGTTCCGGTTTGCATCTTGCCAATTCTTGCAACCATCAGTGCATTATCAAACTTAGCTAATGAAGTGGTGTTTAACATCCATTGTGGCGTTTGAAAAGCTTGGTTGACTATAAATTGTACAGCTTCTTTCTGCTTTTCTTTTGGAACATGAGTATAAACCGCACCAGCTTGATCATACGTTTTGTCATTCTCGTAAATACCTCCAATATTGGTTTTTACATGCCCCATGTATCGCGTAAACTGATTGATGACTTCGCCGTAAAGCTCCTGTAAATTGTCATAAGGTTTACCTTCCTCGTAAGTCCATTTTTCAATATTTGGGATAATTCTTTTTAAGTTGGCAATTCCATAAGCAGAAGCTTTCATTGCATCATTGCCCAAATCTTCTGATTGAGACCTTGGATCAACGGGATTGCTGGTTTGCTGTCCATAAAAATAAAGCGGGTTTCCTGCTCTTTGTACCGTCCATTTATTTAGGATTGCCGATTCCTGCTCAATGTTTTTATCCGGAAAAAAAGTATAGCCCCATTTAATCGCCCACTTATCATAAATGCCAATTCCGGGATACAATACCACACCCTTATCTTGAGGCTGAGCCACGTAATTAAAACGGGCATAATCCATAATTGATGGCGCTGTACCTCCCATTTTTTGCGTAAAAGAAGCAGAACGCAAGGAATCTACCGGGTAAGCATAACTCGACCCAAAATTATGTGCCAAGCCCAATGTATGCCCAACCTCATGCGAAGAAACAAAGCGGATCAATTGCCCCATTACCTCATCTTTAAATTTAGGCATTCGGGCATCGGGGTTAACGGCCGCAGTTTGTACAAAAAACCAGTTACGCACCAAATTCATCACGTTGTGGTACCAACCTATATCAGATTCAATGATTTCGCCAGAACGCGGATCAGAGATATGCGGGCCATAAGCGTTTGAAATATTGGAAGCGAAATACCTGATTACCGAATATCGGGCATCTTCCGACGACCAGTCTGGGTCATCGGTTGGTGGCTCTAAACAGGTGATTGCGTTTTTAAAACCCGCTGCCTCAAAAGCCACATTCCAATCTTTTACGCCTTCAATTAAATAGGGGCGCCATTTTTTTGGTGTTGCCGGATCTATATAGTAAACAATCTGTTTTTTAGGTTCTACCAATTCGCCTCGGGCATAAGCTACGCTGTCTTTCGGTTCTAATCGCCAACGGGCAACGTAACGAGTCACCATTGCTTTTTGAGCGTCCAAGCCATAATCTGTTTGTCTTTTCGAAAAATAGCCAATCCGGCTATCGTACAAACGGGCTTGCATAGGAACTTTCGGTAATAATACCATAGATGTGTTCAACTCCGCTGTTAAAGAACCCAAAGAATTATCAACCGGTGGGTTGTTGGCAAGGTAAGTCTTCATGGTGCGTACTTCAATGTTTATGGGGAAAGATTTTATCGTATCTATAAACGACCGGCTTTCATCTAAACGGGTGATTTTATATTGAGTTTTGGTATCCGAAGAAAGACCTAAAGCAGAAACATCCTTGCTAAAAAAGTCCGTAACATCAATCACTACGCCGCTAGAGTCTTTGCTTAAAGCTTTGATATCAAAAGAAGCCAAAATAGGCGCCAAGTTGGAGTTACGTACCGACTCGTACATATCTGAACTATCAGCAGCAATATTAATGTATGATGGCACTCTTATCAACACCTGTTTATCTCTTTTCTCCCATTTCCAAACCTGTTCATTAATTTCTTCGCCACCGTAAGTGCCATCTGCCGCAGGCGTTTTCACATAACGGGTTACCGCAAGCATTTCTCTGCCAAACAAAGAATCCGGAATTTCATAGTAATATTTGTCATCCACTTTATGGACGGTAAACAATCCAGCATCTGATTTTGCTTTAGCCGTAATAACTTCGCTATAAGGTTTTAAACCATCCTTTTTTACCGGACTGGCCGGTTTCGCGACTGTATTAGTTGCATTTTTTTGTTTTTTTGCAGCACAGCCCGAAATAGCTATTGACAAAACAAAAAGACCAATAAATTTTAGATAGTGTATGTTTTTTTGCATTCGTTTAGTGTAGTGATGAAATACTAAAATAGGAATTAGCCTTGGTTTATTGCTTGGATAACTGTTTTGTTACTTGAGTTTTTTCTGTTAACCACAGAGAGACGATAAGTTCCTCACAACGGTTACTACGATATTCTATAGAATCTAAATTGGATGTCCAAAAAATCTTTATTTTACGAACTTGCTTTTTGTAAATTGCCAGCTAATTTTAGCCAAGGAATGTCATTGAATAAAAGCAAAAGCATAAACACTTTAGACCAACAGGATTATAAAATTGCGCTTGCAGATAGTTTTGGAGACGAAGCAAAAGCAGTTTTAACTCATTACCTCCAGAATGCTGAAACGGATGTAGCCAAACATTATAAAAAAGATGCTGTAAAGATTGCAACTGTAATTGCCGCTAACGCTGACGAAACCACAAGTGAGGATGATTTGCTAAAACAATTATCCGCTGAGGTGAATGATGTGCCCTTCTCTCCTAAAAAAAACACCGATTTTACTTTTATAGATCTTTTTGCCGGGATTGGCGGTTTTAGAATTGCCATGCAAAACGTAGGCGGAAAATGCGTTTACACCAGCGAATGGAATGCCGATGCTAAGAAGACTTATTTCCGTAATTTTGGAGAGGTGCCTTTCGGCGATATTACCAAAGACAGCGTAAAAAATTATATCCCAAAAAAATTTGATGTGCTTTGTGGCGGATTTCCTTGCCAAGCTTTTTCTATTGCGGGTTACCGGAAAGGTTTTACAGAAACACGCGGAACTTTATTTTTTGATATCCAGCAGATTGTTGAGAAGCATCAACCGAAAGTTGTTTTTTTAGAAAACGTGAAGAATTTGGTTTCTCACGATGAGGGAAAAACGTTTAAAGTAATTTTGGAGATTTTAGAAGAGAAATTAGGGTACAAAGTTTTTTATAAAGTGCTCAACTCTATGACTCACGCCAACGTTCCGCAAAACCGCGAGCGTATTTTTATTGTGGCATTTGACCCTAAACAGGTTAAAAATTTTGAGGATTTTACTTTTCCGGCTCCCATTGAACTCATCAATACCATTCATGATTTATTAGAACAAGGCAAGCAAGACGATAAATATTATTACAAAAAAGACCATCAATATTATCTTGAGTTAGAGAAAACCATGCTCAAGAAAGACACCGTTTACCAGTGGCGCAGGGTTTATGTACGTGAAAATAAAAGTAACGTTTGCCCAACTTTAACGGCAAATATGGGCGCCGGCGGACATAATGTACCTTTAATAAAAGATGATTTCGGGATTAGGAAACTTACGCCGAAAGAGTGTTTTGCTTTTCAGGGCTACCCAATGGATAAATACATTTTGCCACCACTTGCAAACAGCAAATTGTATATGCAGGCCGGCAACTCGGTGACTACAACTTTGGTAGAACGTATTGGTGAGGAAATTGTGAAAGTGCTTTTATAAATTAATGTGAATTTTGTGTCTTATCAATTTGAATTTTACCGCGATGCCTTTTCAACACAGCCTTGCCTGCCCTCATACCGGGCAATGGCAGACACTTTTTTCCGAAAAAAGTACCCAAAAACTCTCGACTACGCCCTTTGCTAAAAAGGAGGTGCTTTTACTCTCTTCATCTGTACCGCAAAGTTCTAATGTCGAAAATAAGGTAAACTCTAGTCTGTGCTTACGCTGTACTGAATGCGAAACAACCATAATTTAAATTATTCTGATATGAATAGATTAATAACCAGAATACATTTTTAATTCTTCACAAAATTTAAAAGTAATTCTTCCGCTTCTTTACAGGCAGTATTTAAGTCGTAATTTTTAAGGATGACATCAAATTTTGGGGCATAGCTTAATTCTTTCCCTGCTTTATCAATCCGTTCCTGAACTTTTTCTTGGCTTTCTGTTCCTCTGCCTCTTAAGCGTTCAATCAAAACTTCTAATGATGGTGGCTGAACAAAAATAGCCAGTGCATTTTCCTCATACTTTTCTTTTAAACGTAAGCCACCTTCAACATCCAAATCAAAAATCACGGTTTTTCCACTGTCCCAAATGCGTTGGATTTCGCTTTTCAAGGTTCCGTAAAATGTTCCTGAGTAAACTTCTTCAAATTCTGCAAATTCATGCTTAGCTACTTTATGCAGAAACTCTTCTTTAGAGATAAAATAATAATCCTTTCCATTTTCTTCGTCTCCGCGAGATTTTCTGGTAGTGGCAGAGATAGAAAAAGCAATTTTATCTGGAAACACTTTCAACAGATGTTGTACAATGGTGGTTTTGCCCGCACCAGACGGAGCAGAAAATATGATGAGTTTACCTTGCATTCTTTTTTTTGGCTGTAGATTTCTAACCGCAAATCAAAGACCTTTTAACCTTCGACCTTTAGCCTTTAACCCTATTACAAAACGTTTAACAGTTGTTCTTTAATTTTCTCTAATTCTTCTTTCATCCCTACCACATAACGCTGGATGTTGGCATCATTAGCTTTAGAGCCCATGGTGTTGATTTCTCTGCCAATTTCTTGGGATATGAAACCCAATTTTTTACCGTTGGCATCTTTATTTTTTAAGGTTTCGATGAAATAGTTGCAGTGGCTTTTTAAGCGAACTTTTTCTTCAGTAATGTCCAGTTTATCGATGTAATAAATCAGTTCCTGCTCTAAACGGTTTTGGTCCACGTTTTCTTTACCAACTGCATCGGCAAGCATGGTATTCAATTTTTCTTTGATTGCAGGCACACGGTTGGGCTCGTCGCGTTCTACCAAAGCCATAAAATCTAAAATGCTTTTGATTCTGCCGGTTAAATCGTTTTCTAAAACAGCACCTTCGTCAGATCTAAAAGTTTGAAAGTTGTCAACAGCTTTGTAAAATGTGTCGAGCATCAGCTTCCATTCCTCTTCAGAAACTGAGTTTTCATCATATTTCACCACCTCTGGTAAATTTAAAACCACAGGAATAAGGTTATTGGCATCATCGCCGATGGTTTTTCCGATACTTTTTAGCTCCGCATAATAATGCGCAAATAAATCTTTGTTAATGGTGGCCGCTTTTGAACCTGCGTCGGTAACATCGGCACTAATGCTTAACATCACCTTGCCACGCTCCAATAATTTGCTGCACTCGTTTCTTAAAAAAAACTCTTTATCAGAAAATGCTTTGGGCAACTTGATATTTAGCTCTAGAAATTTGCTATTGAGAGACTTAATTTCAACGGTGTATTTGCCGTTAGCCAAGTCGGTAACGCTGGCGCCGTAACCAGTCATAGATTTAATCATTTGCAAAGATAAAATTTAAAGGCAAATAATTAATGGGCTGAATTTTTAATAAGTACTGTGCCAATAACCAGATTTCTAACAACAGCTGCTTCTGATAAGAAATCCGATAGGATTACGGCTGCTCTTGCTCATACTTCATTACCCTAAAATTACCTTAATAAAATCATCTAACTGGGTTAAATATTTTGGAGATTGGTGCTCACTTTTTAAAGCCCAGCTTTTGCCATCACCTTGGGTGGCAATTTTAAGCGTGTTTTTCCCATATTTGATATTTACCTCGTCTAAAACACGCATTAAAATGTTGCTTTTTTCTCTATCGTGTGGTTCAAATAAAGATTCTTGCATCCCCGTAAATTCATCGGATAAACCTAATAAACGTGAGTTCGGGATAAGAAATAGTGTAAAAAAGAGAGCAAAGGGCATGATATT
>NZ_CAMLIG010000007.1 GCF_946480185.1 uncultured Pedobacter sp. | reverse complement strand
TAAAATAAGTTTATTGGCTTATTAGCGGAGATCAAAATTCCCAGTCGACAAATTGCTGAGCGTCTTCATTTTTTCGCCATCTAATTCCGCGGACGGCGGACCATTGACTTCTAACTGCCTTCCCATCCAAAATATTTTTCTCAACGTATTGAAAATCAAAAAATAAAATCCTACTTTTGCAGTCCTTTTGCTTAGGAGTGTTAAACTCTCTGATACAGAAGATTAAATAATTAACAAAAAACAAATTTAAAGAAAGCTTAATGCCAACCATTCAACAATTAGTTAGGAAAGGTAGAGTAGCTCTGGTGGATAAGAGTAAATCCCCAGCGTTGGACAGCTGTCCACAGCGAAGAGGCGTATGTACCCGTGTATATACTACTACCCCTAAAAAACCAAACTCAGCAATGCGTAAAGTAGCTCGTGTACGTTTAACCAACGGTAAAGAGATCAATGCTTACATTCCTGGGGAAGGGCACAACTTACAAGAACACTCTATTGTTTTGGTACGTGGTGGAAGAGTAAAAGATTTACCTGGAGTACGTTACCACATCGTTCGTGGAGCATTAGATACAGCAGGTGTTGCAGGTAGAAATCAGCGCCGTTCTAAATATGGTACTAAAAAACCAAAACCAGGACAAGTAGCGGCTGCGCCAGCAAAAGGTAAAAAGAAATAATTAAACGGAGGACAAGACAATGAGAAAATCGAAACCAAAAAAGAGAATCATCCTGCCTGACCCGAAGTTTAACGACGTTATGGTGACCAGGTTTGTAAATAATATGATGTACGATGGAAAAAAATCTATCGCTTACGACATTTTTTACGGCGCTATTGAAATTGTTGAAACTAAAACCAGTGAAAATGGTTTAGAGCAATGGAAAAAAGCATTAAATAACATCAGCCCTGCGGTAGAGGTTAAATCTAGACGTGTGGGTGGTGCAAACTTTCAAGTACCAACCGAGGTAAGACCTGAGCGTAAAGTTGCTTTAGGTATGAAATGGTTAATTAGCTACAGCAGAAAACGTGGCGAAAAAACCATGACTGAGAAATTAGCTGGTGAAATCATCTCTGCTGCTAAAGGTGAAGGTGCTGCGGTTAAAAAGAAAGAAGATACCCATAAAATGGCAGAGGCTAACAAAGCATTCTCTCACTTTAGATTCTAAAGCACAGATTAATTTGATTACACCGATTTTGCCATAAAGCTAAATCGGTGTAATCATTTAAAAATCGCATAAATCATTTATAATGTCAAGAGATTTAAGATACACAAGAAATATTGGAATTGCTGCCCACATTGATGCGGGTAAGACAACTACAACAGAGCGTATTCTTTTTTACGCGGGTGTAAACCACAAAATTGGTGAGGTACATGATGGTGCTTCAACAATGGACTGGATGGTTCAGGAAGCGGAGAGAGGGATAACAATCACCTCTGCGGCTACAACTGTAACCTGGAAATATAGAGGTCAAGATTACCATGTAAACGTTATTGATACACCTGGACACGTAGATTTTACCGTGGAGGTAAACAGATCTTTACGTGTGTTAGATGGGTTAGTTTTCTTGTTTTCTGCAGTTGATGGTGTTGAGCCACAATCAGAAACTAACTGGAGATTAGCCAATAACTACAGCGTACCTCGTTTAGGTTTTGTTAATAAAATGGACAGGGCTGGTGCTGACTTCTTAAAAGTTGTTAAGCAGGTGAAAGACATGTTGGGTTCTAATGCAATTCCTTTACAAATTCCTATAGGATCAGAAGATTCTTTTAAAGGAGTGGTTGATTTAATTAACTGGAGAGGTATTGTTTGGAACGAAGCAGACAAAGGAATGACTTTTACAGAAGTTCCAATTCCGGAAGATGCAATCGAAGAAGCTACTATTTGGAGAGAGAAATTGTTGGAAGCTGTTGCTGAATACGATGAATCTTTAATGGAGAAATTCTTTGATGCTCCAGAAACCATTACTGAACGTGAAGTTTTAGATGCATTGCGTAAAGCAACCTTAGATGCTAAAATTGTACCGATGGTTTGCGGTTCATCTTTCAAAAACAAAGGTGTGCAAACCATGTTGGATTATGTGATGGAATTATTGCCTTCTCCAATGGATGTTGAAGCAATTACGGGCACTAACCCAGATACTGGCGAAGCAGTTACTCGCCAGCCATCAGAAAAAGAACCTTTTTCAGCTTTAGCCTTTAAAATAGCAACAGATCCTTTCGTAGGCCGTTTATGTTTCATTAGAGTTTACTCTGGAAATTTAGAAGCTGGGTCTTACGTTTATAACGCTCGTTCAGAGAATAAAGAACGTATTTCACGTATTTTCCAAATGCATGCTAACAAGCAAAATCCAATTCCTAACGTAGGTGCCGGAGATATTGCTGCGGTAGTAGGATTTAAAGATATCAAAACAGGAGATACGCTTTGCGAAGAGAAAAATCCAATCATTTTGGAATCTATGGATTTCCCAGATCCGGTTATTGGTTTAGCAATTGAGCCTAAAACTCAAGCTGATGCTGATAAATTAGGTGTTGGTTTAAATAAATTGGCTGAAGAAGATCCAACTTTTAAAGTTCATACTGATGAAGATTCTGGTCAAACCATTATACAAGGTATGGGTGAGCTTCACTTAGATATTTTAATGGACCGTTTAAAACGCGAATTTAAAGTTGAAGTTAATCAAGGTGCGCCACAAGTTGCTTACAAAGAGGCTATTACAGGCGAAACACAACACCGTGAAGTTTACAAAAAGCAATCTGGTGGACGTGGTAAATTTGCTGATATTCAAGTAATTATTTCTCCATCTGAAGAAGGCAAAATCGGGTTAGAGTTTATTAATGAAATTTCTGGTGGTGCTATTCCTCGTGAGTTTATTCCATCTGTACAAAAAGGTTTCGAAAACTCATTACCAAATGGAGTTCTTGCTGGTTACCCAGTAACGGGTATGAAAGTTCGTTTAATTGATGGTTCATTCCACGCTGTCGATTCAGATGCTTTATCTTTTGAATTAGCTGCAAGAATGGCTTTCCGTGAGGCATTACCTAAATGTAAGCCAGTGTTAATGGAGCCAATCATGAAAATTGAGGTATTAACTCCAGAAGAGAATATGGGTGATGTAATGGGTGACTTAAACAGAAGAAGAGGTCAGCTACAAGGTATGGATACTAGAGCAGGTGCCCAGGTAATCAAAGCTTTGGTACCACTTTCAGAAATGTTTGGTTATGTAACTCAATTACGTACCATTACTTCTGGTAGAGCAACTTCAACAATGGAATTTGACCACTATGAACCAGCTCCAAAAGGAGTTCAGGAAGAAGTGGTTGCCAAAGTTAAAGGAGCAAAAGCAAACGCATAAGCACAGATTATTAAGATTTTTAAATGATTACACAGATTTCGTTTGAGAAATCAAATAAATCTGTGTAATTCTTAAATCAGTGTAATCAACAAAATAAACACGGTAATCGTTACAAATAGCTCTAACGAAAACCATAAAACAAAAACAATGAGCCAAAGAATCAGAATCAAATTAAAATCTTACGATTATAACTTGGTAGATAAATCTGCTGAGAAAATTGTAAAGACTGTTAAACCTACGGGTGCAGTAGTTAGTGGTCCAATTCCTCTTCCAACGGAAAAGAAAATTTACACTGTGTTACGTTCTCCACACGTTAACAAAAAAGCTAGAGAGCAATTTCAGTTATGCTCTTACAAAAGATTATTAGACATTTACAGCGCTTCAGCTAAAACTGTTGATGCTTTGATGAAACTTGAATTACCTTCAGGTGTTGAAGTTGAAATTAAAGTCTGATAGATTTTAAACTTAATAAGGAAACCCATTCTATTTCAGGATGGGTTTTTTTATGGTCCATTTTTTCAAACTGTGTTAATGAAAATTTTGAAATTAAATAAAAATGACTAAATTTGTCATGTTTATTATTGTCAGTAATTGATGGAGAAGAAAATCAAAGCTGCTAGAGTTAAAAAAGGATTAAAACTAAGAGAGCTAGCAGAAAAATTAAACGTTGACGCTTCTTTAGTAAGTAAGTTTGAAGCAGGCGTACGCAAACCTACAAGAGAACAAATCATAAAGCTGGCTTATCTGTTAGAGTTAGATGCACATGATTTATTGGTTGACTGGTTGAGCAACCAAATTGTAGACGATATTGGCTACGGAAATTTTGCTTTAGAAGTACTTTCCGTTGCTGAAGACAAAGTAAAGTACCACACAAAACAAAAACTGCCAGCGAAAGAGAGTGATTTAGCTTTGATTTTAGAAAACATTGATATTGTAAAAAATAAACTTGAAAAGCATAGAGATTTAGACAGTTATAGGATAGCGCAGGCTTTAGAGCTTGAATACACTTTTGAAAGCAACAGGATAGAAGGAAATACTTTAACACTAAAAGAAACGGATTTAGTGGTAAATGAAGGGATAACAATTTCCGGTAAGTCTATGAGAGAGCATTTGGAGGCTATTAACCATAAAGAAGCCGTAGATTATTTAAAAGAGTTGATTAGCAAAGACTACGATTTTTGCGAGCGGGATTTATTGCAATTACATACTCTTATTTTAAAAGGTATTGATGCAACAAACGCAGGTACTTATAGAAATGTACAGGTGATGATAAAAGGAAGCAGACATTTACCTCCGCAACCTTTTCTTGTTAGAAAGCAGATGGAAGATTTGTTTTTTTGGTATGAGGTTAACAAAAATCACCTTCACCCGGTTGTGTTAGCTGCAGAATTAAGTGAAAGATTGGTTACCATTCACCCGTTTATTGATGGTAATGGCAGAACTTCAAGGTTGATTATGAATTTGATTCTACTAAAAAATGGGTACGTGATAGCAAATATTAAAGGTGACGTTGAAAATAGGATGCGCTATTATCAAACATTAGAAAATGCGCAGGTAGATGATAATAAAGAAGATTTTCATTTGTTTATAGCACAGGAAGAATTAAATGCGCTAAGTAGATACTGTTCTATTTTAGGCATTTAAATCTAACTTTAGATATTAATAGCGGATTAATGCTATCCTACCCGCTATTTTATTTTTAAATACATCACTCGGTGGGTGCCAATTTCTGGAATTTCAAAACTGTCACTTATAAATTCAAATCCTAGGCTTAAATAAAACTTGAAAGCTTTTTCACGGGCATTGCACCACAAGTAATTTACTTTTTGTCCACGAAGGTAAACCAGTGCGAAATTTATTAATCGGTTTCCATAGCTTTTGCCTTGAAATTGTTTTGCAGTAGCCATCCCTCTAAGCTGATAGCCAACTCCCGAAAAATTGTCTTTTGTTTGACAATGGAAACTGGCTACGCTAACAATTTCATTATCTAACACAAATCCAAGATGGAAAGTACAATCGTCATTATCGTTATCGAAAATACATTCTTGTAAGGATAGTTTACCTTCTCTTAAAATCTCGTTTCTAAGGGATAAAACATCTTCCGTTCTTATAAACTTAATCATTTTGTTGTACAAGTTTTAAAACAAGATCTACCAAACGACTAGAGTAACCGAATTCATTATCGTACCAGCCTACTACTTTTATCATCCCACCAACTATGGAAGTAAGCTTTGAATCGAAAATACAAGAATGTGAATTGTTGATGATATCCACAGACACAATCGGATCTTCTGTATATTCCAAAATATTCTTCAAATCTGAATTAGCCCTGCGTTTAAAGGCTTCGTTTATTTCTTCAACAGAAAGGGGTTGTTTTTTAAGGATACAGGTAAAATCTGTTAGCGAACCGTTTAAAACAGGAACACGAATTCCTGCACCGCCTAAATTTCCATCCAAATGAGGGAAGATACTTGTAATCGCTTTTGCAGCTCCCGTGGTTGTTGGAATGATAGAAGATGAGGCCGCTCTTGCTCGGCGTAAATCCCGGTGCGGTGCATCGTGTAAATTTTGATCGCCGGTCATAGAGTGTACCGTGGTAATGTAACCTTCCTTAATTCCCCATGTATCGTCCAAAACTTTAACCATTGCAGCAACGTTATTGGTGGTACAGGAAGCATTAGAAATTATTTTGCTACGCCAATCAATTCTATCATCGTTAACACCTAAAACTACAGTTGGAATGCTTTTATCTGGTGAAGGTGCAGAGAGTAATACTTTTTTTGCACCTGCGTTTATATGTTTCTGGGCTAAATCAACAGTTAAGAACTTTCCAGTACATTCCAGTACCAAGTCAATTTTTAATTTGCTCCAAGGAAGTTTCTCTGGATTGGTTTCTGCAAATACTTGGATGTTTTTTCCGTTTACAATTAAGTTATTTTTATCGGATGAAATACTTCCTGTAAAGTTTCCATGCACTGAATCGTATTTTAGAAGGTGAGCAAGCGTTTCTGTGTCTGTAAGATCGTTTATAGCAAGTATTTCAATAGATTCCTGCTTGGAAAGTAACCTAAATACTGTCCGTCCAATTCTTCCAAAACCATTAATTGCAATTCTCATTTTTTTAATTTTCTGCAATTTACCAAAAGCAATTTATAAAGGGCTTTTTAAAGAGAAATGCGACTTTGAATTAACTATTCTCAATTGTTTTTTTATAAAATTAACTTTACACCGAGTAACCCAATAAACACGTAACTTGTTAATATTTCTTTTGTTTCATTGAGTTTCTAGGATTATAAAGAGATAACAGAATAAGTTAGTTTTAATCCATCAAAAAAAAAGCTATTTCTTAGTAATATTTCAACAATAGTTTTATTTTTGCATCACATTAAATAAATAGAAAATGGTAAATGCAAACAATCCTTCACACGTAAAAATTATTATAGCTGGTGTTTTTGTTACTTTATTTGGTATTTATATCAAACAAGTAATTCAACATTCTTTTGTGGTGGATGTTTTAGGCTGGGCTGTTACTTTTATTGGAGCTGCTATTGCAATTAAAGGTGTAATGAGAATTTTGAACGATTAGTGTAAATAAAATATAAAAGGAAAGGCGTTAATTAATTAACGCCTTTTTTGTTACAATTAATTCTTTGATTAGGTCTGTTTTATTGAGTGTTTCTTCATAAGCTAGCCAAAAAATCTCCTCAGACTTTTTCACATCGAAAATGCCGGTTTCTCCCAAACCTTTTGGCTCAATTAAAATATCAATAAATTCACATTTTTGCACTAAAGTATGGTTTAGGGAAAGCAACGCGGCTCGTTCCACAGCGTGTTTAATGTTGCGTACGCTGTTAACTACAGGCAAGTGGTTGCAAGATGAACCTATAACGAAATCACAATTATTTTGAAGCGGTTCTACCGGAAAATTGTTCATTACTCCTCCGTCAACATAAAGTTTCCCGTCAATCATTATTGGACTAAAAATACCCGGAATACAGCTTGATGCTAATACTTTTCTAATCAATTCACCTTCAGAAAAATATACCAGTTTGCAATCATTAAAGTTTGTTGCAGTAATTGTTAAAGGAATTTTTAGATTTTCGAAACTGTTGTGTGGGATATATTCTTTTAACAACAGAAAAGCAGTTTCAAGGTTTAGTAAAGCAGTTAACCTAAAAGATGGCCTTAAGTAGCGGATCAGCTTGGTTTCATTAAAAATCTTTAATGCTTCATAAGGGTCAATTCCATTTGCAAAAAGTGCACCTGCAATTGCACCGGCGCTGGTACCAGTAACTGCCGAAACTTGTATTTTTTTGTCTTGTAGCGCTTTTAATACGCCTAAATGTGCTATTCCTCTTACTCCGCCACCACTTAAAACAATCCCTATTTTCATTGAAATTTGATCTTAAACTTTTATTTCTTTTGATTTGGATGATACTTAGCTCTGGTTAAAATAAGTTGAACATCTTTCATTAGCATCAGTTTTTTTAAATCCACATCTGGATTATTTTGCATGTAGCTTTTTACAATTTGCCAGCCAATAAATAAACCTAGCTTTGGTGCCGAGTCATTTTTATCGCCCAAACCGGGTGTAAATGGGGCTTCTGCAAGATATTTCTGGATCTTCATATAATCGGTGTTATACAATAAATCTTGCTCTAAAAAATAAGCCCAAGTATCAGATTCAAAATTGTTGGCCCACTCCATTTGTGCTTTGGTATAGCCTATAATGGTGCTGTCAGCCAAATCTGGTTGCACAGCTTTCATAAAATACAATAGTTTGCCATTGTAAACCATTTTTGCCAACAAACTTTTATCATTATCCAGTTCTGGGAATAAATCTTCTCTGGTAATTACCTCAACCACTCGTGGGGTGATGTTTTCTGGCGTAAACCGTCGACTAATGTATCGCGGAATGGTTTCAACCAAAGCCGGGTAAAATTTTGATTTTTGACCTAAAAACATATCTAATCCAATACCCACATAACCACTTCCAATAGGTGTTTGTACCTGAAAACCAGAAATATAAGTAATTAGTTTAGGCGTTTTCCATTCGGGATAATAGTATTTGATGTGTTGGAAAGCATCAATTAATTTTGGTTTTTGTGCATTCAAATCCGGGTAAACCGAATCAGTTTCATGCTGTAAATCAATAAAGGGTTTCCCGCTTAATACCTGTGCCAATGTATTGATGTATTCGCCATTCTCGGTGCTTCCCAAGCCCAATATTTTTTGGAAATAGTCGTCATAGAATACCGGATATTTTTTCTTTAAAGCGGGAAGCTTTTCGCTAAGGTCATTAGGATTTATCTTTGATAATTCTTGGTCAAAACGTTCAATTTTTAAATCCACTTTTATATTACTCGTATCTATTTTGTTTTGTTGTTGGCAAGCACTAAACAACAGGTAGATTGCGAAAAAAAATGTAATTTTGGACAGATTGTTAAATTTCATTTGAACAAATAATTAATACAAAACGAAGTTATGAAAAAGTTACTATTAGCTGCCATTTTTACCATGAGTAGTGTTGCACTATTTGCGCAGGACACTTACAAAGGATTTAAACTTGGGATAACCGCCCATCCAAATTTTGGTTGGATAAAATCTGATGTTGATGGTATAAAATCAAACGGATTAAGAGCCGGTTTTAGTTACGGTTTAATAGGCGATTTTTATTTTGCAGATAATTATGCTTTTTCAACAGGCTTAAAATTAACCACTATTAACGGACAAACAGAAAGTGACAGAACGGTTGACAAAGGCGTACAACGTATTTACAAGCTACAATATATTGAAATACCAGCTGCCATTAAGTTAACTACTAATAAAGTAAACGGATTGAAATTTTACGGGCAATTTGGTTTAGGTAATGCTTTTAATGTAGGCGCAAAGCAAGAAGTAAAGGGTGCTACGGCAACAACACCTGATGAACAAGGAACATCTTTTTACAGAGCTTCGTTAATTATTGGCGGTGGAGCACAGATTTTTGTGAGTGATAAAACTGCACTAGATGTTGGTTTGTCTTTTAACAATGGTTTTACTGATATCCAAAAAGGAAGCGGTACACTTAAAAGCTCTTATTTAGGTTTAAACCTAGCAGTTTACTTTTAGTAATATTCTACAATTTATCCATGAAAATTGCTTTAGCTCAGTTAAACTATCATATTGGTAATTTTGAAGCCAATACCGAAAAAATAATTGACACTTTAAAAAGCCAAAGGCAACAAGGGACTGATTTGGTGGTGTTTTCTGAACTTTGTATTTCTGGTTATCCGCCGAGAGATTTTTTAGAATATCCCGAATTTATTGAGCTTTGTGAAAATGCTGCTCAGCAAGTTGCTAAAGCATGTACAGGCATTGCATGTATTATTGGTTTGCCTATCCAAAACCCGATAATTGAAGGAAAGGATCTTTATAATGCGGCCTATTTTATTGCGGATGGAAAAGTGCAACAGACCATAAAAAAAGCACTTTTACCAACTTACGATGTTTTTGACGAGTATCGTTATTTTGAGCCTGCCCACGAATTTAAATGCATTCACTATAAAGGACATAAAATAGCCTTAACCATTTGCGAAGATTTATGGAATTTAGGGGATAATCCATTATATAAAACTTGCCCGATGGATGAGCTGGTTAAAGAGTCTCCGGATTTTATGATCAATATTGCGGCCTCACCATTTTCCTATAATCAAGATGAAGCAAGACTATTCATTCTTTCACAGAACTGCAGAAAGTACAATTTGCCTTTGTTTTATGTGAATCATATTGGTGCGCAAACAGAGTTGATTTTTGACGGCGGTTCATTGGTGTTTGACAAGGCGGGAGATGTGATTGCCGAATTTAATTATTTTGAAGAGCAAGTGCAGGTTTTTGATGTGGAGCAGGTACAAAGTTCCATCGTGTTAAATAAGGCTTCTGAACGTCCTTCTGATATTGAACAGGTTCACAATGCTTTGGTGTTGGGAATTAAAGACTATTTTAAGAAATCCGGTTTCAAGCAGGCAACCTTGGGCTTGTCTGGCGGGATTGATTCTGCGGTAGTTTGCGCATTAGCTTGCGAGGCTTTGGGCGCAGAGAATGTAATGGGTGTATTAATGCCTTCCAAATACTCGTCAGACCATTCTATTAAAGATGCTGAAGATTTAGCAAGAAATTTGGGATGTAAAAGTACCATTATTCCGATTAAAACTGTTGCCGATGCTTTTGATGAAACTTTGGCTGAAGAATTTAAGGGTTTGGAGGCTAACCTTACAGAAGAAAACATCCAAGCTCGGTCTCGCGGGGTAATTATGATGGCGATGTCTAATAAGTTTGGATATATTTTACTCAATACTTCAAACAAAAGCGAAGGCGCTGTTGGTTACGGCACACTTTACGGAGATATGTGCGGTGCAATTTCTGTGATTGGCGATTGCTACAAAACCCAAGTTTATCAGCTTGCAGCATATATCAACAGAGAACGAGAGATTATCCCTATAAATACAATTGTAAAGGCGCCTTCGGCAGAACTAAGACCAGATCAAAAGGATTCTGATTCTTTGCCAGATTATGATGTTTTAGATAAAATTTTGTTTGAATACATCGAGATGCGAAAAAGTTCAAAGCAGATTGTAAGCGATGGTTTTGATGAAGCCTTGGTAAATAGAGTTTTAAAAATGGTGAACCGAGCCGAATTTAAACGTTACCAAACTCCGCCTATCTTAAGGATTTCGCCAAAAGCTTTCGGGATGGGGCGTAGGATGCCAATTGTTGGTAAATATCTTTCTTAGATTTATAATAGAAGTCTTACGGTTTTTTAAAATCTGTAAGTTTGGTTTGTTTATTGTATAGCTAGTTTTATAAACACTACTATCATGAAAACAAAAACTACTTTCCCATTAAAAAGATCTGCAGATTACAGATTTAATCTTTACGCCATTTTACTAGGCGCATTGTTAATTGCAATGTTGGTCAACTCTTGTGGATGATAAAAAATTCAGATTCCTCTTAAACAGGCTCAATATTGCATGCATAGTTACGTTTGGCCGTGGCTTTAACTTTATAAACTTTTTTTGGTAAGATTAACCAAACCTTTTTATTGTATAAAAACAAAACCCCTTCAGAATTTCTTCCGAAAGGGCTATTGTCAAGAATTGTTATTCTTAAAAAGTAAATCTGAAACCGAAACCAAATCTTCCAGCTTCGAAATGGCTATTATCTCCAATAAACGCTGTTGGTCTCCAGTCAAAATCCATTGCAATAGGTGCACCTGGAATTTTAAAATCTAAACCAAGCTGTGGCATCAACAAAAACTGTGTTGAACTACGTCCATAATACTTGTAGTTATGGTCGTATCCATCATAATATCTTGAGTCGTAAAAGTTAAAACCTGGACCACCGCCGATGTACCAGTTTAATCCTTTTGCACCACTAATTCCTTGGTGAAATTGATAAAATGCCTGTAATCTGGTTGTATGGTTGCCGAACAATAACTCTGGCTGAATAGCAGAATTTCCGTTAAAAAAATGTTTGAATGATGGCCCTACCAGAGTTGGTCCATTCCCAAAATCAAGTCCTAAACCAATACTGTTTTTGTAAGATGATTGCGCCATCGCACCAAATGACAATGATACGGCAACGAATGTTAAGATAAATAATTTTTTCATTTTAATGTTTGTTTGATTTGTACCTACTTAGCTAATTTAATGCCAACTTAATCATCGGAGATTGAAATTCGTGTTTATGCCTGTTTTTCTGCCAGTTAAATTTGTGTTTAAAAAGTAGAGGCTATATCCGATATTGAATATAGCCTCTACTGTATGTAATTATCTTTTGATTTATTTTAAATTTCCCATAATAGAATGACCCATTCTGTCACGCTTGGCTTTTAAATAAAGTTCATTATGCTCATTTGAATCTATTTCAATTGCTACATTTTCTACTACCTCTAAACCATATCCAACTAAACCTGCTCTTTTTGTTGGATTGTTGGACATTAAGCGCATTTTTCTAACTCCCAAACTTCTTAAAATTTGTGCACCTACGCCATAATCTCTTTCATCCATTTTAAAACCGAGTGCTAGGTTGGCATCAACCGTGTCCATGCCGTTTTCTTGTAGATTATATGCTTTTAATTTGTTAATCAAACCAATTCCGCGTCCTTCTTGGTTCATGTAAATCACCAATCCTTTTCCTTCTTTCTCAATCATTTCCATGGCTTTGTGTAGTTGTGGCCCACAATCACATCGGCAAGAACCAAAAATATCACCGGTAACACAGGAACTATGCACCCTAACTAAAATAGGCTCATCTTCTTTCCATTCTCCTTTTATTAAAGCAATATGGTTTTCCTGCGTATTTACTTGAGTGTAAGCTACCATTTCAAAATCGCCCCATTCTGTAGGCAGTTTAACAGAAACTTCTTTCTTAATTAAAGATTCGGTTTTTAAACGGTAAGAAATTAAATCTTCAATGGAAATAATTTTCATGTCCCATTCTGCGGCCATTTCCAATAACTCAGGTAAACGGGCCATTTCGCCGTCTTTGGTCATGATTTCGCAAATTACACCTGCAGGTTCTAAACCAGCTAAAACGGGTAAATCAATTGCTGCTTCTGTGTGGCCAGCTCTCCTTAAAACACCACCATTTTTTGCCATTAATGGAAAAATATGACCTGGCCTGCCTAAGTCTTGCGGTTTTGTATCTGGATTTATTAATGACAAAATGGTTCTTGAACGGTCAGACGCAGAAATTCCCGTTGTGCAGCCGTTTCCAATTAAATCTATGGAAACTGTGAAATTTGTTTCGTGTATGGCGGTATTAGTGCCTACCATTAAGTCTAGTTCAAGCTCGGCGCATCTTTGTTGCGTTAAAGGTGCACAAATTAAGCCCCGGCCATGTGTAGCCATAAAGTTTACTACTTCTGGTGTCGCCATACTTGCCGCGGCTAAAAAATCTCCTTCGTTTTCGCGATCTTGATCATCCACTACAATAATAATTTTACCGGCTTTTATATCTTCAATTGCTTCTTCTACTGTGTTTAGCATAATAAATTTTAATGTTGCTATAACATTTTGGCTATAGTTTTTACGTTTTAAACTATAATTTACTCCAATTTGTTTGCGAGAAAATAATATTCAAATTTAACTAAAAAAATTGCTTGTACCGGCCGAGGGAAGTTTTTAGGTGAAATGATTAATAAAAATTACAGTAGTATTAGACAGCGGTTATTGTTTTGCTCCAGGTGGTTTTATTAGGATTTTTCTTTACTAATTTTAATGCGTTAACGATAGTCCCACTTTCGGGACGGATACCGTCCGCCAGCTGGCGGAGTGTTAAAACGCCCCAATTTAATTGATGAGCTATTAATATTCGGTCTGGGAATGCTGAATCTAAACTTTATGCTTTAGTTATTTTGCGAAAGAGCTTTTTGTACAAGTTTTTATAAAGATCAACATCAAATAAAGCAGAATCAATGGTTGCTTTATAAGTTAAAAATAGGCCAACAGGTGTGAGTATAATTATGGCCGACCACATTCCTAAAATCGGATTCATATTGCCCAGTTTAACAGATTTTTCGCCAATGGTGCTAATGATGTGGTAAATAAGGAAAAAAACTACTGAAACCACTACCGGTAAGCCGAGGCCACCTTTTCTGATAATTGCGCCCAGGGGTGCACCTATAAAAAACAATACCAAGCATGAAAAAGCGAGCGTAAATTTGCGATTATACTCTATAATATACCGTCTGATGATATTTGAATTGTCTTTTGTGGCCGCCATGGTAGTCTGCAACGATTCCTTCATCATTCTGATGTTTTCAATAGCGGAAGAAAGTACAGCTTCTTTATTTATGGAATCGATGCCCGCCAGAACACCCTGTTTTTTAAAGTTTAAACCTTTGAAAAGTTTTGCATTTCTGTAATTTTGTGTAGCGAAATATATTTTATAGTAGGGTTTAATTTGCCTAAAAATATCTTTACTAATACTGTCATTTAACTTAGTTACCGAGTCTCGGTTGGCAGACAATTGCTTGATATTTAGCATTTGGTAATTGCTCTTAAAAAGATTTTCGTCTTCTCGTTTAAACTTAAAGCTGGATAAGTCGAATTTTTGTTCCGTTTCTTTAAACCTTAATCGGGTAAATTGTTGCCTTGGGTTGTAGCCAGTTTTTCCTTGGCTTTCTTCATACCTAACGCCATCTTTTAGACGTAAAATCAGGTAATTTCCATCAGCTGTTTTATACATCTCGCCTTGCTTTGCCATTAAAACATTGGTGTTTCCCTGGCCTTTTGACTGATCGTAGATTACAATGTCTTTTAATAGACGGCCGTCTTTTTCTTTCTTTTCTACCCTGATGGAATAGCCCGGAATACTGTTGTTAAACACGCCTTCCTCAATTAAAAAGGCGGCTTTTTGCTCGCGAACATCATATAATAGCGAACCCATTTTTAGGTTGGCAACGGGCAACATATAATCTGAAAACAGAAAAGCGGAAATTCCTAGACAGGTAATGAGAATAAAAAGCGGAGCCATTGCTTTTTGTAGTGATATGCCTGCAGATTTAATAGCAACCAGCTCGTAGTTTTCTCCGAGGTTGCCAAAAGTCATGATGGAAGATAGCAGTATTGCCAATGGTAGTGCCATGGCCACATTTGTTGCGGCGGCATACATTAGTAGTTGTAAAATCACATACCATTCAAAGCCTTTTCCTATTAAATCATCAATATATTTAAAAAGAAAAAGCATCAACAGCAGAAACATCACTATAAAAAAAGTGACAATAAAAGGTTTGATGAATGCTTTTAATACGAGAAGGTGTATTTTTTTCACGCTACAAAACTAGCAAAAAAATTATGCTCCAATTACATTGAGCAAACCTTCTACCTGAATATTCCAAATTGCTTGGCGGTCTTTAAGGTTTTCTGGCAAAGCAAAATCTGTTACAACCAAAGCTACATCGTTGGTAAGCTCATCTTTTAATATTTCAAGTTCGAAATAAGTGTAAGGCTCATCATCAATCCAATGGAATTTTACAGACTTATTGTCTTTTGTTGAAAGTAGCTTTGCTTTTTGTTCTTCCCCATCGTCCCAAAGAAAGGTGTACACTTGATCACTTGTTTTCACCTCATCAGCAAACCATTCAGCTAATCCGTTTGGCTCACTAATAAAGCTGTACAGAATTTTAGCGGATGATCTGATCTCGTACTCCAGTGTATATTTTACTTTTTCACTCATGGATAATTTTACTAATAAAGAGGGGTAAAAACAATAGTTATATTTTTTTTTAATTTCTTTCCTAAAGAAAGGTAATTTCATCTATATTTGCAACTCAAATTTCAGACCAGTAAAACGGCTGAAAAGACCAAACCCGGCGGGGTAGCTCAGATGGTTAGAGCGCAGGATTCATAACCCTGAGGTCGGCAGTTCGATCCTGCTCCCCGCTACTTGTAATTAAAGCTACCTGAAAAGGTGGCTTTTTTTGTTTAGTTTGATTAGAAGGTATAATTCATATCCAATGATGTGTTAACTCTCCACCTCTAAAACAACTATTCACAATCAAGCTTTAAGAATTGATACACAGATGAGACAATTTTTATTCTCGCTTACTTCAAATTCAACAAAATAAGTTTTCTTGATTTTTCAAAGGACATGTATAACCCAGCAAGTTTTTCCATCGTTAAATTTCTCTCTTTCCTAAGTAATCTTACTCTTTTCCCAAATGCAATTATTAAGTCCTCATCTCTGGTGTTATTCACACCCCAAATAAGAAGCAATAAATTTTCTTATGTTATGAATTATATTTCATATTTTTAAAATATACCAAATTAGTAATTAGCACTAAAAGTTGTCAAATGCATACAGTTATTAAAAAGAACTTATTGATAATATCTTCGATAGTGATCCTGTTTTTATGTTATCATCAATTTTATTTTAAAAAAGCATTAATTGGAAATTTTTATTCAACCCAAGATAACGCCTTAATATTTAGGTTTTATCAAGACGGGGCAGGGTATTTTGTGCAAATAAAAGATGACGTTAGTCTAGCTCATAAATTTCAGTGGAAACAAAGTCCTGAAAGGGATTATAAGATGCTAAGGTTCGCAGGAATCGACTTAAAGCCCTATCCAACCACTGTTTCAGGTAAACCAATAACGTGGGAGGTATTGACCTCTAACGGGTGTGGAGTGAAGAAGGAAGCTGAAAAATTTAAGCGATTTCCTGATGATTATGTTTTCGCAGTATTGGATTCAGAGGATGAGACCGAGCCAGCATTTACAATGTTTGCAACAAAAAAATCATTATTTTTAGATATAAAAAACTCATTAGAACATGGATATTAATTTTAAATACACTTTAGCAAGATTAGTAGCATTTCTATTAGATATTGCACTTATAAGCGTTTTAATGTGTTTTATTTTACCTTCCAATGGTCATGCAGGTAATGCAGTAGGTGGAGCATTGGCTACGTTAGCCATAACTCCAGTTTATGTTTTATTTGATATACCCAAATACATTTTAAGCCTCGACTTTTTTGTTATTTGGATAATTTATAATGTGGCTTGTGAAACACTATTTAAAACTTCAATAGGAAAATATTTGATGAAAATTGAGATTCAGTATCCAGCAGACGGTTTTGTGAATATATTTATTTCCTCACTTGCCAGAAACCTGTTGAGAATAGTCCCTTTTAATTCTTTCTCTTATTTATCTAACAAACAACCGTTTAACGATAGATGGTCAGGAGTAAAAGTTGTTTCTATTTCATCAAAAAACACAAAAGTTAACGAAGAAAGCTCACATACGGCATTACCTATAAGTCAAATAGAAATAAAACCCATGAAGAAAATAGATATTAAAAGGTCATTAAAATTTAAAATAAACTTTTCCTTTGAAACTGTATTAAAATTGTTAGTTATTACTCTTTATATAATTGTACTGTTTAACAAGCTTCCTGCTGATAGGTCTTATGATAACTACAGAGATGTTAGACACAATGAATTACTTCTTGGTATGAGATACGTCTCAATAATAGTATTTGGCATCTTGATTTACAGAAGTTTGATTATAAGGGAAAAGACTTATACATTAATATATCTAATACTTTTAATTGTTTATCAACCTTTCTTAATCATCGATTTAAGATACTTTTCAGCAACAAGAGAGATATTAGTTTCTTTAGGCTTATTAATATCAATGATTGATTTTCCTGGAAAAAATAAAATGATAAACTGGTTTAGCATTAAGAAAGATGACCAAATATCTACTAATTAGTTTTAACTATGAATATAAGCCAATAATAAATACTTCAGAATTACTAAAATTATCGCCAAATCATTTGATGATAAAACCTTTACTTGGTCTGATTTTAAAGTCATCTAAACAGTAGGCATTTAACAGTTAACGCCATATAATATAACCTTCAATCAAAACTAAAATATAAGAATAATAAAATAGATAATGGGGACTTTGATAAAAGAAAAGAATGAAAGAAAATAAATCAGGGGTTGACCTTCTTAGCGTTCTAGTTATTGGATATTTCATAATTTCTCAGATTATGACAGTTTATTTTTTGTATAAATTTTCTCACATACATGGATTTTTATCTACAATAACAATAGGTGTAATAACCTCCGAGTTTAAGGGGTTGCTATGGATTTTTTATATATGGTAATTGATCGATATTATGGGAATAGAATACAACTTCACCTGTAGAAAATGTCAATATCATAATGATAAAGTAGAAGTTGGCAATTCTCGATTAGGTTGTTTAAACAAAGAAGCTGATTATGAGCTTGGAACATGTTCTGATTGTAAGATAATATTTGGCTACAATTGGCCTCATTGCCCTCGCTGTGGAGAATGGAAAACTTCTGTCAAGTCAAATGTTAAATTAATTTTAAGGCTCAAGATGCCTAAGTCCGTGGTTAAATTTTATAAGAGCAAGGATATTAATATAATTCCCTGCCCAAAATGTAACCACGAATATTTGACTCCACATTCAATAGTTTTCTATGATTAAAAACTACCCACATATAGCTGTTAAAGTAATTCTGATAGTGCTACTGTTACTTTGTTTGTTAAAACTGCCTTATGGCTTATATCAGCTTTTTAGGGTAATATTTACTATTGGTTTTATAATGTTAGCCATGAAAGCAAATGATAACAAACAACAGACTGAATTAACCATATACATAATATTAGCAGTATTATTTCAACCACTATTAAGAATACCATTAGGCAGAACAATATGGAATATTTTAGATGTTATTGTTGCTATTGGATTAGTTGTAAGTCTATTTAAGCCTTCAAAAAATGGTACAGCACCAGATAGTTAAATATTGTGAGCAGGAGGATTATAAACTCCCACAGACAGCAGATACAGACCAAATACCATTGGAATGTATAAACTGTATATTAGATGATATACTTTCTGTAGATGAACGTATTAGAAAAGATTGGATAAAATTATATGAGGATGGAAATATGGGATTACATTGCAGTTTAACTGGCAAAAAGCACCTTATTACTAAAGAGTTCTTTGATAAAGTTAAGTGGGATTAATCTACTTATATACCTGACCTAGCTTATCAAAGGAAGTATTATCTATAAGTTCTAACATTAAATTAAACCCTTAAATGAGACACAAATGAGACAGCTAATCCGATTTAAACCAATTTAATGTTCAGGTTTATAAATTCAGGTTTAACATCGTTAAAACCTTTTAAAATAAGACAATTCACTTTATTATTAACCGCATAAACTATAAAATTTAAGAAATACCCGTTGTAAATGAGCTGATTATATAATGTCAATATTTTGAGTTTTAGATTCTAATAGTAAATTTACCAACCCACGGCGGGGTAGCTCAGATGGTTAGAGCGCAGGATTCATAACCCTGAGGTCGGCAGTTCGATCCTGCTCCCCGCTACTTGTAGAGAAAGCCACCTGAAAAGGTGGCTTTTTTTGTTTAGTTTAAACCTATGTTTACAGTGTATGTTCTTCACTCAATAGCGCATAATAAGATTTATATTGGCTATACTTACGATCTGGATCAACGACTGATTTCTCATAACGAACTGGCGACTAAAGGATTCACCCTGAGATATAGGACATGGAAAGTTGTTTATACCGAAATTCTTGAAACCAAGCAGGATACTCTTAGAAGAGAGAAGCAGTTAAAGACAGCAAAGGGCCGGGTTTTTATATGGGATCTGATAAATAGAGGTTAGAGCGCAGGATCCATATCCGCCAGCCGGCTGACGGAGTTCGATCCTGCTCCCCGCTACTTGTAGAGAAAGCCACCTGAAAAGGTGGCTTTTTTTGTTTAAAAGGTTTTTTAGCATTAATTTTATTGCATCAAATCTTTCAATTCCAAAGCATTCTCATACCCTGCTGTGTAATAAGTATTGTTAAAATAAACAAAGCTCTTTCTATCAGGTTGAAGTGCTAAGGCAAACTGTTTGAGCCGTTCGCTAGGGTAGGAGGACTTGAAAAGTTCTGGGCTACCATGTAGTCTCAGATAAAATACATCAGAAGTATTTATGAAATAAGAATTTAATCCGGGGAAATCTACATTGCAGAAAGTAAGTCTTGCTTTAGCTAATGCTTCTTTTACTTCATTGTTCCACCATGATATATGTCTGAACTCAATTATACAGGTAGAACGGTGCGGAACATTTGTAAGTACACGTAACAGGTTTTCCTTATTAAAATGAAAGCTCGGTGGCATCTGAAATAATAAGCAAGCAAGTTTATTTCCTAACCCTTCTTGTATCAAACCATCAAAGTCATCCACCTCCTGTTTACAATCTTTCAGCTTTAGCAAATGAGTAACATGTCGGTTCATTTTTACAGAGAACCGAAAATCATCTCCGGTATTTGAGGCATATTTTAGTAAATCGGGCAATTTGGGTGTACGATAAAAAGTACCATTGAGTTCAACGGTATTAAATACGGTGCTATAATATGCCAACCAATTTTTAGGAGACATCCCTTTAGGATAAAACCTGTTTTTCCAGTACGGATAATAATATCCCGAGCATCCAATACGCAAATCTGTTTTCATGGTAAAAAGCATTTCAATTTTTGAACCATTGTTTTACAGGGTTTGAAATTTATCTTCCGGTAGCGTTAGGGATTGAAGCGGCATCCTTTTTGGCTTTTTCTGACAAAAAGATATAGCGTAAAGCCTGTTAAAACGCCCAAATTTAGAAGCTAAATTACCTCTTACTTCTAATTCCCTACAAAAACCCTAAATTAGCAAGCTATGAATTTGAAAATATTTGGAATCCCTAACTGTGGTTCGGTAAAAAAAGCAAGAACGTTTTTTGAAGAAGAAGGAATCGACTATGATTTTCACGATTATAAGAAACTTGGAATTGATGAAGCGCATTTAAGAAATTGGTGTAAGGAATTTGGATGGGAACGGGTGCTTAACAGAAAAGGTATGACGTGGCGGAATTTAGATGAGGCACTGAAAAACGAAGTTATTGATGAAAATACGGCCGTTAAATTGATGTTAGCTAATAATAGCGCTATTAAAAGACCCGTTATCCAATCTGATAAGGGAAACACTATTGGATTTGACGAGGATGATTATCGGAAACTTTTTGGCTAAGCGGTAACAATTGCGTTAAATAATGTTAAGTGTTTGCTAATTAGAACTTATTGGAACATTTTTGTAAAGATGAAAAAGGCCTTAATCCTGTTACTTGTTCTGTTTCCCGCTTTTTTAAAAGCGCAGATGACCATTGGAGGTACTGCCTATGACGCTGATACGCACAGTAAATTACGTTTGGTTTTTGTAAATAACCTTACCCAAAGAGAGGTTGACCACACCGGGCAAAAAGGAGATTTTACCATTAAAGCAGATTTGGGCGATTTGATTGTGTTTTCATGTCCAGGATATGAGAGTGATACGCTGATTTTAGAAAATATGCGTCCTAAAATTGTGTTGATGAGGCCAAGTTTGATTGTTTTAGACGAGGTAATTGTGAGTGCGAGAAATAATAAAAAGCCCGAAGATGCTAGAGTTGCCTATTCTTCGGCGTATTCTTACGCCACAACAAATGTTTTTTCTTTAGACGGAAATGTGAGTTTAGTGAATGCTTTCAGTAAGCAATCCAAACAAAAGCGGGCATTTCAAAGATTTATGGATACCGAGTTGAATGAAAAGTTAATTGACCAAAAATTCAATAAGGATTTGGTTACCCAACTTACTAAAATAAGAGGTCAGCTTTTGGATGATTTTATGTCGTATTACCGCCCAACTTATTCCCAAGTTTCTGCAATGAACGATGTGGACCTGAGAACTTATATCATAAATTCTTATAATGCCTACATTAAACTTCCTGCTGAACAGCGCATTTATCCAAATTTACCCAAAACATCTTTTAGCGGTAACTTTTAGTTACGGTTTTATAATTCGGCAATTTTTTGAAAAGAGAATGCTGAATCTTCTTTATTTAAATATGAAAAGTATAAAATTTTTAACGCTCTGTTTTTTATTCAGCTTTAGTGCTGTTTTTGCGCAGGAGAAAGATAATTCTGCCAATATTTTAAACAATAATTACGATTATACCCAAGCATTTGCGCCATATTTTTATAGCCAAAACGGCAACAGTTATCGTAGCGCAAGCGGGCAGCCTGGTAAAGATTATTGGCAAAACAGAGCAGATTATAAACTCACCGCTGATCTTGATAACGATGAAAACAAAATTACTGGAACAGAAGTTTTAACCTATACCAATAACAGCCCAGATGAGATGGGTTTTATTTGGATGAATCTGGATCAGAATCTTTTTAAAGATGACTCCAGAGGAAATGCGATTATTCCGCCTACAGGTAGCAGAAACGGCAGCAAAGGCCAAAAATTTAATGGCGGGCATCAGCTAAATTTGGTGAAATTGCTGAGTATAAATGGCAAAACATCAAACTTGGAGCTTAGATATTTGGTTAATGATACTCGTTTGCAAATATTTTTGCCTGAGAATTTAAAGGGTAACGGTGCAGTTTTAAAGCTTAAGATAGATTTTTCTTTTATCTCACCGGAATATGGATCAGATAGGATGGGCGTTTTGCAAACCAAAAACGGCAAAATATTTACAGTGGCGCAATGGTATCCAAGGATGTGTGTTTATGACGATATTAGCGGATGGAACACCATACCTTATACCGGGCCAAGTGAATTTTATTTAGAGTATGGCGATTTTGATGTGGCTATTACAGCGCCGAGCAGTCATATTGTAGTTTGCGGAGGAGATCTGCAAAACCCCGACGAGGTTTATACTGCCGAACAAATGAGGCGCTGGAAGGAAGCCATTAAAAGCGAAGCAACTGTAACCATCCGTTCAGCTAGGGAAGTTAATGCTAAAGACTCCCGCCCGAGCGGAAAACCAACATTAACTTGGCATTATAAATTACATAATGCAAGAGATATTGCTTGGGCTTCCTCGCCTGCATTTATTGTTGACGCTGCGAAAATGGATTTGCCAAGTGGCAAGGCGTCTATGGCAATTTCTGCTTATCCAGTAGAAAGTGAGGGCTCAAATGCATGGGGCAGATCTACACAATACGTTAAAAAATCCATCGAGTTTAACTCAAAAAAATGGTACGAATACACTTATCCAACAGCGGTTAATGTTGCCGGTAATGAAGGTGGAATGGAGTATCCAGGAATTGTATTTTGCGGTTGGAAGGCAACTAAAGAAGGTCTTTGGGGCGTAACAGATCATGAATTTGGCCATAACTGGTTCCCGATGATTGTAGGTTCAAACGAACGTTTATACGGTTGGATGGACGAAGGGTTTAATACTTTTTTAAATACCTTAACTACTGATGATTTTAATAATGGAGAATACCGAGATAAAGATGCTATAGATATGCACAGGTATGCCAATTACCTAACCAATCCTTTGTTGGAACCGGTGATGGTGAATCCGGACAACATGAAAGAAGCAAATAACGGCGTATTGTGTTATTTTAAGCCATCTGCCGGTTTACAAATTTTACGTGAACAAATTTTAGGAAAAGACCGTTTTGATTTGGCTTTTAAAACTTACATAGAACGTTGGGCTTTTAAACACCCTACACCAAACGATTTTTTCAGGACAATGGAAAATGTTTCCGGAGAAAATTTAAACTGGTTTTGGCGAGGTTGGTTTGTTAATAATTGGCAAGCAGATATTGCTGTAAACAGGGTAGATTATATAAAAGACAATCCTAAAAATGGGGCGTTAATTTCTATCTCCTGCCTGGAAAAAATGCCTTTGCCTGTTATCTTAAAAATACAAACCGTAAGTGGCAAAACCGAGATCATAAAACTTCCGGTAGAGATTTGGGAAAGAAACAAAATCTGGACTTTTAATTATCCATCTACAGAAGCTATAAAATCTGTTGTTTTTGATCCAGAACATGTGTTGCCAGATGTTAATTCGGAAAACGACGTTTGGACAAGGTAGATTTGAGTATTGAGATGTGAGATATGAGACTGATTTGCGTGTTGTTTTTTTAACCAGGGAGAACACAAAGATCACAGAGTTTTGGATTGAAGATATTTAGCCTTACGATTTTTTAAACTTGTAAGTCTTGGGAGCAGTTGTTCGAATTAGAAGATTGTGCATAAGTTGGCTTGCAGAAATAACAATGATAAAAACTACCGAAAACAAGAAGGTTTGTTTCTCATGTTTATCAATTAAAATTGAATCTAAGAAGCTGTCTAAATTTCATTTAAGAATGTTATTAATAAGCGTCTTCGTCATGTCGAGCGATAACGAGACATCTCATCTTAATGCTGTATTTAGCATGGCAACCTTACCTGTGAGATGTCTCCTTTCGTCGTCATGACGGGATGGGCGCTCTCTTTCTCAAAACTTTCTTCAAAGAGCAAATTAGCCTATAAAATTTCACAACATAAATTTAGACAGCTTCTAAGACAAAAAAGTAAATCCCTCTATTAATTAACTTCCTATTCTTCCTCTTTTTTTGGAGGATATACAATTGGGGATTTCTGCGTTTCCGTCCGTTTGTCAGATTCCTCTTTTTGTTGGTCTTCAGTTTTCTTTTTGCCTCTACCAAAAGTGTTTTGTATAAATTCTTTAAATGTGTCGTATTCCTGAACGTACACCAAACCTATTCCGTTTGTATAAATGTCACTGTTTAAATTAAAGAAATCACGGTTTGATGGCCTGTTAAATATTTTGCCCACCAAGCTTCCGTCTTTCTTGATATCATAAGTCATTTGGGCATCACGGGTTAAATCGGTAAAAGAGGAGTTAAAAACGTTATTGTTGAAATAATCGTTGTTGTATTTGTTGTTTACAAAGTTGCCCTGCACTTTTAACCGGCTGTTGAAAAAACTGTATCCGATACCAAATTCGCTCAAAGAACGCAAGTTGAAATCCAGGTTTTTTACACCTAAAGTTTGAGAAACAATATTCTGTAATTTACTAAAACCAAGCTCAAGACCAGAACCTATTAAAGTTTGGTTATCAATACCGATACCCGAGCTGGAGTTACCATTGAAGCTGTTCCGCACCACTAAGTTGATTACCTGTTGCGCCTCGTTATCTTTATCGTCCAAATAACCTTGTAACTCGGTAATGTAGCCAGAATTGTTAGGGAAATTTAAATTAAAATCAATCTGTGGGTTCAAAAGCGAACCTTTCAAAAGCATATCTGCTTCGGCAAGTACCCGAAGATTTTGGTCTTTATCTGGTAAAGTCCGTCCTGCGGCGGCATATAATGGCGCTAAAGAAGCTCTTGTTGTATAACTTGCATTTAGGTTGATTTCTGCGTCAGATGGGTCACCGGTCCATCTTATTGTTCCGCCTTTTTTAATATCGAAGGTTTTATTGATTAAATTATTGGCCGTAAAATCAAATTTTCCTTGGTCAATAATATAATCACCTTTCATTTCAAAATCACCCAAACTGGTAATTTTTAAGTTCAATTGCGCACTACCCTGGCCGGTTAAATTTCCAACGCTTGTAAGTATATTGGCGGTTGTACCCTCATCTACACTAAGGTCAAATTCCATGGTTAAACCATTGAAATAGTTAGCCACTTCTTTTTTATTTAAAGATGAATCTTTAGCAACGTAAATGATAAAGTCATCAGAACTAACCGTAGAAGCGCCATTTAATGGAATGGTAAACTCGGTGCCGTTTTCTGTTTTTGCTTTGATATTGATTTTCATAGCATCCGTTGGACCTGCAAAAGTAAATTTACCCGTACTAAATGCTTTTCCATAATACAGCGGATTATCTTTAGCTGTTGTATTTAGCGCCATAAAATTGGTGGCATTTATTTCTACATTTATAGTTGGGTTATCCGGTTTTTGCAAATCAACCGTTCCGTTTGCAATTGCGGTATTGCCGTTAATATCACTTAGTTTTAGGTTTTCAATATTAATAATGCTGTTTTGGATGTTCACTTTATGAGTGAAAGTATAGGCTGTTTTAAGGTAATTAACCGTAACGCCAGTGTTTATAAAATCAACTGTTCCATCAATTTTCGGATTGTTAAACTTTCCTGTCACCTGTAAGTCGGCACTTATTTGCCCTTTTAGGTTTGATACCAAACTTTTTACAAAAGGTTCTACAATGATCAGTTCTGTTTTATCTAAGGCAACGTCTAAATTAAGGTTGTTGGTTTCGCTTTTAATGTCAATATTTCCTTTAACATCCATTGTTTTGGCGTTGTCTTTAGAAACGCTTGCGTCAACATCAATCTTATTGGTGGCGTTATTATATACCGATACCGCTTTTAAATCGCCGACAAGGGTGTTGTTGTATTTTAAAGAATCAACCGAGACATCAGATTTTAAGTTTGGCGTACCTAAAATTCCGTAAAGATTTGCTGTACCATTTAGTGTCCCGTTAAGGTTAACGCCGTAAGCTTTTGTAACTTGGCTTAAAGATGCCAGCTTGAAATTCTTTATCACTACCTCTAATCCATCTTCTTCTTTTTTGGATATTGCCCCGTTAACGGCAATCAATTGATTGTTGCTACTCAGTTCAAAATTTTCAATCAAAGTGCGTGAATTTTCAAACTTAATCTTGACTTGATCCTTGATTTTCCAAACCTGATTATCGATGAGCAACTCAGAAGGTAAAATGCTCAACTGTGCTAAAGTATCGGTGCCAAATTTCACCAAACCGTATAAATCCAGCTGATTGACCGCGTCTTTGTCGGATAGTTTTACGTTGAACGTTAAACTGTCGTTCTTAAGTGTATTTTGGATGATGATGTTCTGAACAAAAGCCCCATTCTCAGAAAACTGGACTTTATCCATAGAAATAATGGCATCTAAAGATTTGCTATTGGTGTTTTGGTCAATAATGATATTGCTGAAAGTAACGTTGTTATAGGTTAAGGTTTTTACAAAGCCACTTAAAGTTACGGTGTCTTTTGCCGAGTTAAATTTTCCGTAAAACGCTCCCCGTTCCGGGATTTTTAATTCGGGAATAAACAAACTTGATAGGTAATCGAAGTTCTTTAAATCAACCTTGAATTCAAAATTCTGGTTCTTAGGTTTAACCAAAGCAGTTTTGTATGATGGGATGTATTTTTTAATGATGGTTTTAAACGCAGATGGAAGCGTGTTTAAATCGTATTCGCCTTTTATTTGCGCATCACCAATGTTTGAAGTTAGCGCCAACAATCTGTTTGTGCCCACACCTTCGGCAATCAACTGAACGGAATCAATAACCACTGATTTTTCTGTATTGGTAAGCCTGATGTTCCGTAAGTTAAACTGACCCTGAATATCTGCCAAACTGTTCCCCTTAAAATTGGTGTTGATATCCGCATCAATAGAAACGGTGTCTGTGCCAAAATTAAGTTTGTGCAAATTGGCCTGTTTTACGTTGGCTACGAAATTAAACTCGGGTAGTTTTGGGTTAAGGTTAGCTTTACCGTCAAAATTGAGCTTAATGTTTTTATCGTTGATACTGAGTTTTCCGTTAAAAACCTGTTTGTTCATGGTTCCGTTTACGGCGATATTTCTGTAGCTGTAGTTGTTGAACTCGAAGTAAGAAGCCTTTATATCCAGTTTTTCTATAAGTTGATTTATATCAAAACTACTGCCATCAACATTTGCTATAAATGAAGTTCGTTTTACAGAAGGTTCATCAATTAAATCGCCGAGGTTAAAGTCAACTGCCTGAATTTTACCGCTGTACGAAGGCACATTTTTGCGGTTAATCTTCATGTTCACATCGGATTTTATTTGGCCCAGTTTGGTTTTAAAATCGCCATAAGCAATAAAATCATTAAAAAAACCGGTAAACCTACCTGTGAAATTTATATTGCCAAATTTGTTTACCACATCCGGCAAAGCGTTCTGTTTAGTTCCGGTTAAGCCTTCAAGAATATAATCAACATCAGCTTTGTTAGAGTAAATTTGTTTAAAATCTAAATCCAAAAATGTGTTTTTGGTCTCCGGCAAACCTCTAACTTCAAAATCACCTTTGATGTAAGTAGTTTTTCCCGCCTTTATCAGCAGATTTTTCGCCTTTAAATTATTTACTTTTCCTTTTATGGTTCCGGTAACATATATCGGAAGGGTCATATAATCAATCTGCGGTGCAAAAAAGGCGATATCTTTTGCATAAATCTTGGCATTTTTAAAATGGCCTTCTAGGGTAACTTTGTGCTCTACATCGTCAAAATCAGTATAGCTTTTAAACTTCATACTAAAATAATCACGCAGGGTTGTATGCGGCGTTTTAAGGTAAAGCTGTTCTAAAATAATTCTGTCTGATGCGATGGTAGCATTTGCTGTAAGGTTGTTCAGCACAAAACCACTGCGTTCTTTAAAGGTGAGGTTGTTGATTTGCGCTTTTAGCAGATAATCTTTGGTATTGATGTTTTTTAAGGTGGTACTTAAATGAGTGATATGAACGTCATCGTAATTTACACTATTGGTTAAGGTATCTTTAATGCGGTAGTTTTTGTATTTGAAATCCAGATTTTTGATGGTTGCGCTGTTCAGTACAAAATCAAAAGGTTTTGATTTTACCGTGGTATCAACTGGCCCGTTAAAGTAATTGATAATGAAAGATAAGTTTGTTGTACTGTCTTTGTAATCTTTTAAATGGAAGGTGCTATTGTCAAGTTCAATATTTCTTAAAATAATTTTGCGTTCACTAAACGGCGCAAAATAGCTGATATCTACAGTAAGTTTTGGCGCATTTAATAAAGTATCCTTATCTAAATCGGCAATAAAAAAACCTTCTAAAACTAAAGATTTAAACGGTTTTAAGTATAAACTTTTAATTTGAACTTGGGTTTTTAGTTCAGTTGAAAGGTAACTGGCTGCTTTTTTAGCCGCCCAAGTTTGAACAGGCTTAAATTGGAGTGAAAAAATAACACCTGCCAACAATAATATGATGACAACAAGGATGTAAAGCGTTATTTTGAATACTTTTTTAATAGTTTTGTGTTTTAAAATTTAAATCTTCATTTGTGTCAGTTATTCTCGGGATCGAATCCTCATGTGATGAAACATCTGCCTCTGTCTGTATAGACGGTAAAATAGTGTCTAATGTGATAGCTAATCAAACTATCCACGAACTTTACGGAGGCGTTGTGCCCGAATTAGCTTCGCGGGTACACCAACAAAACATTGTGCCGGCTGTTCATCAGGCTATTAACGTTGCGAAAATACATAAAAAACAAATAGATGCAGTGGCTTTTACTCGCGGACCGGGCTTGCTGGGTTCGCTGTTAGTGGGCACCTGCTTTTCTAAGGCTTTTGCTTTAGCAAATAACATTCCGTTAATTGAAATTAATCACATGCAGGCGCATATTTTAGCTCATTTTATTGATGAGCCTAAACCAAAATTTCCTTTTCTGTGCTTAACCGTCTCTGGCGGACATACGCAGATAGTTTTGGTAAAAGATTACTTTGATATGGAAGTGGTGGGCGAAACTTTGGACGATGCTGCCGGCGAGGCGTTTGATAAAACCGCCAAAATTTTGGGTTTGCCTTACCCAGGTGGGCCATTAGTTGATAAAAATGCCAAACTGGGCGATCCTAATAAATACAAATTTACCGAACCACAAATTCCCGAATTGAACTTTAGCTTTAGCGGATTAAAAACGGCTATCCTGTATTTTGTGAGAGATAACGTTAAAGAAAACCCTGATTTTTTGCAGGAAAACATGAACAATATCTGTGCCTCTGTGCAAAGCAGAATTATTTCTATTTTACTCAATAAGCTGAAAAAAGCAACAGTTCAATACCATATTAAAGACGTTGCAATTGCAGGTGGCGTTTCCGCAAATTCGGGTTTGCGTAGCGGGTTAAATGCCATGGCAGAAAAAGAAGGATGGGATGTTTTTATCCCTAAGTCTGAGTATTGTACAGATAATGCCGCGATGATTGCCATTGCGGGATATTATAAGTTTTTAGCGAAAGATTTTGTAGGGCAAGATGTTGCGCCTATGGCGAGAATGCCGATGTAATATTTATTTTTCGGCTGTAGCCGGATACTTTTTTTGAAGAATGAAATATCTGATTGTAGGTTTAGGAAATATAGGTGCAGAGTATGCGGATACACGCCATAATATAGGTTTTATGGTATTAGATGCGCTGGCAAAAGAAGCTGGTGCAAATTTTTCTACCATGAAGTTGGCGGCTTATACCGAAGTAAACCATAAAGGAAGAACGCTTTGTTTAATAAAGCCAACGACCTATATGAATTTAAGTGGAAAAGCAGTGAGGCATTGGATGCAGGAACTTAAAATCCCGATTGAAAATGTGCTGATTGTGGTGGATGATTTGGCTATCCCATTTGGTTCTGTAAGGATAAAACCTAAAGGCAGTGCCGCGGGGCATAACGGATTGAAAAGTATTGAAGGTTTATTGGGTTCCAACGAATACGCCCGTTTACGTTTCGGCGTAAGCGATAATTTCCCGAAAGGCAGACAGGTTGATTATGTGCTGAGCGGTTTTGATAAAGATGAAATACCAGAATTACCAGCGCTGATTGATAAATCTATCAATATGATTAAGGCTTTTGTAACCATTGGTATTGAGCTAACGATGACTAATTTTAATAAGAAGTAAATTCAGACTTATACGCATCGGAACCTAAATTTGAGATGTCTCGTTGCCTCGACATGACGAAAATTTTTAATATATATTATTGAATCGATTTTAGGCAGCTTATAAGAGATACTGCGCTGTACGCTAAGTAGAGAAACAGGAGCTCTTTCATTTCGACGATAGGATAAACCTGGCAAGAAAGTTACAGATATTAATCTACAAAAGTTTCCTTAATCACAGCTTTAACTTCTAATATTTCGCTTGGAGACAAACGTTCAAACGTTTTTACAATTCTTTGTTTATCTATAGTTCTGATTTGATCGAGAACAATTTGGCCGATTGTTCTATTATGGGAAATTGGAATTCGGGTGGGATAATTTCTTTCACTACTTATTATTGGAGCGATGACGATCATCTCTAAGTGTTTGTTCATCTCGTTTGGCGAAATAATTACACAAGGACGTGTCTTTTTCATCTCGCTTCCGATTGTAGGATCTAAATTAATGAGCACAATTTGATATTGTTTTAACTCCATTCTTCAAAATTTTCATCTTCGAAAATATCATCGATCATTAATGCATCATCTCCATTTGTATGCATCTGGGAAAATGCTTGTTCCCAGCCTTTTCTTGGTTCGGCTATTGGCTTTAATATAATTTGATCTTTTTCTAAAATCAGCTCAACTTTATCGGTTAAATTATATTTTTCGATTAATGTTTTCGAAAGTCTAATTCCTTTTGAATTTCCTATTGGAATAATTGAAACGTTCATAGCTTTAGTTTTGTATGTACAAAGTTATTACTTATTCTGAAATTTCAAACAGTGGATATTACAATTTCCGCTTCAAAACTTTTCCTCGTGGTTCATCACTTTCATGAAGTACAATAGCTGAATGCAGGAAGTTGGCCGCTTCTGCTGAATCTTTTACTTTGATAGCGCTGCGTTCTAGCATTTCTGCTTCAAAATTAGTCAACACACTTTTTCTAATTCCGTGTGCTCTCCAATTAGACAAAGGTCTGCATCCTTTGGAGATTGCTCTGGCCAAGGCCAAGGCATCCAATAATGCTTGATTTGCACCTTGTCCTTTGAACGGACTCATTGGATGGGCAGCATCTCCGATTAAAGTTGCCGCACCACCTTTATCTAGCCATTCTGCTTGAAGCAATTCGCGATCATAAACGGGATAGCCCGAGACCTGAGCTGCCAATGTTGCTTCTAAAATTTGCGGTATAGGATGATGCCATTGCGTTCTGCGAGAGGCTTCTGCTTTTAATGCTTCAGCGCCTAAAGCACTCAAGGCTTTTGCTTCTTTTTCAGTCATCGGGAAACTCAATTGCCACATGATTGCATCTGCCGAATAAGGCATCATGTAAATTCTTTCATTACCGTTCGCCGTTTGAAAAACCGTCGCCGAATCCAGCAAATCACTTTCCAAACCCTTAAGTGCCTCCAAAGAACAAATGCCCAATATCACTATACAATCCAAATAACGTAAGGGTGTAAGCTCCTCACCAATCAGCAAATTCCTTACAGAACTTCGGATACCATCTGCACCGACAACAAGATCAGCTTTAGCGGTTTTTGACGCTCCGTTTACTTCAAAACTGAGTTCCACGCCTTGATCATTTGCTCTAAAATTCACCAGTTGATGCCCCCATTTTACCGCGTTATTTCCGCCCAGTTGTTGCAACAATGCCAAACGTAAAGACTGTCTTGCGATATGTACATTTGTGCGCTTTGGGTATTTTGTTCCGTCAGCGTCTGTTTGCAACCACTTTCTCATTCCCCATTCACCAATTATTTTTCCATCTGTGGTATGAACCACATGCCGGGTAGAAACTATCCCTTCTTTTAAGGAAAAAATTCCTAATCCCTCAATGGCTTTACTCGCTTGTTGTAAAGTAAGGCCGTAACCTTGAGACCGAGCATCAAAGCTGTTGTCCCGCTCGTAAAGAGTAAAAGGAATGCCACGGTGCAAACAGGCCACGGCAAGCGCTACGCCACCAATTCCGCCGCCAATAATGGCAACATGTGGGAAGTTTTCTGTATTTGCTATTGGTGTTTGATTAGAATTTATTAAGCCAGATCTTTTACAATTTGAACAGGGGTATAAATCAGCCTTTGGGCGAGTAGGAGGGATTCCTTCGCCTGTTTTTTCAAAGTTTTCTAAAGCCTGTTGGTATTGCAGACGCACTTTCTTTTTAAGTTTGCGTTTTTTTCTGCCATGGCCACCGCATTCTGGGCAAACCTTCCAACTATCGCTTGTTTTTTCCTCCTTTTTCAATCCTACAATATTAAGTATTTTCGACTTCTTCGGTGAGAAAAATCGGTATGGCAGGCTGTGGACAAATTGAACAGATTAACTTAATCGATGGTCAAAAGAATTTTTCCGATGTGGTTACTGCTTTCCATCAAGCGATGCGCTTCCTGAACCTCTTCCAACGGAAATGTTTTGTAAATCACAGGATGAATTTGTTTGTTGTGGAATAAGGGCCAAATATTTTTCTCCACTTCTTTGGCAATCATTGTTTTTACCTCGGCCTTTTGCGGTTTTAGGAAACTGCCGGTTATAGTAAGGTTTTTGGCCATTAACGTACGGAGATTGATGTTAACGTCCATACTTTTCATTCCGTTGATATAAATTAAACGTCCTTTTCTGTTTAAGATTTGGAGGTTCTTTTG
This sequence comes from uncultured Pedobacter sp., assembly GCF_946480185.1. Next base: position 125,899 of record NZ_CAMLIG010000007.1, on the reverse strand, counting down.
GGTATAATCTCCGCCCACCATATCTAAAATAACATCTATCTTTTCATCTTTCAAAATATCCTCAAAAGCTTCTTTTTTGTAATTGATTACCGTTCCAAGCTTCATCTGGTTTAAAAAATCAACTTTTTTATCGCTTCCGGCAGTAGTGTATATTTTGGAACCCAGTGCTTTTGCCATTTGCAAACCCATGGTGCCAATGCCACTGGTGCCTCCGTGGATCAGCAATTTTTCTTCTGGTTTGAGTTTGCCCAAATGGAAAACGTTGAACCAAACGGTAAAAACAGTTTCTGGAAGTGAGGCTGCATCTGTTAAACTGATTCCTTCTGGTACGGGTAAACAGTGGGAACTATCCACTGCAACGTATTCTGCATAACCGCCATCAGCAATCAATGCGCAAACTTTATCGCCCACTTTTTTATCGCTTACCTCGTTGCCAATTTCTGTGATTTCTCCAGAAACTTCCAGACCGGGAATCAGCGTTTCTGTAGCTCTTTTGCCATAGGTATCCATGTTTTGCCGGGTAATTACATCGCTGCGATTTACTCCCGCCGCTTTTACCTTGATTAAAACTTGGTTTTTTGCAGGTATAGGTTTCGGTGTTTCCTGTATTTGTAGTACTTCTGGTGCGCCAGATTTGGTAATGTGGACAGCTTTCATGAGGTTCGTAGTTTTGGTGATGTTTTTTTAAAATTGCAAATGGCTTTACTCAGCTTCGTTGTCTAAAATTTCATTATTGTTGAATTCTTCAATCAATTTAACAGCCTGTTCGTAATCTGTATTTGATACGATAACCTTGACAGGATTAAATCCGCCGGCGACCACCCGCCAAGGAGCAACAGTTCCCATCAATTCGTTTTCAAGAAATACTTGAATGCCATTATCTTCTAAGATATTTTGAATCATTGTTGCTTGCCATAATTGGCCTGCAAACACTTCAATTGGCTTAATGTTATTATGTTTTTCCATTGCGGGTTTCGTTTAAAGGTAGGCTTTGGTTGGCATTTTAAGTTTGAAATTAGCTGTTGTGAGCAGTCTTTATTTGTTCAATATCCTGATTTTGTCATTCACTTTGTCGATAAAACTGTGTAAATAACTTGGGACGTTTTTTTTATCTTGGTCAATCCGCCAAGTTTTTAATTTTCCATTTTCTGAATATTGAATAAATAGTCCACCTCCATCTGCACAGTCTGGACAACCAAAAATAGATTTATCGCTTTCGAGAAGTTCATTTGGGAAAAAATCAATTAAATCTTTTACCTCTTCAAATTTATCGTTACTTGATTCTATGAAATTTAAATTTCGACCCGAGTAGTCATCAATTGTGTCTTCAAATAATTTTTTGTCAGTCAATTTGTAAGTTTCTACGCACTTTTCTCCAAAACACTCTCCATAAAAATGACCAAAAATTAAAAAATTCTTGTCGTCTATTACGATTTTGGAATTGTCTTTTTTACAGGATATAAAAATTCCAAAAATAAGAATCAATAAAAGTATTTTTTTCATGATCATCATTTATTTTAAAATGTCAAAGTGTATTTATGTGATTCCGACTAACGTTTGGAGACTTTGTGTAGTGATAGATTTTATGCACAACTGTTGATACGGAGCTCCAAAGTTCGAATTTAGCGAAAAGTTTCATACGAAGTACTTCACCCGCTATTACGTTATATACTACTCCTTATTTTGTCACTTGATTGAGCGGTGGAAGTACACTTTTTTTACAATTCTGGTTTTGTACGGTTGGCTTACGCGAACTGCAAATGTTTGTGATTGTTAGGATGGTCAAATAGTTGCGATTTTTCTTGTCAGTTTCAAATTTGTCCGTAAATTTATCCGTGTCCGTAAAAACGTCCGTAATATGGTAAATGTCAAATTTTATTTAGATAAGGCTGATAAGTCAAAGCACTTTCCAATTCATTTGGTTATAAGACAAAAAGAAGTCCAAGTTAAAGTTGCGACTGGTGCAAAAGTTTTGCGTAAAGATTGGGATGCAAAAAATCAATTGGTCAAAGAAACAGAATATACGTATAAATCAATCAATAAATTCTTGTTGTTCTTAAAGCAAGAAGTTGAAAAGCATTTTGAGACTGCTCCACATAGTCAGTTTACTGATAAAAAAGTAAAGGAAAAAATCTTGTCGCTTGTCAATAGTCGCAGGCAAAATACTGAAGTCTCAATGGTCTGTGAAGATCCTTCCGGATATCAAACAATGCAAAAAGTAACCTTTTTGGATTTATTTGCTGGTGCAGGCGGTTTTAGTGAAGGTTTTTTGCAAGCAGAACACGGTAATAAATTTTACGATTTCCGTTTAGGCAGTGATATAAATGAAAATTGTGAACTAACACATTTGGCTCGTTACAATTATCAATTAGGAATAGATGCCGAGTTTCTTCGTCAAGATATTACAGAACCTGATTTTATTGAAAATCTTTTAAAGAAACTAAAAAATCAAACCATAGATGTGGTTTGTGGAGGACCTCCCTGTCAGAGTTTTAGTTTGGCGGGTAAACGGAAAAAGTTTGATAAAAAGGATGATTTGTTTGCTCATTACTTAAATGTGATTAAACTTCTCCGTCCAAAATATTTTGTGATGGAAAACGTGAAAGGAATTTTGACAAAGGAGGGCGGAAAAATCAAAGAAATGATTTTGCAGGAAATTCGTTCAATCATTGATTTGAAAGAATTTCATCAGTTAATTCATTTTGTAGTCAATCTCAAAAAATCAAGTTCTGAAAATCAATTTATTCTTGATTGTTATTTGCTACGACTGAATTTTGAAAAGGCAATTGATAAGGATTTGGATGCCGTTCGAGAAAGTTATATCCAGAATATTGAGAATAAATTTCGGGTGCTTGCTCCTAAAATTGCAGATTACAAAACCAGTAAAACGGATATAAATTTTGCGACAATTCGTCACGGTTTTAATCTGTTGAAACGAGCTAAAGAATTAGCTTATATCCGTAAAAAAGTTATTCAAGAGAAAAATCACAGCGATTTGGATAATGATTTTTTTGCTCCAAAGTTTGATGATTTTTTAGTTTCAATTGAACCAAATAATATTATCGAAGAAGTACATAATGCTTTCCAAAAACTAAATCCTGATCTAACTTTCAAAGGTGAAATTGCAGATATTATTTTAGCTTTGGAGATTTATAATTATTCGTTTGACGAATGTGTGCAAGGCTTAACAGAATTTGCTAAAAAGCGAAGAAAAGATGAAGAGTTAAACGAAATTTTAGCACATATACGCTTGTACAACATTGACCAACCCTTTGTCGCCTTAGCTTCTGATTATGGTGTTCCACAAAATCGGGAAAGAGTTTTGTTTATCGGCTGTCGTAAAGACCAAAAGTTAATTGAAACAGTTCCTGCAACGGTGCCTCCAAATGAAAAAGTTACTGTATTTGAGGCATTGTACGATCTGGATTTTATTGGAAATGACGATGAAAAATACAACTATGAAAGCATTGATTTAAAAGCAAAATACAACGGTACAACCGAGCAAATGCAATCTTTGTTAAAGAAACGTTCCATCGATGGAAAACCTAATTCAAAAACTGGTTTAACGTATGCTGAATGGTCAAAAAAAGGCAGATTGAACAGTCGTTTTGCTAATGCTAAGAATCCAGTTTATGTGCGAAACTTTGAAGAGTTAGAGAATGGATTAACACATCTTGTTGCCCCATTGCAAAATCATAAAACAAGTAAGCAAAATAACGATGTCGTTAAGCGTTTAAGCGTAATTTTGAATACAGGAAATTATGATGAAGCAAAAAATGAATTGAAAAAAATAGGGTTGAGTTCTGAAAAAAGAAACTATAATGTTTTAAAAGCAGATGGACTAAGTCCAACAGTTATGACTATTCCAGATGACTATGTTCATTATGCAACTCCAAGAGCTTTAACTGTTCGTGAAATGGCTCGTTTACAGTCGTTCGATGATAGCTTTGTTTTTCAAGGAAAACGTTCAACTGGCGGAAATAAAAGAAAGTTTGAAGTGCCACAATTTACTTTGGTTGGTAATGCTGTTCCGCCTTTAATGGCGAGGGCAGTAGCGTTAGAAATTTTAAAAAATATTGACTAGTGAATGAGACAATTAACCAAAGTAGAAATCGATAGATTAAAACTTCTAACGGAGAAATCGGTTGAGGTAACCTTAATTGAACCGACTAAAACGGGACTTGAAAAATCTATAATGGATGCAACCGGCTCTGTTAGGGCATATCTGAAAGGTAAGAATATTCACGATTACGAGCTTCAAAGTCAAGGTCAACAAAGCAAAATTCAATTCAATTCATATTTGATTACTCCTGACGGATTGATACAATCAGTAGCTTCATTGTACCGACCCAATACAAAAAAAGGCGATCCAAGAATTTGGTTTAAAGGTTTGGGTAGTTATGCAAAAGCAAATGATATTTTAGGAATTATTTCTTATCACAATGATTTGTATGTAGTCAATGTTACAAGACTGGATTTTGAAAAATTGATTAATGACGTAGCCGATAATCCTTTGAAAGAATTGGTTAATGAGATTAGTTCATTATCAAGAGAAGTTGCGGACGAGTTATTGGCTTTGTTGAGAGAAATAAGTTTACGCGGGGCAATTCCTGCGCTGTTACAAGCTGATACCGCAATTGGTAGAACTCTTGAAACACTTTTAGGGATTAACATTAATTCGTCAAAACAGCCAGATTATAAAGGCATTGAATTAAAATCATTCAGAGATAAAAAAGGAAATCGGAAAAATCTATTTGCACAAGTCCCAGATTGGTCGGTTAGTAAATTCAAAAGTTCAGCGGAAATTCTGAATGAATTTGGTTATAACCGTGGCGATGATTTTAAATTGTACTGTACCGTTTCTGCAATCATTCGAAATTCACAAGGTTTAAAACTGAAATTGGATACTGATGTTCGTCAGTTAATTGAAAATTCAGATAAAACTACGGTTGGTGATTTTGTTGTTTGGGGATTGGAAACATTACATAAACGCTTGCTTGAAAAACATAACGAAACTTTTTGGGTTGCAACAGACACTTTAATAATTGACAATAAAGAACATTTTATTTACAAGTCGGTCGAGCATACTAAAAAGCCAATTGTTTCCCAATTTGATATTTTGTTAGAACAAGGAATTATTACGCTTGACCATTTGATAAAGCGAACTCCAGTCGGGAAGATTGTAGAAAAAGGTCCGATATTTAAAATAAAGCCTAATGCATTAAATATGTTGTTTCCTCCAAGTCAGACTTATGATTTGTTGTCGTAATATGCGGTAGTGTTCAATTGCCCTATAACGAATGGCAGGTTAGAAAGTGCGAAATTACTTGTAGAGCCGATGTCGCACCGCACTAAAAAGTAATGAAGGAAGTGAGAGCACTTCGCCCGCAATTTTGCAAGCCTGTGGTTATCACCAATTTTGTTTTTCAATTTATTCAGGGTCTTCATTGTTTTCAGATTTGAGAAACGCTACTAAAAAAATCAATAGAAATGATAAAGCAACATACACACGCAAAGCTTAATTCCTCCGCAACAGGGATGGTAGGTAAAATTTTGCAAAAATTTGTGCGTAGCACCGAAGCGATAGCGGAGTACCGCACAGCCCGGCTGTTGCCCTTATAAAACCAAGGTTTTTACAATAAATTCCATAAAAAAGGGACAGAAAAAATCCGTCCCCTTTTCAAAAATAACAATCGAAAATTATCTTGCCGATGCAGTTTTATGTCCGCTTACTGCGTAATATAAAATGTAAAGGTAACATGGCAGCATACTCACTAAAAACGCCTGTTGCGAGCCCATAGAATGCGCAAAATAAGCATAAACTTGTGGGATAATTGCTCCTCCTGAGATTCCCATCACCAATAATGCCGAGCCTATTTTTGTATATCTGCCCAAGCCTTTAATTGCCAACGGGAAAATGGCCGGCCACATTAAGGAGTTTGCCAAACCTAATAAAGCGATAAATATAACGCTGGTATAACCGCTGGTAAAGTAAGCCGCAACGGTAAACAAACCGCCAACAACCGCCGAAAGCATCAGCGCTTTTTCTTGCTTGATGTATTTTGGAATGCAAATGATACCGATAATATAACCGATGACCATTGAAACCAGTGTATAAGAAGTAAAGATTTTAGTTTGGTCCAAACTCATGCCTAATGATTTGCCATAAGTGCCAATCACATCGCCGGCCATTACCTCAACGCCAACGTAAAGAAATAAACAGATTACACCAAGATTTAAATTTTTATAGCTAAAAACACTTGCTTTGGGCGCTACAACGTTTCCATCATCGCCTACTTCGTCTTCATCTGTATTGATTTCTGGTAAAGAAGAATAAATAATTAACAGTGCCAAAATTAATAACACTACAGCAATGATTACGTAAGGAATAATTACCCGGTGCGCCAAAGCGGATAATAAAACTTCGCTTTGGGCGGGGTCTGTAATGGCTTTCGCCTGATCTTCAATAGCCTGGGCCCCTTTTAAAACCAATGCGCCCAAAATAATTGGACTTAATGCACCTGCAATTTTATTACAGATACCCATAATACTGATGCGTTTTGCGGCACTTTCTATTGGGCCAACAATGGTAATGTATGGGTTTGACGCTGTTTGTAGAAGCGCTAAGCCCATTCCCTGTATAAATAAGCCGATTAAAAATAACGGAAAACTACGCATGTTGGCTGCGGGTACAAAAATTAATGCACCTAAAGCCATAACCATTAAGCCCATTGCCATTCCTTTTTTAAAACCGGTTAGTTTTAGAATGTAGGAGGATGGAATGGCCAGAAAAAAGTAGGCCATGTAAAACGCAAAGGTTACCAGTAAGGCTTGGGAGGTGGTAAGTTCACAGGCTAATTGCAAAAACGGAATAAGTGTGCCGTTTAACCAGGTAACAAAGCCGAATACAAAAAACAAAGCGCCGATGATGATGACAGGGTTAAGTCCTTTTTTAACAGAAATTGGTGTTGCTGTTGTTGACATATAATTTTAGGTTAGTTTTTTAAAAATACGGCTTTTCCAAAGTAAGCTGGTAAATGAAAATTTGGTTCTTCACTGTTTATAATCGGGTTCCAGCATAAATAATGCGGTTTTGGCAAATCGTCGCCACATTTATAAAAGTTAACATTAGCCTCCTGTCCGTTAAAGTTGTCAATTTTATGAAACTCAAATACCTCGTTTGGTATAAGCAGGGTTAATTGCCAATTTACCATTTCTTGTTCTTTAAAGATAAGCGATTTAAAGGTAGATGTAACTTCTATTTGATTTATTTTTTCGGTTGAAAGCAATTTTCTGTCCGTTGCGGAAGTGCCGTAACCGGCTAAGCAGGTGCCTGTACAGTTGAATTCAAAATTATAATATGCCGCTTCGTTATTTAGGGCGATAAAAAACTCGACACATGAATCTTTATAAACGGGGTCATTTGCTTTGGTAAACCTGGATAAAACGTTTTCTTCTATTACGTTAAACTGCAACAGTATGCCAGCTTGTGTGTATGCAATGCTGAAATCTGCTTCGCCAGAAAACTCATAATTCCAAGGATTGTTGCTGATAGTATACTTGATATTTTGCCCCAATTTTTTTGTAAATACATCAACGTTGTTTGATTCTTCTACGTAATAGGGGATATTGATGAGCTGTTGCATAATAAATTGGATAATGTTTTCTTGAACTGGGTTCAGTATTTAAATTTTGGCTTTTTCAGATTGTAAATACAAACTGAGCAATATTGTATTCTTTAATTGGTTGTGTGTTCGAAAACACATTGTAAAAATAATAAAAAAATGATATAATCAAACAAAAATGTTTATCGAACACATTTTGTTTGCGCAGTAATCATATTTATGCAAAAAGGTTGACTAAGCTTTGAATACGTGGCTAGGTTTGATGAAATTGATTTCCTGTAAAATGGTTAAAGGAGAATGCAAAAGCCCTTAGTACGTGTGCGCATAACCATTATTAGTTGCGTTTGGAAACCTACTCTCGCTTGTTTAAGTGTATTTTACAATCTGGAAGAATGTTATTTTTGTTTATTAGGTAAACAATACTTTCTCTCGATGTTCACAAACGCAAATAGTATTGTTTATATTAAAATTGGGAAACCGTAGAATTCTATTTAACGGAAAGAAAAGACCCAAAGTCAAGTCAACAAACAACGATGAACTTGACTCAAAGCAATTAAAAGAAAGGCGAATTAAAGTCGTGTGCGGTGATTTATCAATAAAAATGGTAAGGCCACAGCTTTAAGAATGAGCTAAATATCCATAAACATAGATTCAAACATCTCCTACACTAAGCTTCATCTACAATAAAATAATTAGCGTTTTCTTTAGTTACAATATCAAGTGGCAAGTATTTTAACTGCGGTACAGGTTTATCAAAAATCAGCTTATCCGCCAGCATCTGCAATGCCCAAAAACCCTGACCTTTTGGGTTTTGGTTAATCAAAAAACTGATGGTATTTTGCTTTAGGTAATGAATATTTTTTGGCAATAAATCATAACCAATAATTTTAATATCGCTTAAGTGTTTTTGAGTAAGGTATTCTGCTACCTCAAAGGCCTTTGAAGTAGTTACAAAAACCGCTCTGATATTTGGGGTCGATTCAATAATACTGTCCATTTGTTTAACAAAGGCAGGGTGGTTGGGACGCGTAATGTCGGCTCTAATGATATCGAACTGTTGCAAATTATTTTGCGAGAAATAGTTTTTAAATCCCAATTCTTTTTTCTCAAGGTGGGCAGCGTTTGAGGTTTCCTCATCAAAATGAGCAATCAAAACAGAACAGGGGGCCGATTGACCATAGTGTATCAATTTTGCAGCTAAAAAACCGCTTTGGTAGCTGTCTTGTCCAATATAGCTTAAGGGTTCAAAATCAGATATTTCTGTGTTGAAAAACACAAAAGGTATGTTTGCTTTTTTCCAAATTTCTAAAAAAGGTAATACCTCACGATGAAATATAGGAGTTACGATAATAGCATCATGATGTTCCTTGTTCAGTTCGTTTGCCTGCTTAACAAAAGATTGTGAACTGTAAGGATCAAAAAGGTAATACTTAACCGAAAGAGCGTATTTTTTTAATTCTTTTAATGCACTTTTAATACCTGCTTTTGGCGCAAACCAATAACTATCAAAAGCTTCATCGGGTATTAAAACCGCTACTGTATATGTTTTTTTTGAACTTAAAGCCCTGGCGATAATGTTGGGCTGGTAGTCCATTTCTTTAATGATGCGCAGAATTTTTTCTTCAACCTTTGCCGCAACCCTTCCTCTTTTATGCAGTACCCTGTCAACAGTTCCGGTAGAAACCTGTGCTTTTTCAGCAATATCTTTAATAGTGATGATTTTATCTTTCATGATTAACGGATGTGCCAATTTTTGGCGAAATTAAAGAAAATAAATAATAATAAGACTTGATTTTAAGCACTTACGGTTCTATTGACAAGTTATGTAATCCTTTGTTTTTGAAGTATTCGTTTGCGTTATAAAACGATTCTTTTGACCAATTTACATTTTCTTTTGGTAAAAGCTTTTGAAGTTGGGATATCGTTTTTTGATATTCCTTTTTAGCTGCCAAGTTGTACCATTCATTTGCGTCTTTATGAAGATCATATAATTCATGCGAGCCATCTTCATATTGTATCAGCCTAAAATTTTCGGTTTTTACGCTGTGGTTATTTTTTCCCCATGTGGTTATTGCCGGATGTTTCCAAGCGTAATTATTATCCTTGATCAAAGGTTTTAAACTGAAACCTTCGTTGGCCTTATAAGGTTTTAAACCGGCCAAATCAAGCAAGGTTGGGTAAATATCAATTAATTCCACAGGTTTATTAACCCGCTTCCCGGCCGGTACAGAGGCTCCGGCAAACAGCAAAGGTGCTTTTGTTGCCCGGTCCCAAAGGCAAACTTTGGCAAAAGTATTTTTCTCTCCTAATCGATAGCCGTGGTCAGACCATAAAACGATAATTGTATTGTTTGCATATTTACTTTTTTCAAGCGCATCCAAAACCCTGCCCACATTATGGTCTGTATAAGAAACACAGGCCAGATAAGCCTGTAAAATATTGCGCCATTCGTTGTTTTTAATTGCCCATTCGGTAGTGGGCATCATTGGCCAATCGTCAATTTTTTTGGTGATGGAAGGTAAATCATCTCTATCATTAATCAAATAGGGTGGCAGGTGAAGCTTAGCCGGATCGTACAGATCAAACCATTTTTGTGGCACATACCAAGGCACATGAGGGCGGATAAAACCAACGCTTAAAAAAAAAGGTTTATCATGGTTTTTTGAGAGCTGTTCTACCGTCCAAACTGTAGCATGTTCATCCGGCATTTCTTCATCTGTTTTTGGAAATGCGCCCCAATCTGTTGCAGTGCCTTTTTTATCCCACTTAAACTTTTTAACGGGGCTGGGGCCGTAATCTGAGGCACCGCCATCTTTATCCAACAGTCCATCTGGAAAATGCTGATGAAAAACTTTGCCTACGCCTAAAATAGTGTAGCCGGCATCTTTAAAATACTGAGGCAGATTTTTTGTATTCGCCGTTATAGGACTTGCTTTTTTAATATCATTATCATCAATCATTCCGTAAATTCCGGTGGAGGATGGGCGCAAACCCGTTAAAATTGAGGCTCGTGATGGGCCGCACAAAGGCGCTTGGCAATGTGCGTTTGTAAATATTACACCACGTTTTGCCAGTTTATCCATATTAGGCGTAATTGCATCCGGATTGCCCATTGCGCCAATAAAATCATTCAAATCGTCTACCGCAATCAGCAGGATATTAGGCTTTTGCTGTGGTTTTTGTTGCGAATAACCTGTAAGATAACTTGCCAGTAAAAACAAGACTAAAATCTGTTTCATGTTACTATGAGGGCTTTAATTAATTTATGTATAGCATTTTTTAAGCTTTACGGATACATTCTTTCCATCTCTCTGCCTACTGTTTCCATACGGTGTTTGATAATTAAGTTTTCGGAACCGTAAGAGCTTGTCCAGTGCGGTTTTGATAAGCCTTTTTCCCAATTGGCCAGTTTCCCTAATAAACGTTTAACCACCTCGGGGTTTTCTTGGGCTATGTTTTTTGTTTCTGATAAATCCTTGCTCAAATCAAACAATAAAATGGGGTCGGTTTCTACCCTAATCAATTTCCAGTTCCCCTCTCTTATCGCGGCAGAAACACCTCTTTTCCAAAACAAATCTTCATGCGGAATAGCTTTATCTTTTCCTTTGATATAAGGAAAAAGGTTTTTACCGTCCAACTTATTTTTGCCTATTTGTTTTCCTCCGGTGGCAGCCAAAGCAGTGGGTAAAAAGTCTAAAGAATTTACGGGTTTATCATAAGTGATGTGCTGTGGCAAATGGTTTTTCCAAACCATAGACATGGCTACACGTATGCCTCCTTCCCAAACAGAACCTTTCATCCCGCGTAAGGGACCATTGTCTGATGAATTATTGGTTGCGCCACCGTTATCATTCAAGAAAAACACCAAGGTATTTTCATCCAAATTATTTTCTTTTAGGGTTTGGCGTAAACGGCCCACATTTTCATCAAGCGATGCCATTAAACCGGCATAAGCTCTTCTACCACTATCGGCAATGAAAGAAAACTGATCCCAATATTTCTTTTTGCTATCTACCGGAGTGTGCACCGCATTGTATGCTAGATAGATAAAAAACGGTTTGTCGGATTTTTGCTTCATAAAAGAAATTGCTTTATCTGTCCACATATCCGTTAAATAAGTAACCTTGCTTTCCGGCACAATGGTTTTATTGTTGTGGATTACTTCATCGGCAGAAACCTTTCCTTTGATCGGGAAAAAACTTCGGTGACCGCCCACAAATCCGTAAAACTCATCAAAGCCGCGGTTTAACGGAAAATGCTTTTCCTGATCGCCTAAATGCCATTTGCCAACTGCTAAAGTGCGGTAACCGTTGCCCCGCATTTCATCGCCAAAAGTATTTTCTTTAGGGTCAATCCCCATATCTTCTTTGGTAAAACCTGCTGTTGGTGCGCCCGATTGGTTGTTCTCGAACCCGAAACGCTGTTGGTAGCGGCCAGTTATTAAACCTGCCCTAGAAGGCGCACAAACCGATGCGGTAACATAAGCATTGGTAAATTTTACGCCCGAGGCAATTAAGGCATCAATATTTGGTGTAGGAATTTCTTTGCCACCGTAAGCACCGTAATCTGCATAACCGGCATCGTCACTTAAAATAATAATCACATTGGGCTTGGTGTTTTTAGCAGTTTTCTTTTGCTGGCTACAAGCTGCATTAACCATAATTGCTAGCAAGAAAACACAAGAAATGATTTTTTTCATGATGATTTTTTGTTTTTATATTTTTAATATTTGGGCGTTTTTACACGCTATCCACTGTATCTTTTTTTGTCATCCTGAGCGGAGTCGAAGACAAAAAAAGGATGCCGTTTCTATCGTTAACGCAATTTTCAAAACCGTCATGTCGAGGGTACGAGACATCTCATTTGCAGATTTGCCATGCTAAAAGGCTACCTGTTATGAGATGTTTCTCCGCCAGCCGGCGTATCAACATAACGATCTTACTATGTTTTATTTAACCAGCTTAAATTGCGAAGCAATCCCATATTTACATGGGATGCTCAATTCTGTATTTCCATTAACAAAAACCGACTTAATTTCTCCTAATTCTGATGAAACCTTCCATAAACCTTTTACCGTAACACAAACTACAGAAGATTGCGATGGCTTTCCGTACCAGGATTTAGAGTAAATACTTTCTTCCTTTCTTTTTCCATTTGGTAAAATTTGGGTATCATCCGGACCGCTATAAAAAGCTAAATCGGGATAGGTTACTGACATATCAATGGCTAAATTGCCCTTTTGATACATTACCAAACAAGCTTTATCCGAAGTTATTAATAAAGAATCTTTTAAGTTTTCGTTTGCTTTAAAAATAGCCTGTGCGGTAATGTTTTTAGGTGCATACCAAACCGAGTGTGCCAAACTATCCTGCTGTAACACTTTGTAAACCGGTGTTTTAGTGCCCATTTTTGTTTTAAAATCTGCCAATTGTGTAGCGCTTGCTTTAATTAGCATGGCATATTGGTAAGTGTCATTTTTTGGGGCATTGCCATGGTTGAAAACCAGTTTTGCAACATTACCTTTGGTTTCTGTTTTATCTTTTTGATCTCTGGAAATTTGCTCCATTTTGGTAAATTCCAATGCTCTGGCATCAGGAATATAATAAGCAATTCCGCGGTTATCCAAAACGGTTAAAGTTTTTTTGTCCGTCCATTTTTTATCAAATGGGAAAGCCACGGATTTAGTTCCGTTAAAATCAAACTCAGCATTTTTATCGCTCAAAACATTTTGAAAAAGTGTGGTTTGCGTAGGGTAATCTTTACGGTCGTTAGTAATGTTTGAACCTAAGGCAACTACCAAATCATCAAACATAAAGTATGATTTTATGGCTCTAAAGCTTCCTAAATCGTATTTATCGCTTCCATGCAGTTTCATGGAAAACATGCCCTGCCAATTGTTAAGGTTGGTGCCGCCGGCAAAAGTTTCATCGCTCAAAAGCATTTCTTCTACGCCGCTAAAATCATCGGCATTGATAATATTTGCTCTTAGTTTATCAATAGGCACATGTAGCGTAGTTGTTCCGGGTAAATTGTTCCAGTCCCAACCGGTATCTTTAAAACTGCTTCCATTATCAGTTTCCGTCTGCGGAAAATCAACTTCTAGTTGTCCGTAGCTAAAATAGCGCCCAAAAATATTTGCTCCCGGGTACGATTCGTGAGAAACAATATAACGGCTGTGGCCTTTTACGGTGAGCAACCAATCTGCCCTGCGGTGAATATCCAACAGGCCGAAGTTTAAATTCCAATGCCCTTCTGCATAATCGGCGGGCTTTATTCCTGCTTTTTCAAAAATCTTTCCCCATTTGTCTTTTTGGTCCGGAACAACTTTTAAATAAATGGAAGCCATGTCTTTATCGATGTTTTCTTTTCCGTTAGGTGAACCGGTTAAAGCCATGTAAGCATAAGCATCTGAGGCAATTCTCCAATTTCCTGTGGGGTGCCTGCCCGAAATGCTTATTGGCCATTTGATAGGATTGGTATAATAAGACATTAGGGTTAAGGCTTTTTTTAGGTAGGCCTGTGCTTCTGGTTTTACATGAAAATCTGTTTTGCTAAGGGTGTAAACAATGGGCGTAATCCCTTGGAAACCGCCTATTGCATAAGCTGGGTATAAAGTACCGTGATGGAAAACAGCGCCATCGGGCTTAAATGTGCCATCAATAGCATAATTGGGCATAATGGATTTTGATAGCCAGTTGGAGAATTCATGCAGTTGACGGACTTTTTCTGGGCTATCATCCATAATTAAAATGGAACTTAGCATACTGCCCAAAAGGGTATTAAAAACATCAATATTGCCCTCATCAATGTTTTCTGGTTTTTCTTGCGAACGGCCTAAACCGCTAAACCAAGCCATACTTTCCTGTGTTGTTTCCAGCTTGTTATGCTGTTTAATTACCTCTTTCATTAGCAAACAAGAGGTATAATAATCTTTGAAAGAATAACCCAAATGATGCAATGCACCCATTCCACTGCCTTTTGCCCAGCCTTGGTCATAAGAATGGTCCAACAAATCCATAAAAATTTGTGCAAGGCGTGTACGTTCAGCCTCATTTTTTGAAACGTTGTATAAACCTGCCACATTCATCATTAAGGTAGCATAAGCTTCTACGCTTAACGGTTTAAATTTCTCATTCGCAGTTCTATCGGCTTTATCGGCATACAGTTCTGTATCGTTTAATTCGTAAACTGGCCTGCCGGTAATGGCGTTGCCGTTTCTTTTAATATTCCAAAAGACAAAATCTTTTTCAATGCTTGCCAATGTGATTTTTTTATATTTTGATTGGGGCAGAATAATTTCTTTAAACTTGTTTTCGATGGTTTTAAGATCCTGCTTATCTTTTTCATTGATTTCTTTTTGTAAAGGGATGTAATGGGGAATTCTGGTAAAAGCGTAAAGTGCTGTCCAATGGGCATTGGCTGCTTTGTCAGAATTAACATTTACAAACGGCACCTGCTCATCCCGCATAGGCGAACGCGGGTTGATATTGACCTTGTACAATATCTGATCAAAATATAAGGTGCCTTTTTTAATTGAAGATGGTGCATGTATCACCATTTTATCCATCCCGCTAATAGGTTTGCCGTCCATATCGCGGTTGTACATTACCCACGCGGTGCGCCAGCCCGTAAAGTTGAGGTTAAATTTAAAGCTGGTGGCAGTTTGGTCGCCCTTTTTAAAATCGAAAAGTAAATGGTCTGGGTTTGGTTTTTCGTTATATATCCAAATTACAAAGGTGCTTCTGTCATCTTTAGCTACAGACTGGAAAGCGGTATCCGTTACGGTAATTTCTGCATTCGATTTTTTCCAATCCCATTTTAAGGACTGTTTACCTGTTTTGAAATGCTTTTCGCTTAAGCCTAATTTTCCCGATCTGGCTTTCCAGCCGTTTGGAATGTTGGTTTCAATAATGTCTTTTACTTGAGCCTGAGTGGCCACTGTGGAAGCAATAATTAATAGGGTGACAAAGAATTTGGCGGAAAATAAGGTGCTAAATCCATTGTTTCTTGTTTTATTAATCATTGGCGTTCCCATATTTTAAGCTTTGTTTTGATAAACCAAAAAGCTTGAGTTTGTACTCAAGCTTTTGGCAATAATGTATAATTTAATAAATCTATTTTACAATTTTAATGCTTTTACTTTTTCCGTTTTGGGATAAAGTAGCCACATAAATTCCAGCATTTAAACTTGGAATTTGTAGGCTTGCATTGTTTAAACCTTTTTGTGTACTTATCGATTGGTTAAAAACGTTTCTGCCAGAAAGATCAGTGATGCTGATGTTAGCAGTGCCATTGCTTGCTGCGTAAAACTGAGCTTTTAAATCATTTGAACCAGTTAATTGAATGGAGAAAATATCATCGTCACTTAAACCATTTTTTACCGCCACAACATTAGCAAAAGTTGTAACAGAACCATCTTTATCTACTTGTTTTAACTGGTAGTAGTTTGTTCCTTTTGCTGGCGCATTATCTAAATAGCTATAAGTGTTCAACTGATTAGCAGTTCCGTTACCATTTACATTAGTTAAAGTATTAAAGTTTTTGCCATCTACAGAACGTAAAACATCAAAATGGTCGTTGTTTAATTCCGAAGCTGTTTTCCAGTTTAAACGGATTCCGCTAAGGTCCTTTTGGCCGGTAAAAGAGGTTAAAGAAACGGGTAGCGTGGCTGAAGGATAGGTAACTTGTAGATTTGAAATTTTTACGGTTTCAGCAGTACCACTGGTAGAACCAGCTAGTGAAATAGCTATCGCATTAATGTTAGTTTGCGTGTAGGTAGTGCCTACTTTCGGGAAATTTTCTACGTATTTTTCGCCATTAACATAAACGTTATACGTATTTGCCAATATTGTAGAATCCGCGGTATCAGTTGATTTGTACCTATAAGTAACCGGACTAGTAGTGCTATTCGCAAAAATTTCTACGGTTTGAGAAAGTAATGGCTTTATCAAATACTTAGCAGTATTGGTCTGAGTGGAACCATCAGCAGATTTATATTGCGTAACAATACTGCCACTTTTTATTATCCTAAATGCACCGAAAATATCTCCCGACAGACTAAATGGGGCACTGCTACTTATTAGTGTAGAACCGCCGGAGGCATTTCCTAATGCAAAAATCAATGCGTTAACATTGTTCCCGGTAAATCCTGTCAAATCTAATGTAAATGAAAACTTAACTACGGGAGCCGCATTAGCAATGTTATATGCTGCAAACTTAGCTCCTCCGGTAGCCGTTACCGATTGTTTTAAAGATAATACATCCCCACTTAAATTAAACTGCCCATCTGTAGGATAGCAGATGGCCCTTAACCTGTAGGCGGCGTCAGTAATGTTTGGGAAAAACCGACCGTTATATGATGAGCTTCCACTGCTTGGTGACTCGTAAAATTTTGAGCTAATACCATTTGCTATAGTATCATTTGCAGGCGATGCCCCTCTGTTTAAATTAACATTAATTGTAATGTTGCCAGGGCTGAACTGCGCTTGGGCAGCTCCGGCTATCAACATAAGCACCAAAAAATTTCGTAATGTTTTTTTCATGACTTTGATTTTTAAATTGTTAAATGAATTGATTTTAAAGCTTTATAAATTTTTGAGTATCTATTTTACTGCCTGAGCTTAACTTAATAATGTATTCCCCTGTATTTAACTCTTCCAGAAATACTGGGAAGAGATTAAATCCTTGTTTAATGATTACTTCTTTTTTATACCTTAATTGACCGTTTAAGGCATAAATTTGTATGGTGCCATTTGTTGCTTTCTCAGATTGAAAACTTACGTTGATAAAAGAAGAAACCGGATTGGGGTAAAAAGAAACTCCTAAATTTTGCGTAGGTAATTTTACAGCGGTAAGCAATTCGGCGCTGATGCTTCCATCGTTATCCACACTTTGTAATTTATAGTAAGATGTACTTGCTGTAGCGTCGAAGCTTTTATCATTATAGTTATATGATTGAAGCTGATCTGAATTTCCCTTTGCCATAATTTGTACGATTTCCTTAAAGTTTATCCCGTCAATGCTACTATAAAGCACAAAATGGTTCACGTTTTTTTCCTCGGCACTTGCCCAGTTCAAAAGGATGGATGAATTTTGATAGGAACCATCAAACTTTAATAGTTTAATGGGGGTAAGCGTGGTTTTTTGGAGTAGTATACTTGCAGAAAAACCGTCTTTAACGGCAAAGCCAAGTGTTAATGAATTGCTTTGTTGGTTAACGCTTGCACTGTTTGGATTATTTACAACGCTATAAGTTCCGTTTAATACCAAATTGATGTTTGAAATGCTTGATACAAAATCACTAACAGGATCTGCAACTGCATTCAAATTAGGGTTATTGATGGTTACCAATACTTGGTCGCCGTCCAGTTCTTTTACGCTTAATAAGCATTGGTTCGAAACACTATTCACCAAGCCCTGGTTAACCGCGGCTACCGGTTTAAAAAACACAAAGGCAGTGGTGTTGTCTGGAGTATATTTAATGGCATGATAATCTGAAGTTTGATTTAAAACAGTGTAAACACTTCCACTGGCCAATGTTGCGGCTAAAGTTTTCATATCCGCAGGAGTTGTAGCTGGGGAAACAACATATTCATATTTAGCTGGTGCCGTAGATAAGGGTTGGTTGCCGTGTACCAAATAAGCTCTGGTATAATTTGCGGTATTGGTTTCTGCACCGGTTAATGAAGTATAATCTGGCGTGGTTTGCGAGCCCAGCTCAACACGGTAATCGTTATTTCCTGCCGGGAGGTAAAAACCTGTTCCTTGTGAATTGGTTAGCCATTTGTAACTGGTAGCTAAGCTATAGCTACTGGCAAACGGATTACGTGTTTCGGGATTTGTAGAATTATTATTCATAGTGGGTGTAGCCGTTGTGCTCACCGTTTGGAAAAGGTTAGAAACCACACTGCCTTGATTGTTAGTCACGCTGATATCGCTACCCAAACAAATCAATAGGTTATCAAAAGCAAAAACCGATTTTTTAAATTTTAGATTGCTGGTGGTGTAGTAGTTTGTGTTTCTTTGCTGAAAATCAATCCCAAAAATTCCGTTTTTTCCTAAAGAAAGTGCGCCTGCGAAATCGTTGACTTGATATTCATCAGCCCTGGACTGTTGAGCTTGTAACTTATTAAATGGTAAAACTACGGTAGTGGTACCGGGCATGTAGTTCCAGTCCCAGCCGGCACCATTTAAAATGTAGCCCGAATCGTTTAATGTGCCATTATATAAAATCTCTAAAGCGCCATAGGCTTGGTAGCGCCCGTATCTGTTTTGAGTGGGATAAATTTCACTGCCAAAGAGGTAAGACGTTACGCCTTTCATTACGGCAGTCCAATTGGCTCTTTTATGCACTCCTAAATTGCCGTAATTTGAAGCATAAAAGCCATCATAATCTTTTGCTGGTGTTGCATAAGTAGTTACTCCATAAGTATAATTATAAAATGCGGCCATTTCCGGCTCAAAAGCTTGGTTAATGATATCGCCGCCAACCGTTATAAGCTCTTTAAACTGGGTGTCGTTTATTGGTATTTTTGCAGGGAAAGGTGTTCTTCCAGATTCAGAATTTGCGTAAACACCACCTTTTGAGGATTCCAAGAAAATGCTTTTGTAGGCAAATGCCATGTTATCATAAGCCGCTTGGCTGATTTTAAAACTGGTTCCCCTAAGTGCATAAGCTCTATCTACCCATGTCCCCAAGGCGTACATATAGCTCATGTGGTGAGATTGATGATGGAAACCTGTGCCGTCTGGTTTAATGCCGTCTCTGTCTCCCTGTGATATATCTGCATTGCGCTCTAAAAAGTTTTTAAGGTATTTTAAATCGCTTACAGCTGTATCTTGCGATGTTAACGAACACGCTGTTTCAAACAAAAAAGTTAATTTAATGTGTACAAAATCTGTGTTTTGTCCCGGTGTAGGGTTTAGCTCGTAAATTTTATTGTACTCATGCGACCATTTTAAAAGGTTAATTACGTCATTACGCAAGGTGCCAGTATAAATTGGTAGCGCTTCTAAAAAACCGACAGGGAACAAACGGGCATTTGTATAAGAGTTGGTTGCTAAATCATTTCGGCCACCTTCGGCTATTCCTTGGTCAATAATATATTCGGTAAATAGCAGTAACTTGTCTTTTGCATCGGTGTCGCCATTTTTCAAAAATGCTCTTGCCAAAGATTGAACATGTGTAGAAATTAACACCAAGGTATCTGGATTAAAAGTTACTAAAATCCCGCGACCTTTAATAGAACCATCAGTATTTCGGCTAATTCCGCAATTACTTACATAAGTTTTTGCAGCGGTAACGGCAGCAGTCGTAACTGTCCCCGGCACTCTTGGGTACCGACTTTTTACAGTGGCTAAATCAGCAATTTCAGCAGAACTGGCGGTGTTTACGTTGACATTTTGTTTCTTTAAAAAAGCGCCTAATGGATCTTGTGGTGACTGTATTGCAAAATGTTGATAATCGAGCGCCATGTGTGGTCCCGGCTGTCTAATTTCCGTATCTCCAATGAATTTAAAATCGTCAAAAAATAGGGTGAGTGTAGCACTACTTGAAACCGGCTTGTAGGTAATTCGGCATTGGTTTAATGCAAAAGATGCCATCTGTAGGCCATTGTTATAATCATAAATATAGCTGCGGTGATAATCTCTCCAACCCTTAAAATTCAATAGCATTCTCCCGGTACGCATTACCACACCGCTGTTGTCCAAGAATTCAAGAAGTAGTGTGTCGTTACTGACTGCTGGGCTATAAACATACAATTGTGCGGAGCCAGAAGTGGTGCTTCCAATTTCTGAAGAAGAGATGGCCAAACTTGAAGCTGTCAATTGTTTGCCTTTGGTTGCTGTCCATTTTAGCGATTGAGATCCACTTTTTACGTGTTCTGTACTGGTTTCCAGATTTACAGTCCCGTTAGTAGTAAAGTAAGAAGGTACACCGCTTTCAAAATCGGTAAAGCGTTGTTGAGCGTTTGCGCCAACAAATAAACAAACTAAAATACTTAGGGTAAAAAGTCTCTTCATCAAGGTATCTGTACTAATTGATTTATAAGTGGTTAATGTTGCGTTTTCGAACACGCTTTTATAAAAGTATATATTATATTTTATAAAAGGAAATTTATTTTGAGCTATCAGCAACGCTGGTTGATTCCTAATGAATTAAAAACCAAAATTTTAGCTCCTTGATGTTAGCATTAAAAGCTTTCCGATCAATAAACAATCGGAAAGCTTTATTTTTAGTATTTAACTTCTAAAGGTGTTTGCAATCCTTTACTGTAATTTTCTAAATACTTTAACCAGTCAATTTCTTGAGGAAACTTTGGATTTCTGTTCCAAGCATTTCCTTGGTAATAAGTAAAAGATTGATTTTTGCTAATTGTTTTTAAACCCAATAGGTGATTAGCCTGATCAACCAATTTAAAATTCTCGTTTGCCGGGAATATAACGCCTACACCAATCATTCCGTTGTCAACTTTACCATCGGCTTTATCCCAGTAGCTTACGTAGTTGTGGATATTGTCTATTTTAATGCTACCATCGCCAGTATGCTTGGTAACGCCAGCGGCAATAGGCAACGATCCGTTTTTAAAGTGATAATAGTTCACAATTTTATTGACGTTTGAGCCCGCATCCAAAGAAATGTGTTTTGTTGCGGTAACTTGTTGTCCGTTAACTTCCCAAGCACTAAAATAGAGTTCAAAGGTTAAGCGGATGGGACCATTGTCAATAATTTTGTACGAAGTATAATTTTTAGGGAAGATAAATTTATCGTTTATCAGCGGTGCCGAATCTCCGGAACCTAAAGAGAAACCCACTTTGTAACCATCCATTCCCTGTCCGTGGTTGGTGTGGTAATCACCATCTTTGTACCATTTATTAAGTACCAGTTCAGTGGTATTTTTTGACCACACATCTAATCCTTTTGCATTATCAGGCTGGGTTTCTAAAGCCGCACCGTACATCCTAAATGCTACTCGGTCATTCTCCCAAGCAAAATCATCAAAACGTTCCGGCACTTGACGTCCAAAAACCTTAGACTCATATTTTTCTCTATCACCAGCTTTTACCGTAAAATACAGTTCTGTCCCTTCTGCAATATCCGACTGAAAAATTAAGCTTTGTGGTTTCTTTTTGCCGTTATAAAGTACTTGGGAAGGGATTTGCTTCCCGCTGATGATATCAATAACTACTACGTTATTAGCATTAACACTTTTGTTTCTTTTGGCAATGGCTTTCCATGAAACTTCAACAGTTTGCGCCATACGTTTTATCGGAAGCGTGTTTTTTACGCTCACCAATAATCCCGGCGTACGGTTTAGTTCCATTTTTAAAATTTCTGAACCTGCCAATAAAAAGGCGCCAACTCCGTAAACGTCGGTATCGTCATAACTTACATTTTGTGGGTCACGGCCTTGCGCCTGTACAAAACCTAATTTTCCGTTTGGATGAACCGAAGTAACCAAAGCTGTCCAAGATTTTTGGATCACCTCTTTATAATCATTGTAGTTTAACAAATCATGGTTAACGCCCCAGGCCAAAGCATAGGCAAAAAAGCCTGTACCGCTGGTTTCTTTAACAGGGAAACTTTCCGGATCTAACAAACTTGCATGCCATGAGCCGTCTTTTTGCTGCAGCGATGCAATTCTTCTGGCCATATCTTTAAACTGTGTCTCAAATTTTTTCCTATCGGGATGGTTTTGAGGCATTACCTCTAAAATCCGGACTAAACCGCCCATTACCCAGCCATTTCCTCTTCCCCAAAAAACCTTAGCACCGTTTTTCTCTTTTTTATCAAAATATCGGCTATCGCGGAAAAAAAGGTGCTCTTTGTTATCGTATAAATAATCAGAAGTTTTCCACCATAATTTTGAAGCCGTATTTAGGTATTTCATGTCGCCGGTTGCCTGTGTTAGATAACCTAAAGCTGGCGGACCCATAAATAAAGCATCGCACCAGGCCCACTCTCTGTTGTATATTTCGTTTACCCAAAGTAAAGATTCCGTATGTGGCAGGGCAACAATAGTATCTGCCCTGTCTTTAAATTTGGCAATGTATTTTGGATTGTGAAAAAGCGTATAAAGCTGTGAATAGGTTTGGCCAACGCAATAATCATCAGCAAAAAAACGCTCTGGACCTAAGCCCCATTTGTTGTCCTCGCCCACCTGAATCAGCTTATTGTAATAAGTTTCCTCATTGGCAATTTTAGCCCAAGCCACCATTCCGGCATACATAGCGCCGTTTGTCCAGTCGGTTTTAGGAGTTTTCCAGCCGTTCTCCGCTAAATCTTTCCACTGCCAATCGGCAGTTTTTTTCATGATATGGAAAATGCTGTCGGGTTTTAAATTGCCCTGAGCAAAACCTGTACTGTAGATGCTTACAAAAACTAGAACGAAGCTTAATCTTAAAAAATTGGTTAATCTGTCTTTCACGATGATCTGTTTAAATGAGTAATTACTTTATTATTTTATCCAAGATGGTAATTTACCTAATCTGTTTTTTAACTGCCCTTCATATAAAGAAGTCGGGAAAACCGCTGTTCCGTTAGACTCCTCGTATTTCAATTGACTTTCAATAAATTTTGTTGGTGTGCCGTGGAAGCCCACCATAATAGGGTAGGGGATTTTCCAGTAGCGCTGGTTTGGCCAAAAATCAAATTCCGGATATTCTGTATTGGTTTTATTGTAGTTCCAAAACACCAAATTGCGCATGTGGTTGGGCATGTTTACAATATCTCCACCGCCTCTGTTCATCATTAAACCGCCTATAACATTATCTAAAAGTGTATTTCGCGGTTGCGATGCATGGCTTTCAAAACAAGTAGTTGCGGGGTAAGTGATTTTATACAATACCGTATTCATTGCAGTTTTTGAACTTCCAACGGAATGCCATTGGGATGCTTTATCAACAATATTGGCGAGTAAAATGTTTGTCCCGCCAGCATTGGTAATGGCTTCATGTCCGCCGTTGCCGGTAATTTCGCAGTTGGAGATGGTGATATTGGCACCGTTGTTAACTACCGCACCTACAGAAACATCGGTAAAACGACAGTTGTTGATCCATGAATTGGTAATTCTTCGCATGTTGATGAGGGTGTAGCCGCTATCATCCATCCATGAACGGTGATGTACAAAAGGGGTTTTCCAATTGCCCACAAAAGCAATATCTTCCACACCCACTTCATCAATTTGAATGTATTTTGCTACTTTCCAACCTAAATTTGCATTTATCGGGTAAGCCAAAGGCTGATTAAGTGTAACGATGTTTCCTTTTATTTTAGCAATCTGAAGAACCATGGATAAATCTACGCCACCGTTTACCAAAGCTTTCCATTCTGGATTTACTTCGTAATTGCCCAAATCTAATTTAAGCGAGGCTTCATCTTTACTTTGCATGGTTAAATTTACCCAATCTCCTTTCGCTAAATCGCCGGTTTGATCTAACTGTATATCAAAATCGCCAATTTTGGCATCTGCGGTAATTTTTCCAACATTTTTCTCTGCTTGTTTGCTTCCAAAGATAAACATTGGAGGGGTTGACCACATTTTGGTAGTGTCTTTAGGCTGCAAAGGCACTTTCATAAAAAGCTCTGTGCCACCTTTTCCGCTGCCGTTTCCTTTAAAAACAATGTTACTGTTGCTTACCCAAATGCTGTTTAAATCATCGTAAATATCCTGAACAATAAATCTCCCTTTTGGGAAATAAACAATTCCGCCACCATTTTTGGTAGCCGCGGCAATGGCCACAACAATAGCGTCTTTATCAGATTTATCATCGTTTGCAACTGCGCCAAAGGTAGTTACATCAAAATAAGTTGCGCTGGACGCTTTGAAATTCATCGGCTTTTCCCCGTTTTTGTAACCCACGTAAGAAAAATCCGGAAGGATAGACGTCTTCGGATTTGCTTTGTATTCTGTGAAAATTTTGGCCTCTTGCTGTGCAAATAAATTGCCTGTAAAAGCTAGCGTTAAGGCTAAAAAAGCGAGCGTTCTCTGCATTATTTTTCTATATCAAAATTATCGTTGGTTTGTTTTAACCAAACTTTTAAGTCTTTTTTTAGTGCTGTTACCACTTCTGGCTTGCTGTTGTATAGGTTGTTCAGCTCAAAAGGGTCTTTTTGGATATCGAATAAATATTTATCCAAACGTTTTCCTTTTAAATCATAAACCAATTTGTACTGTGCTGTTCTAACTCCTCTAAAGCCCGTATTTGTTCTTGATGCCGTTACCGAACCCATAATGTATTGCAATTTTGGATATTCGCCTTTACCGCTGGTAATGTATTTTGAAAAATCTCTGCCATCCACATCAGCCGGAATTTGAGTTTTTACACCCATTATGCTTAAAACCGTCGGGAAAATATCGGGCTCACTCATTAACATTTGGTCATCAT
Organism: uncultured Pedobacter sp.; assembly: GCF_946480185.1. The sequence continues at coordinate 100,886 of NZ_CAMLIG010000007.1, read as the reverse complement.
AACGGGCTAATATTTTACCGTCCCAGTGCATAATAAAAGGAATACGAACGGATTCTTCATGGAAATGATTTTTAGAAACCTCATCATGTTTTCCTAAACTGTTTCCATGGTCGGCCATAAAAATAATCAGCGTGTTTTTTTGTAAGCCACTTTGTTTAAGGTAATCTAAAATTCTTCCAATCTGCTCGTCGGCACCGGTAATGTTGGCGTAATAGTATTTGATATTGTCACGGTACAATTTTCCCATTGGGGTGTCCGCCGCAGGGATATCCGGATCTTTTACCAAGCTTTCTATATCTACATCTTTATATAAATCATAATACTTTTTAGGCACAGATTTGTAGCCAGAGTGTGGCGGATTCATAGAAACTACCAATGAAAAAGGTTTGTCTGCTGGCCTAACGTTGCCTTCGTTTTTAAAAAAAGCGATGGCTTTATCCGCTTCATGCTGTGGCCCCCATTCATTTACATAATGGAAATTATCTCTACTGTCATTAGTGTTCCAATACATTGGTTTATCATGCTCGTCATAAGTACCGTAAGCATACCAATAATCATAACCATGTCGGCGGGCAGGAGGCGTCCACTCGTTCCAAGCCACATCTTTGTTGTTTGATGTATTCACATAAGGTTCATGAGGAGCATCCAAATGCCATTTGCCAATGTAGCCGTTAAAATATCCTGATGCTTTTAAAACATCGGATATACAGGTCATATCTTGTGGAAGTTCAATCCCGAAAGGAGTTCCTTTTGAATTTACGTTGCTGTAAACGTGGTTTTTTAAAGGATAACGACCGCTAAAAAGCATCGCTCTGCTTGGCGAACAAAGCGGATAGTTAGTCACCATTTGCTTGGCAACAAAACTCTCTTTGGCAAAAGCATCCAAATGTGGAGTTTTTACTGGCTCTTTACCTTCATAACCGATTGCTTCACCACGCCATTGGTCATTAATAATGATGAGCAGATTTGGTCTTTCGCTGGTTTTGCTTTGTGCGGCAATTTTTAAGGAAAGCAGCATGAATACTGCTAAAACAAAACTTTTATTTAAACCGATTGAAAATTTACACATCATTTAGGTTTTTTTTATTTACGATTTTTTACTTTTTCTAAATCTGCTGAAAGCGATGCCACTTTATTAGGATATTTTTCTGCCAAATTGTTTTTTTCTGACGGATCAGTCTTTAAGTTGTAAAGCTGCGGTTTTACCGAATTTCCTAATGCAATATCCACAAAAGTATCATAAGATGGACCACCATTAGGTACAATGTATTTCCAGTCGCCTTTAACAATGGCCAAGGTGCCGGCATCTTCAACTAGCTCTTTACGACCTTTTTTATCCTTGCCCATATAGGCTTTAATCTGGTTTTCACTATCGATGATTTGGTGTGGCGAAGTTTTCACATTTAAGTAGCTAGCAAATGAAGCCGACATATCAATCTGCGATAGCAAAGCGCTTGACTTTTTGCCTTCTGCCACTTTACCGGGCCAGCTTACAATAAAAGGAACACGTGTACCTCCCTCATAAATGCTGTATTTACCACCGCTAAAAATACCTGCTGGCTGGTGACCTGCTGCTTTTGCCAATGCCAACGCACCATCTGCATAACCGTCATCTAAAACAGGACCGTTGTCACTGCTAAAAATAATGATGGTATTGTTGCTTAAACCTTGTTCTTTAATGGTTTTTAAAATTTCGCCCACGCTCCAGTCTAACTGCAAAATGGCATCACCACGAGGTCCCATTCCACTTTTGCCAACAAAACGGGCATTGGGGTCACGCGGAACATGAGGATCGCCTGATGCGAAGTATAAAAAGAAAGGTTTTTCTTTGTTTTTTTTGATGAAATCTGTAGCCTTATTGGTAAAAGTATCGGCGATGTTTTGGTCAACCCAACGGGCGCTGTTTCCGCCTTTCATCCAGCCAATTCTGCTGATGCCGTTTACAATGGTGTTGATGTGCCCGTTAGAGGTTTTCATCCTTAGCAGTTCGGGATTTTCTGCACCGGTTGGGTCTGTACCTATTTTATGTTTGTAATTAACAGCAATAGGGTCTTTGTCATCCAAATTTATAATTCGGTGATTTTCAATAAAAACGGTAGGCACACGGTCTAAAGTGGCGGCCATAATGTATGAATAATCAAAACCAACTTCTAAGGGGCCGGGTTTGATATCGCCGTTCCAATCTGCTTTGTTTTTGTTGCCTAAACCTAAATGCCATTTTCCAACAATACCGGTATAATAGCCGGCTTGTTGGAAAATTTTCGGTAAAGTGGTATTTGAGGTATCAATTAATAAGGGAGAATCTCCGGGAGCAATTCCGGTATCATCTCTCCTCCAGGCGTACCTACCGGTTAACAACGAGTACCTTGACGGGGTACACGTTGCAGAGGTAGTATGTGCATTGGTAAAAAGCACTCCTTTTTTTGCAAGTGCGTCAATGTTCGGAGTAGCAATATGGGTGGCGCCGTAACAACTCACATCGCCATAACCCAAGTCATCCGCATAAATAAAAATTACATTAGGTTTTTCTTGAGCTTTTAAACTCAGGGAGAAACCTAAAAATACTATGCCTAACAACCTAAAGCTTTTCATGTTCACAAACTTATGGTGTAATGGTAATAGTTAATTCTTTTACAACAGATGCTGAATTATCTGCTGTAGCATTTGATGCGATAAAAGTTACTTTATATGTGCCAGCTTGAGAAAAAATATAAGGATACTCCGTCATTTTTGTAGTGATATTTTTTAATGCTGTACCTGTATCTGGCGATACTTTATCAAGGGATAAAGCTTTAGAAACTATCCAGTCGTCGTTCTCCAATGCTGAAGCATTTCCACCGGCTATCCTAATTTGGTCTGCTGCAATTGTCCATACGGCAGCCGGATTTTTTAGACTGATTTGTGTAAAACCAGCGGTACTATTGTCTGCAACCGAAAGTACAGAACCGTCGGTCAGTTTATTTTGAACCGAAAAGTTTTTAATAGTCCACGTTTTTTGAGTGGATCCTGCTTGTCCTACATAGTGATAGGCAATGTATAATGGCTTGTCACCAATAAACTGGGAAAGATCAATTACTCCCGAAGCAGTATTATCCGCACCGGTAGAAAGCGTTGCTAAACTGGTAATATCTTTCCAGCTGCCACTGGCTATGTTTTGATCAAGCGTTCCGTTAAAATCTGTAGAGGCCAAAACTTGCAATGTATTAGTTTGTGTGCCGTATTGGGCATAAGTAGTAAATTGCAACTGGGGTTTGCCATCTGCTTTTAACCGATTTCTAAATTCATACTTGCTACCTATTTCTCCAGAAAAAAGGGTGATGTTATCTGGGTTTCCAGCAAATTTAAACAATACAGTATCACCTACTTTGTAAGTGGTTTTTGCGGTACTTACATCAAAATCCAGTTTTTCAATACCTAATTCTTTATTACAGGCGCCTAAGGCTACTATCCCTATTAAGCCAGTGTATATAATTGATTTTATCTTTTTCATCTTAATAATTATTAAATGTTACCAATTTTTATTTTGACTTAGTAGGGGATTTATTGAGATTTCTCTTAACGGAACTGGATACAATAAATGTCTTTGATCAATATTGTTACCGGCTAAGGCTGCGTATTTAAATGCTGCAGGGGCATTAGCGGTAATATCCGCCGCTACTTGCTGCATATTAAAAATATATAGTCCCCATCTTTTTAAATCATTTACCCTTAGTGCTTCAAAACAGAGTTCTCTTGCCCTTTCGTCTTGGATGATTTTTAAGTAATCTGCCGGATTGGTTGTGTAATTGCCATTTGCTATCGTAAATTCCTTAGCGTTTGCTCTTCTTCTTACCTCGTTTAAAGCATCATAACCTACCTGATTTGGGCCTGAAGCTTCAGCAATCATCAATAAAACATCAGAATATCTCAATAGCGGGAAATTTTGTGGTGTATAATTTTTTTGCTTTTCTATCAATTCATACTCTCTTCTAAATTTACCGCACATACGCTGATAAACGTCTGTTGTGGCCCAGTTTACTTTAGTAGCGGTTTGTCCGGAGTAGCTGTAAGGACCAATTGCCCAATCTCTGCGGTTATCTGTGCTTTCGTATAACTTATATAATTTTGCGGTAGCACCTATAAAACCGTAGCTATAACCTTCTGTAGTGCTTCCGCATTGGATACCATTGGTGTTTCCAACTCTGCCAGCCTCTTGATAGTTATTTCCAATTCTATTTCCCCATAACTCCACTTCCCATATACTTTCTTTAGTGTCATATTTATCTTGAGCGTAGTTGATAAATACCTGGTTATAATTTGGGTTTAATTGGTGAGACGCAACTGCATCATTTTTTACAGCTAAAGCCCATTTTAGTGCTTCCGGATATCTACTCACATCATTTAATGGCGCACCTGCCATGTATAAGTTTACACGGGCTAAAATTCCCCGTACCGCAGATTTGCTCACACGGCCACCAAACCCCAAAGTTTTAATATCCTGAACTAAGCCTTCTGCTTCTTCCATATCTTTTAAAATTTGAGCATAAACTTCTTTAGCAGGAGTACGGGCAACGTTAGGTTTGTTTACATCAACGTTGGCATCTAAAACCAATGGAACATCGCCCCAGTTACTTACCAATAAAAAATGGTAATATGCTCTTAAAAACAAAGCTTGTCCTTTAATAATATCTCTTTTGGCATCATCCATTTGTGGTTTTTGAATATTTGCCAAAACCAGATTGGCTCTGTTTATCCCAGTATATAAGGTTTGCCACATCTGCCTGATCTCTGGAGCAGAAGCATCAAAATTTAATACCTGAACACCCGAGAAAACATTGTTTCTTCTGTAATAGCTTAAATCTGTAGGAGCATTTAAAGTGGTAAATATACTATTGCCATACAAAGCTTCGTTACCTAAAACATCGTAAACTCCCGTTAACGCGGCATTCATCTGTGTTTCAGTAGTATAGTAATAGTCTGGAGATAAAGTGTCTGTTGGCTTAGTATCTAAGAATTTTTCGCATGATGTGGTAAAGACTGTTAAAAGGCCTATTACCATTATATATTTAAAATTTTTCATTTTCATTATAATTTTAGAATGATGTATTTAAACCAAAAACAATTGTACGGGCCCTTGGATATGCCGAATAATCAAAACCTGGCGTTAAAGCTGAGTTTCTTACAGAAACCTCAGGATCCATTCCAGAGTAATTTGTGAATGTAAGCAGATTTTGAGCTGAAGCAAATACTCTTAAAGATTTCATTTTTAACTTTTTAGTAATTTTATCGTTAAAATTGTAACCCAAAGAAACGGTTTTTAAACGTAGGTAAGAACCATCCTCAATTACCCTTGAAGAGTAAACTTTAGGTCCCTCGCCCCGTACCCTAGGAATGGTATTGCTTGGGTTGGTTGGTGTCCAACGGTCTGCGTAAGAAGCAAATTGGTTTAAATTAATTTTTGACAAGGCATTTCCTTCAAAAACCATTCTATTAGCATTGTAAATATCATTACCGTAAGACCACTGCAAAAACACATTTAAATCAAATTGTTTATAGCTGAAGTTATTGGTAAACCCGCCTGTGTGTATTGGCAGGCCTCTCCCGATAATGGTTTGGTCTTTTGTATTTACAACGCCATCTCCGTTAATATCTTTGTATTTTACATCTCCAGGCTGTATAGAATTACGAGCGCTGCCGTTATCTACCACGTTACCTTTTAATGAATAAGTACCAGAAGGTGAAACATCAAAATCTGTTAATTGATAAATACCATCAAACACAAATCCGTAAAACTGACCCATTGGACCGCCAACTTTGGTTAGGTATAATGGTGTTGATGAAAATGAATTGTCCCATCCAATAGCTCTTGATAAAGATTCCTGATTATCACTAAGCTCCAATACTTTTGTTTTATTAAAACTGATATTGAAGCTGGAACTCCAGTTAAAGTTTTTGGTTTTGATGTTTTGCGTATTTAAGGTAAACTCTAAACCTTGGTTTCTTACTTTGCCAATATTTTTGAAAATATTGCTGTAACCGGTAGTATAAGGTAAATCGGCATCTAGCAATAAATCGTAAGTAGTTTTTCTGTAAGCATCAAATGTGAAATTGATACGGTCTTTAAATAAGCCCAAATCATAACCAATGTTTGCTTGTGAAGTAGTTTCCCATTTCAAATCTGAGTTACCTAAAGAGATTGGAATTGCACCTAAATTAATAACATTGTTAAAAGCATAAGGAGAGCCAGTAGGTTGACCCAAAACAGATAAATAATCAAAACTTCCTACTCTGTTGTTGCCAGTTACACCATAACCTATTCTTAGTTTAGCATCGTTTATAAAATTAATGTTTTTCATAAAGTTCTCACTGCTCATTCTCCAAGCCGCAGATGCCGATGGAAAATAGCCCCATCTGTTACCTTTTGCAAACTTTGATGAACCGTCTGCCCTGAACGACGCTGTAAGTAAATATTTAGACTTATAGTTATAGTTTACACGCGTTAAATAAGAATTTAATCGGTCAGAAGCACCTCCGGCAGTAACCGATTGCGGTACACCTTCATCTAGTCCGTTTAAACCTAAAGATTCGTTTGGCACTTGGATGGCCGCGCTACCGTAAGTAGCGTATTTATTGTCTTGAAAGGTGATACCTCCTAAAATGTTTAAATCATGTACTTTATTGAAGACTTTATGGTAGGTTAAGGTATTTTCATTCAACCAGCGGCTATTCTCCACATATATTACCGATCCATTTACCCCGTTTACACCTCCTGAAGTAAAAGGATTTCCGTAAAATGTTTGGCTATTGTTAAATCTGTCATTTCTTATGGTGTTTTTAGTAATTCCACCAGAAATACGAAGTGTTAAATTTTTGTTGATACTATATTGGCCGTAAGTATTAACCACTAAATTATTATTTGTTGAAACTCTAACTTCGTTATTTGAAGATATAATCGGGTTTATCCTGTAATCGTTGCTTCCGTCAATATCCGGATCTAGTAAAACCCCTGTTAAATCTAAGCCTGAGCCAGAAATTGGCCTATAGCCCCAAGTACTATATAATAGGTTGTTAGTGGCAGAGTTTGTTCCATCCGTTGGAACAATTCCGTTAGATTCATAATTACTATAATTGGCGTTAAAATATGCTTTTAACTTAGGATTTATTTTTTGAGTAAGGGTTATTTTGCCTTGGTAACGTTTAAATCCTGTATTAATAATAGTACCTTTTTCATCATTTAACGAACCACTTACATAATACTGCGTAGCATCTGTTCCGCCACTCATTGCAATGCTATGTTGCTGTATAGGTGCGTTCCTAAAAAGCTGGTCCTGCCAGTTAACTCCTGCTACATTCTTATAATCAGCTAAGGTTTTTCCTTTGCCGGTTAAGTACAACAAATCAGTGGTGCTTGGACTAAGCTCTTGTTGAAATGCTATAAAATCATAAGGAGAAAGCAAGTCCATGGTTTTAACATTCTTCCGGAAGCCGTAATTTCCGTTATAATCAATTTTAGGGTCACCTTTTTTGCCGGATTTTGTAGTAACAATAACCACCCCATTTGCGCCACGAGAGCCGTAGATAGCCGTTGCAGAAGCATCTTTTAACACCTCGATAGATTCTATATCTGCCGGGTTGATATTATTGTTGTCTGATGATTCTATCGGGAAGCCGTCAATAACATATAAAGGAGAATTGTCCTGTGTTAAGGAGTTTTGACCTCTGATGACGATATTGAATGATGAACCGGGCTGTCCGTCGGTAGAGCTTACCTGCACACCTGCTAACCGGCCGGCTAATGCTTCGTCAAAAGATTTTACCGGGGCTTTTTGTAAGTCTTTCATGGTTACTTGACCTATCGAACCTGTTAAGTCGCCTTTTTTCACCGTTCCATAACCAACCACAACTACTTCATTTAAGCTGTTTGAGGTAGGTTTAAGTGAAAGATTAATGATAGTGCGTTCGCCAACGATGACTTGCTGAGTGGTAAAGCCCAAAAATGAGAACACAATAACGGAAGTTTTACCTTCTACTGAAACGGAATAATTACCGTTAATATCGGTTAATGTCGCCGCCTTTTCGTTTTTTACGCTGACACTAACTCCTGGAAGAGGTAGCCCTTCGTTATCTAAAATTTTTCCTTTGACGACGATGGCAGCTGTAGCATTTGAAGCAATCAATGTTGATTGTACAAATAAAAACAGCATCAAAAATACAGTTAGGCGGGAAAAGACCTTTAAAGTGTTGATTTTTTTCATGCGATTTTAACTAAGAATTTTTAATTGGTGATCAAACTTACTGATAAATAAATGTTTCCGCAAATTTTTTTGAAAATAATGTGTTCGTAAACACTCTAAAATTTACATATTGTTATCGAACACGCAATAATTAATTTAGGTACGAAAACGTATATCCATATCTGTGCGTTGTAAAGCTGCTATTTGGCTATTTGTGAGATTGGAAATAACTTACTGGATTTATATTTTAAATAAGTTTTTTTAAAGGATAGTTTTTTTTGTTAATGAAACCTCTTGATGTTTAAAAATTGATTTGAGTTAAATGCAACAAAAATAGAGCAAGAGCAAAGACGAAAATAATGCAAGTCAGTCAAGGCTATAAACTTTCAAACTTCGGTTTTCTTCGTTAGGCGGCTCCATTTGACAAAAACCTAATAATAAGCCACCGCAATTCCTTTTTAACTTACGCATACATTTAGAAAAAAACTGTTTTAATCGCTATGCAAATACCAACTTTAAAGTTCGACCTCTTTTGTGCTTCCTAAATAAGCGTCAACCGGAAGATCTACTTTCATAGACTTAGATTTTCCTGTTTTTTTATCTTTCACAATCACAGTTATACTTTTCTCTTTAAACAAAGGATCGCTGATAAAAATTTGCTTTTTTTCTTCTTTTAGCATCAATATGCAAGGTTTATCCACGCTAACAGAAAAATTCTCTGCTTCTATTTGCGAAGATTTGTAAAATACCACTTGTAAAATTTTTAATTTTTGCTGATAAACTGCTTGTTGGGTTGTGGTGTTTGCCAATATTTTAACAGTTTGAGGATCATAGCTTTCCATTGCCTTCTCACTTTTTATGGCAGGCAGTACCATGTAAGCATATTTTGCATCGTGTGGCTGTGTTCCGTGGTTTAACCAAAACTTAAACACATCTCCAGAAACTTCATCTTTTGAAAAAGAGTTGTTTATTTTATGCCAATTGCCGGTTTGCTGTTGTGTGCTTAAGGATAAAGAGCCACCATCAGGAAAATAATAGCCTGTATTTGCATGGTAAAGCCACGATTGTTTTTTAGCGTTGTAATTGATTACTTCTCCCTTTCCTATTTTGCGATGGTTGGAAAGGATAACATTCCCATTTAACCAGGCCTGGTTTACCGTAGTTGTGATTTCTTCTTTTGTATTGCTATTGATGCCTGCGCCTAAGCAAACTATTTCGTGGTCAAAGAAAAACCAAGCTTTTTTTGCAGAAACACTATCGTATTTTAACTCGTAAGCGGTTGCGCCGTAAATTCCGTCAGAAACGCCTCCGGAGAAATCATTATAGCCGGTTTCCCCCCAGTTAACAGTCATTAACCTATCCTCTGTATAGTTTCTGCTTGTTGTTCCCGGTATTTTATCCCATTCCCAAATAGGCATAATATTAAAATATTCCGGTCCGCTTACCTGTATGTTAGTAGCCCCATCGGGAAGGTATCTTCCATATAAATCTTCTTTATTGCCCATTTCAGTACGTTTTGTTCTGGTGCTGGCGATTCTAACACTAAAAGTATAATCAGGACGTACATGCAAAGCATAATCTGCTTTCCAAAAATGTTGGTGATAAGGTTTTACGCCAAAATCTGGTTTTCCCACAGTCGAAAATCGGGTAATCGCTTCATCCCAAACTATGGAATATTCAGGTTCAATCTTTTTAAAGCCTTCTAAATTACTTTTTTCGGATTTTTTTAACCGATCTACCCTGCTCACTCCTCTTCCTTCAACACTGAAATCGCCATAATATCCTCTTATGGTATGCAGATATGTATCTTTATAAAAAGTTGAGAAAAGTGCAAGTTTTTCTTTGCTTAATGCGTAAGGAGTGCCTTTTACATAATTTGCTACTTTTAAAACTCCTGCGATAAAAACTTCCCCGTAGCCAGAAATATATAATTGAGGGCCATGTTGTAGGTAAGAAAAATCATACTGTAAACCTTCTTCGCCATCTACCAATTGAACCGGTTCAAACAGTTGATCTAAAGAAAACGATAGTAATTTAACATCCTCAGTTAGTAATGCCCTGTAAAAGTAATGTGTAGCAATGTCTGTTTTGTTGGCTCCTGTTCTTTTATCGGGGAAACCTCTTTTCATTCTTTCTAGCAAACCGGTTTTCAAATCATCGGGAAGTTTTGATTTTCCATAGTTGGCGATGATGAGCAATACGCCCAATTTTTGCGGTACACTAATTTCGTTATGCCACCAATTGTCGCTTTTGGCATCGGTTTTATACCAAAACTGTAATCCTTTTACAATTGCGCCAAATAGGTTTTTATCATTATAAAGCGAGCTTGTTTTATTGGTGTAGGCCTGTAATAAGTTTGTAATTCTGTCGAGATGCACTGAAGGTTCCCATACGGTTATGGCGGTAGATTTATAATCAATATCTGCCCAGCTACCGTCTTCTTTCAAAGTGGCTAAATATTCCTTTGTGCTTTTATCCGGATTTGATTTTTCTTCGGAAACGTCCTGATACACTTTGTTCATTATCGTTTCAAATGGAGAGATAGTTTGGGCTAAACTGGCCATAGCGAATAAGCAGTTGGTGCAAAAGATAGTTAAGAGTAGTTTTTTCATACTTTTTGATTCTTGCTTTTAAGGCGAGTGTGTGCTAAAATAGTTGCTTCGTTTTAAATAAACTCATCACTGTTATAATTTTTGCCCAGAATTAATTTTAGAATAGTCATCGGGCAGAATAAAAAACTAACCAGCGGCTAACTCTGCACTGTTTTCAATCATTTGCTTAATTGCATCTTTTTGAGCATACAGTTCTTTAAACAATTTAAACTGCGATTTTGTGCGTACCAAATTGTGTTCTGGATAGGCAATTTTATAGTAAGTGTCGCCCTGCAAATAATCCGTTAAAAAACGGACAGCCTGCATATAAGGGAAAAGAAAGACTGCATAATAAAGAGACTTTAACTCTTCCTTAGTTAAAAAGTTGATGGCTTCTTTTAAATAGCCCGCCGTGTAAGCGTTAAACAAAGGCATATTTACGCTAATTTTAGTTAAGTCCGCTTCGTCTTCCTCGGCAGTATTTACCAAAGAGCGGATGGCGTCGCCAAAATCATAAGCAACATAGCCGGGCATTACCGTATCTAAATCAATAATGCAGATTACATTATCGTACTTATCGAACAAAATATTGTTAAACTTGGTGTCGTTATGGGTGATCCGTTTTGGAAGCAAACCTTCTTCGCCCATTTGGTAAAGGCTACACATGAATTCTTCGTACTCCTTCACCAAAGCAATTTCTTCTGCAACGTTTTTTGCCCGGTTGGCAGTATCATCAGCCAAAGCTTTTTTGTAGTTCTCTAACCTAAATTTGATGTTATGAAAGTTTGGTAGCGTTTCAGTAAGTAATTCGGCATCCATATCAGCCAGCATCAACTGAAATCGGCCAAAAGCTTCGCCACCTTCAAATGCCTGTTTGGTTGATTCCACCAAATCGTAACTTATAGAATCTTTAATAAACTGATACATTCTCCAGTAATTTCCATCGCCGTCTTTTAGGTATAATACACCATTTACCGTTGGAATAAGCGTGAGTACTTGTTCTACCGATTTGTCGGATTTAAACTCGCTTTTTAATTTGGTGTCCAAATGGGCCGAAACCCTAGAGATATTAACCACAACGCCTTCTACATCTTTGAAAATATGGTGATTAATTCGCTGTAAAAGATAATCGGGGCAGCTATTGTCACTATTGGCAATTAAAAAAGTATCATTAATATGTCCAGAACCAAATGGTTTGGTGTTTCTGATGCCTCCTTCAATGGCAAAATTCTTTGCAATTTTTTCAATGGTTTCTGTGGCGAAGTTTGATTTGATCATGGCGCTGACGGTGATTTTCGGGTTATAAAAATGATTTGATATCAGCGATGATCTGTTTCGCCAATTTGTTTGCTTTGCTTTCGCTTTCAGACTCAGAATATATTCTGATGATGGGTTCGGTATTTGATTTTCTTAAGTGCACCCACTCTTTGCCAAACTCAATCTTTAATCCATCAATAGTGCTTAAGGGTTGTAATCTGTATTTTCCTTCCACTTTTTTCAAAATTCCATCCACATCCATCCCTTGCTCCAAAGTGATTTTGTTTTTAGAAATATGATAGGCAGGATAGCTCGCTTTAAGCTGAGAAATGGTTTTGCCACTTTTTGCCAAATGCGTTAAAAATAAGCCGATGCCAACTAAAGCATCACGGCCATAATGTAGTTCCGGATAAATAATTCCTCCGTTGCCTTCGCCACCAATCACTGCTTTGCATGATTTCATTAAATTAACCACGTTTACCTCACCAACTGCCGAAGCTTGGTAAGTTTGCCCGGCATTTTCGGTAACGTCTCGCAATGCCCTGGTTGACGATAAATTAGAAACAGTGCTTCCCGGCGTATGTTGCAAAACATAATCGGCAACAGCCACTAAAGTATATTCTTCGCCAAACATGCTTCCGTCCTCGTTCACAAAGCAAAGCCTGTCCACATCTGGGTCAACCACAATGCCTAAATCGGCTTTGTTTTTAACAACGGTAGCAGAAATTTCTGTCAGGTGTTCTGGCAAAGGTTCGGGGTTATGCGGGAAATGCCCGGTAGGTTCGCAATAAAGCTCATAAATGGTTTCCACACCCAAAGCCTTTAACAAAGCTGGAATAAAAATTCCGCCTGATGAGTTTACGCAGTCAATCGCGATTTTAAAATGGGCTTTTTTAATCGCTTCAACATCCACTAAAGGGAGCGCTAAAATTTGGTCAATATGTTTTTGAAGATAAGAATCATCGTAAGTTACAGTTCCCAAATCATCAATGGCAGAAAATGAAATTTCATCGTTTTCTGCTATGGCTAAAAGCTCCTTTCCGTCGGTATCGCTAATAAATTCGCCTTTATCATTCAATAATTTAAGGGCATTCCATTCTTTAGGGTTATGGCTGGCGGTTAAAATAATTCCTCCACCGGCTTTTTCTTGCGGAACAGCAATTTCTACAGTTGGTGTGGTGGATAAACCTAAATCAATCACATTTAAACCGATGCTTTGCAGCGTTCCAACCACCAAATTCCTTACCATTTCGCCAGAAATTCTGGCATCTCTGCCTAAAATAATTTTTTGGTTTCCGGTTTTAGCGAAAATCCATTTGCCATACGCAGCGGTAAATTTTACAATATCTACAGGTGTTAATCCATCACCAGCTTTTCCGCCAATGGTCCCTCTTATTCCAGAGATTGATTTAATCAGTGTCATGTCTGCTTGTCTTGCGGTTTATGAAATTTTTGAGCGTTTATTAGGAAACTGTTTAGTACATGAATTTTTTTAACCACATAGGTACACAGCCATTCAACTTTATAAGAAAGGCTTTTTAGGCACACAAATGTAGCTGAAGCCCTGCTTCAGCAAACTATGCAACCTTTTACAGTTAAAAATCCATGCATCTATGCGGTTTCATTTTATTGATTAAAATTTATACGGTTTCTACCATTAAAACTTCCATCGTACAAAAGCTTCAATCGCCTCGTACTCTGCTAAGCCTAAATCATTATATGCTTGTGCAGTTTCGGTAGTGCGGTCTTCTGCCCGTACCCAAAATTCGCGGGCATCATCTCCAGGGAAAACCGGAATGTCTTTTTGTGATTGATGCTTGAAAATTGCATGTCTTTTACGCAAAACCTCTTGCGGAGATAAGGGAACAGCCATTTCTATTTCGTCAATTTCAAACTCATGCCAAGCGCCACGGTACAACCAAAGCCAGCAATCTTTTGTCCACTCTTCGGTTTTTCTTAGTCGCTCTAAAGCTTCTAAAATAATGTTAAAGCAAACTTTATGCGTACCATGCGGGTCAGCAAAATCTCCGGCAGCAAAAACCTGATGAGGTTTTACCGCCTGCAAAAGCGCCATAGTTTGTTGAATGTCGTCTTCAAAATCAACAGTTTTTGATACTTTTCCACGGTCGTAGAAAGGTAAATCCATGAAATGGATATTGGCGTCTGGCAGTCCGGCAAATCTTGCCCCAGCAATGGCTTCTCCTTTTCTAATCAGCCCTTTTACCGTTCTCAGTTCTAAAGTATCGGGCTGGTTGGGTTGTTTTTTCTCTAAAAATAATCGGGTGTCGTTATAAATTTTCTCTAAATTTTCTGATGGCTGGTTTTGTGCTTTTGCAAAATCAATATTAAATTCCATAAAGCGCAAAGCGTCCTCATCCCAAACAGCGGTGTTTCCAGAAGTTTGGTAGGCTACATGTACATCATGCCCTTGGTCTGCCAGGCGGATAAAAGTACCGCCCATAGAAATCACATCATCATCTGGGTGCGGAGAAAAAACAATAGAGCGTTTTTTAGCGGGTTCGGCTCTTTCCGGACGTTGGGCATCGTCTGCATTTGGTTTGCCGCCCGGCCAGCCTGTAATGGTGTGTTGTATTTTGTTGAAAATATCAATATTGATGTTGTAAACGGGACCTTTTTCGGTAGCCAGTTGTGCCATTCCGTTATTGTTGTAATCTTCTTCGGTAAGTTTTAAAACAGGTTTTTTAAGCGTTTTTGCTAACCATATTACTGCTTTTTTAATCTGTTGCGGGGTCCACTCGCAATCTTTAACCAACCAAGGTGTGGCAAAACGGGTAAGGTCTGATGCTGCATCCTGATCTAAAACAAACTCCACATTGTTTGAGAGCTGTAAGTAAGTTGCTGGAACGTCTGATGATATTTCTCCCTCTACCGCTCTTTTAATAATGGAAGCTTTCTTTTGGTTCCAAGCCATCAAAATAATTTGCTTGGCCTTAAAAATAGTACCCACGCCCATGGTAATGGCTTTTGTAGGTACGTTTTCTTTACCTCCAAAATCACGTGAAGCATCACGGCGGGTCAAATCATCAAGTGTTACCAACCGCGTACCAGAATTTGGTGCAGAACCCGGTTCGTTAAAACCGATGTGACCTGTACGTCCAATCCCTAACACTTGTATATCTAAACCGCCATAAGCTGTAATCTTTTTCTCGTACTCGGTACAAAAAGCAACAATTTCGTCCTCTGCCAAAGTACCATCTGGGATATGCACATTCTTCATATCGATATCCACATGGTCAAAAAGGTTTTTTTTCATAAAGGCTACGTAGCTTTGTTCTGCCGTAGGCTTCATTGGATAGTATTCATCCAAGTTGAAAGTAACCACGTTTTTAAAACTTAATCCTTCCTCCTTGTGCAAACGAATAAGTTCTGCATACACTTTTACCGGTGTAGCACCTGTTGCTAAACCTAAAACTGTTTTTTCACCCGAGGCATTTTTTTTTGCAATCAAATTTGCAATCATTTTTGCTACGTTTTTTGAAGCAATGTTGTCGTTAACATAAATAGTTACAGGTAATTTCTCGAATCGAGTTTCTTCTAAGAGATTAAGTCTGGTGGTTGTCATAATGTGTTTAAACGGTTTTGGTTATACTTCTCGGGTTGAACTATAAGCAAATATAGTAAAAATAATTGTGTGCGGACACATTTTTAAATAATTTATATAAACGCCTGTTTATCAACTGATTATTTTTATTGCATTACACCTATTAAACTTGTTTATTTTGGTGTGTTTATGGATAAAACTTAATTCCAAGTAAATAGTTGCGGTTGAACCTAAAATTTATATTGCTTACCCTCAAGGTTAGCTATAGTAAAAGATATTGCCTTTATAACTTACTTAGAAAAAGACTTTGTTAAGCAACTTTTCGACAGTGTAAACAAAGCTTACATTCTATAAAAATATTGCTTTCTTTGCATACTGATATTAAAGCGCTCAAGCATTAAATAAAAAATGAAAAATAAATCATCGGTTCCTGTCTTTTTTTGCATCCCAGATATCACCGGTTTTACAAAATTTATTACTTCTACAGAAGATCCTGAATTTGCCAATAAGGTTATCACCAAAGTACTTAATAAAGTAGCAACGGCAAATATTTTAGAAATGGATATTGCTGAAATTGAAGGCGATGCCGTTTTCTTTTATAAAATTGGAAGGCTGCCTTCAGTAAAAAAAGTAGCAAAGCAGTGCCAGTTAATTTACGATACCTTTAACCTTACGATTGCTGATTTCCAACAGTCTCATCCAGAAATGTACGACAAATATTTATCCAAGCACCAACTGGGGATAAAAATTGTAGTTCACCACGGCCATATTAACCTTACAAAAATTAACGGACATACCAAGCTGATGGGCGAAGATGTGATATTGGTGCATAAACTTTTGAAAAACAGTATTGAAGAGCCTTGTTATATTTTACTTACGAATAAGTATTTAGATAAACTACGTGATAAAAAGGTGGTAAAAACTTGGTTTCATTGGGAAAGTCTTAAGAAAGGCCAAGATGATTACGAACATTTTGGTATTACTCATTACTCCTACATTTCATTGGTTGATTGCAAAACCATTAATATGAATAAATAATTATCCCGATAAAACCAACCGCACATAAAATTAGGCCTCCCATAAATATATTGTAAGACCAGGTTAAAAGCTTGTATTTTCTTAACAATACGCCCCCAAGATGATATATATCAACAGACATGCTATCGTAAAGTGCGTCTTTCTCTTCCTTTAAGGATTTAATATGGTTTACAAATTCTTGTAATTTAAGTTGTGCGAAATTTCCGAAGAATAAAATACTGCTTTCTTTGTTCTCTAACTGATATTTTTGTTTTGAGGTAACATTTGGCCTGGCAGATAAAATGGCAAAAGTTACCGATACCAAACTGCTAATCACCAGCAATAGCATCGGAAAAACAAAGCGCATGTGTTTAAAATCTTCCGAATCCGCAAAGGTATAACCAGAGCCAAAAAGGGTGATAATTACCGAAACCACAATGGTATTAATACTGATCATGATGTTTGCCTTTTGATCTGCCATCGAGCTTAAATTCATGTGGTAACCGTAGATAGAACGATATAAAGTTTCTATTCCTCTGCCTTCTTTATTCAGTTTAGCATTTGTGCCATCTTTCTTTAACTGTATTTTATACTGGTCATTTTTATACTTTTCAATCAGTTTACGTTGTTTTTCTATATTGTTTTCTCGCTTTTCGCCAAATTTATGCACAGCAACACTCGTCTTGAATTTTTTTGAGATTAAAAAATCGAGCTGCAATTCTGCCCATTCTAAATCACTATATATTTTGTTATTTACCTTCTCCCATTCGCACCTTAAAAGCTCTGCTCTTTTGTTAAAGCTCTTTTTACCCATATTTACATAGTCTGCATCGTGGATAATTTCTTCGTTTAAATTGGTTTGCTCATATCCGTATTTTGTACTTAAAATTAACTGCTCAATTTCTTTAAAGCGTTTATTGTCCAGTTTGTCCCCAAAGTAATCCTTCATGATTTTAACGCCCTCTTCTTCGTGGTTTTGGTAATCGCGGGTGTAACCACTATCATGAAACCAGGCCGCAATCACCAAATTTTCAAGTTCTTTTTCCGAGAGCTTATACTCCTGTGCTATCTCTTTTACGGTTTCAACGGTAAGGTGCGTATGGGCAAAGTTGTGGTATAAAATATAATTGGAAAGGTCTTTTTTAAACAGGTCAAAAATGAACTGCTCTATTTTTTCTTCTGCGTATAAGTTCGTCATGGTTACTTTTTTATCAGTTAATGAAAATATTTAATGGTATAAGTTTTGTTTAAACATCCATCTAAATTGTATTTAACAAATTTAAATCCAAAAATGTATAAACTGT
Source organism: uncultured Pedobacter sp. (assembly GCF_946480185.1). Next base: position 82,942 of record NZ_CAMLIG010000007.1, on the reverse strand, counting down.
TACTGGTGTTAATTGCCGCCTTTTTAATGTCATGCTTAAAAAAGTTAAAAGAACCCAAGCATGGTGGGCCAAAGGTTGATTCTACTGCAGAAATAATTGAAGTCCCAAAATCTTTAAAAGAAATTTCGGGGATTTCTTTTGTGAACGATAGTATAGTAGCCGCAATTGAAGATGAGAGCGGAACTCTCTACTTTTTTGATTTGAATAAAAAAGAGATTGTGAGAAAATACAGTTTTGCTGAGGATGGGGATTATGAAGATTTAGTGAGGAAGGGAAATGATATGTATGTGCTGAGGAGCGATGGGGTAATCTATCAGATTGTAGATTTTGTAGGTCCACACCCTCAGATAACACGCTACACAACACCGCTGAAATCAAAAAATAACATGGAGAGTTTAGCTTACGACGCTAAAAACAACAGATTACTGCTGGCGGTAAAAGACAGGAATTTGAATAAAGCAGATAAGGAAGAAGATTTTAAATGTATTTACCAGTTTACACTAAAAGACATGAAGTTTCATGAAGAGCCAGTGATGCGGATTTATATGAAAGACATTGTGAACCAATTTAAGGGCGACGCATTAATAGAAGCTTCAAAACACTTTTTAAAAGCGGTAGGTAACCAAAACTTAAATGAAATCATTAGGCCGTCGGCATTAACCTACAACCCCAAAAACGGGAAGCTTTATGTGCTTTCATCTATTAATAAACTGATTTTGGTACTTAACCCGGATGGCAGCTTTTCTAAAGTTACCCGCTTTACCGGCAAAGAATTTATACAGCCAGAAGGAATTGCTTTCAACTCAAAAGGAAAACTATTTGTCTCTAATGAAGGGAAAAAGAAAAAAGGAAACATTATAAAACTAATTGAATAAATGAATAAATACTTACCTGTTTTAGTTTGCCTCATTGCAGGTTTATGCTATACATCTTGCACTACTTATAAACCCTTTTACGCCAAAAGTCAAAAAGATTGGCAAAAAGCAAATAACCCGGATTCTTTGACTTTGGATTATACCGTTTTTTTAATTGGCGATGCCGGAAAACCTTCTTTAACTACGCAAGAACCTACTTTAAAACTGATGCAAAGTCAGATGTTTAAAACCGATACCGTGATTAAAAATTTACGGGATACGGTGATCAATAAAACTTCCAGTAAAAAAGATGCGGTTATTTTTATGGGAGATAATATTTACGAATACGGAATGCCTGAGCCCGATGCTATTGACAGAAAAGACAAAGAGAAAAGAATTATTGAGCAACTAAAAGTGGTGAAAGACTTTGAAGGCAAAAGAATTTTTATTCCTGGTAATCATGATTGGAACAAAAGCAGACCAGGTGGCTTAGCGGCCATTAAAAGACAGGAAAGCTTTATAGAAAATTACTTAGATAGTACCGATGTGTTTTTGCCTAGCAACGGATGTGCAGGACCTGTTGAAGTGCAAATGAGCGGTAATTTAGTGATTATTGCTATTGATAGCGAGTGGTGGTTGACAAAATATTCCCGCTCAGACCGATACGTTGAAGGTTGTACGGTTGAAAATGACGACCAGCTGATTACTCAAATTAAAGATATTATCCTCAGAAATAAAGGCAAAAATATTGTTTTTACCATGCACCATCCGCTTTTCTCCAACGGAAAACATGGCGGATACTTTACCTTATTAGATTATATGTTCCCCTTAACATTGGTATATCCAAAGGCATATATTCCTTTACCCGTTATTGGGTCTATTTATCCTTTAATGAGGCAATACGGTTTGTCTCGTCAGGATATTTCCAATAAAAAATATCAGGAGTTGAGAACTAAGCTATTGGCACTTTTTCAGGACCATCCAAATATCGTATTTGCATCCGGACATGAACATGCGCTAATGCTTACAAAATTTAAAGGGCAAAACTTTATAACCAGTGGAGCAGGAAGTAAAAACAGTGCACTCTTTAAAGGTAACGACGCACTTTTTGGTCATGGAACAAAAGGTTTTGCCAGATTGAACTATTATAAAAACGGACAATGTTGGGTAGAGTTTTGGGAGCCTGTTGGCGATGGTAGTAAAGGCAAACTAGTTTACCGCTCTCCCTTATATGTATTGCCGGCTACCAAAAAAGATGTAAAAGCCGAAGCATTAACAAATTATAGTGATTCTACCAAGACTATGGCAGTGGGCGAACATTACAAGGCCTCTAAATTTAAACAATTGCTCTTCGGCGAACATTATCGTTCTGTTTGGGCAACGCCAATTGATATTCCATATCTTGATTTAACAAAATTTGCTGGCGGTTTAACACCTTTGCAGCTCGGTGGCGGTCATCAAACTACTTCTTTAAGGCTACAAGGAAAAGATAAAATCCAATATCAGTTTAGAACAATTGATAAAAATCCATCTTCTTTATTGCCCGAAGGCCTTAGGCCTACTTTCGCAGGTGATATTGTACAAGACCAAATATCGTCTGCACATCCTTATGGAGCATTGGTAGTGCCCGATTTAGCAGATGCTATCGGTGTTTACCATACCAATCCCAAGGTGTTTTATATGCCCTATTCAAATCTTCTAGGTCCTTATATTCAAGAAGTTGGCGGACGTGTAGGGATTATAGAAGTGCGTCCGGATGAGGATTTATCGCAGTTTAAAGATTTCGGTTATACCAAAAACGCAGTAAGTACCACTAGCATGTACGAAAAACTGAAAGAAGATAATGATAACGAGGTTGACCAAAAAAGTTTTTTAAAAGCTCGGCTTTTTGATATGCTGATTGGTGATTGGGACCGCCATGAAGACCAATGGCGATGGGCCGAGTTTAAGAAGAAAGATAAAGGCGATATCTATAGACCTATTCCAAGAGATAGGGATCAGGTTTTTACCAAGTTTGATGGCTTGGTGCCCAAATTAATTAGCAAAGCCTTACCAGATGTGCAGTCTTTTGAGATGAAGATTGAAGATCCAGCTAAACTCTCAATTGCTGCCAGAAATCTCGATAGAAACCTGCTGACTGAGCTCTCCTTAAACGACTGGATACAAACTGCGGAGTTTATGAAAACGAAACTAACCGATAAAGTGATAGAAAAAGCGGTAAAAGAAATGCCTCCAGAAGCTTTTGCATTAACAGGGGAGGAGCTGATTGCTAAACTGAAATCACGTAGAGATCAACTGGTAGAAGTAGCCAAAAAATATTACAATGTTTTAAATGAAGAGGTAACCATAACCGGCTCCGATAAATACGAATACGTAGAAATCAACCGTGAAAAAGACAGTACAAAAGTTACCATGTTTAAGATCAAAAAAGACGGAAAAATTGATAAAGCCATTTTTGCCCGAACTTTTGATAACAATTTAACCCGCCAAATCAATTTTTATCTGTTAGATGACAAAGACAGCCTGGTAATTAAAGGGAAATCAGATCGCCCCATTAAATTAAAAGTTGTTGGCGGTAAGGGTAAAGATTATTTGGCAGATGAGGCTGAAAACGGCAGGACAGTTTTTTATGACACACCCAAAAACACTTTTATAAAAGGCAACAATACCAGACTTTATAAATCAAAAGGAGAATGGGTAAACGAATATTTACCCGATAATTTCAAGTACGATAAATCGGGATTTTTGCCAAATGCCAATTTTAAAAATGGTAAAGACGGAGTATTGCTTGGTCTTGTTTACCAAACCAAACATTATGGTTTCAGAAAAGCACCTTATAGTTATGAGCAGAAACTTTCATTATTACACGCTGTAAACACCAAGGCAATTATTGGCAAGTACCGAGCAACTTTTTACTCGCTATTTGCACACAAATATGATTTGCTAATTAACGCTGATTATGCAGGTCCGGCTTATTCTTTTAACTATTATGGTATTGGCAATGGCACAGCAAACATTAATGATGATATTGATTATTACCGTGTACAATCAGAATCTTACGACGCACAGTTTTATGTGCAAAGACGAATGTCTGAGAAAATTAAATTTGGTATCGGGCCGGGTTTTCAGCTAGTAAAAATAAACTCAGGTGGTGGAGAAAGTTTCTTATCTAAACAAACGATAGATTACAAAAATCCGGGAAGGTTTTTAGCGCTAAAATCTTATCTTGATATATCACTGGTTGATGATAAAATTAAACCACAAACTGGTTTGAAATGGCATAATGCGGTAGATTATTACAACGAAATAGGCGGCGATAAGGATAAATTTGTAAGGTTAAGTACAGATTTATCAGCTTTTGGAACACCTAATGTGGGTTTGCCCTTAACTTTAGCTTTGCGCTTGGGTGCACAAACCAACATCGGCAGTTATAAATTCTATCAGGCCAATACCATCGGTAATCATAATAATTTAAGAGGATTTAGAAACGAAAGGTTTTCTGGGAAAAGTGCCTATTATGCTAATTCTGAGTTGCGCTTCCCGGTATCATCATTCAGGAATTATATCTTGACCGGAGATTTTGGAGTTTACGGATTTTACGATATCGCAAAAGTGAACAATAGTTTTGCCGATGCTAATAATTGGCATCAAGGTTATGGCCCGGGCATTTGGATAAATTTTTATAATAAAATTTTGGTCACTACCGGTTATGGTTTTTCAAAAGAAAGCCATCTGATCTCATTTAATTTTGGATACAGATTTTAAGGTTGATATGTTAAATACCTTTGAACAAGATGTGGTGGCGGGGTTAACGGCAAAAGAAAAGTTCCTGTCGTCTAAATATTTTTATGACGATGAAGGAAGCCGGATATTCAAAGAGATTATGGAAATGCCGGAATATTACCTCAGCAACTGCGAATACGAGATTTTAGCATCGCAAGCGGAAGATATTTTCCAGAACTTAAAGTTTAACCAGCCTTTCAATGTGATTGAACTCGGTGCCGGCGACGGGACTAAAACTTTTAATCTGTTAAAATATCTCCTCCGTCAAAAGGTGAATTTCGATTATATCCCGATAGACATCTCGCGGGAAGCAATGAACATGCTCACGGAAAGTTTGCAGTCCAGCTTACCAGATCTGAGTATTAAACCAGAAGTTGGCGATTATTTTGAAGTTTTAACAAATCTTAAAAAAACAAATAAGCAACAAAGTTTACTGTTGTTTTTAGGAAGTAACATTGGCAATTATGCTAAGGATGAAGCATTCGTATTGATGAAACTTTTCCATAATGCCATGAAACAAGGCGATAAGTTGCTAATGGGTATTGATTTACAGAAAAATCCGCAGACCATTTATCAGGCTTACTCAGATCCTAGCGGAATAACCAAGCGTTTTAATCTTAATTTATTAAAAAGGATGAACAGGGAGTTAGCTGCAAATTTTAATATCAATCAATTTGATTTTTACTGTTACTATAATCCCAGAAATGGCGAACTTTTTAGCTATCTGGTGAGTTTGGCCGAACAAACCGTTTTATTGCCGAATAGCAATACCATTATTAGTTTTACTAAAGATGAATTGATATGGACAGAGCAATCAAAAAAATATAGCTTTAAAGAGATTGAATGGATGTCAAAACATTCTGGCTTTTCAGTTGTAAAACATTTTTTAGATAGTAAACAATATTTTACGGACAGCTTACTTTGTAAAGCTTAACTTGTATTTAATTAGATAGAAATAAAATGGCAGATCACATAGAAATAGCAACTATTGGAGGCGGATGTTTTTGGTGTACGGAGGCGGTTGTACAACGTTTAAAAGGAGTAATAAAAGTTGAATCTGGTTACGCTAATGGGTTAATTCCAAACCCCAGCTATGAAATAGTTTGTAGTGGAGTTTCTGGCTATGTTGAAGTGGTACAGGTTACTTTTGATGCAGATGTGTTGAGTTACAAAGATTTGCTGAACGTTTTTATGACCAGCCATGACCCTACAAGTTTAAACCGCCAAGGTGCTGATGCGGGCACTCAATATAGATCCGGAATTTATTATCATAATGAAGAGCAGAAGAAGATTGCCGAAAGTGTTTTGTTGGAGCTTGCTCCGGTTTTTGGTAGGCCAATTGTAACCGAGCTTGAGCCTTTGAACAATTATTTTCCAGCAGAAAAATATCATCAAAACTATTACAACCAAAATCAATATGCGGGTTATTGCAGAGCTGTTATTGAGCCTAAAGTGGCCAAACTACGGGCTAAATACGCGGAGATGTTAAATAAAGAAGCGTTGGAGGAATAAAAATAGAAGTTGAAATGGGTGTGCCATATATTGATTAACCTCATCATCCTATTGTTTTGCTTTTTATAAACCTAATGGGGAAATAGTAGAGGTGGATGCGGTAAACACTCGGTTTTTATCATTTCTTTGCAGTATTTAGAGCGTCTAAATCACTAATATGTTATCAAATGGTTAAATAGCAGTCTTGGGTATTGGAATTAGAAATCGACATCTATATTTGTAGCGGTTATGGGAATTTAACCATCGGCAGAGGGCTGTATGGCAGCAACAGAAGGTCCGATTCCTTCCTCTGCAACTCTATTTTAGGTTTATAATTGGTTAGTTTAAGCTCCTTCTCCCCGTTGGAGCTTTGCTTTTTTTAGTACATTATTAAATTAAAATATTTTTGAGTTTTTGGCTTTGTTGAAAATAGGAGAGCCTAACCCCTTAACTTCATATTGCTCATATACTCTGCAATAAGGGCATGGTATAAGCTCCCTTTTCTTTTTGCTAAGCGCTCCTGAGCCTTCAGTTTTTCATTCCCATTGTTCATCACCTGTTTAGCATAGGCAACTGCATTGGCGAAATCTGCTTTTGCCTTCAGCTGTGCTTTACTAGGTTTTACCTTGCTCATATCCGGGTAAGCGGTAATCACAGTCCGGTCTCCAGGGTATTGTTTCACCACATAAGTTTTATCAATATGCCCACTAAAACCTTTTAATAAGGGGTTTTTACTAATTGCCATCAGCTAAATGTTTGTTCTTATAAATTTAAGAAAGCGCTTTAAATTTTACAAATTAACGATCTTGTATTTGTCTGACAATAAGCATTTTGTTCTGTGTTAGCATTCAAATGTAATCCGTTTTCGATAGTCCGTACAGCAGGTTTTAAGAATCTTCAGCAATTCACTCATGAGGCTTTTCTAGGTGGTTTATTCATAGCTTCTCCGGGATTCCTTCGGTGATCTTACGTTTTTTAACGTAGGATCACCGAAGATGGTCTGCGTTAGTTCCCTCTAAGAACTGATGAAGAACTGATAAAAGCAATACTTAAAAGGCTTTACGCACAAAAAGCAAAAAATGCAATGCATTGCATCCTCTTCTATCTTTTTATAAGCTAACGTAAGGGTAAATAGGTGGATTTTAATGCCTCATCCTTTTGATGAATAATTACTGCAGTACATTGTTGCCGACTGTTTATTTCAAAAGCAATTCCATCGTTGCTGTCCCAAACTTGTGGTAAACGAGGTGCATCTTCATTGAACTTAATTTGGCTGAGCGTAAAAGCTTCTTTAAGTTCATTTAAAGTAGAACCTATGCCAATGCCCTCGGTGGTTTTAAAATGAGGAGCGGTCACCCTGATTTGTTTGACTCTTGATTTTGGTAGATCCCCGGTATCTCTTGCTGCATAAATAGCGGTGGATGGTTTTGTTCTGTCATGCCTCTGGTACCAAAAAGCCACCATTTTTTGCATAGCCGCATCACTAGAGTCGGGCCTTCCCATTTCTTGAAACAGCAATTCAGTATCTTCTCCTAATTTAATTTTACCTGCCGCTTCGCCTGGTTGCAACACAAAATTAGGTTGTACCATTAGGGAATCATTATGGGTATTTGCTAGGGTATCTGTTTGGTTTTGAACCTTGCCTTCTCCGTTATTGCAGGCCGTAAAGCCCAACATCAAAAAAACTAAAATGTTTATGCTGTTAAGTTTCAACATGTTTTAAATGATTTAATTGTTTTGGAATGGATACGCAATGTTTGTTCCAATGTTGTTTTTGGACTTTTGGGAAGGAGCAGTTTTGCAGTTTAATACAGCTTGTATGGCAACTCAGTAAATAAGAAATGCGACTTGTTTTTTAGATAAAACTTGATAATCCACATCCGATATCGGTAGCTGGGTGGAGTGAAAAGATTTTAAAATTCCCTCAACTGCAAATATTCGTTTTCTTTGGCAGTCATTTCGGTTTTATCTTTTGTGGATTTGTCTTTATAGCCAAGCAGGTGCAAGGTACTGTGAATCATCACGCGGTGTAATTCGTCTTCGGTAGTTGTAGAAAAGGTTTTTGCGTTTTCTCTAACTCTATCAATACTGATAAAAATATCGCCTAAAATTTTGCCTTTTATTTCCGAGTTATCAAAGGTTACGGTATCGGTATAAGTATCGTGGTTTAAATATTCTTTGTTGATCTTCAGTAGGTATTCATCAGAACAATAAATAAAATTGAGTTCTTCCAAACTATATTTTTCTGCCCCAATACTTTTTAAAAGCCAATTGCGCAGGGCTTTAACCTTTTTAGGCTTAAAATCTGTTTCTTCAGAAAAAAAGTTGATCGGAATTACGCTCATTAATATCTAAAATGCAATTCCACTTCGTTACCACGCGTATTAAAAATACACTGATCTGCCAAACGTTTCATGATAAAAACACCACGTCCGGTCAATTTTTCTAAATTATCTAAATCTGTTGGGTCAGGGATATTGTTAAAATCAAAACCTTCGCCTTCATCAGTAACTGTAAAAACCAAGCGCTTGTTTAAAATAACGTCTAAGTTTACATATACCTTTTTGTTAGGATCCTGTTTGTTGCCATGGTAAATGGCATTGGTAATGGCTTCGTTTAAGCAAGTCATCAAATTAGCATATACATCTTCGCCAATTTCCAGCTTTTCCACAAGGTCATCAATAAAATTTTCAAGCACAGCTATGCTTTCGCTATTTGATGGCAGTTGCAGAGAATATAACTCGTTATCCATAATAGTTTCTGTGAAATTGTCCATATTTACTCTCCCAAATTTAATGTTTTAAAGTATTCGGTTATTTTATTCTTATAAAAATAGTTTAAAGCAGGCGGCACCGTTTTAATTTGTTGCACTTCCTTTGTTTTAAGTTTTTGGTATTCATCCAAAATTAAATTATAATTTGGATAAAACTCTTTTGGCGCTTTGCTTTCTCTTTTATTATCCTGTTCTCTTTCTCGGTCGGCCTTCTCGGCTTCTAATAATCTTGTTTGTATTTCTTGTTGCCTGGTTAAAGCTTCTTGTGTAATACGTCTGTTTACGAGATCAGTCTCGGTTTGTTCCATTTGTTTCATTATTTTTTCCAAATTTCCCAGTTTTCCTTGTCCGTCCTTGTTTAAACTGTTGTTTACGTCTTGCAAAGCCTCTCTAATCATTTGCTGTTGTTGTGCCATCTTGGCCAAACTTTCTGATAGCTCTTTTGAACCTTTTTGCCCTGGCATAATACCTTGCTGTTGCATGGCGTCTTTTGCTTTTTGCATATTTTTGTTCAACTGTTTTTGCATTTCAGATAGTTCTGATAAACCCGGTTTAGGTTCTCCTCCCTTACCACCCGGTTTTGCATTTTTCATGGCATTTTGCAGTTGCTGTAGCGCTTCACTCAACATTAAAGCCAAATTGTTAATTCCGGTTAAAGCAAATTGCTGATTTCTGTTTGCTTCATCAATTTTTCGCTCCGTAATCTGCTCTAGCGCAGCATTAACTTGCTGGTTGATATTTTGAATTTCTTTGTTAACAGTTGATTGTATTTGCGGCACCAGTTTGCTTAAACTGTACAAACTATCTTCAACGGTTTTTAAATTTTCTTTAATTTCTACCTGTTTTTGCCCCAGTTTTACAAAGTTTGGATCGTCCTGATTCGTGTTTTTAAAGTCAAGCATCAGTTTTTCCTGGTCAAAAGAAGTTTTAAGCAAGTTCTTTAAAATCATCCGCAATTGTTGTTCATTCACTTGGTTTTCATCTTCCTTTCCGTCTTGCATGCTGTTCTTTAATTTTTGGGCAAGGTTTTGCATTTTTTGCGAAGCACTTTTTTGTGCTTTTGAGGCCTCCTGTTTTTTATTGCTGTCCAAGTTTTTATCGGCATTATCTAAATCTTTGTCAACCGCTTGCTGGTCTTCTTTATCTATATTAAAATCTTCGGGGTTTTCTAAAAGCTCGTTCTTCTCCTGTACCTCTTTTAAATCTTTCTTAATGCCTTCAAAATCCTTTTTTAACTGAGCTTGCTCTTTTTTGATGTCTTCAGTAGGTTTTGATTTTGCCTCGTTACTTAAAGCTTCCTGTTTTTTCGAAAGTTCCTGCAACTTGTCAATAGTATTGTTCAGTTTCTGTTCAACCGCTAATTTTTTGTAGAGCTCCAAAATTCTGTCGAGTTCTTTTTGTAAAGATTTATTGTCAACCTGCATTTTTTGCAGCTCGTCTTGACTCATTTCTTTCTGGTTTTTATCCACCAGTTTCTGCAAGTTTTCTAACAGTTCTTTTGTTTTGTTATCAAGCACATTCTCAAATAAATCCTGAATCTGTTTTTGTTTCTCCAACAAATCTTTGTTCTGTTTTTCTAAATCTTTGGATTGCTCTAAATTTTGCTTTCCGCTTTTTTGGATATCCTCAATTAACTTCTCAAATTCCTTTTTTTGTGCAACTAAATCTTCAATGCGTTTCTTTTGCTCATAGTCAATGGTTTTTTGATCCATCAAATCCCGACTCAACTTTTTTGTTTCTTGCTGTATTTTATCCGCCTTTTTAATGGCTTGTTGCATTTTATTTTGGATGCTGGTGGCGCTTTCCTCTAACTTGGCAACCTGTTCTGTTTTGCTCGCCAATTTGTAAATCCGTTTTACAGATTGTGTATGTTTTGCACCGTTTACCCCATCGTTATCAGCAACATCAAAATAGTAAGAAACCTCTTCGCCAGGCCGAATTCCTAGTTGCTTTAACGGCCATACGTAAAAGAAATTACTTTGCAAAAGACCTTTGCTGAAGTTTACAGGGACAGAAAATGATTTCCCTTCGCGTTTTTTATCGACAGATTTTAGCAGCTGGTAGTGGAAAGATAAAGATGTTAAACCATAATCATCGCTTGCATTTCCGATGAAATATAGCACATTTACGTTTGCAGAGTCAAGCCTTTCCTGCACTTCAATTTTTGGAAATTCATCAGCAATTACATTTAAACTATAGCTTACAGAATCGCTAATTGCAGATTCCTTATTTTTTAAAAACAGGCTGTATTTTCCACCTTTTAAAATGCGGGTCTCCTTGGTAAATTGGTTTTTAGCATTATTTGTTGTGGCTGTTGCCTGATTGTTAATGGCTAAAGCAACTTCATCAACATACTCGGTATTAAAAGTCCATTTGGCAACGGTCCCGGCTGGGATGGTTAAATCTCCAGGATTGTTTAAAGTTTCAGATGGTTTTCTGATATAGCTTGGATAAATTAAATCTACCTTATAGCTCAAAAGTGCTGGTTTCTTTTTTACTTCAATCACAAATTCATCAGAAAAAAACTCGCCGGCCTGAAAACGGATATGTTTGTCTTTTTGCAGATTTTTAAAATCGTAACTAAAATTAATGATGTCTTTTTTATTGAGCTTAAAAGTGTTCACGCCATCAACCAAATAAACTTCTTCGGGTACTTGGTTGCCGGTAATTTTCAGGTTTAATGTTAAGTCATCTCCTTGGCGAGCAACTAAATTCTTGTTTAAAACATTAAAAGTAAAAGGGGCCTTCTTTTTATAAAAAACCTGATGGTTGATGATTCTTTCTGTGCCTTCTGTTAATATGGATGGTGCCGCAAAGGCAAGTAAAATCACCACGAAAATGGGGATCAATGCGTAGCTGATGTACTTTTTGTTTTCCGCTAGGTTTACCGCCGCAACAAAAGGAATGGGTTTAAAGTTGGCTATTCTTTGGTTAATACTGGCTTCAATTAATTGTTTTTGTTCCGGATTTTCTGTTGCCAGTTGTTTTAATTCTAAGGTGTTGATGAGTTTGTCTTTGATCTCAGGAAAGTGATTTCCAATGATTATTGAAGCTTGTTGATGACCAATGGTTTTACCTAACTTGAAATAAGCAACCAAATATCTTGCAATTAAAAACCAAACTAAAATTAATTGCGAGGCTATAAACCCGTAAAAAATAATACTTCTAATTGCAATGTTGAAATAGCCATAATACTCGGAAATAATGAAAACTAAATAGCTAATTAGGGAAATAGCGACCCACCAAATTAAGCCACGCACTAGCTTATTCAGATAGTACTTTCTGATAAAATCGTCTATTTTATAAATTAATTGCTGGTAAGCTGTGTCCATTTGTAAAGCATAAACTTACTTAAACTGAATGGTATTGTAAAAACAGATTAAATTTTTCAAAATCTGACAATTCTACGATTTCATAGCTCCAAAATTAGTAGCAGTGCGTAAACCGTTTTGATTAAAGACAAAATGTTTTAGCTTGTTATTTGTTTTAGTGAAACATTTAATACCCTAAAAATTGGTTTAGATGCAAAAGTTACTTCAAAAATTTTAAAGAAAATTGAGGCATTACATGACGTTCCGGTAGAAAAATTGCAATGGTTTATCAATGAAAGTACAATCAAACAATATAAAGCGGGAGACTTTTTGTTTAAGCCGGGAGACTCTATTTTTGGTACACATATCTTATTAGATGGCGCCTTAGAACTTTAAATATTGCGCAATAAAAGTAATGGCGTAGGCATACCATACGAGGTTCAGTCAAAGGTATTTGATCTGTTTTTTACTACCGAAGAAATTGCAAAAGGCACAGACTTAGGTTTAGATGTGGTTGCCCCGATAGAGAAACAACATTATGGCGCCGTAAAAGTGAATTTAAAACTGGGGGAAATAATTTTTGAGGTTTGTTTGCCCATAGGTTTGGAAAAGGATAGAAATCCGTACCTATTAGAAACCAGTTCGGCCGGGATCTTTGCGGTCGGAGATGTGAGAGCCGTTGCCCTCAATAAGATGGCTTCTGCCACTGACGAAGGCTCTATTTCTATAAATTTTGTACGTAATATATTTAAGTGAAATATAATGAGCGGAGAGATTTGTAATCACCTTAAGAAGATTGAAGAAATAAAGACGGCTAAAGAATAAAAAAGATTACCTGCTGGTTGGATTTTTAAAACCCTGTTATCCATTTCCATTAGTCTGGTTGTTTAAAATTTCCTTCATTGTAGTATCTTCGAGCAATTTAGAAAAGCTTTGTATTTTTTGCTTAAAATCTTTTAGCGCTGTTAAATCCGATCCCCAAAGTTGGTTGTCTTGAAAGATTGCTAAGGGAGCATCACCTTTTCGCTGATACTGTTTATAGATATACGCTATCTTATCATCATTGATGAGATAAAATTGCTTATTTGCGTACCCATAATATTTATCATTTTCAATTTTTACCACTTGTACAAACTTGAGATAAGCCGCAAAACCTAAGGCCATCAACTCTGGTGTGGTATCAAATTTCTTTTCAAAATTGAACAGTATTGGTAATACCCTTGTTTTTAATTTGGTAGTGTAATTCATACTAATGCTTAGCCACTGGTGTTTGATGTGAGGGTTTTTAAATCTGTCTAACACATCATCGGCGAAAGCCAAAGCTTCTTCCTTATCTAAAGGGAAAGGAATGGATGGCGTTATTTCCGTTTTCATCAGTGTTCCCAGATAATAAGAAATGTCCTTATCATCAGTGGATTCCTTTACCGTATCGAAACCCGCCAAATATGCCACACCGCAGGTTAATGTATGCGTTCCGTTGAGTAAACGGAGTTTCAATTCTCTGAATTTTTTGATGTCTGGCGTAATCACAATGTTTGGATCGGTAGTTGCAAAAGTTAGTTTTTGTTTCACTTTTTCATTACCTTGTATAGCCCACAGGCTATAACTTTCAGACATGGTTAACAACTCATCTGTATAACCTAGTTCTTCGGTCAGTATTGGTAAATTCTCTTTATCAGGTGCTCCAGGTACAATTCTGTCTACAAGCGAGTTGCAAAAATAGTTAGCATCATTTAACCAATCAATAAATTCTAAAGGTAGTTGTTGTTTCTCTGCTAAAATAAGTAAGATTTCCTTCAATTTATCAGCGTTATCTACAATTAACTCGGTAGGTATTATTACCAGGCCCTTGCTCTTGTCTCCTTTAAAAGCGTTAAATCTTTGATAAAGCACAGCCAATAATTTTGCAGGAAACGATACTGGCGGATTTGCAAAGATATCGTCTTCTATCAACTGGATACCAGCTTCAGTAGTGTTACTGATGACCACCTCAAGATCTTCACTTTCAGCAATTTGTAGTATCTGGTTCCATTCTTTGGTTGCAGTAAGTACTCTGCTTATAGCCCCGCTGATGATGTTTTGATGAACGGTTTTACCGCCTTTTACTCCCCTTACGCAAATGGTATATAGATTATCTTGTTTTTCATACACCGCTACCCCTCCTGATGATGTAGATTTTACTACTGCAATGCTGCCATTAAAAACGGCTTTATTGTTGGCTTTATTAATATAATAATCTGGCAGGCCTCTTAATAACACCCCCGTACCAAACTGTAAAACTTTCTCTGGTAAATTCTGGTAGCGGGGTTTGTCAATTTTATTGTTGATTTTGTTTAAATTATTTCTTGATAACTGCATTTTGATTCTGTATAATTTGACATTAGGTTTGGCGGTACAATAGCGTATCTGTTGCTATAATTGTTTATGGTATAAAAAATTTATCAAAACCTAGTAATTACCCTAAAGAAACCATGGCTTTGATTACTCCGTTTTTAGGATCCAGCCAGCTTTCGAAATTATCTTTGACTTGATCAAACTGTACTGTATGGGTGATATAGTGATGGGGATTTACCAAACCTTTTTTTATAGAGGAAATTACGTGTTCAAAATCCTCAATGGTAGCATTTCGGCTGCTCATCAGAGTGCTTTCTCTCTTGTGAAACTCGGGATGATTAAATGAAAACTCAGCTTTTTGCAGGCCAATAAGCACATACCGGCCACTGTGGGCTAAAAAATTAATACCGTTATTTATCGCCCTTAGGTTTCCTGTAGCATCGATAATCACGGTAGGCATATCTCCATTGGTAATTTCAAGCAAACGTTCTTTTACGTTTTCAGTATTGGCATTTACCGTTGCGTGTACGCCAATTTTTTCTTTACAAAATTTTAGTCTCCTATCGTTTACATCTAGGGCAATTGCCTTAGCCCCCGCAATCTTAGCAAATTCCATGGTGCCTAAACCGATTGGGCCTGCACCAACTATCATCACAAATTCTTCAGATCGGATATCTGCCAACCTAACTCCATGGGCGCCGATAGCGAGCGGTTCTACCAAAGCCAACTCATCGTAACTTAAACCTTCGCCATGCAATAAGTATTTAGATGGAATTTGGATATACTCTGCCATTCCGCCATCAATATGTACGCCGAAAACCTCAATATTTTCGCAGCAATTAGGTTTTCCGCTCCGGCAAGCTATACAGGTACCATCTGAAAAGTAAGGAATAAAAGTTACTGCTTCGCCTTTTTTAAATCCGGGTGCGTTATCAAAATCTACCAACTCTCCGGAGAGCTCATGCCCGAGTATCCGTGGATAACTAAAAAAAGGCTGCGTTCCCTCAAAGGCGTGTAAATCTGTTCCGCAAATTCCAATGCGTTTTATTTTTACGATGGCACTGTCTTTTTCAAGTTTTGGTTTTAAGCTTTCATGGTATTCAAAATGCGATGGACTGGTGCAAACTAATGTTTTCATATTTATGATATATTGTAAAACAGTGCAGCATTGTTACCAAAAAGGTCTTGCTGTTCTGTGGTCGTCAATTTTTTTGTATAATTTTTAAGTAAGGAAATCGAATTATCGTATCCGCCAGCTATGTTACATACTGGCCAGTCTGAACCGTACATCAGTCTTTTTGTACCAAATGCTTCAAAAACCACGTCTAAATAGGGCTCAAAATCTTCTGACTTCCAATGTTGCCAATCGGCTTCTGTGACCATGCCAGAGACTTTACAGCTCACGTTTTGATAATTTGCAATTTTTTTGATGGCCACTGCCCAATCAGTTATTTTTTGACTTTTGATAGGTGGCTTGGCCAAGTGGTCGATCACAAATTTTTGCTTAGGGAAAGCTTTTACTAATTCTTCAGAATAACTGATCTGATCGGTTAAAATCAAAATATCGTAGGTATAATTATATTTCTCCAACTTACTGATCCCGTTTTTGAAAGCATTGGTAAGCATGAAATCTCTTTGTACTTCATCTTGTAAAACATGACGGAACCCTTTTATAAACGGCTGGTGGCTGTAGAAACTTAAACGTTCATCTACATTAGCAGCGCTCAAATTTACCCAGCCCACAACGCCTTTGATAAACTTGTTTTTTGTTGCAAGGTTTATCAAAAAGCTATTGTTTTCTTCGGTTTGATGCCCCTGTACAGCTATACAAGCGTCCACCTCGTTTTTTTGTAGTAAGGGATATAAATCCTGAGGCAAAAAATCACGTTGGATAGCAGACATATTTTCGTTTATCCAGCTATATTTTACCGAGTCAAATATCCAAAAATGTTGATGCGAATCTATTGTCATGTACTTATTGGTTTAATTTATAGCTGAAAAATTTTATTCATAAAAACCCATTTTTCACCTTTTTTAGCCCAGGGTAATGCTTGTTGGAACCTACTCATCAAGGTCTCCCATTCCTGTACCTTTGGATTGGTTGCATCCATCTCTGCTTTTTTTTCAGCATCAAAATGATCATTTGTTTCCATAATCATAAATAGGCGGTTTCCTGTACGGTAAATCTGCATGTCAATAATTCCTGATTCAGTAATGCTTTGTTTTACCTCTGGCCAACCGTTTCCAGAGGTATGCCAACGTTCGTATTCGGCTATTAAGGCGGGGTCGTTTACAAGGTCTAGTGCCAATGCGTATCTTTTCATTAGATGTTTTTTACAGCGGAAGCTTTTTCTGTGATTCTTTTTAAGAATGTAACCCTACAATAGCATACATTCTTCAACAAGTTTGTATCTAGGTTTATAATATTCCGGCCGGTTCTATCTCGACTTCTTTTTTAGTGGTTTTTGCTCCGCCTAATCCAAACATAGCTATCACTATAAAGCAAATCATCGGTACAAAATAACCCAACTGGATGTTATGGCTTACGTCACTGATGTAGCCGAAAATTGGAGGAAAAATTGCACCTCCAACAATAGACATAATGATTAAACTGCTACCAAACGCGGTATCTTTTCCTAAACCTTTGATACCCAATGCAAAAATAGTTGGAAACATAATTGACATAAAGAAGCAGATGGCAATAACGATATAAATAGTAACCATTCCGCTCATTGAAGCCGCTAGAATACATAAAATGGTGTTGATGGTAGCATATAGTGTTAATAAACGTTCTGCTTTGAAAAACTTCATCAAAATGGTGCCTAAAAAGCGACCCGCCAAAAACGCGAAGCCACATGCTCCTAAATAGATACTCGCCTGCTTATCTGTAATGCCCGAAGAGGCTTGTGCATACAGAATGAATAGGCTAAAAACGCAGACTTGTGCACCTACGTAAAAAAATTGTGCGGCTACCCCCCAGGCTAAATGTTTATGACGCAAGGCCTGAAAAATATTTTTGCTTGCGGGTTTTTCATCATCGTGTTCGATAGATGGAAGCTTGGTAAAAGCAAATAAAACAGCCACAAGTATCAAAAGAGTTCCTAAAACAATATAAGGAGTTTTAACTGTTGAAGCCTCGGCGGCAAGGGTTGCTTGTTTAACCGCTTCTGACATTTGGCTTAACTGCTCGTCGGTTGCGCCTTCTGCTAGAATTATTCTTGCACCTATAATCGGAGCCATTGTTGCCGCCAATCCGTTAAAAGATTGCGCAAAATTTAATCGGAAGGGGGCTGATTCGGGAGGGCCTAATACCGTGATATAAGGATTGGCAGCAGTTTCTAATGTGGTTAAGCCACAAGCGATGATAAACAATGCTATTAAAAAGAAAGGGTAAGATTGGTTGTTAGCTGCCGGTACAAATAGAAAGGAGCCTGTCGCAAACATTAATAAACCAATGATGATTCCCGCTTTGTAACTATATTTCTTCATAATTATACCCGCTGGGATGGCCATAATAAAATAGGCAATAAACACAGCAGAATCCACTAAAGTTGCTTGTAGCGTACTAAGCGTAAACGACCTTTTTAGATGTGGAATCAAAATAGGATCTAGGTTGTGCGCAAACCCCCACAGAAAAAACAAGGATGTAATTAATCCAATTGCGAATAAATTATTTTTTTTAGTCATGATTTAGGTATAATATTATTTTAAGTCGTTAAATCTTAGCTACAAATAGGGATATTGATGATGAAGTAAGCCTCTTGATTTCATATCTGCCCAAAATTCTGCTGGTATTTTTAAGTTTGCGAGTTCGAAATTTTTGCCAGTTCGTACAGGTGAACTGCTGTTTAAAGCAATGCTTTTTACCCCGGGAATACTTAAGCCGAAATGTACGCAGGCTAATGCGGGTTTAATTTTGTGTTTTTCGCAAATAGCGTAAAAGCTATCTCTCCATTGGTACAGATCAAAATTATCTTTTCTGTTTACGGGATGGTAATTAAAGTAATCGCTACCTATTAAAAAGCCTCCGTTAAAAACTGCAGAATTTATAATTGGGATGTTTTTACCTGTGAGATATTCCATAAAACTAAGTAGTTCTTTTGGATGGTGGTAAATGGTACAACTGTTTGCAAACATTACCCAGTCTAAATCAACTTTAGTTTCAATTTCTTTAATAATTTGCCAGTCTTTTGAACCGATACCAACGGCTAGGATTTCTCCTTTTTCTTTTAATTCTGACAGTGCCCTGTAGGCTTCTAAAATATCGTTAAATCTCTTTTGTCTGTTTTGGGCATCTGTTGCTGCATTCAAATATTCATCCGGATCATGAACAGACAAAAACTCGGCTTTGTAACCGCCAAGCAGTTCATTGCCTTGGTGGTAGCACTCTAAGATACCGTGGTAGCTGATGTTTTGGTAGGCGTCAAACTTTAGTTCTTTCCAAACTCCAGGCTCAAAGGTAGGCTCATCTGTTATTAAAGGTTTTCTTATCCAACCTAATTTATTACTAATTAGGGTGTCTTTTTGGTTAACCTTTAGTAGTTTTAGGCATCTCCCTAAAGACTCTAAGGCCAAGCCAGCCCCATATTTTCCGGCGCTATCGAAGAAAGCTAACCCGTTTGAGTTTTTTATACTTTCTTTTACGATAGCCAGTTTTTGCTCAAAATCTAGCGCCTGATATAAATTTCCTAAACTACTGGTTCCCATTATGGTTTTCGGGAATCTATATTTAGAATACTTTAATGACGAGGCAGTTTCAGCTCCATGTTGTTTGTTTAGTTCAGGTATTACTGGTTGCATCTGAGTTAAATTTTGATCGTTTATAGGTAATCGCTATTATAGAAAACTACGTTTAAAAATTTTGACTTATAAATTGGTTTTCAATATTAAAGTTTTTTCAATCGATTTCAAAATTGAAATTATTTTTTTATTCCGTTAAGAAGAGTTTTTCTTTATTTTATCACACTAGGTGAGGTAAAGACCGATTTTTATAAAATTTGGTATTCAAAATATTTATAAAAAATTTTATTTGTGATGATTTCTTGAGTCTATAAAAGAATTCTAGGCCCAGTGAGGGATTTTAATTTACACAGGAGCTATAGATGAATTACATTCATTTGCTATTCATTTATATTAACAAAAGCATAATGTCTTTATAGAATGAATAGAAGATTGAGGCGTTAAACGCTATGTTTTTGTGAGACAAGGATGATTTTTTATATATTGCCAAAAGTCTGTTTACTTTTATAATGAATAATAAAAGAGTTACAATTTATGATATAGCTAAGGCTCTTGGCATTAGTGGTTCTTATGTTTCTAAGGCATTGAGCAATCATCCTGTGGTTAGTGAGAAAGTAAAAAATTTGGTTAAAAAGAAGGCCACCGAGTTAAATTATAAACATAACTCTTTTGCCGCCAATTTAAGACAGGGTAAATCTAAAATTATAGGAATTATTGTCCCAAAAATAAGTGAAATTTTTTTTGCTAACGTGATTGCAGGCGTAGAAGAAATCTGCTACAAGCACAAGCATCACATCATTATTTGCCAAAGTGAAGAGAGTTTTACAAAAGAACAAGAAGCAGTTGAAACATTAATTAGGCAAAACGTTGATTGCATTATGATATCACTATCGCAAGAAACAATGTCCAATTTGCATTTAAAGGAAATTCTTGACAACCAAATTCATTTAATACAATTTGACCGTTTTGATGATTCTATAGTAAGTTCTATCGTTAAAAACGATAATCAAGAAGCTTCCTATAAAGCGGTTAGCCATTTAATTAAACAGGGATTTAAAAATATCGCCTATATAGGCGGACCGGAACATTTAGCCGTTTACAGTGAACGGAAAAAAGGTTTTGCTAAAGCGATAAGTGAAACAGGAATAAGTTTGGATGAAAATTTTATTAAGCATGTGACTATATCTAGAGAAGAAGCAAAAACTATTGCTTTAAAACTATTGTCGCAGAGAAACCGACCCGACGCTTTTTTTACGGCTTCTGACCCTGCCGCTTTAGGAGTATTGCAAGCTGCAAAAGAGCTAAACATAAAGGTTCCTCAACAATTAGGCGTTATTGGGTTCCAAAACGAGGAATTTACAAATTATGTTACCCCGTCCTTAAGTTCTGTAGAACAAAAAAGCAGAGAAATTGGCAAAACTGCCGCCAATCTTTATTTTAATAGTATTTTAAAGGCAAAAGATAAGAAATTTCATAAAACCGAAATAATTTCTTGCGAATTGATAGTGAGAGAATCTTCTGAAATGCGAATAGATATTTAGTTTCAAAAGTAAACCTGTTAATTGTTGATTGTCGCAACTATCGCCTCATTTTTATAACCAGTAACACTCAGTCAACTCTTATAAAATCTAAATTTAAGATCTCCCTCTTGATTTAATTTAGCCAAGAACTAAATTAATGGATGATTTAGCCAAAGCCCTTAAAGCTTCTTCAAAGTCAATTGTAAGACTCTTCAGCTTTTAATAAACTATGCCTTCATATAAGCAATAAATCTCTGTTTGGTTATTTCTTGTTAAAGTAAAGCATTCATTTGCTAATCTATCGCAATTTTTTGGAGTTTATTCATATTACATTTGAATATAGAGATATTCAACATAGGTAACCAAGAGTTTGAATATCTGCTTTAAACCTGAGTAAATTAAATTTTAGTTGTATCAAAATCTGTTAACAGCAGTTCAAACTTGATTGAAAACTATGATTTTTAACGATGGTAATTGGAGCTGTAATCAATTAACTAAATTATAAACGAGCAAAATGAAAAAACGAGTACTACTAGATTTTTTTCCAAAACTGTTTTCCAAGCAAAGGCTGATGCTTACGTTATTAATCACTGCCTTAATGTTTAATAGAGGCTACGGGCAAATTGTGGGGATCTCCGGAACTGTTAAAGACGAAACCGGTGTTCTTTTGCCGGGGGTTGCAGTAAATGTTAAAGGAGGCACTTTAGGAACCGTTACAAATCTAAACGGAGAATTTAAACTAAAAGTTGCTGTAAATTCAACTCTTGTTTTCAAATACATAGGATTTACTCCTCAGGAAGTTGTGGTTGGGAATAAAACAAATTTTAATATTGTTTTAAGTGAAGACATAAGCAAATTAGATGAGGTAGTGGTTGTAGGTTATGGAACCCAAGCAAAAAGAGACGTTGCGGCTGCCATTAACACCATCACAGAGAAAGATATTGAGCAAAGGGCACCTGTAAACATTTTTGATGCTATCCAGGGAGAGGCTCCTGGAGTCCAAATCATTAGTAACTCCGGCGCACCGGGCGAGTCAGCAGATATTAGGGTGCGAGGGGCATCAACATTTGAAGGTGGGGTTGCACCTCTATATATCGTTGACGGGGTGCCTCAGGATGATATTACCACCATAAACCCAAATGACGTTAAATCAATCGACATATTAAAAGATGCGGCATCGGCGGCTATTTACGGTTCACGCTCAGCCAATGGAGTTATTATAATAACTACCAAAAGTGGTGTTGTAGGTAAGCCTAAAATTGATTTCAGTTATCTTCGAAGCACTTATGCTTTGGCTAATAAGATATCTCAAGCAAATAGGATTGAGCGGTTGAAGATTTTCAACAATAGAGCTAAAATAATCGACCCTGCGGAGGGAGCAGATTCTTTATACATAGGTACAAATGCTAGTAACGATTATCTCGATCTAATTACCCAAAGGGGTAATAGAGATCAGCTCAATCTGCAGGCAAGTGGTGCGACTAAAGATTTTAACTATCTGGCAAGCTTAGGCTTTCAACAAGAGGATGGGATAGTTATCGAAAGCTGGGCTAAAAGATTAACAGGCCGTTTGAATATCAAGTACAATGTGGCGCCTAAATTAACGCTTAACTCGAGGCTAAACTTTGGTTATCGGAAAGCCAACGCAGTAAACGAGGGGGCAGTAATAGCGGGCTCTATAATAAGACCTCCTGAATTTCCTTTGTTTTATCCTGACGGTAGCTATGCATACATTATTGCCGGCGTAAGGAATCCCCTTGCTCAAGCTCGCTTTGCACATGATTACAGAACAGCTTACGAAGGAACTATCTATCAAAATCTCGAGTATAGTTTCAATCCAAACTTTAAATTCCAGACGAGTATTACTGCAGATTTAGATTTTAATAGAAGCGAAACCTTTAGCTCGAAAGTGCTTAATTCAGGAAATCCTCCAATAGGGAGTGCCGGAGATAATAATACCTTTAGGCGATATTTCATGGGTGATGCATATTTTACCTATAACAAAACAATAAAGAAAGAACATTCTATTACCGCTCTTTTAGGAACTAGTGCTGAAATGGATCAGCGAAATTCAATCGGGATAGAAGGTAGCCGTTTTGTGACGGAAAGTGTGGAAACATTGAACTCTTTGCAAGATTTAGACAAAGGCGCAACGGCAACGGATGCAACAGCAAACAGAATGATTAGTTTTTTTACCCGCTTAAATTATAGTTACAAAGGAAAATATATTTTAGGCGGTACACTTCGTCGAGACGGGTCTTCAAGGTTTACTCAGGATCGGTGGGGTACTTTTCCGGCCTTGCAATCAGCATGGCGAATATCCGAAGAAAAATTTATGGGCTGGGCTAGAAATGCGCAGGTAGACGATGCTAAGTTTAGGGTTAGCTGGGGAAAAACAGGAAATGAGCGTATTGGGGATTTTGAAACTGTAAACCGGCTCATATTAGGAGGAGATTACACCTACAATAATATTGGTGGAGTAGTGCAGAATACCAGATTTGGTAACCCCAGTTTAAGTTGGGAAACAAGCACATCCAGTGATTTTGGTTTTGACCTTTCTATGTACAAGGGTCGTTTATCTGCAGTTATAGATTATTATATAAAATCTACTGATAAGCTTCTTTACTCTGCCAAAATGCCTTCCGAACTGGGATATGACGATATCAGAATTAATTTGGGTGCAATTCAAAATAAAGGACTAGAGGTTACTTTAACAGGGTACCCAGTAAGGAACTCAAAATTTAGCTGGCAAACTTCCGTAAACTACTCTAGGAATAAAAACACCATTACAGCGCTTGCAAAAGCGGATTACGTTCAAGATTCTAAATGGTATGTTGGAGTTGGACGTCCAGTTGGACAATGGTATGGCTTTAGAAACCTCGGAGTATATGAATATGACGTCTCCAACGCTTGGACACCAGATTACAAAGTCAGACTTTTACCCGTATTTCAACGAGATGCAAATAATAACGTAGTGTTTGAGAAATCCGGAGCTCCTGTTCTTTTAGGCTATCAATATCCTGACGGAACAAACTATGGATGGGATCCTACCACCAAACCAGTTTACCAAATGTATGCACAAGGAAATGTATCAAAAGGAGGCGACGTCATTTGGCAGAATCTGCCTAACAGCGATGGAGTTTACAATAATCAAATAGATGATTCAGATAGGCAGGTTTTAGGCAATGCAGTAGCTAAATGGTTTGGTGCCTGGCAAAATACTTTTTCGTACAAAAATTTCTCACTATTTGTCAATGTGTACGGAAGTTTCGGTAACCTTTTATACAACAAGCAAAGGAGAGATTTAACTCAATATAGCTCAACTAATGCAACTCCATGGCCATATGATATTCGTAATGCATGGAAATATCAGGGGCAAATCACAGATGTTCCTATCGCTTTTAGATCTGTTACAGATAATTCAAGAGAGTTGAACAGCTATTTTCTTGAGGATGGTTCTTTCATTAGGTTAAGAAATGCAAGACTAGCCTATCGCCTGAACAATAAGGTGGCTAAAAAACTATATATGGCAGGGATGACCGCCTACCTTTATGGAACGAATTTACTTACATGGACTAACTACACCGGGTTTGATCCAGAATTTGGAGGTGGTGTACTTACACCAGGTCAAGACAGTGGTAAATTTCCTAGAAACAGAGAGTTTGGTTTGGGATTAAACATAAATTTTTAATTAAATGGTAATGAAAAAAATAACCATACACTTTATTTGTTTACCATTGTTGGTAACAATATTTGCAGGATGTAATAAATTTCTGGAATTAAATCCAACATCTTCACTGGCAAAAGAAAATTTTTTCCAAAACGCGGACGATATCACAAGCTGGAATGCAGGTATTTATGACGGAATGCAGAAAACACTTTCATCACGTTTTTTAGAGTGGGGAGAAGTGCGATCCGATAACTTAGAGCAGGAGGGTACCGGTACAGTACAGAGCAAGATGTTAAATAATGGCCTAACTTCCGATATGGCTCAAACTGATTGGACCGACCTTTACAAAGTGATAACACGATGTAACACTGCAATAAAATATTATCCAAATGTTCAGCAGGTTGATCCGCTGACTTTAAACCGCTTTTTAGGACAGGCTTACGCAATGCGAGCATTAATGTATTTTTATGCTATTAGAGTGTGGGGGGATGTTCCTTTAATAACAGAACCGTACGAAGGTAATCCTAACGAAAAACAATTTTATGAGCGGTCACCTGTGCAATCAGTTAAAACCCAGATCATGTCTGATTTAACTACCGCCGTTGGACTGTTACAGCCGAGTGCTGATGTTTACTACATCAACAAAGGTTCAGCAATGGCATTGAAAATGGAGGTTGAAATGTGGTTTAACGAATATGATAATGCGATTAAAACATCAGATGATATTATTGCACTTAACTCATATTCTTTGGTAACTAACACAACAGACTTCAAAAACATATTTGTAACGCCAGAAAGTTCCACAGAGACGATGTTTAACATGTATTGGTCCTACATTCAGGACGGTACAGGCGCTGGTTCTTGTTCACTACTGGCATCTGGTAGCAACACTACAAATTACAAAATGCAGGATTCGATTTATTACGCGCTGATTGATCGCAATAAACAAGATTCTAGACTATGGCAATATATTGATACCACGTATTTATATACGAACGGTGGGAGACTTCCTATCGGATATTTAAATTATCAGTATATAGAAAAAACCGGAAAGTTTAATGAGTACGACCCCGCCAAAAGCACCTTTAAATATTATAGTAATTCACAGTGCGATATTCGTATACCAATCATTCGTTTTGCTGATGTGATGCTGATGCGGGCAGAAGCTCTTAATCAGCAAAACCGTAAGCCCGAAGCATATACCATCGTAAATCAGATCAGAAGGAGAGTGGGCTACAATGTTACTGCTGAATCAGAGTTGGGCGCAAACCCTTCAACAGAAAAAGTAGAAACACTTATTCTGCTTGAACGGCAATTAGAACTTTTCGGTGAAGGAAAACGTTGGTTTGATTTAATCAGAACTGGTAGAGTGCTAAGGCATATGGATCCTGCTTTAAAACGTCGGCAGGCAGCACTTAATCTCCCTCAGGAAGGTTTTGGAGATCTTCGTAAAATTCTGTGGCCATTAAATACTAAAGTGTTTGAATCGAATCCATTACTGGTTGGAAAACAAAATCCTCCTTATTCAGAATAATTTAAAAGCTAAAAATTATGAAAAGATCATTTATAAGTAGCCTCATCTGCGCACTCTGCCTTTCAATAGTAATATTTAGTGGCTGTGAAAAAGTAGCAGGTTACAAATTGCAAAAGCCCTATGATTTTGAGCCCGGTTTATTAGATAACCGCATCAATATGAGTGCCCTTGAATTTATAAAATCAAGACCTGACTTATTCTCTTCGTTAATCGAGGCGATTAATTACACTAAGCTTGAAGATTTATATACTCAACAGAATTCAACATACTTTCTACCTACTAATAATGCGCTTAAAGAATCTACCAATGGTAACTCTTACTTTGTGAAAAATCCAATTCCTAACCCCGCGTATGATCCAAATGCGCCAGTACCATTACCTGCTACTATCCCAGCATCTGCATGGGAGCAATATCCTGTTGAACAGGTAAAAGAGTTTTTGAGATATCATACTGTAAAAGGCATTTATTCGTATGAGAACCTTAACTCTACACCAACCTGGTTTGATACTTATGGAACCACTGACACTTCAAAGGTTAATATGTATCTTGATTTAAGCAGGAATCCGTACTTATTTTTAAATAACTGGCCAAATTCGAGAATTGCGAATTTGCGCCCTCGTACTAGTAACCTTAGGGCAACCAATGGTTATATACATGTAATGGATCAGTATTTAGCACCTCCAACAAAGCTGATACTCGCATCTTATGGTAAAATGAAACAATAAATACTGGTATATGAGAAGAATTAAATATTATATAAGCTTTATAACAGTTCTGGTTATTCTTGTGAGCTGTAAAAAAGATAAGGATTCCTTTGTTAAAGTTGAATCTTTAAGTAAAAATGGCGATGAGTTTTTCTTTGGCGAAAAGGTTCCTGTGTGGGTTGCTGTAAAACAGAATCAGGAAGAAGATAAAACTTACGTATCTCCTGTTACCTATAAGTGGGAATGTGATGGCGGAAAGCTGTTGGGCTTACCCGGATTAGCCGAAAACTTGTGGGAAGCGCCCAGAGAGGCTGGCAAGTACACAATAACCATCACGGTAACAAAGGATGGTAAAACGGACATACGCAAAACCGAGATGTTTGTAAGTTCCTACTTTTTTGATAGATTTTCCAGTAGTACCACTGCCTGGAAAAACAATGATACGAAAGTTTCTCAAAATAAGACCTTAGGTCGTATGGAGCTCGAGGTTAGTAAGGCTGATAAGTTTACAGGAAACTTTAGGTACGAGTTTAATGACCCGGAACTTAAAGCGCCGTTTTCTGCATCTGCAGATATCGGTTGGTTTGATAAATATCCAACTACAAAGCTCAACAATAACAAATCTGAGAATAATACCTGGTGGCGTTTTCAACTTAACCGTCCGCCACAGGATAAAATTTTTATAGAAGACATTCGTTTTGAGTTTTGGCCAGTTGGCACACGCATTGGGTCTAATCCTGCAAGTAATGCTAATTTTAGGTACACAGTTAGAAATTTAAATACTGGCGCCGCCACAACATTTAATTTTCCTATCAATAACCCGGCATTTACTTTTGCTAACGGACAATCTAAGAAAATGGTTTTTACTTTAACCACAGACCACCTAGTTATTGTGTATATAGATGGCGTAGAAGTTTATCGGACAGATGCACTGAAACTGTGGCGAGAAGCAAATGGCAGTAAAGATCCGGTATATGTATTTTCTTGGAGATACGAATATCCGCAGTTAGCAAAAATGTTTATTGATAATGCGGTGTTTACAAACGATGGAAAAGATCTTGGGAAATAATGTAAACTTATAATTCTCTGTCTCTATCTCGCAAAAGGGCGACTGTTTTCCAAAAGAAAGCGGTCGCTTTTTTGTTTAAAAGGTGTTTAGCTTTTACAAAAAGCTCAGTGCTGTACAGAAAAGAAAGATGTTGAAGGTGTGGTTTTTTGGGAATAACAAACGGTGATGAAAATTCACTAGCCCTAATTGATGTTTTATAACAAGAAATAGATGTTTTAATACATATGTCTGTAAAAATGCATTTTAGCTAAATTACCAAATAAAATAGCCTAGAGGACTTTTGAAATGTTATCTTAATTGTTTATCCTTGTTAACACTGTAAAGCTATTTGTAACAATATTTATCAAATAGTAAATCTAAAAGCCTAAAGTTTAGCCCTTGTTCATGAATCGAATTAACATTAAGCAGTTAGCTGATAAATTAAACCTTGCAACATCTACAGTTTCAAAGGCTTTAAGGGATAGCCATGAAATAAGTGAAGAAACAAAAAAAAAGGTAAAAGAATTAGCTAATAAACTAGGTTATAAACCTAATCCCCATGCAGCGAGCCTAAGAAATAAAAAAAGTCAGATGATTGCTGTTATCATTCCGGAAATTTCTAACAATTTTTTTGCTCTTGCAATAGATGGTATCGAAGAAATTGTACGACAGGAAGGCTATCAGCTTTTAATTTATTTAAGCCATGAGAGCCATCAGAAAGAAGTAGAAATTTTGGAGAAAATGGATGGTAGGGTTGATGGAGTGTTAATGTGTATGGCTACAGAAACCAACGAAGTTAGCCATATCAAAAGTTTGAAGGATAAAAGAATACCGCTTGTTTTTTTTGACCGAGTTTCTGAAAAAATAAGTACAGTAAAGGTGGTCACAGACGATTTGGAAAGTGCGTATAAAGCTACTCAACATCTGATAGCGAAAGGTGCAAAAAAGATAGCTTATTTATCTTTATCATTAAATATCTCTGTAGACCAGCATAGAATGCAGGGTTTTTTAAAAGCTGCTAGCGAGCACAATTTTAGCCATCAACAAAAAAAAATAGTAACATGTGGCATAGATGACGAGGCAAATTTTAATTTGATAAAGAATTTACTTACAGGTTCTGATGTTCCGGATGCTATTTTTTCTTGTGTAGAAAGGTTGGCCGTTACCGCATACTTGGTTTGTAAAGATTTGGGGTTAGTTATAGGAAAAGACCTAAAACTGATAACTTTTTCTAATTTGCAAACAGCACCTATTTTAGACCCGCCTTTAACAACAGTTTCTCAGCCGGCATATGAAATAGGGAACCTAGCAGCAAAAGTCTTAGTAGATGCCTTGAAGAAGAACCAGGCAGATCTACAAAATGAAAGAATTGTTATACCATCAATATTAATTGAAAGAGCATCAACTTTATAAACGAGAAGCCTGGTTTTCAACAATCATTTTATATGTAGGAAGGTTTAATATCAAATTCATCAATATAAGAAATAAAACGTTTTTGTAAACCGATCTTAATTTAGATTAAGGCCTGGATTAATCTCTTTTTTATAGCTAAGAGGACTTAAACCAGTTATAAGTTTGAAATATTTATGGAAGCTGGAAAAATTATTGAAACCACACTCATAACATAACTCTTTTATGCTGAGATTGCTTTCAATCAACATCTTGCAGGCTTGTCCTATCTTAATTTCGAGCAAAAACTGAGAGTAGGTTTTTCTGGTTTGAGATTTGAAATACCTGCAAAATGAGTTCGGGCTGATACCTGCAACGTCTGCAATCTCTTCCAATTGAATCTTTTTCTTGTAGTTGGCTAATGTATATTCATATATTGAAGTCATCCGGTCATTTTCAGATTCTTCCGCATCGTACTTGAAACCAAACGAAGATAACAGTGAAATGCTGCAAGAATTTGCTATACATACCAAACATTCCATCAGAAGTATAATTCTTTCTGGTCCTTCTGCATATAAAAGTCTTTGCATTAATTCAGCTACTTTATTTTTAGTTTTTCCTTTGATCTGAATTCCTCTCTTAGCTTTTTCAAACAGAAGCCTAAATATTTTATTTTCAGGGAGATTTAGAAAATATTCTCCCCAAAAGTCTTCTTTAAAATGAATCACCCTTGATTCTGCCGTAAGTTTTGGGTCTTCGTGTGAATATAAATCATCATATCGCCAATAGTGCGGAAGATTTGAACCCACCAGCACAATGTCGCCGTTATTAAATCGCTTAATATTATCTCCGATGAATTGAGTTCCTTTGCCCTCCACAAAATGAATGAGCTCTAACTGAGAATGGTAATGAAGCCTATTGTTAATGTTTGGAATAAGATCTTGTCTGGTGCTAAATGAGTGCACAGCATTTGCCTCTACTTTTAATAATTCTGGTTTCATATGTTCAGTATAGTTTGTTAGGTTAGGATGTGCTGCCTGTTAGGCCAATAACATTATGCTTAAAATATACAATATTGCCAAAGCAGATGTCTATTTTAACCAGTTGTTCATCCTTACTAATAATTGGTTATACAATAATAAATGAAGCTTTATACATAAGCAATAGCGTAATTAAGAGCTTGTTTTTATTAGAACCCTTTAACAATTACTAAATACACTTTATGTTAAATTATTTGTTTATTTATTAAAAATTAAATATTAAAAGTAGTTTTTTATTAATTAATTAGAGATATATTGTTTGTTAAATTTCGAAATCCATTGCGTAAATAATAGTTTTGGCTATTAGCCACCTGTACAGTATTAAAAATTCTTAATTTCTATTTCTTACACTCAAAAAATCAATTCAAATTTTTTTTAACATGTTAAAAATGGTAACAATCAACTATGATATGCCAATCAAATTTAATTTTATAGCTATCTTAATATTTATTTTTGAGCATAACCAATACTGACTTGTTGACCAATACCTTATTAAACAATAATCACTTGATTATTGAAATTGTATTCTGAACTGTAGTTTCATTAATAAATTGGCGAACTATGGTTGTTAAATCGAGTATTTTAGCAGGATGTATAAGGGTAACACATGTATATTTAATTGTTAACTTTTGTTTGTAAATGATATGAAAAAAATATTGTTCTGTTTATCACTCACATTTCATTTGATGGCGATAGCGCAACAAAAACCATTGGATGGCACTTTAAAGCTATGGTACAATTCCCCTGCAAAAAACTGGAATGAAGCATTGCCTATAGGGAATGGAAGGTTAGGAGCGATGATTTTTGGTGGTACAGACAGAGAACAATTACAGTTAAATGAAGAAACAGTATGGTCTGGCGGGCCAAACAATAACGTAACGGCAGAATCAGGAAAAGCTATACCTGCGGTAAGAAAGTTGTTGGCTGAAGGGAAGATTGTTGAAGCACAGGCTTTGGCAGATGCGGAGTTAATGCCAAAGAAAAATAGTGGAATGATTTATCAGCCTGTTGGCGATTTAATATTAACTATTCCTGGCCACCAGAAAGTAGAAAACTACTATCGTGACCTCAACATAGAAAAGGCCATAGCTACAGTAACCTATACTTTAAATGGGGTAGATTATAAAAGAGAAATGTTTTCGTCATTTAACAATCAGGTGATTGTAGTGCGTTTAACTGCTAGTAAACCCCGGATGATAAGCTTTAACGCCAGTATGCTTTCTGCGCAAAAAAGCACCCAAAGCATGGCAAACCACAAACTTATTTTAGATGGTATAACCACAGATCATGAAGGAGAAAAAGGGCAGGTGAAGTTTGAAAGTCAGGTAAAAGCCTTTGCAGAAGGAGGTTCCATAAAATTAGTGAATAACCAATGGCAAATTAAAAATGCAAATAGCGCAATACTATATGTTTCAATAGCTACTAATTTTAAAAACTATAAAGATATTTCCGGTAATCCTAATAAAATTGCAACCTCACAATTAAATAAGGCTTTGAAGGTAAATTATGGAACTGAAAAAGCTGCACATATTAAATTTTATCAGCAATATTTTAATCGTGTAAAGTTAAATCTAGGAATAACAGATGCTGTAAATAAACCTACCAATCAGCGTATTTTGGAATTTTCTAACAGTAACGATCCTCATCTTGTAGCCCTGTATTTTCAGTTTGGGCGCTACTTGCTGATATCAAGTTCGCAACCTAACACACAGCCTGCAAATTTGCAGGGAATATGGAATGACAAGGTTGAGGCACCGTGGGATAGTAAGTACACCATTAATATTAATACTGAGATGAATTATTGGCCTGCAGAGGTCACTAATCTAACGGAGCTGCATGATCCCTTGTTCAAAATGATTAAAGATTTATCCGTAACCGGGCAAGAAACTGCAAAGCTGATGTATGGTGCAAAAGGTTGGGTAGCACATCATAATACAGATATTTGGCGTATTACAGGTATAGTCGACCGTCCCTATGCAGGTTTGTGGCCTATGGGAGGCAATTGGTTAAGCCAACACCTCTGGGATCACTACGAATTTACTGGCGACAAAAGATTTTTAGCAACTTATTACCCAGTATTAAAAGGCGCATGCCAGTTTTATTTAGATGTGTTACAAGAAGATCCTGTAAATAAATGGCTAATAGTTTCTCCATCCGTATCGCCCGAAAACACACAAGTAGAAGGGAAAAGAATATCAATTACCGCTGGTGCAACTATGGATAACCAGCTGTTGTTTGATTTATTTAGAAAAACCATCAAGGCATCAAAAATTTTAAATCTCGATGATGATTTTAGAAAGCAACTTGAAGCAACAAAGACCAGATTTGCGCCAATGCAAATTGGTAAATACAGTCAGTTACAAGAATGGATGCAGGATATAGACCGGCCAGATGATAAGCATCGCCATGTTTCCCATTTATATGGTTTATACCCTAGCAACCAAATATCACCGTACAGAACGCCAGAACTGTTTGATGCTGCCCGAACCTCACTATTATACAGAGGGGACATCGCAACGGGGTGGTCCATGGGTTGGAAGGTGAATCTTTGGGCCAGACTTTTAGATGGTGATCATGCTTATAAATTAATTGCCGACCAGTTGCATTTGGTTGACCCTTCCGCTTCGATGAGTGCAACCGGAGGTGGAACCTATCCAAACATGTTTGATGCGCATCCTCCATTTCAGATTGACGGCAATTTTGGGTGTACAGCAGGTATTGCCGAAATGTTGCTTCAAAGCCAGGACGGTGCAGTTCATATTTTACCAGCCCTCCCAAGCAATTGGCCAACGGGTTGCGTTAAAGGATTGAAAGCTCGTGGAGGCTTTGAACTAGACATTTCCTGGGAAAATAATAAGCTAAAGGCGGTTGTTGTTAAATCTAATTTAGGAGGAAACTGCCGATTAAGGATAAATGAGAACCTAATACAAAACACACCTGATAATTTAACACAGGCTAAAGGTGAAAACGCTAATCCTTTTTATGAAATGCCAGAGGTAAAGAAACCTTTGATTTCGCCCTTAGCTAAATTAAAGCCTACAGGTATTGCTAAAAGTAAAGAGTTTGATTTAAGCACCCAGGCAGGTCGAGTTTATCAACTAAAATTTAATACATTATGAAAATAAAATTTTCTGTTCTTACTCTTTTTATAATTAGCGCCAACTATCTTTTTGCTCAAAATAATAATCTCAAACTGTGGTATACAGCTCCTGCAAATTATTGGGAAGAAGCCTTACCACTAGGGAACGCTAAAACGGGCGCAATGGTGTTTGGGCGAGTAAATAAAGAGCGTATCCAACTTAATAATAATACGCTTTGGGCCGGTTATCCTAATCCTGGAAATAACCCCAGAGGTCCCTCCGCTTTAACTCTGGTTAGAAAAGCTATTAATAACGGAAATTACGGTAAAGCTGCAGAAATATGGAAAAAGAATTTGCAAGGACCCTACTCTGCCCGTTACCTTCCTATGGCAGATTTATTTTTAGATTTAAATCTTAAGGACTCTACCACCCAAAATTATCGACGTGAATTAGATTTATCCACGGCAATAAATACGCTTTCTTATCAAGTAGCAGGAACTACTTATAAACGAGAAATACTGGTAAGCCATCCAGACCAGGTAATGGTTATCCGCTTAACGGCTGATAGGCCAAATGCCCTAAATTTTGTTACCAGTATAAACAGCAAGCTAAAGTGCACCGTAACTGCTAAAGATTCTAATTACTTGATTTTGAAAGGTAAAGCACCCAAGCATGTTGCCCATAGAAGTACCGAGCCTGAGCAGGTGGTTTATGATGATAAAGAAGGGATGACTTTTGAAGTACATGTAAAGTTGAAACTCGAAGGAGGTACTATTAAGGCTATTGGAGACCGTTTGCAAGTTATCAATGCAAATGCAGTAACTATATACTTGGCAGATGGTACCAGCTTTAATGGATTTGATAAATCTCCTGGATTGGAAGGGATAAATCCAGCGCTTGAACCTATATCAGATTTGGAAAAATCGTATACAAAGTCATTTCAAGTAATAAAAGCTGCGCATATCAAAGACTATCAACAACTTTTTAATAGAGTAAGTTTTAGCTTAACACCCAATCCTGAACTGGAAAAACTGCCAACTAATTTACGTTTGCAACAGCAAGGAGCATCTGGAAACGATCAAGGCTTACAATCTTTGTATTTTAACTACGGCAGATACCTGATGATAGCTACATCCAGGCCGGGATCAGTGCCGTCAAATTTACAAGGCATCTGGAACGATTTAGTACAACCGCCCTGGGGCAGTAATTATACTACAAATATTAATACCGAAATGAATTACTGGCCTGCAGAAAACGCAAATTTATCTGAACTGCACAGCCCGCTATTTGATTTTATAGCTTGTTTGGCAGTCAATGGTGAAAAAACCGTAAAAACCAATTACGGGATTAATGAAGGCTGGACGGTACATCATAATACAGATATTTGGGCAAAAACTTCACCCACAGGCGGCTACGACTGGGATCCGAGAGGTTCCCCACGCTGGTCGGCCTGGGCATTAGGAAGTCCATGGCTGGCTACACACTTGTATGAGCATTATTTATATACCGGAGACAAAGCCTTTTTAAGAGATAAAGCTTATCCTTTAATGCGTGGTGCTGCTTTGTTTATGCTAAATTGGTTACAAACAGATAAAAATGGCTACTTAGTTACCAATCCATCAACCTCGCCAGAAAATGTTTTTAAACTGGATGGAAAAGAATACGAAATGAGTATGGCCTCCACTATGGATATGGCTATCACCAAAGAATTTTTTGCCGCATTTATTAAAACTTCCGAGGTTCTTGCGATAGAACCATCTTTAAGAAGCAAGGTGCAAGCAGCCTACAACAAGCTTTATCCGTATAAAATTGGTAAGTATGGACAAATTCAAGAGTGGTTTAAAGATTGGGATGACCCTAATGATAAGCACCGACATATTTCTCAACTTTTCGGGCTTTTTCCGGGCACCCACATTACTGTAAAAAATACCCCCGAGCTAGCCGCTGCGGCTAAACGGTCTTTAATTCAACGTGGCGATCTAAGTACGGGATGGTCCATGGCCTGGAAGATTAACTGGTGGGCCAGATTACAGGATGGTGATCATGCATTGAAAATTTTAAAATCAGGCTTAACCGAAATTGATCCGTCTAGAAATACCAGTGCCGCAAAAGATACGTCAAGTAAACAACTCAGCAAGTTACAAATGAGTGGAGGCGGCGCTTACCCCAACTTATTTGATGCACATCCACCCTTTCAAATCGATGGGAATTTTGGTGCTACCGCAGGTATTATCGAAATGCTAATGCAAAGCCATACCGATGCAATTAGTTTGCTGCCTGCTTTACCTTCCGAATGGAAAAAAGGAAGTATTAAAGGGATTAAAGCAAGAGGTAATTTTACTGTTGATATCAATTGGGATAGTGAAAAATTAACTTCGGCCGTAATCTACGCTGGCGATAACGGTAACTGTAGGTTACGCACCAAAATGCCTGTAAACGTTAAAGGAATAGTAACAAGGCCGGCGTTGGGTAAAAACCCCAACCCTTTATATCATGATTTTGGGAGTATGAAGTATGAAAAAGACAGTCGAGCTAAGCTTCCCGACTTAAATATCTCAAAAGATTATACTATTGATTTTGCGGTTCAAAAAGGAAAAAGGTATGAAATTACGCCTAAATAAAAATGTTGTTAAAATCTATTGTAACATTGTTGCAGATGCTAATTAAACTTACTTGGTAGCCAATTACGATGAGTATTATTTAGTAGAAATATAGTTTATTTGATTTGTAATCATATAACTGAATTAAAGCCGATAATAATTACTTATTAATTTTTACTTAGCAGCATGCTTAAATTAGCCACATTTTTAATGTTGAGTTTTGCCATAGCAACTCAATCATTTGCACAGCAAATTAGTGCATCAGAAATTTTAACTCCCCAACCAAAAGCAGAACCCAGGATTAATGGACCAAAAGTTTTTGGCGTAAGGCCAAATCATCCTATATTATTTACCATACCGGTTTCGGGAGACAGACCTATAAAATTTATCGTTGAAAATCTTCCCAGCGGAGTTAAACTGGATGCAAAAAAAGGCTGGCTATCCGGCAGTATCAAAAAGACAGGTACTTACACACTTAAAATCAAAGTTGCAAACAGCAAGGGTTCAGCTACCCGAGACTTTAAAATTATCGTAGGCGAAGACTTAGCGCTAACCCCACCCATGGGATGGAACCATTATAATATTTATGGAACCAAAATTTATCAGGATCAGGTATTAAAGCAGGCAAAAGCTATGGTAAGTACCGGACTGATAAATTATGGCTGGTCTTATATGAACATTGATGATGGCTGGCAAGGCAAAAGAGGCGGTAAATATTTCGCTATTTTGCCAGACAGCACACGGTTCCCAAACATACAAAAGTTAGTTGACGAAGTGCATGGTATGGGCCTAAAAATAGGAACCTACTCTACTCCATGGGTAGAGTCTTATGGTCATCGTATTGGAGGTTCTTCCCTTTCGGCCGACGGAAAATTTAGCAAGACCAAAGAAGATATCCCAAGAAATAAAAAATTGCTTCCTTATGCCATTGGCCCTTACACGTTTTGGGAAAACGACGCTAAGCAATTTGCAGATTGGGGGTTCGATTATTTAAAATACGATTGGAATCCGATAGAATTACCCGAAACAAAATCAATGTATGATGCACTCCGTAAAAGCGGAAGAGATATAGTTTACAGTTTATCCAATAGTACACCATACGCCAATATCGCAGAAATCTCAAAAATTGCAAATGCCTGGAGAACCGGCGGAGATATAAAAGACAACTGGAAAAGCTTAAAAAGTCGCATTTTAACTCAGGATAAATGGGCAAAATACGCAAGGCCAGGTCACTGGAACGATCCGGACATGATGATATTGGGAGTCTTGGGCTGGGGTAGAGATGAGAAATGGCCTTCGAAACTAACGGCTGATGAACAATATACTCATATGAGTGCATGGTGCTTAATGTCGGTTCCCTTGCTTTTGGGGAACGATATTTCTTTAACTGATGAGTTTACTTTAAGCTTATTAACCAATTCAGAAGTATTAGACGTAAATCAGGACCCTTTAGGAAAACAAGCAACAGTAATTTGGCAAGATGCTGATTTAGGCATACTTGCAAAGGATATGGAAGATGAATCCAAAGCAGTTGGCATGTTTAATTTAGCGGATAACGGAGCGCAGGAAATAACCCTTAAATGGTCTGATTTAGGGGTAAAAGGTAAATATATAGTTAGAGATCTTTGGAGACAGAAAGATATAGGTATTTTTGAAAACGAGTATAAAACTTCTGTTAACCAACATGGTGTTGTTATGGTAAGCTTACGAAAAGCTAACTAAACTAATTGTTAATTAAATATGATGAAAAGGTTCAAACTTAAATGGTTTTTTTTACCCAGCATTGCATTAATCTTGCTTTCGTTTACTGCATCCCTAGTGCAATCTAAATTTGTAAAAACCAATAAAGACGGAAGTCTGAGTTACACTCCGGATAATCAGGGTAATATTATTCCTGATTTTAGCAAAGTTGGCTACCATCAGGGCGATAAGAATCTGCCAGAAGTAGCTGTTGTTAAAACCATAAGTGCTTCAGCATCAGGAAGCAGTCAGGATATTATTCAAAAAGCTATAAATGAGGTTGCTAAAATGCCTTTGCATAAAGACGGTTATAGAGGTGCAATTTTACTTAAGAGAGGTATTTATAATATTCCGGGATTTATTACCATTAAATCAAGCGGAATAGTGTTGAAAGGAGAAGGTAATAACGAGGACGGAACTAAACTTGTTGCTACTGGCAAAGACAGAAGAGTTTTGATTCAGATTTCAGGAGAAGGCCGTCCAACGGAAGTTAAAGGAACAAGAACCAGAATTACCGATGATTATGTACCGGTTGGCCAATATTCTGTAAGTGTAGAAGAATCTAAAAAATTTAAAGTGGGTGATGAAATAATAATTTACAGACCAGGTACCGACAATTGGATTCACGATTTACAAATGGACAAGATTGTAGAAAGGCCAGGTACTAAGCAATGGGAGGCCAATGAGTATAATTTAACTTTTGAGCGCAAAATAACAGCTATTAAAAATAACCAGATTTATTTTGACCAGCCTGTGGTAATGCCATTGGAGAAAAAATATGGCGGAGCAGAGGTGTATAAGTTCACTTTTAACGGGCGCATCCAAGAAGTAGGGGTCGAAAATATTTTCTTCCAATCTGAGTACACTTCAGAAACAGATGAAGAACACTCATGGAAGGCCGTACAGTTTGATAAAATTGATAACGGATGGGTACGGAATATTACCGCACAATACTTTGCTTCAACCTGTGTAAATCTTGAGAAGAATGCCAGATATGTTACCGTAACCGATTCAAAATGCCTAGACGCAAAATCGATAATAACTGGTGGAAGAAGGTATAGTTTTAATGTTGATGGTTCCTTTAATCTCGTTAAAAATTGTGAAACTACAGAAGGAAGGCATGATTATGTTAGTGGGGCTAGAACGATGGGTCCAAATGTGTTTTACAACTGCAAAGCATCAAAAACGCATGCAGATATTGGCCCTCATCATCGTTGGTCGGCGGGTACACTTTATGATAACATCAACACAGACGGTGAAATCAACATTCAAGATAGAGGCAACTATGGTTCGGGGCATGGCTGGGTAGGTACTACTCAAGTACTCTGGAATTGTACCGCTAACAAAGTGGCAGTTCAAACTCCTTGGATATCAGGTAAAAACTACTGTATTGGCCTTGTAGGTAAAAAATACAGCGGACGCTTTGAGGGCAGACCCGATGGCGAATGGGAAAGTTTAGGGCAACATGTACAGCCCCAATCATTATATTTAGCACAATTAGCAGCCAAAAGATTAGCTGATAAAAAGCTTTAAAAGCTCAGTAGGATACAAAACCCCATCGGCGAAATTTTTGATTGTAAACATAAAACGCTTTCTCTAACTCATAAATCAAAAAATGCAGTTAAGCTAAAAATCAACGGAAACTTGCTAACCTTTACAAAATCGAAAGCTTAAAATCTTAGGGTCGTAATGAGCAATTTTTTAAAAATCAACCTGTTTTAATCGGCTGTTTTCGAAACATCGAAAACAGCCGATTTTTTTTAGGTAAAAGTATAGCGGTTAATATGGGGAACAGTTATCTAACACAACATCAGTTCTCAATGGCTTCGTAAACTCTAAAATTTCTTAGCTCATGAGGGCTTGTGCCCACACCTAAATAAATGGCGCTTTTATCTATCCCAAAATTTGCGTTACTACCAGAGACGGTTATTCCCTTACAGCTTGCTTTTGCTGTGTTTCCTACAACTTCTAACCTTAAAGTGTACCATTTGCCAGTCTTAAAATTGGCTTGTTTGTGGTCTACCGTGGTAATTTCACCAGGCTTCCATTCATCATGTTCTAAAACCATACCCAAAGATCGGGCTTTGTTATCAATATTGGCCCAGGCAGAAACTGCATAAGCTCTTGGATTTAAAACAGGGTTGGTTGCAGAAATTCTACATGCAGACCACTTTCCTTCTTCTGTATAGAATCGGAAATCTAATTCAATAATTACGTTTTTAAATTCTCCTTTATATGTTAAAACCGGCATATGGCCTTCTTTGTAGATACTTTTTAGTCCGTTTTTTGTTTGTTCCCAGTTTGCATGGGTTGTTTTTACCCACCATCCTTCGGCCACTTTTTGGTATTCTTTTGTATAGGTTATCTTATTATCAAAGTTATCTTTAAAAAGTAAGCGACCTTTTTTAAGCGACGGCTTTTTAGGTAAAATACTATCAATTGTATGCATGCCGGTTGATATAAATATCAAAATAATGGTTGTGGGTAGCAACGCCAGTTTTTTATATATTTTCATTTTAATCAAAGATTATTTTATAGGTGTTTACCTGCCAATCGGGCAATTTTTCTGGGGTTTTGATAGTGAGTAATTGGTCGCTCTGTTTCCAATTAATTTTTTCTTTACTTCCCAAAAGGTTTATCGAGCGTATTTTTTTATGGTTGTATTTAGTGTTTGTACCTAAAGAATTTATGAGGATGTCTTTTTTAGATTCCATCATGCTAAAGGCATATAACGTATCTGCTTTAGTAGTAAAACGGATATCTGCTGGTTCGTAAGTGCGCTCATCACTTACTCCCCCAAACTTTCCTTCGGGTTTATAGGAACTTGTTGAAGGGCCTTCACCATAAATTTTCCAAGGTCTGGTGCCATAGATAGCCTCTCCATTTGTCTGAGTCCATTTAGCAATTTCCTCCAAAATATTTAAAACATCGGGTTCAAGGTCGCCCTCTGGGGTTTGTACTACGTTAAGTAAAAGATTTCCATTTTTGCTTACGATATCAACCAACATCTGTATAACTTCTGTTCCGGTACGGTATTTCTGTCCGGTTCTGTAAAACCAATCACCAATAGAAGTATCCGTTTGCCAGGGAAATACGCTTATAGAGTCCATTACTCCCCGTTCGATATCTTTTACCCATCGTCCCTCAGAAGGCAGTCTTTTACACGTATAAACTGCTTCCAGTTTGCCACCGTTTTTGATTATATCTTGATTGTAAAAATGTGCCAGCATGGTTTCCCCAATTTTGCCAAAAGGCAGTTCGCTATCAGAGTAAAGTAAATCTGGCTGGTACATGTCAATCAGTTCAGTTATATTTTTCAACCATTTTTCTTGGTAATCACGGTTGGTGGTTAGCCAGGTTTTTTCATCTGACTTTGGGTAATATAAATCCTCAAATTTGGGGTCGTTGCCATCATAAGGTACACCAGCTAAAGGTCCGGTTTTATCTGCTCCTTTATTGGTTTGAAACCAATTGTAGCTGGCTGCTAAATGTTCTGATACACCAAACTTAAGTCCCTCTTTTTTTGCGGCTTTTTGCCAAAGACCTACAACATCTTTTTTTGGACCTATGTTTACAGAATTCCAACGGTGTATTTTTGAGTTCCATAAAAAGAAATTATCATGGTGTGCACCCATACTTACAAAATATTTTGCGCCCACACGCTTATATAAAGCCATAAGCTCTTCCGGGTGCCATCTCTCGGCTTTCCATAAAGGCAAAATGTCCTTGTAACCAAATTTTGATGGGTGTCCATAATGTTTAACATGGTACAAATAGGCCTCGTGAGGCTTGCCAGTATATTCATTTTTTTTACGGTCGTAATAATCACTTTGGTACATATTTCTGGCATACCAATCACCCTGTCGTGGCACCGCCTGTGGCCCCCAATGAGCCCATATGCCAAATTTTGCATCTCTAAACCATTCGGGATATTGATATTGTTTAAACGATTCTGAATTGGCTTCGAATTGCTGAGCAAAAGTAGATGAAAGAAAAATTAATGCACATAATGTAAATAGTGCGATTTTTTTTGTTCTTAAATTTAAAGAAATCATGCTATGGTTTTGGTTTTCTGGTAGTAGTATTAAATGTTACAGCTAACAGGCTACCAAAGATGGCAAAAACACAAATAAAATTGATGATTGCCTATATGCAATAAATTAAGTCAAAATAGCATTTGCAAGTTAATTCATTTGTAAGCTGTTGAATTTCCTGTAAAATACTTTTGCAAATATCACGCAATTAATGGCTAATTACACTCATCCTTCTTAGCTAAAAATAGTGTTTATTTGAAATAGCCAATTCAGATAATACAAGGTTTATCTATACTGATTTTAAAATAAAAATTTAACTCATGTTTTTTATCAATAGGATAGTTAAAAGAGCGTTTATATGTGCTATTTCTTTTGCTTGTTTAAATACTGCAAGAGCTCAAAAATTTGAACCCAGCTGGAAATCGCTTGCTGATAATTACCAAACGCCAGAATGGTTTCGTGATGCCAAATTTGGTATTTTTATGCATTGGGGAATTATGTCTGCTATCGATGAAAATCGGGAATATGGAGGATCTCATTATGGCAGGTACATGTATGGGCAAGGAGAATATCCTGTGGGTCATGAAAGATCTGTGCAGGCAGAAAAATTAAAAGCCTGGCATACCAAGCATTATGGCGACCCATCCAAATTCGGCTATAAAGATTTTATTCCCATGTTCAAAGCAGAAAAGTGGAATCCCGATTCGCTAGTTGCTTTTTATAAAGAGATTGGTGCAAAATACATTGTGCCTGTTGCGGTACATCATGATAATTTTGATATGTACGATTCACAACACCGCTGGAATTCTGTAAAAATGGGTCCTAAAAAAGATATTATTAAAGGCTGGAAAGACGCCGCCGAGCGACAAGGAATGAGATTCGGAGTTTCGTCACATTTAGATAGAGTTGCCTCTTTTTTTCAAACATCCAGAAAATTTGACGGTGCCGACCCCAAATATGCTGATTTCTATAACAGCAACTACAGTCTGGATTATATGAACGATGAGAAGTGGATGAAGGTGTGGTATAACAGAACGTTGGAACTCGTAGATAAATACCAACCAGATCTTTTATACTTTGACGGTTCACTGCCAGGTATTAACAAAGGGATGACTTATGGGTTAGACCTTGTTTCTCATTTTTATAATAGTAATATCGAAAAGCACAATGGAAAGTTGGAAGCAGTGCTCAACCTTAAACACGGCCCAGATAAAAGAGCTTTTGTGTGGGATATTGAAAGAGGGCAGGCTGATGCCCTGCAACGATTGCCTTGGCAAACAGATACAGATTTATCGGGCGGCTGGTTTTACAGAAAAACAGATCCACAGTTTACCCCCGATGTTTTAGTCGGAAATTTAATTGACATTGTAAGTAAAAACGGTAATTTATTGTTAAATGTA
This sequence comes from uncultured Pedobacter sp., assembly GCF_946480185.1. Next base: position 39,897 of record NZ_CAMLIG010000007.1, on the reverse strand, counting down.
GGATTAAAGGGCGATGGAACTTTGCCCCAAAATCAAGTATCAGTTCTTAAACAACTTGGTGAGTGGTTAAAAATTAACGGAGAAGGAATCTATGGAAGTCGGCCATGGATGGTTTACGGAGAAGGGCCAACAAAGGTCACCTCTGGAGCCTTTCAAGAACAAACTAAACCTTATACGCCAGAAGACATTAGGTTTACAACTAAAGGTGGCTATTTGTATGCTTTTGTTTTAAAAATTCCTACTGATAAACAGGTTAATATCAAATCTTTGTCGTCTACACTTACTTTAGCCAACAAAGTAGAGGGGGTGGAATTATTGGGCAATTCAGAAAAATTAAGTTGGCAACAAACAAGCAACGCACTTCAGGTCACCTTACCGGATAAAATAAAAAGCAAATATGCTTTAGCATTTAAAATCAAATTAGACGATAAAAGTCGTGATACGTGGGATTTAATATTAGAATAAAATCAATATATAATGATCAAGAAAATTTATCAGATAATAAGCTTTGTACTTATTTTATTATCAGCAACACCAAAGATAGCAAAGGCCGATAAAACTATCGATGTAACTAAATATGGCGTAGTATCAGATACCAACGTTGTCAACACCAATGCCATACAAAGGTTAATTGATAAATACAGTAAAGAAGGAGGCGCAATTTTATACTTCCCCGCAGGTCAGTACGTATCCGGCACTATTTTGTTAAAAGACAACATTACTTTACAACTTTCCGAAAAAGCAGAACTTTTAGGAAGTAAAAACATTGCCGATTATCAAATAGTGGATGCTTTTAAAACCGGTAACGGAGCGTTAATGGGATACTGTTTTGTAGGAGCCGTAGATGCAACAAATGTTGGCATAACTGGCGAAGGCACTATTAATGGAAGAGGGAAAGATGTGCTGACCTCTGGCGGTAGGGGTAAAAGACCTTTCTTAGTAAGATTTGTACGCAGTAAAAAAGTCGTTTTAGACGGCATCAAGCTTTTAAATTCAACAGCATGGACTGCTCATTTCTTTGCCTGCCAAGGTGTTGATATAGCAGGAGTGACCTTAAAAAGTAAAGGACTGGGAAATAACGATGGTTTTGATATAGATTGTTCTCAGGATGTTAATATAAGCAATTGCGATATTGATACAGGTGATGATGCCATTTGTTTTAAAACAACCTGGAGTAAAATGGCATGTAAAAATATCACCATTAAAGATATAAGGATAACGAGTAACCATGCAGGCATAAAGTTTGGAACCGAGTCAATGGCGCCTTTCGAAAATATTAAGATATCCTACATCTATATTTATGATACCCGAAACGGAGGGATCAAAATACATAGTGTAGATGGTGCCCAGATCAGGAATATTGATATATCAAATATCGTAATGAACAATGTACGTACGCCCATTATGGTACGTTTAGGTTCCAGATTAAATGTTTTTAGAAAAGATACCGATACCCAACAAGCAACCGGTGTTATAGAGAACGTCACCATCCGTAATGTAAAGGCCAAAGCTGCTTTTCCGGCACAACTTAATCCTCCAACCGGGGTTTTGATTACGGGAGTCCCTAACCATCCTATTACAAATTTAACACTTGACAATGTAGAAATCACGTTAGCAGGCCGAGGAACAGTTGCAAATTCCCGGCACCAGGTTCCAGAAGCTGAAAATAAATATCCCGAAGTAAGCACATTTGGACCAACTATACCTGCATACGGGATATGGGCCAGACATGTGGCGGGCTTAACATTAAACCGTATCAAGTTTACCTTGGATAGCTCAGATATGCGCCCTGCAATAATCGTTGAAGATGGTAAAGACATAAAAATCACCAACGCTGATTTGCCAACTTTTAGGGATATGGAAGCAGTTATCAGGTTAGAGGAAGTAGAAAGTGCATCCATCTCTAATATTAGGAGCGAAGGTCAGGCAAAAGCACTTGTAAGAGTAGAGGGTAATACTGATGCTAAGATTAGTGTGGCAAATAACAAAATCAAAGGAATAAAAAAAGAATTAGAAACTATAAAATAATCAAGTATGTTAAACTATAATCCATCGCTAAATAAATTTTTAAAAGCCTCCTTATTCATTTGTTTTATTTTACTCACACATCAAATAAAAGCACAGGAAGTGGCTCCTTTCGAGAGTATTAAAAACTTCATTCAACCCGCAAAGAAAAACGGTGGCTTAAAATTAAGTCAGTACTTTTTATGGTGCCCATCTGTAATTAAAGTTGGTGATACCTATCATATGTTTGCATCTGCCTGGCCTGCAGAGGGTGGTATGGCTAGCTGGACATCTAAATCGTTCTGCATAAGAGCTACCTCAAAAAATCTTTTGGGACCCTATGAGTTTGCCGAAGTAGTTTTAGAAAAAAGAGAGGGTCAATGGGATAATGATCGTGTACATAACCCAAAAATAGTAAAAGCAGGAAATAAATTTCTATTGTTCTACATATCTTCTGCAAATGAAACGGGCTATGCCGAATCAGACAAAATTACTGGTCCCTGGACTAGGTCAGAGAAAATGATCAGTTTCAGTAATCCCGCTCCATTGGTTAGGCCTGATGGCAGTGTTTACGTATTCGGTCGTCTATCAGTAAAAATAGGCGACAAGCAGGTTAGAACAGCAAGAGCCGCAGAAGCACCTACTTATAAAGGTCCGTATACCAATTTAGCCCCGGATAAGGTAAATCTTCTTCCAAACAACTACGAACTTGAGGACCCAACCATCTGGTGGGCAGATAACCAGTACAACGTTATCTGTACCGACTTTGGCGGTGTAGCAACCGGAAGAAATAAAGCGGGTGTGCAATATTATTCAAAGGATGGAATCAACTACCTGCTTGTTAGCAAAGAACCCATAAATACCAATGAAATAACTTATGATGATGGTTCAAAAGAGAAATTTAAAAGGGTTGAGCGACCATTTGTATATACCGAGAATGGTGTGGTAAAAGCTTACTTTTTAGCCTGTATGACCCCTGATGATAAAGGCGTTATTGTAGCACATCCTGTTAAAGATTATGTTCCAGGTAAGTCATCGTCTAGTAAGCGGTCTAAGTAACATGAAATATTTACTAGGCGTAATTATTATTTTAAAAGGTTTTTTTGCGGTTGGGCAAGAAGTTATCGTTAAACCAACATCTCCATCGCCCTTACCCGGAAAAGGTTTGATGCAATACGATTTTTTTTATGCAGGTGAGCAAAAATACCGCAATATGTATATCGTTAAAGACGGAAAAATAGCTTGGTCATATTTAGACTCAACCGGAAGAGGAGAAATAAGTGATGCAGTTTTAATGTCTAACGGTAATGTTGTATTTGCGCATCAACATGGCTTAACGGTGATAAATAAGGATAAAAAAGTAATTTGGAACTTAAACTGCCCGGCCGGAACTGAAATACACACAGCGCAACCTATTGGCAACAACCATGTGATTTTTATAGAAAACTCTAGTAAACCAAAAGTAAGGGTAGTAAATATTAAAACAGGAAAATATGTAAGAGAATTTGCGTTACAGGTGGGCGATACCTCCAGGGCACATACGCAGTTCAGGCATGCCAGACTAACTGATAGAGGCACCTATCTGGTGGCTCACATGGATTTAAATAAAATTATAGAGTATGATTATAATGGTAAAATCTTATTTAGCGTCGATTTTCCTTCGCCTTGGTCCGTGGAAGAACTTCCTAACGGAAATCTACTGGCAGTTTGTAACAAAAATTACATCCGTGAGATTAGCAGAAATGGCGAAATAATTTGGGAGTTTAAACCTAGTGACCTGGCCGATTATAGTCTTTATGGACTACAAATGGCTTACCGCCTTCCTAATGGAAATACCTTAATCAATAATTGGTACAACCAATGGAAAAAGTACAGCATTGCACCAGTAAATTTGCCTGTTCAGTTTTTGGAAATCACACCAGATAAAAAGGTCGTATGGGCTTTAAAAGAGTGGATTGCTCCTAATAATCTGGGACCTTCAACCATTTTTCAATTCTTAAATACCAGTAAAAAGCCCGAAGACCTAAGATTCGGAAATATTAAATAGTTAGCTATCTAAAGCCTCATAAATTAACTTTATTATGGAACCAGCAATTTAAATTAGCTCAAGTACCATGTCCAGTTCACAATAAGTTTTTACGATAAATAACCACATCTATGAAAAAGTCGCATTTTTTAGCACTAGGTTTTACGTTAGTTTTATTTCTAAAAACATTTTCACAAGTCAAAACCAAAGATGAAAATGTAAAGCATCATCTGCCTAAAAGTGATAGGCAATACAACTATACCAGCGGTTATATAGAAGAAGAACCTGTGCCAGAGTACACCTGGGCGTCCCCTCAGGCTTATGAAGATTTTAACGACATTAAGTTTGGCGTGAGAATACATTGGGGCCTGTATTCTATGATTAAGCAAGAGAAAGAATCCTGGCCATTTCTAAAGCTTAGTAATGCAGACAAGCAAAAATACGTAGATCTGTACAAAACCTGGAATCCCAAAGATTTTAATGCAGATAGCTGGATGAACTTTTTTAAAGAAAGTGGCATCAAGATGTTTGCTTTTACTACAAAACACCATGAGGGTTTTTCTTTGTTTGATACTAAAACCAGGGTAAAAAAGCGCATAAATTATTTAGCTCCCGGCGGGCCAGTGATAGAAGATACTGATGTTGCTTATAGCGTTATGGAAACACCTTTCAAACGCGATATTGTTAAAGAATTAACAGATGCGGCTAGAAAGAGGGACATTAAGATTGACCTTTATTACTCAAACCCGGATTGGTTTGATGCCGATTTCCGTCCCTATGTTTGGCATCCACTACAAGTGCCTTCGTCAGCAACATTAGCAGTACGGGGTAAGGATTACCAACCCGAAGGCGCAATAGAATCACATTATGGCAGTAATGGGCCAATTATGGCTCCTGATCCCACTCCGGCTGAAGTGGAAAGGATGATGACCAGACACCGAACCCAATTAGAAGAGCTTTTAACCAATTACGGTAAGATAGATATGATTTGTCTGGATATGTGGTTTGGGCCAGCAGTATGGCCTAAGTTAAGAGAAACCATGATAGCGTTGAGAAAAATCCAACCTAATGTGATGTTTAGAGCCAGAGGCATAGGAAACTACGGCGATTATTATACACCTGAAGGATTTGTTCCGGGGGATAAAGAGAATACAAAAGCACCCTGGTTTGTTATTTATCCGTTAGGACGTACCTTTTCTTACGAGGATGACCCGGTACAACATAAAGGTGCGAAATGGGTGGTGCAAAATATTGTAGATTGTGCGGCAAAAGGAGGGAATTTTATGGTAGGGATAGGGCCGGATGGTGAGGGTAAATTTAGCCCAACCGCAGAAGCCCAGTTAAGACAAACAGGCAGATGGTTAAAAACCAACGGAGAAGCCATTTACGGAACAAGAGCTAGAGACGGAGAAAACTGGCATGAGGGGGATGGTATTAGATTTACACGCTCAAAAGACAATAAAATTGTTTATGTGCACAGTTTTAACTGGCCTAAAAAACAACTTCAACTAAAAACAGTACAGCCCCTAGAAGACTCCCAAATTTATTTACTTGGTATAAACGAGCCTTTAAAATGGAGATATAAAAAGAAAACCGGATTAGTGATCACCGTACCCGAAAAATTCCTCAACAAAATACCAAAAGAACAGCAAATAATGTATTCGTTTAAAATTAAGATATAGTGTGGCAAAACTGCTTCATAAGCAATTCACAAACCCTTAAAGTTGGTTAACGCTTACAACATAGGACTTGTAAACACCTATAACTCGGAACCAAAACCCTTCAATTTTTCGTTATGATAAAATTAAATTTAATAATCTGTTTAGTGATCTTATCATCGCAGCTCGTTGCGCAACAACCCGTAGATCGTATCACCTGGGAAAGCTATCAGCCAAAAAAGAAAATACATCTGTGTAACGAGATAGGCAAACACATGATGTACGACTGGACTCCATACCAAGAACTACAAACCTCCGTAGGTAAAAACGCCAGTTACACCTATAATGAAAAAGATAAAACAGAAACCTTTCAGTTGTACGATAAAAAATCAAACCGGGCAGAAATAAGACTGATTAATGAATACGAGTTTGGAGCCCGGCAGTTTGAAGGTTATGTAACTATTTATCCGCCTCTTGATGATGAGTGTCTGATGCAGATATGGGGAAGTGAAGAAGGTGCTACTCAGTTTATGATGAGAGGTTTCCATGCAAATAACGGAACCATAACGGTAAATTGTGGAAATGTGAGCGGAGTAAAATTGATGGATAACGTTTATGGTAAGGAAGTGAAAGTAAATGTAATCCACTTGCAGGAAGATGTGGGCAATAAATTTATAGTTTATTTAAACGATAAGAAGGTTTTCGAGCATGAGGATAGTGAAAAGGCAATTAACAATTTTAACGGGAACTATCATAAATACGGGGTTTACGGTACAGTTAAAGATGGACATGAAAGCCCTAAAGTAGTATGGAGAAACGTACAGCATTTTAAAGATAAAGGCGGAAAAATATATGAAAAGGCTACACAAACCATTAATTATCATTAATTATCCTTCATTAGAGGCAAAAAAGGTAGGCGACGCTGATTTTGATGCCGGCGCAAAATCCAATGCTGGTTTACCCTTGATTTACCGCAGTTCCGATTTGTCTGTAGCAACCATCACAGCAGATGGGAAAGTACATATTGTTGGGTCAGGCAAAACTCTAATTTTAGCTTTTCATGAAGGTAATACTCAATACTATCCGGCAAGCGAATTAAGAGAATTGATTGTTAATTAATCCTTTAAGTATTAAAAAGTAATAAGAAGGCAATTGAATCTTTTTTCAATTGCCTTCTTATTATTTAGCAGCCCTAACCGCTTTTACCTGGCTCGGTGTGATCATACTGGCTTTATTGCCAAAGCTGTTTCTTACATAGCTTAATATATCGGCCACCTGCTGGTCAGTTAAAGAGTTAAGTGCAGGCATAGGGTTTGCATAAGTATCACCATCTATTTCAATTTCCTGGTTAAATCCTTTTAAAACAATATTAATCATCCTCTTCGGGTCGCCTAAAACATAAGTAGTTTTAATTAATGGAGGATTTAAGCCCATTACTCCTCCTCCGTCTGCCTGGTGGCAAGCTATACAATATTGCATATAGGCAGCTTTCCCTTTCTCTAATTTTGGATTAACAGAAGGCTTGGCAACGGGCTTTTTGGTAGTTTGTGCTTTTAATGCAAAAGCAGATGCTAATATAATTAAGCAAATAAATGCTGTTTTTTTCATGTTGTTTTTAGTTTTTATGATACCCTATTCTGTAAATGGTTCCTTTAGAGTCATCTGTTACAAACAAAGAGCCATCCGGTGCTTGCGCTAAACCACAAGGTCGGTGTTCAGCTTCCCTCGGGGAGTCAATTTCAGCCTTACCAGAGAAATTATCTGCAAAAACTTCCCATTTACCTGAGGGCTTACCATCTTTAAACGGAACAAATACTACAAAATAACCTGCCTGTTTTTCTGGAGCCCTGTTCCACGAACCATGGAAGGCAATAAAAGCACCATTTTTGTATCTTTCGGGAAACATGTTGCCAGTATAAAAAAGCAATGCATTAGGTGCCATGTGAGCAGGGAAATCAATAATCGGATCGATATAATTTCCTTTACTTTCGGTTTTACCATCACCGCCATACTCCGGAGCTATCATCTTCTTTTTCAAGAAAGGATCGTAATAAATGTAAGGCCAGCCGGCATTATCACCTTTTTTAATCATATACATTGTTTCTGCAGGTAATTCGGCAGACTCTTTTGTGGTGTATAACTTTGGCCATGAGGAATTTAAATTGTCTCTGCCATGTTGGGTAACATAAAGCGTTTGGTTGGTGCTGTTCCAATCAAGCCCCATTACATTTCTTAAACCGGTAGCATATCTAACACCATCTTTATAAGTTTGGTTCAGTCGGTTGGCCTTAAACTGCCATATACCACCTGCCGAATCAAGAATAGGGCAATTTTCAATACCCTTAGATTCTAGTCCTCTATCTCTAATCTGGCATGAGTTAGAGTAAGCACCAATGTTTACATAAATATTATTATCATCATCTAAAACAATAGATTTTGTTTGATGCTGCCTGCCCGCCTTTAGGCCATAAATAATTCTTTCTGCTTTGGCGGTATCAATAACTTCATCTTTATCATTGAGTTTATACCTAAAAACTTCCAAATCTGACGAAGCATATAGATACCCATTTTTAATGGTAATGCCAGTCCCAGTATAATTTCCAAAAGATGATGCCAGCTCATATTTACCATCCTTATTCTCGTCAGTATAATATAAAATCCCCTTTCCGTTAACTAAATTCTGGGTTTTAACATAGAAGCTTCCATTTTTAGTTATTGCAATATGTCTTGCTCTGCCCGCTTTATTAGCAACAACTGCGGCGCCAAAACCCTTAGGCAGTTTCAGGTTAGCATTATCAGCATCTGCTTTAAATACACTGATATTGTTTCCGTAATCTTTAAATGCCAAACAGATAATCAAGATAAATGCTAGGCGTAAAAAAAAGTTGATTTTGTTGGATCGAATCATAGCTTAATTTCTTTTAATATTTACGAATTTAAACATTAAGATTTTTATATGGTTAAACTGTATGAGTATTTTTTAATGTTATTTTACCGCGTTAGCCGATTACAGAAATAATTTGAAACTATAATAGAATTTACAAATCAGGGATGTTTCCGTTCCTGCAATCGATAAGATGTTCTTTTGTGTCACAAATAACTTTATAACGCCTTAACTCTGAAGAATAGTTTTAAGTAGAAAAGCACCTGAAAATTAGATAGCATAACAACATAATTTTAAAGATTTACACCTGTAGCATTTCAAATCAAGATGTTTATAACATATTGTTTTACATTCCTTTAAGATGATTCTGGTAAGGGCCCTTTTTTATTTTACTTTCGAAATACTCACTAATTACTTAATCGAATTATGCGATAAATATCTTGTGATATTTCATAAAACAAAAAAGAGCTATAAAATTTGATTTACAGAATTTTGTTTGCTGTTAGGAATGTTTAAAGTTAGGAAGCAGTTGGATGCACTTATCCACTTGCCAAAATTGCGTAGTTAACTTTTAAAGTATGTAACAAAGTATCACCATCAAACGCATCATCCTGTAGTTTAATCTGCCGAACAATGGTTATAGTGTTGCCAGGATGAAGCCTTTGTTGAATATAAGAAATAGTCTAGAATATAGGTCAGTAAACTCAACTTAAAATCCAAAAATTAAGCACTGTAGCAAATTGCATAGTAATTGCAATTATGATTTAAAACTCATTGGTTAAATTAAAATAGGCATTATGAAAGTTAAAGCAGTATTAGCAATTACAGGAGTTGCGTTAATGATGGCATCCTGTTCTGCGCCAAGAAAATTAAGAGAGGCACAGGTTGAAAACAGAAGGCTTGACAGTCTTTACAGAGATTTGCAGAACCAGTTAATGGCATGTGAAAACGCTAAAAAAAGCAGTACTTCTGATTATGAAATGCGTATTAAAAACCTTAACGATCAGCTTTCGACTATCAAAAGTACCAATAACGTGATGGTAAATCAACTGAAAGACCTTTCTGTTATTAGTGGGAAACAGGCGGAAAGCATCAACAAATCTTTAGAAAACATAGGTGCAAAAGATAGTTATATCAGAGATTTGCAATCGGCCATTGCCAGAAAAGATTCGTTAAATATGGCTTTAGTGATGAACCTGAAAGGCGCAATTGGGAATATGGACGATAAAGACATCAATATTAAAGTGGATAAAGGTGTGGTGTATATTGATATTTCTGACAAACTTTTATTTAAAAGCGGAAGCTATACCGTGAACGAAGGTGCAAAAACTGTGTTAGGTAAAGTTGCTAAAGTATTAATGAACCAACCGGATATTGAGTTTATGGTTGAAGGCCATACTGATAACGTTCCGTACAAATCAAATGGTGTGCTTTTGGATAACTGGGATTTAAGTGTTAAAAGAGCGACTTCCGTAGTGAGAATTTTGCAAGATCAATACAACATTCCACCAGCTAGAATGACTGCCGCCGGTAGAAGCGAATATGTTCCGGTAACCTCTAACGATACCGCAGAAGGTAAAGCTGCCAATAGACGAACCCGTATTGTAATTTTGCCACAATTGGATCAGTTCTTTAAATTGTTAGAAACCCCACAAAGAAAATAATTTTCTTAGGCTATAAGCTGAAGGCAGAAAGCTAAAACCTAGTATAAAAGAATATAAAACGAGCAAATTACAGCATAAAAAAGACCGGTTAGAACCGGTCTTTTTTATGCCCATTTCTGCCTTAAGCTTTCTGCTTTAAGCTTGATGCTTATTTCACCAGCCTAATTCCGCTATACATCCATCGCAAATGCGGATAAAAGAAATTACGATAGGTGTTTCGCTGATGTCCCGGAGATGTTGCTACAGAAGCGCCTCGTAAAACTTTTTGGTTTACCATAAATTTTCCGTTGTATTCACCAATTGCGCCGGGCGCTTTCGCGAAATTAGGGTAGGGTAGGTATGCACTTTCTGTCCATTCCCAAAGCTTGCCCCAATTTAATTGTAAAGAAGCAACTTCCCATTCAAATTCCGTAGGTATGCGCATTTGTTTAAATGCAGCAAAAGCAGCTGCTTCATAAAAGCTGATGTGGCAAACCGGTTCGTCCATTTTAATTGGGTTTAATCCTGTTAAATTGTAACGAAGCCATTTTCCATCAACTTTATGCCAATATAACGGTGCTTTTATATCGTTGTTTTTAACCCATTCCCAGCCTTGTGAATGCCAAAATTTAAAATCCTGATAACCGCCTTGTTCTATAAATTCTAAATATTCGGCATTGCTGACTAAGCTTTTAGAAATCTCGAAATCATTAATGTAAACTTTATGTCGGCCTAATTCATTATCAAAACAAAACTCATCGCCGCTATAACCAATCTCATATACACCTTCTTTTACGCTTACAAAACCGATCTCGTTTTCAGTTAAATTACGCTCAATATTTTTTAATGAATAAGCAGGGAATAAAGGGTTATGCCCTAAAATATATTTAATATCATAACATAATAATTCTTGGTGCTGTTGCTCGTGGTTTAGGCCCAGTTCCAACAGTTCACGCACTTCCTCAGAAATTTCGCAAGCTAAAAAGCGTTCCATAGCCTCATCAACATAAGCCCGATATTTGTAAATATCCTGTACTGTTGGCCTACTTAAATTTCCACGATCTGTACGGATTACCCTTGCACCCACGCTTTCGTAATAGCTGTTAAAAACAAAGTTGTAATTCTCATCAAAAACTTGGTATTCTGTAGCGTTAGGTTTCAAAATAAAAGTTTCAAAGAACCAGGTCGTATGCCCTAAATGCCATTTCGGCGGACTAACATCTGCCACGGGTTGCACTACATAATCTTCGGTTTGCAAAGGTTCGCAAATGGTTTCGGTATATTTTCTTATGGCTAGGTATTTTTCCGCTAAGTTCATTCGTTCATCTTTAAGTTTTAATTTCAATTCCTAATTAAAGAATATGTTCGTTATAATAGTAGCCTTGGTTTTATACTTTCAGCTTTTTTTAAGGGCGTTACCTAAAGGTCGGCGTATGCCACACTCCGCTCCGCTACGGTTTTTTTATGATGAAGCAGTCATTAAACAAAATATATACTAATGAAAAATCATAAAAAGAACAGGCTTTTCTGCGCACATTCCAATGCGCAAAAGCCTTGCTTTATCCGCCTAACGCAACTAATATTAAGCCAAAAAAAGAAGTAAATAGTGGATTACCCGAAAAAGGAATTCGTTAATATGGAAATTGAACTTTAGGTTTAGGCTTTTCAAAAAGCTTTTCATTTAACCAATAGGCCGCTTTGGTAGTTAAAATACCAATACCCGCACCAGCCAAAACATCACTAAAATAGTGTCTGTTGTTTAACATTCTTAAAGTGCCAGTTGTTGATGCCGCCAAATAGCCAGCATAACTTATCAAAGGGACTGTGGTTTTAAACTCCTGGTGCATAAACTCCGCTGCGGCAAAAGCAGTAGCTGTATGCCCAGAAGGTAGGGAATTGTAGGCGCTGCCATCCGGTCTTTGCTCATGAGTAACTGTTTTTAAAGCATAAACAGTCCCCGCTAATAATATACTAGATGTAGCGTAAATCTTCAAAGAAGACCACATCCCGTGAGCACTTTTTTCTCCTCCAAATTTTAATGCAAAAGTGGTAGCGGCCGGTAAATATTGTAAATAATTGTCGAAACTGGTTTTAAAATGAGGATCATTTTCCAAAATTTCTTCTCTAATGGAGTAGTTTACATTCCTCACATCGGAACTGATCAGACTGCTAAGTCCATAAGTGGTTAATATTAATGGAATGTATAAGCCTTTTTTTGTTGGTAGTTTATAGTATGATTGAGATAGACTTGATGAATTTGGAGAAGGTTTAGAATCTTGATTTTCAGTAGTGAGTTGTTGAGAAAATAACAAAGAGGTTGAAATACTTAAAATTAGGGTCGTCAGTAATTTCTTCATTAGTTCAGCTTTTTTAACAAAATTAGCTGAAGAAACTGAAGATAATCTGAATGTTATCTTTGACAGATCAAAGAATTATCTAGATATATTTATTTTTCTTTTTGCTCACTTTACGCTCGCCAACATCCCCTTTAGAAGCTTCTTCTGTTTTGCTTGATTTAGATACCAAACCCATAATTTGCGATACTTCCTCTTTTGTTAAGTTGCGCCAAGTGCCAACAGGTATGTTTTTGGTGGTGATATTCATCACTCGAACACGCTTAAGTCTGACAACTTCGTAATTCAAGTATTCGCACATTTTACGGATTTGGCGGTTTAAACCTTGTGTTAAAGTGATGTTAAACACCTTTTCACCCTCCTTTTTAACCAAACATTTTTGGGTTACCGTATCCATAATTGGTACACCGTTGCCCATTTTTCTTAAAAAATCAATATCTATAGGTTTGTTAACCGTAACTACATATTCTTTTTCATGGTTATTTCCGGCTCTTAAAACTTTGTTTACAATATCGCCGTCGCTGGTTAAAAATATCAAACCTTCAGATAACTTGTCTAACCTCCCGATAGGGAAAATACGCCTTGGATGACCGATATAATCTATAATATTACCTTCCACATGCCTTTCAGTAGTGCAGGTAACGCCTTTAGGTTTGTTAAATGCAATATAAATAGAATCGCCTTCATCTTTGAACCGTACGCGTCTGCCGTCAATTCTAACATCGTCGCTAATGCTTACTTTATCACCCAAAGAAGCTTCCCGGCCGTTAATTGTTACTCTGCATTCCTCGATGGCTTTGTCAGCTTCGCGTCTCGAACAAAAACCAGTATCGCTAATGGCTTTATTTAATCTTAAGGTTTTTTGGTTTAGCGCCATTTTTAAAATTTAAAAGGGACTGTTAATAGTAGAAAAAGGAGGCAATAATGCATCTTTTTCAGAAACGATAGCATCTATCGGGTTTATTCCCCAATCAATCGCCAAATCCTGATCATTCCAAATTGCCCCAATCTCAGCGTCCTTTTGGAATAAACCAGTGCATTTATAATTGAAAATGGTTTCATTTTCTAAAGTCACAAAACCATGTAAAAAACCGGGCGGAACATAAAACATTTTTTTGTTTTCGCCACTTAGTTCAATACTAAAATGCTGTCCGTAAGTAGCGGATTGTTTTCTAATATCAACAGCAACATCCAAAACTTTTCCTTGTATTACCCTTACCAATTTGCCCTGTGCGTAAGGATGTGCTTGCGCATGTAGTCCGCGTAATGCGTTTTTATGAGAATAAGATTGATTGTCTTGTACAAACTCTGCGGTTATCCCAATTTTTTTAAAAGCTTCTTTGTTGTAACTTTCAAAAAAATAACCTCTGTCATCTCTCCAAATTTTTGGTTCAATAATCAGCAAATCTTTAATAGGGGTTTCTATAACATTCATCTAAACTTTTTCTAAAACACTTCTAAAAGAGACAAGTTTATTGGCAAACTTCAGTTGAATATCATCTTGAAGCTTTGGTGAATAATTCTCACGATAATCAGTTAATTTATCGGCTTCATCTGTAACGTATTGCGCACAATAGGTAATGCCTTCATTAATCGGTTCGCTAAGTTTTAAAAGGTGGCAATCAATAAATTTTCCGGTTGCCATAACTTGGGGCATGTGTATGTTTTTCATGTATTGAATATACTCTTCGTGTACATCATCTTCAATAATGGTAGTTACGTTATAAATAATCATGGCGCTAAGTTAATCAACGGCTTTTTATTACAAGGCATCGCCTCTTAAATTTCTGAATCTTTTACGAGCTTCTATTAAATAAAGGCTTCCCGGGTACTGATTAATTAACTGTTCGTAATGTTTTTTTGCGCTTGCTAAATCTTTCAAATCGTCTTCTTCTAATACGGCTAGTTTAAAAAGTGCATCGTCAGCCCAAATGCTGTTTGGGTATTTGGATAAAATTTCATTAAAATTTTCTATTGCCTTTTGGTATTGATGTTCTTTAATGTAAATATTTCCTTTTAGCATTAAAACATCATCAAATAGGGTAGATTGCGGATATAGCTGAGTTAAGCTGTCTAAAGTTTTTATAGCTATTTCTGGTTTGTTTTTAAAAGTTAGCAAATCTGCTTTAGCATATAGTTTTAGCGCATTTCCTGTACTGTCAACGGCCAAATCATCCTGAATCAACAAGCTTAAATCAAGTGCGTCATTGGCAATTAATTGCGATGTGGAAGCTTTTAAAACATCCAATTGCGCTTTTGCCCAATTAAAATCTCCGTTATAAAATGAAAGTTTGGCGTTTTTAAATTTCGCTTCTTGCCCAATGGGATGGTCCTTAAAACTTTTTTCTACCTGCCCGTACAAAAGCGCCGCATCCCAAGGTTGGTTGTTCAAAATGTAAATAGTTGCTAAATCGAGTTTGATGTCAGCGGAAACAGCGGAACTAATTCCCGGCAGATGGAGCGCTTTCTCCAATAAGCTGCTGGCTTCATCGGTTTTATTCAGATAAAAAGCTTTTAAATTGGCTAAAGCTCTAATCGCAAATGCGGTTTGTGCGTTTTCTCCGTATTCGTTTAAAAGTATTTCATAATCAGTACTTAACTGCTCAATTTGCTGTTGCGAGTAATTCCCATCAATCACCTGCTGATTTTTGATCTGTAACATTGCCACTTTTGAAGCAATGTAATAGGGCGAGTTTTTGGGCTTAGTTAGTAAATAATCATAAGCTTTTTCAGCAGTGGTATAAGCTTTATTTTCTACCAATATATTGGCTAAGTTAAATACGTAACCGCCATTATCGCTGGTACGTTTATCTAACGCAATCAATTGTGCCAATGCAAAATCATACTGTTTTTGTTGGAGATATACCCAAGCCAACAAATTTATATAGGTGGTGTTTTGGGGATCTTTCTGTATTTTTTTAAGCACTAGTGATTTTAAAATATCGTAATCATCATTGCTTTCATAAGTTCTGGCTAAACTGCTTTTTGCACTCGCTAAAAAATCGGGTTGCCAACTTAAAATATTTAAAATCTCAGTAGTTAGCTCAGTTTTTTGTTTTTTGAAGCGATATAAGTTAATGAGCTCATAACTGAAAGCGGTTTCATCTTTTAAGAGTTTTCTGCCCGTTGTAAAAGTTTTAATCGCAAAATCGTAATTGCCAATGGCGTAAAAAGAGTTTGCAACATCGGTTATCGTAAACTCATCTTTTGGCATTTTGTTTAAAACTTCGTCAAATACTTTGTTGGCCTTTTCCACATCGCCTTTTTCCAGATAAAGCTGGCCCAGCTCAATTCCGTATTTAAAGTTCTCTTTAACTTTTTTATTGATCAGTTTCTCGGCGGTATCATACTTTTTCGACTTTAACAGATTATTGAAATATTCTTCAAAATACAGTTCGTTTCCGCCTTTGCTTTCATATAGTTTTTGATAGATCGTTAAAGATTTATCATATTCGCCAATATTATAAAATTGCCGAGCTAAAGCCAAGTCGTTTACTTGGTTTTGTCCCTTTACAGCAAAAAAGTGAAATAATAAAAAAATAAAGCTGCTTAAAATTTTAAAACGTTTGGTCATTAATGCTAAAATAGAAATTTATACTTGTTAATATCGAAATGTCATTTTTGTCATGTATTCTAAATGTTACCCTTTTTATCGGCTTAAATCCTGTTTTAATACTTAATTTGGATTGAAGTTACATGGGTTAGGCGTTTGATTTCGCTTGGCTAAAACAAATAAACTTAATGCGTTTTTTGGTTAAAAAATATTATTTTCTGCTAGTGTTACTAATTTTTGGTTGCAGTAATGGGCCAAAAGTAAAATTGTTGCCTGCGGAAGCATTTTTCACCGGCGCTCAACAATCTAAATATCAAATTTCTCCTAACGGAAAATCACTCGCTTTCTTACAATTTTATAAAGGTAAATTAAATGTTTTTGTGAGGTCGGTTAATGATACCGCTTCCGTTAGGGTAACTGATCTTAAAGATGCATCTGTGCGCAACCTAAATTGGGTAGGGGATAACAGGTTGTTGTGTGTGAAGCAAAAGGACAGCGTAAACAGCTTTAGCGCTTTTTTGATAAATAGTGATGGGACAAATAGCGTTACAGTAAAAAGTGAAGAAAATACGAAAATAAACATTTTGGATGCCGTGGCGCATGACCATATCAATGTTTTAATTACCCTGAACGAGAGAGACGAGGCATTTTTTGATGTTTATCAATTAAATATCCGCACAGGAGAAAAAAAGCTTTTTGTTAAAAATCCAGGCAATATTGTTTCTTGGTTTGCAGACGAAGCCGGAAACGTAAATTTAGGCGTTGGTGGCGATGGTGTAAATGAAACAATTTATTACCGTAAAAGTAGTGCCGATGCTTTTATGCCTGTGATTAGCAACAATTTTAAAAACACATTAAAACCTGTGGGTTTTACAAAAGATAAAAGATTTATTTATGCGCTATCTAACCTTAATAGGGACAAACTGGCTTTAGTGGAGTTTGATTGTGTAAACGGTAAAGAATCTAAATTAATTTATACAAATCCAAATGCAGATATTCTTGAAGTTTTGGTGTCCAGATTAACAAATGAACCCATTTCAGTAATTTATGAAAACGATAAAAGGGAGACGCATTTTTTAGATGAAAATCACCGGAAAATTTATGATAGCATTTTAAAGAAACTGCCAAATCAGGAAGTTGAAGTTATAGCTAAAGATTCTTTAGAACGCAATTTTGTTGTTAAAGCCTATACAGATAAAGATCCGGGTTCTTATTATATTTATAAAACACAACAAAGAAAATTGCAAAAAATAGCTGATGTTAACTCCGCCATTAATCCGGAAAATATGTGTGAGATGAAGCCTGTGAGTTATAAAACAAGAGATGGTTTAACTATCCAAGGCTATTTAACCTTACCTTTGGGCAAATCAAAAAAAAATATTCCCTGCGTAATTTTGCCGCACCAAGGACCTAGCCAAAGAAACGTATGGGGTTATTCTCCCGAAGTGCAGTTTTTGGCCAACAGAGGTTATGCTGTTTTTCAGATGAATTTTAGAGGCTCTACCGGATACGGAAAAGCGTTTGAAAATGCAGGGTTTAAACAGTGGGGAGGCAAAATGCAGGATGACATTTTTGATGGTGTGCAATGGTTGATTAGCGAAGGTATTGCCAATCCGCAAAAAATCGGGATTTTTGGTTATGGTTTTGGGGGTTATTCCGCTTTAAATCAGATAGTCAAACATCCCGATACTTATAAATGTTGCGCTTCATACTCTGGCTATATCAATTTATTTAATTACATTAAAGGTTTCCCGGCTTATTTTAAGCCCTACAAATTAATGCTGAATGAAATAGTTGGAAACCCAGAAACAGATATTGATTATTTGAAAAGTGCTTCTCCCGTTTTTCAGATTGAAAAAATAAAAACTCCGTTATTTATAGCGCAAGGTGGTAAAGACCCAAAAGTAAACGTTAATGAAACCAGCCAGTTTGTTAAAGAACTGCGTAAAAAAGGCGTACCGGTTAATTACATCTTGAACGAAAATGAAACACAATTGTTTAAAAACAATAACAGTAAGCTACTGTTTTATAAGCAATTGTCCGATTTTTTAGATAAATATCTTAAAACTGAATAAATAAATGAAAACACGGATTTTAAGCTATCGGAAAAACTTTACGCTTATTGTTTCTTTCGTGGTTTTAATCTCCATCTTACTGGTCGTTGTTTTGGCCATAAGCTATAATCTTACTAAAAAAGTGATTGAAAATGAGTTTTCGGCTTCAAAAGTTGATGTACTCGAGAAAACTGTAGCACCTTATAATGTGTTTTTTCAAAATAAAATCCCCGAGATTTCTTTTTATCAAGGTTTTTTAGATTCTGCTTCCGCAGAAACTTATGCAGATGCAGTGCTTAAAAAATATCCTTTTGTAGAAAGAATACTTTTTTACGATGCGCAGATCAGCAACAGACCTGTGGAAGACGGATTAAGAACCTCTAATTTCTCTTTAGGGATAAAAAAGCTTTACCAGTACGGCCCAAAAGTCAATAAAAATAACAGGGTTTTGTTTTCAAATGAAAAACCGGGTTCGCTTTCCTTAACCAATGGCGATGAGTTTAATAAAATTGGGTTAAAAGTTGCCAGTTATATTTCTAATGCTGATACCGCAAAAGTGCTCTCCAGCGAACAGGTGTTTAACGTGTTTTACAATATTTCCAATAATAAAATTACCTACATGAATGTTCCGCGGAGAGAGGACATTAAAGCGTATAAGGAATTAATGTTTGAAAAAATGCCTCCGTCGCCTTTTTATGAGCAGGATGTTTTTTCTTTTGAACTTAACCCCTATAAGTTGGCTATTCAAAATACGCACCCACAAATCTATCAGCACATCAGCATAAAGCCTTTATCATTTGATTCGGTTTTGGAAAAACCAAATCTTGTTACTACAGAAATAGCCTTGCCTTTGGCATTTGCAAATTTCAAATTATATTTAAGTAGCGATAGAACGTTTTTGAATAAAGAAGTGAGGCACCGTTTTTTACCAATTGGCTTGGGCATATTAGCGGTATATAGCATTCTGCTGATGCTGGTGTTTTTTATCAGCAGAAATTTAAAGATCAATCAAAAGCTGTTTAGTTTGCAGTACGATTTTATAAATAATTTCACCCATGAGTTTAAAACTCCGGTTGCAGTAATAAAAATTGCAGGTAATAATATTTTGAGCGCTACAGCGCTCAGCGATTTTGAAAGAAGGCGCTACGGGAAAATTTTAGATGAAGAAGCGGATAAGCTAAACGATTTGATGAACAAGCTTTTATCTTTTACTCAGATAGAAAATAAATCTATTACGATAAAAAAGGAGGATATAAATCTTGAAGTTTTTTCGCAAAATATAATAGACGCATTTCAACTTAAATATGCCGATTATGATATCCAGCTAGATATTCATAATGTTACAAAATTTCAGAGTGATCACGTTTTATTGAGTAGCGTTTTTTATAATCTGATAGAAAATGCCTATAAATACGCAAACACTGGCAGTAAATACCTTAAGATATCTATATTTAAAAGAAAAAAAAATATAGTATTTTCATTTACGGACAAGGGTATAGGTATTGAAGCCGGTGAGCTAGACCATATTTTTAAGAAATTTTACAGAATACAAAGCCGTTACAACCAACAAGGAAGTGTTGGATTAGGTTTGGCTTTCTGTAAAGAACTCGTTACTTTTATGAACGGAAGTATTAAAGTAAAAAGTAAGCCCGGCAAAGGTTCTGTGTTTGAAGTAACTCTTCCCTTACGATAAATAATTATATGCAAAAAGAAATAAAAGTTGCCATTATTGAAGACGATGAAAACCTGAGGTTTTTGGTAGGTAATCGTTTAGAAAAAGAAGGTTATCAAGTTGTTGGAACTGGGAAAGGCGGCGAAGCTGTTCAACTAATTTTAGCCGAACAGCCCGAAATTGTGCTTTTAGACTGGATGTTGCCAGAAAAAGAAGGTTCAGAAATATGTGCCACACTAAGAGTTAAAGGTTTTGAAAATGTTATTATTATGATGTCTGCAAAGTCGCAGGATATTGATAAAATAGATGCTTTTCAGTTTGGAGTTTCTGATTATGTAAGTAAGCCTTTTAATATGGATGTATTAGTTGCCATGTTATATAGTAAGGTAAAATATAATTTACAAGGTAAAACTGATAACAATAAATTTGGAGACATGGAGCATCATCCAAACACCCATTCTTTATTAAAAAACCACAAAAAAATTGAATTGACCATTCTTGAAAATCGTATTCTGCTTTACTTTTTAAACCATAGAAATGTAGTAATAAGCCGAGACGATTTAATGATGGAAGTATGGGGTTATAATTCTGATGTTAATACCCGTACATTGGATATGCATATCGTTAGACTTCGTAAAAAGATTGAATCTAACCCAGATCGACCAGATTTTTTACAAACCGTAAGAGGAGTAGGCTATCGTTTTTATGATGAGTAGCAAACATTTTAAATATCATCTGTTTACAAATTTTTCTTTTTAGATTTTTTGTTTTACATTTGCGACCCCAACAGAATTTTAAAGCGGGATAGAAAGGTGGTATTTAACAAATGATTATTATCAATGTAAAAGATGGCGAATCAATTGACAGAGCGTTAAAACGTTTTAAAAAGAAATTCGAGAAAACCGGTGTCTTAAGAGAACTTCGCAGCCGTCAAGCTTACGAGAAAAAATCCGTAGCAAGAAGAATGGAAGTAAAACATGCCATTTACGTTCAAGGAATGAACCAAGAAGGTTAATCTTTTTTAGATTAAACTCGATTAATATATGAACTGTTTATATAGTTACGCTTAGTAGCTATGTAAGCAGTTTTTTTATTTAGGGATGTTTTTAAGAGATTTTACTGAGACTAAATAAAATATCTAAAAGCACTTTTTGTGGCGGTTGAGATGCATCAATAACCATAACATCATTTTCTTTTTGTTGAGGCCGTTCCAAAGTTTCTATTTGGCTGTGCAATAGAGACATTGGCATAAAGTGCCCTTTTCTGGTTAACAATCTGTTGGCAACAACACTTTCTGGGACATCTAAAAATAAGAATATAACGTTTCCAGCTTTTCTCAAAATTTCTCGGTATTCAAGTTTTAAAGCGGAACAGCTCAGTACAAATTCTTTGTTCTCTTTTATTTTTCGATGAATTTCGGTTTCAAGAATGTGCAACCAGGGCAATCTGTCGGCATCCGTAAGTGGGTGCCCGTTTCTCATCTTTTCGATATTTGTCTCTGGATGAAAGTCATCACCTTCAATAAACTCGGCATTTAGTTCTTCAGCAAGCATTTTGCCTATTGATGTTTTTCCGCTTCCAGAAACTCCAAAAATAATTAAGTGTAAATGGTGTTTTTTCAATTCTTCAGTTTTTCATCATTAATAGCAACGTATTAAATTACAAATCTTTTGAACGTAAACTTCGCTCAATATATAAACTATTTGTATATTCACTTTTCGGGGTAAAACAACAGGATTTTCTATGGTATTAACAGATTTCTTAAAATATCTACAATATGAAAAGCGGTATTCTAAGCATACATTAATAGCCTATGAAAATGATATTTCACAATATCAAAGTTTTTTAGCACAAATTGACCAAACTTTTTTAACAGCCACTCATAAAGATATCCGTCTTTGGATGATTTCTTTAATGGATAATCAAGTTGAGGCCCGTTCCGTAAATCGGAAAATTTCAAGTATCCGCTCTCTTTACAAGTTTTTTTTAAAAGAAGGTGTAGTTACCGAAAATCCGGTTTTAAAGGTACAAAGTCCAAAAGTTGCTAAAAAGCTCCCGGTATTTATCAGCGATGAAAAAATGGACACACTGTTAGATAGTGACGTTTTTCCGGATACGTTCGAAGGAATTAGGGATAAGTTAGTTATAGAACTGCTTTTCGCTACCGGAATTAGATTAAACGAATTGCTTACCTTGAAACAACGCGACTTTTTACCTACAGAAAAAACCATTAAAGTTTTAGGGAAAAGGAATAAAGAACGCATCATTCCGTTAAACATATCAGTATTAAATTGCCTAGATTTTTATTTAGCAGCAAAAAAAGCGCAAGGCTTTGAGGAGCAAAATGAAGCCTTAATTGTAACCACAAAGGGACTTGTGGCTTATCCGAAATTGATTTACAGGATAGTGAGAAAATATTTAGAAATAATTTCTACACAAAGTAAAAAAAGTCCGCATATTTTACGACATTCATTTGCCACAAGCTTGCTTAATAAAGGGGCAGATATTAATGCAATTAAAGATTTATTGGGTCATGCTAATTTAGCGGCAACGCAGGTTTACACTCATAATTCAATAGAAAGGTTAAAATCAATTTATAAACAAGCTCATCCAAAAGCTTAAAAAAAGGAGGAAACATGAAAATTGGGATTCAATCTATCCATTTCACCGCTGATCAAAAGTTATTAGCGTTCATTCAAAAAAGAGTAGACAAGTTAGATTTGTTTTATGACCAGATTATTGGCGGTGAAGTTTATTTAAAGCTTAATAATGTGGCAGAGGATGCAAATAAGACTTCAGAAATAAAAATCATGATTCCGGGGAGTACATTGTTCGCAAAAGAAACCTGTAAAACATTTGAAGAAGCAACAGATTTAGCGATAGAGTCTTTGCGAAAACAGATTACCAAGCAAAAAGACAAAGTTAAGTCGCATGAGAGCAATCACAAAGATTTAGTAAAAGAAGTATAAATATAACTCGTTGGCTGTTAGAAGCCTTTTATTTGCAAATCAATGATCTTCAAAAATCATTGATTTTTTTTTCAAAAAAATTTTGTTCGGATATTAATTTTCGTAGTTTTGCAGTCCCTTAAGCAATCGACTTGTTGAAGGGTTAAAGAAACGAGTTCTTTAAAATATTGAAAAGCCTCCTTAGCTCAGCTGGTAGAGCAACTGACTTGTAATCAGTAGGTCATTGGTTCGATCCCGATAGGAGGCTCTTTTAAATTACGTTTTAGGGTGTGATTTAAAGATGGGGGGATTCCAGAGCGGTCAAATGGGACGGACTGTAAATCCGTTACTTCGGTTTCGAAGGTTCGAATCCTTCTCCCCCCACTTGGAATAATGATCGAAGAAATGAATTTTTAATGATTGAAGTATATTTGGTCATTCTCTCATTCAATCCTTCTGCATTGCAATTGCGAAAGTAGCTCAGTTGGTAGAGCGATAGCCTTCCAAGCTATAGGTCGCGAGTTCGAACCTCGTCTTTCGCTCATAAGAGTTCATTGGTAAATAAGTTTATTAATGAGGACAAAAGTTAAGTTAGTTCAATAGTTTTATACTAGTGAACTATTTTTGTTGTTTTGAGCTTAATGAACTAAAAAATAAGCCGAAGTAGCTCAGCGGTAGAGCACTTCCTTGGTAAGGAAGAGGTCGTGGGTTCAAGTCCCATCTTTGGCTCGCAAGAGGATATTTTAGAATATTTAAATAAAAATTAACCTAGTAATAAGTATAAAATCATGGCAAAAGAAAAATTTGACCGTAGTAAACCACACCTTAACATCGGTACAATCGGTCACGTTGACCACGGTAAAACTACATTAACTGCAGCTATCACAAAAGTATTGGCAGACGCTGGTTTCTCAGAAGCTCGTTCATTTGCTTCTATTGACTCTGCTCCAGAAGAAAAAGAAAGAGGTATCACTATTAACACAGCTCACGTTGAGTATTCAACTGCTAACCGTCACTACGCTCACGTTGACTGTCCAGGTCACGCGGATTATGTGAAAAATATGGTTACTGGTGCTGCTCAAATGGACGGTGCTATTATCGTTGTTGCATCTACAGATGGTCCAATGCCACAAACTCGTGAGCATATCTTATTGGCTCGCCAGGTAGGTGTTCCTTCATTAGTTGTATTCATGAATAAAGTGGATATGGTTGATGACCCAGAATTATTAGAATTAGTTGAAATGGAAATCAGAGAGTTATTATCTTTCTATGATTTTCCAGGAGATGATATCCCAGTTATCCAAGGATCTGCTTTAGGTGGATTGAATGGTGATCCAAAATGGGTTGGAAAAATCTTGGAATTAATGGAAGCTGTAGATAACTATATTCCAATTCCTCCACGTTTGACAGATCTTCCTTTCTTAATGCCAGTTGAAGACGTTTTCTCAATTACAGGTCGTGGTACTGTTGCTACTGGTCGTATTGAAAGAGGTGTAATCAATTCAGGTGAGCCGGTTGATATCTTAGGTATGGGTGCTGAGAACTTAAAATCTACAGTAACTGGTGTTGAGATGTTCCGTAAGATTCTTGATAGAGGTGAAGCTGGTGACAACGTAGGTTTATTGTTACGTGGTATTGAGAAAACTGATATCCGTCGTGGTATGGTTATCTGTAAGCCAGGTTCAGTAACTCCTCACACAGATTTCAAAGCTGAGGTTTACGTATTGTCAAAAGCAGAAGGTGGACGTCACACTCCATTCTTTAACAAATACCGTCCACAATTCTATTTCAGAACCACAGACGTAACAGGAGAAATTACGTTACAAGAAGGTGTTGAAATGGTTATGCCGGGTGATAACGTTACTATCAATGTAAAATTGATCAACGCAATCGCAATGGAAAAAGGCTTACGTTTCGCTATCCGTGAAGGTGGTAGAACAGTAGGTGCCGGTCAGGTAACTGAAATTGTAAAATAAATCTTCAATTCCTTTTATGAGGAAATGGAAATAAAAAGTACTCGGGAATATTGTTCCTGAGTATTTTTTATCTAACAACAAATCTAAATCTGAGAAGATTTACATTAAAAACGGGAATAGTTCAACGGTAGAATAGAGGTCTCCAAAACCTTTGATCAGGGTTCGAATCCTTGTTCCCGTGCTAACGCAAAGAAAATTAAGAATGGCTGGTTTTGCAGAATACTTAAAAGAATCATATACAGAGCTTAGTGAAAAAGTTACCTGGCCAACTTGGAGTGAATTGCAGAATAGCGCAGTAATCACTTTAGTTGCATCATTACTTATTGCTTTAATTATTTTAGCAATGGATGAGTCTGCAGGTAATCTATTAAAGTTAATGTATAAATCATTCGCATAATTATAGGGCATGAGCGATCAATTGAAATGGTATGTTGTTAGGGCGGTAAGTGGAAAAGAGAAGAAAGTTAAGCAATATATAGATGCTGAGATAAGCCGTTTGGGTCTTACACATTTGGTTCCACAGGTGTTAATACCTATGGAAAAATATTACCAAATGCGTGATGGTAAAAAAATCGCAAAAGAAAGAAACTACTACCCAGGATATGTTTTAATTGAAACTGCGTTAAATGCAGAGTTAGAACAAATCATTAAATCTATCAATAGCGTAATCGGTTTTTTAGGGGATAAAGCAGGTAATGCAGTTCCTTTAAGAGCGGCAGAAGTTAACCGAATTTTAGGTAAGGTTGATGAGATGGCCGAGCAGGGCGAGATGATGAACGTTCCTTATTACGTTGGTGAAAACATCAAAGTGATGGACGGACCTTTCAACGGTTTCTCTGGAGTTATTGAAGAGGTTAACGAAGAAAAGAAAAAGCTGAAAGTTATGGTTAAGATTTTTGGACGTAAAACTCCGCTTGAGCTTAACTATATGCAGGTTGAAAAAGAATAATATAAGTATTGAGTATAGGGTAATGAGTATAGCGACCAGTCGCAATACACTATACTCAAATATTAATACTAATCAAGATCTTAAATGTTACAAATGCTTCCACATTATTAACGTTGAGAAATAAATAAATAAAAAATGGCAAAAGAAGTCAGTGCGTTAATCAAATTACAAATCAAGGGAGGGGCTGCAAATCCGTCTCCACCAGTTGGTCCTGCATTAGGAGCAAAAGGTGTGAACATTATGGAATTTTGTAAGCAGTTCAACGCTCGTACCCAGGATAAAGCAGGCAAAGTACTTCCTGTTGTAATCACTGTTTATGCAGACAAGTCTTTCGAATTTATCATCAAAAATCCACCAGTTGCAATCCAGTTAATGGAAGTTGCAAACATCAAAAGTGGATCGGCAGAATCTAACCGTAAAAAAGTTGCCAAGATTTCTTGGGAGCAGGTAGAGGTTATCGCTAAGGATAAAATGTCTGATTTGAATGCTTTCACAATTGATTCAGCAATGAAGATGGTTGCAGGCACAGCCCGCAGTATGGGAATAAACGTTACAGGTGATGCACCCTGGAATAATTAATTAACACAATAAGTAAAAGACAAGTGGCAAGATTAACAAAAAATCAAAAAACGGCACTTTCCAAACTTGAAGACGGTAAAGCTTATTCTTTAAAAGATGCAGCTGCCTTGGTAAAAGACATTACCACTACCAAATTTGATTCATCAGTAGATATTGATGTTCGTTTAGGTGTGGATCCACGTAAAGCCAATCAAATGGTGCGTGGTATTGCAACTTTACCTCATGGTACCGGTAAAACAGTTCGCGTTTTAGCTTTGGTAACTCCTGATAAGGAAGAAGAAGCAAAAGCCGCAGGAGCTGATTTTGTAGGTTTGGATGAGTATATAGCTAAGATTGAGAGTGGTTGGACAGATGTCGACATTATTATTACCACACCTAGCTGTATGGCTAAGGTAGGTAAATTAGGTCGTATCTTAGGACCTCGTAATTTGATGCCGAATCCTAAATCAGGTACTGTAACCATGAATGTGGGACAAGCAGTTACAGATGTTAAGGGTGGTAAAATCGACTTTAAAGTTGATAAAACTGGTATCATACACTGCTCAATAGGTAAAGTATCTTTCCCTTCTGATAAGATCTATGAAAACGCTTTGGAAGTTCTTCAAGTGATTTCTAAGTTGAAACCATCAGCTGCAAAAGGAACATATTTTAAGAGTGTACATATCTCTTCAACTATGTCTCCAGGAATTGAAATTGAAACTAAAACAGTAGCGGGAATTTAATATTATGAGAAGAGAAGAAAAACACGAAGTTGTTTCTGCTTTAGCCGAAAGAATGAAGGAATCTGGTAATTTCTATATTACTGATACCTCTAGTTTAACGGTTGCAAAAATCAATAATATTCGCCGTAAATGTTTCGAGAACGAAATTGGGATACAAGTTGTTAAAAACACCTTAATCAAAAAAGCTTTAGAGCAATTAGATGGTGATGTAACTCCTTTGTTCGATGTTCTTAAAGGTTCTTCATCTGTAATGTTCTCAACCAATGCTAACGCTCCGGCTAAGCTGATCAAATCGTTGAGAAAAGGAAAAGAAGAGAAACCAGTTTTAAAAGCAGCGTATGTAGATTCGACTGTTTTCATAGGCGATGACCAATTAGATGCGCTAGTGAATCTTAAATCAAGAGAGGAGCTTATCGGCGAAATCATTGGATTATTACAATCTCCGGCGAAAAATGTTATTTCAGCATTATCGTCTGGCGGAAACAAATTGGCAGGAATTGTCAAAACTTTACAAGAGAGAGAAGGTTAATTCAAACACCTTAAGTTTGGAAATAAATTATTAAATAGTAAAATTTTAAAATTAAATATAATGGCGGATTTAAAATCGTTTGCTGAACAATTAGTAAACTTAACTGTTAAAGAAGTTAATGAATTAGCTCAAATCTTAAAAGACGAGTATGGTATCGAGCCAGCTGCTGCTGCAGTTGCTGTTGCTGGTCCTGCTGCTGGTGGCGAAGTTGCTGCTGCTGAAGAGAAAACATCTTTTGATGTAATCTTGAAAGAAGCTGGTGGTCAAAAATTAGCTGTGGTTAAATTGGTTAAAGACCTAACTGGTCTTGGATTAAAAGAAGCTAAAGATTTAGTTGACGGTGCACCGAAAGAATTAAAAGCTGGTGTTACTAAAGACGAAGCTGATGCATTGAAAAAACAGCTTGAAGAAGCTGGTGCTGTTGTTGAGATTAAGTAATTTACTTAACTCAAATAACAAAATAGCCTTAAACTCCATCCGCCAAAAGGCGGACGGAGTTTACGGCTTTTGGTGTATATCACCAAATTTATACTGAACATAGGTTCAGTTTTTAATCGAATTTTCGGTTTAACTAAAATTTAAGACCCTTGGCAAACAAAAGCAATCAAAGGATAAACTTTGCTCAAAGTAAGCATGTGTTAGATTATCCTGATTTTCTGGATGTACAAATCCAATCGTTCAAGGAATTCTTTCAGCTAGAAACAACTTCAGATAACCGACATACAGAAGGCTTATTTAAAGTATTTGCTGAAAACTTTCCGATCTCTGATTCAAGAAACATCTTTGTTCTCGAATTTCTGGATTATTTTATCGATCCACCGCGTTATGACATTCAAGAATGTATAGAGCGTGGACTAACTTACAGCGTTCCTCTTAAGGCAAAACTTCGTTTATCTTGTAATGACGAAGAGCATGAAGATTTCGAAACTATCGTTCAGGATGTTTATTTGGGAACTATCCCTTATATGACACCAAAGGGTACTTTTGTAATCAATGGTGCAGAGCGTGTGATTGTATCTCAATTACACCGTTCTCCGGGTGTGTTTTTCGGCGTAAGCCGTCATACAAACGGAAGTAAACTGTACTCTGCTCGTGTTATTCCTTTTAAAGGTTCATGGATTGAGTTCGCAACAGACGTTAACAACGTGATGTATGCCTACATTGATCGTAAGAAAAAATTCCCTGTAACTACGCTTTTAAGAGCAATAGGCTATGATTCTGATAAAGATATCTTAGAGCTATTTGATCTTGCTGATGAGGTTAAGGTTAGTAAATCTGGCTTGAAAAAATATGTAGGTCGTAAGCTTGCCGCCAGAGTTCTGAAAAAATGGGTTGAAGATTTTGTGGATGAGGATACAGGTGAAGTGGTATCTATCAACAGAAATGAGATTATTTTCGAAAGAGAAACCATTTTGGAAGATGATCATATAGATATGATTGTTGATGCTGGAGTTAAAACCTTAATCCTTTCTAAGGAAGATGGTAACTCTGGAGATTATACAATTATCTACAATACCTTGCAAAAAGATACTTCCAATTCTGAAAAAGAAGCGGTAGAACATATATATAGACAATTACGTAACGCCGAACCACCTGATGAGGAAACTGCCCGTGGTATTATCGATCGTTTGTTCTTCTCGGATAAGCGTTACGATTTAGGTGATGTAGGCCGTTACAGAATCAATCGTAAATTAAAAATGGACACTCCGGTTGAAACTAAGGTTTTAACCAAATTGGACATTATTGCGATTGTTAAATATTTGATCAAATTAATCAACTCTAAAGAAGATGTGGACGATATTGATCATTTATCAAACAGAAGGGTAAGAACTGTAGGAGAACAACTTTATGCTCAGTTTGGTGTTGGTTTGGCCCGTATGGCCAGAACAATCCGTGAGCGTATGAACATCCGTGACAACGAGGTGTTTACTCCAACAGATTTAATTAATGCCCGTACGCTATCATCTGTTATCAACTCTTTCTTTGGAACCAACCAATTATCTCAGTTTATGGATCAAACCAATCCATTGGCAGAGATTACGCACAAACGTCGTTTATCGGCTTTAGGTCCAGGTGGTTTATCACGTGAGAGAGCTGGTTTTGAGGTTCGTGACGTTCACTACACTCACTATGGTAGGTTATGTACAATCGAAACTCCAGAGGGACCAAACATTGGTTTGATTTCTTCACTTTGTGTTCATGCCAAAATAAATAACTTAGGTTTTATCGAAACACCTTACCGTAAAGTTAATGACGGAAAGGTAGTGGTGGATCAACCGGTTACTTACTTAAGTGCTGAGGATGAAGACGGAATGACTATTGCACAAGCAAGTGCGCAATATAATGATGCCGGTGTTTTTGAAGAAAGCAGAGTAAAAGCAAGATACGAAGGTGACTTCCCTGTAATCGACCCTGAAAAGTTAGATTACATCGATATTGCTCCAAACCAAATTACTTCAATTGCAGCATCGTTAATTCCTTTCTTAGAACACAATGATGCGAACAGAGCCCTGATGGGATCTAACATGCAACGTCAGGCTGTGCCTTTATTGCGTCCACAAGCTCCAATTGTTGGAACAGGATTAGAAGGTAGAGTTGCCCGTGATTCTAGAACATTAATTAACGCAGAAGGAAACGGTGTTGTTGAGTATGTAGATGCCAACAAAATCACTATCCGTTATGATAGAAATGATGATGACAGATTGGTTTCTTTCGACAGTGAGTCTAAATCATACAACTTAATTAAATTTAAGAAAACCAACCAAGGTACTTGTATCAACTTAAAACCGATTGTTAAAAAAGGACAAAAAGTTGAAAAGGGACAAGTGCTTTGTGAGGGATATGCTACGCAAGACGGAGAATTAGCATTAGGTATCAACTTAAAAGTTGCTTTCATGCCTTGGCAAGGATACAACTTTGAGGATGCGATTGTAATTTCTGAAAGAGTAGTTTCTCAGGATATATTTACTTCTCTTCATATTGAAGAATTTGAGTTAGAAGTACGTGATACCAAAAGAGGTGAAGAAGAATTAACACCAGATATTCCAAACGTTTCTGAAGAGGCTACTAAAGACCTTGATGAAAATGGAATTATAAGAGTTGGTGCTGACGTTCAAGAAGGTGATATTTTAATCGGTAAGATTACGCCAAAAGGCGAATCTGATCCATCTCCAGAAGAAAAATTACTGAGAGCAATCTTTGGTGATAAAGCTGGTGACGTTAAAGATGCATCTTTAAAAACTCCGCCATCTATTAAAGGTGTAGTTATTGATACCAAATTATTCTCCAGAGCTAAGAAAACTTCTAAAGCCGAAGAGAAAGCATTGATTGAAAAATTAGATGCCAAACATGAAAAAGCGGTAAGAGAGCTTCGCGAAAGCTTAGTTGACAAATTATTCACCATTGTAAACGGTAAAACTTCGCAAGGCGTTTATAACGTGTACAAAGAACTGTTAATAGCCAAAGGTGTTAAATTCACTCAAAAGCTGTTAATGGAATTAGATTATAACCACATCAACCCAACAAAATGGACAACTGATGATGATAAAAATGATTTAATCAAAATCTTATTGCACAATTTCGGTATAAAAACTAACGAAGAGTTAGGTGCGTACAGAAGAGATAAATTTGCAATTAGTGTGGGAGATGAGCTTCCGTCCGGAATTGTGCAAATGGCTAAAGTTTATGTTGCTAAAAAACGTAAGCTGAAAGTTGGAGATAAAATGGCTGGCCGCCATGGTAACAAAGGTATCGTTGCTCGTATCGTAAGAGATGAAGATATGCCTTTCTTAGCAGACGGAACCCCAGTTGATATCGTGTTAAACCCACTTGGAGTACCTTCTCGTATGAACTTAGGACAGATTTACGAAACTGTTTTAGGATGGGCTGGAAAAGAATTAGGGTTGAAATTTGCGACTCCAATTTTTGATGGTGCTTCTCATGACGAAGTTGAGGCTTATGTGAAACAAGCAGGTGTGCCAGAATCTGGTAGAACTTACCTGTACAACGGTTTAACTGGTGAGCGTTTTGATCAACATACTACCGTAGGTATTATGTACATGCTTAAATTAGGTCACATGGTTGATGATAAGATGCATGCTCGTTCTATCGGACCGTACTCATTAATTACGCAACAACCATTAGGTGGTAAAGCACAATTTGGTGGTCAGCGTTTTGGTGAGATGGAGGTTTGGGCATTAGAAGCATTTGGTGCATCAAACATCCTTCAAGAGATCTTAACCGTAAAATCTGATGATGTGGTAGGTAGAGCTAAAACTTATGAAGCTATCGTAAAAGGCGAAAACTTACCAACTCCAGGTGTTCCAGAATCATTCAACGTATTGGTTCACGAACTAAGAGGATTAGGATTAGATATTACATTAGACTAAAATGGGTTGAAGGTATAAGGTATAGGGTTTAAGCCTTATGCCTTAAGCCTTAAGCCTTTTAACCTTAAAAAAGAATATGTCTTACAAAAAGGATAGTAAAATAAAAAGTAATTTCACTTCAATTACCATCAGCTTATCGTCTCCAGAAGCAATTTTGGAGAGATCAAGCGGTGAAGTGTTAAAGCCGGAAACCATTAACTACAGAACTTATAAGCCTGAACGCGATGGTTTGTTCTGTGAAAGAATTTTTGGTCCGGTTAAAGATTACGAATGCCATTGCGGTAAATACAAAAGAATCCGTTATAAAGGAATCGTTTGTGACCGTTGCGGTGTAGAGGTTACCGAGAAAAAAGTACGTCGTGAGCGTATGGGACACATCAACTTGGTGGTTCCTGTTGCGCACATCTGGTACTTCAGATCTTTGCCTAACAAAATCGGTTATTTATTAGGATTGCCCACAAAACGTTTAGATTTAATTATCTATTACGAAAGATATGTGGTTATCCAAGCAGGTATGATGGCTGACGAAGGAATCAATTACATGGATTTCTTAACAGAAGAAGAATA
The DNA here is from genome assembly GCF_946480185.1 of uncultured Pedobacter sp. The sequence continues at coordinate 7,391 of NZ_CAMLIG010000007.1, read as the reverse complement.
CCTTGATATTTTAGATAAATTACCTAAAGAAAATCAATATTTAGATGATAAAGATCCTAATAAATTCATCGCCAAAATGGGTGCTGATGCGTTAGAAGATTTATTGAAAAGATTAGATTTAGATCAGTTATCTTACGATTTACGTCACCAAGCAGCAAACGAAACATCTCAACAACGTAAAAATGAGGCTTTAAAACGTCTTCAGGTTGTAGAAGCTTTCCGTGGAGCAAAAACACGTATAGAGAATAACCCAGAGTGGATGATTGTTAAAATTGTTCCGGTTATACCTCCAGAATTACGTCCGTTAGTGCCTTTGGAAGGTGGTCGTTTTGCAACTTCCGATTTAAATGATTTATACCGTCGTGTAATCATCCGTAACAATCGTTTAAAAAGATTGATGGAAATTAAAGCTCCAGAAGTAATCTTACGTAACGAAAAACGTATGTTACAAGAAGCTGTTGATTCGTTATTTGACAACTCACGTAAAGTGAATGCTGTTAAAACTGAAGGTAACAGAGCTTTAAAATCATTATCAGATATATTAAAAGGTAAACAAGGTCGTTTCCGTCAAAACTTATTAGGTAAGCGTGTGGATTATTCCGGACGTTCCGTAATTGTTGTTGGTCCAACTTTGAAACTACACGAGTGTGGTTTACCTAAAGATATGGCTGCGGAGCTATTTAAACCGTTTATCATTCGTAAAATGATTGAGCGTGGAGTAGTTAAAACAGTTAAATCTGCAAAGAAAATTGTTGACAGAAAAGATCCATTAGTTTGGGATATTTTGGAGAATGTATTAAAAGGCCATCCAGTTCTTTTAAACAGGGCGCCAACGTTGCACAGATTAGGTATCCAATCTTTCCAACCAAAATTAGTAGAAGGTAAAGCTATTCAATTACACCCATTAGTGTGTACTGCGTTTAACGCGGATTTTGACGGTGACCAGATGGCAGTTCACGTACCACTAGGTAACGCTGCAGTTTTGGAAGCCCAAATCTTGATGTTAGCTTCTCACAATATTTTAAATCCGGCTAACGGAACTCCAGTAACAGTACCATCTCAGGATATGGTTTTGGGTCTATACTATATGACCAAAGGCCGTAGATCAGAAGAAGGACATATTGTAAAAGGAGAAGGACAAACATTTTATTCATCAGAAGAAGTAACTATAGCTTACAACGAGAAGAAAATTGATGTTCACGCTTTTATCAAAGTTAAAACAACTGTAAGAGAGAAATCAGGCGAACTTGTTGAGAAAATAATTGATACCACTGTTGGTAGAGTATTGTTCAACGAAGTTGTGCCTAAAGAAGTGGGTTATATCAACGAACTATTGACTAAAAAATCTTTAAGAGATATTATTGGTGAAGTAGTGAAAATAACCGGTATGGCTGGCGCAGCTGATTTCTTGGATAAAATCAAAACCTTAGGTTTCCAATCGGCATTTAAGGGAGGTTTGTCTTTCAACTTGAAAGATTTGAATATCCCAACACAGAAACATACTTTATTAGAGCAGGCTAGAGCGGAGGTTGACGAAGTTACGGGTAACTATAACATGGGTTTCATTACTAATAATGAACGTTATAATCAGATTATTGATATCTGGACTCGTATCAACAACAAGTTAACTACTCACGTAATGACTCAGTTGACTAACGATAACCAAGGTTTCAACTCTGTTTACATGATGCTTGATTCTGGAGCCCGTGGTTCTAAAGAGCAAATTCGTCAGCTATGCGGTATGAGGGGATTGATGGCGAAACCGCAGAAATCAGGTTCTGGTGGTGAAATTATCGAAAACCCGATTCTTTCGAACTTTAAAGAGGGACTATCTGTATTAGAATACTTTATTTCTACTCACGGTGCCCGTAAAGGTTTGGCGGATACGGCGTTAAAAACTGCCGATGCTGGTTACTTAACTCGTCGTTTACATGATGTGGCGCAAGATATGGTGATTAAACATCACGATTGCGGTACTTTAAGAGGTATGTTTACAACCGCTTTAAAAGACAACGAGGATATTGTTGAACCATTATATGATAGAATCTTAGGCCGTACGTCATTACATGATGTTTATGATCCGGTTACTAACGAATTATATGTAAAAGCTGATCAAGATATTACTGAAGAGATTGCGAGAAAAATCGAAGAATCTCCTTTAGAAGGTATTGAAATCCGTTCTGTACTAACTTGCGAAGCGCCAAGAGGGGTTTGTGCATTATGTTACGGACGTAACTTAGCTTCTGGCAAGCCAGTTCAAATGGGTGAGGCAGTTGGTGTAATTGCAGCACAGTCCATCGGAGAGCCAGGAACACAGTTAACTTTACGTACATTCCACGTGGGTGGTACCGCATCTAACATCGCGGCAGAATCTCAAATTAACGCTAAGTTTGATGGTGTTATCGAGTTTGAAAACTTGAGAACAGTTACAAGAACTACAGATGATGGCGATACCGAAGTTGTTTTAGGCCGTTCAGGTGAATTCAAGATTACTGATCCGAATACTGGAAGGATAATTATGACGAATAACATCCCTTACGGAGCTTTCCTTTATGTAAAAGAAGGTGACAAAGTAACCAAAGGTGATAGAATTTGTTCATGGGATCCGTACAATGCGGTTATCATCTCTGAATTCTCTGGTAAAGTTGAGTTTGAAGCGGTAATTGAAGGTGTTACTTTCCGTGAGGAATCTGATGAGCAAACTGGTCACAGAGAAAAAGTAATTATCGATACTAGAGATAAAACTAAAAATCCGGTTGTTAAAATTGTTGACAAAAAGGGTGGTTCTATCAGAGAATACAATGTTCCGGTTGGTGCCCACGTTGCGGTTGATGAGGGTGACGAGGTTAAAATGGGAGAAATCTTAGTTAAAATTCCTCGTACAAGTGGAAAAACACGAGATATTACGGGTGGTTTACCACGTGTAACTGAGTTGTTTGAAGCTAGAAATCCATCAAACCCTGCTGTTGTTACTGAAATTGACGGTGTGGTGAGTTTAGGAGGTATTAAACGTGGTAACCGTGAAGTTACTATCGAATCTAGAGACGGACAAATTAAGAAATACTTGGTCCCACTTTCTAAACATATCTTGGTACAAGATAATGACTTTATCAAAGCAGGTATGCCATTGTCAGACGGAGCTATCTCTCCTGGAGATATCTTATCAATCAAAGGTCCGGCTGCGGTACAAGAATATTTAGTGAATGGTATCCAAGAAGTTTACCGTTTACAGGGTGTGAAAATTAACGATAAACATTTTGAAACCATCGTTCACCAGATGATGCAGAAAGTGTTGATTGAAGATGCAGGTGACACTATTTTCTTAGAAAAACAAGCAGTTGATAGGTTTGATTTCGCTTTAGAAAACGATGAGATTTACGACAAAATGGTTGTAGAAGATGCTGGTGATTCTAACGTGTTAAAGTCTGGCCAAATTGTTTCTGTACGTAAACTACGTGATGAAAACTCACAATTGAAACGTAAAGATTTGAAGTTGGTAACTGCCCGCGAGGCAAGAGCCGCTACGGCTAGTCCAATGTTGCAGGGTATTACCAGAGCATCATTAGGTACTAAATCATTCATCTCTGCGGCATCTTTCCAAGAGACTACTAAAGTGTTAAACGAAGCGGCAATTGCTGGTAAGCGTGACTATTTATTAGGCTTGAAAGAAAACGTTATTGTTGGACACTTGATCCCTTCAGGTACAGGTTTACGTGATTACGAAAGAATCATTGTTGGTTCTCAAGAAGAGTACGATAAACTGATGGCTTCGAAAGAGGAGGAAGAGGAAGAAGAAGTTGGAGCTTAGGCTTTAAATTCAATCATAATTTAAAAGGTCTGCAAGAAATTGCAGACCTTTTTTGCGTAAAATCTTTCGGGAAAATACTTGTAACAGAACTATTTTTGAATGTCTGAGTTTACCAGAAAAACTTCTGCGATCGGACTAAACAAATAAATTAAACCAGATTTAACTTCCACGCATCTGTGGCGTTTTCTAATTTTGTTTAATTTTCTAAAGGTTCTGCCATTTTTTAAACAGAAAATCTGATTTTCCAAAACCTGTTCAACAGTTAATGATCCCGCTGGCTTCTCGTCAAAAGCTTTTAATGCTTTAAATAAATTGATATCAGAACAACTGGAAGCTGCCGGGTTTTCTAAATAGTTTTGAATGGCATTTTTGATTTCGAACGGGAAAACTTCCATCTCAAAAAAAGGTTGCATCATTCTTTTAAAATTCTGTTTCCATTCAATGCCATGGGGTTTAGCATTTTGCTCATGCTCTTTCCAGGTAACTAAGTGTGCAAACTCATGCACAGTGGTAACCAAAAATGCGTAGGTGTTTAAGTTGAAGTTTACAGAGATTTTATGACCGTTTCCACGTTGGGGCGGCCTGTAATCACCGAATTTAGTGTTCCTGCTTCTTGATATTTTAAAATCACATCTATAAAAATCAATCCATTTGGCAACCAAAGGTGCTGCTGTTAATGGCATGTATTTAGAAAGAATTTCGACTTTTTTATCTATCAAAATCTATAAGTTGTTTATTTTTTAACTTGTTGTTCTTTTTTCCAATGGGCACTAAAAGATTGATCGGCAACTTTTGGTAATTCTCGTTTTTCTCCCCAGTATTTTTTAAAGAAACGATTCATTAACGCATTTTTGAATTTTCCGCCAAAAAAATCCATAAAACTTCTTTTTAACACGCTCTGTTTCCACAAAAACCATCCAAGGCGCTCAGTTTTAGTGTTAAGATTAGCTTTCACAGCATCTCGTCTGTTCAGCAATAACATTTTATGGATATCAATTTTAACTGGGCAAACTTCGGTGCATTTTCCACATAAGCTTGAAGCATCACTCAAATGCTTAAACTCTTTCATCCCTTTTAAATGTGGTGTAATTAAAGAACCAATCGGTCCAGTGTAGGTAGTATCATAAGTATGCCCACCAATGTTTTTATAAATTGGGCAAGCATTTAGGCAGGCGCCGCATCTAATGCAATACAAACCTTGTCGTTGGTCTTTCTGCGCTAATAGTTCAGTACGTCCGTTATCCAATAAAATAACATACATTTCTTCGGGACCATCGGTTTCGTTTGGCTGTTTTGGACCGCTTAAAATGGTGTTATAAACAGTTAAGTTTTGTCCAGTGCCATGCGTGGAAAGCATTGGCCAAAATAAATCCAGATCGGTAATGGACGGAATCATTTTTTCTATCCCAACAATTGCAATATGGATTTTAGGGAAAGTGGTAGTTAACCTGGCATTGCCTTCATTTTCAGTAACTGCAATACTACCGGTATCTGCAATCAAAAAATTAGCACCGGTTATACCAACGTCGGCCGTTAAATATTTATTTCTAAGTAATTCCCTAGCTTTTAAAGTGAGTTGTTGCGGAGTTGCATCTTCAGGCGTTCCAAATCTTTCGCGAAATAATTTTGCAATATCTTCCTTATTTAAATGCATTGCTGGTGTTACAATATGATAGGGTTTTTGACCGATCAATTGTACGATATATTCGCCTAAATCAGATTCTAATGATTCAACCCCATTTGCTTCTAGAAATTCATTCAAGTGAATCTCTTCAGTAACCATCGATTTGGACTTAATGACTGTTTTTGCATTAACTCTTTTTAATATGCTGAGTATTTCTTGGTTTGCTTCTTCTATGGTATTTGCCCACAAAACTTTTCCACCTCTTTTTTGGAAATTGCTTTCAAATTCAGGTAAAAGTTTGTCGAGGTTTTCCATTACCTTCCACTTCACTTGATGACCTTTCCGCTTAGCATGATCGATATTGATTAAACGAGATAGCCCTCGCTCAACAGCGGTATCGTACCTTCCGATATTGAAGTTAAGTATCCCTCTATGGGGAATGTCGAAAGATTTTTGAGAAGAAACTTCTACAAATTTTTCCGCGGTCTTTGTCATGTTTCAAATTTAACAATTCTTTGCTTTAAAACAGATTTCAGTTTTATCGTCATTGTGTGAAAAAAAAGTATACTAAAAGCAGCGACAGTCGTATAATTGATTATACAGTAGTAAATGTTGAATAAGTGATTTAAAAGAGATGTTTTTTACTAACGAATCAGTAATAAAAAATCAGACAAGGAATTGACCGATGGTTTGTTTGCCTCTAAAATGTTAATAAGCTAAAAGTTATTAACATCGCTAAACAAGACGCTGTCAGTTTCGGGGAAAAACAAGACGGGCATCAATATTCTCGTTAATCCACAAATCGCGGCTTATTTTACATTATTTAGAGAAAACTGTTTTTAGAATTATGAAGATATTAAGCTTAAAATGTATTTTCTTAAAGACGGTTTTTGTATAATAAATTATGCAAACACTCTTAATTTACATAAAAAGAAAGGTTTTGCACATTTTACAAGAACATTGCCCAAAATTAGCATTACACAGAAATTAAATTTTAAATAGTTAAAATATGTACGGCTTAAAAATTGACTTATAATAATATTAAACAAAAATAAATGAAAAAAAATCTACTCTTCGTCTTAGGATTGTTGTTTTTCTTGACCACATCCACGTTCGCTCAAGACGGTATGAACGGCTTTCAATACCAGGCGGTGGTTCGGAAAGCAGATGGTAAAGAATTGACCAATCAGAAAATAAATGCTCGATTTACAGTATTAAGCGGTTCATCTAACGGTGTTGAGGTTTATTCTGAAACCCAAAAGCTGACGACAAATCAATTTGGTTTGTTCAATCATATTGTAGGGAGAGGAACTCCCGTGTCTTCTATAAAATTAACAGATGTTGATTTTTCTGTTTCCAATTATTTTTTGAAGGTAGAGCTCGACTTGACCGGTGGTAATAACTTCCAGCCATTTGGCAGTTCGGAGTTGTTGGCTGTGCCTTTTGCTTTGTACGCAAAATCCAGCGGCAGTGGGAATTCGCAAGCAGGTGGTAGTGTGGGGCCAACTGGAGATAAAGGACCTCAAGGAGATAAAGGTCCTGTTGGTGATAAGGGACCAAACGGCGATAAAGGAGAAACAGGAGACAAAGGTTTAACAGGTGATGTAGGGGCAAAAGGTCCAGAGGGAGATAAAGGATTACAAGGAGAAAGAGGTTTAACTGGAGAGGCGGGACCTAAAGGTCCTATTGGAGATAAGGGAACAAAAGGAGAAGCAGGATTAGTTGGAGAAAGAGGTCCTGCGGGATTGACCGGTTTAACAGGTGCTACTGGAGCAAAAGGTCCGATTGGCGAAAAAGGCTTGGCGGGAGACAAGGGTCTGATCGGCGAGAAAGGTTTAACAGGAGATGCTGGAGCAAAAGGACCGGACGGCGAGAAGGGTCCGACCGGCGACAAAGGAGAAGTGGGCGATAAGGGATTGACGGGAGATGTTGGAGCAAAAGGCCCGGACGGGGACAAAG
>NZ_CAMLIG010000006.1 GCF_946480185.1 uncultured Pedobacter sp. | reverse complement strand
TAATTTATTACCTTTTTAATTCCTATTATACCGCATCTTTTGGCGACGAGTTTAAAAGTATAAGTATCGGCGGGCTAGTTGCATCAACACTATGTGTGGTACTGGCCCACATTTTTAGGGCTTTAAGATGGCGATTGATGATTATCCCGCTGGAAAGCAAAAAGCCATCATTTTTAAATGTTTTTAATGCGCTGATGATTGGCTACTTGGCCAACTTGGCATTGCCCAGAGCAGGGGAGCTTGCCAGATGCGCTTGGCTAGCTAAAAAAGAAAAATTTGATACTGCAAAATTAATAGGGAGCGTTATAGCAGAACGCGTTTTTGATTTGTTTGTGCTTTTGATATTGGTAGTAGCGAGTCTTTTCCTTTACAGAGATTTATTAGCTGAACTAATTGATATCAACCATGTAGCCCTTCTTGTAAAACAAAAACTGCCCTTAATTGCGGCGGGCTTAATTTTAGCGGTTTTAATTATAGGATTATTTATCTTTCTATCGAAAAATAAACACCCTTTTGCTAGTACATTAAACAAACTTTTAAAGAAGCTTTCGGACGGTTTGTTTGCCGTAAAAAAAATAAAAAGTCCATTTGCCTTTACTTTACTTACCATAGCCATTTGGTTTTTTTATATCGCTTCTTCTTATTTTGGATTTAAAATATTGCAACAAACTGCCTTATTGACCTTTACCGATGCTTTATTGGTGATTGTTGCGAGTAGTTTTGGAATGATTGCTCCGATACAGGGCGGCATCGGCGCATTTCATTATATAGTTGCCAAATGTTTGATGCTTTTAGGAATTGCAGCCACTCCTGCTTTAGTTTTTGCAACTGCAATCCACGCCTCGCAAACTTTAATGGTCATACTTTTAGGCTTTATCGCTTTAATCCCGTACGGGAAAATTGGCAAAAAAACAATCGCAAAATAGCAGCGCTTGCTTTGAACCCCTCTGAAAAGCTACCAATCCTTAAAATACTATGCTTGCATAACAATATTTTATATATTTGATTTACGTACCATTATAAAATCAGTAAATCATGGATTTCAAATTATCAGAAGAACATTTAATGATACAACAGGCCGCAAGAGATTTTGCGCAAACCGAATTAAAGCCTGGTGTAATAGAAAGAGATGAACACCAGAAATTTCCGAGCGAGCAAATCAAAAAACTGGGGGACCTGGGTTTTTTGGGGATGATGGTTGACCCGAAATACGGAGGTGCCGGAATGGACACCATTTCCTACGTTTTGGTAATGGAAGAGCTTTCTAAGATTGATGCGTCGGCATCTGTTGTGGTTTCTGCAAATAATTCTCTGGTTTGTTTTGGATTAGAAAAATATGGAACCGAGGCGCAAAAAGAGAAATACTTAAAACCTTTAGCCACTGGCGAAAAGTTAGGCGCTTTCGCTTTATCAGAACCAGAAGCCGGTTCTGATGCTACATCACAACATACAACTGCCCAAGATATGGGCGATTATTACCTGTTAAATGGCACAAAAAACTGGATTACAAACGGCAGTTCTGCATCAATTTATTTGGTAATTGCACAAACAGATGTTGCCAAGGGAAGTCACGGAATAAACGTTCTGATTGTTGAAAAAGGAATAGACGGTTTTACTGTGGGGCCCAAAGAAAATAAATTAGGCATTAGAGGTTCTGATACACACTCTTTAATGTTTAATGACGTTAAAATACCTAAAGAAAACAGAATTGCGGCAGATGGTTTTGGTTTTAAATTTGCCATGGAAACTTTAGAAGGTGGCAGAATTGGGATTGCGGCACAAGCTTTAGGCATTGCCTCCGGAGCTTTTGAACTGGCGACAAATTACGCCAAAGAAAGAAAAACCTTTGGAAAACCAATTGCAGAGCATCAGGCCATTGCATTTAAACTTGCTGATATGGCCACAGAAATAGAAGCCGCCCGTTTATTGGTTTTAAATGCCGCTTGGTTAAAAGACCAAAATTTGCCTTATGCAAAAGCTAGCTCAATGGCTAAACTTTTTGCTTCTGAAGTAGCTATGAAAACCACTATTGAAGCAGTGCAAATCCATGGCGGTTATGGTTTTGTGAAAGAATACCATGTGGAACGCTTGATGCGGGACGCTAAAATTACGCAGATTTATGAGGGTACATCAGAAATACAAAAAATAGTCATCTCCAGAAGCATTTTAAAATAACATTCAACAGCTATATTTATCACATGAAAAAATCTGGATCAATTTTATACTTTTTCTTAATAGGGATTGTGCTGTTAAGTTCATGCGATAAACCCTCTATTAAATTTACCCCCGGTGTTTGGCGTGGCGCTTTAATTACCGAGGAAGGAATAGAAATTCCGTTCAATTTTGATGTAAAAGACACTGCGGGCAAATACTCGCTGAACATCATTAATGGCAAAGAGCTTTTTAAAGTTGATGACATTACTCTTACCGGAGATTCAATTCATATTAAAATGCCATTATTTGATTCAGAAATTAACGGGATTATTTTAGACAATAAAATTAATGGTGTTTGGACCAAGCATTTGGCAAATAAAGATACAGAAATGACTTTTTATGCCAAAGCAAACTCAAAGTGGCGGATTAGTGAGAAAGTGGTGGATACACGGTTTAACGTTACCGGGAAGTGGAATACTACTTTTGTAAGCGAAGACGGAAAAGACACCACAAATGCGATTGGTGAGTTTGTACAAAATAAATCAAAAGTTACGGGTACATTTCTAACCTCAACCGGAGATTATCGTTACCTAGAGGGTGTAGTGGATGCCAACAAACTTTCGTTATCTACATTTGATGGTTCGCATGCTTACTTATTTACGGCAACAGTTAATTCAGACAGTACGCTAAGCAACGGCAAATTTTATTCGGGGTTTTCTTCCACTGATAACTTTACTGCAAAAAAAGACTCCACCGTAAAATTACCTGATGCTTATTCTTTAACGTTTTTGAAAGACAAAAATTCCAAAATAGCTTTCAGTTTTAAAAACTTGGCAGGAAAAACAGTTTCATTGACGGATCCGGAATTTAAAAACAAGGTGGTGATTTTACAGCTTTTTGGTACTTGGTGCCCAAACTGTATGGATGAAACCGCTTATTTATCAAAATTTTATGATCGTTATAAAAATAAAGGGGTAGAAATACTTGCTTTAGCTTACGAGCGGACAAAAGACTTCCAGAAATCAAAAGCAAATATAGAAGGCGTAATAAAACGATTCGGCGCAAAATATCCGTTCCTGATTACCGGTTTTACGAGTGATGAAGCATCTAAAAGCTTACCCATGTTAAATAAAGTAATGGCTTTCCCTACCATGATTATCATTGATAAAAAAGGAAATGTCCGTAAAATACATACCGGTTTTAGCGGTCCGGGGACTGGAAAGCACTATTTAGAGTTTAGCGAAGAATTCGAAAGTTTGATCGACGGTTTGATAAAAGAATAAATATTTACTTTATAAGCCAACCGCCGGTACAACTGCCACGGTTAAGTTTACCTTTATTATACAACTTGAGGACTATAATTTATTCAACAATTCAAGTTGTTCTATTTTAATAATGAGTTAAGGTAATTGTCGTCAACTTCTGGCGTTTCTACTTTTCGTCCTTTTGATCTAGCTTCTTTTACAGAATCATTTACTTCATTCAAATTATTTAATAGGGCTAAATAAACCGGGTTAGAAATATTTATATCTTTTGCCTGCTTTATATCTAAAGTATAATATCCGTTAACTAAGTGGACATGTTTATAAAAACGGTATAGAATAGCTTTTGCTGTAATCTTGTCACCATCAGAATGGTTTTTTTCTTTGGATAATTTATTTATATCCAAATCCAGATATTTATTATTAAAAACCAAGTCTTTAGCTGATTTCTTGGTTTTAAAACTTGAAACTTCAGCTATTGTTTGTTGAGGAGTTAATTGTGTGTTTTTTTGACAAGGTGCTATTAATATTCCAATTAACGCCATTAAAGTTACAGGTTGATTTTTCATATGATTGATTAAATATTTAATATGCTAACCACTGATCAATTTATCAAAAACAGTAATTTTAATTCATGGATTCTGTCCTTCGGTTTTAAAAAATATCCACTATCCTTTACTTGTCTCATTATTTTAGTTAATCTCTAGGAAGTAAAATAAGATTACTCCCCAGAGATTAATTAAACAATTATGGCATACTATAAAGTCTTACTTTAAATACCTTTATAAAGTTTTGATTTGGTGTCATAGAAGACTGAATACCTAACGACACTTGAGACGCTGCGGATAGCGTAAAAGTTATGGTATTATCAGTATATTTTGCTGGACTTGTAAATGCAAGTGCCTTACTTGCTACATCATTAAAATCAGGTAATGCACTTCCAATTGCCACAGTAAGGTATTTAGTTGCGCTGCCACCAATGTCTCCGGTGCTAGCCATAAATGCGTACTTACCAGCGGGTAAATTAATGGTTTGGTAAATTTTGCCGTTAGGGATTGTTCCCATTCCTCCATCCCATGCCTCCATAGACAAAGCAACGGAAGGCAACCAACTTCCTGCATCTAAACCGCCCAGGCCACCGGCATTTTTTACATCGTCAGTTACAATCCAATCCTGTGGAATTCTCCAGCGACCGGTTCCAGAAGCTGCAGTAGCGATAAACCCGGGACCTGTATTTACCATGTATTGATTGGTGATATCATACTTTATACCGGCTGTTTGCCAAGGGCTATAAAATAAATCAATACTAGTTGCACTTGGCAGATACTGTGTTCTTAGCATAAACGGTGTACCAGACTTATAATTGGGTAGCGATGTATTGTTTTGCGTAACCGGAACAAATAAAGAATCTGTTGAGTTGTCAACCTTTGTGTATTTAACCCAGGTTCCTTGTGCGCCAGTAGAAGAATCAAAACTTCCCCATACAATTGATGCAGTTCCGGATGCCAAAAGTTCGGCACTGGTGATAGATCTGTTATTTAAGCCACTTTGGTACTTTGGGCCATATATTGTCCCGGTAGAAGAGGTGATCAAAGAGGAATTGCCCGCTGCATCATAAGTTTGTACTTTAAATGTAACCACGCCTTCCGAAACGGCTATGTCTTTTTCAAAAAGCTCGACTCCAACTCCTTTTGTAATATTGTAAACCATAGAATCCTTTCCGTCGTTCCAACTCACTTTTACCTTTACAATTTTAGGGTCGGCCGGTAATAGACCTTGAACCCGTACCCTTTGGTTACCCGAAAATATTTTCAAAGAGTCCATTTTTCCTGAATACAGTATTTCTCCATCTTTGGTGTATTTTTTATAATCATCCCATTTGGAACAAGAAAACAGTGCTACCATCACAAAGAGGAGCAAAGAGAAAACAATATTTGATTTTTTCATTTCTATATTTTTTTGAGAGAATACTAGGCTTTTGTATCCTAATATTCTCTAGTAAACAATATTTTATCTAGGGTCTCCAAAAACACTTAGTTCGTTTATGCTTTGCGCAGTTCCTCCACCGAAATTCTCTAGGCAACGGATACGTATATATTTAACCTTAGGCGCATTTACGTCCGCTTCCCAGTTAAAACCAGCGGCACCTATAGCTTGATCATCGGCATTGTCTGTACCATAAGGCAAACCTGATGGTTTTGTTACGGTATATGACCCTAATAAAATCCAACTACTGTCCAATGCGCCATTCAAATTAGGGTTAGCAGAACCATAGATTTCGAACCGTTTCATCGTAGAAAGATAGTAAAAGCGAGTTCCCTCAGGAAAAGGACGAATATATACCCTACTTATTTTTGCTAGCTGCCCAATGCTAAAGGTTACCATGTGTGGTTGGGGGCCGGTAGCAACTTGATCGGTAAAGCTTGTATATGGCCAACCCAATTTCCCATCCCAAGCATAAGGTAAGGCTGCTCCGTTAGTTACTTGTTTGGCATCCCCAGGCAATACAAAAGCGCTAAAATTAGATTTTGACAGTTCTGTTTCAAACAGTGGTTTAACTACTTTGTACATCGTATCTGTTTTATTTCCCCAACGGTCCTGAACTAAAAATCCAAACCGATGATCTGTCGTATCTAAACCACGTACCTTGGATACAATATTTTGAATGTTTGTGAATACGCTTTTATCGTTATCAATTTCATATTCTTTAAAAGCATTGGGTTTTGTAACAACAATTGAAATATTTGATTCAGTGCTATTTGTAGCGGTTAAGTTATACCCTCCAAAAGCATTGCTCACATTGATACTTTTAAACACTTTCCAAATAGGCGAAATTAATGGTTTAATTTTTACGATAACCGGAGCAGACTCTACCTCGGAACGACTTACCGAATAAAGCGCTACTTCATGCTCTAAAGTGTCCGCAAAGCCATCTAACAGCAGTTCATTGGTATAAAAAGATGCTTTTACCTCTCTTTCTTTTCCATTTGTAATGGTAAAAACCGCTTTTACAAATAGTAAATTTGGATCGTTAGGTACGGTATATTTTACCGTTGCATTTCCGTTGCCGTTTACCACACTTACTCCAGAAACCTGTGCCGGAATTGTTGGGTCGTTTGTAATGGGTTTGTTTGTTTCCAACTCCTTACTACAAGAGCTGATTGCAAATGCAAATGCAATCAGAAAGGAAAATTTTAATATTGATTTCATGTAAATTACATTTATAGTCATAAATAATTAAACAATACTTTTTACCATCCTGGGTTTTCTACCAGATTTGGGTTACGGCGAGTATCATAGTTACCAATTGGCCAAAAATAATCTCGAGGCGCAATAAATTGTTGTCCGAAAATGAAATGTTCTTTATAATACGCGTCGGAAGATTCTCTAATGCTCCAACCGGTAATATCTTTATTTAGCTCTGTCGAAGCTTCTTTCCAACGTTTCAAATCCCACAATCTTTGCCCTTCAAACATTAACTCAATACTACGTTCTTGATGTATTATTGAACGTAGGCCTGCTTGAGTTGTATATTTTGTAGGGTTTTTAGAGAAATTAGTCCATGATTCAACAACACCTTTTAATCCTGCCCTTTCTCTCACTTTATCTAAATATTGAATAGCAATTAAAGACGCTGGGTGTACCTCGTTTTCAGCTTCGGCGTAAAGCAAGTATAAATCTGCCATCCGCACTTCTGGCCAAGGGTATTGTTTCCAGGTAGGGCCCGATGTTCCGTTTGTAGTTGATTCCCAGCTCACCAGTTTTTTAACGAAATATCCCGTAGCGCTCCAATTCTGATAATGTCCAAATCCAGCGCTCTGGCTATTTTTAGCTTTGATATAGAATGTATTGATATCACTGCCCGTAGAGTTACCGTCTTTCATGTACCAAATAGAGCCGTCAAAACCCAAATCAGCATAAAAACGAGGTTCGCGATCGAAATTTATTCTGGCAGTTACAAAACCGGGCTCTATATTGTATTTTTCCGCAGTTGTAGCTTTCCGCAAAGCATCATAAGCACTAAAATCTAAAGTTTTATCTTCATCTATTGGCACTCCGTTAGCCGTATAAAATATTTTTGCAATTTTTAAAGGTGGCGCCCATACTCCTTGCAAATTAAATCGGTTAGGAGAACTGCTTCTTTCTGTTGGAGGCATACATAATGCTTGATTTACAAAATAAGACTGTGCATTGCCCCAAACACATTCTGTACTCCAGCGCTGTGTGATGGCATTTCTGATGTTTAATTGTGTTTTTGTAGCGTCACTTAAGTTATAAATATCATTGGTGTATTTATAAAGAGAGAAACCGTTGCTTTCCGCAGATTCTATTGCTGCCTTCGCTGCATCTAAGGCTTTTACCCATTTATTTGGATCAGCTGTTGGATTAAATAATGCGATTCCATCTTTATCCTTAAAACCTGCATAATCTGGGTTGCCGTTAAATAATGGACTTGCCGCCATGATCAATAATTTGGCTTTAACGGCTAATGCTATGGGTTTTGTTACTCTTCCTAACTCTGTATTTTCGTTAATAATACGTTCAGGCAGTAAAGGGATGGCCTCATCTAACCAAGTTGAAATGGTACTAACGCACTCATCAACAGGTTTTCTGTGTACATAAGAGCTTGTCAAATCTCCATCAACGGCGATATTTTTTTCCATTAAAGGAATTGGGCCGTACATCCTTAACATATAGAAATGATAAAATGCTTTTAAGAATAGCGCTTCGCCTTTCCAACGTGAGCGTTCCGTGTCTGGAAGATCCGGCACTCTACGCGGATTATCCATATTCTCGATAAAGGTATTACAGCTACGTATGGCATTCCACATTCTTAAGTAGTTAAACCTCCCATCATTCCCTTTTTTATTTCCTTGCCATTCATTAAATAACGGATCGGCAACAGTTTGTTGTCCTTCCGCGATTCTAAATGCAGGATGCCAATGTGTTTGATCATCTTGTGGATACCAGATTTCATCGGCGCCGGTAAGACCGGGATTAAACCATCCATCGCCATCCTTTGGGAGATATGAATAACAGGTGAATAAATATTTCTCTGCTTCAATCCGAAGCTTAAAAACATTATCGATAGTGGATACGTTATCGGGTACCACATCGAGATACTTTTTACAAGAACTTACACTTATCGTTAGAAAAAAGAGCAAACAAATTTTGAAGCTATTTTTCGGTGTATTAATTTTTTTCATCATTTTGAATAATTTCTAAGTACAGTTACTAAATAACTAGAAGTTTACTTGGACACCCAAGTTGTAAACAGATTGGATAGGGTAATTAAGCCCGTTACCGCCCATTTCCACATCCCATAGTTTAAAACTGCTAATGGCAAATAAATTGGTAGCAGAAAAATAAATCCGGATATTTTGTAAATCAAGGGTTTTAATACTTGGAATGGTATAGCCCAAATCAACACTTTTAAGCCTAATAAAATCGCCATTTCTTAGCCACCATGTTGAGGGTTTATTATTAGAGGCAACCCGTAAAGTGCTTAAGCGAGGCCAAAAGGCATAAACATTTTGGTTATCTTCTGACCAATGGTTATCTGCAATAACTTGCAGTAAATTGTTTTGATAGCCCCCGTTTAAATAAAACGGCTGGATATCACCAGAGTTAATCATAAAAGAAGAGCGAGCCGATCCTTGGAAATAAAAACCAAAATCGAATTTTTTATAGTTCATAGAAGCTCCAAATCCATAAATAATTTCGGGCTGTTGCGGATACCCGATAGGTACCATATCATCATCATTAATAACGCCGTCTTTATTCACATCTTTATATTTGATATCACCTGCTTTTAAAGTATTGTCTCCGTATTGGATTGGAGAGTTAGCTACTTCATTATTGTCTATAAATAATCGTTCTGCAATTAAGCCCCAAGTTTGCGAAAGTGAATGATCTATTCGTGATAAGTAGGCTATATTAGCTGGATACTGAATTTCGTCTGAAACTTTAACTTTACTGGTAGCGTATGTAAAGGTTCCTCTAAGGTTTATCCCAAAATCAGAAGATATGTTGGTTTGATATTTCGCTGATAAATCGATTCCCTGAGTTTCTGCCTTTCCGTAATTTGAATATGGTGTAGCTTCAAAACCCGCTGCTGATTCAACTACTGATTTGGGTTGCAGTATTTGAGATCTCCACTGTTTATAAACATCCACGGTTAAATCTAAGTGTTTAAACATAGTTAGGTCCGCACCTAAGTTTAAAGAACGCGACTTTTCCCAAGTTATACCATTGTTGGCATAACGAGAGATTGAAACACCTGGACGGTAATAAGGCGCTACTCCATCGTTTTTTCCGAAAGAGCTTCCAAAACGACTGTCATTTAGGTTTACATTGGACAAATAAAAGAAACGATCGTTGATGTTACCAATTTGATCATTACCTACTATACCGTAAGTTCCTCTGAATTTAAGATCGTTGATAACCGATAACAAGGGTTTAAAAAAATTCTCATTAGAAATCCGATAACCCAAACCTACCGACGGGAAAAAGCCAAAACGTTTTTTTGCGGCAAAACGTTCGGTTCCGTTATAGCCAAAATTAAACTCTGCCAAATAGCGGTTATCGTATCCGTAAGTAAAACGACCAGAAAATGTCTGATTTCTTTGTGGTAAAGATGCGGTAACGCTTCCGGCATTTCCGGTTTCGTAGTTGGAAATAGCCCCAATTAACATTCCTCCAACTTCATTTTTACCAAATACCCGGTTGTAATTTGCTGTTGCTTCTAGCCAAAATCTCGAATCTACCTTCTTGTCACCTTCTGAGTAGCCTAAATACTCGGTACCAACAGTTCCGATAGAGGAAAGGCTACCGTCATTTAATGCCGACAAGCTGTAATCCTGAGTAGTAGGATCAATATTTGCCGAATAGAAAAAAGGATTGTAACTCCTATCAACTGAATAATAAGAGTAGCGTCTTAAATAGCCCATGGTTCTAAAACTTAAACCTGGTGTTACAAATGCTAAATCCTGCTTTAACTCCAGTTGTGGCTGTATGTTGGAAGTTTTATAAACTGAATAACCTTTAACCATTTCGGCGTAAGGGTTTGTATATAGTGTAGGATTTAAACCTCCATTAGTAGGTATTATTGCAGAGCCAAATAATGGGTGTTCTATATAAGGTAATTTAGACGAAGGATAAGTTGCCGGAAAAGCAACTGGATTAGACCATATTGCATTATTAAATGTGTATTGCCCACCACTAATTCTATTTCCATTTTTATCATAGCCTCCAACCGGACCGTTATAGTCGTCAAATTGACCATAAACTTTAATTGCTAATTCTGTCGTTCGGGTAAGATTTAAGTTGATATTTGACCTTATTGAATAATTTTTTAGCTTGATATTACTGTTGAAATTATTGATAGGATCTACTTTTAGCACCCCGTTGTCCCGATTATATGTACCTGCAATATAATAGCGAGCCTTGTCTGAACCGCCACTAACGTTTAAGTTATACCCTTGGTTTACGGTATATTTTTTTATCAGTTGATCTATCCAGTTGTTGTTCGGGTACAGGTAGGGGTCGTCTCCGGCCGCGGTATGGTTAATTTTATTTTGTGAATAAGGCCTAATCGCTAATGGCGATCTTGTTAACGCGGCTTCATTGGCCAAATTCATATAAGTTATGTTATCGGCCAGATCAAAGTTTTTTGTGTTGCCAGAAATCCTGTTTTCGGCCCTAAAATAGAACTTTGTTTCTCCACTTTTTCCTGTACGGGTGTTCACCAATACTACGCCATTTGCTCCCCTCGCTCCATATACAGAAGCGGCGGCGGCATCTTTTAGCACCGAAAAATCTGCAATATCATCGGGCTGTAAACGGGCTAAATCAGTACTTGACGATTCCACACCATCAATCAAAATTAATGGGTCTTGTTTACCGGTACCAAAAGTGGAAAGCCCTCTGATATAAAAAGCCGAGTTATCCGTACCTAAACCAGGTTCACCACTCCGTTGAAAAGAGATCATCCCAGGTATTCGTCCCGCTAAGGTATTGGTTAAATTTCCGGTTGGGCCTTTTAACTCTTTAATATCTATAGTCGTTATGGCACTCACTGCGCTGGCTTTCTTTTGAGTACCACCAAAGCCGGTTACCACAACATCATTCAACACATTGTTAGCAACTGTCATTTTGACGTTTATAACACTGCGCCCACGAATAGCAATTTCCTGCGTTTCGTAACCTATCATACTAAAAACTAATGTTCCGTCAGCCGGTACTTTAAGCGTAAAACTTCCATTAATATCCGTCTGTGTTCCTTTGGTGGGACTTCCTTTTAAACTAACAGAAACGGCTGGAAGGGATGAACTCTCGTCAACAACTTTCCCTTTTACGGTAATTCCGTTTTCTTGAGAGAACCCATTAACTGAGTACAGTAAGAGCGCAAAAACAGATAGCCACCTGACTTTTGCAAGCAAAGTAATTTTTTTTCTCATACAATTAATAATTGGTTTAAAAATTTGGTTTATTGGTTTTGTTAGCCGGAATTAATACGTCCACAGATGACAACTAAAAATCTTTAATATTTTAAAAAATTTAAACGTAAAAACGACACTTATTTTTTAAAACGCAAGAAATCTAATATTTCTGTTTTATTTAATTTGGTTAACAGGTCAAACGTATTGATTAGATATTAGATTTTTCGGGGGCAAAATGATAATATTAAGGGGGTATTTCCGATTTTTATTGCTTGTTCCGGCATCTCTCCTAAAGTGGAGCTATAAATAGGGAAACTGGCAAATGTTGTTCTATTACCTGATACGCCGAAACATCAGCCTTTAAATATTTAGAGACAGGAAGAGAAAATTAAAAATTAACAGCTAAACCTATCAGCCGGATTTGGCTATTGAATATAATTTGTAAATTGCGACGAACAACGAGAAAGTCCTTATTTTGCTGTTTATAAAACCTTTTCATTTAACTACTTTTTTATTGCTTTGCGCTATCCACTTGTGAAACGTATCATCCTGTTGCTTCTCCTGCCAATTATCTTTGTTAAAATAGCAAAGGCGCAAGTTGACGAAATAACTTATTTAGGTATAGAAAACGGGCTTTCTAATAATTCTGTAAACACTATATTTAAAGACAGGTATGGTTACATGTGGTTTGGCACTGACGATGGGCTAAACCGTTATGATGGGTATGAGTTCAAAGTTTTTAGAAATAATAAAAACGATTCGTCTTCAGTTGCATTTAACAGAATAGGATGTATAGCCAGTGAAGAAAATGGCGATCTTTGGGTGGGTACAAAAAATGGTATTAGCATTTATAATAATTTTTCTTCCAAATTCCATACGCCAAAGTTCTATAACCCAAAAACGCAGAAAAGCCTTAAAGCCGATGCGGAGGTTAACGCAATCGTAAAAGATGAAAAAGGTGGGTTATGGGTTGCTACTAATAAACAAGGGTTACTTTATAAAGCTGCTGGGAAAGACCTAGTAGAAGTCCCTCTGAGTTTAAAAAACATCCCGTTATCAGCATACAATATTATCTCAATATCAATAGACGGTACAGATGTCTGGTTTGTAATTGAAGGCACTGGACTGTGCACTTTTAACTCGCAAACCAAAAAATTGAGATTAGTAAGTGACCAATTCTCGACATCGAATTGTATGTACAAAGATAAGCATGACGTTTTATGGATAGCAAAGGGTCAGGAAATCTACAAATTCGACACAAAGCGCTATAAAATTATATTCCATCAAAATCTCGGGGGAGAGAAAGTACTTAGAGCTACCGAAATTAAAAAAAACCGGAATGGTGAGATTTGGGTAGCAACAGATGGTGGCGGAATTAGTATCCTCGACAACACCGGTAAAAAAATCAGAGAGATATTGGGTAAGCCAATTAAAAGAAACCTCAACAGCAATGCTGTGATGTCTATTTTATTTGATAACGAAGATCGGATTTGGATGGGAACTTTACGAGGAGGTATTAATATAATAGATAAACGGAAAAACAAATTTACTACAGTTGCACATGACCATAACAACTCCAACAGCTTAGTAGATGATTTTGTACTTTCATTCTGTGAAGATCAGAATAGCAATATTTGGATAGGTACGGACGGCGGGGGACTTTCTGTTTGGAATCGTAAAACAAATACCTTCAGGAACTATAACGGTACGTTAGGGAAGGAAAATTCCCTCAGTAATAATAACATTACCAGCCTGGTTGACGATCGGGAAGGCAATATTTGGATAAGCACTTTTGGTGGCGGCATTAATAGATTTAATCCGAGAAATCAATCTTTTGAGCATTTTAGATGTATAAACCCTCAGGGAGAAGATCATAATGTGTGGAAGTTGTTTTGTGACTCAAAGGGTGATATATGGGCAGGTACAGCCTATGGCGTTAATTATACCTATAAATTTAATCAAACAAGAAACCGGTTTGAAGTAGTCTACAAAAGTCTTGATCATATTATTACCATAGCAGAGGACAACAATAATTTATTATGGTTTGGTAGTGAATCCGGGAAGCTGACAAAAGTTGATGCCGTTCACAAAAAGTTAATATCCTATCAGTTTAAACACCCTATAAGGGCAATTTCTTTTGATAAAAACAATAATCTTTGGATAGGCGTACAATATACCGGACTCATCTACTTAAATACCCATAACAACACTTTTAAAACCTTTACCGAAACAGAAGGCCTGTGCAATAATAGTGTATTAAATATTCAAAAAGATACAGAAGGAAATCTTTGGATTAGCACCTTCCATGGAATCTCAAAATTTAATTCAAAAACCGAGAAATTCACCAACTTTTATGAGGCAGATGGATTACAAAGCAACCAATTTAGTTACAATGCCGCGCTAACCTTAAAAGACGGAACTATACTTTTCGGCGGTATTAAAGGCTTCAATTATTTTAATCCGAAAAAAATAACAACTTATACAGGCTTCCCGAAATTGCTAATTACCGATTTGGAAGTAATGAATAAAAAAATCGGTTCCCAAAAACAAACTGGCTCCAGTTCAGGCAGTTTAGCTTCTCTAAACAACCTCACTTTAAGCTATGAAGATGCAGTTGTAAATATAGATTACGCTGCCTTAGAATATTCTGCGCCAAATAAAATCCAGTATGCTTACTATTTAGAAGGATGGGATAAAGCCTGGACCTATACTTCAATTAGAAGTGCTTATTACTCACGTTTAACAGAAGGCAATTACACATTCCATATCAAGTCAACAAATACAGAAGGGCAATGGAACCCAAAAGAGAAACTGATATCCATAACTGTATTGCCGCCTTGGTTTCGTACCATTTGGGCTTACTTAATTTATCTTCTAGGATTAGCAGGCGCAATTTTTTTATATAATCGTTACAGGGTTAAACAAGCAAATTTAAGTTACGAACTTAAAATAAATAAAATAAAAGCTGAAAAAGAGGCTGAAATTAACGAAAGCAAATTTGATTTTTTCACTAATATATCTCACGAGTTTAGAACGCCACTTACACTCATCATTAACCCTGTAAAAGATTTACTTCGGAAAAATGAGTTGCAGCATGCAGGAGAAAGTTTACAAACCATTTTTAAAAATTCACGAAGACTTTTAAGTTTAATAGATCAACTGCTATTATTTAGAAAAGTTGACAGTGATACTTATCACTTACAAATAAGCAAATTTAACATCCAATCGTTATGCGAAGATGCCTTTGCTTGCTTTAAAAGTGAAACACTTCTTCATGATATTGCTTACGAAATAACCGGATCTATCCAAACAGAAATTTACGGAGATAAAGAAAAAATTGAAATCATACTTTTTAATTTGCTTGGGAACGCAATTAAATATACCCCAAAAGGCGGAAAAGTAACATTAAGGCTCTCAGAACTGCCAGACAGCATCTCTTTTTCTGTAGAAGATACCGGAACGGGTATAGCGGAAGAAAACGTAGAGAAATTGTTCGATAAGTTTTACCAAGCAGATACAAGATCTAAAAAATTACAAAATGGCTTTGGTATAGGTTTATATCTAGTAAAAAGATTTGCGGACCTTCACTTCGGTAAAGTTACCGTTGTAAATAACAAACCAAACGGCTCTATATTCACTGTAGAATTACAAAAAGGAAAAACTCATTTTGGGAAAGGCATCACAGTTTTAGAAATTGAACCCAAGCACACCACAATAGATGAGCTAAAGGATGATTTCCAAATAGATACAATTGAACAGAAAAAAGATAAAGTTCCTTTTGTTATACCATCAATTACGAGCGACAAAAAATGCATACTTATTGTAGATGACTACGAAGAAATGCGGAATTATATCATCAGCATATTTGAACAGAACTTTAATATTTTAGAGGCGCAAGACGGAGACCAAGCACTGAAAATAATTAGAAGTCAGCGCCCAGACTTAATTATAAGCGACGTAATGATGGAAAATCTAGATGGTATTGAATTGTGCGAAGCAATAAAAAAAGATCCTTCAATCAACCATATACCTATTATTTTACTTACGGCTAGTGCTTCGTCAGAAATAAAATTAAAGGGAATAAAAGAGGGTGCCGATGATTATATTAGCAAACCTTTTGATGTTGATATACTTAAGGCCCGTGTTGAAGCGATGTTGAAAACCCGAACAGATCTCCATCAATACTTTTTCAACGAAATTGGGAATCCAGAACTGAATCACAGCATAACCGAAGAGCAAAAAAACTTCCTTAACACTTGTTCGGAGATAATCAACAGCGAAATACAAAATCCGAATTTTGGCGTAGATGCTTTAGCCGATGCAATGGGGATGAGTCACTCCAACCTTTACAAAAAAATAAAAGCATCTTCCGGCCAGTCAGCTACTTCGTTTATAAGATTTATTCGCTTAAGAAAGGCAGCTGAAATTCTAGTTTATTCGGACAGCCTAGTAAACGAAGCTGCATTTGCCTGTGGTATAAATGACATTAAATATTTTAGGGAGCATTTTAATAAACTTTTCGGCATGCAGCCTTCTGCTTTCGTTAAAAAATACCGCCCAACATTTAAAAAGAAATTTAAGTTAAATAAGTAAATGACGGATTTCTAGAAAGCTAATTGATATTTATCAAAGCAACGCATCTAACCTGCATTTACCGCCGGTACAACCGCCACAGTTAATCTGCTTACGCAATTAAGTTTGCCTTTATCATTGTAGATTTTAATATCCCAAACGTGGGTTTTGCCACCAATGTGCAATGGGGTGCAAATTGCCGTAACCACTCCGTCTTTTACAGGCCGTAAATGATTAGCATTAACTTCTAAACCTACGCCCATAAATTTATCGGGGTCTAAAACTAAGTTACTTGCTACGCTTCCTAAAGTTTCTGCAAGTACAACGTTGGCGCCACCATGTAAAATCCCGATAGGTTGGTGCGTTTTTGCATTCACTGGCATGGTAGCTTTAATAAAATCATCACCAATTTCTATAAACTCGATGCCCAAAAAAGCACCGAGATGATTGGGATGGCGGTTATTTAGTTCTACGACATTGTATTCTTTAAACCAAATCATTTTTTAAGGTATAAGGTTTTAAGCACATTAAAATGGTGCTCAATATGCCCCACAATAATGAAAAGCAAAGCTCCCGCAGAAATTTGGTGTCCGTTTGCTGTTCCTTTTTTCTTCATATCTTCATCAGATAATGATTTAAAGAAAAACAAATTAGCTTGGCGCAACATTACTAGTTCATCTACTAAATCGCTATAAGTGTATTTACTCATGTTGGTGTTTGCCACCAGAGCGTCTTGGTCAAATCCGGGTAAATCTGTTTGGTCGTTTCTTGCTATCCGCATTGCTCTATAAGTCATTACTCGTTCGGTATCTATCAAATGCGAAATGACTTCTTTTACTGTCCATTTTCCTTCCGCGTAAGCGTAATCGTATTTTTTTTCTGGGATGTCGGCCAAAAAATCGTCTATAGAATTCAATTGGTTTTTTAAACGTCGCAAAATAGGCTGGTTGCCGGCAGATGCGAGGTCAATATATTCCTGATAAAATGGTGCGTATTCGTTAGCTAGTGGTTGGTACATAGTTTAAACTACTTTTTATGATGATTCTAAATGTTGTTCCTTTTCCAATTTCAGACTCTTTTACAAAAACATGTCCTTTATGGTAATTTTCAATTATTCTTTTGGTAAGCGAAAGCCCTAATCCCCAGCCTCTTTTTCTGGTGGTAAAACCGGGCTGAAAAATCGCGTCGAATTTAGAACGTGGAATTCCCTTACCGGTATCTGTAATATCTACAAATATCTGCTCTTTTGCAATATTTTCAATAATGTTTATTGATATTTTCCCTTGCCCGCCAATGGCATTTACAGCATTTTTCAAGATATTTTCTATCACCCAATCAAAAAGTGGGATGTTCAATAAAGCTTCTTGATGCTCATCGCCGTTAACCTCAAAACTAATTTTATCGCTCACCCGAACGCTGAAATAATCTACGTAATCTTTTATGGTTTCGTAAACACGGTGGCTGGTTAATATCGGCCTTGAGCCAATTTTAGAAAAACGATCCGCAACAATTTCTAACCTTTTAACGTCGTTTTCCATCTGCAAAATCAGCGGGTCTTCTTCTGCATCAAACTTACTTTTCAGCAGTTCTATCCAAGCCATTAATGATGATATTGGCGTACCCAGCTGGTGTGCTGTTTCCTTGGCCAAACCTACCCAAACCTGATTTTGCTCGCTCCGCCTTGATGAGCTAAAAATGAGATAGGCTGTCATTAAAAAAAGCGCAATAATAGTTAACTGGATGTATGGAAAAACACGAAGTTGTGTAAGTAAAAAGCTGTCTCTATAATAAACGTACTTTACCTGTCCATTTGTTTCTATCTTGATGGGAGCGTGTTGCGCCTTCATGATTTTTAATTGCCGTAAAAAGTAACGTGGGTCGTATTTCCGGGCAGTATCTATTTTATAGTAGGTTTTTGTAGTGTCAAGAGCAGTATAAGTTGTTATTGAGTCTTGTTCATCAGTAACAATTGCCGGAACTTTTAAACTATCATTTACGGTAAACAAGTAATTCATCATTTCCTCGTTATCCGTTTCAAACATCTTTTTAAAACTTTGGCTCCAAACCTCGGCTCGCGTACGTTCTGATTTTGAAATCCCGCGAACCAATAAATCCGTGTACCATAAAGACGTTGCTGCAATAAAAACTGCACCAATCAACAGAAAATACTTCCACCTCCGCTTATTTTCGTAAAGACTCATTTAGCTAACAAATGTATTAAAACGTGAGGCAGGAGACAATATTCTTTAAAATTGCAATTCCAATAAAATTGGGCAATGGTCTGAGTGTTTTGCTTCTGGCAAAATAGCGGCTCGTTTTAAATTATCCAGCAATTCTACTGTACACATGTGGTAATCTATACGCCAACCTAAGTTTTTTGTTCTGGCACCAGCCCTATAACTCCACCAAGTATAATGATGTGGGTCTGCATTAAAGTGCCTGAACGTATCTATAAAACCGAGATGGATAAAGCTATCCATCCAAGCTCTCTCTTCTGGCAAAAAGCCCGAGGAATTTGCGTTTGATTTTGGATTGTGAATATCAATAGGTCTGTGGCAAATGTTATAGTCGCCAGAAATCACCAGTTTAGGAAAATCAACTTTTAGCTTTGCGATGTAATCTGCGATATCGTCTAAAAATTTATACTTAAATCCTTGACGTTCATCGCCACTGCTTCCCGATGGAAAATAAGCACTGATTATAGAAAAATCATTAAAATCGGCTCTTATTACTCTTCCTTCTCTATCATAATCTTCTATTCCGCAACCATATTCTACATGATTAGGTTCTACTTTAGAAAAAATAGCTGTTCCGCTGTAGCCTTTTTTCTCTGCCGGAAACCAATAATGCTTGTAACCCAGCTGTTCTAAAATTACAATGTCAATAATTTGTTCGGGCGTGGCTTTAATTTCCTGCAAGCAAACAACATCAGCATCTGTTGCCTGTAACCATGCAAACCAATCTTTGTTAATTGCCGCCCTTATTCCGTTAACATTGTATGATATAATTTTCATCTATTTAATTTAAGGCTCTAGTTTTCAATTTAACCTTTTGCTTTAAGCTCTTTTAGCAACGTTTTCAACTCTTTCTTTTCGACTAACGAAACGGTCATTTTAATATCTGTTAAGGGCCTGTCGTTTCTATCCACTTTAACGGTGCAAATGTTATCCACCATTTGCATTCCTTTTACAACCTCGCCAAAAACGGTATAAGAACCATCTAAAAATGGCGCACCGCCTATTGTTTTGTATATTTCCCTTTGCTCTGGCGTAAACTTTCTGTTTTGCAAGCGGTTTTTCTCTATCCCGTCTAGTTCTGCATCAGTATATTTTTTTCCTTGTACAATATAAAACTGGGATCCGCTGGAGGCTTTCGCCGGATTATTATCTCGGGCGGCAGCCACAACGCCTCTCTTATGGAAAAGATTTGCACTAAACTCTGCCGGTAAAGTGTAGCCAATATCACCACCACCGAGTTGATCCCCTGCTTTTGCAGTTTTTGAAGTTGGATCGCCACCTTGAATCATAAATTCTTGAATCACACGATGAAACAAAGTACTGTCTAACATCCCCTCTTTAGCAAGTTTGATGAAATTGTCACGATGTTTAGGTGTCTCGTTATACAATTTGATGTAAGCTGTGCCGTAATTGGTCCGCACTTTTATATACGTGTTTTTAGGTGGAGCGGCAAAACTTGAAAAAGTAAAAAAACTAAGTAAGATTAATATCAGGTTCTTCATGCGTTTTAATTTGCTGCAAGATATTTATTTTTTTGGATAGCTAAGAAGTCCGTAGTCCGCCGACGGATGACCGCGAACTGCAAACCTCGGACTTTAAACTACATCAACAGCGTATCAATACGATAAGCCTGAACAATTTGTTCCTTTGCCGACCAACTAAAAACCGTGAAATGCCCGTCCTGCGAAGCCACCATTGCCAATGAATCATGTTGATCGTTTACAAACTGCGCTGCCGCAAAATGCCTTGTCCCACCAATTTGACCAATGAATTTTGTTTTTGCTTCACCATCAACAATGGGTTCTAAAAACAGCACTTTTTCTACCGTTGTGGTTTCTGTACTACGCACAATTTTAGCTCCAAAAGTATATAAATGATGGTCTCTGCTGATTACCGTAGCGCCATCAATTGCGGTTAAACCGGCTATGTTTTCCACTTCGCTACGTAAAGCCGTTTGCCAAAAAATATCGGCGTGTTCCTTTACATCGCGTTTTAGCAAACCGGCCAATGCGCCAAACGTTGGAAAAACCGGATAATTAAGTGGGTGTACGATAGAGCGTCTCCAATCGCTGGACTGCGGAGGAACAACCAACAACAAACCGCCATGATGATGCGCCCGCATAGAAACCGCCAATTGGATTAAAACATTGACGCCATCGTTAAACGAACAGGGCGCATCAATATCTAATAAAGCCGTAACAATTGCCGGACATTCGGCAAAAGTACCACATTGCTTATCAACAAACTTTACTTCATCGCCTTTTAAAACGGCCACGTTGGTGTATTTTCCAAAACCTTGCAACCTACGATGTTTTATAACAATTAAACCCGGCTCAGAAACATCTAAAACAAAACAATAGTTTGGGATTTTTAACGTAGTTCCCCAAACGTACAACACACCATTTTCTTCCCACACACCTAAATGAATCCCCGCCCGCTCAACCCCCGGGGCCAATTTGGTTAAAACAGCAACGGATAAAGGCAATTTTGCACCAAAAAGCAAGGGCTGTTCTGCTTGTTCGGGAGATAAAAAAGCGATGGAAATTTTAGGTGAATTGCCTTCTTCTTTCCGTAAACTTGCCCAAAATGCGGCATTAATAATTTCTTCAATAACAACTTTATCAGGGGCTTTCGCTAATTCCAACTCTCCGTTTTCGTTAGCACCGCTTATTAAATCTGCAAAATGGTTTTCGATAATTGGAGAAGCCGTTTTTGCAGCTTGATAAGTTGTTGAGCTCATATTTCAAAAATAATTTTTTTTGCGCTTACAAAAGCAATCTTTAGTTTAATTTACGTTTGAGCAACAAAAAACGACGCATTCCATGCCTTCGACACAAACTTGTTCTGCCAAGTTGACACCAAAACTTTGTTTGGAACAAGCATTGATAAGCTCAGTCTGTAAACATAAAATCAACATACACAGACATAATATCATGAAGGAAAAAGGAACAATTTCAATTCACACGGAGAATATTTTCCCGATCATCAAAAAGTTTTTATACTCAGATAACGAGATATTTTTAAGAGAATTAGTTTCTAACGCGGCAGATGCTACCCAAAAAATTAAAAGGCTAGCAGGTTTAGGTCAGTATAACGGCGAACTTGGCGAATTGCAGGTTGACGTTGCTTTTGATAAAGACAAAAAAACCATCACCATTTCTGATAATGGTTTGGGGATGACGGCCGAAGAAATTAAAAAATACATTAACCAGATTGCTTTTTCTGGCGCTACTGAATTTGTAGAGAAATTTAAAGACGCAAAAGATGCCAACGAAATCATCGGTAAATTTGGTTTAGGTTTTTACTCTGCATTTATGGTATCTGACCATGTAGAAATTCAAACACTCTCTTACCAAGACGGTGCGGCACCCGCAGCTTGGATTTGCGACGGAAGTACCGAATTTGAGATCAAAGAGGGCAAGCGTAAAACTCGAGGAACGGATGTAATTTTGCACATCAACAAAGAATCTGAAGAGTTTTTAGACCAATATAAATTACAGCAGATTTTAGAAAAATACTTCAAGTTTTTAACTGTAAAACTGGTTTTCGGAACAAAATCTGAGAGCGTGGAAGACGGCGAAGATAAAGATGGAAAGAAAAAATACAAATCTGTTGAAGTTCCGAATGTAATTAACGGTGCAAAACCTATCTGGACGCAAGCTCCGTCTGAATTAACCGACGAAGATTACTTACAATTTTATAAAGAACTTTATCCTTTCCAGGAAGATCCATTATTCTGGATTCACTTAAATGTGGATTATCCGTTCAATTTAACCGGCGTTTTATACTTCCCTAAATTGAAAAACGATGTTGAAATCCAAAGAAATAAAATCAAATTATTCAGTCGCCAGGTATTTATTACCGATGAGGTGAAAGACATTGTTCCTGAGTTTTTGATGTTGTTACATGGGGTAATTGATTCTCCAGATATTCCTTTGAACGTTTCTCGTAGCTTCTTGCAAGCAGACGGAAATGTGAAGAAAATCAACAGCTACATCACCAAAAAAGTGGCCGAAAAATTAGGCGAATTGTTCAAAAAAGACCGTGAAGCTTATGAAGCTAAATGGAGCGATATCGGATTATTTGTAAAATACGGAATGATCTCGGAAGAGAAATTCTACGATAAAGCCAAAGATTTTGCGCTGTTCACCAACACCGAGAAAAAGAATTTTACCATGGATGAATACCGTGATAAAGTGAAAGACATCCAAACAGATAAAGACGGCAATTTGGTTTACTTATATACCGTTGACCCTGCAAAACAAGATGGATTTATCCAATCTGCAACCAAAAAAGGATACGACGTATTGTTGATGGACACGCCAATTGACACGCATTTTGTGAGCCAGATGGAGCATAAATTAGAAAAAACACAATTGAAACGTGTGGATTCTGGCACTGCCGATAAGCTGATTGATAAAGGCGAGAAAATGGAACACGTTTTAAGCGAAGACCAAACTAAACAGGTTAAAGAAATTTTTGAAAAAGCAATCAACAAACCTGCTTACCAGGTGGAGGTTGAAGCTTTAAGTCCGGATGAATTACCTGTTACCGTTACTATGGACGAGTTTATGCGCCGGATGAAAGACATGGCTGCAATGGGTGGCGGAATGAGTTTCTACGGAAATATGCCTGATAGCTATAAAGTAGCCATTAACGGAAACCATAAAATAGTCAACAAAATTTTAGCTTCCGCCGATGAAAAAGAACAAGCTGCATTAGCTAAACAAGCTTTTGATTTGGCTTTGCTTTCTCAAGGTTTATTGACCGGAGCTGAGTTAACTGCTTTTGTAAATAGAAGTGTGGCTTTGATTTAAGGTCTGAGGCAAAGAGTTTAGGGTGCTAAACTGTGAAAATTTAAATCCCTCTTGGAGTTTTCTCTGAGAGGGATTTTTTCTTGCGCTCGTTTGCAACGAGTGCTTAAGAAGGGCTAACGATTGTATCGTCCATTATTGTGCTGAGTACTCTTATAAATATGATTCTGGAACTCGATAAAATCGAGAAACCAAGGTAAGCACTCGTTGCAAACGAGCGCAATTTGGTATTTCTCTAAAATTCTTCAAATTAATGACGGGGACTTTCTTTCAATCAGGTACTCTCGCACATGCCCCGCGTTTTTATGGAAACTTTCTATATAACTGGCGATTTAATAAAACCATTTCAAACAAACGCAGAATCCCGAAAAGAAGATTCTGCTTGAACACCCTTAAAAGAACTTGCGCCTCACATATGTTTTTCAAGATGGATTTGTGTCGCTCCCGTTCGTCCGAGCAGAGTCCTCTGCGAGAAATCTTGCTCGGACGGAGGAATATCAAGTTTTCTGCTCTTCTTCTAAACACACAATCTTTATGAAATTCTTCATATTTCCTGCAAAATATTTAATTTCAACTTTACAATCACTTATTAATTTTCAAAGAACATGAAAAAACACCCCACCATAATCCTACTCCTTATCTGTTGCAAAGTAACTATCGCTCAAACTTTGATGGATAAATATAAGGTAGATAACTTCACAGTTAGTTTGCCCTATTATATGAGCAAAACCGGTGGGTTAAATAACGATGCGGTTCTACAGTTCAGAAATATGGTTAAAGATGTTTCTGGTTACATCCTTACCGACGAAAAAACTGTAAAAGCAATTGATGATCCTGCAAATCCGGATATTAACCAAGTTTATGACCAGTTTATTAAAGTTTTTTTAGCAGATAAAAAAGAAAGAAAAATTGCTTCTCCAAAGATAAGCACCAACGGAACCGCTAAATTTATAAGTACAGACCTTACTTACCTAGATGATGAAACCATGATCTACTACTATTATTTTGTTGGGATAGTAGAAACGAAGAATGCTTTTTATAAAGTGATATGTACTAGTAGCCTAGATAATAAAAACCTGTTTAAAAACGATTTCCAGAAGATATTTTACAGCCTTAAAGATTAATCTTTCTTAGCTTCAATCTTAGAAAAATCTACGCTACATTTCCCGCATCCACTGGCGCAACCTTTTTTAGATTTTAGGCTGTTATAAACTAACCGACCCATATAAAATAGGGCGCCAATAAATAATATGATTACGATAACGAGCTGAATATTCATAACCTTACAAAGGTAACAGATTAAAAATATTACATAGTCATTTTAAATTCAAATGATTAGCATGCTTTTTTTTGCAATTAAAACCGTACGTTTGCAAAAATTTTTTTAGAGTATTTTTGAATGCAAAAGATTAGAAACATAGCGATTATCGCTCACGTTGACCACGGTAAAACCACATTAGTTGACAAAATTTTACACTCTTGTTCTATCTTCCGGGATAACGAAAGCTCGGGTGAATTGATATTAGATAACAATGATTTGGAACGTGAACGTGGGATTACCATCGTTTCAAAAAACGTTTCTGTTCAATATAAAGATGTAAAAATCAATATTATTGATACGCCGGGTCACGCGGATTTTGGTGGCGAAGTAGAGCGTGTTTTAAAAATGGCCGATGGCGTTTTGTTACTGTGCGATGCTTTTGAGGGTGCAATGCCCCAAACTCGTTTCGTTACGCAAAAAGCTTTGGCTTTAGGCTTAAAACCAATTGTGGTTGTAAACAAAGTAGATAAAGAAAACTGTCGCCCCGAAGAAGTTTATGAGCAAATTTTCGAATTGTTCTTCAACTTAGACGCTACAGAAGAGCAGTTGGATTTCCCGGTAATTTATGGTTCATCTAAACAGGGATGGATGAATACAGACTGGAAAGAAAAAACCGATAATATTTTTCCTTTAATGGATGCTATTTTGGCAAACATTCCGCCAGCACCCATCCAAGAAGGAACCTTGCAGATGCAGATCACTTCGTTAGATTATTCTTCTTTCGTAGGCCGTATTGCAATTGGAAGAGTTGCCCGCGGAACCATTAAAGAAAACATGCCGGTTTCTTTGGTAAAACGTGATGGTAAAATTGTAAAATCAAGAATTAAAGAATTATACACTTTTGAAGGCTTAGGAAAAGTTAAGGTTTCTTCTGTTTCTTCAGGCGATATTTGTGCCGTTGTAGGTATTGATGGTTTTGATATTGGTGATACCATCGCTGATTTTGAAAACCCAGAGCAATTAGAAGTAATTTCTATTGATGAGCCAACAATGAACATGTTGTTTACCATCAACAACTCTCCTTTCTTTGGTAAAGAAGGTAAATTTGTTACTTCGCAACGTTTACGCGAGCGTTTATACAAAGAGTTAGAGAAAAACTTGGCTTTACGTTTAGTAGAAACTGATTCTCCAGATTCTTACTTAGTTTACGGTCGGGGTATTCTTCACTTGTCGGTTTTAATTGAAACTATGCGTCGTGAAGGTTACGAAATGCAAGTTGGTCAGCCACAGGTAATCGTTAAAACTATCGACGGTGTAAAATGCGAACCAATTGAGACATTAATTGTTGATGTACCGGGCGAAGTTGCAGGTAAAGTAATTGAATTGGTAACTCAGCGTAAAGGTGATTTATTAATTATGGAACCTAAAGGCGATTTACAGCATTTAGAGTTTGATATTCCTGCTCGCGGTATCATCGGTTTACGTAACAACGTATTAACTGCAACAGCAGGTGAGGCAATTATGGCGCACCGTTTTAAAGCTTATGAGCCTTGGAAAGGTACAATCCCTGGACGTTCTAACGGAGTTTTAATTTCTATGGATAAAGGCATGACAACTGCTTACGCAATTGACAAGCTACAAGACAGAGGCCGTTTCTTTGTTGATCCAGGAGTTGATATTTACGAAGGTCAGATTTTAGGTGAGCACATCCGTGATAATGACTTGGTAATTAACGTTACCAAAGGAAAGCAATTAACCAACATGAGAGCTTCCGGAACAGATGATAACACGCGTATTGCACCAGCTATTAAATTCTCTTTAGAGGAATGTATGGAGTACATACAAGCAGATGAGTACATTGAAGTTACACCATTAAGCATCCGTTTACGTAAAATATACTTAACAGAGCAAGAACGTAAAGTAAAAGGAAAATCGTTAGTTAGCCAATAAGGTTAATTGAGCTTATACAGAAAGG
Source organism: uncultured Pedobacter sp. (assembly GCF_946480185.1). The sequence goes on along the minus strand of NZ_CAMLIG010000006.1, from coordinate 140,149 downwards.
TCTCCGGTTTTAAATCGGAGACCTTTTTTTGTGGATTCTATTTATGGTTTAACGCAAGTTTGATGATTTGGAGTTTATAGAGAATGACTTTGGGCGTTTTAACACGCTTTACACTAAATCTTTTTTTGTATTCCCTAGCAGAGTCGAAAGTCAAAAAAAGTATACCGCTTCAATCGTTAACGCAATACATTTATAACAAAGCAATTTCTTTCAAACTCAATATCATCGAAGAAATTAATAGCCAAGTCTTTTTAAGCCCTCTTTCGCCTTACTTTCAATACTGTTTTCATACTCATGATCTTTCATCGCTATAGCTTGCTTGTAAAAACTTACTGCTCTTGCCTTATCATGTTTGTTTTCATAAATATGACCTATACACAAAGCTGCATTCGATGCAAAATAATAACTGGTTTGCTTGCCCATATTTATGGCTTGTTGGTAATACGCAATTGCCTCGTTATCGCGTGATAGTTCATCGTAAATTCTACCTAAACGGTAGTAAAATTCTATTTGATCTCGTTTCGACTTAAAATCGGCAATATCTTTACCTGCCAATGTATTTAAAGCCTGGCTAAAGTAACCTCCGTCAAACTGAAACCTCGCTTTTAATAAGTTAATGTCTGGAGCCGGATCATTAGCCTCTTTTAAAGCCTGCTTGTCTTTTTCATCATACAAATCGCCCTGCGTTTTAACCATTTTTAAAAATGCGTTGTAGCGGTTCATATCGCCACGCAAAAAATAATAGTAAGCCAGTTTCAAGTAACCGTCTTTCACAAAATTAATTCCCTTATACTCCTTTAAATAATTAATCAGGTAAACGTTGGCGTCTGAATCCATTCTGTTCAGTTTTGCCGTACCCATTAAGTAATTAAGTTTTGGAAACTCCATATAATTAGGTCCTTTCGGCCTGCGCATCAAATAGGCAATTGCACTGTCATTATGAGCATCTCTGCTGGCAACATATCCCTGTAAATAAGACTTAAGCAGGCTCTGGCTATTCATGGTATTGGTATAAGCAATAGTTTTGTTGTAATTGGCCTTGTTTTGCAGCAAATCAGTTTCTATATAACACAAAAAAAACACCACCTCGTCTGAATAAAAACTATAAGTGCTTTTAGGTAAAGAAGTCATTAACCCTTCTAAAGTTTTGATTCCGTTATTTGCGTTGCCACTAAAACCGAAAGTACTGGCTATACCTTTCATATTTGAAGGGATGGAACCCAAAATAACATCAATTAAACCAGCGCTTTTTTTGTTAGGCAAAAAAGAAGGGTATTTCCTCTCATTATCGCTCAAAAGGTTGTCAGCCTTTTTAACGTCAAAACCAGAGGACATAAAATCCTGAAAACGGCTTTTTAACAAACCCCATTGCAGGTAAATTTCGGCCTGCGCAAAAAGATAATACGGAGAATTTTTATCCTGTTTGCTTAAAAAGGAAAGTCGCGAATCTCTCCGAGATTTTAAACGTTCATAATCGGCTTTGTTTTCTGAAGAAAGCAATGTGAAGAAATCAACGTAATTGTCTAACAAAACAGGAATAGCATTTTGCGGATTTTGCGCTTTCTCGCGTTGTATTAAAATTGTGGCGTCTTTAATCCGCAAATCAAATATTGCATTATATGCATTTATACAGTTACTGTTGAACTCGAAATTAGCTTTAGTAATAAGTGCGTTGCCTAAAAGGAAAACAAGTAAAATGAGGTTTTTTTTGATCATTAGTTGTTAAGATTTTTTATAAAAAGAAAAAACACCTTGAGTTTGTCAAGATGTTTTCCCTAAGAACAATAAAAATACCAATATTAAACGGCTGTTCCTTTTATTTCTTCTGCCATAGTTTCATCAACTAAAATTCTACCGCAGTGCTCGCAAACAATAATTTTTTTACGTTGGCGAATATCCGACTGGCGTTGAGGTGGAATTTGGTTAAAACAACCAGAACATGAATCACGCTCGATAGTTACAACAGCTAAACCATTTTTAAAGTTTCCTCTTAAACGGTTGTAAGCAATTTTTAAACGGACGTCAATTTTTTCAGCAGCTTTTTCAGCTTCTTTCAACAAAACTTCTTCTTCTTTTTGCGTTTCTGAAGTGATGTTTTCCAGCTCGGTTTTCTTGCTTTCAAGGTCTTTTTTTCTTTCCTCCAAAGCAACTAAAGCAGTTTCGTAAACTTCGGTTTTGCTGTTAATTTCAAACTGAATTTCCTTGATTTTCTTTTCGGATACCTGGATATCTAAACCTTGGATTTCAATCTCTTTAGAAATGGCATCAAACTCACGGTTGTTTTTTACGTTGTTTTGCTGAGTTTCGTATTTTTTGACTAATGCTAAAGATTCCTTAATCATATTCTTACGATTAACGATAGCATCTTCTAGATCATCTAAATCTGCCTTTATCTTTTGGATACGAGTTTCTAATCCGGCAACGTCATCTTCTAAATCTGCTACTTCCATTGGAAGCTCTCCACGGGTCTGACGGATTTTATCAACTTTGGTGTGGATGGTCTGTAGCTGGTATAAAGCTTCAAGCTTTTGTTCTACGGTTTGTTCCATTAAGACAAATATTTTATTGGGTTCGTATTATTTTCTGTTAAACGGATTGCAAAGTTAGGAAATTTTTTGGTAATAACATCCAATAGTAAATGTTGAGTAAATTGCTCGCTTTCAAAATGTCCAATGTCTGCAATGATCAGTTTTTCTTCTGCATCAAAAAACTCATGATATTTAAAATCGGCCGTCACAAAAACGTCTGCATTTGCACCAATGGCATTCTTCAACAAAAAACTACCTGAGCCTCCACATACGGCAACCCGTTTAATTTTTTTGGGCAATAGCTGTGTGTGCCTAATTACGTTTAGGTCCATCGTAGTTTTTAAATGTATTAAAAACTCCATTGCATCCATTTCCTCGCTTAATTCTCCAATCATACCGGCCCCAACTTCTTGGTGCTGATTGCCTAAACTATATAGATCATAAGCAACTTCTTCATAAGGATGTGCATTTAACAGTGCTTTTATAACTTGAGATTCCGCTTGGGCGGGATAAATAACTTCTACTCTTTGCTCTGCCTCCTGGTGCAGTTCATTATTATTGCCCACAAATGGCTTTGCATTTTCGTTCGCTTTAAAAGTTCCTTCTCCGGTTACCGAGAAACTACAGTTGCTATAATTGCCAATCTCGCCTGCACCAGCGCTAAAAATTACGCCTTTAACCGCATCTGCAAAAGCCAAAGGGACAAAAAAGCAAAGTTTTTTTAATAGTCCGCCTTTTGGTGCTAAAATACGACAATTGGTTAGTCCAATTTTCTCGCAGATTTTAGCGTTTACACCGGTGGCAATGCTATCTAAATTGGTGTGGATGGCGTAAAGTGCAATGTTGTTTGCAATGGCTTTCATTACCACACGCTCTACATAATTATTGCCGTTAAATCGCTTTAATCCTTTAAAAACAATAGGATGGTGCGAAACAATAATATCACAACCGGTAGCAATTGCTTCATCAACTACGGCTTCTGTACAATCTAAACTTATCAGCGCTTTAGTAACGGACTGGTTATAATTGCCAACAATTAAACCCGAGTTGTCATAGCTTTCCTGATAATTGGACGGAGCGATGGATTCCAGATAATTTGTTAAATCTTTGATCTGCATAAGCTCAAATTTAAATATTATTGTTGAATGAGGGAGCGTCCATCCCGTTCTGTCGACGATAGGAGACATCACACAAGCAAGGTTGCCAGCCCAAATGCAGACTTTTAAGATGAGCTATCTCGTAACCGCTCGTCATGAAAGACTTTTTATTGATAACATTATTAAAGAAATTTAGACAGCTTAATCAAAAAAGTAAATTTGTTTTGGCGTAATGCAGTGGGTAAGGCGTATATCCTGATGGTGGGTATCCAAAATTTTATCAATAGGCTCAAATAAAGAAACGCCAATTTTTAGAACATCCGGCTTACAGCGCTCTAAAAATCGGTCATAAAATCCTGCGCCGTAACCAACTCTGTGGCCGAGTTTATCAAACGCCAACAGGGGAATAATTACTGCATCAATTAAAAGAGGGTCGATATTTTCTCCGTACAGAGGTTCCGGAATATGTTGCTTGTTTTTTACCAGCACTGTTGATTCTGCATCAAAAACAAGAGCTTCCATTTTCTTTGTCTTAAAATCGCACCGTGGAACCACTATTTTAATATGAGGCTGTTGCGTTTTAAAGAAATTGATGAACTCAAAAGTATCCACTTCTCTTTTCTCTACAATGGGAAGAAACAAATGAACCGTATTTATTTTAGACCAGTCAAAGGTTATAAAATGTGCAAGTAGCTCATCGTTCAATTGCCAAAACACACTTTTAGAGATTTTCTCTCGTTCCAGAATTGCTTGTTTTCTAAGGTTTTGTTTCTCCAATTTTCACCAGTAGTTGGATGCAAAGATAGAAAGAATCGGATTTAATTCTGTAAAACAAAAACGGCCTCATAAAATGAGACCGCTTTATCAACCTAAACCTATATGAAAAAAACTTTTGTTCTTTACTTTCCAGTATGTAAACCCGCGTTATACATCCTTGATTTGTGATACAAAAGTACATTTTATTTCCGGAGAGCTATACAAAAGCTACGGTTGTAACCACATTGTTATAAAGAGTGTGTTCGCCAACTCTACTTGTAATCGGCAATATGGAGTTGATGTTGACAAAACTCGTACTCGTGATTTTGGTTAGAGCAAACGATGACCAACCGGTTAGAAGTAAATCTCTTGACCAAAGAATTATACCAGTTAATGCCTTGCTCATCAAGGTTTGATGTTGGTTCGTCAAGCAATAAAATTGGCGTATCTACACAAAATGCCAAGATTAATTTAACCCTTTGTTTCATGCCCGAGGAAAAATATTTGAGCTGTTTGTTTTTGCTACTGTCCATATTCAGTAGCGCAATCAAATCATTATTGGATAAATTATTTACTCTCTTTTTAAACTCGAAATGAAAGCCCAAAACTTCGGTAAGCGTAAACTCTTCAATGAGTTCTAAATATGGGGTAGCCAAAGCCAAATGTTGGAACACTTGGTCTATTTCAACTACTTTACCCTTGTTCTGGTAAAAAATATCACCTTCTGATTGGCCTAAAGCTCCAGAGATAACTTGCAATAAGGTGGATTTACCAGATCCATTTATACCTAAAATGGCATAAGAATTCCCGGTTTCAAAAGTGTATTCAATATTTCTAAATATCCACTCCCGGTTAAATCTTCTGCCAATTTTTGATAAGGTGATTTTCATTTGGAAAATCAGGAAGTTCCAAAACTCTTCATTACACCTCTGTTAGAATTTCTAATAAAGTTAATGATTTCGTCCCGCTCTTCGGTAGGTTTAAAATCTGCCTCAATAATGTCCAAAGCTTTGGTTACATTATTGTTTTTAACAAACAAAACGCGGTAAATTTCCTGTATTTCATTAATTTTTTCTGATGAAAAACCTTTCCTGCGTAAGCCTACAGAGTTGATTCCTGTATAGGATAAGGGCTCTCGGGCTACTTTTACATAAGGAGGAATATCCTTACGTACCAATGAACCGCCTGTAACAAATGAGTACGAACCTACTTTACAGAACTGATGAATGGCTACCATCCCGGCTAAAACAACGTTATCACCAATAGTGATGTGCCCTGCTAATGTAGTGTTGTTAGAGAAAATGCAATTGTCTCCAACTACGCAATCATGCGCAACATGGCAATAAGCCATCAACAAACAGTTGTTGCCTACCCTGGTTTCCCATCTATCATTAGTGCCACGGTTAATGGTTACATATTCCCTAATGGTAGTATTATCTCCAATAACAGCTGTGGTTTGTTCACCTGCGTATTTTAAATCCTGGGGAATGGCAGAAATTACCGCTCCAGGGAAAATCTTGCAATTTTTACCAATTCTGGCACCGTCCATAATGGTAACGTTGGAGCCAATCCAGGTACCTTCGCCAATTTCTACATCTTTGTGTATAACAGCAAATGGATCTATAACTACACTATTGGCAATTTTTGCCTGCGGATGTATGTACGCTAAAGGTTGTATCATTATTGGTTTTCGGTTTTTTCGTGTCTGGATATTTGCGCCATCATTTCGGCTTCAACTACTATTTTCTCGCCCACCATTCCTACGCCTTTCATTTGTGCAATTCCTCTACGGATAGGCTCCATCAAATCGCATCTAAAAATAATGGTATCGCCCGGTAAAACCTGTGCTCTAAATCTAACGTTGTCTATTTTCAGGAAATAAGTAAGGTAATTTTGAGGATCTGGTACTGTACTTAAAACTAAAATACCGCCAGTTTGTGCCATTGCTTCAATTTGCACAACGCCTGGCAATACCGGTGCGCCAGGAAAATGACCTTTAAAAAACTCCTCGTTTATAGTAACGTTTTTTACGCCTACTACGTAAGTTTTTGTGAGTTCCAAAATTTTATCAATATACAAAAACGGCTGGCGGTGAGGTAATATATTCATTACCTGAACGGTATCATATAGCGGTTTTGCCGTAGGGTCATAAATATGCTGAACCTTTTTCTTTTTGTCTTTTTTAATGGCTGCTTTTATCTTTTTAGCAAAGGCAACATTGGCCGCATGCCCTGGTCTGGCCGCCATTACATGTCCTTTAATTGGGGTGCCAATTAAAGCCAAATCACCAATAATGTCCAATAATTTATGGCGGGCAGGCTCATTTTGGTAACGCAGTTCTATATTGTTCAAAATTCCCTCGCGGGCAACTTTAATATCATCGCGGTTAAACGCTTTTGCCAGATCTGCAAGTTCGCTTTCGTTGATTTCGTGATCAACAATTACTATAGCATTATTGATGTCTCCGCCTTTAATCAGATTATGCTTCAACAGCATTTCAAGCTCATGTAAAAACACAAAGGTTCTGCATGATGCTATTTCACTTTTAAAATCACTGATTGAGGTAATGGTTGCATGTTGACTGCCTAAAACCGGCGAATTATAATCTACCATACAGGTAAATCTGTAATCGTCCAAAGGCATTATTACCATTTCCACCTTACGGTCATCTTCAGAATAGTGGATGTTGTGCGGAATATTGTAATATTCTCTCTCGGCATCCTGCTCCCTAAAGCCCACTTTTTCTAGTGCATTTACAAATTCAATAGCGCTACCGTCCAAAATAGGAACTTCAATACCGTTAAGTTCAATCATCACATTATCAACCTCGCAACCTACCAAAGCCGCCAAAACATGCTCGGTGGTACTTACGCTAGCTCCATTTGCAGATAAAGTTGTACTTCTTGATGTATCAGATACGTTATCAACATCTGCATCAATGATCGGCTCTCCGGGTAAATCAACTCTTTTAAACTTGTATCCATGATTTTCTGGGGCTGGTTTAAAAGTTAAAGTTACGTGAGCTCCGGTGTGTAATCCAACACCTGTAACACTAATTTCTGATTTTATTGTTCTTTGCCTAAGATTCATTTTTTAAAATAAATTTACGAAGATGGATTCTGTAACTTAGCTATCGCCTTTTGTAACTCTTCTATTTTTCTTTCCATTTCAGGTAATCTTTGAATAACTACCTGTGACCTCATATAATTCTGATAAGTAGTTGCCGGCGCACCGCCCCATTTTTTACCTTCTTCCTCAATAGATTTATTGATTCCGGATTTTGCCTGTATTTGAGTGCCCTTTGCTAAGGTAATGTGGCCAACTATACCTACTTGCCCGCCAACTATACAGCTTTCGCCTATTTTGGAACTGCCAGAAACTCCGGTTTGTGATGCAATTACGGTATTTTTACCAATTTCTGCATTATGTGCTATCTGGATTAAATTATCCAGTTTAACACCATTTCTTATAATGGTTGATCCCATTGTGGCTCTATCAATACAGGTGTTTGCGCCAATTTCTACATTGTCTTCAATAAGCACATTACCTATTTGGCTTACTTTGGTATAAGAACCATCTGCCTGTGGCGCAAAACCAAAACCGTCGCTGCCAATAACCGCACTTGCATGAATAGTTACCTTATTTCCAATAACGCAATCGTGGTAAACTTTTACCCCTGTGTACAAAGTACTTTCGGCACCAATTTTAACCGAACCGCCAATATAAGATTGAGGATAAATTTTTGTTTTATCTCCGATTACTGCATTTGCACCGATATAACTGAAGGCACCGATATAAACATCTTTACCTATTTTTGCACTTGGATCAATAAAACAGGGTTGCTCTATTCCAACTTTGTGCAATTTGATGTTGTTATACTGCTCAAGTAATATCGAAAAACTACTGTACGCATTTTGTACGCGTATTAAGGTTGCGTTAATAGGTTTTTCTAAAATTAAATCTTCATTTACAATTACCACAGATGCTTTTGTAGTATAAAGAAATGGCTCATACTTAGGGTTTGCCAAAAAAGATAACTCTCCTTCTTGTGCCTCTTCTATTTTTGCTAACTGAAAAACCTTTACATCAGCATTCCCCTCAAGGCTACCGTTTAGTAATAAGCAAATCTCTTTTGCGGTAAATTGCATGTTCCAAAATTAACTGATATTATCAAATGAACAAATTGTTATTTAAATAACAACTTATCTTACTCAAATTTAGTGTAGCACAAAATGTTTTTTGTCACTGTTTTTGATAGTGCCTCTACATTTGCATTGTCAGATGCGGTGGCAATATCCTGTAAAGTTCCATCTTTCATTAAGATGTTTATACTGCCATTACCGGTCTTATAAGCCATATTATTGATACTGCTTTTAAACACAAAGTAACGGATATCTTTCTGTTCAATATTCAAACGCTCTTGTGCAGTGTTTTTTAATTGATTAAATTTTTCCTGATCTATTTTAGTGCTGGAGATTTCTACTTTGTATAAATTTCTGCCAATTAAGTTGGTGCATAAGGTGCTTAAGATAAAATCTTGGTGTTTTTGCCAAACTTTTACCGATGACATTACGTCGTGGTCATCTAATAACGAAAAATTGTAAAGGTTTTCTTTGTCGTTTAAAAAGGTCTCCTCGTTTATATCGTTATAAAGAAAATGTTTTAAAGCCGGAGTTGCAAATAAAGCCGCTCCATTTTGTGCAAGTTCTCGGGCCCGTTCCAATATTTTAACCAGTAACTGTTCTGCCGCGATAACGGTTTTGTGCAAATAAACCTGCCAGTACATTAATCTGCGGGCTATCAAAAATTTCTCGATAGAATAAATTCCTTTTTCTTCAACCACTAAGTTTCCGTCTTTAATGTTCAAAAGTTTTATAATACGGTCCGAGCTTACCATACCTTCCGTTACGCCACTAAAAAAGCTGTCGCGGTTAAGGTAGTCCAGCCGGTCTAAATCTAACTGACCAGAAATTAATTGGTGTAAAAAGGGTTTGTGGTATTTATTGTTGAATATTTGTAGGGCTAAATTTAACTTGCCGCCGAACTGCTGGTTAAGGCTATCCATTAACAATCTGCTGATGGTTTCATGTGAAACGCCGTTCACTAAAGTATGCTCTAATGCATGAGAAAAAGGTCCGTGACCAATATCATGCAATAAAATAGCGATACAGCTAGCCTCTTGTTCTTCTGCCGTAATTTCATGTCCTCTGCTTTGCAAATGCTCAATGGCCAATTGCATTAAATGCATGGCGCCAAGCGCATGATGAAAACGGGTATGCAAAGCGCCGGGATAAACCAAGTGCGTCATCCCCAACTGTTTGATGTATCTGAGGCGCTGGAAATAAGAATGCTCTATTAAATCAAAAATTAATGGACTCTTAATACTGATGAAACCATAAATCGGATCGTTAATTATTTTGTTCTTATTCAAGTGAAATCAATTATAAGGCACAAAAATTGTTAATTTTATTGGCCGGAGTAAAATTCTCTGCAAATATTGAGATTTTCTCAAGATAATCATTTAAAATAGATTTAAAATATATGCAATTAGCAAATATATTGTGGGCCGATGACGAGATTGACCTTTTAAAACCTCATATCCTTTTTTTAAATGAGAAGGGTTACCAAATAGATACCGCAACCAATGGACGAGATGCGCTGGAAATTTTTAAAACCAAAGATTTTGACATTGTTTTTTTAGACGAAAACATGCCGGGCTTAACGGGTTTAGAAACTTTAACAGAAATTAAAACGGTAAACCCTGATGTTCCCGTAGTGATGATTACCAAAAGTGAAGAGGAGTATTTAATGGAAGACGCCATTGGTTTTAAAATTGACGACTACCTGATTAAGCCAGTTAACCCAAAGCAAATTTTGCTCACGATTAAAAAACTGACCGACAATAAACGTTTGGTGAGTGAGAAAACATCAACCGCATACCAGCAAGATTTTAGAAACTTGGGGATGTTGCTTAATGATAATTTAAGCTATCAAGAATGGGTGGAAGTTTATAAAAAACTGATTTTTTGGGAGCTGGAGCTGGAGAAATTGGATGATGCCGGGATGCATGAGATTTTGACGATGCAAAAAGCGGAAGCTAATATGCAGTTTTCTAAGTTTATCGAAAAAAATTATCTGGATTGGATTAAAAACCAAGATAAAGCGCCAATGCTTTCGCACCAGCTGCTTAAGAAAAAGGTTTTCCCTAATTTAAGCGAGCAGGTGCCAACTTTCTTTATTTTGATTGATAATTTACGTTACGACCAATGGAAAATTATCAATCCAATTATCACAGAATATTTTAGGTTAGAAGAAGAGATTACTTATTACAGTATTTTACCTACTGCCACTCAATATGCCAGAAATGCAATTTTCTCTGGTTTGATGCCTTCTGATATGGAAAAACGCTTCCCGGATTTATGGCAAAATGATGAAGATGAAGGTGGCAAAAACCTATCCGAAGATAAATATCTGTATGATAACGTGAAGCGGTCTGTTAGAAAAGACGCCAAAGTAACGTACCATAAAATCTTGAATCAAGACCAAGGCAAAGATTTAAACGAAAGCTTGCACAGCTTAATGGGCAATGATTTAAACGCCATCGTTTACAATTTTGTAGATATGCTTTCGCATGCCCGTACAGATATGCAAATGATCAAAGAACTGGCAAATGACGATGCCGCATATCGCTCCATTACCTTAGCCTGGTTTGAGCATTCTCCATTGCTAGAACTAATTAAGCGTTTATCACAAAAAAAATGTCGCTTAATAATTACTACCGACCACGGCACAATTAGGGTAAAACGGCCAAGCAAAGTAATTGGCGATAGAAATACCAATTCAAACCTTCGTTACAAACAGGGCAAAAATTTAGATTACAATCCAAAAGAAGTTTTCTTGGTTAAAAACCCGGCTGATGCCATGTTGCCTAAGCTGCATGTTAGTTCTAGCTATATTTTTGCAAAAGAGGACACTTACTTTGTTTACCAAAACAATTATAACCAGTTTGTAAACTATTTCAACGAAACTTTCCAGCATGGGGGAATTTCCATGGAAGAAATTATTATTCCGTTTGTAACCTATAAAAACAAATAGTTAGCTTTAAAGCGATGAAAATTGAAGTTAACGGTATTGACGAATTAGAACGCGTTAGTCAACAGATTTTAAGCTTTGCCGGTAATGAAAAAATATTTATGTTTTATGGCCAAATGGGTGCCGGAAAAACGACTTTGATCAATAATTTGTGCGCCGAATTAGGAACGCAGGATAAAACATCTAGTCCAACTTTTTCAATTATAAATGAATACAGTTTGGCCGAAGGAAGTATTTTTCATTTTGATTTTTACCGATTAAAAAACCAAACAGAGGCTTTGGATTTTGGTTATGAGGATTATTTTTATTCGGGAAATTATTGTTTTATAGAATGGCCTGAAAAAATCCCGGATTTATGGCCAGATAGTTTTATAGAAATTAAAATTGAGGTTTTAGCCGATGAGAAACGGGTGATTGAGCTGGAAAGAATTTTGTGATTTTAACTTTTTGTCAGCCTGAGCGGAGTCGAAGGCTATCGGACGAAGGCTAACCACGGAGGACGCGGAGTTCACAGAGCAAAGGGGGGAGAACGAACTTCTTACCTCGTCATGTTGAGTGTTAACGAAACATCTCACTATAAGAGTGTGCGCCTAGAATGGCAACCTTGCAAATGAGATGCTTCCTATCGTCAGCATGACGGGATTATAGACTTTGCGTTAAGGATTGAAACGGTATCCTTTTTTGTCATTCTGAGCGGAGTCGAAGAATAAAGCAAAAGAGAAAAAGTGCAAAGCATGGCGATAGGAAACCCAAAAAAGAAAAACGATGGTACAATGAAAAAAACGATGGCTAGTTGTTTATCTGAAGTTGCTCAACAAGCAATGATGCAACCTCAGGAATCTTTAGAGGGACTTAAGCAGAAAAAAAACAGCTTGTATATAGGTATTCCTAAAGAAACCTCGTATCAAGAAAACAGGATTGCATTAACCCCGCTTTCTGTCGCTCTTTTAGTAAATAACGGACACCGGGTTGTTATTGAATCTGGTGCCGGCTTAGCCGCAAACTTTGCCGATATTAAATACAGTGAGCAGGGCGCAAAAATAGTTCATGATACAAAAGAAGTTTTTCAGGCTGATATTATTATAAAAATTGCCCCGCCAAGCATGGAGGAAATTGAAATGATGAAGCACAACCAGATTGTGTTTTCTGCATTACAAACTGCCACCTTAAAAAAAGAGCATTTAAGTGCTTTAATGAATAAAAAAATTACTGCCTTAGCTTTTGAATATCTACGAGATGAAGGCAATGTTTTAAGTGTGGTACGGGCAATGAGCGAGATTGTGGGTTCAACCTCCGTATTAATTGCCGCAGAGTATGTAAGTAACGCTTTTGGCGGTAAAGGGTTGATGCTGGGGGGCGTTACCGGCGTCCCGCCTACAGAAATAGTGATTTTAGGCGCCGGAACCGTGGGCGAATATGCCGCCCGTACTGCCATTGGCTTGGGTGCAGAAGTTAAAGTTTTTGATTCCTCGCTGTTTCGTTTACGACGCTTGCAAAATAATATAGGCGCAAGGGTTTTTACTTCTGTAATGCAACCTCTGGTTTTAGAAAAAGCAATTACCACTTGCGATGTAGTGATTGGCGCCATTAGAGCTAAACATGGCCGTAGTCCTTGTGTGGTTACGGAAGAAACCGTTTCTAAAATGAAGCCCGATTCTGTAATTATTGATGTAAGCATTGACCAAGGAGGTTGTTTTGAAACTTCGGAAGTAACCAACCATAAAAATCCGGTTTTCCGGAAACACGACGTAATTCATTACTGTGTACCCAATATCGCTTCCCGGGTAAGCCGAACAGCAACCTATGCCTTAACCAATATTTTTACTCCTATTTTAATTGATATTGGCGAAATGGGAGGCTTAATGAATTTAATTTGGGACAAAGCTGGCATTAGAAATGCCGTTTACATTTATCAAGGTGCTATGTGTAATAAAGATTTAGCGCAACATTTTGGTTTTCCGCACAAAGATTTAAATCTTTTGGTGGTTAGTAAACACCAATAATTTATGGCAAAAGTTACTTTCAGAGACTATCCTCAAATCTTAAAAGAAACATTTAACGCTTTTATGGATGATAAAGGCTTAAAATTAAGTGCATCTTTAGCATACTACACTATTTTTTCTTTAGCCCCAATGCTAATTGTAATCCTATCCATAGGTGGGATTTTTTATGGTCAGGATGCGCTTCAAGGAAAAGTTTTTTCTCAGCTCAATGATTTCATCGGAAGTGATGCTGCTGCTCAAATTCAAGGGACTCTGCAAAAGTTACAACTTTCAGGTAAAAGTACAGTTGCGGCGATAACCGGCGTAATCACTTTATTAGTGGGTGCTTCCGGAATATTTATCGAAATACAAGATTCTATCAATCAAATTTGGCGAGTAAAAGCTGTCCCGAAAAAAGGTTGGCATAAACTCATTATAGACAGGATTCTATCACTTTCAATGATTGCCAGCTTAGGATTTATTTTGATTGTTTCTTTGTTGATAAATAGCTTAGTGCTGGTTTTTAGTGATATTTTAACCCGATACCTTCCGGATTTTACCTTGGTTTTTATTGATGTTTTAAATTTAGGTATTACTTTTATCGTATTAATGGGACTTTTTGGCATCATCTATAAAGTATTGCCAGATGTGGAAATTACTTGGAAACAGGTAAAGGCAGGTGCTTTTTTTACAGCGCTTTTGTTTATGCTGGGTAAATATCTAATTGGGCTATATATTCAGTTTGCTGCGGTAGGCAATATTTACGGCGCTGCCGGTACTGTAGTAGTAGTTGCTGTTTGGGTATATTACTCAGCTGCTATTTTGTTTTTTGGGGCCGAGTTTACCTGGGCTTATGCAAAAGTTAAAGGAAATATTATTAGGCCTTCAAAATATGCAGTTGCAGTAAAACAAGTGGAGATTGAGCAACAAGGTAAACCTATAGATCTCACTTAAAATAGGTAATTTAGCGCCTTATTATAAAGTCGAAATGCGTAGCTCTTTTATTCTTTTTATTTTCTGTTTTTTTGCTCTCCATTCCTTTAGCCAAACGGTGCCAAGATTTAATCCTGATACCGTATTGACTTTTAAAATGGAGAAAGATGCCGTTGTAAAAGTAGGCAAAGCCGGCTTGGATATTGAGGATTTTATTCATGAAATAGTGACCGACACTAGCTTCTATGAAGCTTTTCGCTTGATGCCAAATTACCGTTATACTGCAGAAAACAAGCTTTATACTTATAATAAAAAAGATAAAGTAACCGGTAGTCTGTACCGAAAGTTAGAGCATTTCCCAACCGGCAATCACTTAAAAATAATTGAAGAAAACACAAAAGGCGATTTATTTAAACGCAACGGCAAATACAATTTAACCACTGTAGAGCTGTTTGATTATCTTTTTATGAATTCGTACAAGGCTGGATATTCAGATGTTAGGACAGAAAGTGGCGACGATAGCAAGGATAACTGGTACAAAGAAAAATTAAAAATCTTGATCTTTTCGCCAGGAAGGCCAGTCAAAGGTGTTCCGTTAATTTCCAATAAAACGGAAATATTTACTGCAAATATGCGGCAGTATTACAATTATGCTTTTGCAAAAGGAATGTATCTGGATTCTATCCCAGTTTATAGATTTAAGGTAACTGTAAAGCCTGATTTGGGAAGCTGGACCGAAGATGGGATTATGATTAAAGAACTAACCACTATTTTTGATCAGCGCAATTTTCAGATTTTGGGGCGTTATATTGATTTAAAGTTAGACAATTTTGCATTTGATTTTAATGTGCAGATGAATATAGAGATGAGTTATTTTAACAACGTTCTTCTGCCTACAAAAGTAAGTTACCAAGGCAACTGGAATATCCCTTTCAAAAAAGATGAACGAGCGAGTTTTCTAGTGCTACATAAAGATTATAAGCAATAACACTCCTTAAATTATAAAAATGAAAAAGATTGTAACACATTTCTAAACCTATCGTCTTAATTGTAAGTTTTTGAAAAGTTTTTTGAGATCTATCAATCCGCTACAGTTGAGAAATTTTTTAGTAATGTGTTAATGTAGTAAAAACGCTCCGGAACGTGGAGCGTTTTTTGTTAAACGCTTTTAATCTTTAATTGATAGGTTGGGATTAAAATTTAACTCTTATTTTTACCTCAAATTTTTAGAACATGAATTTTCCTGCAGAATTAAAATACACTAAAGATCACGAGTGGATTAAAGTGGAAGGCAACGAAGCCTACGTTGGTATTACCGCTTTTGCACAACGCGAGCTTGGCGATATTGTATATATTGACATCAACACCCTTGGCACAGAAGTAAAAGAAGGTGATGTATTTGGAACAGTTGAAGCTGTTAAAACCGTTTCTGATTTATTTATGCCTTTAACCGGAACGGTTTTAGAAATAAACAACAAGTTGGATGCTAATCCAGAGCTGGTCAATCAAGATCCTTACGGCGACGGTTGGATGGTAAAAGTTAAGTTTACCGGATCTGCAGACGGATTACTTTCTGCCGATGATTATAAAGCTTTAATAGGCCAATAAATTATGTTAAGAACCTTAAAGTTTCAGTGGCCAGCAATTGTTTGGGCATTGTTGGTACTGATTCTTTGCACCATTCCTATGAGCGATGTGCCAGGCAACAACAAATTCTTTGAAGGATTTGACAAAATGGTACATTTAGGTTTTTTCTTTGTATTAACTGTTTTCCTTTTTTTTGGAAAAATACAGCAACAAAACAGTTTTGAGTATCGTCCGCTTACTATTGTTAAGATACTTTTAATAAGTAGCATAATAGGTGGCGGAATTGAGCTGTTACAATTAGAAGTCTTTACCTATCGCTCTGCAGAATGGTGGGATTTCTTTTCAGATATGCTAGGCTGCAGCATGGGTGTTTTTAGCTATCTGCTACTCCATAGAAAAGCGACTACACTGAATAAAAAATAAGATGAAAAAAATCATAATATATTGTTTATCAATAACTTTTATTTTATTTATAAGTAGCTGTGGTATTTTTAAAGGTGGTTGCCATTGTCCAAAATTTTCTCAAAAGCAAATTAAAACTGCTACATATTTAGCAAAGCGCTAAATAATTCTTTTTTAAACTAATCTTATTTGGATTTAATTTAAATAAGCCTTATTTTCGTGGCAACTCATTTATACTCACATGAAGTTATCGCAATTAAAAATAGGTCAAAAAGGAATTATCAAAGAATTTACAGATTTAGAAATGTCTGTTAAATTGATGGAAATGGGTTGCTTACCTGGCGAATGTGTAAAGTTAGAGCGTATCGCTCCAATGGGAGATCCAATCGCTGTTTCTGTAGCTGGCTACCAGTTATCTTTAAGAAAAATGGAAGCTTCTACCATAGAACTGATTTAATCTGAAAAAGATTGAAAAATACCAAAAGAGTAGCGCTTGTTGGTAATCCAAACACCGGAAAATCAACCATATTTAATGCCCTAACCGGTTTAAATCAAAAAATAGGCAATTTTCCCGGAGTTACGGTTGACAAAAAATCTGGCTATACAAAATTAGCCGATGGCACCAGCCTAGAAATTGTAGATTTACCAGGAACCTATAGCCTATATCCTAAAAGTGCTGATGAAACCATTGTTTTCGAAGTACTTTCAGACAAACAAAACTCCTCTTATCCAGACGTTGTACTCGTTGTTGCCGATGCAACCAGCTTAAAACGTAACCTTTTACTTTATACCCAAATTGCAGATTTGGGCATTCCGGTAATACTGGTTTTAAACATGATGGATCTGGCTAAAAAAAGCAATATCGCAATTGATATTGACGCATTGGCCAAAAGGTTGAACATACAGGTGGTTGCTTTGGCGGCCCGTAAATCACAAGGAATTGACGAACTAAAAAAAGCCATTCAGTTTCAAAATAGCGTTGCTTTACAGTCAGAAACTATCACGGTAGATGCAATTGCACCTGATTTGATAAAGAACATTTCTACCTTATTAAAAATCGATAATCCATACGTCGCTTTACAAATAGCACATCAGTACAAAAATTTAAAATACCTAAGTAAAGAAGAAAGCCAAAAGATTAACGACTTTATTATTGCCAGCGATTTCCACTCGCAAAAAGCACAAGCCACAGAAACCATAGCCCGTTATAATTATATCAATGATGTGCTTTTAGATTCGGTTAAATACACCACCGTAGCGCTTGAAGAAAACATCAGCAATAAAATAGACCATTACCTAACCCATAAAATTTGGGGTTTCGTTATTTTCATCGGGATTCTTTTTGCCATTTTCCAATCAATTTTTGCATGGTCAGAGTATCCGATGACGCTTATTGAAACCTTGTTTGTTTGGCTTGAACGTTTAGGACATCAATTTTTGCCTTCCGGCGTTTTAACAGACTTATTGGTTGACGGTGTATTGGCCGGCTTAAGCGGGGTCATGGTTTTCATCCCTCAAATCGCTTTGCTTTTTGCATTTATATCCATCCTGGAAGACACCGGCTATATGGCCCGTGTAACGTTTATGATGGACCGCTTGATGCGGAAAGTAGGTTTAAACGGAAAATCTGTAGTACCCATGATTGGTGGTTTAGCATGTGCTGTACCTGCTATTATGAGTGCCAGAACCATCGAAAACTGGAAAGAGCGTATGATCACCATTATGGTAACGCCTTTGGTAAGCTGTTCGGCTAGGTTGCCTATATATACTTTGTTAATTTCATTAGTAGTGCCAAATAAAATGGTATTTGGCTTTATACAGTTACAAGGATTGGCGTTAATGTCTTTATACTTAATGAGTATTGTTTCTGCTATTTTGGTGGCTTGGGCAATGAAATTTATTTTAAAAAGTAAGTTAAAAGGCTATTTTATTATGGAGTTGCCCGTTTACCGGATGCCACGCTGGAGAAATGTAGGGCTAACCATGTATGAGAGCGTTAAAACATTTGTTACCCAGGCCGGTAAAGTAATTATTGCGGTTTCAATTGTTTTATGGGTATTGGCAAGTTATGGTCCTGGAGATAGATTTGCTAAAATTGAAGCAAAATACAATTCACCTTCATACACCTCCAAATACAGCGAACATCAAATTGAACGATTAAAATCATCAGAAAAATTAGAAAGTTCTTACGCCGGCGTTTTAGGAAAAAGTATTGAACCCGGCATTAAACCATTGGGCTTCGACTGGAAAATTGGAATTGCCTTAATCACATCTTTTGCCGCAAGAGAAGTTTTTGTTGGAACAATGGCTACTTTATATTCGGTAGATGGTAATGCAGATAAAATGGATTCTGTTCGAGAAAAAATGGCGGGCGCAAAAAATGCTGAAACCGGATTACCGGTGTTTACCGTTGCTACGGCGTTTTCTTTAATGATGTTTTATGCTTTCGCGATGCAATGTATGAGTACAATGGCCGTAGTTTACAGGGAAACCAAACATATTAAATGGCCTATAATCCAATTTACGTATATGTTGGTTTTGGCTTACGTAGCGAGTTATATTACTTATACTGTTTTAAGATAAATGTTTTGTTTCAATAAGAAGAAAGATTTAATACACGAGAGCCAAGACACAGCTAAAATAGCGATTTTTGGAAGTGGTAAAAAGAAAATGATTTGTTTATAGCCTCTCGCCGTGTTGCGAAATATCTAGTCCCAATTCTTCTTCCTCTTCAGAAACTCTTAATGGCGTGATACTATCTGTAAGTTTTAATAACAACCAAGAACCGCAGAAGGCAAATATTGAAACACCTATTAATGCTCCCAAATGCACTAAAAACAAATGGGTTTCTCCAAATAGTAAACCATTTCCGGTATGATTTGCTGAGTTTATAGATTGATGGGCAAATACGCCAGTTAACAGCATCCCAACCATACCACCAACTCCATGGCAAGGGAAAACATCTAAAGTGTCATCTATCGAAGTACGAGACCTCCAATCAACCACCAAATTACTAATTACGGATGCCACAACACCTATAATTAAAGAGTGTGGAATAGATACAAAACCAGCGGCTGGTGTAATTGCTACTAAGCCTACAACGGTTCCAATACAAGTTCCCATTGCAGAGGGCTTTCTTCCTTTATAAGAATCGAAGAAAATCCAAGCCAGTGCACCTGCAGCAGAAGCGGCCATTGTGTTTGCCAAGGCGATTGCCGCAACAGTCCCTGCAGAATATGCCGAACCTCCATTAAAGCCTATCCAGCCAAACCACAAAAGCCCTGTTCCTAATAAAACATAAGTGATACGGGCAGGATTATGACTTCCGGCTCCGCTACGTTTCTTCAGATATAAAGCTGAAGCTAGGGCCGCCCAACCTGCAGACATGTGGACAACCGTACCTCCGGCAAAATCCAATACGCCCAATTTAAATAATATTCCATCCGGATGCCATGTAGAATGTGCTAAAGGCGCATAAATGAAAATGAAAAATAAGCAGATAAATAAACAGTATGATATAAATCTAATCCTTTCGGCAAACGCACCGGTGATTAAAGCAGGTGTGATTATGGCAAACTTTAATTGATAAAATGCAAATAAAACAAAAGGGATAGTTGGAGCTAATGGCCACGGTTTCCCATCAATAACGTGGTTCATCATAAAAAAAGTGGCTGGGTTGCCAATAACACCGCCAATAGAATCTCCAAATGCAAGACTGAATCCAAAAACAACCCAAATTACCGTAATAATAGCCATGCAGATGAAACTCTGTAACATGGTTGAAATCACGTTTTTCTTGCTCACCATCCCGCCGTAGAAGAACGCTAATCCTGGTGTCATAATCAAAACAAGCGCTACTGCGGTTAACATCCAAGCAACATCAGAATAATTATAATTGCCTTTATAAATTCCGGTAGGCAAGCTAGGATGAATAATTGTTAATAAAGCAATAATAACAAGTAAAATAAAAGGGAGTTTTGATAACTTTTTAGCCATTTGTTTTTATAAACGTCTTTCGACAGCGCAAAACTAAATAAAAATAGCCTAATCTGTTTGTTTTGTCACTATTTTATTCTTTTTTTATGATTTAAATAATAAAAAACATAGAAATTATGATTTTATATTAAAAATATAAAAGTATTCAGGGTCAAATTAGAAAAATAAAAAAATCAGAATGTTTAGAAGATAGAAATATCCTTAAATGTTTATTGGAAGCGAAACAAAGAATGTACTTCCTTTTTCAAGTTCGCTATTAAACCAGATTTTACCATTTTGTAAATCTGTGTACTCTTTGCATAATATTAAACCTAGTCCCGTACCTTTTTCTTTCTTTGTGCCCATACTAGTTTTAACGTTTAAGGAAAAAATTTTGGGTTTTTGTTCATCAGCAATCCCAATTCCACTGTCTTTAACCTTAAAAATTACTCGATCATTTTCTGGATAAACACTAAATTCAATATTGCTGTTTGGTTCAGAAAACTTTATCGCATTGTACAATAAGTTTCTTATAACGAGCTGAAGCATGTTTTTGTCAGCAATAACTTCAACATTACTGATGGTATCTTTTATAGTAATCCCCTTTTTCTTAGCATATTGTTTTTGCTGTTCAATAGTAGAAGCTAAGATTTCAACAACTTTTAACCTCGTAGTAATAGGTTTTGACCCACCCATTTGGGTTTTTGCCCAAACAAGGAGATTATCTAGTAGTTCGTAAGCTTCGTCGGTAGACTTTATCAGGCCTTCCTCAATAATTGCTTTCTCCTCAGCGGTTAAATCGTGTTCTTTTAAAAAGCTAAGATGTTGTTTAACAGATCCAACTGGAGATCTTAAATCGTGAGAGATAATAGAGAATAGTTTCGTTTTTTCTGCATTAAGTTTTTCTAATGCTAAAGCTTTTGTTTCTAAAATTTTCTTTTGTTTTTCATAAGCTCTGCGTTTGTAAAAAATACCGCTTGTCATTAATATAACAACTACAATATAAGTGGTATAAACATCGGTAAACAAAAAGAATCTGTCCTCGTATCCGACTAAAATAGAATTGGGATAAATATATTCAACAGAGAGCAGTCCGGCCATTAAACACAGATTGAGAGCGAGCCAATACCATGTGTTTTTTTGGCTCACAACGGAGCTCATTACAAATAAAACTACTAAAAACAAAATTACCGTGGGACCTGATATTCCTCCGTTTATAAAATAATTTACAGCTAACAAGGTGTTAAGCTCAATACCTGTTAAGATGGTGGCAAGTCTAAATTTTTTCTCTACTCTACTCAGATAAAGAATAATGGATTGGAAAAGGCAAATGCCAGATGCTAAAACGGCCGACTCATACAAGCCAAAAGCTATATTTAAGAAAAAGCTAAAGACCGTGGTTAAACAAACAAAAAAAGATAGAAGATTAAAAACCCTATGTTCGAGCGTAAATACTTCATCGTTGCCTACAAAAGTTAAAACTGCTTTCCGATAAATTTTGGCAAAGGCACTCATTACACTCTTTTATGCATTAAAATGGTATAAAAATACCGCTTCGCCTGTAAAGGCCGGCTTTTTCTCCCCCTTAATTTCTAGTTCTATAGCAATATTAGCCTTGGTAACCCCTCTTAAATTAACAATACCCGCCAAATTAACTTTCAAACGTACCTCACTACCTACTTTTACGGCCTGAGCAAATCTTAACTTTTCAATTCCGTAATTAATCTCCATTTTTAAATTCTGGATTTTAACCACTTGTTTCCACAAATAAGGAATCAGCGAAAGCGTTAAATAACCATGAGCAATAGTGCTGTTAAACGGACTATCAGTTGCCGCCTTTTCTTCGTCAATGTGTATCCATTGATGATCCAGCGTTGCATCAGCAAATAAGTTAATTTGTGGTTGCTCTATTTTATGCCATTCAGAAACGCCTAATTCTTTTCCTAAATAACTTTCAAATTCTGCGTGGTTATTAATTATAATCATAGTTTTAGCTTTTTGTTGACGTAAAGGCGTTCCAGCCCTGTGCTTTAATTTCGTGAATATTTCCGGCCTTTGTGATCAAATAGTTCCCGGCACTTTCTTCGGTAATATAACCAATTATCGAAATATCTACGTCGTGTTTCATTTTATCATAATCTGCCTGTTTAATGGTAAAAAGCAATTCATAATCTTCGCCTCCGTTTAACGCACAAACTGTTGGATCTAAACCAAACTCACGGGCAGTGTCTGCAGTCATTGGATCAAGCGGGATTTTTTCTTCGTAAATCTTACACCCTTTTTTAGATTGACGGGTAATGTGCAAGATTTCTGAAGCCAAACCGTCAGAAACATCAATCATTGAGGTTGGCTTAATTTTCATTTTCGCCAATAAATCAACAATATCAATTCGGGCTTCGGGCTTCAATTGGCGCTCTACAATATAATCTTTACCTTCTAAATCGGGCTGTATATTTGGGTTCTCTAAAAACACCTGTTTTTCTCTTTCTAACAGTTGCAGGCCTACATAAGCGCCACCTAAATCGCCGGAGACACAGATTAAATCGCCTTCTTCTGCACCATTTCTGTAGCAAATATCTTTTTCATCTGCATATCCAATGCTGGTTATAGAAATTACCAATCCTTGGCGTGATGATGTGGTATCGCCACCAATTAAATCTACATTAAATTTTTCACAAGCCAATAACATGCCCGCGTATAATTCCTCAATGGCTTCTAATGGAAATTTACTGGAGAAACCAAATGACACCGTTACTTGGCTGGCAATACCGTTCATCGCATAAATATCACTCAAGTTAACTTGTATGGCTTTGTAGCCTAAGTGCTTTAAGGGCGTAAAGGCCAAATCAAAATGGATTCCTTCCAGAAGCATATCTGTGGAAACTAAGACTTTTTTATCCTTAAACTCTAAAACAGCGGCATCATCACCAACACCTTTTATAGTGCTTTTATTTTTTAAGATGATATGCTGGGTTAAATGGTGAATTAAACCAAATTCGCCAAGACTGGCTATTTCTGTTTTTTCTGTCTGCTGGAACATTTTGTATATGGAAAATTTATCTGAGAATCATTTTTTCTTTGCAAAGGTAGGAATTTCTATTGGTAGCACTTATTTTTTGCAAATCGCGTTATCTTATTTTTTTAGAAAACCGGCTTCTGCTTTGCAAAAGCGTTGAAATGAAAAAAAGCGTTCCCAATTTCTTAAGAACGCTTTCAGTATTCAGTGTTTTTTAGAATTACTCCACTACGCTCACTTTAATCATATTGGTTTTTCCTTTTTTCTCAATCGGAATAGCCGCTGTGTTAATGATGACATCGCCAGCTTCAATAATTTTTTCGGCTTTTAACACTTTATTAACTTCGCTAATGGTTTTATCAGTACTGTCAAATTTATCGTAATAGAAACCCCTAACGCCCCATAAAAGACTTAAAGTATTCAATAAATTATGATTTGAGGTAAAAATAAATGTTCCTGCTTTTGGTCTGTGAGAGCAAATTTGGAAAGCGGTATAACCAGAAGAAGTCATGGCAACAATACCAGTTGCTTTAGTTTTTTCTGCTAAAAATACTGCAGAACTACAAACCGCATCTGCCATAAAAGTATTTGAAGTTTCGTCCAATTCTTTCTCGCGATAGTAAGGATAAGAAGTATCTTCAACATGACGGACAATTTTGCTCATTGTTTCGATAACAATCAGAGGAAACTCTCCAACAGAAGTCTCACCGCTTAGCATTACCGCATCAGCACCATCTAAAACAGAGTTTGCAACGTCGTTCACCTCAGCTCTTGTTGGGCGAGGCGTAGTAATCATGCTTTCTAACATTTGCGTAGCAACGATACACGGCTTAGAGGCCTTGTTACATTTTTTTGCAATCATTTTCTGCAAAACCGGAACTTCTTCTAAAGGCATTTCAACACCCAAATCCCCGCGGGCAACCATCACTCCATCTGTAACCTCAATAATTGCATCAATATTTTCAATAGCCTCTGGCTTTTCAATTTTTGCAATTACCCTAGCCGTTTTTCCGCTACGGCTAATGATTCTTTTTAAATCGATAATATCTTCAGCCGTACGAACAAATGACAAACCTATCCATTCGATATCATTTGCCAAAGCAAAATCTAAATTCACCAAATCCTCTTCGGTTAATGATGGGATAGAAACTTTAGTATTTGGCAAATTTACCCCTTTACGGCTAGTTAAAACGCCACCGTGTACCACCTCGCAAATTACAGTGTCTTTTCTGTTGGTTTCAACCACTTTTAATTGCAGTTTACCATCATCCAACAAAATTACTTCGCCAGCTTTAACGTCTTGAGGGAAAGTAGGATAAGTAATATAAATTTGGTTATCATCACCAACACACTCGTGTGTGGTAATTTTAACTTGCGTACCATTAATCAAGTTAATTCCGCCGTCTTTAACCATGCCAATTCTAATTTTTGGCCCTTGTAAATCCGCTAAAATACCAATGTTGGTTTTATATTTTCTGTTAATTTCTCTAATGGTGAGTATTGATTCTAGGTGATCTTCTGCTTTACCGTGTGAAAAATTTAAACGGCAAACATCAACACCAGCTTTAATCATTGATAATAAAACATCTTTGTTTGTCGATGCAGGACCAAGCGTGGCAACAATCTTGGTTTTCTTTTGTACAACTTTCATATATTTTTTTTGAAATTCTTTTTGTCAATTTTTTTAAAAGTCTCTCGACTCTAACAATCAAAAGTAGTGTATTTTTCACACTAACTCAAATTGTCATTAAAAAATCAGATTCTCCTTTGATTTTATTTTCTCCGGTTTTACTTCAACCACTGCTTGTATTTCTTTGAGCTGCCTTAATTGCGATAAAAATAAATCTTGGTCTTCTTCGTCAATAAATTCTTTGATCAAAATAAAATAATCTATCTGTTTCATCTCCGGAATTAGGAAGCCGTCCGTTCCTTTATTAGCTAAAAAAATAAATTCACATTCTATGTTTTCTGGATAGTAAACGTAGCGTGAAAAAAATTTTTTAGGCGTATTTTTAAATGAAATCTCAAGATCATCCACCTTTCTAAAATCAAATTCTGTAATTTTATTTATCGCAAAACATAGTCTGTAGTCCCTTAAAGACGAGGTTATGGCAATAAGTTTGAAATCAAAATCAGGTTCTAGCTCTAAAATGTTTTTTTTCAAAATATAAAGGTTAATTTCGGTAAATATTTAGCCGCTTTGTTTAGCATTCCCTCACCAAAATTAGGGCAAAAATAAAAAGGTTTGATATTTGACAGAATTTATTTTTCTTTGCACAGAATTTTTAACCCTTAATTATAAGTATTATGTCTGATATCGCTTCAAGAGTAAAAGCAATTATCGTTGAAAAACTAGGTGTTGACGAAGGTGAAGTAACACCAGAGGCGTCTTTCACAAACGATTTAGGTGCTGACTCATTAGACACCGTTGAATTGATCATGGAATTCGAAAAAGAATTTAACGTAGCAATTCCAGATGATCAAGCTGAAACCATCAGTACTGTTGGTCAAGCCATCTCTTATTTGGAAAAAAACGTAAAATAATTATTGCTTAATTGAATAAATGGAGCTTAAAAGAGTTGTTGTTACAGGATTAGGGGCGCTTACTCCAATTGGTAAAACTGTTCCAGAATATTGGAATGGATTAATAAATGGAGTAAGCGGTGCTGCTCCTATGACGCGTTTTGATACAGAAAAATTCAAGACAAAGTTTGCCTGTGAGGTGAAAGACTTTGTTGCAGAAGATTATTTGGACAAAAAAGAAGCTCGAAAATTAGACCCATTTGTTCAATATGCTTTAGTTTCTACGGAAGAGGCCGTTAAAGACGCTGGTTTAGACTTTACTAAATTAAACACCAATAGAATTGGTGTGATTTGGGGAGCTGGGATTGGCGGATTAAAAACATTTTTGGATGAGATTATGACTTTTGCCAAAGGCGATGGAACGCCAAGGCTTAATCCTTTTTTTATTCCAAAAATGATTATTGACATTGCTCCCGGCCATATTTCTATGAAATATGGATTACGTGGACCAAACTTTTCTTGCGTTTCTGCATGTGCTTCATCAACCAATGCTTTAATAGATGCATTTACCTATATCAAATTAGGCAGGGCAGATATGATTGTTTCCGGGGGTTCAGAGGCTATCTTAAACGAAGCAGGAATTGGCGGGTTCAATGCAATGCATGCACTTTCAACTAGAAATGATGATCCTAAAACAGCTTCCCGTCCGTTTGATAAAGACCGTGATGGTTTTGTTGCCGGCGAAGGCGCTGGAACCATTATTTTAGAAGAGCTGGAACATGCAAAAGCTCGTGGAGCAAAAATCTACGCAGAAATTGTAGGCGGAGGCATGAGTGCCGATGCAAATCACATCACCGCTCCTCACCCAGAAGGATTAGGTGCTAAATTAGTGATGCAATCTGCTTTAGATGATGCCGGTTTAACCACCGCAGATATTGATTACATCAATGTTCATGGAACTTCTACCCCTTTAGGAGACATTAGTGAAACCACCGCAATTGTTAATTTGTTTGGCGAGCATGCTTACAAACTAAATATTAGCTCAACAAAATCTATGACAGGCCATTTGTTAGGCGCTGCCGGCGCAATTGAGTCTATTGCTTGTATTTTGGCTATACAAAACGGAATTATTCCGCCAACAATCAATCACTTTACAGATGATCCTGCTATTGATCCAAAGTTGAACTTAACTTTCAATACGGCTCAAAAAAGAGATGTAAAGGTTGCGTTATCAAATACTTTTGGTTTTGGTGGGCACAATGCTTCTGTTATTTTTAAAAAGTACGAAGGTTAATTGATGCGCTTGCATTGTTAATTTATTCAAAGCCACTTTTTAATGACAACACTGATGCATCTTTTTTAATTATTTGAATGCCCTTATCAAAAATTTATAAGCTTCATATTTCCCCTGATCGTAAATACGTAAAGCGGATGAAGAATTTATTGGGTTTTGTGCCTGGTAACTTGTCGCTTTATAAAATGGCATTTCGCCACCGTTCTATGGCGGTGGTATTAAAAAATGGCTCAAAAAGCAGTAACGAAAGACTCGAGTTTTTAGGAGATGCCGTTTTAGGATCTGTAATTGCAGAACTTCTTTTTAAACTTTACCCTTATAAGGATGAAGGTTTTTTAACCGAACTACGGTCAAAAATTGTGAGGCGGGCAAATCTAAACCAATTAGGCAGAAAGCTTGGATTTCAGGAATTGATTGATTTCGACCAGAAAACCATTAACGTAACTACCAAACAAAGTTCGCTGCTTGGCGATGCCTTTGAAGCTTTAATTGGTGCGATTTATTTGGACAAAGGTTATGAGTTTACCAAAAGTTTTATCATAGATAGGATTATTAAACCACATGTTGATATCCATACCTTAGAAATTACCGAAACAAACTTTAAAAGTAAGCTGATTGAATGGTGCCAAAGCCAGTCAAAAGAAATTTCTTTTGAACCTACTGCAAATGCCGAAGGAGACAGCGCTAAATTATTTTCTGTTCAGGTATTTATAGACACCGAAGCAATGGCAAGCGCAACAGATTACAGCAAAAAAAACGCAGAAAAATTGGCTGCAGAAAAAACTTGCGATATGTTGGGCATCTAAGTTCAGTTTCACCACCACACTTTATTACCTCTAATTACATTCTCTTTGTAACATCTGCTGTTTTACAAAGTTTAATTACCAAAAAATGTATGAAACTTTGCGTTCAAACGTTTTTATGGAATAGCTTTTGACAATCACTATCAATGAAAAAAATAACCGACTTTTTTTGGTTTTGCTCCGGCGCACATATTGAAACGCTAAAAAAATATCCTACAGAGCATAATAAGTTTGTAGGCATTGGCGCTACCATTTTCTTTACCGCATTGTTTGCTTGCCTATCTGGCGGTTACGCCATGTATTTTGTTTTTTCTGGGAGCAGTAGCGCCATATTTTTCTCTTTATTTTTTGGGATTATTTGGGGCTTGGCCATTTTTAATATGGACCGATATATTGTGGCGAGTATCAAAAAAACTGGCGATACCAACCGCCAGATTTTACAGGCTTTACCGCGTATTTTGTTGGCTATAATGATTGGAATTATTATTTCAAGACCTTTAGAACTTAAAATTTTTGATAAGGAAATTAGGCAGAAATTAAAAACCAGTTATTTAAACGGACAACGTTCAAAAATTGACACCCTAAATAAAGCTTTTACCAACAAATACAATCTTGAATTGGCCAAATTGCAAGATTTAAAAACAGAAAAAGATTCTTTAGAAAAAGACATTAACCGCTCAAGATATATCCTTAACCAAGAAGTATTTGGAGATAAAACGAACCAAACCAGCGGCATAAACGGCTATGGGACCTATGCCAAGCAAAAAGAAGCTGTAGTCACACAAAAAGAACAACGGCTTTTGCAGGTGCGTAGTGAGTTAGCGCAAATGGATAAAATTATTGATACCCGAAAAGAAATTGAAGGTTTAAATGGCACAAAACTATTTAACGAAACACAGTTGGATAGTTTATCAAACGTGGCTGGTTTTGCTGATAGAAATTACGCTTTGGGCCAGCTTTCTTTTAACCCAGATGGCAGCCGAGATATTGATACCTATCTGGCCATTTCTTTTATCTCCTTTTTGTTTATTCTGCTGGAGTGTTTACCTGTTTTTGTAAAACTGATGAGTGATAAAGGCCCTTATGATGTTGCATTACAAAACACGGAAGAGGTAGCCGTACACCAAAGCGAACGTGAAAAAGAACATTTAATTAACGTAACCGACAATGTGCAAGACACTAAAACCGGCGAAGAAAGCGAGAAAGAGAAAATATTTGTGCGTAGGAGGGTGAAGAGAGATTTGGATGAATACCAATAGTGACTAAAAATTAGTTCCTAATTTTTAAACCCAAATAGCAAAGCACAGCCCCATTTATTCATAAGCTGGGATGAAGCGGCAGCCCACAGCTCCGTTTTTCACGGAGCGAGGACTATAACGGAAAACCAGACGGAAGAACCTGAAACGTATTGCCGTTCCCTTTCAAATTAATTGTTTAATTTTTGCTGATAATTTGTTAATTTAAGCCATTCAAATTTTATACTGATTTCCACTTGAATATAGATGGCTGATACCCAAACGCAGGAAGAAACTTTCACTTTAGACGAGATTTTAACGTCGTTAAAAGTGATACACCGCTTAATTTTATGGAATGATGACGTTAACTCTTTTGACCATGTTATTTACTGCTTGATGAAGTATTTGGATTATTCTGAAAACCAAGCGGAGAAAATAGCTTGGACAGTGCATAACGAGGGTAAATGTGCTATTTTGGAAGGTTCTTTTACCGAGATGGAGGTTTACCGCAAAATTTTGCAACAAGAAGGCCTGAGTGTAACCGTTGATTAGCTTTTTATTTTATCAAACCTCTTTCAAGTTTTTTGTTAGCAATTAAACCATTTGTGTTGCAAGGAGTCTATACCCTTTAAGGTTCACTAATATCAGCTAAATTTGAAGTTAAAATTTCGGCACTTTCTTTTTATTATTCTACTCTTCTTTTGCGCAAAAAATGTTGCTTTTGGCCAAACGGTTGGCAGTTTGAGCGGGAAAGTAGCAGATTTAGAAAGTAAGGAAACCATCCCCTTTTTAAATATATCTTTATACAATAACGCAGACAGCTTAACAATAAAGCCCTATCAGTCTGATGCTAATGGTGCATTTGCTATCAAAAACTTACCGCTTGGTACTTACACCATTAAGTTTTCGTTTATTGGCTATCAAACAAAAACGATAAAAAATATTTTATTGACTGATGACCGGGCAAACGTAAATTTAGGAGAAGTTACACTAACAACTGACAAGCAGATGCTTAACGAAGTGGTGATTGAGTATAAAAAGCCACTTATTGAAATGCAGGATGATAAAATTGTTTACAATGTTGATCAAAGCATTTTTTCTGAAGGAAGCGTAGCAACTGATATTTTAAAAAATGTACCCCTAGTTACTGTTGATATTGACGGTAAGGCAACCATTGCGGGTAAAAGAAACACAAGAATTTTTATCGACGGAAAACCGTCTGATTACAGTTCCAACAGCATTGGCGAGCTACTAAGTATTTTACCTTCTGATGCTTTGGAAAGTGTAGAGGTGATTACAAATCCTTCCTCAAAATTCGATGCTGATGGCGATGGAATCATTAATATCGTTTTGAAAAAAGGCAAAAAAGTAGGGCTTAGCGGAAACGTAACCTCGCGGGTTGGCACTTTGGGCAATAATAATTCTGGGATATTTGTTTCTAAAAAGGACACCAAATATTCTTTTACCGGAAACGTCGGCTACAGCCATAACAACAGTTTAAACGACGGCAATTCTAACCGGAGCAATTTTTTTACAGATACTACTTACAACCAACAAAGTAATAATAGCAAACGGCTAGGCGATGGATTAAGTGCAAGATTTGGCGGTAGTTTAGATATTGATTCGGCTCAAAGTATTAAGCTATCTGCCCGTGGCGGTTTTAACAACGGAATTACCAATTCTTTATCAGAAAATTTATATTTAGATAACCAAAATGATTTACGATATACACGGCAACAAAATAACAGAAGCGGGAGCAACTATGTAAATTATAGTTTAGATGCAGATTACTACCTTAAATTAAAAAACAACTCTCAATATAGTTTGGGCGTAGTTTATGCCAGAAACTCAACAAATAGCAATAGAGACTACGAACGGTATTATTATAATCCTGATGGTTCTGCAAAATCAGATCCCTCGCTTCAGCTAAACGATAACGGGGATTTAAGCAATAACTTAGACCTCAATTTGGATTATGACAAATCTTTCGATTTTTTGAGTACCAGATTAGAAGCTGGGGTAAAAACGGCTTTGAGTAGTTCTGATGAAAACCAAGCTGTACAGTCTTTTGATTATACAAGTAACCAATACGAATTTAATCCGTCCCTAACTAACGTTTTCAATTTTACCCAAAACATCTACTCAGCATACTTCTCCTTAGGGTTTAAAATCAAAGACTGGAGTTTAAGAGCGGGTAACAGAGCCGAACTTACCGATGTTAACTTTAAGCAAGAAAATGGAACAAACTTTTCGATAAAGCCTTATACCAACTTTTTTCCTAGCGCTATCATCAATAGATCATTCAACAACAAATACAGGATTGGCTTAAGTTTTAGTAAACGGATAGCTAGGCCTCGCGAAAACGCTTTAAATCCTATCATTGACAACTCTGATCCGCAAAATTTAAGATTCGGTAATCCGGATTTAATTCCATCCATTACCAACCAATACGAATTAAGTTTCAGCGTTTTTGATAAAGAATGGTCAGTTTCGCCCCGTTTAAGTTACGCCGAATCAAACAAAATTATTGAACGTGTAAAAACCGTTTTAGAAGACGGCAGTAGCAACACTACTTATCAAAACTTAGCCAATAGTTCTTCTTTAAGTTTTAGTGTTTTTGGAAACTATAGGGCATCAAAAAAACAAAATCTTAATGCCAGTTTTACGCTCAGCAAAATAGGGTATCATTCTGTTGCTAACGTGGCTTATAACAGAAACGGCTATAATATTAAAACAAGTGTAGGAGGGAATTATGCTTTTGGCAAAAAAAGCTTTGCAGAATTAAACATTTATTATGTAAAAAACACGGCAGCGCAAGGTGTTTCAAGTGGCACAGTACAAACACAGTTTGGTTTTAAAAGAAACCTGTTTAAAAACAAATTTTCTTTAAGAGTTACCGCAGTTGATCCATTTACGGAGAGAAATATAACCAGCATAACCGAAGGACCAAACTTTTACCAGGAGAGCTTTATTACCAAGAGAACGAGAGACTTCCTGATTGCTGTGAGCTACAGATTTACCAAAATTAATAGCGGAAGCAGCAGTGTAAAAAAATAAACTTAGAAATAACAGGCGGTATGGTCTCTGCCGCGTACGGGCAACCTAAATTTTAAAGCGATCTCATGTGATCCTCTCTGCGCTTTTGCCAACTGTGTATTAGTGAAATCGTAAGAATAACCCACTTGCAAATCTGGAGTGATAAAAATAGAGGCTAGCGCATCAATTGAGTCTAAAGACCGGTAAGAAGCACCTAACCAAAGCGTTTCGTTAATTAAAAAGTTGGCGTTAATATCAAACTGTATGGGCGAACCATTTACATATTTTACTAAAAAGTTAGGTTTAAATTTTAGGTTATCATTTAGCTGCATAAGGTAACCGGCCTGCAAAATATAATGCGGGCGATAAGCTGTGCTGTTGGCAGATTTTGCCAAAGAGCCCAAATCTCTGTAGAAAAAATACGGGGCAGAAATTCCCACATAATATTTATCTGAAAACAGCATAGCGCCCCATCCAAAATTTACCCTTATGCCATGCTCGTCTTGAAAAACAGGATCACTTGCAGATGCCGGACTTTGTTTATAATTATCAGAATAAGCCGCACCAAAACTACTTGAACCTGCATTAAGACCTACGGAAAAATAGGAATTCAAACCAACCGGTACCCTTTGTGATAAACTGATATCGCCACCAGTTTCTCTAATTACTTCCCCAATTTGATCATTTACGATAATACCCCCAATAAAAGTATTGCTTTCGCCGATAGGACTATGAACGGATATGGTTTGCGTATTTGGAGCGCCTTTAAAACCCACCCATTGTTGTCTGGCTAGTGCGGTAAAGGTTAAGGATTCATCAAGAGCTGAATAGGCGGGATTGATTGCCAAAGTATTAAACATGTACTGCGTGTACATAGCCTTTTGTTGTGCACAAGCGTGTTGCGCCACAAAAAAAACAATGAAGGCAAATACATATTTCATTAATCCTATTTTCTGATCTGAATGCCGGTGTGCATTGGGCATTTATACGGAAAACGAGGACATAAAGTTTCTATTTGAGGTAAGAAATCCCCAAAAATATACGCATAAAAAGAAGATTAATTCTTTAGCAAGAATGCCATTTTTGATTTAATTCATTAGAAAACAAATCTGGGTCTCGTAAATAATTTTTGCTTTTAATGATTTTGATACTTTGAAATTGATAATTACAAAAATCTCGCGATGCTACAAAACAACAATAACACCCGCTAAAAGCGGTGCTATTGTCATGAATTTTTTTATTTCTGATAAAAAATTCTGTGCTTAAATTTAAGCAATGGTACTTTAAATCACTTATTTTAAAATAGGATCTAAACTATTATACGCTAATGGATGGTAGTTGGGTCTTGCGCTTTTGTAAATTTCCTGTGCCAACTTTTTGCCTTCTGGGGTTTTTACCAATTCTTTATAAAGCGGTATGATGAATTTCCTTCGGCCTACATTTATCAAAAAGTTCTTCATTGCTGGGTAGGCCACTGTGTATTTGGTTTTTACCGCTAACAGGTACCAAGCACCTTGCACTTCTGCATTGGTAGAACTTGTAAAGCTGAATTCTTGGTCAATTGCGTTCATCAATGTTGGATCGGTATTGTCTGGCAACTGATTAATAAAATGCAGTTTCTCATTGGTTGATTTAATCTGAAGGCCCAGCCCTTTAGCATTTTTAGTGGCTAATAAAGTTTGAACCAAGGTATCAATCTTTGAAAAAACAGGGCTTACCGGCGCTTTAAATTCTTTCGGCATCCCCGGCTGATATACCCAAGCATAAGAATCGATTTTCTTTTTTAATCCCTCATCTCCTTTGATTAAAAGCACATTTAGTTCATCTAAAAAAGTATCGTTATCAATGCTTTTAAAAGCGTGGCGGTTAAAATAATCTTTTAAAAAGGCATCAAACTTTTCTCGGCCTACGGCTTGTTCTATCGTTTTCAAAAAGAAATAGCCTTTCTCGTAGGGGATATCTGTAACGCCATCATCCGGGTTTCTGCCTGTATAATCAAACTTCAATCTGGTATCTGGGTTTTTATTGCCCATTTCTTTAATATCATTCATTAAACTTTGATAGCCTAAAACTTCCTGCATTTTAGCTTCCTGTTCGCCATAAAGCGCCTCTACAATTCTTCGTTCAAAGTAAACGGTAAAGCCTTCGTTAAGCCAGAAATCATTCCAAGTGGCGTTTGTTACCAAATTTCCGCTCCAGCTGTGCGCCAACTCGTGGGCAACCAAACTCACCAAAGAGCGGTCGCCGGCAATTACTGTTGGCGTGGCAAAGGTTAGCATTGGGTTTTCCATCCCTCCAAAAGGGAAACTGGGCGGCAATACCAAAACATCGTACCTGCCCCACTTATAATCGCCATAAATTTTCTCTGCGGCGGTTACCATTTTGCCCATATCGGCAAATTCATAAGCAACTTTGTTTAGCATTACCGGCTCTGCATAAACGCCCGTTCTTTTATCAATTGCTTTAAAAGCGATATCGCCAACGGCCAAAGCCATTAAATAAGACGGGATAGCGTGTTTTTGTTCGAAATGATATTTTCCTTCGGCGTTCTTTTTTGTAGGATTTTCTGCACTCATTAATGCCAATAAATCTTTTGGCACAGTTACATCGGCAGTATAAGTAAACCTGATTCCCGGACTGTCTTGCGATGGAATCCAGCTACGGCCTAATATTGCTTCTGACTGGGTAAACAAAAAAGGTTGGGTTTTTCCGGCTGTTTGTTGCGGGTTTAGCCATTGCAGTGCTTCTGCATCTTTACCGGTGCTGTAATAAATATTCACTTTCTTTGTCTCGGGATGAATTGGAACACTTAACGCTTGGCCTAAAAATTCCACTTTATCGCCCAATGCAAAAAACACATCGCTGCTATCGTTATCTAAAGTTACTTTCTCAATGTTTAAACCTTGGGTGTCAAAAATTATCTCGTCTGATTTGCTGACATGTTTGATGGTCCAAACGGCCAATCCTTTTAAATTTTGATGTTCAAAATCAACGCTTAAAGTTAAATCTAAATGGGTAACCACATTTTCTTTTGGGTTTGCAAAAGAATGCGGATCGGCACTTAACGATGTATTTTCTGTTTGCTTATTTTTACTGTTCTGGGTGCAGGAAAGTAAAACAACAGGAATAATAAACAGTAATTTTTTCATACCGATAATTTTATTTGAATTTTATAGTAATACTTGCTTTGTGCGAATTTTTATCGGCTGAATTGAGCCAGCCACCATTATAGTTTTTGATGATATTTATCGCCGCAACGCCCGCTTTCGCAGAAAATGCATTAATAATTTTAAAGTCCGAAAGTTCTCCGTTAGGATTCATCACAAACTGAACTTGTACTTTACCTCTTCCAATATTTGCTATTCGGGTCTGTTCTTCCAAATAGATTTTGAACTTTCTCCACCCAACTTTTGGCCCCGTTCCAATATTTTCTGCAACTTTCCGTGTTGTTCCGTAACCTACAGCCACCACTTCGTTTAACGACGCCAAATCTGGTTTAAGGCTAATTAAAAGAGAATCTGATTGCGAGGCTACCATTTTTTTAGTTTGGAACCCAATATAGTTAAATACCAAATCATCGTTTTTATTGGCTTCGATGGTAAATTCACCGTTTACGTCCGTTTGTTTTACCACACCCGTTTCTAAATTTTTAACAGAGACACCAGGTAATGCAGTGCTGTCTTTTTCATCAACAATTTTACCTTTTAACTTAACCAATTGCACAACATTATCTGCTCTGGTCATCCGTGAAGCCATTAAGTTTTCTGAACCGATGCTAGAGACAGCGCCTGTTAAATCAGATTTTTTTTGGACTGGATAACCAATTACAGTTACTTCAGCCAAATTAGTCGCAGAGTCTGAATGTTCTTGCATTGCCGCAATGGGTTCAACTAAAATATCCTGTTCTGGCGTATAACTTTTAGCATCGTTTGTATTTGTTTCCCCTTGTTCGCTTTCGACAGAACTGTTTGCTTTGCCTGTAGCCACTAAATTATCTGGATTTTCAAGCGATGTGATTTTGGATTTTTCGGCTTGCGGAATATCTTCTTTCTGCTGAATATCGTTTAAAGCAATGGGCTTATCTTTTGGTGTTTGGTTAAAATAAATACTAGCTAAAGCCACGCATAAAAGTATAGATGCAGCAATTCCCCACTGCTTAAATCCCCAAACTGGCGCAACCACTTTTGCAGATGGGATTCTTTCTTCAAGCTTTTTGTATAAAGTAGCAATGTCATCATCATTTACGCCTAAAACCTCGTACCCTTCTAAAGCATCCTGTAAAAACGGATCGTCCAAAGCCCTAGCTTCCAACTGATTTTTTTCGGTTGGGCTCAATTCTCCGTTATAATATTTACGGATGAGGGCAATATCTTCCTGAGGGTTACTCACTGCTTTTCTCGATACAAATTTTAAGATTTCTTTTTCCGTTTTGGATATAGCTTTTTACTTTTTTTAGCTCGTAGCCTGTTTTATCGGCAACTTCTGTGTAGCATTTCTGCTCCAAATAAAATAGCTGCAAAGTGCTCCTTTGCTCTTCAATAAGTGTTTCTAGGCAAGCTTCCATCAACAATAACCTACTTTCTTTGGTGTCGCTATCATCATGATGCAATAAAGCATCTGATTCCACAAAAACATCATCAATATTTACGCTGGTCACTTTTTTGCTTTTGCGCAACTCCATCAAACAAAAGTTTCTGGTTAAAACGTAAAGCCAGCTTTTAAAATTTTGTACCTCATGATTTTTTAGTTTATCAATCAGCTGCTCAAAAATTTGCATCACAGCGTCCTGACTTTCTTCCGGATGCTTGAAATATTTTAAACAAACCCCATAAACCAAAGGCATATAGTTTTTGTACAAAGTGCCCAAAACCTGCAAATCGCCCGACTTTTTATAAACGGCAATTAAATGCCCGTCCGGTAAATCGGCGTCTTTTTTCTCAGGATTTGTTACCATTCAACATCAATAATAAAAAAAATAATCAAGCTGTTTATGGAAAACGGATTTTAAAAGCATCATGTTATCAAATTTAAAAATAACATCATGAAAAAATTACTTTACCTCTTCATTGTTACGCTAATTTTAAGCGGCTTTAAAACCGACGACAGCAAGGTTGTTAGCGGTTATGTTTTTGATGATCAGCAGACCGTTTTGCCCGGCGCATCGGTAAAAGCTAAAACGGACAAAGGAAAATCTGTTTTCACAGATAAAAGCGGATATTTTAAGATTACCGTTTCGCAAAAAGAAAAAGCATTGCTTGTGTCTTTTATTGGTTTTCAAACGCAGGAAGTTAAAATTAGCGGCAAAGAGCTGAAAGTAATTTTAAACCCCGATAAAACAAGTTTAAACGAAGTTGTTATTGTGGGTTATGGAACACAGAAACGGAGTGAATTAACTGGTTCTATAGCGAGTATGGGGAGCGGACAAATGATGGCTGTGCGAGGTTTTAGCGGAAGCCAGATTTATTCCACTCAGGATTTTAATACAGAAAGTTATAACGCCATCACCGAAAACAGTTTTAAAAACCCGAATACCAATCCGCTTTCTACTTTTTCTATTGATGTGGATGCGGCATCGTACAGCAATATGCGAAGGTTTATCCAGCAGGGACAAATGCCTCCGAAAGACGCGGTAAGGGTAGAGGAGCTGATTAATTATTTCGACTATAATTATCCCGAACCGAAAGGGAACGAGCCGGTAAGTATTACAGCGGACGTTGCCGATTCGCCGTGGAATAAAAACCACCAGTTGGTGCGTATCGGTTTAAAGGCAAAATCAATTGCAACGGAGAATTTGCCTGCATCTAACTTGGTTTTTTTGATTGACGTTTCAGGATCTATGCAAGGTCCGGACAGGCTTGAATTATTAAAAACATCCATGAAGTTGTTAACCGACCAGTTAAGGCCTAATGATAAAGTAGCCATTGTAGTTTATGCAGGTGCGGCAGGTTTGGTATTGCCCAGCACCAACGGAAATAACAAGCAGAAAATTAAAGATGCCTTAAGCAATTTATCTGCCGGAGGCTCAACTGCGGGCGGGGCGGGAATTAAATTGGCTTATGAAACCGCAAAAAACAACTTTATTAGGGGCGGAAACAATAGGGTGATTTTAGCAACCGATGGGGATTTTAACGTAGGTGCAAGTAGTGATGCTGAAATGCAAAGGATGATTGAAAGCTACAGAAATGACGGTGTTTTTTTAAGTGTTTTAGGATTTGGGCAAGGGAATTTGAAAGACAGTAAAATGGAAGCCATCGCCGATAAGGGAAATGGAAACTATGCGTACATTGATGGAATTAATGAAGCCAAGAAAGTGCTGATTAACGAGTTTGGCGGAACGTTATTTACAGTAGCAAAAGATGTAAAGTTGCAAGTAGAATTTAATCCGGCTAAGGTAGAAGCTTACCGTTTAGTAGGTTACGAAAACCGTTTGTTAAACAACGAGGATTTTAAGGATGATAAAAAAGATGCCGGCGAAATAGGCGCTGGTCATACCGTAACGGCTTTATATGAAATTATCCCAAAGGGTTATAAAGATGAGTTTGTGAAGAAAGCAGATGAGATGAAATACCAGAAACCAAGCGATATTAAGTCTTCTGATGAACTGTTGACGGTAAAAATGCGATACAAACAACCCAATGGAAATAAAAGCAAGGAATTCAGCGTTTCATTGGCAGATCAACGCAAGAAAATAGAAGACACCAACGTGGACTTTAAATTTGCCGCTGCCGTTGCCGAGTTTGGTTTGTTGATTAGAGATTCAAAATTTAAACAAAATGCCACGTTTGAACATGTAATTGCCTTAGCAAAAAATAGCAAAGGAATTGATGATAACGGCTACCGGGCAGAGTTTATTCAATTGGCCGAGAACGCAAAGCTTTTGAGCGGAAAAGATAAGTTGAACAAAAGTGTGGAGGAGTAAAAGAGTTACTCCGGAGTTGGGTAAATATTTGTAAAAGCAAAAACGGAAGGAGTTTATTACAGCTCCTTCCGTTAAATATTAAAAAGTTTGGTCGTCTGCGCTAGGCCCATAGCTTCCCGGAATCGGAATATTCAACAACCTCAAATAAACGCCCAGTTGCGCCCTGTGATGAATTTGTTGGGCAATACTCATCCTAATTACCTCATATTTTGTGGTTTCGCTAAGGATTTGGTCTCCATTTCTCAAAATCCACGTTTCATCCAAAGTTTCAGTTTCTGCGTTTTCTAAAGCTTTGATTGATTTGTCAACCGAGCGATCAAAAAAGTCAACCAAGGAAGTGGTATCATTTATATCATCAATCTGGTGGGTGTTGTTTGCAAAATCCAGTTCCTTTGTCCTTAACACCATTTCTGGCCACGATGGTAAGTCGGCAATGTGAGTCACCAGACTTTTCATTACCATACTTTTTTCGTGGGGTTTCCAGCTGTATTTGTCGTTTGGCACAATCGACAACATTTTTCTGGTAGTAACAGCTTCCTGCTCAAGCTCTTTGGCTAATAGTTTTGTGATAGCTTTCATTTTATTACGATTTGTTTATACAAAGAAAACAAGCACCACTGACAACCCTATGTCAGTGAGAAAAATAAAAATTTGAAATATTATATTAAAAATTTACGGGCAATAACTTCATATAATCAGCTAAAGCTATGTGGTTTTCTTTTGTAAAAGGATCATCTAAAACTTTAATGCTGGTCATTCTCGAAACTTTAAAATCGCGATAATCATTTCTTAAATGGCACCAAGCAATTAAATGCCAGCTAAAAGCATAAAAAATCAGACCGATACATTCCACTTTTCTTTTGCTAAATTCTTCTTTAGCATTTTGATAATCAAACTTTAATATGTTTTTAGCGAGGATAGCGCTCTGTAAACACGAAAGGTGCTCATAATCATTAGTCAACCGATTGGGTATCTGAAATTTGATTTTTTCCGCTAGCGATTCGATCTTTTCCTTTTGCGATGGCTTAAGCACAGATTTTACCTTCTCTAATGCCGACTGATACTGGTTTTGGATGGATTTATCGCTAAAAGCATTTAAAAGATGTTCCACTAAAATCAACGCATTGGCTTCTTCTAAGTTAAAACTGATTGGCGGCAAAAAATAACCATTTACTAAGTAATATCCCTTTTGTGGCGAAAAACAGATAGGAATTCCCTGCTCATTCAATGATTTAAGATCGCGATAAACTGTGCGAAGGCTGATACCGAATTTTTCGGAAATTTTTTCGGCAGCCGTAAACCGGTTTGACTGTAACATAGTCGAAATTCCGAAAAGCCTATCTATCCGATTCATAAGATGAAACTATTGTTTTTTTCCTTCATTCAAAAAAAAGATTAATATAATATTCCTTTCTTTTTTATAAATTGAACAAGAATAACTTAAGCCATAACCAAGAATACTATTGATTTGGCAACATTGTTGTCTATTACCCAAAAAATCCAAATGAAAAAGCTAACCATCATCACCATAATTTCTTCCACACTTATTTTATCGAGCTGTGATACCCTAAACCAGTATGCTACACAATATGGAGGCGTACTTAACCAAACTTTAGGCACTCCATCGAGCACAGAAATGAGCCTTGGCTTAAAACAGGCTTTAGAGTTTGGAACCAATTACAGTACCGAACGTTTATCTGCGAAAGACGGCTATTTAGGCAATTTAGCTGTAAAAATATTTTTTCCGGCAGAGGCGCAAAAAGCAGAAAAAGCTTTAAGGGCAATTGGTTTAAACAGCTTGTGCGATAACGTAATCACCAGTTTAAACCGAGCTGCTGAAGATGCCGCACAACAAGCAAAGCCCATTTTTGTAAATGCTATTAAGCAAATGAGCTTTCAGGATGTAACGAGTATTTTGCTAGGCCAGCAAGACGCCGCTACACTTTACTTTAAAAGAACCACAAGTGCTGCTTTGGCCGATAAATTTAGGCCTATTATCAACAACAGTTTAAGTAAAGTTGGCGCAACCAAATATTGGGGAACTGTGACTTCAAGCTATAACAGATTGCCTTTAGTTACGCCAATTAACACCGATTTAACAGGTTATGTGACAGACAAAGCAATTGATGGGATGTTTGTAGAGGTTGCAAAAGAGGAGTTGAAAATTAGAGAGAATTTAAGTGCAAGAAGCACTTCCTTATTGCAAAAAGTTTTTGCTTACGCTGATCAACAAAAAGGAAAATAAAATATTGACCATAAAAAATCCTGCTTTGATTTTATTTGAAGCAGGATTTTTTTATGCTATGGCAGATGAAATTACACCACCAAATTAATGATACGCCCTTTTACCACGATGACTTTTTTAGGTGCTTTTCCATCTAAATATTTTAAAACTTGTTCGTTTGCCATTACTTCTTTTTCAACTTCGGCAGGTTCTAACGCTAAGGAAAGCAACAAGTTCATTTTTGTTTTTCCGTTGATGGATACCGGATAAGAGAATTCGTTTTCTACCAAGTGCGCTGGATTAAACTCCGGGAATTTTGCATAAGAAAGTGTTCCGGACTGGTTACCTAACAATTTCCAAAGTTCCTCGGCAATATGTGGTGCATAAGGATAAATTAAAACCACCATTTCCTGTAAAATTGACCGTTTGTTGCATTTTAAATCTGTTAATTCGTTAACCGCAATCATAAAGCTGGAAACCGAGGTGTTGAAAGAAAAACGTTCGATATCTTCTTCTACTTTTTTGATGATTTTATGTAGCGATTTTAACTCTGCTTTTGTAGGTGCTTCGTCAGAAACTACAAAGTTGAAATTATCATCATGGAAAAGCTTCCAGAATTTTCTCAGGAATTTAAAAACGCCTTCAATACCGTTGGTGTTCCAAGGTTTGCTTTGTTCCAAGGGACCTAAGAACATTTCGTACATACGCAAAGTATCGGCGCCGTAACGTTCCACCAAATCATCCGGGTTAACCACGTTGAATTTGGATTTCGACATTTTTTCAACTTCATGTCCGCAGATGTATTTGGCCTCACCCCGGCCCTCTCCGAAGGAGAGGGAGCTGGTTCCGTCTTCGTAAATGAAGACAGCATCTTTATACTCGGGTCGGGAGTTTCTAAATGCTTCAATGTCTAGAATATCGTTGTGTACGATGTTGACATCGACGTGTAATCTTGTAGAGACAGGTGCATAATTGCTACTTATAGGAAATCCCCATTCTTCAAATAGCATCCCTACATTTTCTGTAGGGTCTTCATATCTATCCCATTGTTTTTTTGACAAGTAAAAGTATGTGGGTTTTTCATTTTTGTCAAAAGTTGTTACTCTATAAACAAAATTACTTCGCCCCTGAATCATCCCTTGGTTAATCAACTTTTTGAAAGGCTCTTCCTCAACCACATAACCTAAATCTTTCAAGAATTTGTTCCAGAAACGGCTATATAAAAGGTGTCCAGTGGCATGTTCGTTACCGCCGATGTACAAATCCACATCTTTCCAGTAAGCAATTTTGTCTTTATCAGCAAAAGCTTTGTCGTTTTTTGCATCCATATAACGGTACCAATACCAGCTACTGCCTGCCCAACCTGGCATGGTGCTTAGTTCGT
The DNA here is from genome assembly GCF_946480185.1 of uncultured Pedobacter sp. Next base: position 97,363 of record NZ_CAMLIG010000006.1, on the reverse strand, counting down.
AAGCCTCACCTAAATCCTCTCCGAAGGAGAGGACTTCTGAACCTAGTTGCGCCCTCTCCGAAGGAGAGGGCTGGGGTGAGGCTCTATATCGCCAGTTCTTTGCTCTTCCTAAAGGCGGTTCTCCGCTTTCTGTGGGTAAGTATTTGTCAACTTCTGGCAATAGCAACGGCAGCTCTTCTTCCTGAATTAAATAAGGCAAACCGTTTTTAAAATAAACCGGAACCGGCTCGCCCCAGTATCTTTGGCGACCAAAAATTGCATCACGCATACGGTAGTTGATTTTTGCGTAACCCATTCCGGCTTCTTCTAAAGCAGCAATAATTTTTGAGGTAGCTTCTTTATAACCTAATCCATTGATAATTCCAGAATTAATGTATCGGCCTTCTTTGGTAGGGTCTGCTTCTTTATCGCAAACTTGCGCATCTAAAATCTGGATAATCGGTAAATTGAAATGTTTTGCAAACAAATAATCACGTTGATCTCCGGACGGAACCGCCATTACCGCACCAGTTCCGTAGCCAGCTAAAACGTAATCAGCAATCCAAACGGGCACTTTTTCGCCACTTAACGGGTTGATGGCATAACTGCCAGTAAAAGCTCCGGAAACGGTTTTAACATCCGCCATCCTGTCTAATTCCGACTTCTTTTTAGTGGCGAGAATATATGCGTCAATTTCTGCTTTTTGCGCTGGCGTAGTTAAAGAGGCGACTAATTCATGCTCTGGTGCTATTGCCAAAAATGAAACGCCGTTTAAAGTATCTACTCTGGTGGTGAAAACCTCGATATAAGAAGAAGTCTGAAGTCCGCTGTCCGCCGTCTGCTGACTACCGACTGCCGACTCTAAGGCACTTTCCAAATCAAACCTCACCATCGCCCCAACACTTTTTCCAATCCAGTTGCGTTGCATTTCTTTCAACGGTTCTGGCCAGTCGATATCATTTAAACCTTGTAATAATCTTTCGGCGTAAGCGGTAATTCGCATACTCCACTGCATCATTTTCTTTTGCTCAACCGGGTGACCGCCACGCTCACTGAAGCCGTCTTTTACTTCGTCGTTGGCTAAAACAGTTCCTAAAGCAGCGCACCAGTTTACTGTGCTTTCCTTTAAATAGGTTAAACGGTATTTTAACAATTCAGCTTGCTTTTCTTCGGCGGACATTGTACTCCAATCGCTTGGCAACAAGGGTAACACATCCTCATCGCAAACTGCGTTAATTTCTGTTGCTGGTATAGTTTCCAGTTTTTGAATTAAGGTAGAAATATGCTCGGCTTTATCGGTGTCTTTGTTGTACCACGAGTTGAATAACTGCATGAAAATCCACTGCGTCCACTTGTAATATTCGGGCGAACTGGTACGGACTTCTTTACTCCAATCGAAAGAAAAGCCTAAGTTATCCAACTGTTCACGGTATCTATTGATGTTGGTTTCGGTAGTTTTAGCCGGATGTTGACCGGTTTGAATGGCATATTGCTCTGCCGGCAAGCCGAAAGAATCGTAACCCATCGGGTGCAAAACATTGAAACCTTTTAATCTTTTATATCGGGCAAAAATATCAGAAGCGATATAGCCCAGTGGATGCCCAACATGCAATCCCGCACCGCTTGGGTAAGGAAACATATCCAACACATAATATTTTGGTTTGCTTTCGTTTACCTCTGCTTTAAAAGTTTCGTTTGTTGCCCAAAATTTTTGCCAGTCCTTTTCTATCTGCTTAAATTGATAATCCATTGCTACGATTTATGATATAACAGCGAAAATAAAAATTTAAAACCAGCCAGCCAGCTTTTATTTGGAAAAGAGTGGAGAACTTGGAAATAATACGATAATATTTCCCATACTTTTTTGTTAAATCAAATTGCTTTATATTTATACTAATTTCAGAAAGAGTCTCCCTTATTTAATTTATCCAAAATGACTTACGAAATAGAAATTCCGGAAAATAAACTCAAGGATGTTTTAGCTGTTTTGAAAGCGCTAGACGTAAAAGTGAAGAAAAGCAAAACCCCAAACACAGAAACCATAAAAGCTATGGAGGAGTTGAAAAGCGGAAAAGGAGTTGAATTTAAAAGTGTTTCCGAACTGTTTAATAGCATAAAATAGATGTACAACATTACTACATCTCATAAATTCCTAAAAGACTTAACTTTACTGAAGAAACGGTCTAATAAAGATTTCTTGATTCTTTAAGAGTCTAATAGAAACTTTAGCTGAAGAAGGACATAAAGGGTTAGATAGGAAACATAAACCGCACAAGCTTTCTGGAAAGTTTAATGACTATTGGGAATGCCTGACTTTAATAAACCAGTAATAATTTAGGTTTGTTTGTTTTTAAAAATAATTAAAGGCGTGGTCGGCTAATGCAGTTAATAATTCCAGAAGGCATCCTCAATATGTTTAATTTCATAGCTATCAAAACCTTTTTTAAAAAGTATGGCAATTACATCAAAACGGATTTCGCCTTGGTGTTCTTTCAAAAAGATATATTCATTTGCCGCTTTAGAAAGTAGCTTTTGTTTTTTCTCATCCACAAACTCCTCGGGCAAACCAAAACCGGTACCGGACCTCGCTTTTACTTCTATAAAAACTATAATGTTATTTATGGTGGCTATAATATCAACTTCGGCTCTGCTAAATCGCCAATTTTGTTCTAAAATTTGATAGCCTTTAGCTTCCAAAAATTCTTTAGCCAGCTGTTCGGCGTGGTTGCCGTCGTCATTATGGCGGGCCATTACTTGATAATTACTGAACCTAAATAATTAGAGATGTACTTTTCTACCTCTTTCAGCTCCAAATATTCTTTCATCAAAATCATCACATTATCTGCATCTTTTTCTGCTTTGATAGCTTCTTGCTTGGCCGCAATAATACTTCCGATTTTCTTTTTCTTGAGGTGAAAAATTGCGCCCATAACCGTTCCACACAGTTTTTCAGTTTCATCCGGAACGGTAATATTATGCATGTTATACCAATTCTCGCTCAAAATATAAGGCGTGGAAATCAAAGAAACAGCGAGTGAGGAAATCTCCCGGTCCGGGTGCTGAATAAAATCCTTTTCCGTTGGCAAACGGCCTTGCTCCAGCTCTTCTTTATAATATTTTAACGCTTTCGCATAAAGCGGATTGCTAAAAACCACATCGTCCAAGTGCAAAACAATGTAAGGGCCAATGTAAGTGTCCGTAGTATCGTCCCAATTTGCCATTTTATTGCCGTACATCAATAAAACCCGTAACATGTCACGTTCCTGAAATTCGTCGCTTGCTACAGGCGTTTCATATAGCATCGCCTCCACATCTGGTGGCGGAGTATCGTCAAAATGAGGTCTCGGTGTTTCCTTTTTCGCCTTACTCACACGCATTTTATTCAGTTCCGAAATTAAAATGCGTTCTTCCATCTGTAGCAAAGCGCTACACTCCCGCAAAAAAACCGAAGCCTTAATGGCATCAGGGATTTTGGCAATACTTTCTACCACTTCCCTAATTACACCAGCTTTTTTTATCGGATCATTTTGGGCATCTTTTAAAAGAATTTCTGTTTTATAAAAAATAAAATCCTTTTTATTGGTATCTATATGATTTTTAAAAGCAGCGGCTCCTAACTTTTGAATGTACGAATCTGGATCATGTCCGTCTGGGAAAAGCACTACTTTTACGTCCAAGCCTTCTTCCAAAATCATATCCAAACCTCGTAAAGATGCTTTTATCCCGGCCGCATCGCCATCGTACAAAATGGTAACGCTTTTGGTAAACCGGCCTATTAACCTTATCTGTTCGGTGGTTAATGATGTTCCGGATGATGCCACAACGTTTTCTACTCCAGCTTGCTGTACCGAAAGTACATCGGCATAACCTTCTACCAGGTAACAATTGTCTAAATCGCGAATGGCTTTTTTAGCTTGAAACAAGCCGTAAAGCACATTAGATTTATGGTAGATTTCACTTTCTGGCGAGTTTACATATTTTGGAACCGCTTTATCTGTCTTTAACGTTCTGCCACCAAAACCGATAACCCTACCGGTAAAACTATGGATCGGAAACATCACCCTACCACGAAAGCGGTCATAAATTCTACCCTGATCGTTTTTAATGACCAGTCCAACTTCCTCCAAAAATTCCTGCTGATAGCCATCTTTTAAAGCCGCATCAAACAATGCGCTCCAATCATCTGGCGAGTAACCCAGCTCAAATTTCTTGATGATATCATCCCTAAAGCCTCGCTCTTTAAAATAACTCAAGCCAATGGTTTTCCCATCTTCGCTGTTCCACATCCTATCTGCAAAAAAAGATGCGGCGTAGTTAGAAACGATGTAAAGGCTTTCTCTACGGTCTTGCGCCTGCTTAAATTCTGGCGTTACTTCCGATTCTTCAACTTCAATATTGTATTTATTGGCAACGTATTTTAAGGCTTCGGGGTACGAGTATTTCTCATGCTCCATAATAAAATGGACAGAATCTCCTCCTTTGCCACAGCCAAAACATTTAAAAATCCCTTTTGCCGGAGAAACATGGAAAGAAGGCGATTTTTCGTTATGGAACGGACATAAGCCCGTTAAACTGGAACCCCGTTTTTTTAGATGCACAAAATCGCCCACTACTTCCTCAATCAGCGCAGTTTCTAAAATTTTATCGATGGTTTCTTTTTTGATCATGGGCTAACAAAATTGCAGAAAATAAAGGGGCTTAGCAATAAATTTGGTGTGGCGAGTTTTTAGCAGCATTTTTGGTTGTCTGTTTGGACACTCAGATTCGCTCTCTGCTGATGCAATAAAAAAATAGCCACAAAACCCAATTCCTGCCCGAAGAAAAACCGCCGTTAACATCGTTAAAAAAAAGCTTTGAAACCCAGAAAAGGGACCGCTACTTTAAAACTTCTTTTAGCTTATCCATCAAAGCTGGCCCTCTTAGGTTTTTAGCAATAATTTTACCGCTTGGGTCAATTAAAAAGTTTTTTGGGATGGCATTTATTCCATAAGTCATCGCAATGTTTTGGGTCCTGTCTAGTAGGTTGGTCCAAACTAAACCATCCTTTTTAACCGCTTCTGCCCATTTGTCGGCTTTTTCGTCAATAGAAACGCCTAAAACTGTAAAGTTTTTGTTTTTAAATCTCTCGTAGGCTTCGGCTACGTTTGGGTTTTCTTGGCGGCAAGGGCCACACCATGAAGCCCAAAAATCCAGCAAAACGTATTGTCCTCTAAAACTCGATAATTTTACTTTTATATTTTCTGAAGTAGCTTCTTCAAAGTCAACCGCCTCTACACCTATCCCTGTTTTTTTGCCCATTTCTAGTTTTTGCGCAACCGCTTGGCCCATTGGCATAGCTTTCAATTTATCTGATAAAGCGTTGTAGGCTTGTTCTACCTGCGGAACGTTCATGTCCTCCGTGGCTAAATCATTGTTTAAACTGTACAAACTCACAAAGCTGTTCGGGTTTTTGTCAACAAAGGCGGCAATTATTGTTTTTCTGTTTTCTAATAAAGCTAAATATCTATCCTGAAAACCTTTTACAACTGCCTCTTTCGATTTTTCTTTATCGCTTAATGCGGTAAATTCTTTGTTTAAAGCCATCAAACTGTCTTCAACTTTTAACGTACTGTTGTTCAGCGCTGCATATTCATCGGCTACAGCCAAACCCTTTATTTTTGCCGTTTTAATTGAATCTTTAGCGGTTAAAGTAGCTTGCCCAGGTTCAATAAAAAAGCGATAAATATCTTTTGGAGTTCCTTTGCTATTTAAATCATTACCGGTATGGTCCAATAACAAAATAGCCAGAGCTGGTGACTTTAAGTCGATGTTAAACTCAAATTTTCCATTTGCTGTTTTTACAGAATCGATTTTTTCGCTTCTGCCATCAACATGAATAAGATAAACCGTTTGATTGGTTTTTATGTTTTTTATATCGCCTTTAAGGCTAAATTTATCTTGCGCATTGGTTAAAAATGGGATAAGCAGTAACGCAAACAGTAATTTTTTCATCTATTATTTTCTTTAATTTTAATTTAGTTTTTGATAAGTGCGCCACCATAAATCGGGCATTTCGCCAGATATTGCCAGTTGATAATGCTCATAAAGACAAGGCACCATGTGAAAACGTTCATTTTTAGATCCCATTGTGGGGTAAGGCACCTGCATCCACCATCTATCGGTTTTTTTACTTTTTACAAATATTAATTCGTGGGCGTCTTCCAGCAAACTGGTTTTATAAATTACATAATCGCTTTTTGGCTTTAGCGGAAAATCGTTTTTACGGTTATAAAATCCATCAAAAAAACACCAGATCATTTGCGCAACCAGCATGGCTGTTTGTCCGTTCTGGTCGTAAGCTGGGTTTAGTTCGTAAAAACCGATTGACGTTAATTTATCGCTATAACCGGCATATCTAGTGAGCTGGCAGGCTTCTTCGCCATAAAAACCGTTTGGTCCGGCGTTTCCGTTTGCCATTGCGTCTGACGCTCTGATGGCCGAAATATCAAAACTGATCATATCTGCATTTCTAATCACCGGCTCGGCGATATGTGTTGCGCCACTAATTTCGCCTAAGCGTTGCGCATCAAAAAACAGCTTGTCCATTACCCTCAAACTATCCTGATTTACATAATAAGTTTGGTAACCTAAATTGCTGAAATTGAAAAGGTAATTGGGTTGGTGTAAAAATATTTTGTTTAGGTACGATACAGAATTTGTGGTAATGCTATCTTCTGCAGATTCATCCAGATCAAAATGAGAATCAATCACCACTAAATCTACTTTTTGCTCCAGTTCTTCATAAGCCATGTACTGGGCATAGGTTAAATCCTGGCTACCGCCCAAAATTACTGGACAAATGTTCATTTTCAATAATTCGGTAACCACCAATTTAATGGCAATATAAGTGTCGGATATTTTTTCTCCGGGTTTGATGTTTCCTAAATCCACAATTTTCGACTGAAAACTGCCTTCGTTTAAGGCATAAAGCTTTTCGCGGATATAATCTGGCGCTAAAGCACAGCCTTGGTTGTTTACCGCTCCTCTGTCGTCCATTACGCCAATTATGGCAATGTTAAATCCGCCCTCTTCTAAATCGGGGAAATTTTCCTCGTGAATGGCAATTTTTAAACCCAACTGGCTATTTATATACCCATCTTTAGGAGCAATTTTTGAAACGTTTATAGGAGAGAAGAAATCGGCTAATGACATATTTTGTTTGAATGTTACCAAATATCTATTTTTTATATTAATTGGGATAATTTTTTTTTGGAGATGTTTTGATTTATCATGGTTATGGCTACACTAATTTTCCCATCTAAATATTTATAACTTTGCTTCCGCGATGCTTTTATAGCCTCAATTTTTTCAAATGATATTAGTTACAGGAGCAACAGGTTTTTTAGGTGCCGAATTGGTTTTTTCTTTGTTACAAACCGAGGAAAAGGTTCGTTGTATCAAACGTGAAAATTCTGTAATTCCCAAAAAACTAACCCCGCTATCTCATAAAATTGAATGGCTCAACGCAGATGTTCTAGATTTTTCTGATTTAGAAGATGCTTTTGAAGGTATTACCCAAGTTTATCATTGTGCGGCTTTGGTATCTTTTGATGAGAGTTTAAAAACCAAAATGCTACAGGTAAATGCAGAAGGTACGGCAAATGTAGTCACCTTGTGTATTGAAAATGGAGTAGAAAAATTAGTTTATGTAAGCTCTATCGCTGCTTTAGGGAGCGCAAAAGCTGATGGAATTATTGATGAAACTTGCTTTTGGGAAGGATTTGAAATTAAAGACGCCTATGCCGTTTCTAAATACCGGGCAGAAATGGAGGTTTGGCGTGGTATAAACGAAGGTTTGAACGCCGTAATTGTTAATCCGTCTGTAATTATTGGTGCAGATGCCGGAAAATCTGGAAGTGGCGCAATTTTCGAAAGCGTGAAAAACGGTTTAAATTATTATACCCGTGGCGCCACAGGTTTTGTGGATGTAGAAGATGTGGCCCGTTGTATGATTTTATTGATGCGCAACCCCGTAAAGCAAGAAAGATTTATCCTTAGTGCCGAAAATCTATCGTATCAGAATCTGTTTGAACAAACTGCAAAAGAATTAGGGATTGAAGCACCCAATAAGCTGGCTAAACCGTGGATGTTGAATTTTGCTTGGAGAATTACGGCGCTTAAAAATCTTTTTTTAGGTAAAAAAGGCGGAATTAATAAAACCCTTGCTAAAACCGCCAACAATGTGAGCAAGTACAATAATGAAAAAATAAAATCTTTGTTGAAATACCAGTTTATTCCATTAAAAGAGAGTATTACCAAAATCGCAATTGGTTTAAAATCTGCCTAAAAATCAAATAATTTAGCTTTTTAGAAAGGATTTTTGCATTTTCGCAGTCTAAAACTATTGCTTTGAAACCATATTTTATCATAGATTTTGACAGCACTTTTACCCAAGTAGAGGCGTTGGACGAATTAGCTCGCATCTCTTTAAAAGACCACCCTGCCAAAGAAGAAATTTACCAGCAGATTGAAGGTTTAACCAACCTTTCCATGGAAGGCAAGCTTTCTTTCACAGAAAGTTTGGCGGCAAGGGTAAAGTTACTAAATGCAAATAAAGGCCATTTAGAGTTATTGGTAAAACATCTTAAAAAGAAAGTTTCTTCTTCTTTTCAGCGTAATAAAGAGTTTTTTAAAAAACATGCCGATCAGGTTTTAATTGTTTCGGGCGGTTTTAAAGAGTTTATCACGCCGGTTGTAAAACAATATCACATTAAAAAAGCCAACATTTACGCCAACACTTTTGTGTTTGATGTGGATGGAAACATTATTGGCTACGATACAGAAAATCCGCTTTCGCAAGAAAACGGAAAAGTGAAGCTATTAAAGCAAATGCCTTTAGAAGGTGATATTTATGGTATTGGCGATGGTCATTCAGATTTTCAGTTGAAGGAATCGGGGATGATTAAAAAGTTTTTCGCTTATACCGAAAACATCGAACGTAAAACCGTTGCAGAAAAAGCCGACCACGTTGCGCCAAGTTTTGACGAGTTTTTATACGTAAGTAATCTGCCACAAACCATCTCTTATCCAAAAAACAGGATTCTTTGTTTGTTAGTGGGCGATGTTCCACAAGAAAGCATTGACTATTTAAAGAAAGATGGTTTTTCTATCCGTCACAAAGATACTTTCGAAGAGAAATACGTAAAGGATGTGGGTATGTTGATGTTGGGCGATGGCGTAACCATTTCTGACGAAACCTTGCGCAAAGCAGTTAAGCTGAAAACGTTGGGATATTTGGGTCACGCTAACGAAAAAATCAATTTAGAAATTTGCACCGAAATGGGCATGGTAGTTTTTGATAGTGCAAAACCATTGACCAACAAAACACTGATTGCCAAAAGAATGGCAGATTTTATTAATACGGGGACAACTTTTAGAAGCACCAACTTCCCAAATTTACAGTTGCCTAAAATTGCTGGTTCGTACCGCCTGATTCATATTCACAAAAACGTTCCGGGTATCATGTCTAAAATCACCAAGGTTTTAGCAAAACATGAAATCAATATTTTAGGTCAGTTTTTGATGACGAATGCACAAATTGGTTACGTAATTACAGATACCGATACCAGTTACGATAAAGCGCTTTTAAAAGAATTGCGAAAAATTGAGAATACGATAAAATTTAGGGTGCTTTATTAAGTTTAACCAAAAAAAGCACTGAGTTTTTTTCACAGAGGGCGCAGAGATTTTTGATACTGTTGTCTGAGGCCTAATATATTTCATATCAATCAATATGAAATGACGTTAAAACTCAGATTTGTCACCAATATAAGGGGTGTCACCCTGAGCGGAGCCGAAGGGGAGCCGTTTGGCTTTATGCTTCGACTCCGCTCAGCAGGACAAAATGGCTCTGCTTTTGAGAAAATCTGTATAACAGACAATTACAAAATACGTCAATGGTAGTTGAGTTAAAGACTAACCACGGAGAACACAGATCTGAGTGTTATTTTATTTAGATTTTGCTTGTCGCACAGCTTTGTGTTCTCAGCGTCCTCTGCGGTTTTATAGTGTCCCTAAAGTCATTGAGCTGTGAGTTTATAGTTTCCACTTAACTCTCCGCGGTTAAACCTCCAAACAAATTCCCTATTTTTGCAACATGAGCGAGAAAACCATGTTTAAGCTACAATTACCTACTGACCCATTTTGGGTTAAAAATGTAGTGGAGAGTAATATCGAAGAAATATTGACCGACCATGCCTATTGCGAACAGAAAGCCGCCACGAATGCGATTACTTTAATTATCCAAAATCCGCAAATTCCAGAACTGGTTTCAGAAATGGCCGAGTTGGTTAAAGAAGAAATGGATCATTTTAAACGCGTACACGATATTATTGTTAAACGCGGTTATAGTTTTGGATTAGAGCGTAAAGACAATTACGTTAATGAGCTGATTAGGTTTTTGAAACGTGGCGGTGGCGAAGCAAAACGTACAGAAAGTATGGTAGATAGGTTGTTGCTTGCCGCGATGATTGAAGCCCGCAGCTGTGAAAGATTTAAAACTTTATCAGAATATGTAGAAGATAAAGAGCTCTCTGAATTTTATCATGAACTAATGATTTCTGAAGCCACGCATTATACCCTATTTATTGGCTTGGCCCGCAAATACGGCACCGGAATAGATGTAGAGAAACGTTGGGAAGAATGGTTAACTTACGAAGGTGACGTGATTAAGCGTTACGGAAAAGCGGAGACGATTCATGGATGATTTCTGCAGAGAGAACTTAAAAAAACAGACTTTAATATAAAAAGAAACCCCCTGACTCCGTAAAGAATCAGGGGGTTCTACATTTAATCCCTTAAAATTAAATATATCTGTTAATTAAGTTTTCTAAAAACTCTTGCTGACCGCTAATGGTTTTTGGTTCGCCATTTTCAGCGGCATAATTTCTCAAATCTTCCAAGCTTAATTTTCCAGCTTCAAATTCTGCTCCTTTTCCACTATCAAAAGAAGCATATCTATCAGCTCTAATTTTTTTGTAATCAGATTTCTGAAGTATGTTATCAGCAGTTACCAAAGCTCTTGCAAATAAGTCCATTCCCCCAACATGAGCGTAAAATAAATCTTTTTGATCTGTAGAGTTTCTTCTGATTTTAGCATCAAAATTAACGCCACCGCCTTGTAGGCCACCGCCTTCTAAAATAATCAACATCGCTTCTGTTAATTCATTGATGTCGTTAGGGAACTGGTCAGTATCCCAGCCATTTTGATAATCGCCACGGTTAGCATCAATAGAACCTAGCATTCCGGCATCTACAGCAACCTGTAGCTCGTGTTGGAAAGTATGACCGGCTAAAGTAGCGTGGTTAACTTCTAAATTCAATTTAAAATCGCCCAACAAATCGTATTTCTGCAAGAAACCTAAAACAGTTGCCGCATCATAATCATATTGATGTTTAGATGGCTCGCAAGGTTTTGGCTCAATAAAGAAAGTTCCTTTGAAACCATTTTTGCGGGCGTAGTCTTTAGATGCATGCAAGAATTTCGCAAAATGTTCCTGCTCGCGTTTCATATCGGTATTTAACAAAGTCATGTAACCTTCTCTACCGCCCCAGAAAACGTAATTTTCGCCACCTAACTCAATAGTTGCATCAATAGCGGCTTTAACTTGTGCAGCGCCATGTGTCAATACATGAAAATCAGGATTGGTTGAAGCACCGTTCATGTAGCGGCTGTGTGAGAATAAATTTGCGGTTCCCCATAATAATTTAATACCGGTTGCAGCTTGTTTTTGTTTAGCATAATCAACCAAAGCTTGCAATCTTCTTTCGTTTTCAGCAATATCATTACCGTAATCAACCACATCCACATCATGGAAACAGTAAAAAGGCAAATTCATTTTTGTTAAAAATTCAAAAGCCGCATCCATTTTGTCTTTTGCTCTTTCAACCACATCGCTTTTTGCATCCCAAGGGAAAATGTGGGTCGGTCCTCCAAATGGATCAGCACCGCTTCCGTTGAAAGAATGCCAATAAGCACCTGCAAAACGTAAATGCTCTTTCATTGTTTTTCCGGCAATAACGCGGTCAGCATCATACCATCTAAACGCTAGCGGATTATCACTTTCTAATCCTTCAAACTTAACTTGTTCAATTCCTTTAAAAAATTCTGTTGCCATGATTTGTTCTTTTATATAGATTCTTTTTTTGTTTAAAAAATATGTTAGTTGCTTTTTGCCTTAAGCTTTTCGCCCAGCAAAGCGTTCCACTTTTGGTAAGCTTCTTCTAAGTTGTTAGCTTTTGGTTCAATTAATTTAAGGGCTTTGTTATTTGCGAAAGCTTCGCCGGCCGATGCGAAAACGCCACATCCAATTCCGGCCCCAATTGCAGCGCCATGACTGCCATCGTTATCATATAGTTCTACCGGAACACCGGTAATGTTCACAAAACTCTGCGCAAAAACATCGCTTAAAAACAGATTCGCTTTTCCGGCTTTAATTACCGAGGCCTGCATTCCGTTTGCTTTTAAAATATCAAACCCGTAGCGGAAAGCAAAAGCAATTCCTTCTTGCACTGCTCTAAAAACATGAGCTTGCGTATGGATATTTAAATCAATATCCTGCAAATGCGCACCTACAATTTTGTTATTCAACATCCGTTCTGCCCCGTTGCCAAAAGGCAAAACAGATAAACCATCACTACCCTCGCTAATGGTTGATGAAAGTTGGTTTATTGTATGATAATCCAAATCTCCAGCTATGTTTTTTATCCAACGGTTTAAACTCCCGGTTCCGTTGATGCACAACAAAACGCCTAATCTATTTTCTTCTTCGGTATGGCTAACATGGGCAAATGTGTTCACGCGGGATTGCTGGTCAAAAAGCAATTGATCGGTAACGCCATAAATCACACCGGATGTTCCAGCTGTTGCCGCAACTTCGCCGGGTTGGGTTACGTTTAGTGATAAGGCATTGTTAGGCTGATCGCCAGCTTTGTAACTCAACCAAACTCCGTTTTTTAGGCCTAGATTTTCAGCAGCTTCTTTTGATAAGGTTCCGTGTGTAGAAAAAACAGGTTTTATTTTTGGGATTAAATCCGCAGAAAAACCATAATAATCCATTAATTCTTTTGATAGATTATTGGTTTTAAAATCCCAGAAAACACCTTCAGAAAGTGCCGAAACGGAAGTGGTTGCCTCTCCCGTTAGCTTTAAAGCGATGAAATCGCCAGGCAACATTACCTTATCAATTTTTGAATAAATTTCTGGTTCGTTCTGTTTTACCCAAGCGAGTTTGGAAGCGGTAAAGTTTCCCGGCGAATTTAAATAATGCGATAGACAAAAATCCTCGCCTAAATCAGCGAAAGCTTTATTTCCAATTTCAACCGCTCGGCTGTCGCACCAAATAATGCTGTTTCTTAAGCTGTTTCCATTACTATCTACTAAAACCAAACCATGCATTTGGTAGGCTATACCTATTGAGACAATATCTTTAGGATTGTATTTGCCGGTAGCATTACATTTTAAAATGGCCTGCTGCACATTGTTCCACCACATATCAGGCGATTGCTCTGCCCATCCGTTTTTTAGCGCAATAATTTCTGTTTCCTTATCAGGATAACTTGCACTTGCCACATTTTTTCCTGTTTGTGCATCCACTACAGAAACTTTGATAGACGATGTTCCTACATCAATACCTAATAAGAGCATTTTTTTGGTTTAGCGATTTGTACCTTGGTCATTTGAAATCCAAAAATAAATAAAATTTTTACAAAAGCAATCGATTGCTTAAAAATCTTTTTATAATATTGCATTAGGTTATGGAAAATCAGAAACGCACCACCATTTACGATATTGCCAAGAAGTTAAATTTGAATGCGTCATCTGTTTCCAGAGCGCTAAGCGGAAACAGCAATGTTAGCGAATCAACCAAAGCTTTGATTTTAAAAACTGCCAAAGAGTTAAACTATCGGCAAAACAGCATGGCTTCAAACCTGCGTAAGGGCGAAAACCAAACTATTGGCGTTGTTGTACCACGTATCAACCAAAATTTTTTCTCAAATGTGATTGCCGGTATCGAAGAAGTCACCTACCAGAAAGGTTATAATTTGATTATCTGTCAATCCAACGAATCGTATGAACGTGAGGTGAAATGCGTTGATACCTTAATTAACCAACATGTTAGCTGTATTTTTTTATCCATAAGTGCCGATTTTGAAAATAATGACCATTTAAAATCGATAGCAGATCACGGCATTAAATTGATCCAATTTGACCGTGTTGACGATACCATGGACACCTACAAAGTGCTTACCGGTAATGAGGAAGCTGCTTTTGAAGCCGTAGAACATTTAATTGAACAAGGTTATAAACGTATTGCATTATTAGAGGGACCGCAAAATTTAAACATCTTCCGCTTAAGAAAAATCGGGTATTTAAAGGCTCTGGAAAAACACGGTTTTCCGATCATTGATGAATTAATTAGAGAAAATGCTTGGACGCGAGAACTTGGTGCAAAAGCCACGGAAGACCTTTTCGCTTTGCCCGAACCGCCCGATGCGATATTTGCATCAACTTCTGATTTTGCCGCATTAGGCGTTTTGGATGTTGCACAAAGCAGAGGAATTAAGGTGCCACAACAACTAGGGATTTGCGGTTTTTCTAACGAAGCTTTTTCTGAAATTACACAACCATCATTAACTACTATTGACCAGTTTAGTAAAGAAATCGGGAAAAATGTAGCAAACCTTTATTTCCAAAAAATGAAGAAAGGTTTAAGTACCGATCAAAATAAAATTGTAAATATCAGCCCAAAACTGATCATCAGAAACTCTACACTCAAAAATGGCTAAACCTGTTTTTGTTAATAAAATTATCCAAAAATCAGACGATTTAATTGCCAAAATATTGTAATAATCAGCCTTATTTCACAGGCTTTTCAAACACTTAAAAATTTCTGGGATTTTTAGTTTTCCACACTATAAAAGTCTATAAATAAGCCAAATAAAAACAACAGCTTCGTTTAAGACAATACTGAGGTTTGGCTTGTGGAAAACTGGACTTAGTTTATATCTATTAGGAAAGATAAATTTGATGAAAAACCCCTAAAGTTTTTTTTAACTCAATTAATATTTCACCAAAAATTACAGTAATGGCAAAAGCTTCTACAACAAAAACTGCAAAAGGACTCAAGTTTGAGCGTCACTTCAGCAAAGAGGGAAAAAGTGTTTATGACCTTTTTGACTATGACAGAAGATCTTCGGTAATCAGAAATCCTTCTGGAGACGCGGTTTTTGAAATGAACGATGTAGAAGTTCCACACAGCTGGTCTCAGGTTGCTACCGATATTTTAGCACAAAAGTATTTCAGAAAAGCTGGAGTTCCACAAGCTGATGGTTCAACAGGTTCTGAAAACAGCATTAAGCAAGTAGCGCACCGTTTGGCAAATTGCTGGAAAATTTGGGGCGAGCGTTACGGTTATTTTGCATCAACAAAAGATGCCGAAGTATTTTACGATGAATTAGTTTATACAATTGTTGGTCAGTTGGCAGCGCCAAACTCACCACAATGGTTCAATACAGGGTTACATTCTTCTTACGGAATTACTGGTGGCCCTCAAGGTCATTATTTTGTTAATCCCACTACAGAAAAGCTAGAAAAATCAACTTCGGCTTATGAACGCCCGCAGCCACATGCTTGCTTTATCCTTTCTGTAGAAGATGATTTGGTAAACGAAGGTGGAATTATGGATCTTTGGGTTCGTGAGGCCCGTATTTTTAAATATGGTTCTGGTGTAGGAACAAACTTTTCCCGCATCCGTGGCGAAAGCGAAAAATTAAGTGGAGGCGGTTATTCTTCTGGCTTAATGTCTTTCTTAAAAATTGGCGACAGAGCGGCCGGGGCAATCAAATCTGGCGGAACAACCCGTAGAGCGGCCAAAATGGTTTGCTTGGATTTGGATCACCCAGAAATTGAAAGCTTTGTAAACTGGAAAGTTGAAGAAGAGAAAAAAGTTGCCGCTTTAATTGCAGCAGGTTACGCTTCTGATTATGAAGGGGAGGCTTACCGCACTGTATCCGGACAAAATTCAAATAACTCGGTTCGTATTCCAAATACTTTCTTCAACGCAATGAAAGAAGGAAAAGGCTGGGATTTGACAGCTCGTTCAGACGGTCGCAGATTAAAAACCATTGATGCAAACAAACTTTGGGATGATATCGCATTTGCGGCTTGGGCCTGTGCCGATCCGGGAGTACAATTTGATACTACGATAAACGAATGGCATACCTGCCCGGCGGGAGGAAGAATCAACTCTTCTAACCCTTGCAGCGAATACATGTTTTTAGATAACACGGCTTGTAACTTGGCATCTATCAACCTACGCCACTTCTTCGATTTAAAAACCTTGATTTTTGATGTCAAAGGTTTTGAACATACTTGCCGTTTATGGACTACCGTATTGGAAATTTCTGTTTTAATGGCGCAATTCCCATCAAAAGAAGTAGCTCAATTATCATACGATTACCGTACTTTAGGTTTAGGTTATGCCAACTTAGGTTCTATGTTGATGGTTGCTGGTATTCCTTACGATAGCGATAAAGCAAGAGCAATTGGTGGCGCAATCACTGCGATTATGACGGGTACTGCCTACGCCACTTCTGCTGAAATGGCCAAAGAGTTAGGCACTTTTGCTCGTTACCAAGATAACAAAGACAGTATGTTGCGTGTGATGCGTAACCATCGTTATGCGGCTTACAATGCAACTGATAATTATGAAGGCCTGGAAATTTTGCCTCCGGGAATCGACCAAAAAGTTTGTCCCGATTATTTATTATCAGCCGCCTGCAATGCTTGGGATAAAGCAGTAGAAATGGGCGAAAAATACGGTTACCGCAACGCACAAACTACCGTTATTGCGCCAACCGGAACCATTGGTTTGGTAATGGATTGCGATACAACCGGTATAGAGCCTGATTTTGCATTGGTGAAATTCAAAAAATTATCTGGCGGTGGTTATTTCAAAATTATTAATCAAGCGGTTCCTGCAGCTTTAAGAAACTTAAAGTATAACGAAGAGGAAATTGAAACCATCGTAAATTATGCAAAAGGTGCGGCAAGTATTAAAAATGCGCCTCATATTAATCCAGATAGCTTAAGAGCCAAAGGTTTTACCGATGCAGATTTAGAAAAACTAGACAAGGCTATTATCTCTGCTTTTGAAATTGGTTTTGCATTTAATGTGTGGACTTTAGGCGAAGATTGCTTACACCGTTTAGGCTTTAAGGCCGAGCAGTACAATGCGCCAGACTTTAACGTATTGAAAGCTTTAGGTTTTACACGTACTCAAATCGCAGAAGCAAACGAATTCATTTGCGGAACAATGACCATTGAAGGTGCGCCTTTCTTAAAAGAAGAGCATTACCCAATTTTTGATTGTGCCAATAAAAACGGAGCAAAAGGAGTACGATATATTCACGCTCACGGCCACATTAAAATGATGGCTGCGGCCCAGCCTTTCCTTTCTGGAGCAATTTCTAAAACTATTAACTTGCCAAACGAAGCTAAGGTTGAAGAAATTAAAGAAAGCTACGAATTATCTTGGAGCTTGGGCTTAAAAGCCAATGCGCTTTACCGCGATGGTTGTAAATTATCCCAACCTTTATCTACAAAATCTGACACCAAAGAAGAAAAAATTGATACCGTTGACGAAGTTTTAGGAAAAGCAGCGGAATTAAAACTGAGCGATTTAACGCCAGACCAAGTTTTAGAAGCAGCAACTGCTATATTACAACGTTCAGAAGACACCAATTTCATGCGTCAGCTTTCAAGAGTGGTGCAGAAAAAAGTAATGCCTGCCAAACGTAGAGGATTTACTCAAAAAGCCAGTATTGACGGACAAACCGTTTTTGTAAGAACAGGTGAGTATGCTGATGGTACCTTGGGTGAAATTTTTGTGGATATGCACAAAGAAGGTGCAACTTTCCGTTCATTGATGAACTGTTTTGCCATTGCAGTATCGGTTGGTTTACAATACGGAGTGCCTTTGGAAGAATACGTAGAGAAATTCACCTTCACCCGTTTCGAGCCAGCCGGAATGGTTTCTGGGCATGCAAACATCAAATCAGCAACTTCTATCATCGATTATATCTTCAGGATGTTAGGTTACGATTACCTAAACCGTACGGATTTAGTACACGTAATCACGGAGCAAAATGTAATTACTGATAACCCAACCATGCAAGACAGCGATGTAAATACCGATGCAAGTAATGTTTATACTCCTGCTCCTGTTAAAGAAACAGCAACAGTCAATGCAATGATAAAAGGTCAATCTGTTGATTTATCAATGGGCGCACAGTCAGACGCTCCGGCTTGTAGCAGCTGCGGACACACCACCATCCGTTCCGGTACTTGTTACAAGTGCTTAAACTGCGGAACTTCTATGGGATGTTCTTAGGTTCTAGAGTTTAAAGTAGAAGGTTTAAAGCCCTGCATCTGATAGATGTGGGGCTTTTTGCTTATCCTGTATGATAGACTAAAAATTTCAGCAGACCATTACCATCACTTGGGCACAAAAAAATCCGATTTTATTTGCGAAGGCAAATGGAATCGGATTAAAATTTAATTGGAAACTACTTTACCTACTCGGTCTTCCACTGCCTCCATCTCTTGATGATGAACCTGAACGTTCCGCCTGTCTGGTAGGAGCACTTGTTTGTTCTCTCGGTGCCGGAGCGCTTCTTTCTACTCGCTGAGGTCGGTTACTTGGCGCTTCACTTCTTGAAGGAGAAGGTGCTGGTTGCTCGTTCCTAGTAGATTCCGTCCTTGGCTGAGGGCTGTCATTCCTTGGGCTCGCAGTACGTTCGGGTCTGTTGTAGGAGCTGTTATCTCTACCATTGTTCATTGGTGACCGGGGCTCAGCATTTGACGTCCTGTTATTACCTGCATCACTACTTCCAGAGCGGTCCGGCCTTGTGTTATTGAATGTTGAATTGGTTCTGCTATCATTAGCTGTACTAGTTCTACTTGGCCTTGCCGGATTATCCGCGATACTTCTAGGGGCATCATTCCCAGTTCTAGCTATATTTGGTCGATAAATATTTACCTCGTCTCTATCCACTCTTGTAGAACCCGGTCTGTTATTATCTGATATTCTATATACCGGCACATCGCTTCTGGTTGCTCTTCTCACATCATCTCTATCCGGACCACTATAATACCTCACCCTATCATTGGTGTAAACATTATTGATAATGGTGGTATTGTGGACAATGTAAACATTTCTTCCAGGTTCCCAATATCTGTTATATGATGGGTAATAAATGCACCTCTGTGGGATAAATACCCAGTAATTATCCGGTATGTAATAACGCCTTCCAATATTGATATTTATATTAATTCTTGGACCCAAAGGTGCCCAACCGTAGTAACCGCCACCTGTTCTCCAAGTCACCCAAGCTGGCCCCCATACGGTATCCGGTGCCCAAACCCAACCATCATAATCATCATAAAACCATCTACCGTAATGGAATGGCGCCCACCCCCAATCATAATCAGATACCCAAGTATTTCCATACTCGGTCATTACCCAATGCCCGTTTGTGTAGTAAGGTCTAAAATCACCACCAACATTCGGTCGCCAAACATATCCATAATCCGGATTGTTTACCCAATCTCCATATCCGGAAAGCTCATCGTAAAAAACCTGTATGCTGATTGGTGTATTTGGTTGTGCCTGTACTTTATTAATTTTAAGGCTTATTACAGTAAAAAATATACCAAAAGCCCATGCTGTTTTTTTTATTCGGCTGCTCATGTTTTCCAATATTTAAATTCCGTTTAATTAATCAATTAACGCCTCGGGAACTTGTTTAATATTTAGCATTTAAAATGTGACAAATCAATCATAATGTCCACTCTTCTGTTTTTATGATGCATAAACAAATCCCTTTGCTTTAGGCTATATTTACAAGACGACGGTTGACATAAAAAGGTGTCAAATAAAATAACCTTGTATAGTATAGAGCTTTTTAAAAGCAAATGGTTTAATTTGTATCATGGCAAAAGGCACATTATACCTTATTCCGGTAGTGATGGCAGAAGGCGCAGAGCAAAAATCTTTGACACCTTTTCTATCGCAAACCATAAATGAGATCAAAGAATATATTGTTGAAAATGAAAAAACCGCAAGGCGCTGTTTAAAGAACGCCGGTTTAGTGACCAAACAAAGCGAGCTACTTATTCATGATTACGGAAAGCATCAACGGGGCGGCAGTTTAAAACCTTATTTCCAGGGTTTAGAAGCGGGGAAGGATGTGGGTTTGATGAGCGAGGCTGGTTGCCCTGGCGTGGCAGATCCGGGAGCAGACATCGTGGCGGAAGCACACAAAAGAGGAATAAAAGTTGTTCCTTTGGTGGGCCCGAGTTCCTTGCTGTTAGCTTTGATGGGGTCTGGCTTTAACGGACAAAGTTTTGCCTTCCATGGTTATTTGCCGATAGACAAAATGGCGAGAATAAAAAGAATAAAAGATTTGGAAGCCTTCTCGGAACGCTTTAAGCAAACACAATTATTTATCGAAACACCGTTTAGAAACAATCCAATGCTAGGTGATATTTTGTCTAGCTGTAGAAACGACACTAAACTGTGCATTGCCACTAATTTAACTGCAGACAACGAGTTTTTACAAACAAAAAGTATTTTTGAATGGAAAAATGAACAGCTGGATTTACACAAACAGCCCACGATATTTCTGTTGTATAGGGAAAGATGAGAATTCCAACACCGTCAGATGTTTTAATAGTTGGCGTTAGTCCGGTTTCTTTGGCCTTTGCTACAATTTTAGCCAAAGGAGGTTTAAATGTTCTGGTCGTTGACCAATCAGAAAGTCCGCAAGAAGAAAGCGAACGGACAATAAATTTGAGTACTTATAGTGCTGAAATTTTAAAACAACACGGTTATAAGTTTAACGGCAACACTACAGAACAAGATTTTACCGAGCAAAGCTTAAGCCTTTTAGCGCACAGCTTATGCTGTGTGATTTGGGGAACTCAATTGAGTAATTCTTCAAATGGCAAACATCAATTGTTGCAAGAAGCTAATGAACAACAGCACATTACCAATTTTGTTTTTAGGTTAAGCGATATAGAAGTTGAGAAAGCTAATGCCGAAGCAAATTTCAGGAATGCCTTTATCCTAGCTTGGCGGGTAATTGGTGTACAGCTAAAAAGGTTTCATCCTTATATTTTACATTCCTTTGAGGCAGAAAAACTGGTAATTTCCGAGTTTTATCAGGATAAAAAAGAAATGGGTGTATTTAACCGCTGGCTTTTAAAACTTAACCCACAAAAACCAACGGATTTACGTTTAACCCACAGCCCGATCAACTTGCATTTAAGTCAGCAAAGAAATTTAGAGGCCGGTGAGCTATTGCCAAACCTCCCATTTTATGATGAAAAATTAAAACAGGAAACGTCGCTCCACCACTGGTGTAACTACCAGCAGTTTTCCTTGATTGTTATTGGAAATGTAAATCCGCAATATGTGTTCAATATTGCCAAATGGGTACAGCTAAATTTTAATATTAAGCTGTTTTATCTTCCTTACAGTAAACGTAACGACTCGATTTTCCACAAACTAAACATCTCTGAATCCGAGAGGAGAACATTAATTATTAGACCTGATAAATATATTTCTATGATTAACGATACGGTAGAAACCGATATCATCGACAATTATTTAAGGAATGTATTGATGATGAATGCAAATGCAGAGAAAGCCCCAAACAGCGAATTTTAGAGAAACTTGCGCTGATTTTTTCAAATAATTTTATCCTTCACTTCCGAGTGTAGCACTGGTTTTAATAAAAACTCAAAAATCCCATCTGTTGGTACAGATAGGATTTTTGCTTTTTCTGATTTTGCTTAAAAAACAAAATTCACTGTAGCAATATTATTATTTCCTCTGTCTAAAGTTTGTTGCAAACCGTAAGCATCATTTTGCAAGTTGATAATCGCGGCTTCTCTGCTGCTTATTTCTGTAGCGGTCAACGTAGGCCTTAACGTTGTAAGTTGTGTTTTTGCCCCCGTTAACTTATTAATTGCTAAAGCCAAAAGCTGTTCTCCAAAAGAAAGTGTTTCTGTAGTTTGCGTATATTGGTTGTAATAATCAGTTCTTGTGTTCCAGTAAGTATCGCTATGGCTACTTTTATCCCAATTCTTACATTCTCCTTGATAATCGCCATGGTTTAAATGTGCTTGTAAGGCATTTACCGAAACTTTAATGGTTACAGGATAATCAGATCCCTTAGGTGTATGGCATAAAGTAACTTTTTTGTTCTCTTTTGGTCCTTTTACTTCGTAATAATTGGCTCCGTTTAACCAATTTATCCCGTGGTAATAACGTTCATTTACCCATTTACCCTTTTTGTGACCTTTAATCTTACTCATTCTTGCGTCAAAACGTTCATTGTCCCACTTTCCATCATTCCAACGGTCATCCGCTTTCCATTTCTTACCTTCGTTACCTTTAAAGGATTTATCATTTTTACCGTTCCAATTGCCTTCGTTTTGCTTTTTTTCTTTAAAAGCATGGCCATTTCCATGTTCACTTTCTCCTTTTCCTCTCCTTTCCTCATGGTCTTTTTGTTCTTTATTATTGTCTTTATTCTTTTGGCTATTGCCCTGATTAAAATTTGTCGCAAACATCATCAGTGGGATGATGGCTACGCTTGTTAAATATCCTAGTTTCATGTTTTTATTAGTTTTTAGTTTCAAATTCCTGATCCACTTTCGTCATAGATTGTTGCAAACGCTCGATCTGACTGGATACTTGTTTGTCCAACTGTTTTAGAGAATCTTTTGTGGATTCCATTTTTGCAACCTCAGGCTCTTTCGCCGTATTGCTACAAGATGAAGCTAATCCTAGACACAAAGTGCCATAGATAATGCCATAGTAAATCGATTTTTTCATTTTAATACTATTTGTTGAGTGATGATTTTCGTGTTTAAAAATTATTGATAGGCTTTAAATTGCATTAGCAATGGTGTTGCCACACTTTATTCCGATTTTCCATCAGAATAAAAATATATTGGACAGCGTGTTAAAGTGCAGAGACAACTAGTTTCTGCCAATTATTTTTACTGTAAATACAAATACATCGCCACAAAAAATCGAACAAAATGTGAAGAAATCTTTTTTAAAAATGGATACAGAATTTACATCTTCGTGGTTTAAAAAAATTCAGCATGTCAGAACAGCATATCTTTTTAGTTGCGCAGGAGTTAAACGTAGGCAGTAAGCAGGTGCAGGCCACTTTAAACCTGCTTGATGAAGGCGCAACCGTTCCGTTTATTTCCAGATACCGCAAGGAAATGACCGGAAGTTTGGATGAAGTTCAAGTGGCTGCAATAAGAGATCGCATTCAGCAGCTGAGAGATTTGGACAAACGGAAAGAAGCCGTTCTAAAATCTATTGAAGAACAGGGAAAGCTAACTGAGGAGCTAAAAAACGCAGTACTATCTGCGGAAACGATGACGCTTTTGGAAGATATTTATTTGCCTTACAAACCAAAACGCAAAACCAAAGCTTCCGTTGCTCGTGAAAAAGGTTTAGAACCTTTGGCTCTAAGCATTTTCGAACAGGATCAAAACAATCCAGAAACGGAAGCGGATAAATACATTGATTCCGAAAAAGGTGTAAACAATATTGTAGAAGCACTGCAGGGCGCCAGAGATATTATTGCCGAAATGATTGCTGAAAATGCAGAAGCAAGATTGGTATTGCGTAACCTATTTTTTGACAAAGGCATTTATAAAGCAGAGGTTTTAAAAGGTAAAGAAGAAGAAGGAATAAAATACAAGGATTATTTTGATTGGAGCGAACCGGTAAAAACAGCACCATCGCACCGCATTTTGGCCATGCGCCGCGGAGAAAAGGAACTGATTTTAAAGTTAGATGCATTGCCAGAAGAAGAAGCGGCTATCTGTATTTTAGAGCGCCAATTTATTAAAGGCAACAATAAAAAAAGTACGGAAGTAAAACAGGCTTTAGAAGACAGCTACAAGCGTTTGTTAAAGCCTTCGATGGAAACGGAAACCCGTTTAAAATCTAAACAACTTGCAGATGAAGAAGCCATCCGTGTTTTTGCAGAAAATGCCCGACAGTTATTATTAGCGGCACCAATTGGGCAAAAAAGAGTTTTGGCTTTAGACCCAGGTTTTAGAACCGGCTGCAAATTGGTTTGCTTAGACGAGCAAGGGAAATTATTGGAAAATACCACCATTTACCCGCATACCGGACCGGGCGCTGCAAAAGAAGCTGCACAAACTTTAACCTATTTGTGCGAAAAATATAAGATTGAAGCCATTGCTATTGGTAACGGAACTGCGGGCAGAGAAACCGAGGATTTTGTAAAAGCACAAAATTTAGAGGGCGTGTTGGTAGTGATGGTGAACGAAAGTGGTGCATCCATTTATTCGGCATCTGATGTGGCGAGAGAAGAATTTCCGGATCAGGATGTAACCGTTAGAGGAGCAGTTTCTATCGGCCGCAGAATGATGGATCCCTTAGCAGAACTGGTAAAAATTGATCCAAAATCTATTGGCGTTGGGCAGTACCAGCATGATGTTGACCAAAACAAATTACAAACTTCTTTGGATGACACCGTAATCAGCTGTGTAAACGCAGTTGGAGTGGAATTAAATACAGCCTCTAAACAAATTCTGTCTTACGTTTCTGGTCTTGGACCACAGCTGGCGCAAAATATTGTGGAGTATCGCAATTTACACGGAGCATTTAAAAACAGAGCCTCCTTAAAGAAAGTTGCCCGTTTGGGCGATAAAGCTTTTGAGCAGGCTGCCGGATTTTTGCGCATTAGAAACGGAGAACATCCTTTAGATGCCAGTGCGGTACATCCAGAGCGCTACGCTTTGGTAGAACAAATGGCCAAAGATGTAAACTGTACCTTGCAAGATTTGTTGAAAGATGCAAAACTGCGGGAACAGATAGATTTAAAGAAATATGTTTCTGCAGAAGTTGGTTTACCAACTCTAAAAGATATTATTGCCGAATTGGCAAAACCCGGTCGAGACCCGCGTGAACAATTTGAGGCTTTTGCTTTTGCAGATGGCATCAATAAGATAGACGACTTAAAGCCCGGGATGAAGTTGCCCGGGATTGTCACCAACATCACCAATTTTGGGGCTTTTGTAGATATCGGTGTTCACCAAGATGGATTGGTGCATTTAAGCCAAATGGCAGATAAATTTATTTCGAATCCAAATGAAGTGGTGAAAGTTTCGCAAAGAGTGCAGGTAACTGTGGTGGATGTGGACGCTGCCCGTAAAAGGATCTCTTTAACCATGAAATCTGGCGAGAAAAAAACTGCCGAACCTAAAGAGCAACGCAAACCAGCTGGTCAGCAAAAGCAACAGCCTCGCAAACCAGAGCCTACTTTTAAGAAAAAAGAAGCTGAAGTAAAACCTGCAGACGGAGATATGGCAACCAAGTTGGCCGCTTTAATGGGCAAATTTAAATAAGTTGCTTTTTGGTTACATACGAATAGACTTTTAAGATTTCTTTGGCATTGTATTGGTATTGTCTTTCATGAACAATTAAAATTTAATATCATGGAAAATAAAACAAAATCAAAAATAGCTTTAGGCTTAATTCTAGGAGTTGCAGCCGGTGCAGCTGTGTACTATTTTATGACCAATGAAGACGGAAAGCAACAGTTAAGCAATGTAATTGATGCCGTAAAAGACTTCAGCGATAAAGCTAAAAACACAGCAGTAGAACAATCAAGTAAATTGGCAGATAAAGCTTCAAACCTAGCTTCTCAATACGCAAGTAAAGCTTCTGACTTAGCATCTGGTTATGCTTCAAGAGCATCGGATGTAACTTCAAAATTAGCAGAAGATGCACAAAAACATTTAGAGCGAGTAGGGTAATCACCTACTTGCTTTTTTATTTTGAACCAATAAGGTTTAAAACAATCACAGAACTGTGATTATAGCCTAGCGTATTGCCGGGCTTTGTTTTTACTAACCTTCCGAAGTAAAGATCCAAAATCCCTTGTAGCACTTTCCTGCGGTTTTCTCGGTAATCATCCATCGCATTAAACCTATACACATACAACTTTCCGTATTGGTCCACAATTGCAGAGATGGTGTAGGCAAAATCTTTGTAAGCAGGTTTTATCTTAACCGTATATTCGGGATATAAATAATCGTAAGAAGCACTCTTTCCTTCTAGTTTATTAACTGACGACAGCTTTTCTATTTTAATAATTTTGCTTTTTGGGGTAAACTCAACCGGGTTGCGGGCTGCAAAAAACAAGCTGGTATCTGTTATTGAAGCGTTCACTAAATCTGCCCGGTGTTTAACAAATAGGGAATCTTGTCTGCGTGGTTTTCTCAGCTCCTCAACTGTTTTGTTTATTTTTTTTAAATAGGCTTCTGAGTAAAAAGTCATGTAAACTTCAGATCTCACATCGTTTGCAATTTGCTTGGCGTTCACCTCTAATCGCTGTAAAAGCAAACTATCCTTACTCACACTTTTTACCCTAAACCATTCTCTTGCAAAATTATAAACCCCGTCATGACTAAAAATCAAATCAAAGTTTAACATTTTATTCATGGTTGGGCTGTAAGCCTGCACCGTAGTATCAGACAAAAACCTAACCGCCCATTCCGGCGTTTGCTCAAATCCTAATTCGTTAAAAGCTAGTCCGTTTGCAAACGTTCGGCGTACTTCAAAGTATTTTATTCCTTTAATGGGTTCAAATCTAAATTCGCGTTTTAGCGGATCGTTTTTAGGCGTGGAATGCTGGCAGGCCGTCGCTAAAATCAAAATAATGGGTATAAGTAAAAGGTAGCGCATAATTTAGAGGGTAAAATCAAGATGCAGAAAGCTAAAAGCTAACCTGCTAAACTTAAGTTGAGTTATAGCCATTTATTGATATTAATTTTTTTGCTTTCAGCCTGTAAAAGCAATGCGAAATTAAAACAAATGTTGCAGCGTTTTTATTTTAATCAAAAAAACCATCAATTATTTTAAACCCGAAATAAGGTTTATCATTACCTTTAAACCGATGCAAGGATTAGTAATAAAATCTACCGGGAGTTGGTATGTTGTTGAAGACCAACAAGGCAAAAGGTACGAGTGTAGAATTAAGGGAAAGTTAAGGATGAAAGGTTTGGTAAGCACCAATCCTGTTGCGGTGGGCGATATTGTGGATTTTGAACCTGAACCAGACTTAGAAACTGCCGTAATTTCCAAAGTGCATGACCGTAAAAATTACATCATCCGTAAATCCATCAATCTTTCTAAACAGGTTCAAATTATTGCAGCCAATTTAGATTTAGCTTGTTTAGTAGTTACCTTGGCATCGCCACGCACATCATTGGGTTTTATTGATCGCTTTTTGGTTACGGCAGAAGCTTATGGCGTACCGGCAGTTTTGGTATTTAATAAGCTAGATTTATTTAGCCAAGAAGGATTAGAAATTTTAGATAATTACATCGATTTATACCAAGGTATTGGATATGCTTGCTATTCGGTTTCTGCTACAAAAGGAACAAATATCGAAGAATTAGAAACTGTTTTAAAAGATAAAATCTCACTTTTTTCGGGCCATTCGGGCGTAGGGAAATCAAGTTTAATTAACAGATTGATTCCGGGGAAAGAACTTAAAACCGGGAAAATATCTGACTGGAGCGAGATGGGGAAACATACTACCACTTTTGCCGAGCTGTTTGATTTGCCTTTCGGCGGAAAGCTAATTGACACTCCCGGAATTAGAGAGCTAGGAATTACAGATATTGAAAAACACGAATTAGCTCATTTTTTTCCAGAAATGAGGGCATTAATGCATGACTGCAAGTTTAACAACTGCGTACATATTAATGAACCCGGTTGTGCTGTTTTAAAAGCGTTGGAAGAAGGCGAGCTGCAACCTACCCGGTATGATAGCTACCAGAGTATTTATTTTGGTAATGAGACGAGGCATTAAAATTTGTTTTTCGCCACATAGGGAAAATTTGAAAGAAGATTAAACTTTCCAGCAGGGGTTTCACGTCCCTGTTCTGAAGTTTAGCGTAAGCGTTACTGCCGATTAAACAACGGAAAAGAGTTTTTTGATAATCGGAGTTGTTTTGAAAGCGCCTTCTTGATATAAATTCTTTCTAACCTTAGCCCGATGATTAATTTTTCTTTTTACAGGTCAAGATGGACTGAGGAGCTGTTTTATTTATAGATTTCTTTTGAAGCGGCCGGTTCATGCAGAGGCCTAATATATTTCATATAAACCAATATGAAATGAGGTTACCTGCTTTATTGTAATTTTTTTGATGCCACCATGGAGATTGACCTCTCGATAGTGGCATTAAAGCCTCGTAGAGGCTACCGCTTTGTAACGTCAACATACAGGGGAAAATGCTCCGTAGGAGCTACCCAAGCCACTTTATAGGCGAACACCGCAAAGGGTAGCTCCTACGGAGCAAATGCCTATATAGTAGCCAACTGGCTTACAAAGCGATAACTCCTACGGAGTAGGCTTGTTCCTTAAACTTCTTTCTCTATTTCCACATTAACAACCCCAGTTAAGTGATTGCTTGTTTTATAAAATACAGATTGCTAAATATTTTATGTTTATTGATAAATCGAACTGAGGTTTCTAGCTAATTTATGTGTTGTAGTCCGATTAAAACACCGTTTCAACGGCGCTATTTTTCCCATTCTAAAATTCCCCATAAAATTGATAAATTGCGAACCCAAATAATTTGCAAAAAATAGGATTTAGAACATGTTTGATAATCTTCAGGATAAGCTCGAAGGAGCGTTTAAAGTATTAAAAGGACAAGGTAGCATTACCGAAATTAACGTGGCCGAAACTATGAAAGAGATACGTAAAGCTCTTTTGGATGCCGATGTTAACTATAAAACCGCCAAAACTTTTACCGATGAGGTAAAACAAAAAGCATTAGGTCAAAACGTATTGACCGCTATTTCTCCCGGTCAGTTGTTGACTAAAATCATGAACGATGAGCTGACCGAGTTGATGGGAGGCAGCGTTGATGAGCTAAATATCAAAACTAACCCAACGGTTATTTTAATTGCGGGTTTAAACGGAGCGGGTAAAACCACTTTTACGGGTAAACTTGCGTTATTTTTAAAATCGCAAAAAGGCAAAAAACCTTTATTGGTTGCTGGTGACGTTTACCGCCCGGCAGCTATTGATCAATTGGAAGTTTTAGCTGGGCAGGTTGGCGCAGAAGTTTACACCAACCGTGAATCTACCGATCCGGTTGCAATTGCTTTAGAAGGTATTGCTCACGGTAAAAAGAACGGAAATAACGTCATTATTATTGATACCGCCGGTCGTTTAACTTTAGACGATGCGCTGATGGACGAGATTGCTGAAGTTAAAAAAGCAACTCAACCACAGGAAATTTTGTTTGTGGTAGATGCCATGACCGGGCAAGACGCAGTAAACACCGCAAAGGCTTTTAATGACAGGCTAGATTTTACAGGCGTTGTTTTAACCAAACTAGACGGTGATACCCGCGGTGGTGCCGCTTTATCTATAAAATCGGTAGTAAACAAGCCTATTAAATTTGTAGGTACCGGCGAAAAAATGGATGCACTGGATGTGTTTTATCCGGACAGGATGGCTTCCCGTATTTTGGGAATGGGTGATGTGATTTCCTTGGTGGAAAGAGCGCAACAGCAGTTTGACGAAAAAGAAGCGGCAGCTTTACAAAAGAAAATCCGTAAAAATAAATTCGATTTCAACGATTTTTTGGGTCAGATACAGCAGATCAAAAAAATGGGTAACATTAAAGATTTGATGGGCATGATTCCAGGTGTGGGTAAGATGATGAAAAACGTAGATATTGATGACGATGCTTTCAAAGGAATCGAATCCATCATCCAATCTATGACACCTTTTGAGCGTGAAAACCCAGAAACCATAAACCAAAGCCGCAGAGGAAGAATTGCAAAAGGTAGCGGAAATGATATTGCCGAGGTAAACAAATTGATGAAACAATTTGAGGATATGCGCAAAATGATGAAGCAATTCTCGGATCCATCTGCTATGGCAAAAATGCAAAAAATGATGAAAGGAATGCCGGGCGGAGGTATGGCAAGGTAGCGGAAAAAAAGCTATCTGAATATTTTTAACGTTAAAATAAAAAGAGCGAGGTTGAACTCGCTCTTTTTATTTGTCTATGACTTTTTAATTTCTACCGCATAAACCTGGCTTTCGCCTTCAAAATTGGCCCTAAATATTACCCATTTTCCGTCTGGAGAGAAATGAACATTAGGCTCTAACCTGTATTGATGATGTTTCATATTTACCAATTTTTCGGTATCAAAATGATCTCCATTTGGTTTAAACAGATTTATCCATTGTCCGTTTGGCGCTTTGGCTACCGCTCCAGGGTCGCCTCCATCACCTGCAAATAAAGTTTCTGTAGCGTTAGAATTATAATGGACGCTCCAATCATTACGTGGCAAACTGT
This sequence comes from uncultured Pedobacter sp., assembly GCF_946480185.1. Next base: position 66,888 of record NZ_CAMLIG010000006.1, on the reverse strand, counting down.
ATTTAATTTCTTTACCTGTTGCTACATCATAACCTCCTACAAAAAATGTTTGTCCTTTTGGCTGCTGCAAATCAAACCACATAGTTTTACCGCTTTTCCCAAACCATTCATGTCCCCAAATTTCCATATCCATTGTTCGGTGATGAACCTGCGTAACCTTTTTAGTGATGATATTGATGTGCCAAATCCGGTTTACTTTGTGCCAAGGTCCCTCGTGGCAAAATGATAATAAATTAGGATCTGTTGGCGAAAATTGCAGATGGTTTAACCACGCATTATCTGTAAATATTTTTTTAAGTTCGCCTGTTTTAACATTGATGGTAAATAATGTTTTGGGCAAATGCGCATCGTAAATCAAATTAAAGAAACTGCTTTTGTTAGGATTATTCTTTAATATTTCCTTTTCCGCATCGGTTGATCTCGAACCCGCTAACAAAGTCCCATTGGCATTTACAGTCATAATCCCAGATTGAAAATCAGCCGGGAATACAAACACTAATCTTTCTTTCTTGGTAGCAAAATTTAAAGCGAAAACACTATCCTTTACCTGATAAAAAATAGTCTTTGTTTTTTCACACACCACTTCTCCGTTCATTGGTAAGCTGTGATGTGTAAGTTGGGTCAGTTTTTTTGTAGCAAGGTTTACGCTCCAAAGTTGCTTATCGTTGATGTTTGTTGCAGGCGAATCCTCCTTCTTCATGTCTGTAACGTCTTCCGCTTTTTGACGGCTATTGTTGTAGAAAATCATTTCGTTACCGATAAAAGGATTGTTATGAAAATAGAAGCTTAAACTATTGCCCGGCAAACCATCAGACAAGCGCACTACTTTGTGGTGCGTGTCTTTGTCAATCCATTCGGCAGGCATTTTTTTTCCTCCGGTCTCTAAAACCTCTTGCGCTTTTAAGCTTAAAGTTTTGAGTACTAAGCAACTGATAATAATTGGGATTAATTTCATTTTATTTAGATTTTGTAAAATTGGGTTTTATCGTTTCCGCGGCTTCGGTGGCATTAATGTATTTGTTTAAGTCTTTTAAAGCAATCACTTTGAAATGGTTTTGATGAAGGTAATCCATGTACGCTTTAAACAATTCAAGAGGTGTGTTTACCCAAGGATGAGCTTCATCTGGTACACCATGGATGGTTAAAACCACTATATTTCCGTCTTTAGCCTGATTAAAAGCCTCATAAATTTGTTTGCTGTTATCACCTGAAGTACTAAAACTTGGGATTAATAAAGGATGATCTTGCAACGGGTTATAAACTTTTCCACCGCCAATTCTTGCAAAGTGATAGCCATTATTTTTTAAAACAGCAATCGCTAATGGTGCTGTATCGTAACCTGGGTAAGCGAAACTGACCATTTTAGATTTTACGCCTACTTGTTTGGCTTGATCTTCTATATAAGCTAATTCTTTATTAAAATGGGCGTTATCCATTTTATTAACATGCGTATGATGCTGGGTATGATTTCCAATCTCGAATCCCATTTTATCCAATTCGCCAATTTGTTCCCAGCTCATGTATTTTGATTTATCACTAAAAGGCGGTTGTACAAATTCTGTTACAAAAAAAGTAGCACCAAAATGATATTTCTTTAAAATTGGTGCAACATTAGTGTAATCACTCAATACAGCATCATCAAAAGTGAGCACCACTAACTTATCAGGTATTGGTTTTTTTATAATTTGAGCACTAACATTTAATGTAAATGTTATCAAAATGACTATAATAACCTTCTTTAAATAGGTATAAAGCATGATAATTTGTTATGGACAACAATACCGACTTTAATATTAAATGCTAATTGGCTAAAATTTGAAAAACCAATTTAAATAGAAAATCGAGAGGACGTATCATGCCCCGTCCTGCTTTTTATATTAATGTTCTCTTTAGATTTTAGCGTTTTTATAAAATAACGTTCAAAATCTAAAAAGAGCGCTTTTTCTAATGCGCATAACAAAATGAATGGTTAGCAACTAATATTTGAAAAAGGCATAGTGTTTGTAAATGTTAGTTTAAAAAGGCGAAAGCCATATTGTTAAACTAATTATAAGAAATCATGGGAGCTATACTTTATATCATTGCTGTTGTTTTAATTATCGGGTGGATACTCGGTTTTTTTGTTTATTCTGTAGGTGCGTTAATCCACATTTTGCTGGTACTTGCAGTTATTGCAGTTTTATTAGCTGTGATCAGAGGAGTATCTTAAACAATATAAAATAAGTGCTTTAGCGACGCTAGAACGCAAAAAAGGTCATCAGTTTTAAAACTGATGACCTTTTCCATGTATGCCTGATTTTTTAATTAAAACTTTCTAGCTCTTTACTGATGTATGATATTGCCAATTCAATTTCTTCATGTAAAGAAGCATAAATAGCTTTTAAAGATTTGTTGTCTAGCACTTCCAATTGTTCAATTTCTCTGGCCATTGTGGCTAAAACTTCTAATCCAGTTCCAGAAGCCGTTCCAAATAATTTATGCCCAAGTGCATTTATCAATTTTAGATCGGGTGTAGCAACTAAATCTTTAAAACTTGCGTCTGTTTTTTTAATTTCATCAATGGTTAACCCCAAAACAATCTTAATGGTTTCAATATCGTTACCCATAAACTCCTTAATTTTATCCGCATTAAAATGAGCTTGTTGGGATTCTTCGTTATCAATTTCTTCTTCCGATGGCGCATCTTTTTTAAGCCACTTCGAAAAAAGGTGTGCTAAATCTTCTTCAACAAAGGGCTTCGTTAAAAAATCGTCCATTCCAATTTCTAAACATTTTTCTCTTTCACCTTTCACATTACCGGCGGTTAAAGCAACTATTATTGTCGTTGGATTTCCCTCTGCCTGTAATGCTCTGATTTTTTCGGTGGCTTCGTAACCATTCATTTCCGGCATCTGCAAATCCATTAAAATTAAATCTGGGTGCTGTTGCTGATATTGCTCTATCGCCTCGGCTCCATTACTGGCTTCCATAATAATGGCATTAGGCAAAATTCTGTTAATCACTGTTTTGGCTAATAACTTGTTTACCAAATTGTCTTCTGCTACTAAAATATTAAATGCAGAATTGTCTTTAAGCTCTTGTTCTTCAACTTTTATAACCTCTTCTTGCTTATGGTTTAGTTTGGCCAACTTGCTAAAAAGATCTTGCATTTTAATCGGTTTAACCATACGTAAATTAACGCCGTATTGTTCACATACCTGTATGATTTTATCATCATCAGAGGAACTGTGCAATAGCATAATTGGCTGGTCTTCCGGATTTTGCTCAAAGCTTTGGCGTATTTTCTGAATAGTTTCCAGTCCGTCCATGTATGGCATGTGGTAATCCATCAGTATTACATCGTATCTTTTGCCTTCGGTTAGTAATTGCAAAGCTTCCAAACCGTGTTTTGCTTCCGTAACTTTTATGTTTTTTAGCGAAAGCATTTGTCTTAAAATGAGCCTGTTATTCTCGTTGTCATCTACAACTAAAACATTCTTTACAAAACTAATGTCTTCTGCTAAGCTGGCTTCGCCATATTCTACTTTTAGTCGTACCTTAAAATAAAAGCTACTTCCAAAACCGACTTTACTTTTGAGCTGTAACTGACTTCCCATTAAACCTAACAGGCGGTTTGAGATGGTTAAGCCTAAACCTGTACCACCATATTTTTTGGTAGTTGAGGCGTCTTCCTGAGAGAATGCGTCGAAAATCTTGGTTTGTTTATCCGGTTGAATACCTATCCCGGTGTCTCTAACCTCAAAATGAAAATCAACATATTCTTTATTTAAATCACTTTCAGCAAAAATCTTAAGTTCAATTTCGCCCTGTTCGGTAAATTTAACGGCGTTACCTAATAAATTCACAATCACCTGTTTTAAACGCGTATTATCTATATATGCAAAACGAGGTAAATTAGGATCGATATTCAGCAATACCTCCAGCCCTTTATTTTGAGCTTGGAAAGTAATAATATCTGATGCCTGGCTGGTAAGTTCAAACAAATCCGACTTTTCAATATCCAGTTCTAATTTTCCGGCCTCTATTTTTGAAAAATCGAGAATATCATTAATAATGGCCAATAAAGCATTTGCAGATTGATTTACAATGGTAAGATATTGTTGCTGAGTTTGGTTAAGCGATGTTTTCAAGACCAAGTCTGTGAAACCAATTACTCCGTTTAAGGGGGTTCTAATCTCATGGCTCATGCTCGCCAAAAATTCGGATTTAGCAACGTTGGCTTCTTCGGCCTGTATTTTTGCATTTTTTAAAGCAATCCGGTGCAGGTAATTTTCTGTAATATCTTGAAAAGCACCAAAAACTCTCGTACACTTTCCGTCCTTGAACTCAGTACTTCCAATGGTACGCACCCAAACTTTTTTTCCTTTTGCGGTTGTAATCTGTAGCTCCAAATCATAAGGGATACCCTCCTCTACTGCTCTTTTAAGGGCTTTGCTTATCTTAGGTTCATCATCTCCGAAAAAAGAAACTGCTGTCTCTAAATTAGGGTCATAATCTTCGTCAACCTCATGGATCATTTTGGTTACTTTTGACCAATAAATCTTGTTCGTTTTCAAGTTCACTTCCCAAGCACCAATTTTTGCAACTTCATTGGTTTGCTCCATCATCTCCTTTGTACGTTTTAAGTCCGCTTCAAGCTGATGCCTTTCTGTGATGTCAACCGCATTGCCGATAATATACTTTTCGCCGTTTGGATCCATCTCCAAAACATTGTTAAATAGCAAAGTAGATACTTTCCCTTCTTTATTTTGCGTGTACATTAAACCACTGGCCTTGCCCTCAACCTTTATTGCTTCCAAGTACATTTTCATGTACTCATATCTGCTTTCTGGGATAATTTCAAAAAGGGTTTTTCCAATAAGATCTTCTGGTTTATAGCCTAAACTTTCAGCTCCGGCACTGTTTACTGTTAAAAGCCGGCCATCTAAAGTGTGAGTACACATAAAACCGGTAGAGTTTTCAAAAAAAGCTCGGAGCCTTAATTCTGAACGTTTTAAAGCAATTTCTTTTTCTCTCGCATCGGTAACATCTCTTGCAATAGCAAAAAACATTCTGCTTGAAGGCTCTGGTGTTGCGGCCCACTCCAAAATCTTATAATTACCGTCTTTTCCTCTAAATCTGTGCGAAAAACTTATGGTTGGAACTCCGGTAATTAACTTGTTTATTTTCTCTTTTGTGACTTTCAAGTCATTTGGATGAACGAAATCAAAAAAAGACTGATTCTTTAATTCTGAACTTTCCCACCTTAAAAGATGTTTAAAGGCAGGGTTGGTATTTGCAAAATGACCGTTTGGTTCTAAAATGCAGATTAAATCTTTTGAAATCTCAAACAATCGGTTAAAATTCTCAATCTCTTGTGTCTTTCTCTGTTGCACAATTAAATCCATAACAGATCCTGCTAAAAATTTCAAAGCATTTTTTTGGCGCTCAGTTAATTTTTTAGGTTCCCTATCTATTACGCATAGCGTACCTAAAGCAAATCCGCTTGGGTCCACCAAAGGGTAACCGGCGTAAAACTTTATGTTTGGAGAGGAAGTAACTAAGGGGTTATCCTTAAAACGGTCATCTCTGGTGGCGTCCTCCACCTCCATAATTTCCCTACCTAAAATAGCATGCGCACAAAAAGCTACGTCCCTAGAAGTTTCATCAATATCTAATCCTATTTTAGATTTGAACCACTGCCGGTTCTCATCAATTAACGAAACTAAAGAGATAGGAACTTCGCAAATGATTGAAGCCAGTTCTGTAAATCTATCAAATGCTTCTTTGGGTAAAGTATCTAAAATTTGATAGCTATTTAATGCTTCTAATCGATTCTTTTCGTCGGGTAAATATGGAAATGTTGACATCTATGATTTGATTACTTTTAATACGCTAAAAACGTTTTTAAATTATAAAGTAAATGTAAACTTAGTAAATTATAACCTTTGATTGTTATTTAGCCCTTGCTCTTATATATTTATTTGCCACCGCTATCCATAGGAGCATGTTTAAAATTGCATTGTAAAAATGTTTATAATTTATATTTGAGTGAAGCCAAGCAGCTAGCGGGGGGCTATCTAGAAAACTGCGCAGCACTCTTGAGTTTCTTTAAAACATAAAGAATAAAAAAATATAACGCCGTTGTAGCCAAAAAAACAAATTATTAGATATTTTAAACAGGCCCTAAATACCTGCTCACAAGTTTATTAATGAGCAAAATTTCTTTTTTTAAATTATTAAACTCTTTATCTAGGGCAATTGGATCAAACCTGTTTAATTGCTCTAACTTTCTAAGTGTGGCACAAAGCCTGTCCAAACCAACAGTTGCAACGGTACCAACCAACCTATGAGCGGTATCTCTAATTTCCTTCAACCGCCTATTCCTAATGCAGTCTTCAAGTTTATTTACCGTTGTTTTAAGCTCGTCCAGCACCGCAAAAAGAATCTCTCTAATGCATTGTCTATCTCTTCCAAGATAAGAGTACATTTTATCGAAATTAAAATGCGTAACTTCATTTAAGCCGTTTTCTTCTAATTCTAACATAACAACAGCAAGTTTATAAATCATTAATACGGATTTGATTACAAAAAGTTTAAAAAAAATCCAGTTATAAACTGCCTTTCAAAACAAGAGCTATTTTCCTGTGGATGTTATTTATTAAAAAATTATTTATACTTTTATTTTAGAATTTAAAAACCTATTTTAACTTTTATCGTATACACCTGTGTAGCCTTGTGCTAAGGCTACAAAAGGTTTGGTAACAGGTTAAATTCCGGGTTACAAATCTTTTCTAAGTTTTATTGTGTAAAATACCCGCCCTCAGAACGTGAGGTCGGGTATTTTTTTTATAGCTATTTTTAGCCTTTTGGTCTAATAATATGACACATTAAGCCTATTTTGTTGTTTACTGTGTTATTGAATTGTTCTTTTGTTAAAACTAAATAGATTAATAACTTGAAAACCAACATAAAAAGCTTAAATATTTCTTTAACAGCTCTGCATATTGCTTTTTGGTGTATGTTGCTTTTACCTGCTCTTCTTTTTAAATTCAATAGTCCATCCGGAAGCCTTTCCGATAATTTTATTTATCGGATGCTGATCAACAATTTTTTATTGATCTGCATATTTTACATCAATGCTTACTATCTTTTTCCGGTTATTTTTAAAAAGCACAACTGGGTATTTTACCTGCTTATGCTTTTGTTGACCATAGCAGTTGCATATTTTATTTCTAGATACATAGAAACCGATATTTTTCCATCGAAAAAGCGATGGAAAAAATCTATTTTCACTGATTTATTTGGTTACATTTTTATTGTAGGCATTAGTTGCAGTTACCGCATCATTGTTGACCATTTTAAAAATCAAAAGGTTACAAAAGAACGGGAGACAGAGAACCTAAAAACCGAACTGAGTTTTTTACGCTCGCAGGTTAGCCCTCACTTTATGTTTAATGTGTTAAACAATTTAGTGTCCTTAGCCCGCAAAAAAAGCGATAAAATGGAGCCCGCGTTATTGCAATTATCTGCACTATTGAGATATATGTTGTATGAGGGGAACGAAAACAAAATACCTGTTAAACAAGAAATAGGCTATTTGCAAGGTTACATAGACTTGCAAAAATTGAGATTTGGTGAAGATGTAGATGTGCTGTTTAGCGTTAGTGGAGACACCGATAGCTTTCAGCTTGAACCCATGATTTTGATTCCTTTTGTTGAAAATGCCTTTAAACACGGAATGGGTACGTTGGAGAAAGCCAAAATAGATATCAAACTCGCGGTTTTTGAGGACTACCTTACTTTTGAGGTAGAGAATGACATTGCGCCGAATACAGATACAAAGGACAACAGTTCTGGAATTGGTCTAGTTAATACCAAACGAAGATTGGAGCTACTTTACCGAAAAACTTATCAGCTAAATATTACCGATACCGGAGAAAAATATAGAGTAATGCTAAAACTTGAAAAACATGATTAATTGTTTAGTTGTTGATGATGAGCATTTAGCAAGAGAGCTTATGGAGGACAATATTAAATCTCTTCCGTTTTTAAATTTAATTGCCTGCTGTAAAAATGCTCTTCAGGCGTTAGAGTATATAAAAACCGAACGCATTGATCTGATCTTTTTGGATATCCAGATGCCGGGCTTAAGTGGCTTACAAATGCTAAAAAGCCTCACGGGTAAATCGCCAATGGTGATTTTAGTTACCGCGTATGAGAAATATGCTTTAGAAGGATTTGAGCTGGAAGTAGTGGACTATTTACTAAAACCGGTTGCTTTAGAACGTTTTTTAAAAGCTGCAAATAAAGCCCGGGATTTATTCAATTTACGCAACGTCCCAGTAATTAGCAGCAGTGCAAATCAGGATTATTTGTTTGTTAACGCAGACTATGCCAACATTAAAATAAAAATTGACGAAATAGAATATATTGAAGGGCTTAAAGATTATATTAAAATTTATTTAATAAACAACAGCAAGCCCATTATCACGCGTTTAACTATGCGCTATCTCGAAGAAAAATTGCCTATAAAAGATTTTATGCGGGTACATAAGTCATATATCGTATCGTTAAACCACATGACGGCGTTTAAAAGAAATCACATTATCCTTCCAACCAAAGAAATTTCGGTGACAGATCACTATCGTGATGCGCTCTTACAACATATCAATCAGAAAAATCTCTAATTAAATCCCAATTAAAGTCAGTTTCATCTACTTTTTATCCCTTTAGGTAGAAAAGACTTTGAAACCGCGGAGTTAGTTCCTATACTCGCGGAATTTCAGATTATCACAAAAACAGTTGCCAGCGTCAAAATTCATAAAACAATAGACAAAGCAATTGGTTATCGTTACAACACAATAATATAATGAAAAAAATCACGACACTCTGCCTTTTAGTTCTCTGCACTTACCTGACGAAAGCCCAAACCTCTATAACTGTAAAAGGAACTGTAACAGACAGCACAAAATTATCGGTAATTGGCGCAGCTGTTAAATTAACTACTGCCACAGACACTGTTTTAACAAGTACAAATGTAGATGGTACTTTCGCGTTTAAAAATGTGAAATCGAACCAGTTTACACTTAGCATCAGTTCTTTAGGTTATCAAAACTTAAAAAAACAAGTTGTAGTAGACCCAAATGTTACGGTGAAAAATTTAGGTTCTATCATCTTAACAAATGACAACAGAATGCTAAATGAAGTGGTAATTAATGGAACACCGGAAGTTACGGTAAAGGAAGATACTTTACAATATAGGGCAGATATGTACAAGCTAAAAGAAAATGCTTTAGCCGAGGATTTGCTGAAAAAATTACCCGGAGTGGAGGTTGATAAGGACGGAAACGTTACAGCGCAAGGTAAAGCAATTACTAAAATCCGTATCAACGGAAAAGATTTCTTTGGTGGCGATGTTAAAACAGCAACACAACAATTACCCGCAGATGTAATTAAAAATGTACAGGTAATTGATGATTACGGCGACCAAGCAAACATTACTGGTGTTAAAGATGGCGATGCTGACAAAATTTTAAACTTTACCATTAGGGAAGACAAAAACAAAGGCTTTTTATCAAGAGGGGCTATTGGCGGCGGAAATGATAGCCGTTACCAAGCCTCTGTATTTACTGCAAGCTTTAACAACGATAGGCAGTTGGCTTTATTGGCCAACTTTAACAATACCAACGCCAATATTTTCAATTTAACCAATACAGGTGGAGGCAGAAGAAGAGGCGGTTCAAATGCTAGTGGTGGCGATGGATTAACCAACGTGAACTCTATTGGTTTTAATTACAGAGACAGCTGGGGGAAAAAAATAACCGCTTACGGTAGTTATAGTTTTTCTAATAATGACAATACTACAAATAGCAAAAGCTTACAAACCATTTTAACCCAAGACAATACTTTCTATAACAATAATTATATTGATGCAAGTACCACAACAAATGGTCACCGTTTTGATTTTAATATTGAATATAAAATAGACAGTTTAAATTACCTTAAGATAAATCCAAACTTTAGGTACAACAACAATAACGGCAATACTTTTACAAATTTTGATATCAGTACGGCAAAAACTTCGTCCGTTGGAACTTCAAGAGCGCTTAACGATTATACCTTGCCAAACTATGGTGCAGAAATTTTATACAACCATAGGTTTGGTGCAAAAGCAAGAAATCTCTCGTTCAATGCGGATTTGAACTCATCCTCAACCAATCAAAATCAAGATTACCTGTATAACTCAACAGACAATACGCAAAACAGTCAAATTGAAAGTTACCAGAAGCAACTCATTTATGGCGATAATAAAAATGACAATGTGGGGTTAACGCTATCGTACCAAGAACCGCTTACGGCTACAAAAAACTTGGAATTTAATTATAGGTATGGTTTTGCCCGGACAGACAACGATAGACGGGTAGAGAGCACAAAAATTGATGGCGGTACGCCAATTTTAGACCCCACGCAAAGCAACCAGTACCAATTTGATTATATCACCAATAAATTTGGGCTTAACTATCGTGTAAACGAAAAAAAATACAACTATAGTTTGGGTTTTTCTGCACAGCCCGCATTACTTAAGAGTAACGCAGGAGTGCCGGATAAGAGCATGACCAACCTTTTTCCAAGTGCAAGATTTAGCTATAAATTCTCTAAAACCAGAGAATTAAGTTTTAGGTATGACGGACAAAGCAACCAGCCTGATTATAGCCAGTTGCAACCGATAACAGACGAATCAAACAAAAACTTTTATGTAACTGGTAATCCTAATTTAAGTCCGGAATTTACAAATAGCATGCGCATTAGATATGCGAACTTCGATTTTGCAACCCAAAACGTATTGTTTACTAATATCTCTTATAGCAGCACCAAAGATAAAATTGTAACCAACACCATTAGTTTTCCTTATTCTACAGATTCAACAGTTTTGCGGGAAAACAGGTATTTAAATACAGATGGCTATTATAACGTAAACGGTTTCTACGCTTTCTCGAAACCTTTCCAAGAGAAAAAATATGTGTTAAGGTTTAGAGGTTCTGCTATTTATAACAATAACATTTCATTTATCGATAATCAAAAAAACACCGGCAAAAACCTGATTTTAAGTCAACGTATAGGAGTACTGATTAACCCTGTTGACTGGTTTGAGTTTACGCCAGAAGGTACTTACACTTACAGCAAGAATGCAAATACCTTAAATGTAAAAGCAAATACCGAAGTAAACTCGGTAGGTTTTAATGTGGATACCAAAATTTACTTCTTAAAAACTTGGATTTTTGGTGGCACCTTAGATAAAACTTTTAACAGTGGTTATAGCAGTATCAGCACTAACCCCTTAATCATCAACAGTTATTTAGAGAAACAGTTTTTAAAAGGGAAAAAGGCGTCGTTTAAACTTCAGGCTTATGATATATTGAACCAAAGCACCAGTCTTTCTTATATCGCAACCGGAAATACTTCAACTCTATCACAAAGTAACCGCTTGGCAAGATATTTTATGTTGAGTTTCACTTTCAACTTCTCTAAATTTGCTGGAAATAGCACCGTACCGGATAACATGAACGGTGATAGTGGTTATCGCCACCATCGCGACTAAAAAAAACTGGGCGTTTTAACGGATTAGTTTTTTGTCGGGCTGACCGGAGTCGAAGCTTCAATTCGACTCCGCTATTCTTTGGGTTTATTTATAATTTACTGATCTTCGCGTAATTGACTAATTATCCCAACAAAAACTGCTTAAACTCCTCAAAACTATTTCCCATCTCTACCTGGTGCTTTTCCTTTTTATAAAGTTCTGCTACCTGTGCGGGTTCATCATACTTAATATTCAATTCCTCAAAAACATCGGGGAATTTACATGGATGAGCTGTTGCTAAAATGATGTAAGCTGTTTTTTCGTTTACCGATGTAATTTCTTTCAAATCTTTAACCGCCAAATAACCAGTTGCGGTATGAGGACAAAGTACATATTGTTTGGCGTTGTAAACTTCGGTAATTGCCTGCTTAATTTGCTCATCGTTGTATGCGTAAGCGCTCAACATCTGTTTTAGCTTCTCTATATTGTTGTCAAACATATCCAGAATGCGGACAAAATTACTTGGGTCACCAACGTCCATTGCGTTGGCCAAAGTTTGTACAGAAGGGCGAGGATTGTATTGTCCGCTAGCTAAATACTGCGGAACAATATCATTACTGTTGGTTGCCGCAATAAACTTTTTAACGGGTAAACCCATTTTGTAAGCAATCATCCCGGCTGCAATATTACCAAAGTTTCCGCTTGGGGTTACAAATACCAAATCCTTAAACTCATTTTTAAGTTTGGCGTAAGTATTTGCATAATAAAACATCTGGGGAATCAAACGGCTGATGTTGATAGAATTTGCCGAAGTTAAATTCAGTTTTGTATTCAGTTGCTCATCATGAAAAGCTTTTTTTACCAAAGCTTGGCAATCATCAAAAGTTCCGTCAATGGCAATTGCTTCAATGTTGTTTCCGTTGGTGGTTAACTGCAATTCTTGAATCAAACTCACTTTTCCTTTCGGATATAAAATTGTCACCTTAATACCCGGAACATTTAAAAATCCTAAAGCAACCGCTCCGCCTGTATCTCCAGAAGTAGCCACCAAAATTTGAATTTCTTTTTGTTCTTTTTTAAGAAAATGAGCCATCATTCGGCTCATAAACCGCCCGCCAAAGTCTTTAAAGGCCAAAGAAGGTCCGTGGAAAAGTTCCAAAACAAACGTGTCGTCCTGTAAAGGATATAAAGGCGCATCAAAATTTGCGGCTTCATCAATAATTGCTTTTAAATCTTCCGCAGAAATATCATCTTTCAACAAAGTATAAGCTACATCGAAAGCAATTTCGGGTAATGATTTTTTATCCCAGCCTGCCATTAAAATTGGATCAATTGGTGGTAAAATAGTAGGCATATACAAACCTTTATCAGCCGGAAGGCTATTAAAAACAGCGGTTTCTAAATCAACTGATAAATCGTGGTTTTTGGTGGAGTATAGTTTCATTGTGTAGTTGGTTAGTTTGTTCGGTGGTTAGTTGGCTGGGTGGTTAGTTGGTTAGTTTGTCCGGTGGTTGGGCTTTACAAACGTTTGAAAAGCCTAACAACCTAACCAACTATTTACTAACCAACTAAAGCACCACTGGTCCAGTCTCGTTAATTTCTGATAAATAAATATTGCTTTTAATGCCTTTGTCGGCTAACATTATTTGCAAATTAGTTAATACTTTTTGTGCATCATCCGGCGAGCGGTAAAGTGAAAAAACCGTTGGTCCCGATCCCGAAATGCCAAAACCTAAAGCGCCGTTTTCCATGGCGTAAGCTTTCATGTGGTCAAACTCTGGAATTAAAATGGAACGGATGGGTTCCACAATTACATCTTTTAAACAACGGCCTAACAAATCGTAATCGTGAGTATAAAGCGAGCTTACCAAACCCGCAATATTTCCCCACTGCGTTACCGCGTCTTTTAACAAAACTTTTGAGCGGATAATTTGGCGGGCATCACGCGTTGGCACATCCACATGCGGATAAAGCAATGCACAAAACAATTTGGGAACGGGCAAAGCAATCACTTCTAAAGGTTCGTAACTTTTTATCAATGTAAAACCGCCAAACAGGGCTGGCGCAACATTATCTGCGTGGCCGTGGCCACAGGCTAAAGCTTCACCTTCCATCGCAAAAGGCAAAAGCTCCAACTTAGTCAAAGGACGACCTAATAACTCATTTGCAGCAAATAAACCTGCCACAGCACTTGCCGAGCTCGACCCTAAACCGCTTCCCATCGGCATTTTCTTGGTCAGCTTTAGATTAAAACCAACGTCTTGCCGTCCTAAGTGTTTTAATAAACTTATTACACTGGCGCTTACCGTGTTTTTTTGAGGATCTAAAGGCAATTTACCTCCATCTCCCTCAATGGCTATAATATTTACTCCGGGCTTGTCACACGTTTCCATAAACAGCTCGTCGCCGGGCTCGTTAACTGCAAAACCTAAAATATCAAATCCGCATACAACATTTGCAACAGTTGCAGGGGCAAAAACTTTGATCGATTCTTTTTTCATTATGCCTCATCCTAAATCCTTCTTCGAGAGAGAAGGACTTGTTTGTTTTGTGGTTGCCTTCGACTCCGCTCAGGCTGACATTAAATTTATTATAAAGTTCGCAGTAAAACTTTCTACTTTGAACTTTTTACTTTAAACTTTATTTAGCCCCTACCTTCACTAAATCAGAGAAAACTCCGGCAGCGGTTACCGCAGCACCGGCACCCGGACCTTTTACCACCATTTGGGTTTCATTGTAACGTTCTGTGGTAAAAGCGATGATATTGTCACTGCCAGACAGGCTATAGAAAGGATGGTCAGCACCAACGGATTGCATTCCAATCTCCACTTTTCCGTCTTCCAGCTTCCCAATATAGCGCAATACTTTTCCGGCTTTTGCAGCATCATTTTTTAGCTGCTCAAAATAAGCGTTCTCATTTTTTAGCTCTTGATAAAAATCATCAACGCTTCTTGCTTTTGCACAGCTTTCCGGAATTATTGCACCTAATTTTACGTCCTCTGCTTCAATTTTAAAACCTGCGTTACGGGCCAAAATTAACATTTTACGCATAAAATCCACACCTCCCAAATCGTCACGAGGATCTGGTTCTGTATAACCTTTTTCCTGTGCCATTTTTACCACATCGTGAAAATTGGCATCGCCTTTAAAATTGTTGAATATAAAAGAAATAGTTCCCGATAAAATGGCTTCAATTTTTGTGATTTTATCACCGCTAATGATCAAATCGTTCAATGTTTTGATAATCGGCAAGCCGGCACCAACGTTGGTTTCGTAATAAAAATCAACGCCATGTTTTTGAGCGGTTTCTTTCAACTCAGCGAAAGCGGCATATTTACCCGAATTGGCAATTTTATTACAAGTCACCACAGAAATACTGGCTTCAAAAACTTCTTTGTAAAATGTAGAGGGATTTGGACTGGCGGTGTTATCCACAAAAACACAGTTAGGCAAATTTAAGCCTTTCATTTTAGCAACAAATTTTGCTAAATCCGCTTCTTCATTGGCATTAGCCAAAGCATCTTGGTAATTATTTAAATCAATTCCGTTAGCATCAATCAACATTTTTTTGGTGTTGATTAAGCCTAAAATTTGGATATTGATTAAATTGTTTTTTGCCAAAAAATCTTTGTGTCCTTTAATTTGGTTCAACAGCTCTTTACTAATATTACCCACGCCAACTACAAAAACGTTCAGTGTTTTCTGCAGTTCTGCAAAAAAAGCATCGTGTACGGCGTTTAAAGCTTTTGATAAATCTTCATTTGGGATAATTACCGAAATGTTAAATTCTGACGAGCCTTGTGCAATAGCCACTACGTTTACGCCATTACGGCCTAAGGCATTAAACAGTTTGCCTGAAATT
The DNA here is from genome assembly GCF_946480185.1 of uncultured Pedobacter sp. Next base: position 51,466 of record NZ_CAMLIG010000006.1, on the reverse strand, counting down.
CCGGGCGTTTTCTTCATGTTTTCGCCAACGATGGCCAACACAGAAAGATCGGTCTCAATTTTTACAGGCTCTAATTTAACGGCCAGTAATTCAAGCTCAAATTCATGTTCAATTAAAGCTTTCGCTTTTAAAGCATCCTCCGGATTAACCGCAAAAGTGATGGAATGCTCTGAAGATGATTGGGTAATTAAAATGATGTTTACCTGCTCGCGTGAAAGCAGGGAGAACAAACGGCCGCTAAAGCCTGCTTTGCCCACCATTCCGCTACCTTGGATGTTAACAATACTGATATGATCTACAGAAGAGATTCCTCTGATGGTAGTTTTTGAAGGTTTTAAATCATGTCTGATAAAAGTGCCTTCAAATTCTGGCTCAAAAGTGTTTTTAATAACAATTGGAATCATTTTTAAAAACGCAGGAATCATGGTTGGCGGATAAATAACTTTTGCGCCAAAAAATGACAGCTCCATAGCTTCGGTATAAGAAAGTTCTTCCATAGAAAAAGCTTTCTTCACTCTGCGAGGATCTGCGGTCATCATTCCGTTTACGTCTGTCCAAATTTCAATTTGCTTTACGTTTAAGGCCGCCCCAATAACCGCTGCGGTATAATCGCTTCCGCCACGGCCTAAAGTGGTAATTTGATTGTTGCTGTTGCTGGCAATAAATCCGGTTACAACTACCAAATTGTTTTTTTGATGTTCAAAATAATCCTGAACCAGATGATTGGTTTGGTTAAAATCTATTTTAGCATTTCCAAAAGTATCATCAGTTTTTATAAGTGTTGAAGCGTCTAAAAATTCAGTTTCTGGTTTGATAGTCCTCAATATACGGCTAATCATAAAAGCCGAACTTTTTTCGCCAAAGCTTAAAACAGTATCTTTAGTTTTTGGACTCAGCTCTTTTAACGCAGCAACGCCGTTTAAAACATCTTCGAGAGCCTGAAAATAGAGTTTAAGTTTTGTAATTACCTGATTTTGCTGTTGCAGATCAACCAGTTCTTTTACCACCGTGAAATGTCTTTTTTCTAACGTTGCCAAAGCCGTAGAAAAATCCTTTCCGTCAATAGCATCTTCTGCCATTTTCAGCAGCTGGTTGGTTACGCCTCCCATTGCAGAAACCACTACAACAATTTGCTCTTGTTGCGCTAAGTTAGATTTTACAACGCCGGTTAAGGCTTTTAAAGCTTCTACGGAACCTACGGATGTTCCCCCGAATTTTAGAATTTTCATTTCAATATATTAAAAAAAAACGCCTCCCGTTTTATCGGAAGGCGCTGGATATGTTATTTTAAACCATAAACTACCTTCCTTTACGCTAAAAGCGTATTGGTTATTGTAGTAAATGTGGTTGTAAAAATCATCTTTTTGAATTTGATACGCCAAAGCTAATATTTCAATTTTTAATTGCAAATTTTTAAACGATATTTATTCTTCGAAAAACATTCTATTGCATCCATCTATTTATGGTTAACAAAGGTCTCAGTACCAGATTTTATATATGAATCAACTAAATTTTATCTCGGCCGGTGGCGAAATGGGTAAACTTATTCGCGAAAAAGATTGGTCACAAACTACTTTAGGTAATCCGCGAAACTGGCCTCAAAGTTTAAAAACAACACTTAGTATTATCCTTAACTCTAAATTTCCGAAATTTTTGTTTTGGGGAGAGGATTTTATTTGCTTTTATAATGATGCCTATCGGCCAAGTTTGGGCATCGAAGGAAAACATCCTTTTATGTTGGGACAAAAAGGGGAAGATGCTTGGCCAGAAATTTGGCACATTATCCACCCAATGATGGTTCAGGTTTTAACCACGGGTGTGGCTACATGGAGCGAAAACCAACTCATCCCGTTTTATCGTAACGGAAAAATTGAAGATATCTATTGGACTTTTAGTCACAGTCCAATTATTGATGAAGACGGTAAGATATCCGGTATTTTTACATCATGTGTAGAAACAACCGCGGAAGTTAACAGGAGAAAGGAACTTGAACTTGTAAACCAACGATATTATCAAAATATTATGCAAACGCCTATTGCTATGTGCATTTTAACCGGCGAGAACCATGTTGTTGATATTATTAATGAACTAATGCTAAAGCTTTGGGGCAAACAGTTAAATGAAGTGATTCATAAACCGGTGTTTGACGGTTTTCACGAGATTAAGGGGCAAGGATTTGAATCCCTTTTGAACGAAGTTTACCAAACCGGAAAAAGATTTGTTGCAAATGAACAGCTTGTAAGTTTACCCAGAAATGGGGTTATGGAAGAATTTTATTTGAATTTTGTTTTTGAAGCTGTAAAAAATTCAGAAGGTAAAGTTGTTAATATAGTTGCTACGGCATCTGATGTTACTTCATCAGTACTAGCGCTGCAAAAAGTTCAAGAAAGTGAACAAAAACTGAATATTGTAATTGAAGCAACAGAGCTTGCCGTTTGGGAATATGATTACAAAAGAAGCGAGGGGGTTTTTGATGCTCAATATGCTGCCATTTTTGGATACGATGACCCCAGTTTATTAACAAGTAAGTTAATTGCACAACATCTACATCCGTATGACAGCAAAATCAGAAATGATGCACATGACAGGGTATTACAAACTGGTGTATTGAGCTACCAAAGTAGAATTTTATGGGAGGATGGATCTTTACATTGGATTGATGTAAACGGGAAATTGTTTAAAGACAGCAATGGCTTACCAGAGAGATTGATAGGAACTATCCGAGACATCACTCAGGATAAAAAGAACCAGCAGGATTTAATTGACAGAGAAGAGAAATTTCGCTTGCTTGCAGACGAAATGCCTCAGTTTGTGTGGATAAGTGATGTGGATGGCCATCTTTATTATTTTAACCAATCGGTTTATAAATACTCCGGTTTAGATGAAAGTATTCTTATTAATGATAATTGGATCATCATTGTGCACCCGGATGATAGAGCCGAGAACCTTCGCCTTTGGGAAGAATCAATAAAAACTGGAAAGGATTTTATTTTTGAACATCGCTTTAAACGCAAAGACGGGGCTTACAGATGGCAGCTGAGTAGAGCAAAAGCACTAAGAGACAGCAATGGAGGAATAACCATGTGGGTAGGCACAAGTACCGATATTCAAGAGATGAAGGAGCTTGACGAGCAAAAGGATTACTTTATTAGTATGGCAAGCCATGAATTAAAAACTCCTATTACTTCTATAAAAGGGTATGTTCAACTTTTAGAACAGAAATACAGAAACACGGGAGATCCGTTCTTAAAAAGCTCGTTAAAAGTAGTGCATAAACAAATTGAAAGCCTAACAACTTTAGTAGCTGATTTACTGGACGTTTCCAAAATTAAAACCGGCAGTTTGCAACTGAGAAAAGCCGAGTTTAATCTGAATACTTTGATCACCGAGGTCATTTCTGAAATTCAGCACATTAACCCGCAAAATGAAATTAATTTTACTGCAGAAGATCAAGTTGATGTATTTGCCGATGAAGAAAACGTTCGGCAGGTAGTTGTTAATTTTTTAACAAATGCCGTTAAATACTCCCCAAATGCCATGCAAGTTGAAGTTAGCCTAAAGTCTTCAGAAAACGAGGCTATGGTATGCGTTAAGGATTTTGGTATTGGGATAAGCCCTGCAAATCAGAGTAAAATTTTTGAACGCTTTTATCGGGTAGAAGGGAAAAATGAAAAAACTTTTCCCGGATTTGGAATAGGACTTTATATTGCTTCAGAAATTATTAAAAAGCACCAAGGCGAAATAGGGGTGTATAGCGAAATTGGAAAAGGATCAACTTTTTATTTTACTTTGCCAATTTAGCTTTGTTAAGCCAAATTTAAATCGTCCAATAAAAAAACAAATAGCTCTTTTGGGCCATGTGCGCCTAAAACCAACGTTTTTTCAATATCTGCTGTTCGGCTTGGCCCTGTAGTTACAGACACCATGCTTGGCAGGTTGTTGCCATATTTTTCTTTAAGAAGCTTAAAAGCATCCTTTAAATCTAATACCAATTGCGATGCGTATGCAACCACCACATGTTGGTGCGGATAAATGCTTAATCTGCGTCCGGCTGCATTTCCGTTGCTCAATAGTACAGAGCCGTTTCTCGCAATTAAGGATTCGCAAAGTGTTAAGCCAACTTCTGCCAACTCAAAATCTTTATCGGTAGCGTAAAAAGGGTATTCGTAAGTTTTTAATAAATCTTGTAAGGCGGGCTCCCAGCAATATATTTTACGCCATTTTTTTTCTTCTGCCAATTGCAGCATATTTTCTATAAAATGAATCTCGCTCTCGCAATAAACAAAAGTGCCATTTACTTTAGTGAGTTCTTCGGCAAAGATTACCTCCAGCATTTCATCCGTTTCCGGATATAAAGGCATGTCTTCTAAATTAGGATAAGGATTATCGCGTTTTTCTAATAACGCCTTCCTAATTTTTTTTAGAAGTTGTTCTTTGGGAGTTGTGGTGTCCTTCATTTAAAAAAAGGAATTTATATAAAAAATCAAGCGCCGATTAATAAAATCGGCGCTTGGTATAATAATTTAAGCTATTTCTGATGATTCTGCCTTTAATGGCTCTGTAGAATCGCCAACGGGTTCTGGATGGATATTTTCTGCAATAATGCTTTGGTCACCGCCTTCTTTACCGTTTACAAATTCATCATAAGTGGTGCGGTTATCAAACGGACGTTTACCCAAAATCTCCTCTAAGTCACTTTGGAAAAGGATTTCTTTCTCCAACAATTTAACCGCTAAGGCTTCTAAACCATCTTTTTTCTCGATGAGTAAGTCTTTAGTTTTTTGATAAACTCCTTTAATCAACTCTCTTACCTCAGAGTCAATTAGTTCTGCAGTTTTATCAGAGTAGGGTTTGCTGAAATTATACTCGCCACCTTGGTCGTTAAAAGAAACGTTACCTACTTTTTCGCTCATTCCGTAAAGACTAACCATGGCATAAGCCAATTTGGTAATGCGCTCTAAATCATTTTGAGCACCGGTTGATATTTTTCCGAAAGTTAAATCCTCGGCAACACGTCCGCCCATGGTCATACACATGCCGTCAGAAAGTTGCTCAGTTGTATATAAGAACTGCTCTTTTGGTAAGTACTGCGCATAACCTAAAGCAGCAACGCCACGTGGAACAATGGAAACTTTAACCAAAGGATCCGCATGTTCTAAAAACCAACCTGCAATAGCGTGACCAGCTTCATGGTAAGCAACAATTTTCTTCTCTTCTGGAGAAATGATTTTATTTTTTTTCTCTAAACCACCAATTACCCGGTCAACTGCATCCTGAAAATCTTGCATGTCAACAGCTTCTTTATTTCTACGGGCGGCAATTAAAGCGGCTTCATTACAAACGTTAGCAATTTCTGCACCGGCAAAACCCGGTGTTTGTGCAGATAGTTTTTTAGGATCAACACCTTCTGCTAATTTTAGCGGTTGCAAATGAACTTTAAAAATTTGCTCTCTTCCTACCAAATCTGGCTTATCAATAGAGATTTGTCTGTCAAAACGACCTGGTCTCAATAAAGCAGAATCTAATACATCAGGACGGTTGGTTGCCGCCATAATGATAATTCCAGAATCGGTACCGAAACCATCCATTTCTACCAAAAGCTGATTTAAAGTATTTTCACGTTCGTCGTTTCCGCCCACCATACTGTTTTTACCTCTGGCTCTACCAATGGCATCAATCTCATCAATAAAAATAATACAAGGTGCTTTTTCTTTGGCCTGCTTAAACAAATCTCTCACACGTGAAGCTCCAACACCTACAAACATTTCTACAAAATCAGATCCCGATAGGGAGAAAAAAGGAACTTGAGCCTCGCCAGCAACGGCTTTTGCCATTAAGGTTTTACCCGTACCCGGCGAACCGACTAGCAATGCGCCTTTAGGAATTTTACCTCCGAGATTTGTGTATTTCTTGGGATTTTTAAGGAAATCGACAATCTCCATCACCTCCTGTTTTGCCTCTTCTAAACCTGCAACATCACTAAAAGTAATGCTCACTTGAGATTCTTTATCAAATAAAGTTGCCTTTGATTTCCCGATATTGAAGATTTGACCTCCGCCACCACCTCCGGCTCCGCCGCCCATACGGCGCATAATAAATATCCAAACCAGTGCAAAAATTACAATTGGAACAATAAATGACCAAAACAGAGATGAGAAAGGACTTGTTCTGGACTCGTAAGTCAACGATACTTTTGCTTCATCCGGTACATTTTCTTGCGAAGCTTTTAACCTTGCCTGTAAAGACTCAAACGAACCATCTGTAAAATAATACTGTGGACTTGTACCCGAAATAGAAAAGTTATTACGGTCTTTTAAATCTTTGTATTTAGGCTCGTTCAGCTTGTCTTTTTTAATGTAAACCTCGGCAATAACTAAATCTTCTTGCTTGTAGGCAACAATTTTGTCAACATCACCAGGTTTAAGCATTTCGTTTTCAAACTTTTGATAAGTAATCAATCGGGCATTATTACTGCTCATAAAAAACTGAACACCAAGTATGGCCAATATAATTACGCCATAAACCCACATAATATTAAATTTAGGTGGCTTTGGCATCAATTTTTTTGTTGGAACCTTTTTCAATGGTCTTTTATTATCTGTATTTTCTTTCATCTCGATTTTTGTAAAACAAGTGCTTTTAATTAAGCACTTTGGTAGGATTTCAACTCGGCATCGCCCCATAAATCCTCAATTCCGTAAAATTCTCTTTTATCTGTTTTAAAAATATGCACAACAACATCCAAATAATCCAAGATTATCCATTCAGCATTCTGAAACCCTTCTTTTCTAAAAGGATCTTCACTGGTTGCTTTATATACTTCTTTTTCAATACTGTCTGCAATGGCTTTTACCTGTGTAGTGGATTCTGCATGGCAGATTACAAAAAAATCGGCCACAGAACTATGAATATTTCTAAGATCGAGCCTTACAATATCATTACCTTTTTTTTCCTGTATTCCATGCACTATAGCTTCGGATAAGCTGGTAGATTGATTAGCAATTTTGTTTTTTACCATCAAAAAAAATTAGTTTTGAGCTTTATAATATATAAAATATTAAACATTGCAAAATAACACAATTTTAACACTATTCGTTGGACAAAGTTTGGTAAAACTTTCTGAAATTGATTCTACCAATAATTATTTGCGAAAAAAGCTTTCAAATACTAAGCCATTGGCAGAGGGGACTGTTATTATGGCAGACCACCAGTTTGCTGGCAGAGGACAACAAAGTAATGTTTGGGAAGCAGAGAAAGGAAAAAACCTAACCATAAGTATATTATTTAACCCAATATTTATTAATATACACCAACAATTTTACTTAAATAAAGCTGTTTCACTTGGCATTAACGATTGTTTGAGGGTTATTATTGGCGACGATTGCAAAATTAAATGGCCAAATGATATTTATTATAAAAACCAAAAACTTGGTGGGGTGCTAATTGAAAATATAGTAAGCGGACAGCATTTAAAATCAAGTATTGTTGGTATTGGAATTAATGTAAATCAGCAAAATTTTAGTAGCGGTTTATTTAGGGCAACATCCTTATCTAAAATCTTACATCATAATTATGAGCTTAACGATTTATTAAGCGAGCTTTGCAAAAGCATTGAAATTAGATATCTACAATTAAAAGAAGATATTAAATGCTTGGATGCGGAGTATTTAAGTAGGTTATACCGTTTAAATGAAGTTCACCAATATGCTATTAATGATAGAATATATAGCGGTTCAATTAAGGGAGTTAGCGAAGAAGGCTATCTTTTATTACAAACCGATGACGGGGTAAACTCACTTGATCTTAAACAAGTGAGTTTTATTTTTGATTAGAGATAAGAAAACAGACTAAATGAAGAAAATCATTGCCATTTCGGCACTTTTACTTTTAAATATTTGTGCCTTTGCGCAGATTTTAAAACCAGTTACCTGGAGCTATGCTGCGGAAGCAATTAATGAAAAGGAGGCAAACATCGTCATCACCGCAAAAATTGATAAAGGCTGGCATGTTTACTCGCAATACATTAAAGAAGGTGGGCCAATTCCAACATCTTTTACTTTTGCAAAAAGTGCCGATTATGAATTAATGGGCAAACCAACAGAAAGTCCAAAAGCAATTTCTGCTTATGATAGCAATTTCTCCATGGAAATATCATGGCATGAACATAGGGTTGTTTTTAAACAAAAAATTAAGCTTAAAAAGCCCGAAGTTACAGTTAAAGGTACTTTGGAGTTTATGGTTTGTAATGATAAACAGTGCCTACCACCAGAAGATGTTGATTTTTCGGTAAAGGTTGCGGGTGGAAAGCCTGCTATGGTAGCGCAAAGTAATGCTTCAACAAGTACAAATCCGCAAGCGGAAACAAGTTTAAAAGATACCGCCGTTAAAAGCGACTCGGTAGACCAAAAAACTATTAGCGCAAACACAAATTCATCAGCTTCGGTAGATACCTCAAAAACTGTTTTTAAAACAGTTGACAATGCAAAGCAACAATCTTTATGGGCAATTTTTATCGCTGGTTTTGTAGGCGGAATTTTAGCTTTATTGATGCCTTGTATTTTTCCAATGTTGCCACTTACGGTTAGTTTTTTTACCAAAAAGGCAGGTGGCAAAGCGGAAGCCATTAGAAAAGCCAGTTTATATGGCTTTTTTATTATTGTAATTTATGTGCTTTTGGGCATGGGAGTTACCCTGCTTTTTGGTTCCGATGCTTTAAATGAGTTGGCGAGCAACGGCTTTTTTAATTTCTTGTTTTTTGTGCTACTGGTGATTTTTGCTATATCATTTTTTGGCGCTTTTGAAATTACGTTACCAAACTCGTGGACAAACCGTATCGACGAAAAGTCTGATAATAATGGATTTGTTGGACTGTTTTTTATGGCTTTTGCCTTGGCTTTGGTTTCTTTCTCTTGTACCGGACCAATTATTGGAACTTTGTTGGTGCAGGCTGCAACTACGGGGCAATATATGGGGCCCGCTATCGGGATGTTTGGTTTTTCATTGGCATTAGCAATTCCTTTTACCTTGTTTGCTGCTTTCCCATCGTTGTTGAAATCATTACCAAAATCTGGCGGTTGGTTAAACAGTGTAAAGGTGTCTTTGGGTTTTATAGAGCTGGCCTTGTCTCTTAAGTTTTTGTCTAATGTTGACTTGGCTTACCATTGGGAATTGTTTGACCGTGAGATATTTTTAGTGCTTTGGATTGTAATTTTTGCAATGTTAGGTTTCTACCTCATCGGAAAAATTAAATTTTCGCATGATAGCGATTTGAAATTTGTGAGCGTTCCGAGGTTGTTTTTAGCAATTATTACTTTTGCATTCACCATGTATATGATTCCGGGTTTATGGGGTGCACCTTTAAAAGGAATAAGTGCATGGTTGCCACCACAAACTACGCAAGATTTTGATTTATATTCTAATACCTTATCTTCGCCAGTAATTGAGCAAGATGCGGTTCAAAAAAAGTATGGGAGCTTATTTAAAGCACCTTATAATTTAGATGCGTTCTTTGATTACGAGCAAGGTTTGGCTTATGCAAAAAAGGAAAACAAACCTGTTTTAATTGATTTTACCGGACACAGCTGTGTAAATTGTCGTAAAATGGAAGCTTCTGTGTGGAGCGATAAAGAGGTATTGAAGAGGCTGAAAAATGATTATGTTTTAATCTCTTTATATGTAGATGATAAAACAGAATTGCCTACTAATGAGCAGTATGTATCTTCTTTGTCTGGGAAAACGATTAAAACATTAGGTAATAAGTGGAGCGATTTGCAGGCCTCAACTTTTAAAACTAATTCGCAACCGTATTATGTGTTGCTAAATAGTGATCAAAAAGTGCTGGTGAAGCCTCAAGCTTTTAATTTAGATGTTAAAAATTATATCAACTTTTTAGATAGCGGTCTTGCTGCTTATCAAAATATGAAGTAATGAGTGAAATAAAAAAAATTGGAGTTTTTACCTCAGGAGGCGACTCGCCCGGTATGAATGCAGCGATTAGAGCAGTAGTAAGATCTGCGCTGTATTATAATTTAGAAGTTGTTGGGATAAAGCGTGGATACGAGGGGATGATTTTGGGCGAGTTTGAAGATATGGACAGAAAGTCTGTAGCAAACATTATCCAGCGTGGCGGAACCATGTTACGCACCGCAAGAAGCGCAGAATTTAGAACTAAAGAAGGTAGAGAAGCGGCTTACCGACAATTGAAAGCACAAAATATTGACGCTTTGGTTGCCATTGGCGGCGACGGGACTTTTACAGGAGCTAAAATTTTTGGTGAGGAGTTTGATTTCCCGATTTTAGGTTTGCCCGGAACTATTGACAATGATTTGTTTGGTACTGATTTTACTATTGGTTACGATACTTCTATCAATAATGTGGTCGAAGCTATTGACCGGATTAGGGATACCGCCGAATCTCATTCAAGACTTTTTATAGTAGAGGTGATGGGTAGAGATTGTGGGCTAATTGCTTTAAGAAGCGGAATTGGCGTGGGCGCCGAGTCTATTTTTATCCCCGAAACAAAAACAGATATGGAGGCGTTGATGCACCGTTTGGAAATAAGTAGAAAGGATAAAATGTCCAAAATATTAATAGTTGCCGAGGGCGAAGGCGATTCTGGCGGTGCGGTAGAAATTGCCGAAAAAATTAAAAGCCGTTTCCCGCAATATGATACTCGAGTTTCTATACTAGGCCATATCCAACGTGGAGGAAAGCCTACCTGCATGGATAGGGTTTTAGCCAGCAGATTAGGCGTTGCCGCGGTTGAAAGTTTAATGGCAGGCCGAAAAGGTGAAATGGTAGGTTTGTTGAACGGTAAAATTGCTTATACTCCGTTTGACCACGCCATAAAACACCACATAGAAATTAATAAAGATTTATTTAAAATTGTTGATATTCTGTCTTTATAGCTAAACAATAATATTCTGATTTTCAGGAAGTCCTTCTTTTGTGAGAAGGACTTTTTTTATGAACGGATTTTTGGGTAATATCCTAAATCAATTTATCTCCCATTACCCGAACAGAAAAGGGACAAAGAAATTTGTCCCTTTTCTGTTATTTTACTAAACCTCTATTCTTCAACATCGGCGTAATATCAGGCTTATGCCCTCTAAAGTCGAGGAACATTTTGTTGTAATCCAATGTATTCCCTCTTGACAATATCATATCTCTAAATCGTTGTCCGTTTTTAGCAGTCATTCCACCATTTTCTTCAAACCAAGAATAAGCATCGTCATCCAACATTTCTGTCCATAGATAGGCGTAATAACCGGCGGCATAACCTCCGCCCCAAATATGATTAAAGTAGCTTGAACGGTAACGTGGCGGAACCTGGTCAGATAATAAACCGGTTCTTTGTAAAGCATCATGCTCAAATTTATCAGCATCGGTAATTTTAGTATCGCTACTAATGGTGTGCCATTGCATATCTAAAGAAGCTGCCGCTAATAATTCTGTAAGCATATAGCCTTGGTTGAAAGTGGCAGATTTTTTAATTTTTTCAACTAAAGTCGTCGGCATTGGAGCGCCGGTTTTATAATGTACCGCGTAATTTTTAAACACGCTTGGTTCCATAGCCCAATGTTCGTTAAACTGGGAAGGAAATTCAACAAAATCTCTGGCAACATCAGTACCCGAAAGTGTTACGTATTTTTGACTTGCAAAAAAACCGTGTAAAGCATGTCCGAACTCATGGAACATGGTGGTAACATCATCATAACTGATTAAGGCAGGCTCGCCCTCTGCAGGTTTTGTAAAATTACAAACATTGTAAATCACGGGTTTTGTACCCAATAATGAAGATTGGTTAACGATGTTGGACATCCAAGCACCGCCAGACTTATTGTCGCGTTTAAAGTAATCGGCATAAAATAACCCCATTGGACTTTTATCCTTATCAAAAACTTCAAAAACCTTAACGTCTTTTTGGTAAACCGGAATATCTGTACGCTCTTTAAACGTAATGCCGTAAAGTTGTGTAGCAGCGTAAAAAACTCCGTTTTGTAAAACTTTGTTTAGTTCAAAATAAGGTTTAATCTCATTGTCGTTAAGGTCATATTTTGCTTTTCTAACTTGTTCCGCATAAAAATTCCAGTCCCAAGGTGCTAATTTAAAACCTCCTTTTTGTTGGTCAATTAAGCTTTGAATTTCCGTAGCTTCTTCTTTTGCTTTGGCGGTTGATGCGGGAACAATCTGTTTTAAAAAGTTGTCAACAGCTTCGGGTGTTTGCGCCATTTGGTTTTTTAAATTCCAGGCAGCGTAGTTTTTAAACCCTAAAAGTTTAGCCTGTTGCGCCCTAATTTCCGCAAGGCGGATAATTGTGCTCCGGGTATCATTAGCATCTCCTTTTTCTGTACGGTTATAGCTGGCGTTAAATAGTTGTTCACGTGTGTTGCGATCAGTTAATTGGGCTAAATAGGGTTGTTGGGTAGTGTTCTGTAGTACAATTGCATACTTGCTGCCGGTTTTAGATGCTTTAGCATCATTTTCGGCAGCTTTTAATTCGGCATCAGAAAGTCCGTTTAAAGCTGTAGCAGAATCAATTTTTAAAGCCCCGGCCTTGCTTGCAGCCAATAGCATGTTGGTGAATTTAGTGCTTAAGCTGGCCTTTTCCTCGTTTAGCTTTTTCATTTCCTCTTTCTCCTTATCAGATAATTTGGCTCCGGCTAGCACAAAATTTTCGTAGTAAACATCTACCAATTTTTTTGATTCGGGATCCAGTTTATCTTTTTCCGGACTTTCGTAAATCGCAGAAATACGATCGAAAAGTTTTTTGTTTAAGTAAATCGCATCGCGATGTGCGGCTAATTTTGGAGAAATCTCTTCATCAAGTTTTTGGAGATCCGGATTGGTATTGGCGCCGGTTAACAATCCGAAAACGTTATTAACCCTTGCTAAAAGTTGTCCGCTTTTTTCCAAGGGGACAAGAGTATTATCAAAAGTAGGGGCTTCAGTATTGTTAGCGATAGCATCTACCTCGCTTAAATTTTGTTTCATGCCCTCTTCAAACGCAGGCATAAAATCTTCGGTTTTAATTTTGTTAAAATCCGGAGCATGATAGGGCAAATTACTCTCGGTAAAAAACGGGTTATTATTACTGCTTTCCGCTTTTTTTGTATTGTTGCAAGATGCCATAACAATTCCGGCCAAGACTATGAAAAGTGGTTTTTTAGTTACATTCATATTTAATTTTTTAGTTGAATTTCAGCATTTAATCGAAAAAGCATGAATTTATACATTTTGTAGGTTACAATTACTTTCGTAATAGACATATTACTTTAAGCTCTTTTTATCGCCTAAAAAAGGGCAAACCAAATTTGATTTTTTTTAAACTTTATAAATTCTCATTTTTACGGGATGAATAGTTGCAAAAAATATGGGTTTGGGTTAATTATTGGATTGCTTTTATTTGCCGATTTTGCCGCTTCTGCACAAACATTTAATGATACCGATACCATTGCGGTACAAGAAATTCAGGCAAAAAAAAATCTTTTTCCGGTGCGTCAGCCTATTTTTTTTATTTATAAAAGACAGCTACACCAAAGTTTTATCAATTTAAAAGTTAACTATTGGAAAACGAAATTAAATTTTGGCGTCAATTTAAACCAGGCTGCTTTTAGCGATAACTGGAGCAGCGGAGGGGTAAACTCTGTTGCTTTAGGAACCTTGCTAAATTATAAAGCAGAATATAATAAAGAAGGAAAAAACTTCACTTCGGAAATTCTGCTGCAATACGGAAAATTGAAGAACGAAGGACAATTGGAACGGAAGACCAATGACCGTATGTTTTTTGATAATAAAGCGGCTTTGCCAATTTCAGAAAATTGGAATTTTTTCGGTTCCATCAGTTTCGAATCGCAGTTTGATAGCGGCTATACTTACGGAAAAGATTCAAAAGGAAACGAAACACGAAAAATAATTTCAAAATTTATGGCTCCAGGCTATCTTACAGAGTCCATTGGTTTTGAGTATAAACCGTTAAAATATTTTAGTTTAAGGTTAGGTACAGGTACTGCCCGTCAAACTTTTTTGCTGGATACAACACTTCACAAAAACAATCCAAAGAATTTTGGCGTTGAGGTTGGAAAACGCTTTAAAAACGAACTCGCTTTTCAAGCGGTAGCAAACTTTGATAAAGAAATAGCCAAAAATCTTAATTTAAAAGCCCGCTATCTGCTTTTTGCGGCTTATGAAAACATCACTAATATAGACCAGCGTTTGGATGTTACTTTAGCTGCAAAAGTAAACAGACTGGTAAATGTTACTGTTGGTGCTACAGCATTGTATGACGATGATTTCAGCGGAAAAATCCAATACAGCCAAAACCTTGCATTGGGCATTATGTTTAAGATACCTAGGTAAATAAAATATCAATTAGCTAAACTAATTTTAATTTATATATTTGCGCCATCAATAAGGGGTGCCTTGTTTGTGTAAACAGATTTTTAACCATCTGCACAAATGCAAAACCAGGCTGAGAACATACCCATTGAAAGGTGGAAGGTAGATGGTATAAGGTTTGAGGTTTTAAAAACCCCTCTGCCCTAAACCTCAAACCCTAAACCCTTCATACACCTGATTCGGATAATGCCGACGTAGGGACAAAAGGTATAAAATAATTTATTTAGTAAATGGTATAACCCCTATACTGTTTCGTTAAATAAAATTTTAAAAAATTGAAAAAATTTATTTTTGCATTTACTGCTGCGGTTTTACTGCCGGGGATGCTATGGGCACAATTAACTTTACAAGGTAAAGTAAGCGACCAAGAAAACAACAAATCACTTAGTGGCGCATCAGTCACGCTTAACGGAAATTTAACTGCACAAGCCAGTGCCAACGGCGATTACAGTTTTAAAAATTTAAAATCAGGGAAGTACGAACTTAAAGTGAGTTTTATAGGTTACCGAAGCAAAACCTTAGCTGTAAATTTAAACCGGAGCGAAACCTTAAACATCGTTTTAGAAAAAGCTACGCAAATAGCAGATGAGGTAGTGGTTAACGCCACAAGAGCTTCAGAAAATTCGGCCACCACTTTTAAAAATTTATCAAAAGGAGATATTGCTAAAAACAATTTTGGGCAAGATTTACCTTACCTGCTGGACCAAACTCCAGGAGTAGTTACTTTTTCAGATGGTGGCGCAGGTGTGGGTTATACAGGTATGCGGATTAGAGGGTCAGACGCTACCCGTGTAAACGTTACCATTAATGGAATCCCTTATAATGATTCTGAAAGTCAAGGTTCTTATTGGGTTGATTTACCAGATTTTGCAAGCTCTGTGGACAATATCCAAATACAAAGAGGCGTTGGAACATCAACCAATGGCGCAGGTGCTTTCGGCGGAAGCTTAAACATCCAAACCGGGAAATTAAGAGATTCTGCATATTTTGAGTTAAACAACTCTGGTGGTTCTTACAATACCTTAAAAAATTCGTTAAACTTAGGTACCGGATTACTCAACGGGAAATTTGCTTTTGACGGCCGCTTATCGCGGATTGTATCCGACGGTTATATCGATAGAGCTTCATCTGATTTAAAATCTTATTTTATGTCTGGGGCTTATTACGGAAAAAGCAGTTTGTTAAGGCTAAACGTGTTTTCTGGTAAAGAGAAAACTTACCAAGCTTGGAACGGCGTACCAGAAGACAAACTGCAAACTGATAGGCGTTATAATGAGTTTAATTACGATGACCAAACTGATAACTACCAGCAAGACCATTACCAGTTATTGTATTCCAAAAGTTTTTCTGATAAATTATCTGCAAATGCGGCGCTACATTACACTAAAGGAAAAGGATATTACGAAGAATACAAAGACAATCAGTCATTTGCTGATTATGGTTTAGATTCTTTATTTATTGGTACTGACACCGTTGCCAAAACAGATTTGATTAGAAGGCGTTGGTTGAATAATAAGTTTTACGGCGCTACCTATTCTTTAAGATATCAGCCGAACACAAAATCTGATTTTACTTTAGGAGGCGCCTATAACGAGTATGATGGCGATCATTATGGCGAAATTATCTGGGCAAAGTTTGCTTCGCAAAGTAATATCCGCCAGCAGTATTATTTTGATAATGCCTTTAAATCCGACTTTAACATTTATGGAAAAGGAAGTTACCAGCTCAATAAACTTTCGCTTTTTGCCGATTTGCAGTATCGCAATATTTACTATAAATTTTTAGGATTTGATCGTAATAAAAGCAACGTAACACAGGATGCGACATTAAACTTTTTTAATCCAAAAGTGGGCTTCACTTATTTCATCAATCAACAAAGTAACTTTTACGCGTCTTATGCGGTGGCAAACAAAGAACCTAACCGAGATGATTATACAGAATCTACACCGCAAAGCCGCCCAAAGCCTGAACGTTTAAATGATGTTGAAATTGGTTATCGGATAAAAACAGACTGGCTTAATGCCGGTGCAAATGTTTATTTGATGAACTATAAAAACCAATTAGTTTTAACCGGGCAGATTAACGATGTTGGTGGATATGTACGCTCTAACGTTGATAAAAGCTACAGAGACGGAATTGAGCTGGACGCAACTTTTGGAATTTCTCCGAAATTAAGCTGGGCATTAACCAGTGCTTTCAGCCAAAATAAAGTCAAAAATTTTGTTGAATATATTGATAAATATGTTGGTGCAGATTATGATTTTGTAGGTCAGCAAGTAAATACTTACAATAAAACCGATATTGCTTTTTCGCCAAATTACGTTGGTTCCAGTACTGTTGCTTACAAACCGTTTGCAGGTTTTGAAATTGCACTTTTAAGCAAGTATGTAAGCAAACAATATTTAGACAATACCTCTAACGAAAGCAGGAAACTCGATGCTTTTTTTGTAAACAATCTTAGGCTTAACTACAGTTTTAAAGTAAAAGGTGTGAAAGCTATTGAGCTAGGTTTATTGGCAAACAACATTTTTAACGAGCTTTACGAAAGTAACGGTTACACTTATAGCGGAATTTACGATGGTACTTTAAGCACATCAAATTACTATTTTCCACAGGCAGAAACCAACTTCTTAGTTTCGCTGAATGTGAAATTTTAAGCTTTAAAACTTAGTTAAAAAGCCCTTCCTTGTTTACTCAAGCGAAGGGCTTTTTCATTTAACTTCATCCAAAAAAACCTTACTGCGCAACAATCTTTAAAATCATTCCAACGGTTAAAATGCTGGATTTCAAATCATTTAACGCTTTTAAACTGTTGATGCTTACGTTTTCAAAACGATCAGCAATTTTAGCTAAATTATCGCCAGCCTTTACCTTATAAGTAATGTAAGTTGATACTTCTTTTTTTGGAACCACTTGCTCAGCTTCTTTTTTAATGATTAGCTTTTGCCCTATCGCTATGGTGTAATGGTCTAAATTGTTCCAAACTTTTATATCCTGAACTTCCACTTTGTATTGGTTAGCAATAGCAATAAGCGTTTCTCCTTTTTTTACAATGTGTATATTGGCAACCTTTAAATTAGGATTAGGCGACTCGCTTGCTGGCAATATTTTTAAACTGCCATCTTCATCCGCGTTTAAAGCGTCAAAAACTTTAGCATAATCTTTAAGACTTAATTTAGGGATAACCAACCTTTTTGGTTCTGCCGAACTACCATTGATCAGATTTTTTTTATAAACCGGATTTAAATCTCTTAAATCATCTACATCTATATTTAAAGCATGTGCAATTTTATCAAAAGACATAAATTTATTTACCGATATAGAATCGGTTTTTAAGACTTTCTCATCCGGAACTTTTATCTCTGGGTGCTTTTGGTAGTAATTCATAATGTAAACCGCTGCAATAAAAGCCGGAACATAGCTTTTGGTTTCATTAGGTAAATAGGGCTGTATATCCCAAAAATTTCTTGAACCTCCGGCTTTGGCAATTGCTCTGGTAATATTTCCTTTTCCGCAATTATAGGATGCTAAAGCCAACATCCAATCACCTAATTCATTATAAGCGTCTCGTAAATATCTGGCCGCAGCATAGCTTGCTTCGGTAGGGTCACGGCGTTCGTCCACATAATTGTCGATAGTTAAGCCGTACATTCTTGCGGTGGTGTACATGAATTGCCACATCCCGGTTGCGCCCACGCGTGATACTGCCATTGGATTCATCGATGATTCAATAATTGGCAAATATTTAAATTCTAAAGGGACATCATAGGCCCTTAACGCCTTTTCAAAAACGGGAAAATAATATTTTCCTAAAGCCAACATTTGCCCCATTTCATCTTTGCGCTTATCTAAAAAAATATCGATATAGGTTTGTACAAAGGAATTGTAATCTAGCGGGAAAAGCGTTTTGATAGAATCTAAGCGATATTTGTAGATGAGATTGGGCCTATATTTTAAAACCTCTAATTGCAGGTTTGATTGTGCAGGAATTAAGCTCGTATCTGCATTTACCAATTTTTTTATCGCCTTAAATTCTTTTAAAGTTAATGACGAATGTTGCGAACTGTCTCTATTTACGCTTGCTTTACTGATGTTTGAAAAACTAATAAACAATAAGGAAAAGGCGATAAACTTTGATAATTTAATCATTCTTTAATTTTTTCTTTAGCTGCCAAAACGTATTTGCTGGCTAAAGCTTATGTATGCATTTAGAAAAAGCCAATAAATTTTCTTCTTTAAATCTTCTTCCGATAATTTGTATGCCCAAAGGTAAGCCTTCTTTGTTTTCGCCTGATGGCAAAGAAATAGCCGGCAAACCCGCCAAAGAAGCACCTACAGTAAAAATATCTGCTAAATACATCACCATTGGGTCTGTAATTTCTTCGCCGATATGGAATGCCGGAGTAGGTGTAGTTGGAGTGATGATGAAGTTATACTCTTCTAAAATATGATCCATTTTCTCCTTAATCAATCTTCGGGCTTTTTGAGCTTTTGAGTAGTAAGCATCATAATAACCTGCGCTCAACACAAAAGTGCCCAACATAATACGGCGCTTAACTTCATCGCCAAAACCCTCTGACCTTGATTTTTTATAGGTGCTGATTAAGTCTGTAGATTCCGGACTTCTGTAGCCAAAATGTACACCATCGTATCTGGCTAAATTTGAAGAAGCTTCTGCGGTGGTTAAAATATAGTAAGTGGCAACTACGTAATCTAAATAATCAAAAGAAACCGGTTCAACGGTATGTCCTTGCGCTTTTAATTTTTCAATTTGCGCTAATACATTTTGTTTAATCTCTGGGTCTAAACCTTCAGCATGTAGGGTTTCTTCTATATAAGCGATTTTCTTTTTTGGAACCTCACTTGAAACTAATTTTGAGTAAGCCGGCACAGCAACTTCAGCTGAAGTGGCATCATGTGGGTCTCTGCCCGCAATAACCTCAAGTATCAAAGCAATATCTTCTACTGATTTTGCAATTGGGCCAACTTGGTCAAACGAGGAAGCATAAGCAACAACGCCGTATCTTGAAACCCTAGAATAAGTTGGTTTTAAACCGAAAACTCCACAAAAAGCGGCAGGTTGCCTGATGGAACCGCCAGTATCTGATGCTAATGACGCGAAACATAGGCCCGCCTGTACTGCAACTGCAGAGCCTCCTGAAGAACCTCCGGAAACTCTTTTTTCATCAACATAATTTTTTACCGGACCGTAGTAGCTGGTTTCATTGGATGCACCCATCGCAAACTCATCGCAATTTAAGCGACCAATTATTATGGCGTCTTCCGCCAAAATGCGCTCTACAACAGTTGCGGAGTAAACGGCTTCGTATCCTTCTAAAATTTTAGAAGAAGCCGTCATTTGATGGCCTTTAAAAGAAATATTATCCTTTAGGCCAATAATCATCCCGGCTAATTTTCCTCCAGTTCCATTATCTATTTTAGCCTGTATTTCTTCGGCTTTGGCCAAAGCCTCTGCCTCAAAAGTTTCTAAAAAAGCATTGAGATGTTTGTGGTCTTCAATTCTTGCGATATAGTATTTCACTAGATCTTTAACGGTAATGCTACCAGATTTTAGATCGAGCTGTAACTGCGAAAAATTGGAGTAGGATATGATTTTTTCTGTGACCATTTTATAAAAGAAAACCTTGAACTCCCGAAATTACAAATTTCGACCGTTCAAGGTTAATGGAATCCTAAATAAATTTAGGAAATTTTAATCTTTTTGCTGTTTTTCTTCTGGTTTTTCAGTTTTATCAACGCCATTTTGGGCGTCTTTAAATTCCTTTACACCTTTTCCCAAGCCCTTCATTAATTCGGGAAGCTTTTTTCCGCCAAATAATAGCAGTAAAGCAAATACAATTAAGATAATTTCTGGAGCACCTAAACCCATTTTTTTATTGATTTGAATTGTTTAATAAATCTTTGTTTTCTTCTGTTGTTGGTTCTGCAACTTTAGTTTTTGAACGCTCCAATTCTTCTTCGCGTTTAAGCTCTTCCGTAGCAGTAAGCTCATTTATATTACGGTGTATTTCTCTTTTTACACCGTCTGAAGCATCTTTAAATTCTCTTATTCCTTTCCCTAAACCTCTTGCCAGTTCCGGAAGTTTTTCTCCGCCGAAAAGCAACAGTACAGCGAATAAAATCATCACAACTTCTTGTGTTCCTAAATTCAAAAACAATAAATTACCGATGTGCATGATAATGTGTGTATTAAAGAGGATGCAAATATAAATATTTTATTTCGGTATGTTAATGCCTTAATTTCAAAAGCATTTACGGGCTTTTTATGCACTTGGATTTATGAAAGTTAAAAAGGTTTAATTGTCTTATCCTTTAGTTTTTTACTTCAATCTTCCGTTTAGTAAGATTTTTTAAATCAAATCTCAAGCTAAAGCCAATGTTAAATAACTGCAAAGGAAAAAATTAAGGTTTAAGGTATTTATTTTCTGTTATTGTTATATTTAAAAAAAATTGGATTAAATGCTTTTCAATTCCTTTCATTTCCTTTTTTTCTTTGTTATAGTTACTTCGCTGTATTTTATAATTCCACATAAATGGAGATGGATTTTGCTTTTATCCAGCAGTTGCTATTTTTATATGGCATTTGTTCCCATTTACATTTTAATACTGGCGGCCACCATCGTTATAGATTATTTTGCAGGGATAAGTATCGAATCTGCCAAGGGAAAGCAACGTAAAATATTCCTCGTTGTTAGCTTAATTGCTAATATATCAGTGCTTTGTGTATTTAAGTATTTCAATTTCTTAAACGATAACTTTTCTTTTTTAATGCATGGTTTTGGTCTAAAAGATCCGCTTCCTTATCTCAGCATCCTATTGCCAATTGGTCTTTCATTCCATACTTTTCAGGCCATGAGCTATACCATTGAAGTGTATAGAGAAAATCAAAAAGCTGAAAGGCATTTTGGGATTTACGCTTTATACGTTATGTTTTATCCGCAATTGGTGGCGGGCCCAATTGAGCGTCCACAAAATCTTTTACACCAGTTTAGAGAAAAGCATGAGTTTGAATACATCAGGATTGTTGAAGGCTTAAAATTAATTTTATGGGGCTTTTTTAAAAAACTGGTGGTTGCAGATCGTTTAGCTATATACGTTAACGCGGTTTATAATAATGCAGATCACCACTCGGGAATAAGTTTATTAGTTGCTACCGTGTTTTTTGCTTTTCAAATTTATTGTGATTTTTCTGCCTATTCTGATATTGCTATTGGTGTAGCAAAAGTGATGGGTTTTCATTTGATGACCAACTTTAACCGTCCATATTTTGCCCTCAATATTGCCGAGTTTTGGAAACGCTGGCATATTTCTTTGTCAACTTGGTTTAAAGATTATTTATACATCTCTTTAGGAGGAAACAGAGTTTCTGTACCCAGATGGTACTTTAACTTGTTTATTGTTTTTTTAATTAGTGGTTTATGGCATGGCGCCAATTGGACGTATGTGGCCTGGGGCGCATTAAACGGACTTTACCTGATATTTGGTAATATATCTTCCGGCTTTAGAGAAAAACTTAATCAGTTTGTTGGAATAAATTCAATGCCAAAATTAGCCCGCTGTCTGCAAGTTGCAATTACGTTTTTATTGGTTTGCTTTGCATGGATTTTTTTTAGAGCCAATAATATAAATCACGCTTTTTACATCATCAAAAAAATAAGTACGCTTAGCGGACCATTATTTATTGAAAATCCATCTAAAATGATTTACTCTTTTGCTGGGATGGGTTTTCTTTTGCTTATTGAGTATAAGAGAGAATATTATAGAGGTACGTTGACTTTTTTTGACAACAAGAACTGGCTAATTAGGAATATGTCTTACGCCTCCTTGGTTATTCTGATATTGCTTTTTGGAGTTTTTGATGGCGGACAATTTATTTACTTTCAATTTTAATGAGCTCAATTTTCCATAGGCTAATTTATAAAGTCAGAAGGAGTCAGTTTTGGTTTTTTGTGGTAAAACTTAGCCTGTTTTTTCTGTTGATTTTTGCTTTGGATACTTCCATTGGTAGCATATTGAGGTATTTTTATTTTAGGCAAGAAAGCGGTTTACAATACAGAGCTACTTTCGCGTTAGAAAAAACAAAGGCCGATATTCTGATCTTCGGTTCTTCCCGGGCTTGCAACCATTATATCCCAAGTGTTTTTGAAAAAAGAATAGGGCTGTTATGTTATAATGTGGGCCGTTACGGAAGTCCTATTTTATATCATTTGGCAGTTTTAAAAAGTATTTTGAAGAGATATCATCCTAAAATCATTGTTTTAGATTTAAACCTACTGGATTTTGAAAAACGGGAAGGCAGTTACGATGTGCTTTCTTCTTTATTGCCCTACTATAAAACTCATCCAGAAATGCGTTCCATTATTTTGATGAGAGGACGATATGAGCGATTGAAACTGCTTTCCAGTATTTATCCGTTTAACTCAGAAATGCTGACCATTGCCATTGGAAATACCGAATTAAATAAAAATCGGCAAGATGACGACCAAGGATTTATCGCTTTAAAGGATAAATGGCATGGCCCGCTAGAAAATTACCCTTTCCCGCAAAATTACGAACTGGACAACAATAAGGTGGATGCATACCGCACTTTCATTAGCGATTGTAAACAAGCCAATATTAAATTATTTATTGTTTGTTCTCCTTATCTGTCTAAAAATAGGCTTAAGGACTGCTCCATTGAAACTGGTAAGGCAATAGCGAAACAAAACAATATTCCCTTTTTTGACTATTGTAATTTTATGCCTTTAATTAAGTCCAGCTTATATCATGATGCGCCGCATTTGAATAGCGAAGGAGCAAAGCTTTTTACTGATTTGGTGGTTTCTGACCTTTTGAAAAACCAATAGTACTCTTTGTACTAAAAAATATTTGTTTAGTCAGGCAACCTAATTTAATATTCCACGTAACTCTAATTACAAACAACTTATCTGATTTTATTTTGCTTGAACTTAAACTGTTTAACGGCTGTGTAAAAAACGACAGAAAGTGTCAGAAAGAGCTTTATAAGCTTTACTATGGCTATGCTATCCGCATTTGTTTAAGGTATGCCAAAAATAAAGAAGAGGCTGTTGAAGTGGTTAACGATGGTTTTATGAAAGTGTTTGCCAATATCTCACGTTACGACACTAGCTTGTCATTTAAAAGTTGGCTCAGCACAATAATGATCAATACATCAATTGACCACTACAGAAAACGTATTAAACAGATTGAAATGGAAACACTAAATGAAACCCAAGAACTAGATACGCAAGAAAATATTCTTTCGCATTTAAATTATAAAGATTTAATCGAACTGGTTCAAAAACTTTCTAACTCTTATAGAACCGTTTTTAACCTTTTTGTTATTGACGGTTATAAACATGAAGAAATTTCGGAAATGCTCCAAATTTCAGTTGGAGCATCTAAATCAAACCTTTTTAAGGCCAGAGAGCATCTAAAGAAAATGCTTGCCCAAGTGGAGGAAGACAGGGATTGTTGTATATAGATTGCTGAAGATGAAAGAAATGGAAGACAAAGATTTTGATAAATTCTTTCGAGAGAGGATGACCGAAGGGCTTCCTCCTTTTGAGGAGGAATCATGGCGCATGATGCAAGAAAAACTCGATCAAAAAGACCGTAGAGATAGATTTTTGTTTTACAGAAATGCCAGTATTATTTTATTGTTTTTATCATTCGGGTTGGGATTTTACCTTATCAACAAAAAAGAACCTACCAAAAAGCTTGCTCATGCTATTCAGATACCGATATCAAACAAAAAAAATATTGAGGAAACACCGGCTCAAGAAAACGGAAATATTATTCTCCCTAAAAATTCGGGTACCGTTTTAGCCCATTTGACGCCAAAGTTAGCTTATAAGAAAAGTAAAGAATATGTAGCTGTTAGCAATCCTGTTTTAAATAGCTCAACAAAAAAATATAAAGATTTAGTACCTGTTGTTAATGATACCGCAGTTTATACGTCAGGATTAGTAGCCAGTGCCGATCCCGATAATGTCACCGCCCAACGGAACGAAATAACAGGCCAATCATTGACTCATAAGGAAGTGGCGACGGCAAAGAAAACCAAGAAGAAGAATGCCAAAAAAATTCCTTTTATGGTAGCATTTAGTTTTGGGCCTGATTTTAACTCTACAAACAGTGTAATTGGGGGCAAAGGAAATATCGCAGTTGGGCTTAGTATCGGCTTTGGCGTATTTAAAAATTTAAGTTTACAAACCGGTATTAATTACGGTTCAAAAAATTATACTGCTAATAACTACGATTATACTTTTGCCAACCCAAATGTGGCCAGCAAAATTGCATCGATAGACGCAGCCTGTAAAGTCCTCGAAATCCCTTTAAGGGCATCTTTTCAGCTATTTGATTTAAAGAAAAGCAGCATCAATCTGAATTTGGGTCTGTCAAGTTATTTTATGCTGAAAGAGGATTATAATTTTATTTATACCGCAGCCTCTGGTCGCCCAGACCGACTTGTGGAAAAGAAAAATGCCAACCAGCACTACTTAAGCGTGATTGATTTGTCGGCAACGTATAACATCAAGCTAAAAAGCAAAAAATTTGATTTCGGTATCGAACCTTATCTTAAAATACCGATGAGCGGTATTGGAGAAGGCAATGTGCCCTTAAAATCCAGTGGTATATCATTAAAATTAGGTTATGAACTTAAATTTCAATAAAACATTATTGTTAATTACGTTTTTCTGTCTTTTCACGGCTTTAGCCCTAAAAGCACAGGTTTACATAGATAAAAATACGGAGGTCGATATTTTTTCTTCCACACCTGTTGAAGATATAAAGGCACAAAGCCGTTCAGGTGTTTCGGTATTTAAAATGCCCATACAGGAAATCGTAATTCAGCTCATGGTAAAAACGCTGGAATTCGATAAAAAACTAATGCAACAGCATTTTAACGAAGATTATATGGAGAGCGATAAATATCCGGTGGCCAAATTTAAAGGTAATATTGAACCAAAGATAGATTTGACCAAAGATGGTGAATATAATGTTGTAGCTAAAGGAATTTTAAGTATCCATGGGGTAGATCAGGTAAGAAACATCAGTGGAAAAATAACGGTTAAAAATGGCACAGTTGCTATGTACGCTACTTTTGATATAGCTTGTAAAGCGCACCATATTAAAATACCAACCCTAGTTATTACAAAAGTTGCAGAAATAATTCAGGTTAAAACCCTAAGTAATCTAACTATTTTAAAATAATATCAATGAGAAAATTCAGGTTGTTGCTGTTACTTTTTATAGCAATCGGCATTCAGGCAAATGCCCAAAGTGTTGATTCGGTACTTAAAAGTTTACAAACCGATGAAAAGTTTGATAAGGTTGAAGCCACTTTTAAATCGACCCATATTGCGCTTTCTAACTCTACCGAAACACAGAAAAAGCATGATCTAGATCTTAGAATCCGTCATCATTTTGGAGATATCGGTGGCGAATTTGGAAATGTGCACACACTTTACGGATTAGATGTTGCATCAGACTTATTTATAGGTTTAGATTATGGAATTACCGATAAGTTAACAGTTGGTATAGGTAGAAGTAAGCATGACGAGTTGTTTAATCTTTTGATTAAGCAAAAGCTACTACAGCAACAGACACATGGCATGCCACTAAATTTAACTTTGTTTTTCCAGATAGCTAGTATCGGACGAAAACCGTTTACAAGTGACGAGTTTAAGAATTATGGCGACCGAGTTTCCTATTTTATTCAGCCAATTTTTTCCCGAAAAATTTCTCCTGTATTGTCTCTGCAAGTAATGCCGAGTCTTTTGGTTCGGTCTGTAACTACTGATATTAAGGATCCCAAAAACCTTTTTAGCATGGGTTTCGCTGGTCGTGTAAAACTTAATAAACGCCTGTCATTTATAACCGATTATACCATTGTAAATGGGCTTTCGAGACCAAAAAATTTGACCACAACCTTTTATAATCCATTAGCAGTAGGGCTTGAGATTGAGACCGGAGGGCATATATTTTCGCTCAATTTCATGAACGCTGAATTTATCAATGAAAATAATTTTATCCCCAGCACTAAAAAATCGTGGAAACATGGCGGAGTTAGATTTGGGTTTACGATTTCCCGCAACTTTAGCCTTTTCAAATCTAAAAACCCTGATATAAAATCTAGTATTTATTAATAACTAAAAACATGGAACGTAACGAATTTATCAAATCATTGGGACTGGGCATAGCCTTAGTTTGTGCTGGCAGTTGTTTAGAAAGTTGTGGTAGCAAAGCCGATGACCCAACGCCTGCTCCGCCTTCTGATGGTGGCAACAACGGTGGAACATCCGGAACAAAAGTGAGTATAGATTTAAGCACTCAGTTGTTAGCCGTAGGTTCATTTGCAAAGCTCAGCAACGTTTTGTTTGTTAGGCTTGCCGAGGGAAATGTCGCTTCATCCTTTATAGCAACACAAACTGTTTGTCCGCATCAGGGAGGAGGGTTAAACTGGATTCAAGCAAAAAATCTTATAGAATGCGATTTACACAGTTCGCAATATAACAGTACGGGAGGCGTAGTTAGGCAACCTTCTGACGGCGGTACTACCACATCATTAAAAATATATAGCACCGGCATAGTTGGAAACACATTAACTGCAACGGTATCTTAATACCTTAAGGTTGCAATAGCTTATACCGTAAAAATTAAACGTAAGACCACAATTGATTTGGTTTTACGTTTAATTATAAAAAATTGAGTCTTATGCAGCTTGACCTTACTTTAATTTTTTTCCGTTTACAACTACATTTTTAAAAGTAACGCCTTTGATAATACTTTTGTCGTACTTGCTGTTTTTAGCCTCAATCTTCAAATTTTCAAAAGTAAAGTCGGCAAGCCGATCATGTTGCGTAATCGCGATATCGTAAAAAACATCGCATTTAAGGTCGATATTTCTTAAAGTAATATTTTGCGAATAAGATAACGGAACTTCCTTTTTGCCTTTCAAATCAAAAAACTGTGTCCAAGGTTTTACATAAATTAAGCTAGAGGCATTTCCTGTAATATTTTCTACCGTAACATATTCGTATTTTTGCGGGGTATCTGGCCTCATCTTTAGCCATAAAACCCGTTTTGCCTCATTTACATGACAATTGCGCATTAAAATATTTTTATCATGGATGGATTCGCTGCCCAAAGTTAAAGCAGAATGACAAAAGCCAAACTCACAATCCTCGATAATGATATTCGTGTTTTCGCCATTGTTTTTATCTTCATCAGCCCACGGACCTTTACCGCCTTTTAATGCGATGGCATCATCATTTACAGATAGGTAACAGCCTTTAATCAGTACGTTATTACAAACATCTAAATCTATTGCATCTGTGCTTGGTGCTTTTACTTTTTCATGCGGAGATCTTATATCGAGGTTCAATATTTTTATATTATTGCACTGGTAATAATGGCTCGTCCAGAAACCCGAGTTGTGCAGTTTAACATTTTCAACCTGGACATTGTTGCTTTTCCAGATAAAAATTAAGCGAGGTCTGGAAACTTCCAGGTTTGTACAGTTTGGATTAATTGCTCTTCTTGACCAGAAAGAGTCCCAATATTTTTTACCATTTCCATCGATGGTGCCATCGCCAGATATGGTAAAACCGTTAACACCATAAGCATTTACTAAAGCCGCAAAATAATCGAGGTTTTGTCCCTCCATCCTCGATGGAATTTTAGGATAGTTTGCAATGTCATCAGAACCTTTCAATTTCCCATCTTTGGCTACAAACAGGTGCGTTTTTGGTTTAAAAAACAAGGCGCCACTTAAAAATGTTCCTTTTGGGATCAATACGGTACCACCGGTTTTGCTGGCCATATCTATTATTTTTTGCAAAGCTGTGGTTTGTAAAACAGTGCTATCGTTGATTACGCCATATTTTGTAACATCGTAAACTTTACCGTTTTTTTTCAGATCTACGCCTTTAGTATCGCTAAACCATGCAGGAATTTTAGTTCCGTCTGGAAAAACGTTTTCTTTTGCCTGTTGCGCAAAGCTAGTTATACAGATTGCTGAAAAGCTTAAAAATAAGAGAAAACTCTTTCTTGTTTTTAAAGACATGTCGATTTAAATAGGTTGTTTAATTTTTGCAAGATAGTATCAATTTTGGAATAACCTATCCCGCACCGTCTGTTAGGACGTTGACCGAAAGTTCAATATTAGATTCTGTAATCTTGGGTTTACAATTTATGACTTTGTTTCGGAAGAGAAGCTAAGCATCCCCTGTGTAAGCTTTTCGATATTGTTTGTTATATTTGAAATAAAACGCCAACAATTTTATTCATTTACGGGAGAGGCTTTTCTTCTAATGAAGGAACGAAACCTATTCATATAATGCAGAAAACTCTATTTGGATGAGGAATTTGTTAATATTTCTAATTGAGTTATGTGTTGAGCTAACTCTTCAAAAAAGAACGTAATGATACTAAATAACTAATTGACTATGAGCAAAATAAAGGTTTTAAGCTTAATCGGGTTCTCCATCTTTATCAACCTATTTAATGCTTTCGGACAAACTAATCCATATGACAAAAACATCAAACTTGCTGAAGATTACCATCAACAGAAAGCTTATCTAAAAGCAGCCAAATGTTACTCAATGGCTTTTGCATCTAACAAAGATAGAGGGCGTATCGATCATCGTTATAATGCAGCTCAATGTTGGGCGATGGCTGGCAAAATAGATTCTGCATTTTATCAACTTGAACGAATTGCAAAAAGTGGCAATTACATCAATTATTATAGAACTACTAATGATAGCGAATTAAAAAATTTGCACACTGATGAGAGATGGGTTAAGATATTGGATTTGATTAAAACAAACAAGGAAAACAAATATCCAAAATTAAATGAGGCTTTAACTGAACAATTAGACACAGTTTTGCAAGATGACCAGAAATATAGGTTGCAAATGGATAGTTTCGAAAAAAAGTTCGGTTGGAATTCAGTGGAAATGAAAAAAATCATTAAAACGATATCCGAAAAGGATTCTATGAATATTATCAAAATCAAGCGGATACTTGATAATTATGGTTGGTTAGGCTCAGATGTAATTGGACAATCAGGAAACGGCACTTTATTTTTAGTAATTCAACACGCGGACCAACATACTCAAGAAAAATACTTGCCAATGATGAGAGAAGCAGTAAAGCAGGGCAAAGCTGAAGCTGCCGGTCTTGCCCTTTTGGAAGATAGAGTTGCCATAAGGCAAGGTAAAAAACAGATTTATGGGAGTCAGATAAGACGTAACGATAAAACAGGCAAATACTATGTGTTGCCTTTAGAAAATCCAGAAGATGTTGACCAACGACGTTCAGAAATAAATTTATCCCCAATAAGCGAATATGTTAAAAGGTGGGGAATAAATTGGAGTGTTGAGCAATACAAAAAAGATATAGCAGCTAATAATGAATAATCCAAAGCCAAAACACCGTGGACGGAAAGCCCAAACCGTGTTTTGGACTTCGAATGCTGTTAAATTGCGCTCGTTTGCAACGAGTGCTTGCACTGGTTTTTCGATTTCATCGATTTTGTTGATGTAAGTCAATATCACAAATTTTATAATGTATCCCGATATAAACGTCTGCCCATATTAAGCACTCGTTACAAATGAGCGAAGGTATCATAACTTACAAATCAAGTGCGTTAGGGATTGAAGTGGATACAGGCCCTGTGGCTAATGCCTGTGCAGTATGAGCGTAAAGCCCGATCCGCCTGTTAGCGGAAACGCCCAAAACCAACAAAACTTTTCACCTACAATCTATTTACAACACCTGCTACTTAAAACTTACCCCCTATTACCTAAACCTTATGCCTTAAACCCCAAACCTCTCACCTTAAAAAAAACCTTCTCTCAACTCTTTGATATATAAAAGCATAGTTCTATCTTTGCAGTCCCTAAAAAATTAGGGGAGAAAATATTTTTATTAATTAAATACAAAGCAAGTGAATACGTTAAGTTACAAAACTGTCTCTGCCAATAAAAAGACCGTTGACAAACAATGGGTTGTTGTTGACGCTCAGGGCGAGATTTTGGGGCGCTTGTCTTCTAACATCGCTAAGGTGATCAGAGGAAAAAACAAGGCATCTTATACCCCACACGTAGACTGCGGCGATAATGTAATTGTTATCAATGCAGACAAGGTTAAACTGACAGGAAACAAAATGTCTGACAAGGTTTATGTTAGATATACTGGCTACCCAGGTGGTCAGCGTTTCATTACTCCAAAAGAGTTGATGGCAAAACACCCTACTCGTATTATCGAGAAGGCTGTTCGTGGTATGTTACCTAAAACTCGTTTAGGTAGAGCGATTTTCAAAAACTTGTATATCTATGCAGGTAATGAGCATCCACACGTTGCACAAAACCCTAAAGAAATTAAATTTTAAATTTAAAGGAGAAAGAAATGTCAGTTACTAATACTTCTGGAAGAAGAAAAACTGCAGTTGCCCGTATCTATTTGAAAGAAGGCAACGGTACCATTACCGTAAACGGTAAAGATTATACAGCATATTTCCCAACATTGCCTTTACAGTACATTGTAAACCAAGCTTTTATTGTAGCTGAAGTTACAGGACAGTTTGATGTAAAAGTAAATGTTGCTGGTGGTGGTGTTAAAGGACAAGCTGAGGCTGTTCGTTTAGCAATTGCTAAAGCTATTGTAGAATTAGACGCACTTAGGAAGCCTGCTCTTAGAGCTAAAGGTTTAATGACACGTGATAACCGTATGGTTGAGCGTAAGAAACCAGGTAGAGCTAAAGCTCGTAAGAAATTCCAATTCAGTAAACGTTAATATTCGGAGGACAAGACAATGGCAAGAACAACTTATCAGGACTTATTGGATGCAGGTGTACATTTTGGTCACCTTACCCGCAAGTGGAATCCGAAAATGGCTCAATATATTTTTATGGAGCGTAACGGGATTCACATTATCGACTTAAACAAAACTTTAACACGCGTTGAAGAAGCAGCTTCTGCTATCAAACAAATTGTTAAATCTGGTCGTAAAGTATTATTTGTTTCTACCAAGAAACAAGCTAAAGACATCGTTGCAGAATACGCAAAATCTGTAAACATGCCGTTTGTAACCGAAAGATGGTTAGGTGGTATGTTAACCAACTTTGCTACTGTTAGAAAGTCTATCAAGAAGATGACAAACATCGACAAGATGACTAAAGACGGTACTTACGATGTACTTTCTAAGAAAGAAAAATTAATGATTCAGCGTGAGCGTATTAAATTAGAAACCCTTTTAGGAGGTATTGCTGATTTAAACCGTTTGCCAGCTGCTTTATTTTTAATTGACGTTAAAAAAGAGCATATCGCTGTAACTGAGGCTTTAAAGTTAAATATCCCTACTTTTGCAATGGTAGATACTAACTCTGATCCTTCAAACATTGATTTCCCTATCCCAGCTAATGATGATGCTACTAAATCTATTTCTTTAATTACAGGTATCATCATTGATGCAATTAACGAAGGTTTAGAAGAGCGCAAGCAAGAGAAAGATGCTGAAAGCGATAAAGAAGCTGCTGCTGAAAAAGCAAAAGTT
Organism: uncultured Pedobacter sp.; assembly: GCF_946480185.1. The sequence goes on along the minus strand of NZ_CAMLIG010000006.1, from coordinate 19,486 downwards.
GACGCTCCGGAAGCTAAAGAAGAAAAAGCTCCTGCAGAAGCCGGTAAAAGAGCCCGTAAAACTGCTGATGCTGGAACTCCAGTAACTCAAGAAGCTGCTGCTGAAGAAGCAAAAGGAGAGTAAATAAAATTCAGTAGTGGGTTGTTAGTTGCGAGTTGGGAGTGATTTCAGCTTCTGCTAACAACCCATTACTTTTAAATTAAAACTTAAAAAGGAAAATAAAATGTCTACAGTACAAATTTCTGCAGCAGATGTAAACAAACTTCGCCAGCAAACTGGCGCAGGTATGATGGATTGCAAAAAAGCTTTAACAGAAGCTAACGGTGATTTTGAAGCTGCAATTGATTATTTACGTAAAAAAGGTGCTAAGGTAGCAGCTTCACGTTCAGACAGAGATTCTAACGAAGGTGTTGTGATTGCTAAAACCACTGCCGACGGTAAAAAAGGAATTATTGTTGAAGTAAACTGCGAAACAGATTTCGTTGCTAAAAATGCTGATTTCGTAGCTTTTGCACAAGCAATTGCTGACAAAGCGGTTGAAAGTGGTGTTTCTTCTATCGAAGAATTAATTGCCTTAGAATTAAACGGTGCTAAAATCGCTGATTTAATTATTGACCAAACTGGTAAAATCGGAGAAAAAATTGGTGTTTCTAAATTCGAAAGCATCACTGCTGAAAAAGTAGTGGGTTATATCCATGGAAATTACCGTTTAGCTGTTTTGGTTGGTTTTAACCAAAACGGAGCTGGTTTAGATGAAGCCGGAAAAGATGTTGCAATGCAAATTGCCGCAATGAGTCCAGTTGGTGTGGATAAAGCTGATGTAGATAGCCGTATCATCGAAAAAGAATTAGAGATTGCTAAAGAGCAAATCAGAGCAGAAGGCAAACCAGAAGAAATGATCGAAAAAATTGCTGCTGGTAAATTGAACAAGTTCTACAAAGAACAAACTTTATTAAACCAAGAGTTTGTTAAAGATTCTTCAAAAGATATCCGTAAATTCTTAGATGAAACATCTAAAGGATTAACAGTTACTGCTTTCAAAAGAGTTACTTTAGGAGCTTAGTAAAATTAGCGTATTGAAATGTGAGTATTGAGATTACTCGCAAGCTTAAATATTTTTGAATCCTCGTCTGTTTAAGGCGGGGATTTTTTTGTTTTAAATATAATCTCATATAAATTGAGGGTAAACGTTCGTAAACTCGGTATATTGTTATACGTTTAATATTTGAGCTAAAATTGGAAAAAGAAGTCTTTAAGTTTTTATTCGATACCCATTTTGAGGCTATAAAAAACTACCTTTTTTATAGAACTGGCGATGTTGATATCGCTACAGATATTACGCAAGATGTTTTTGTGAGGGTTTGGGAAAAACAACTCGCTATTGATGAAAGCAATGGGAAATATATGCTGTACAAAATTGCCAGAGATATGCTCGTAAGCAAATACCGAAGAATAGAAGTCGAAAATAAATATACCAACCGCATGCAATTGGAGCTAACGGAATTGGTAGTAGATCACTCTTACGATTATAAGCAATTAAAGAGCAATTACGAAGAAGCATTGATAAAACTTCCGGAAAAACAGCGGACAGTATTTATGATGAGCCGGATGGAAGAATTGAAATATACTGAGATTGCAGAAAGATTAGATATAAGTATAAAGACAGTCGAAAAACGAATGTCCAATGCGTTATTTTATTTAAGAAAGGTATTGAAATATGAATAGTTTAAACCAAAAGGGTTTCCAAGAAGATCCTTTAGATCATATTAACAAGTTTAAACCAATGGAAGCAAAAAGGAGCAAAGATGAGGTTTGGGCGGAGCTTGAGAAAATGATAGAAAAACCATTGCCGAAGAAAAGCAAAGTGACCTCATTTTATTCAAAGCAATGGCAGATAGCCGCAAGTGTGGTTTTTATGTTGCTTTTAGCAGGTGTTTTGGGCACAAGATTGTACAGGAAAACCGTAAGCACAACGCCAGGAAAGCAACAGTTGGCAATTTTGCCAGACGGCTCTGAGGTACAGCTTAATTCACAATCCGAGATATCTTTTAATCCCATTTGGTGGAGAATGAGTAGAGAGGTGGACTTAAAAGGCGAAGCGTATTTTAAAGTTAAAAAGGGCAAGAAGTTTACAGTAATTTCTGATAATGGTGAAACTAGTGTTGTAGGTACAAGTTTCAATATTTTTGCCCGCGGAGATGATTATGAAGTAACTTGTTTAACCGGAAAAGTGAGGATAAAATCTGCAAAAACAAAAGAGGAGGTTTTAATAATACCTAACCAAATGGTGTCTTTTACAAATGATGGAAATATACAGTTAAGTTCAAAGGTAAATGCTAAATTAGCTACAAACTGGATAATAGGTAAATTTACGTTTACACGTGTTCCATTGGATAAAGTTTTCTCTGAAATAGCTTTGCGTTACGGTGTAGAAGTTGATAATTTAAGTGATTCAAAAGAGTTATATACAGGAAATTTTAATAAAGAAAAAGATATTGAATTGGTATTAAACCTAGTTTGTAAACCATTTGAACTTGAATATAAAAAACAACCTTCTGGGGCGTATATCATTCAAAAAAAGCCATAAGGCTGTAATATTCTATTTATTTACTTTTTTAATTCTACTTTTTTTTAAACCATCTGCTTTCGCTCAGTCTAGGATTGCCATTAAAGCGAAAGACACTTGTTTAAGCGATATTATTACCAACTTAAGAGACACTTACGGAATAAAGGTTTCTTTTAATGATGACAAGCTTAGGGGATATAAGGTTAATCTCGATAAAACATTCCCAACTGCAGATAAAGCTTTAAAATATCTGGTCAAAGATTTGCCTTTAAAGGTAGATCTGGAGTCGAATGTTTTTATTGTAAGCGGATTAAACGTTAGCAAAAAAAATTATTTGATTAGCGGGAATATTAGGGATGCTATTAGCGATGAAACTTTGCCCTTTTCCACAGTTGTAATTAATGGTTTGTCTTTATTATCTGGTCCACGTGGTAACTTTTCTTACACTTCCAATACGGACAGTGTATTTAGATTAAAAATTTCTTATTTGGGATACATCAAACTAGATACGCTGGTTGCCGCAGATAATTATGTAAGCATTAAGTTAGAACCAAACAACATACAATTATCCGAGGTTGTCTTTAATCCGTCACAGTCAAATATCGAAAGCAACACTTTCTACAGCGCAGGTGTTTTAAAAATAAACCACAATATTGGGCAAAATTTACCCGGAGGAAATGATAATTCCGTGTATAATTTGTTGCGCTTACAACCCGGGATTTTAGCTTCGGGTGACCAGTTCAATGACCTTCTGATTTGGGGAAGTTACAAAGGTCAAACTAAAGTGTCTTTCGACGGATTTACCATATTTGGACTTAAAAACTTTAACGATGAGATTGGCGCTATCAATCCGCTAATGGCTAAAGATTTAAATATCCAAAAAGGCGGATATGGTGTCGCTCAAGGCGATAGGGTTGGCGGCGTTGTAGATATTACAGGAATAGAGGGAAATACGGCTAAGCCTACTTTAAAAGTTGGAGTGGATAATTTGACGTTAAATGGTATTGCCAGTACACCCTTGTTTAAAAATACAGCTCTTGTAATTGCCGGAAGGCAAACGTATTATAACGTATTTAATCCTTATAAATTAAATAATAGAGCAGGTAAAAGAGATGTATTGGCAAATAGTGCTAATTTTAACGTGATACCTGATTACAGCTTTAACGATTTCAACATCAAGTTTGCAGGAAAGTCAGAAAAAGGAGAAAACTTTTATTTCAGTTTATTTAAGGGTAATGATGATTTCTCATCCTCATATCATACCAGCCAAGGACGGTTTAAAGTGGATGGTGAAGATCAGGAAAAGAACAAGCAATTTGGAAGTGCTGCCAATTACACCAAAGTTTGGAATAAAGGTTCAATATCAAGTATCACACTAGCTTCCTCTAGTTTAAACAACCAAAACGGAAATGCTTCACAGCTAAACTTTACCAATAATGGGCAACTTTATAATGAGACTGCAACACTGCTGAAGAACAATATTTCTGAAAGTACCGTTAAATTAACCCATTTATTACCGACCAGAAAAAATTACAGTTTATTCATGGGACTTGGTTATACTTATAATCAAACTACATTAACGCGAGACTCTATCCAGATCGAAAAACTTAACAAAGAAGCATATAGTAGTAGGTTTTATGCCTTTTCGGAATTAAACTATTTTATCACGCCAAAACTTAAGCTTACACCCGGAGTAAGGATAAACTATGATATGAACTTAAGCAAATCTTTTGTACAACCGAGGTTTATTGCAAATTATCAGGTTAATGATCAATTAAAACTTTCTGGGGCTTGGGGAATTTACAAACAATTTATTGCCTACAATGCCACGGTTGATGAACAAGGGAATTCTGTTTACAACTGGACCGTTTGTGATGGTAAAAATATCCCAATCTATACTTCCAATCACTTCGTTTTAGGGGCCATTTATCGTAAAAAAAGCTGGAAAGTGGATTTGAATTTTTACAACAAAACTACTTCGGGTATTACCAAAGTTATACAAACAAAAAATAGCAGCACAAATTTAATTGGAGAAGGCAAAGCTATTGGAATGGATATTTTGGTTAGAAAGAATTTCAAAGGAAGTACAGCATGGGTAGCCTACACTTTAAGTAAAACCACTGAATACTATCCAGTAAAAACAAAAAATACCGCGACAGAACTTTCTGAAAGAGCTCCGCAAGATCAAACTCATGAAGTTAAATTTGCCTGTATTTTAAATATGTCCCCTTTTTATCTTTCGGCAGATTATGTTTACGGTTCTGGTTTTCCAAGTACCAATCCAAATGTTAAGGATGATGTGGTACCATACCAAAGATTTGATACTGCCTTAACCTATAGGTTTTCGGCCAAAAAATATTATTTGCAAACCGGGTTGTCTATTCTAAATTTATTTGATACACAGAATCTTAAGTCAGAAAATTTGCGGAGAATACCCACCGAAGAAACCAATACTTTGAACATTTACAGTCAAACTGTACCTTTTACACCAACATTGTTTTTAAGTTTTTCAATTTAATTTAAAAAATAATGAGGGTATAATTCATTTACCGCGGTTTAGGTTATAAGAGCGATACGAAAGCGCTTACAATTATAATTTTAAACTTAGAAACATGAAAAAATTAATCAAAAAAAACGTTCTTTTCTTAGCGCTTGCTACTTTAGCATTTACTGCATGTAAAAAAACAGACACTGCACAGCTTGACTCTTCAAAAGCAATTTCTTTAAACGGGGCAGTTGCAGTGGCGGCAAGTCAAAGCATTGTGGGTAGCGTAAAACTTTCTACGGATTCTGTTTATGCAATAGGTGCTTGCGCAAAAGATCATCAAAGAACCAGTGTTACCGCAGCTAACTTACCGGCAGCAATTACAACCTATTTAACTACAAATTATGCTGGCTATACCTTTATTAAAGCATTTAGTACAGCACTAACTACAGCTAGCACTACTAAAGATAGCTATGTAGTGGCTATAATTTTTAACAATAAACCAGTTGCAATTAAATTTGCGGCAGATGGTACTTTTAAAGCAGTTCTAGAGCTTAGAGAGGGCAATGATATGAGAGAAGACCGCGACCATCATGTTGGTGGCTGTTTCGAAAATAGAAATGCCGCACACAGAGATAGCTTGGCGCTTTCTGCTTTGGCTACTACCATAAAAACATACATGACTACTACTTATCCAAAAGATACGCTAAAATCTGCTTGGCTAAGTAAAGACGGAAGCATTGTGTTATTGAGCAAAAACGTAACTTATTTCAGCAACGTTTTTACCATAACCGGAACTTTTGTGGTTAGAAATTCTATAGCTTCTAAATTAGGTAAAGAGGCTCAAGTTGCACAAACTGCACTTCCAGCAGCAGTTTTAACTTATTTAACCGCTACTTATCCAAATTATGTATTTGAAAAAGCATTTTCTGCTTCTTCAGGTACTACTGCAAAAGGATATTTAGTAGTTATTGATGCCAACTTAACAAAATATGCCATTGTATTTGATGGCGCTGGCGTGTTTGTGAGTGCAAGAAGTATAAGATAATTTGTCCAAATTATTGTTATTTTTAAGGGAGTTGGCAGTAGTCAACTCCCTTTTTTGTTGAGAAATATTTAGAGAATATTCCTTTTAAATTTATTGCTAAAGCTACTCTAGCCACTTTAAAAACACCATTTTATACTTAAGCACTCGGTGTGGTTTTTATAATTTTAAATCGTCAGGTTTAATTTTTTTATGGTGATGCTGTAACTTTTCCCTAAGTACGTTCGTCTATATTCCAAAAATCATTAAACAATTAAAAATTAAGACGATGAAAAATTTTAACCTAAAAAAATCAATTTTAGCCCTAGTGATGACAGTGGCTACCATCAGTTTTGCAAAAGCAGATGACCGTACAGGAACTACTCAAAGTATGAGTACCAGTATAAGCAATTACGTTAACTTAATTAAGTACGGCAACGTGAGCAATTTCAATAAATTGTTTACCGATGATGCTAAGTTTACCATTTCTACAAACGGAAAAAGTATCAGTCATTCAAAAAGCGAAGAATACAGTTTTGTGATGAGAAACAAAGGCGTAACACAACAGTGCGAAGTTGCATCTGCGGTGGTAGTAAGTACAGATAGTTATACGATAGTAAAAGTGAGCCAGGTTTATGATACTTTTATCAGAGAAAACTATGTAACGCTGGTAAAATCCGGTAACGATTGGAAAATCAATTCCGTTTCTTCTGAATTTAAGTAAAACCCATATAAACAATTAACCTTAAAACGGAGGCTGTTTCTTTAACCCAGAGACAGCCTCTTTTTTTTATTGCCTTGGTCAAGTTCTTGCTGTTGATAGCAGTGCCCATGTTTAACGTAGAATAATAAAAATGATATGAAAAAATTTGATGCAGTAATCATTGGCGCCGGGCAAGCCGGAATTCCTTTGGCTAAGAAACTGGCTAAAGCGGGCAAATTGGTAGCTTTGATTGAGAAAAGATTAATTGGCGGTACTTGCATCAACGATGGCTGCTCACCCACCAAGACAATGATTTTTTCTGCCCGGGTGGCACACATCGTTAAAAATTCGGCACACTGGGGTGTTAAGTGCAAAAATATCAGTATAAATTATGATCAAGTTTATGACCGAAAACAACAGATTGTAAGCTCTTTTAGAAACGGTGCAGTTAAGGGTTTAAAGAAAGTTAAAAACCTGGAAATGATTATGGGCGAAGCTTCTTTTATCGATAAGGAAACCCTAAAAATCAAAACTTCTAAAGGAAAACTCGAAATAAAGGGAAAACAGATTTTCATAAATACGGGTGCAAGTCCGCTAATTCCGAAACTGAAAGGTATTGAAGATACACCTTATCTTACTTCCACTTCATTGTTAGAACTCAGGGAAGTGCCGAAGCATCTGGTGATTATTGGCGGAGGCTATATTGCTTTGGAACTAGGCCAAATGATGAACAGGTTTGGTGCCAAAGTCACTATTCTTGAACAATCGAAAACTTTGCTTCCGCATGAAGATGAAGATGTTTGTATAGCGATGACAGAAATATTTGCCAAAGAAAACATTGAAATTTATACCGGCGCAAAAGTATCAGCGATAAGCGGCAAAAAGCAGAAAAAAGTAATTGCAACCGTAAAGGGTGTAAGCAGAACTTTTTCTTGCAGCCATATTTTAATAGCCACAGGCAGAAAACCTCAAACAGAAAGTTTGAATTTAAAAGCTGCGGGAGTTAAAACCGATGATAAAGGCCATATTGTAGTAAACAGTAAATTGCAAACTGCTACAAAAAATATCTTCGCTTTAGGCGATGTTAAAGGTGGTCCGGCTTTTACTCATGTTGCCTATAACGATCATTTGGTCATTTATGACAACCTCATCAATAAAAAAAATAAAAGCACCACCAACCGCTTAATTCCTTACTGTATGTTTACCGACCCACAAATGGGGCGTGTGGGAATTACGGAAAAAGAAGCAAAAGCTAAGAAAATAGATTACCGGGTAGCTACTTTGCCCATGAAATATGTGGCGAGAGCTTTGGAAACTGGCGAAACTTTGGGTTATATGAAAGCCGTTGTTGATGCCAAAACAAAGCAGATTTTAGGCGCCACTATTATCGGTACAGAAGGTGGCGAAGTGATGTCGGTTTTGCAAATGGCCATTTTGGGCAAAATTACTTACCAGCAAGTTAGGCATACCATGTTTGCGCATCCGCTGTTTAGCGAATCTTTGAACAATTTATTTATGGCGTTAGATGATTAGCGCCAATAAGCAGTTTAATCAGGCTTTCCGCCTTTCTTTAATTTTGCTATTTTTGCAGGCTATACGCTAAGCACATGTCTGAAGAGAAATCACTCAACTTTATAGAAGAAATTGTAGAAACCGATTTAAAAGAAGGTAAATACGATCAAATTATCACCCGTTTTCCGCCAGAGCCAAATGGCTTTTTACATATTGGCCATGCCAGCAGCATTTGCCTTAATTTTGGTTTAACCGAGAAGTTTAAAGGCTATACCAATTTGCGCTTTGATGATACCAACCCGCTTACAGAAGAAACCATTTACGTTGATGCGATAAAAAAAGACATTGCATGGCTAGGTTTTAAGTGGGAGAACGAAAACTATGCTTCGGACAATTTTGACACGCTTTATGCCTATGCCGTTAAACTGATTGAAAAAGGTTTGGCTTATGTGGATGAGCTAAGCGCAGAAGATATGGCTACCTTAAAAGGAACGCCTACTGAGCCCGGAAAAAACAGTCCGTTCAGAGACCGAAGCGTAGCGGAAAATCTGGATTTATTTGCCCGCATGAAAAACGGTGAATTTCCGGACGGAAGCCGTACGTTGCGAGCGAAAATTGACATGGCACATGTGAATATGATCATGCGTGACCCTATTTTGTACCGTATAAAACATGCTAAACATCACCGTACTGGTGATGCTTGGTGCATTTATCCCATGTATGATTTTGCACACGGGCAAAGCGATGCTATTGAGCATGTAACCCATTCTGTTTGTACTTTAGAGTTTGTGCCTCACCGTGATTTATACAACTGGCTGATTGAAAAACTGGAGATTTATCCGTCAAAACAATATGAATTTGCCCGTAGAAACTTAAATTATACCGTTACCAGTAAAAGAAAATTATTGCAGTTGGTAAATGAAAAATTTGTCTCTGGCTGGGATGACCCGCGTATGCCCACCATCAGCGGTTTGCGCCGGAGAGGTTTTACGCCTTCATCTATCCGCAACTTTTGTGAGCGTATCGGCATTGCCAAAAGAGAGAATTTAATCGAATATAGTTTGTTGGAGTTTTTCATCCGTGAAGATTTAAACAAAACTTCGTGGAGAAGGATGGCGGTTTTAGATCCCATTAAAATGGTGATTACCAACTATCCGGAAGGGCAAGAGGAAATGTTGCATGGCGAAAACAACCCGGAGGTTGAAGGCCACGACGGTGAACGCCAAATTCCTTTTAGTCGCGAACTTTGGATAGAGCGAGAAGATTTTATGGAAGAGCCACCAAAAAAATTCTTCCGGTTAGGGCCAGGTTTAATGAGCCGTTTAAAGAATGCTTACATTGTGAGGTGTGATGATTTTGTGAAAGATGCGGAAGGGAACGTTACAGAAATTCATTGTACGTATTTCCCCGAATCAAAATCTGGCGAAGATACGTCTGGTTTAAAAGTGAAAGGAACCATGCATTGGGTAAGTGCCAAACATGCAAAAACTGCCGAAGTAAGGCTGTACGATAGGTTATTTACTGCTGAAGAACCCGACCGTGAAGAAGGTGATTTTAAAGATTACCTGAACTCAGAAAGTTTAGTGGTGATAAAAAATGCGTACATAGAGCCAGATTTGGCAAACGCTCAACAGCAATTGGCAGAAAACCCAGATAGGCGTTACCAATTTATCCGTAAAGGTTATTTTTGTTTGGATACCGACTCAACTGCAGAACACTTGGTGTTTAACAGAACCGCAACTTTAAAAGATACTTGGGCGAAGCTGGCGCAATAATATATCTTTCGGTAGTTGTAGTCTCTACAAAGACCTGAATTTTATAAGTTAATAATTGTTTGTGAGATGTTTCACTGCGTTACCATTTACGTTTTTCATAATTAGACTATTAAAAGCAGAGCCGTTTTGTCCTGCTGAGCGGAGTCGAAGCATAAAGCCCATCGCTCCCCTTCGACTCCGCTCAGGGTGACACCCTCTTTTATTGTTGATAAATCATGAGTTTTAACGTCATTTCATATTGATTTATATGAAATATATTAGACCTCAACACGAAGATTTTTTAATTGCGTCATGCTGGTCCGCCGGCTGGCGTAGAAGATCTCACCAGTAAGGTTGCCATGTTGTATCACGCAACGTTCGCAATACCAATTACGGATTTCTTTTTGCGAAGATTAGCCCTGCAAAAATGGCCTGCATTAATCCGTACAAAAACCAGCTCAATACAATACTAAAAGTAATGTCTAAAGAACTAAAAGTAATCCACATCACTGGTAAAAGGGCTACCATAGCGTAAACAAAACCAAACTCTATCCCGCGTAATATAAAAGTGCCTTTAAAGAGTGCCTTAAACCTGTCCCAGAACCAGGATAGGGCAAAGCTAATGATGAAAGGATGAAGGTAAAACAGTAAATCTCTACTGCCGTCTGAGTTAAATAATGGGCTGTTATATTCTATAAATAGGCTTGGGAAAAACCTAACGGAAAGGTAAAGCCCGCCATAGCTGATGATAAATAATATGATGCCAGCCACCAATCCGGATAGTATGATTTTTTTCATCTTAATTTTTTAGCTTAACTGCAACTCGTTTGAAATTGGATTTAAATTACCTTCGGTTGAATCTTTGTAAAATGCAAAAATCTCTTTTTTTAAATACTTAAAGCGGGTATTTAAATCCTTAATATCGTCCTCAATTCTGTAATTTTCTATTTTTAAAAAGTCGATGTGCTTTGTAAATAAATTGGTTTGGTGTAAGGCTGTGGCGCTCAATACGTTTTCTTGAAGCCGTTTCAGTTCTACCAATCTATCATTTAATAATTGTACACGGCTAACGGCCAACTCAGAAAACATGGCAGGAAAATTTGATTTTAAGAAGCCTTTTAAGAACATAATTTCATCTTTTAAAAAGCCAAGCTCTGCTTGATATCTTAGATTTAGTTTGTGAAAAAAATGAAAATCTTGTGTTAAGTTCATCATCGTTTGATTTAAATTGATATAAGTTTATTAAGGATGTTTGTTTCTAATATGCTTAATTTAAAACCTTTAGCTGCAAATTAAACGCTATATCCAGTTCATTGTTGGTTTCAATCATCCCTCCCAATTTTCTGGGTGGCGTGATTTTAAAGTCAGAGAAATTAACCCTTCTTGTGCCTACTAAAAGCAACGCGTTTACGCCCGTTGTTGAATATTTGTAATTAACGTCAAAAGTTTTGGTTACGCCAGCCAGTTCTATATTCACCTTTCCTGTTATTTCTCCATTTTTTAGTTTAAAATCCGGGTATTTATCTAAACTCAAAAAGTTAATAGTAAGGTGGGGGAATGTTTTTGCTTTTAAAGTTTTGCGTAAATCAGCAGTCATTACCGGGTTGTGGCAATCAAAATCAGAAATGTCCAACTCCATTTTTCCTGAAAGCTTTACCGCCTCGCTGTTGGCTAATTTAAAAATGGTTAAAGTATCGGGTTTGTAATAATTGGCAATTTCGCAGTTAAACTTATTGATGTTTGTACTGCCCGCAACTTTTAAAGAACAACTTCTGTTAATTACCCATTTAATAGGTTTAGTAGGTATTTGAAAACTGAAACTAAGAATCGAAAAGAAACAAAGTGATAATATGATTGATTTCGGACTCATGGCTACTTGTTTTCATAAAAAAGTTGGGATGGGTTCAACTCCACCCCAACTCTAATTTTGTACTTAAAATCCTACTACTGCTTGTATAACATATCCGTGGAATTTACCACCATTTCTTACATCAGATGCTACAAAATCATTGTATTTCTGGTCAGAATATTCTGCTTTTAATAAAATGTTTTGAGTTAAAAACCAACCTCCTGAGAAAGAAGTTCTATCAACAGATACGTCAGTAGTCATTCCTGTTAATCTTGCACTAACAGTATTGTATCTTGCGCCTACAAATAAGTTTTCTGCTTTTCCAAAACGGTAAACACCTTCAATAGCAGTTTGATTAGCTTTCCTTAAGTCGGTTTCAGTTTTGCTTCTTCCTTTAGCGAATTCGTAAGTTCCAAATAATTCTAAGCCAGATACTTTAACAAATGCGTTTAATTGTGCTGTATTTATTTTTTTAGAGAAACCTGGGTTAAAACGGCCTGAGAAAGCATTTGCATCTGTTGTTGCACCAACTTTTTCCATTACATAAAAGTAATTAGAACCGGTACGGTCTCCGCCAAATAAAGTATTACCTCCAGAACTGTTGTTGGTATAATAAGAACCCGCTAAACGTACTCTTACTTTTTCTACCAATTGTTTGTCAAACGCTCCTTTAAAATAAAATGAAGGAGATTTGTGAATGTTTGCATCTTGTGTTGTTGGTGCCATTTCCGCAACATTTCCTTTAATCATTCCGTTAGAAACACCAACCATACCTGTAAAGCCATTTTTTCTTAAATAAACCTCACCACCAATCTCGGTAGCAAATTCATCCATAATATAGTTTTCTACAAACGGATTGTAAATGGTTCCACCGCCATCAGAACGTCTGAAATGTTGATCACCATAGTTAATTTCCATGTGGCCAATTTTAACAGTTGCAATTTTCATGATGTTGTCCCAAAACTCACCTTTAAATGGAAGTTTATCAAATTGGATATAACCGCCTTTTACCCAAGTTTCGTTATGGTGACGAGAAGAAAGATAGCTGGTTAAGTTTAAACGAATCCCATCTGCTAACTGAACATCCATGTATAAATTGGCATTGGCAGTGTTAAAGCCAGGAGTCATTTTAAACAATTCGTTTGCTGGAAGCGTAGAAGTGTTCTCGTGTTTTAAGTTTTGGAAAGATTGCGTAAAACCCGCACCAAACTTCACTTTAAGATTATCGAATTTTGCAGTTGAGTCTTTTGGAGATTCAAACACATTGATTCCTGATTTATCGTAAGGCCTCAAATTTGCCACGTCTGTTTGTGCACTAGCCATTTGTGTACCACAAAGCATTACCAATGCTGATGCGGTTAAAATTTGCAGTTTAGTTTTCATTTTGTTGTGTGTTAATTTTTATGAATAAGGTTTGATTTTTACTTTTTCAGTTTTAAAACAATATTGATGGTAAGATCGTCGCCTGTTTTAAGTGCGCCCATCATAAACGAAGGGGCTTTTACTTTAAAATCACTCATTTTTATGATTTTAGAAGCTTTAAAAGTGATGCTTTCATCACCACTTATCATATAGTTTGATTGTAGCGTAACTAATTTGGTAACGCCCGCTATGGTAAGGTTTCCGGTTACTTTTACCAACTTTTGCGCATCAACAACTGTAGCATCGCTAAGTCTGAAAATCATTTTGTCAAAGCTTTCTTCATTTAAGGCTTTATAAGCTCTGGTATCCATTAAACTTTCTTTACTTTTTAAATTTTGCACAGGCAATACAAATGTTAAAGCGGTAATGTCTTTTAACTGTCCGCTGGCTACCATCAATTTTCCATCGCAAGAAAACTTGCTGGCATTCATAGTCCAGTCATGTAGGTTTGATGTTCCCTCTACGGTAATTTGAGAGCCTGGTGCAACAGTATAAGCAGTTTGTGCTTTTGCTTGTTGCGCTGTTAAAGCGGTGATGGTAAAAAATGCAATCAAGCAAAGTGCAATGAAAGCTATTTTTGAAACTTTGTTATTTGTGAACTTTTTCATGATGGTTTGTTTATATCCTATTTCCTTTATTGATACAGTCAAAGGTATATGGACGCACAACACCAAAGCGTGATAAGCGACGTTTAAAAAAGTGATATTGGATACTAATTGAGCCTAATTTAGAATCAATAAAAGAAAAATGGACATGTCAAGCAGAGGATAGCAAGTATTAAGTAGGGAGTAACAAGAATAATTTGTTTTGATACTGGCTGCTTTAACGTGGGTTTGGGTCTATCGCCAATATCCAGTCCAAGCACTGCCCTTAATTGAGCTTTTATTCGCCCTTGGCGGTTGCGGTACAGATGACCAAAGTAAAACCACTACCCTCCCTAGCAAATTCCGCAGGCGAGAGTTTTTTATTGTTTTAATAACCTCAGTTCTATTTATCAATAAATATAAAATATTCAGCAATCTGTATTTTATAAAACGAGCAATCATCGAACTGGGTTATTAATGCGGAAATAGAGAAAGAAGCTGAAGGAACATCCCCGCTCCGTTAGGAGCTACCGCTTTGTAACCTCAGCTACCATACAGGTATTTGCTCCGAAGGAGCTACCCTTTTTTCCCTTGTGTTTTCGGGCTTACAAAGCGGCAGCCTCTACTAGGCTTTAATGCCACTATCGAGAGGTGTCAATCTCCATGGTGGCATCAAAAAAATTACCAATAAAGCAGGTAACATCATTTCATATTAGTCTATATGGAATATATCAGGCCCCGGCATAAACTGGGCGCTCTGTCGTCTAAAAGAAATCTACAAATAAGACAGCTTCTCGGCCCATCTTTACCTGTAAATTAATAATCGAACTAAGGTTTTAATATGTTTTCAAAGGTATTCAAGCATCCGCTACGCTCAAGTATTCAATTTATTTAGTGTTTTTATTGGCTTTCATGTGTTCGCTCCGATCGGGTTTTTGGTCACTTTTTTTGCGGAAAAAAACTGCGAAGCACTCTTGAATGCCAACCAGTGCAATAAACAACAAATGAAAAAAAGTTTCTAGCCATTCTGGCGGTAATGAGCCGGGAGGATTTTAAGTATTAGGCATTTTAGCACAAGAGATGAAGAGATCATTACGTCGTTGTACTCCTCATGATGACGGACTGGGTGGGAGAACAGTGCAACAAAGGAGCGCCAACAATACAAGCTAAAAGCAAAACCTTTCCGTAACCGATAAATTCCGCCTTGGCATTTGCGGTAGCGATGAAGGGATAAAAGCACAACCATTGTAGCAAATGGCGCAGCGGAGAGTTTTTTGGTGACTTTTTTGCGGAAAAAAAGTTACTAGCCCTTCCGGCGGCAATGAGCCGGGAGGATTTTGATTTTGAGATGCTACTTTAACAGCAGGAACATATTAAAAAAGGCATTTACGCACAGTCTTTCCGTCCTCTTGAGCGGCCTACTCAATCGCCTGGCTCTGCTATTTTAAGAGCGCCTACAAAGCAAGGCTAAAAGCACAACCTTTCCGTAACCGATAAATTCGCCCTTGGCGGTTGCGGGAATGATAAAGAAATAATAGCACTGCCTTTGTATCAACCGGCGCAGGCGAGAGTTTATTCAATTTAATTATTGCTTTTCGTAGGCTTTCATGCGTTCGCTCCGCTCGGGTTTGGGAACTTTTTTCGGAAACATGCGGAGCATTCATGAAAGCCAAAAAGAAAAATAAATACTTTGAATAAAAGTGCCTGCCATTGCCCGGCATGAGGGCAGGAAATACAAAGTATTCTTGAATTTCTTTAAAAAAAGTAAACAAGAATGAAAAACTGCGGAGCATTCATGAGGACAAAAGAAAGACAACAAAGAAACCGAATAATTGCGAAGCACTCTTGAATACCGAACAATGAAATAAACAAACAATGAAAAATTGCAAAGCACTCTTGAATACCGAACAATGAAACAAACAAGAATGAAAAAAGCTTGTGCAAGAAGGCTGAAATTGCCAGTTAGAATAGTTTTAAGCTAAAGAAAAGACCCAAAACTCACGTTACTTTATACTTCTGCCCTGCTTGCGCCTACTTAAAATCAATACTTCTTGTATAAATTATAAAGTACGCATTTGTCCCATGCGGTCATCACGGCACTCAGTTCTATTTGTACAAAGTGCCTTTTAAAAGCAATAATGGCCGCGGGTAAATTACTGGTATCGTATCCAATTCGGCGTAAAGCACTTTCTACATCAAAACCTGCCGGCGGTGGGGTATTGGGCATATCATACCATAAGCCGAAACCTGCGTCCGCTAACCTTTTCCAAGGAAATAAAATACTGGGGTCAGCTTTTCTTTTTGGAGAAACATCGCTATGGCCAATAAAATTAGAAGTAGGGATGTTGTAGGTTGCTTTAAGCTTCGTCAATAAAATCAACAAGCTGTTAATTTGTTCTTCGCTAAAAGGTTCAATGCCGTTGTTGTCCAGCTCAATACCGATAGAGCAGGAGTTCATATCATAATTATTTCCCCATTTACTGGCGCCGGCATGCCATGCCCGTAAATCATCACTTAACATTTGTACCACTTCGCCGGTTCTGCTCACTATATAATGAGCGCTAGCTTGCGTATGTTCTAGGGTAAACGTTTTAATGGTTTGCGACAAAGAATCTTGTGCAGTATGGTGGATAATTACAAAATCCGGGCGGCGGCTCCCAAAATTTACAGTGGGGATATAGGATGTTTTTAAAGCATTTCCCAAGCTGTCGAAAAGTTCGGGAGCTTGATGCTCATCAATTTTTGTAATGACTTGGTTTACCTTGTCTTGCTGAATTTTAGCTTCTTTTTGATAAGGTTTAGGAGAACAACTTGCCAAAAAAGCAATACAGATTACAAAAAATAAAGAGGAGCGCATTTTGTTTTTAATTTATCAGCTACAAATTAAGTCAAAATCATTAGGCTATTCCAATAAATTCTTTGATTTATCAAGTCTAAAACACCAAGGAAATGGCATTAGCTTATTTCCCAATTATTAGCCGTAACTTCGCAAAAAATAAGGTTTGCCTTTTCAAGATGTTGATATGTGCTTTTCCTTAAAAAAAGATATATGACATTTTCAGAATTAGAATTAATTGAGCCTATTCAAAAAGCGCTCAGCACTCAGGGATACACAAAACCTACGCCTATACAGGCACAAGCAATCCCGTTGTTATTGCAAGAAAGAGATTTATTAGGTTGCGCACAAACCGGAACGGGTAAAACAGCGGCGTTTGCCATCCCTATTTTGCAATTATTGCACAAACAGGGTCCACAACAAAAAGGTTCACGCAAGATAAAAGCATTAATTGTTACGCCTACACGTGAGCTGGCAATACAAATTGGAGAAAGCTTTGCTGATTATGGTAAAAACCTACACCTTAGCCATACCGTTGTTTTTGGTGGCGTTGGACAAAAAGCACAAACAGATGTACTGCAAAGAGGCGTTGATATTTTAATTGCAACACCCGGCCGTTTGTTAGATTTAATCAACCAACGTTTCATCAGCTTACGCGATATCAACTTTTTTGTGCTGGATGAAGCCGATAGGATGCTGGACATGGGTTTTATCCATGATGTAAAGAAACTGATTGCTTTATTACCTGCCAAAAGACAGTCGCTGTTTTTCTCGGCAACCATGCCACCGGCAATTACCAAACTGGCCAATACCATATTAAATAATCCGGTAAGGGTAGAAGTTACTCCGGTTTCTTCAACCGCTGACACCATCAACCAGTTTTTATATTACGTTGATAAAAACAATAAGAACGATCTTTTATTGCACATTTTGGAAAACAAGGAGATTAAAACAGCTTTGGTTTTTACCCGTACCAAACACGGTGCAGATAAAATTGTGAAGGTGTTAAATGCCAAAGGAATAAAAGCGGCTGCCATCCACGGAAATAAATCACAGAATGCCCGACAAAATGCTTTGGCACAGTTTAAAGACCAGTCACTAAGGGTTTTGGTAGCTACGGATATTGCCGCCCGAGGCATTGATATTGATGAATTGGCTTATGTAATTAATTACGAAATCCCGAATATTTCAGAAACCTATGTTCACCGCATTGGCCGTACTGGTAGAGCCGGAGCAAACGGAACCGCACTTTCTTTTTGTGATGCCGATGAAAAAGAATTCTTAAAAGACATCCATAAATTAATCAACAAAAATATTCCAGTTATCGAGGATCATCCTTTTCCTTTTACAGGAGCGAGATCAGAGAAAAAAGCCGATGATAGAAGAGGAACAAGAGGTTTTTCTCAGGGAGGAGGGAATAGATCTGGTGCCAATAAGTCATCATCCGGAAATTCTAGAAGAGGAGATTCGAAAGAAAAACCCGCCGGCGGAGGTGGATATCCGCAGAAAACATACTTTAAACAGAAAGCAAATAAATAAAATAATGGCGTGACCCGCAGAAAATGCGGGTCGGGCTATTCGTTACAATCTTTTTGCCGAAAAAGCAAAAAGGATTTCCGCTGCTATCCCTCACGCAGAAACTTTAAACCGGTAATTGTCGGTTTTTTTATGGCATAGTTTCCTATTGTCCTGTAGTCAGTATGTTATCCCCGTACCATCAGAAATTTAGAAAAGCGGATGGGATAAAACCAACCGCAAGGAGAATTGTCGGTTTTTTTATGGCGTAGTTTCCTAATTGTCCTGTAGTGAGTATGTTATTCCCCTACCATCAGAAATGTAGAACAGCGGTTGGTGTTATCACCAACCGCAAGGAATTTTAAGAGCGCCCAGCAAGCCTAAACGCACAACCCTTCCTTAACCGATAAATTCGCCCTTGGCATTTGCGGTAGTGATGAAGAAGTTCAAGCATTACCGCTGTAGCAAATGGCGCAGGCGAGAGTTTATTCAATTTATGTATTGTTTTTTAAGGCTTTCATGTGTTCGCTCCGCTCGGGTTTTTGGATACTTTTTTTGCGGAAAAAAAAGTTTCTAGCCTTTTTTCGTTGCTATCAATTGTTTTTTAAAGGCACTCAAGAATATGGTTATTTCCGGCTGCAATGAGCCGGGAACCCGTTCCAAGGAAGGTGAAATTAGATAGTAGAGCAGAAAAGAAGAGACACCAGTGCACATAGTGCAAGAAACACAGAGATCACCACGTCGTTGCACTCCTAGTGATGACGGGTTGGGTGGGAGAACAGTGCAACAAAGGAGCTCCCACAAAGCAAGCCTAAACGCACAACCCTTCCTTAACCGATAAATTCGCCCTTAGCATTTGCGGAAGTGATGAAGAAGTAAAAGCATTACCGCTGTAGCAAATGCCAAGGGCGAGAGTTTATTCAATTTATGTATTGTTTTTTAAGGCTTTCATGTGTTCGCTCCACTCGGGTTTTTGGATACTTTTTTTGCGGAAAAAAAAGTTTCTAGCCCTTCCGGCAGCAATGAGCCGGGGAGGATTTTAGAACAGCGGTTGGTGTTATCACCAACCGCAAGGAGAATTGTCTTTTTTTTATGGCGTAGTTTCCTAATTGTCCTGTAGTGTTATTCCCGTACCATCAGAAATGTAGAACAGCGGTTGGTGATAACACCAACCGCAAGGAAATTGTCCTGTAGTGTTATTCCCGTACCATCAGAAATGTAGAACAGCGGTTGGTG
>NZ_CAMLIG010000005.1 GCF_946480185.1 uncultured Pedobacter sp. | reverse complement strand
GAGAGAATTACAGACCTGATTTAGATCTCTTTTATAGACGTTGCTAAGGTTAGAGTTTAGTTTTTCCGTAAGGACACTTTTAAGAGCAGTTTTAAGTGTGATTAAAGGTTTTACAACATTTATCTTACTAATTGCTCCTGCCTGTGGGCTCCAACCGTTTTCTAAAATTCTCGTAACTTCATAAGCCAATTGTCTAAGTGCTTTTAGGCGCTCATTGTAGTTTTTAATAGAATTGGGGTAAATATCTAATTCGAATTTTTTACCGCAATAATCTTTGTAGCGCTTACCGTTTAAATAGTAATAAATGAATCCTCTTTTGTTTAAATCTTCTGATAAAGAAATTTTG
Organism: uncultured Pedobacter sp.; assembly: GCF_946480185.1. Next base: position 188,856 of record NZ_CAMLIG010000005.1, on the reverse strand, counting down.
ACTTCAATGAACATTTGTCTCTCATTGTGTCTCTTTGAATTATAAAACGCATTTGCAAAGGAATGAAGCGCGATTTAGCGCTTCGTTACGCAGTACTGAAAATCCTTGTGTCGCTGGTTCGATCCCAGCAGGCACCACACCCAAAAAAGCCCCAATCTTTAGATTTGGGGCTTTTTTATTGTCCTATCTTTTTTAAATATTTAATTTCATCTCGTTTTTTAACAGTTTGGCTTTTAAAACTTTAGCAAGACTTCATCTTTTAAACCGATGTCAAAGTTCACACACGTAATTTGGAGACTTTTTTGCATTAATTAAAATTACTTCACTTCAATCCAGTTATCTCCTTTTTTTTCTTTTAACTGACCAAAGGAAACACAGCTTTCTGCCAGAATTCCGTTTGCCTTTAATAAAGCTTCAAATTCCGCGGTATGATTGGCTTCAACAACTACTAATAATCCACCGCTAGTTTGAGGATCTGCAAGAATATGCTTTTTACGTTCTGTAATTTCTCCTACTTTATGGCCATAACTTGCCCAGTTTCTATTTGTTCCACCAGGAACAGATTTCTGTTCTAAATACTCATCAATCACGTTTAAACGAGGGACTTTTTCAAACTCAATTTCTGCCTGTAAATTACTTCCTTCGCACATTTCGGAAAGATGCCCTAACAAACCAAAACCAGTGACATCAGTCATGGCGGTAACGTAATCCAATTTGCCAATCAACTCACCAATAGAGTTCAGTTTCGCCATAGAAGCAGGTGCGATGTTTTGATGTTCTGCTTTTAAAATCCCTTTCTTTTGTGCAGTAGTTAAAATACCCACGCCCAAAGCTTTGGTTAAATAAAGCTTGCATCCAGCTTTTGCTGTGGAGTTTTGTTTTAAGCTTTTGATATCCACAATTCCGTTCACAGCTAAACCAAAAACAGGTTCGGGGCAGTCAATGCTATGTCCGCCAGCAAGCGTAATCCCCGCTTCTGCACAAATGGATCGAGCGCCTTCCAAAACTTTTTGAGCTACTTCGGGCGCTAGTTTATCAATTGGCCAACCCAAAATAGCAATCGCCAATACCGGTTTTCCACCCATGGCATAAACATCAGAAATGGCATTTGCAGAAGCAATTCTCCCGAAATCAAAAGCATCATCCACAATGGGCATAAAAAAATCAGTGGTAGAAATCAATGCTGTTCCGTTTCCTAAATCGTAGGCTGCGGCATCATCCCGAGTATCATTCCCCACCAATAAATTCTTGCTTGCTTCGTACTTTATGGAACTGTGCAGAATTGTATCTAAAACGGCAGGCGAGATCTTACATCCGCAACCTGCGCCATGAGAATATTGAGTAAGTTTGATATCTTCCATTTTATAGTTTAATTGTTTGCTCCGCAAAGGCTAAAATATCCTTTGCATTTTGTTTTGGGTTAATATGTTCAAAAATAATGGGATGAATGGTGCTTTTATCCCTTATTCCTAAGCCACGGCTATAAGTTTTATCGTAATAAATCAAAACCTGATTAATGAAATCACGCATCCGGTTTTCATCAATTGCCTGTAAAGTGAGTTTCGTTTCTAAAGGACCTAACCTTTTACTAATCCGCTGTACGGCTTCTTTCAAAAACTCTTTATCTAACGAGCCGTAGTCATTATTTAAAAATTCTATTCTCTCGGATTTGGGCATTTCCACTTTAACAACCGGTGCAGAACGTAATTGTTTCCAAATATTTTTGGGGATCACTCTTTTTCCGATGGTTACACTTTCGTCTTCTATCCAAATGCGTTTCTGAAGATTTAGTTTTTGCAATTCTAAACCCAAAAGGTTTTCAAATTGCTCTTGTGACGGTTGTGTGAGTTTGTTCATAGAGCCAAAAGAAGAACCTTGGTGTTGAGCCAAATCCTCTAAATTCACAACTTGTTCGCCCAATGTTTTCAGCTCTTCCAAAATTTTGGTTTTTGCAGAACCTGTGTTGCCACTTAAAACTGTAAATGGATAGTTTTTTTCGAAAGCATCCAAGCCAAATCGGCGAAAAGCTTTATAACCACCTTCAAGCGTAGCAACGTTAAATCCGTATAAATTAAAAGCCCAAGCCATTGCACCACTACGCATTCCACCTCGCCAACAATGGACCAATATGTTTTTATCAGGCGCTAAAACTTCTGCTTGCCGAATAAAATTTGCCCATTTTGGGCCGGTAATTTCGAAACCTAACAAAATGGCCGGTTGGCGACCTTGTTGTTTATATGCTGTGCCCACAATTACACGTTCTTCATTACTGAAAATGGGGATATTTACGGCTCCTGGGATGTGGCTCTGCGCAAATTCTAAAGGTGTACGAACATCTACCACTAAAGTGGTTTTTGCATTTTCTAAAAATTCGGCAAGAGAGAGTTTTTTAATCATGATGAACTAAATCAATCATGCTAATTGGTATAAATAACGTTGAATAGTATTTTCTAAACCTAAATATAAGGCATCGCAAATTAGGGCATGGCCAATGCTTACTTCCAATAAGCCGGGAATGTTTGCTGCAAAATATTTTAGATTGTGCAAATCTAAATCATGGCCGGCGTTGATACCGATACCCAACTCATTCGCTTTTTTTGCGGCGATAATATAAGGAGAAATGGCTTTTTCTTTATCCGCATGGAAACCACTCGCATAAGCTTCAGTGTAAAGCTCAATTCTGTCCGTCCCGGTAGTTTTGGAAGCTTCTACCATTTCTGGATTGGGATCTACAAAAATAGAAACACGGATATTTGCTTCTTTAAAAACACCGATGATGTCCTGTAAATAATTTTGATATTTAATGGTATCCCAACCATGGTTGCTGGTGATTTGCCCCAAAGCATCGGGTACTAAAGTAACCTGTGCAGGTTGATTTGCCAATACCAAATCCACAAATTTCTGCTCCTGGCAATTGCCTTCAATGTTAAATTCCGTGGTGATTTTAGCTTTTAAATCAAAAGTATCTTGGTAACGGATATGTCTTTCATCCGGACGAGGATGTACTGTAATTCCTTGTGCACCAAAACGTTCGCAATCTAAAGCCGTTTTAACTAAATCTGGATTATTTCCGCCACGCGAGTTCCTTAATGTGGCAATTTTATTGATGTTTACGGATAGTTTACAAGCTGACATATTGTAAATTTAAGTGCTTAATTTAGGAAAAAAGAAATATTACTTCATCATCTCCAATAATTCGTCAACATATTTACGTTCATTGGCCAAACGAGGCACTTTATGTTGACCGCCTAATTTCCCTTTTGCTTTTAACCAATTATAGAATAAATTGTTAGGTGCAATATGAACTTTTGGCCGACGTAAGGCCATATCTTTAAAACGTTTGGCATCATAATCGGAATTTACTTCACGCAAAGTATTGTCTAAAATATCAATGAAACGCTCAAATTCTTTTGGTTTTCTCTCAAACTCAATAATCCATTCATGCGCTCCCATTTCATCACCACTGAAATAAATTGGGCAAGCAGTATAATCTTTTATCTGCGCTCCAGTATCGGCGCAAGCCTTGCTTAAAGCTTTTTCGGCATTATCAATAATTACTTCTTCGCCAAAAGCATTAATAAAGTGTTTGGTACGGCCGGTGATTTTTAATCGGTAAGGATTTTTGGTAGTAAAACTCACCGTATCGCCAATCATGTAGCGCCACAAGCCTGCGTTGGTACTGATGACCATTGCGTAGTTTTTACCTAATTCTACCTCGGATAAAGAAACTGTTTCGGGAAACTCTCTATCCACTTCTTCCATCGGGATAAACTCGTAGAAAATCCCATAATCTAGCATCAGCAATAAATCCGACGAATCGCTTTGGTCCTGAATCCCGAAAAAACCTTCGGAAGCATTATAAGTTTCCAAATAATACATGTTTGGATTGTCTATTAAGCGCTTAAACTGCTCGCGGTAAGGTTCAAAATTTACTGCTCCATGGACATAGAGTTCTAAATTTGGCCAAACTTCCATAAGGTTGCTTTTGCCCGTGATTTCTAAAACTCGTTTCGCTAAAACGATGGTCCAAGTGGGAACGCCAGCAATATTTGTTACATTTTCGCAGAGAGTAGCGTGGGCCATTTTCTCGATTTTTTCTTCGTAATTATCCATCAAAGCAATGGACATATCAGGCGTTCGTAGCATTTCTGCCCAAAACGGAAGGTTTTTTATAATTACCGCAGATAAATCTCCGTAAAAAGAATCTGGACTGAGTTGATTGATTTGATGACTACCTCCTAAAACTAAACTTTTGCCGGTAAACATTTTAGCGTCGGGGCGATTGTTGCAGTAAATAGCCAACATATCTTTTCCGCCACGGAAATGGCAGTCTTCCAAAGATTCCTCACTTACGGGGATAAATTTGCTTCTATCGCTGGTAGTGCCAGATGATTTTGCAAACCACTTTATTTCCGATGGCCAAAGCACATTTTGCTCGCCGTTCAGCATTTTTTCGATATAAGGTTTTAGCGTATCGTAATTTTGTACCGGTACACGTTCCTTAAATTGATTGATATTTTCTATCGATCGGTAATCATACTTTTTTCCCCATTGCGTTCCCACAGCGTCATTAATCAGCCAGCCAAACCATTCTTCCTGCACCTCATCCGGGTACTTCATAAACAGTTCAATCTGGTGCATACGCTTTTTCATGTACCAGTTTAAGAAAGAGTTTACTATTGTCATTTTTAGTTGGTAAGCTTGTTGGTTTGTTCGTTGGTTAGGATTTGCATGGTGTTTTAGTTGAATTGGTTAAAATAGCTCATCAGAGTTGCGTGGTAGATTATATGTTTAAAACGTTTGATAAGCCTAACCAACCAGCAACCTAGCAAACTAACCACCTAAATCAAAACTTCTTAATCTTTAACTCAAAACTTTCTCCCAAATAAAATTTCCTCGCCATTTCGTTGTTTGCAATTTCTTGTGGCGTACCACTTAACATCAAATTTCCTTCGGTTAATAAATAAGCTCTGTCTGTAATAGATAGCGTTTCGTTAACATTATGGTCTGTTATTAAAATCCCGATGTTTCGGTGCTTTAACTTTGCCACAATCATCTGAATTTCTTCCACCGCAATAGGGTCAACTCCTGCAAAAGGCTCATCCAACAAAATAAATTTGGGATCGGCGGCTAATGCTCTGGCAATTTCTGTTCTTCTGCGCTCCCCTCCAGAAAGTAAATCTCCGCGATTTTTCCTAACTCTGTGTAAACTAAACTCATCAATCAAAGTTTCCAGTTTATCTTTTTGTTCCTCTTTTGATAATTCAGACATTTCCAACACCGCCAAAATATTGTCTTCCACACTTAGCTTTCTAAAAACAGAAGCTTCCTGTGCCAAATAGCCGATGCCTTTTTGCGCTCTTTTGTACATGGGGTCGCTGGTGATATCTTCATCTTCTAAAAAAACCTTCCCTTCATTTGGGCGAATTAAACCTACAATCATATAAAATGAAGTGGTTTTTCCCGCTCCGTTGGGGCCTAATAAACCCACAATTTCACCCTGTCCAACATGAAAGGAAACGTTGTTTACCACCACCCTTTGTTTGTACTTTTTAATCAGGTTTTCTGCTCTTAATATCATGTTTTAATAAGTTCTAATCCCTTTAATGTTTAGCTGAATGCTTTTGCGATCTTTCCACACATTTTGTTCAATGGTGTAACAAACATCAAAAGGTTTCCCCATGTTAATTTGCTCCAAATAATCGCCGCAACCAAAGGCAATACAATCAAACAAAGGGCTATCCTTTTGCCTAATCGTCATTTTTAAATGGTTGTTGCCCACAATACTTCCATACCGGTACGAAGATACATTTCTACTTAAAAAAACGGGTGCCATATTTTGCGGACCAAAAGGTGCAAACTGGTTTAAAATTCTAAAAAATTTGGCGTCAATCTCACTCAAACAAATCTCATCCTCAATATCAATACCTTGGGTTAACAGATTATCTGTGATGGATGCGCAAACCACCTCTTCAAACCGCTGACTAAAAGCCTCCACATTTTCTACTTTCATGGTTAAGCCAGCGGCGTATTTATGTCCGCCATATTGCTCCAATAAATCACTGCAGGCGGTTAAAGCTTCGTATAAATCATATCCTAAAACAGAACGGGCAGAACCAGAAACCATGCCGTTTGATTGCGTAAGAACAATGGTTGGGCGGTAATATTTTTCCGTCAAGCGGGACGCTACGATGCCAATTACACCTTTGTGCCAGTTTTCGTGATAAACAACAGTTGATTTGCGATTTTCCATTTCTGGAGAATTTATAATCATGGCCAAAGCTTGTTCGGTAATATTGGCATCAAATTCTTTCCTTTCGGAGTTTTTGAGATTCACAATTAAACTCGCATCTTCGGCAGTTTCTGTAGAGCTGGCAATCAGTAATTTTACGGATTTTTTAGCGTCGTCAATTCTACCCGCCGCGTTGATGCGTGGACCAATAGAAAAAACAATATCAGTAATGGTAAAATCATCTGTTTTACCCGAAAGTTCTTTTAAAGCCTGCAAGCCGTTACAAGGGTTTTCGTTCAATCGTTTTAGCCCAAAATAAGCCAGAATTCGGTTTTCACCAGTAATTGGCACAATATCAGAAGCAATACTAACCGCTACCAAATCTAAATAGCATTCTACATTTTTAAATGAAATATTGTTTTTTAAGGCATAAGCTTGTATCAGTTTAAAACCTAGTCCACAACCCGAAAGTTCTTTGTAAGGATATTCGCAATCTGCTCTTTTTGGATCTAAAACGGCAACGGCTTTTGGTAATTCATCTCCCGGAAGGTGATGATCACAAATAATGAAGTCGATATTTTTCTCATTTGCGTAAACTACCTTGTCAATCGACTTTATACCGCAATCTAAAGCGATAATTAAAGTATAACCATGATTAAAAGCATAATCAATTCCTTCTGTGGAAATGCCGTAACCTTCTTTGTACCTATCTGGGATATAATAATCTATTTGATGGTGGAGCTGTTTAAAAAATGAATATGTAAGCGCCACAGATGTGGTACCGTCCACATCGTAATCTCCGTAGATTAAAATTTTCTCATTATTTGCAATGGCTTCTTCGATTCTGATTACCGCGGCAACCATATCCTTCATCAGAAATGGGTCATGTAATTGTGATATTTGTGGCCTAAAAAAAGCTTTTGCTTCTTCCAAAGAATTTAATCCACGCCTCACCATCATGCTTGCAAGGGTTTGGCCAACCTTAAGTTCTGCATCTATTTTTTCAACCAATTGTGCATCAGCTTTTTCCTGCGTCACCCACCTTTTTTCCATATATTTGCTTTGAATCACCCGTAAATATACATTTTAATGTAGGTGTTCAGCAATACAAAATCAGCATTTTACCGGGTTTTATTTATTTTATATTTTCGATTTGAGAGTTGTAGCCTTGCTTGAAGGATCTTATTCTGTAGATGCCTCCAAAAGATTTATTCCGTTTAATCCTGATGTTGACAAGCCAAGCGACCGTCCGGCCTCACTGTTTGTTTACATCCAGCCATTTTTGGTGGAGACATCCAAAGATTTAATTTTAATAGATACCGGATTAGGATATAATGATGAAGCTGGCAATTTGGTGTTGCATGAAAACATCAAAAAAGCGGGCTATGCTGTTGACGATGTAACCAAAGTTTTAATGTCGCATTTGCATTTTGACCACAGTGGCGGAATGGTAAAAAACACGGACGGAAGTTTATCAGTAAGTTTTCCAAATGCCGATTATTACATACAAAGTGGAGAATGGGAAAGCGCTTACAGCAGCAGTTCAAAATCTTATAAAACAGAAATTTTTGACGTATTACAACGCTCAGGACAGGTTGTTTTTTTAGAGGGAGACGGAAAGATTAATGATGAAATAAGCTATGAAGTTACCGGCGGGCATACCGAGTTTCATCAGGTTTTTCATATTGAAGAAAACGGAGAGCATATTTTCTTTGGGGCCGACATTGTGCCAGAGCCAGAACAGCTACAACGTAGATTTATTGCGAAGTACGATTTAGATGGCAGAAAAGCAATGGAATTAAGAATTGAATACGGTAAAAAAGCTGTTGAAGGAAATTGGACTTGTTTATTTTATCACGCAAAGGCTAAAGCTATCGCAAAAGTAACCTTAAAAGATGATGCAATAATTATAAATGAAATTAATCGATAATATTTAAAGAAACGTAAAGCTCTTTTATTTTTTCTACCGTTAAAGGCTTAGAAATAAACCTGTTTACCGTTGAATACGTTTTGGCTTTGGTAATATCATCATTGTAAACAGATGAAGAAAGCATGTTGACGTAAACATCTTTATCGATTGTATTTTTTATTTGCTCAAACTCTTCTAAAAATTCCCAGCCGTTCATAATAGGCATATTGATATCTAAAAAAATGATGTCAGGTAAATTCTCTTGATTCTCTAAATTGGATTTTATATAGTTTAATCCTTCCAGTCCGTTCAAGCGGGTATTTATTTTTGTTTTTACCGGAATTTTATCAATTAATCTTGACGCTATAAAATTGTTAATTTCATCGTCATCAATAATTAAAATTTGTAGAAGCTCTTTGTCCATTTTGCTGTTTATACGGCGTTCAATCTGGCTATGTTACAAGAAATTTATTTATTTTAACTTTTCTCTTGTAATAGAAACAATTTTTTGTTTAACAATTAATAAGCCTAATTGGTTAAAAAAACACCTAATAGTATTAATGTTACAAAACAGTTAATCGTAACGAATAACAATGGTTTTTAGTATTTGTTTGATGTAACGAAATTATTTTTTAGCAACACGTAACGGTTAACAATGGTTTTTAGTATTTGTTTGATGTAACGAAATTATTTTTTAGCAACAATTGTGATATCCAGCTCAAAATCGTTGGAAATGGCCTTGTCGCCAAGGTCGGCGATAAAGCTTTTGGAACCATATTTAATTCCATATTTTGTTCTGTCCACCTTTACTTCCGTAGCCACCGCCACTACAATTCCGTTTTTATGTTTAATAATTGCCGGGAAAGTTAACGTGTTAGAAACCCCTTTAATAATTAAATTACCTGTTATTATAGCTTTATCTTCTCCCTGATATTCAACTTTTGTAATGATAAATGTTGAAAAAGGATTATTGTCTGTACTGAAGAAATCATCAGATTTTAATTGCCCTAAAAGTTTTAACGCATCAGAACCTTTTAAGTCAGTACAGCTAATGCTATTCATGTCAATTTTTATCGTCCCTCCGGCAATTTTGCTATTGATAATATTTAATTGCCCAGAAGATACTTTTATTTGTCCTGTATGAAAACCGGTGACTTTTCTGCCGGTCCACTCAACTTTAGAACGCTTTAGGTCAATCTTATAAACCTCCGCCGGTTGGGTAAATGCAAATAGAGCGCAAATAAGCGTTAGCAGCAATAAATATTTTTTCATTTTCGGATATTTAAATGCAAATCTAGTCAAATATTAAGAGTTTAAACACCTACTGTTGTCTCTTAAAATTTATATTAGCTAAGCTTAATTTATGTACTTTTTGTTTTTTGAAAAGATATCGTAAAAGTTGTGCCTTCACCTAAAACACTATCCACTTCAATTTTTCCGTTTAGTGAATCGATGTGTGATTTTATGATAAATAACCCAATTCCCTTTCCCTTTATTTCGGTATTAAAACGCTGGTAAAGACCGAATATTTTAGATTTATTTTTTGATAGATCTATCCCTATTCCGTTGTCAGAAAATTTTAAGACAATGTATTCATCTTTTGCGAAACTTTTTATATGAACAACAGGTAAGCGTGACGGCGATCTGTATTTAATTGCATTGGTAATTAAATTAAGAATAATGCTTTCAAAATAATGTTTAGGATAGGCAATTTCGGTTACCTGTAAATCGAAATTAAAAGTGATTCCCGATTCTTTAATTTGATTTTCGATAGCATGGATTACTGAATTTATCTGCTCTTCGATATTAAATTTTACGATATTGTGATTATGCACTTTCTCCTGCGAAACCACCTCAATAAGGTCATCCAAGGTATTTTCTAATTTGTAAATTGATTCCTTGATTTTTTCAAAAATCAAAGCATTTTCCACGTCCAGTGCAGTCGTGTTAACCATTTCTGATAAGGCAGAAATATTAACTACCGGCCCACGGAGGTTGTGAGAAGTAATGTAGGCGAATTTTTTTAATTCGTTATTTCGCCTAACCAATTCTTCCGAAACTTTTAAAATCTCTGATTCTTTTTGTTTTAATTCATTAATGCTTAGCAATACGCCCGATGTTTTAAAAGGTTTATCGTTATCAAACAATAATTTTGATGATGATAAAACGTGGATGTATTCCCCCTTTGCATCTTCCAGCCTAAACTGAACCATTTTATTTAAAGTGGTGTTTTCTTGTAGAGGAGTAAATATTTTTTGCGCACTCGAGAGATCCTCAGGATGAATCTTTTTGAAAAAATCTTCCTCGCTAAAATTATACGATTTTGGATAGCCTAAAATTTCTTTAAACTGTTGATTAAAACTTGTTTTGTTTTCAGCTAACTCTATGTCCCATAAACCAATGTTTGAGCTGTTTAAAATTAATTCAATTTGTTCCTTACTTTCATTTGCCAATTGCTCTGCAAGCTTTCGTTGTTCAATTTCAGTTCTCAATTCCGCAGTTTTAATGGCTACGCTTTTTCTCAGCTGTAGGTTAATAAGCATCACGATAACAATACCTATCAGAATTATAATTAATACATATATTATTGGTAGCAGCCAGCGGGAATATGTGTTTTGTTCAGAATCATAAAGAAAATTTTTAAGCGAGAACTCTTTATCAGCAATGCCTAACTTTTGGAAAAGAGTTAGCATATATTGCCACCGGCCTAAATTGCTGTGTCCAATTTCCACAAGTTGAGGCATAATTAATTTTTCGATTTCCCTCGCTTCATATTTTAGTTCTTCTCGGGTTACACCGTAAGCTTTAACATCTGGCAAAGTGAGTATATAATCAATCAGCTCATCTTGATGAGATAAAGCATATTTCCAGCCTTTTAAAGATGCTTCAATAAAATCGTCGGTTCTCTTTGTGTCTTTATAAGCAACTTCTCGCGTTGTAAATAAAATATCTCCATAAAAATCAACACCATATTCTTCTGGTCGCATGATGTTGATCTGGTAACCCATTGATGTTATTCTTTGAGGTTGCGAAGCAATGTAAGTAACTACAGCGTCGGCTTGATTGTTTAGGATTTCTTCAGAATCCTTTTTCCGATCTATGATTTGAATATTATCTAAACTTATACCTTCTTTTAATAAAATAGCTTTAAATACGCTCCATCCCTGATTACGTTCTACCAGAACTTTTTTTCCAACTAAGTCCGAAGGTTTCAAGATATTTTTGCTTTTTAAACTGATGATGCAATAGCCAGAAGACTGCATAATTGTAGCTAAAACTACTAAAGGCTTACCGGTATGTTCTTTTAGTAGAATTCCTGGGTCAAACACACCAAAGTCGGCCTTGCCACTAATTACATTATCTACCGGAGATATTCCGGGTCCGCCAGGCAATATGGTTACATCTAAGCCCTTGTCTGCGTAGTAACCTTTAATTTTTGCAGCATAGTAGCCAGCAAATTGAAATTGATTACGCCATTTCAACTGAAGCTTTATTGGCGTATTTGTTTTTGTGTATGCGGTACATTGATAGGCATTTAACATAAAAATTATGACGCAAATGGCAGAAAGAAACACCTGTATTTTATGCCTAAAAAACTTGCTCATACAAAAAATGTTTTTTATGAAAGATTTATATGCCCTGATGTAGAAGATTAAATATAGGTTGTTTTTAATTAAAATTAGCTTTAACGAAAAAATAAAATCCTGACGGAACATTGTCCAGCAGGATTCTATGCTTTATCTTGTTTTGCTTTATATAATAAAACTGCTTAGGCTTACAAACTCTTTTACTCTAGCCTCTATTTCGTCTTGACTTAGGTGTTTAATTTTTTCTGTTCCGAATTTCTCTACGCAGAAAGAAGCCAACGCAGAACCGAAAATTATGGCATTTTTCATATTCGAAAAATTGATGGTTCCTACTTTTGCAAGGTAGCCAATAAATCCGCCAGCAAAAGTATCTCCTGCTCCGGTTGGGTCAAATACTTCTGCAAGAGGAAGGGCTGGTGCTGAAAAAATTTGATCGCCATGAAAAAGTAATGCGCCATGTTCTCCTTTTTTAATGATTAAATATTTTGGCCCCAACTCTAAGATTTTCTTAGCAGCTTTAACCAGTGAGTATTCGCCAGAAAGCTGACGAGCTTCAGCATCATTAATAGTTAATACATCCACCATTTTAATGGTCTGCAATAAGTCATCCATTGCTATATCCATCCAAAAATTCATGGTATCCATAACAATCAGCTTTGGACGCCTATGCATTCTCTTGATAACGGTTTGTTGAACTTGAGGTGTAAGATTGCCCAACATTAAATATTCGCAATCTTGATATGATTCTGGTATAATTGGATCAAAATCGGCCAAAACATTTAATTCAGTAACAAGCGTATCTCTGCTGTTCATATCGTTATGATACTTGCCCGCCCAAAAGAAAGATTTTTCACCTGTTTTTATTTGTAGTCCTTCTACGTCAATTCCGTGGTTTTCAATTTCTTTGATGTCTTCTTTAGGAAAATCATCGCCAACAACAGCAACAATTTTTGTTTTATTATAAAGATAAGATGCAGCCAAACTTGCATAAGTTGCAGCTCCGCCCACAATTTTATCTGTTTTTCCAAAAGGTGTTTCAATGGCATCAAAAGCCACTGTGCCTATTACAACTAAGCTCATAAATTTATTTTTTTACAAAGATTGCATATTTAATTTAAAATACCGAACATTGCACTCCCGAAAGGGCATAAGTGTTAATGCTTTTGAACTCACCAGAAACTCCTAAGTAGCTCAGCTGGTTAGAGCATCTGACTGTTAATCAGAGGGTCCCTGGTTCGAGCCCAGGCTTGGGAGCTTTAAAATCAAGCATTTAGCCTCACTCAAAAAGTGAGGCTTTTTTATTTGCACACGATTTGCACACATAAATTTGTATACAACTTAGTGGATTTTATATTTAACAATTATTAGTTAATGCGATCCTGAAAGATGAAATACAGGATCAAGCCAGGGCTATAGGATCAAAAGCAATCTTTAAAACATTGAATGGCTTTTTAGACGATGTTAAGTTTGAAATTTATGAATTGCACTTGAAGATGTCAGCAACTTAAGAAAACATTAAGGGTGATATATTGAAAAACTGCTTTATTGGAAAAGCGGAAAAAGTTAGAACCTTGGTATCTGTTTTGAGAACCACAATTAAAAAATACGGAGCTTAGTTGGGCAAGAGTTTGAAAAGAGCACTCTTCAGCGTAATGAAACTGATTTGATTCACACCAGTGATTTTATGGAATGGAAATAAAACGTTTCGGATCTTCCGGTACTCAAGATTAACTTTGAGTTTTTGAATGAATTTGAATATTATCTGCGGAGGCGTACGTAACTGTGCAAATAATTCAGCAATCAAATACATCAAAAACTTAGGAAAGATTGTTCGGATTTATTTAGGGAACGGGTGGCGAACCGTTGACCCCTACATAAACTACAATCCTAAAACAACTAAAGTCGATAGAATAGTTTTAACTAAAGATGACTTGGCAAGTATTGCTACAAAAACAATTTCCAATTGAAAGGTTATACAATATAAGGGACATATTTCATTCATCTGTTATACAGGTCTTTCGTATGTGGATGTCAAAAATTGAAACAATCCGAAAGAGAAAAAGAATTGATGGAAGGTTATGGATCTACATCCACAGGCAGAAAGCGGATAGCCTATCCAGAATTCCGTTACTTCCAATGGCATTGTCGATTATCCAGAAATATGAAACCCATCCAAAATGCATCGCAGATGATTTATTACTTCCCGTCATCAGTAATCAAAAAATGAATGCTTATTTAAAAGAGATTGCCGATCTGTGCGGAGTTGATAAACTATTAACCTTTCATATTGCTCGGCATACTTTTGCAACTACTGTGACGCTTAATAATGGAGTCCCGATAGAAATAGTGGCGAAGATGATGGGGCATTCTAGTATAAAAACAACCCAGATTTACGCTAAGGTCTCGGATCATAAAATAAGTGATGATATGGAGGATTTGAGAAGTAAATTGGGATAAATATAAAGTAGAGGACTTAGAATCTTTGATTTTATCTTCTACACCATCTGAGCTCATTTCGAATTATCTTAAATTTTTGATAAGTACCAGCTATCGCCGTAAACCATAGTTGAGATATATCAGTAAAAATATTGGCACTCAAAGATAATGTTCAGTTATCCTTTATTGATAGCAAAATTTATAGTCCGATTATTCTATATAATTGAATTGTTTTTGGTAATTCAAGCGATTAGATTGGTAAAAATTTGATTCAACCCAGTTGAGCAAATTAGAAATAGAGCTGATTATGACCTGACCTCCAGACGGACATCTCTGTCATTGAGTTGTGAATTAAGTATATTTGTAGTAGAGATAACTCACATAACTTAAACCAGATATAACATTGAAAAAACTTATACCAGCAGTATTTCCAATCGTAGGATATGACGACCTTAAAGAACCGTGGATAAATATAGGCACTGCATTTTTTATCAATAAAGATGGCATTTTTGTTACTGCCGCACATACCTTCAAAAAGGACCTAAATGGACAAGAACGTACATATTATGCCATTATCGATTACCAGAAAGTGCCGATCACCCAAATCTTCCGGGAGCGGGAGGATATGGAAAATCAGATTCCACCGATCCATAAAGACCTTTATATCGGTCGCCTGGTACTCGGATGTGAAAATCTGTTTTTTAATTTAGATACAACTTGTATTTCTGAAGGCACAAATTTGTTAACGGAAGGCTTTGCCAGAAAAAAATATGTCGAAGGTGCTGCCGACGACCAGCCACTCATGAGCATTGATGATCTTTACGACGATAGCTCAGAAGAAGCTGACGCCGCCTCTGAAGATGATTTGATAGTCTATAATAAGGGAGAATTATTAATTCCTGAAATAGAAACAGCGGAGTTAACGGAAGAAGAAAGGGATTTGTCTAGAATGAACTATTCAAAACTTAATGGCAAGTTTAACAGTGCTGGACTTGAAAAGATATTTGAATTCAGCCCCGATGGTATGTTTACTAATGGCTTTAGATTTAACTATCCCCTTTTTGATGGGGAGCCAAAGGACTATAGTGGGGGGCCAATCTCTGTCGACGGTAACCTCATTGGTATGTTAATTTCAAAGGATGCCGGAATTTCAGCTGCCCATGTAGCGGAAAGATTAAAGGAAAATAACCTATCCTTTACCCTAATCAGCGGTTCATGATTAGCTTGGTATTGTGACAAAACAGTTCAATTTAATAGCAACATTCTAATATGTCCAAACAACTACTCGAACAACTCAAAGATATACCGCTACGGAACTTGTCCCCGGTTTCAATGGAAAATCCAAATGATACTATTCAAATCTATACGGGGGATTTTGCGCTTAGAAATCAGGGAAAAACGTACAAGATAAATGGAGAGATATATTTCAAGTGGTTTCCGGACATGGGGGTAAAATTTACAGGCTCTTTTGTCGATGATCCAAATCCAAAGCTTAATTGGCTGGAACAATGTGAAATATTGATTGATAATAGAGTAACCGGCAAAATATATGTTACCGGTATCGACCTTACCGATAAGCCGACCTGCAGCGGCGAAGGGAACGCATTTATTTGGGGAGAGAGCAGTATTCCAGTAACTGAGGTCAGCTTTTCAATTCCCAATATGCGCGAGTTCCTCGGTGGGTCAGTGAAAGACATAACGCCCACGGGCGTTAAAATGCAGAAGTCGAGGCTGGTTCTAGATGACAAACCCTATAATATCGTAATTGATAAACTGGGGGACTACAAAGAACGAAAAGAGAGGCTTAATGACAGTGGCGGCTATTTGATCACCTATGCCGGAAAAATTACTAAGAAAAAGGGACCGATCAATTTAGCAGAATTGCACAAATGGCATGATCGTTTTCATCATTTCCTCTATTTTCTGAACGGGAGAAGAGTGGCACCGATGTTTTACACCGGCGCCTACGAGGGCCAGAATATTTGGACGGACTACTCCAACTATACCATCGATATTCATAAACATGTCAATTGCTGGTCCGACATCCTGTTTCTAAATGATCTGCCTCAGCTTTGGAAATCCTACAACAAACTTTGGAAGGAGGAGTCAGACCAGGATTTCCTGAGTACAGCGATCCACTGGTATGTGGAAGCCAACTCCAACGCAGGAATGGTGGATGGTTCCATCATTCTGATCCAAACAGCTTTGGAACTGATCTACAATTGGCTGATCGTGGAACATCAGAAAGTTATAATTGGTGGCGATGCGGAGGGTATGTCCGCTGCAAATAAGATCCGTTTATTAATTTATCAGTTCAGGATCAATACGGCCGTTCCGCCTCCTTTTAAGGAACTTGCTGCTATCCCCAATGTGCAGGATGGGCCGGAAGTTTTTGTGAAAATAAGAAATGCACTTGTTCATGGCCAGGAGACCAAGCGGGCTGAACTGAAGAAAATTACGCTTCGGGCGAAATACCAGGCGCTTCAGCTTGGGATTTGGTACGTCGAGCTGTCCCTGTTATATATATTAGGTTATAAGGGTAAGTACAATAACCGGACAGACGGGAATGCCTGGAGAAATACGGGCGTACTGGTACCCTGGGTAAATGACCAGTCGTTTAAGATCGGCAAGCCGTCAGACTTTACAGATGATGAAATCAATAGTTTTGTTGAGCTGTTGGAAAAGCAAAATAAAGTACTTGACCCGACGGTAGCGAAAGTGAAACGGTGCAAACTCATAGGGATGGGATTTTCGTGGGGACAGCCTGTGGCCATCGGGGCTATAAAACCAAAAACGCCAAGCGATTTCGGAACAGCAAAAGCCAACCTGCCGGCACTCGCAAATGACTATGAATGGGAAGTGGGTTATTTTTTCACCGAACCTGAATATGAAGGTAAAAGATTTTCTTCAACCATTGTGAATCATTTACTCAAAAGTTTTGGTGAAGGCAGGTTAATGGCTACCACTGAAATCAGAGCGGGCAACAGCATGATAAACAGTCTGGAGAACCGCAGATTTAAGCAAGTCGGGGCTACATGGAAAAGCGTAAAGAGTGGAAACGATCTCAGGGTCTTTTTGAGAGATTTACCTGAAAAGCCCGATCTGCGGCTGTTCATCGACGAACTTGGACCTGATTTAAATTCATAATAGCTAAGCGAACTGTCCATGGAGGTGATCAAATACATACAGGAAAATATTAGCTGGTTAAAGGATATTTCTACCCTTGTTTTTACAGCAACGGCTACCATTGTGGCCATACTCACCTACAGGAGAGCACGGGCAACCGTTTTGCAACCCATTCGATCAGAGGTAATAAAAAAGCAGTCTGAATTATTGTCTAACTTTTTACAATTGCTGAAAGAGCACGATCATTCGTTCGACACCGGGCTGGATTATACACACCTGGTTCAGCTAAATGTGATGATGGTGCTTGATGCTTACGGGTTTGTATTTAAGGGCCACAAGGAGCTCATGGAGAAGATGGGCGGCGAGATCTCCAGCTGGATCCCCTGCGGCAGCGGTAATATCCTTAAGGATGTGCAGATTGTAAGTTCTTTTAAAGACGCGCCAAAAGAATCAGATGCTCCTGATAAATATCCGGGTAAGGAACAATTCGAATTGCTTAAAGCCGGTGTTGTCGAAGTAGATAAGATCTACCTTACCAAGGTTAATTTTGAATTCAGCAAAAAAATAAGTGAGTTTAGCGTTGATCCTTTTATGCCCACAAGCCTGCAGGTAACCCTTAAAGAACTTAGTAACGATATTAACAGCAATCTGACGATCATCCTTAAACACGAATTAGAAGCTTTTATGATCGAATTTGGCAGACATTATTTCGCTAACCAATCGGCACCGGTGTTTGATCCGGTTGGCGTCTATAATGATTTTAACCATAACAGGGCACATCACCGGCCCACGCTGGACAAACTGCGGAAGGATATCCGTAAATACCTTCGTATCGATGAAAGCTGGTGATTGACGTAAGCTGTATGATGGTCAATTTATACACGAATAAATCCTACCTTAGGTCTTTTTACATAAATGGCTGAATTTAATAATATTGAATATTTACAAACAGGGTCAATCAGGCAGCAACAGCTTTATCAAACATTGAAAAAAAGCGGTTTACTGGACCTGCTTGTTGCCTACGATCCGATAGTTGTCGGCAGCCTCCCTTTGGACCTGGACCTGCCGGATAGTGATGTTGACATCATCTGTTCTTATGCTGACAAGCTGGAATTTCAGAATTATTTAAAAGCTGTTCTCGGGGAAAAACCTGGGTTTGTCACCAGCCAGTCGGCTATCTACGGCAATGAGACGGTTACCGCTAATTTTCACGAGGGTAATTTTGAGTTTGAAATATTCGGCCAGCAAATACCATCCAGGGATCAGATGGGTTATAAGCACCTTTTAATTGAAGACCATCTGCTTATGATCCACGGACCGGCGTTTAAAAACCAAATTTGCGAGCTGAAAGAAGACGGGTACAGAACGGAAGAAGCTTTCTGCAAGTTGCTTGGCATAAATGGCAATCCGTACCTTGCACTTATTGATCAGTATGAACAAGCCCTCCATCAGCTCGATATCTAAATTATGGCCCAATTTGCACCTCACTATAACCTTTTCAAAATCATAAATGCGCTTAGAAGCTTTCTTACGGTAGCATTTTGGGGCATACTTATCGTGTCCATAATTCCGTTTATTGTAAAATATTTCGGTATTGACTGTCATATTGATGATATCCTGAACATCGCCAATATTATATTCTTGTTCTTTTACTTCTTTATAGACATCATCATTGAGTACATCCTGATCCCACAGGCGGATGGTAAACGCCGTGACGACTTTCTCGACAATTCTTTTGGGAGTAACTTTGCGCTTCAGTCATCAGTAGGCTACTTTGATAATGATGAAGTGGCACAGGGCCTATACAAAGCTGCCGTAAATCTTTTTGAGAATTGCTTTTTTACCCATAGCCTTATCAAGTATATCACTATAAGAAAAATCGTCCTTCCACTCTGTGTCCTGTTAATCGTGGCAGTCTTTGCCTATATCGGTTTTAAGGATGCACCTATGGCCCTGTCGGTTTTGCAGGCATTGTTCTCCGCGACAATTTTAGGAGGGCTGATCAAACATTTGATCCTGATGGCGCGCCTGAATACCATAGAAAAAGATTGGGTGTTCCTGTTCCAGGACCCAGACTTTAAAACCAGGACCGCAGATTATGCGCACCATATTTATAGGAACTGGCTGAGTTATGAATCGCTGCATAGTAAATTGCCTGCGGAAATACCGGGGAGCATTTATGACAAGCTAAATCCCAAGCTCACCGCTGACTGGCAGCTTTTAAAAACCAGATTTAACATCCGCTAAGTTCGACGAGTACGCTACCTTACTGACATCAGCCATCTAATCTTTTGTACAGCACGACAAATTGACATTCCGTTTTCTGGAAATTGAAGCTGCTCAAATGAAAACTGGTATTGGCACGATTATGAACACGCCTTAATTGATTGAAGATCAATAAGGATAACAGTGCAATGAAGATATAAGCGGAGTTGAAGGAAAAATGCTATGCCTGTTGGTTCTAACCAATAAATCTGAAAGTATGGCAAATAATGTTACTCAAGCTTTAAATGAATTTTTGGCAAATACGGTGCGACTGGACACTGGCCGTTCAGATACTGCCAAAAGCAGCAGAGACTATCTCAAAGGACAAATTCTCAAATTTCCTGATGATGACGATTTCCCCAAATTACATCCGGATGGCGTTTTAGACTATGGTTCCTTCTCACGGAAAACAAAAATCCGCCCGCTCGATGATATTGATATGATGGTAATCCTGCACGGGCAAAGCGGCACCTTTAATGAACTTTATGACAATATCGAAATAACGGTTCATCCGGATGCCAAGACCCTGGTAAATTTATGCGATGCCAATTCTGCTATCCTGAATTCCAGGAAGGTAATTGAAAAGTTCAAAGCCAGCTTAGGCAATATTACAGTATATGGTAAAGCCGATATCAACCGTAATATGGAAGCGGCAACGCTAAAACTGGATTCCTATGAATGGATATTCGATATTGTGCCCTGTTTTTTAACCACGGCGGATGCAAGCGGTAAAAGTTTCTATTTGATCCCGGATGGCAGCGGTAACTGGAAAAAGTCTGATCCCAGGTTTGATAAAGAACGTATGCGGAGGACCAACGCCATGCAGAATATTTCTGTTTTGGATATAATCAGGCTTTTCAAATATTGGACAGGCAGGGCAACCATGCCAACCATCAAATCCTATTTCCTGGAAAATCTTATTCTCAATTACTATAACTCCGGCGTGACAAGTTCCACGTATGCTCCTAATGAAATCCCTAATGTATTAGCGTATATATACCACAATATTCACAATGCTTTAAGCGACCCAAAGGGATTTCAGGGGGATATCAATCACCTTACCTGGGACGAGCGTGAAAAAATAAAAAACAAAGCGGCAAAGGACTATCATATCGCAAAAGCAGCTTTAGAATTTGAAACCAATAATAACATGAGAGAATCGATCAATAAATGGCGGGAGATATTCGGCGATAGTTTTCCTCAATATACTTGATATGGAAACAATCTTTACCAGGCAAAACCTGCCACAGAATATAGACAGGCTTGCCGCGCAAAAACAGTTGTACATCGAGGCGAAGAAGGCTTTTAATTTCATGATTCTGCTTGCTGTACCATTAACGGTTGTTCTTGCATTTGTAAAAATCGGCTTCGCCATATTTGGAATTGACATTACCGCTTTCGTAAATGTTTATTCCGTTGGTGTGGTCATCTTGGAATTGTTGCTGGTTAACGTGGTGATCAACGGATACAAAACAGATGCAGCTAAAATTCAGGAGCAATTCGATTGTGATGTATACCAGCTAGACTGGCACCGCATAGTCGTTGGGAAAAAGCCTAAGCAGGAAACCATCAATACCTATGCGGCGAAACTGAAGGAGTCCGTGGCCGACCTGAATAAGTTATACGATTGGTACCCTACTGAACTGGCTGCCAAGGATCATCTTACAGCCGTCTTGCTGTGCCAGAAAACCAATCTTAACTATGACCAGGCAATAAGGAATCACTTCAAAAAATTAGTTTATAAGGTCAGCCTGGCAGTTTTTCTTTTATTGGTAATTTCGGCGTTGTTTTTCAATTATTCATTCTGGGACTTCGTTGTGAAATTGTTTATGAGCTGTTTGCCCGTGTTTACCGTGGCCGTTAAAATAATTTTAGATCAAAATAAAGCCATCGAAACAGCGAACAACTTAGCGGAGTCTATAGAAAGCATCCTGGAAAACAATGAAATAAAGACGCAGGATATTCGCAGTGTTCAGGATAAGCTATTTGCCAACAGAAAAGATTCCGGCCTGATACCGGAAAAGTTGTATGATAAAATTAGGCAGCGGCTCGAAGATGAAATGCACCGCAATGCGGCAAACTTTTGATTTCTTAATAACCCTTAGTTTAAACAGCAATGACAGGTAAGTGCAGATTATATGGTGTGGAGGCAGAACTCAGGCAAAGTCATATCCTGCCAAAGTTCATTATTGATTATTTCAAATCGACCGGTTCGAAATATCTCCGGGGTTTTAGTACGCCAAACCAGCGACGCCAGGATGGGATTAAACGAGATTACCTGTCACATCAGGCGGAGCAGGATTTCAGTATCAGGGAAAAATGGTTTGCTGAGAATTTCTTCAGACGTTTTATGGACGACGGGCAAAGCGTGTTCCCTTATGACGAGAACCTCTATTATTTTTTAATCTCCGTGCTGTGGCGCGGATTACTGCATCAACTGGAACTGCCTGAGATACATGGCAACCCGCAGCTGGAGGTGTTAAACGAAGCTGAAGCCGAATGGCGGGCATACCTTGCAGAAAACAAAACGCCGCCTAGATTTTCTGATGTTAATCTTTTACTCACTGACCATATCAAAGCACACGATACCGGAGTTACCGGCCTGGACTACTATTTTACCAGGATGATTGACTTTACGATTTTAGCAGACGATTCAGGACAGTGTATCTATGTATATGGTAAATTCTTAAAATTTGTCATATGGGCCACCATCCGGGATGTACGGCCTAACATTAATAAGGAGCTTATTGTAAACAAAAACGACGGCGTTCTGAGATACCCGCAATCAGTTCCCGATACCTACATGATCCAATGCCTGGTTAAAAGGGCTGAATCGATCGCGGCGATGCCCAGGCCGAGCGACATTCAGCAAGATAAAATCATTGAAGAGATAAAGAAAAATCCCGATACTTTGTATAAATCAGCGGCCGGCACTGCGATTTTCAACGATTGGCTGCTAGATCAAAAGTAACATCCCTACACGTCCCAATGCGAGTCTTCAAATGCCATGAAATTGCAGGCAAAATCAACATCCTTAAATTCCTTGACCAGTTTTATTCCCCGGTACATATCCTTTAAATGGTCCTGTGCATTTTTGATATAAGTAGGATAATTCAGGTGCCAGTTTCGGTGGGTAGGTATTAAAACCCGTGGCCGAACAGGTTAAATAGGTAGAACTCATAATCGGTTATGCTTTGCAGTTGTGGTTGGGAGAAGTTCAGCCTTGGGGCAATAAATTCATTTTCCGAATAAAATAAGACTGGTAATTTCGGGACGAGGTAAAAAATAGGGTAATCGCCCAGGCCATAGCGGGCGTATTCCCGGATAAAGTTATAGCGCTCATCCATTCCGGCCCCAACCTGGCGGTGGTATTCCTCCAGGAAAATTTTAAATATACCCCGTTTAATTTGTTCGGCGATCATGGCCTGGAAACCGGGTTTGATCGAATACAGCTGCTTAAAGGTAAATGTTTTATTGGTGGTGTTCAACTTGAAAAATACAGATTTAAACCGCGCATATTGATTCGACTTTCGTTCAGGATTGGCAAACACCATATTCCTGGTTAACTCAAATGCTTCCCGTAAAACTACTTCTATAGCTACCTTTTGAAAACCGAGGCTACCAAAATAATGATTGCAGGTATCACAGACATCATCGCAGATAAACTTCCCGCCGAGTGCCTGCGGAATGGTATGGGATTTTTTAATAAATGTGATAGCTGATGTGGCTGAATTTAGCTGGCACCATAAACACGTACGGTTTTCTTCCATTAATGATTACATAAAGCAGTTTAAGGCGCAGGATTCCTTTTGTGCCTATTATAATCTGTTATGATAACTAAAAATTCTATCAATCTACAGTTATATTACAAACTTTTGCAGTTTTTCGATCTTAAGTCGTTCTCAAAACAACTCATAGCAATAATAATAGATCGTTATATTCTTACTATTATAAACACTTTGGACCCGCAAAGACCACGCCCTTTCCTTCACCCCTCATATTAGATCTTGGCTATTCAAAGCAAGCCACGTGTCGGTGTGCCAGAACCGCTTGTTGGAGTCTAAACTTCGAACATGTAATGTGTTAAGCATTTAAATAGTTGATTTGTTAGCATAAAAGGTATAGCCAAAAGTAATAATCAATAATATAACTATTTATTATCCAGCAATCAGAACTACAGATTTCGAAATAGTTTCAATGCCCCATGAAATCCATTCGCTAAAAAAACCGTAACAAATACGTAACGGAGCAAAATTTCGCAGTTTCAAAAATAGTTCGTAAATTGAATCCATCTTTCAAACAAGACTTCAAAAAAACCATCACGGAAACGAGTGAGATTCAAAGTTGATCGTTCCATTCCATTTTACCGCGTAAGCACCAAAGAGCGGAGGACGAATGAAATGTCAAGGCCTGGGCTTCCAAAAAAATATCAACAAAAAAGCCCAGCTTGCTATAGCCTTTACGTTTCATCCGTCCGAGGGTAAATTTGCGGAAAGCGGTGAAAAGGACCTGTATCCTGCGGGAGGGGTTTAGGGCAACGCTGTTATGAGCAGCGCGAATTTCAGTGTTGCCGAGCGTTGCGGAAATGTACGGGGGAAAGAAGCCCGTAGCATAACGCGGGGCGGAATGAGTCCGTTTATTTACGCATTTGGGTTCTGGAGAAAGCCAAACATAGTAATGACATACCTGATAATAATCTGTCCGATTATTTCTCCTTTAAACATTCTTTCACCACCATCTCAAAATTGTAGAGAGTCTTTTTTCTAGATTTAGAATGGCTGAACAGCACCTCATAAGCGGAGGCAAGCCTCACCAGAAATCTTTCATGGAACTCCCGGAAATGCGCTTTCAATACAGTGATGCGGTACCTTTCGTAAGACAGCCTTATCAGCAGGTCATCATCCTGAACGGATGCCATTAGGTAGTTAAGTTCTGTGCCCTCATCATAGATGAAAAGATTTGGTTTGAGCCAATCGGGCTTTATAGGAACACCCTTCACGGTGACCGATACTGATAGAATAAAGTGGTCACCGTAGAACTTCAGAAGAAAGCTGACTATTGGACGCACATCGCTATAACTGCATTTCTCCATCTTTGATTTTTTCGGCTTGCCGTCCCATTTCGTCAGCCAGGAAGCATAAGTATTGAAGGAATAGCAGTACCGTTGTTTCATCAATAACGGAATAGCCTCCTTCCATAATTCAAGCATCTCTGTTTTGTGTTCTGAAAGCCCATCATTTCGCTCCTCAATCGCTAGGACCTCACATCTTTTTGAAGAGGCATATTGAGCAAAGCAGATCCTGTTCAGCAATAACTGATCATCCGTAAACACAATATCTGTTATGGGGTCATCCTCTTCCATTATAAATTGCCTGAAACTAATAATGGTATTACCGTCTTTTCCAGTAACACCTAAGACTGGCATCAGCGTATGCAGATGGGAACTGTGGTAAAGCCCGAAGGTATAGACCAGACAATAACCGACCACCATCTTTCCGCCTTTGCTATCCCTGTTCGGGCCGATCATCTTTTCGTTAAAATTCAGGTTTTCGCCAAAAGCAATGCCGGGCCTGAACATCCTTCCGTACCTGAAGCCCGGCTCAACAAATATCCGCTCTTTGCTGATCTCTATGTTGAGGAACTTTCTCTTCAGCCTTTCGTCCGTCTCCATATCCGGCCAGTAGTACATCCCGAAATCAAAAGATCCACGCCAAATGAACATATTAAGCCCCATGAAAGCATGGTAACAGAGTTTTTCTCCGGGCATCCCACAGCTACAGGCCACATGAATACCATCAAGACCGGTATGCAGGTAAAGCATGTATTGCGAACCATCGTTCAAAAACACCAAGGCGGTTACGATTCCTTTTTCATAGCCCTTAAACTCCAAACGGTTTCTTTTAAAATCTTCTTTACTTATAGGTACAGGAAAATGGGTTTCCAGCATTTTTTTGGTCAGACACTGGCCGGATTCTTCAAACAGTAGGATATAGAAGAAAGTTCCAGATGGAAGTATGGCAGCTGTTCTCTTGTTCTTTTTCATAAGATCAGGTTTTATCATGGTATAATTCAGCCCATCGGTGCCGGAAGGGCAGGCGACCAATCGCCTAAGGATTGGTCTGTTTGCGCAAGAACCCTATAAGTTCGAATCCTCTGGGTGCATAGCTGTTCGCAAAGCTCCAAAAGTGACCTGACCTGCCTGAGGACGATTTCGGCATCGGTCCTCAAGATTCTGTATTCGTCTCGATACCTTGCATCGGAGTAGCTCTTTTCCAACAATCGAAAAAGACGTTGTTCCTCAGTTGTGTTGATTGGGAATAGTGTCCTAGGTTCAGATGAAAAGCAAAGGCACAACTTTAGCAGGCGGGAAAGCTTGTGGATATCTGACCGATAAGAAAGGAAAACACGAATCATTGCGATACAGCTTTGCTCTACAGCCTGATGGAGCATGAAGATGGTGTTGTTGAAATACTCCTTTTCAAAACAGTTGTCAGCGGCTTCCAGAAATCCCAATGCCATGCTATATCTATGGTGGTAATGTTTCTCAGCTTTTGTAAAGGTGGTGAGGGGGTTCAGTTTTATAAAGTGAGGAGAGAAATCAGGCATACACGCTGAATAGAGATATAAACCGTCGCGACACACGGTTGTGAAAAACCTGCTTCCTTGTTGCAGCGCATTTGACACGGTATCTATTCCATGTACGAGTATAGTTACAGTGGCACTCTCAAATATTCCATTCACAAAATCCTGAACCTGATGTTCGATCCTTGTAACTTCCGTGGTGATCATCAGGAGAAAGAAATGTTCACTCTCTAGTGCCGAATCATCCATAAAGCAATTTTTGATGGATTTGGTTTCTTTTACCGAACCGAAGCAGATGATGTGCTCGGTCTTATAATGTTTGGTGATCTTGACCACAAGTTCCCGCAGTAATGTACCATGCTGGCAGGAGAGAATTGGATTCTCCCTTCCCATGGCGTTTTCAAATGATTCCATCATTTGTCCTCCTCTCTTTCCCAATTTCTGGTCTCTTTAATGGCAACATCCAGAAGATCCTGTAATCTTTCCAGATCAAACAGGTAGTCCTTGAAATCAACGGGCAATCCGCCTATGTTAAAAGTGAGGTAATCCATGAATATCTTTCTCAGGTTCCTGTTCAGCCTAACAGGTGGGACAATCTTCATGAAAGAGACGAATTCATTTAATAGTTTAGTGGTGAAAAGTTGGCCTGATTCCCGGTTCAGTTCCCTGACAAGTTGTTCCAAAAAATCATCTTTTTTCCTAGGTTGCTTTCCTTCAGCCTTATTGAACAGATAGGCTACTTCCAGCATTTTCTCCAGATGCTCCAGATCCAATAATAAACTTTCATTCATCACATCCTGTAGGGTCATCTTTGAAAGTGCATATTCACACCAATCTGATAATGTCTTTTTCCACTCATCCAGATCGTGATATGTAAACAAAGCTTTGATGGCGAGATATGGATTTTCTGCCTCTACTTTTATCAATCGTTTGACTCTTCCTCTATATTCATTCAGCACATCATATAATTGGTACAGCTCGTCACGTTCTTTTTGGATCTGTTCTTCACTTCCGGCAGGGTGGATTTCCAATATGATTTCTCCATCATTTTCCTCTTTTACTTTCAGCAATAAATAGAGTGCCTCCATTAGATGTTCCAGTTTGTTTTTCACGTCCAGTACTGTTCCCGGTTCATTCATAAAAGTCCAGCAGTTGACGGAAAGTGCAGCTTTCAATAGCTCCCAGAGTTCCTTCCGGAGATACTCCTGGGATGTGGCATCAAAGAAATTAAAGATGGCTTTCATTGGCATGATCAACTCTTCTTCATTGAGCATGGTCAGCCTGATTTCAGGTATTTTTTGTTGATTCTCCATAGTAGTTGGGGTTGTTTATAACAAAAGACTGGGTTATATCCGTGGTGAATCACAATGGGTTGTTGTTTTTTACTCATTTGGAAATGTAAAGAACCAGCCAGCTTTTTTATATATTTGGTTTATGGAAACATCAACTCAACCTCAGAAAATGCATATCGGAAGAAAGATCTGCCGTATCCGCGAAATTCGTGGAATCAAACAGGAAGCTTTAGCACAGGAATTGGGCATCACACAACAGCAAGTGTCGAGGCTGGAGCAAAGTGAAACGATTGAGGAAGAGGTGTTGGAAAAGATTGCTAAGGTACTGGGTGTTGCTCCAGATGGGATTAAAAAATTCAATGAAGAGGCTCTGATCAACAATATTAATTCTTCATATGACAACAGTACCTTCAATGTAAATAATCATTGTATTTCAACCCACTTGATAAATTAATGGAAGTGATTGAGGAGAATAAAAAGCTTTATGAGAGATTGTTAGCTAGTGAAAAAGAAAAGGTAGAGATTTTGAAAGGGAAGTAATTTATGCCTAAAAATAAACCTGATAGAAAAGAGGAACTATTGGAAAGTGCCTGGGAAATAACATTTGATTCTATAAATTATAAAATCGTTGATGAAAACAATGAGCTTTCTGATGAAAAGAAGATACAAGCAGAGTACAAAATAAGATTTATCGATAAAAATGACTGGTTTTCCATTGCTCGAAAAACCATAAATGAAAACCCATTTATTAAAGATATTCTATTAGCAGAAATAGCAAGTTCTAGATTTATCAATCATGAGATGCAAACCAATAATTTAAAGGTAATTTTTGATGCTTATTGATTACTTATAAAATTTTCTAGTTAAGCATCAAAACAGAAACTAAAGTAATAAATTGTCTTAGTTAGTTTTCCTGACGCCATTCTGTTAGCTCTAATTCCTTCTTTTTGAGTAATAGGTTTAATTCTACCTTCCTATTAAATTGCTTACACTTAGATATACCTGATTTTAAGTTGGCAATCTCCTTTTGAAGTGTTTCAATTTGTTGTTGGATATTGATAATTGATTTGAAAGGTTGATTTCTTAAATCTTCTCTTTCCAATAATTGCAAACATACATTCTTAAAAACTGTATCAATGTTCTGCTTTAGGTTTAAACGATACTTTGAATCAGTTGCTAAAAACCAATCAGATTTAAAGGTCCAATCCATTACTGAGTTATTCTCATTAGTTGGATTGGGATGTTTTTTTGAAGTTGATATATAAATTTCATCTCCATACTCAACGACGAAAACGATATGATAAGGTATGGCCTTATCTATAATCGCAAGAATTGCAGCAATATCTTCTTTTACTTTTAATTCAATTTTGAAAATCTGAATCTCGCTTATTTCATTGAATGGAATATTTACCGTTTCCTTTGAAATCTTCTGCATCCAGGTTATTCTTGCGATCTTATCAGAAAAAAGCTTTTTTTGTTGGCTATTCGTATAAGAATCGAAAGTGTTCTTCGGAATTATTCTCCGAACCTTAGTTGTTTCTGGTAGCGAGAAATAATCCATTATTTGACTATTAAAAACGAGATTAGATTGAAATCTTCAATTCCTTTAATCTTTTCATGAAGAGCAGTTGTACCACCAGCCTTAAACAAGCTAAGCACATCTTTTTCTTCTTCTTTTTGTAGGATGGTACCTATGCTTTGTTTTAGTAATTGGGAGTATTTATCCATTTCATGGTACTCGTCGGTTTCAATGTTTAGCTCTATACACAGATCTGTTATTGGTTCTGTTTTTCCTTTACATAACATGCGCATGGCATCTAGTATTTTTTTTGAGTCAATATGGTTAATCAATAACTCTCCACTGGATTTTGAGTAAATTAAATAGTAAGGATGTAAACGGTTAAGTTTGTTAATGTTTACACTTGAGTTTACGTTTTTGAGGACAAATATTACTCCTGGAAGTAATAGTTCGGTGGATTTTACTACAGCATGAAGACCTTCTGGAATATTCTTGAGCTCACCATATTCCTTTACTAGTGTACTAAGGTCTATTCTAAAATCATTTAATCCTAAGTCTGTAATGCTAACCCCCTCTCTCAATTCTTCAAGGTCGACTACCTCTTCCTTCAATTTTTTAAGCTGTATTTTCCGATACTCCAGATCCTTTTCATCGGTATTTAAAATATTATCATCTCCAGTGCTTGCCATATTACTAATAAGCATTTTACTTTCCACTCGTTGCTTAAGGTTTATATATGCATCCAAAGTAACATCGGGCCAGAAATTGACCATCGTGATACTAGAATTTTTTGAACCTATTCGATCTATTCGTCCAAAACGTTGTATTATTCTTACCGGATTCCAATGAATGTCGTAGTTAATCAGATAATCACAATCCTGAAGGTTTTGTCCTTCAGAAATGCAGTCTGTTGCTATCAGTAATTCAATAGACTCTGTAATTTGAGGATATAACTGCGCTTTATCTTTTGATATTGGAGAAAAACAGGTTAACAAAGCATTTAGATCAGAAGGAATTTTCTTCGAAGAACTAATTTTACGGGAGCCAGTTATCAATGCAGTATTCAAACTATAATTTTCATTTAGATAGCCGTTAATATTATTATATAAATAATTGGCTGTATCTGCAAAAGCGGTAAAAACGATTATTTTTTTGTTTCCGGAATTAATTGGATTATTAATCTTTGATTCTAATAACGTAACAAAACGCTGAAATTTAGGATCGTTATGACCTCTTATTTCACTCACGTTTTCCCATAGTTCGTTCAATAAATTCAGATCCTCGGTTAAATCTTCTCGCCATTTAGTGGTATCCATATCAGAAATATGAATCTTGATTTTTTTACCGATAACATTTTCTTCATCACCCCATCCAGCTTCCCAGTCAAATTCCTCATCATTAACATTAGCCTGAATACCTATAAAATCTTCATTCTCTCCCCGCTCAATGGTTTTAATGGCCTGAATGATTTGTGAAATCATCCCCTCCAAGGTAATACGAAATGAATCAACGGAGCTTTCTAAGCGCTTGAGCAAATTAATTCTCATTAAAATTCTTAAGCTGTTATCTCTATCAATTTGCGATAACTTACCTGAGCCTGATCGTACTTTTTTATCATATTTATCGGCGTATACTTGGATGCGACTTGCCAAAATATAATTTAATGGTGTATAAATAGAAAGGTTTAATAACAGAAGTCGATCGGCTATCGATATATAAGTTACGTCACCAAATTCTGTGAGGGGACTTTCTATCGAGACTGGTTTATTTCTTTCAGGGAATTTACCTATTGCCGTAGTATCATAATAAGTTGTGATATGCTTCCGTGATCTTGCGATTGTTAAAGAATCTAAAATTTCAAAGAAGTCAAAATCCAGCATATCCAGTAACCGATTTGTAGTTCGCTCTTTTGGATCAAACTTGCTCCAAACATTAAATGCTTGCTGTGATCGTCTAAAGATTTGATCAATTCCTCTTTCTGTATCCAATTTTGAATCAATGTTAACAGCCTCACCTTCATAAGCTAGTGCCAATTGATTTTTTAAATCATTGAATTTATTGTTTACTGGCGTTGCCGAAAGCATCAACACTTTCGTTTCAATACCTTCTTTAATGATCTTTCTTAATAACCGCTGGTATCGGTTTTCACGATCTGCATTAGGGTTATTATTCCTAAAGTTGTGGGATTCGTCTATAACTACTAGGCCATAGTTTCCCCAGTTAACATTTTCTAATTGCCGCCCATTACTCATTCCGCTGTCACGGGTCAAATCAGTATGAAAAAGAACATCGTAACGTAAACGGTCTCCCGACAAAAAATTGGTTTTGTCATTATGTCTGTAAGCATTCCAGTTCGCCTCTAGTTTTTTAGGGCAGAGAACCAAAACATCTTTGTTCCGCATCTCATAATATTTAATAACCCCAAGTGCAGAAAAGGTTTTACCGAGACCGACACTATCTGCCAGGATACAACCTTTATATTTTTCGAGCTTATTAATAGCGCCTATAACAGCATCTTTTTGAAAATTATACAGTTTGCTCCATATTATGGTGTCCTTAAAGCCAATCTGATCATTAGGTAAATTATCTAATGATAGATCGTCCAAAAATTCATTAAAAATATTATAAAGAGTAATAAAGTAAATAAATTCTGGGCTGTTTTCTTTAAATGCACTTTCAAAATAGTCCTGAACTTTTTTTGTTACATCCTGAAGGTCTTCTTCGTTTTCCCATACTTGATTAAACCATTCAAGGTATGCCTTACTATCCGGAAAGTCTGACTTTTGAATTAATGTGGGAAAACTTTTTTTGTGGGTTGTGCCTAAATCTGAGGTTGTAAAACTACTAACATTAGAGTAAGCATATTCTTCATTATTTTCATTTTTAACATGGATTACACCATGCATGGGTAGGTCGTGGTGCCTGTTAGATTTAAAAACTACTTTTTCTTTAACCCATTTAGAGCATTCTTTAGCAATGGCTCTTTGATTCAACTGATTTTTCAAACGGAGTTCAAACTCACCTCCGCATAGGTCGGTTTCGTTATAAATATGAGGAATATAAAAAAGGCGGCTATACTTTTTGAAATTTTCTTCTATAAAAGTTGGCGAACTAAAGATAAATCGCAACTCGTCTATCTTGCCTAATTCTTTCTTTAATTCCTCATAGGCATATATCGAAAAAGAAGAAGCGGCAATACTTAATTTACTTCCTTTACGGATGCTTTCTTTTAAATCATCCCCTAAACGGTTATTTACGTTGTCTATCAGCTTCATTATTAAATCGCTAATAAGCTAAATCCCAGCATTTCTTCAATGCTTCAAAACAGATACTTAGATCGATCTCAAATTGTTCCTGAGTGATGTTGTCACCAACATATTTAGCTAGTTGCTTTTTCTTTGTACCAGTAATTACTTTTTTCCCAACTTGGTTTAGGGCATCAAGCTCTTCTTGAGTTTTACGCCAATTACCATAAATGTTACAGGCTTGATTTGGGTAACATTGTTCAATATCTCTATGAGTTAGGATATATAATTGTTGGTTTACACTTAGTTGAGGATAGCTTTGTCTAAATTGTTGAACTCCCCCTTGTGTCTGCTGACTAGGGAGATCCAACATTAGAACTACTTTATTTTTATATATGCTAAGGTTCATCGGTGTGAAAACTTTTTCAATTGCATTAATTGTTCTTTCAGCTTGATCAATATCCCCATTTGCTTTAATAATTTGAATATTAGGTTTATCGGAATAAAATCTTTTGGTCACCCTAATTAAGAGTTCAAATTCACTTTGCCCTTCAACAATCAAAAAGTTTTTAGGCAGTAGAAGATCAGATGGACTTCCTCCTAACAGCTCAAATACCACATAGGGTTTCTCATAATCTGAAACTGATTCTATCTCAGTTTCTCCATATGACTTTTCAACTTTGAAAATGGTTTGATTATCGTAGCTATCAGCAACAAAAACTGATGAATGTGTATTAATAAAAACTTGATCGGTATCTTGAGAAAGTAAATGAAGCACATTCTTCAAATTCCTTTGAGCTGTTGGATGAAGGTGTAATTCCGCCTCGTCTATAAAGAATAAAAAAGATTTTCCCATGTCATCATTCTGCTTCCGGAAATCCGCATATGCCTGTATTATAGCTAGCATTAATGCCCTTTGCATTCCATCGCCTTTCTCTTCAGCGGTCGTTTCGACACCATCGTCTATGGATGTTGAAAAATTCTTTAATAGCTCATCAAAAGCGGGTGCCGTAACTTCAAACTTTACCTTGGAAGTGTCAGGAAACTGTTTTTCCAAATACGCTTTTACTTTAGTTCCGATTGATTCAAATTCAGCTCTAATTTCGGAATCCTCGTTTTCAAATAACTCACTAAACTTTGCCTGAAATTCCTTGTATTGAGGATTGGATTGCAAAATTGTTGTTAATACTCCAGAAAGCATTATCCCGATAGGAGTAGTCTTTGAATATTTTGCAACCGCATCGTAATAATGTTTTGTGCTTATATATTCAAATTTGGGAAGAAAATCATTCAATGCAGCATCGAATCCAGTGCCAGGTTGTACTTCATTACCATTTATATACATTTCCCTTTTTTTGGGATTACTGCCAAGACGCCTAAAAGAAACAGAGTCTGAACCGCCTAAGGCTTTTTCGATTTTAGTTCGGTTAGACTCATTTTGCATATTTTTAGCCCCCTCGATCGCACCTGTAAACTCTAGTTCTACTAATACTTCTAATTCGGTATTCTTTTTAAAAGTAATTTCTGAAAGTGTAGTACCCTTTCCTAAACCATTATAAAAAAATTCAATTGCCTCAAAAAAATTGGTTTTGCCGCAATTGTTTTGACCAACGCAGATATTAAAATCGCTGGTTTTAAAATTTGCTTCTTTTATAGACCTAAAATTGCTAATCCTAATTGATGATATTTTCATATTTGGTTTATTGTAACTGCACTATATTCATTAATTTCTCATAGCTGCTTACCTTTTCAAATTTAACAGCATGCCCGCTTATCTCCTTGAAATGCTCTGTTGCACAATGTATTTTTAACTTCTCTATTTCTCTAATTTCCATATCAGAGTCTGATCCTTTGGTTTCAGTGATGAAATAAATGTGACGCACCTTATCTTTATCAAATACTATAGCCCAATCTGGACTGTAGTTGGCTACCGGAGTAGATATGTAAAAGCTTTTTGGAAGCTTTGCGTATACTACTACTTCTGTACTGTTTTCTAAAGCTTTTGCAAATTCTGATTCGATTTTAGAATCAGTGGTCAGGTAATCATAGATATGTTTCTTCAATAAATCCGAATTACGGAGCGCATATTTATCATTCGTAAATACTGTGCGGGCATCATGCTTATGCTCTGTTTTATGATAAACGATGTTGTTTATAATCAAGCATGCCTTGGCCTCATTAATTAACTTACCGCATTTTGCAATGAACTCTTCCGGGTTTTTACGGAGCAACAGAAATTTCTCTTCCTTTATGGATTTAAGGATAGACACAATAGTGCTTCTAGTTAGGTTGGTTAGCATCTCTATTTCTCCAATT
Organism: uncultured Pedobacter sp.; assembly: GCF_946480185.1. Next base: position 154,347 of record NZ_CAMLIG010000005.1, on the reverse strand, counting down.
ATGTCGTATACCGCATTGGTATACAAATCATTTTTTAGTTTTTGATAATAACCTGGTTGTTCCCTCATTAAGCTACCTTCCTGCATTTGTTCTGCAGTACCGTCTTGTAATTCGCCAACTTTTAGTTCGTAACGCCTGTCACCAATATTAAGCTGGGCATCAATTAGGACTCTACTATCATGAATTAGTTTTTCAGTATCAAACTTAACTTCATAAATGGTTTTTAGGTTAATTTTCTCCCAAAGTTCCTGAAACTCCTTTTTCTTAAAATTCAGGTTGGTATTGAGTACAATAGTATCCCTTTCATTTTCAGGTTTAAATGGCTCACCAGTATAAACAGCTTTCAATAGTTTAGCTATTGAATCTCTAAAAGGCTCAAGGTTTTCGGGTAAAGGCATCTTGTTTTGCTCAATCAATTCTCTTCCTTCAGTAGTTATTTTATCATTCTCATCAATTACATCGTGTTTATAGAGTAGCTTGTTCAGCTTTTTAGCATCATCTTCGGTAAGTCGATGTTCCTCGTCTTTTTCGTTGTTAATTACTTTGCCAATAAAATATTCAACCTCTGCTTTTTGTGGTCTATCTTTTAATGTTGCAGCAATTTCACTTTGCAAGCCTTTTGCAAATGCTTCATAGCTTTCTGAAGCTATTACTGTAAGTTTATTAATTTCATGTACCTGATCACCAACCGATTCGAAATCTAAACGGTTTCCATTTTTATTAACACATAAGCGCATGCCGCGACCTACTTCTTGGCGCCTGCGTGTCAGACTGCCACTTTCCGCATTTTTTAAAGCACATATTTGAAAAACGTTCGGGCTATCCCAGCCTTCTTTTAATGCAGAGTGCGAAAAAATAAATCGTGTTGGTTCTTCAAAACTCAACAAGCGTTCCTTATCTTTCATGATAAGGTCATAGGCAGAAATATCGTCTGATTCTTCACTGCCCCGTTTAACCGAAGGATCTATGGATTTTCCTTTTTTATCGATCGAAAAGTAACCTTCATGCACCTGATGAGCCTCATCACGTTTTAGATACTCTCCATAATTTGTTGGCATATATCCTTTATGAACCTTTCCTGGATCGGTCTCTTTCAAGTAGTCATTATATTCCAGGTGGAACAGATCTAAAAATTCACTACGGATGTTATTATATTCCTCTTCAAATATTTTAGCATAAGTACCTAAAGCTTGTTCACCAGTTTCATTGTAAACTCGGTATTTCTCTACCGAATCTATAAAAAACAAGGAAAGCACTTTAATTCCTTTTCCAAAGAGCTGCTTTTCCTTTTGTAGGTGTGATAGAATAGTTTCTCTAATCTGTACTCTTCGAAAAGCATTTTCATCCTTGTCATTGAGTATATCTCCCGGAAAAATATCTTCACCTGCTACTACAATTTTGTTTAGGTAGCCGTTGATCTCTGTTATTGTTTGATTTTTATATGCTGGTATATTACCTGAAAGTTCATGCAGGTTGGCACCCTCGCTTAGCTTTTGGCGTATCTTTTTTACTCCATCTCCAACACGCCTCTCAAATTCTACCACCGCAAACGGCGGCTTATTAGTGCTCAAACTAATCTGCTCTAAATAAAGATAGCCCGTAGTGCCTGTTGAGCCTTTAAGATTAATGCCTTTAACCTGTATTTTCTTTACCAAGCGTTTATTATAAGCATCCAATGCATCTAATCGATAAACTTTGTTATACTCTATTTTATGTGTAGCCGAATACCTTAAAGTAAAAAGTGGGTTAAAATCCTGCATACTTTTCAGGGTTTTTTCGCCATCAACCGATTGTGGCTCATCAATAATAAGTATTGGATTTGTTTGAGCTATAATATCAATAGGCTTTCTTGTCCCGAAATGATCTAATTCCTGATATATCCTTCTGGCATCTGCACCACTTGCATTAAAAGCCTGTGTATTGATAATCATCACACTAATCCTACTATCGGAAGCAAAGTTTTCAATATCCTGTGGACGCCCAGAATTATAAATAAAAGGGTTGATCTTGTGCCCGTAAAGTTCCTGAAAGTGATCCTGTGTTACCTGAAAAGATTTATAAACCCCTTCACGTATAGCAATACTTGGAATAATTATGATAAACTTGCTCCATCCATAATGCTTGTGCAATTCGTACATGGTTCGGATGTAGGTATAGGTTTTACCTGTACCAGTTTCCATTTCAATGGTGAAGTTATAGCCCAAATTAACCGCTTTTGGCCGTTCTATTTGCTGGCTTTCATGTAGGTCGTTCCTTTTCTGAATCGCTTGAACATTTTTAAGCACTTGGCTTTCTAAAATCTGTATGGGACTATTTCTGTAGCCTATTTCTTCCTCAATACTATAATCAATTTCAATAGCTCCGGAAGAAGCTTGTTTAGCTTTTCTAATTAGTTCTTTACTGCTTTCAAGTGTAAAGCGGTTGCTTTTAAGTGCTTGTCCTTCGAAACAATCTACTATTGCTTTTACTGCCTGAATTTGAAAATCTTGTTCTTTAAATTGTAATTTCATTTCGGGCTTATCAATTTCAATACTCTATTACCTGCTGCTGTTATTTTATATCTCTGATTTGGATGAGTAGGTGATTCAGGATATTCCATTTCTACCCAACCCAAATCTATTAAAGGATCTAAATATTTGGCTCTATTTGTAGAGTGATTGCTTAAATCCATTTTGGTAAATAGTTCCGCTCTCTTAACCCATTGAGTGACTATACCTAGAAGCTCCCCAACTCTAGTATGTATAGCATCATTAAGTATAGCATTAGCTTGGTCACTAGCTTGGTCACTAGCTTGGTCACTAGCTTGGTCACCAAATGCAATAACATCATTTAAGCTGTTGAAAATTAAACCTTTAACTTGAACACTAGCTTGGTCATTAGCAAGCGTATGAACCGGCAGTGTTACCAATACATAAGTTTGTTCATCTGTATTAAAAACGGGAGCAGGTGAACCATTTGCTTCCATTGTATTGTAAATGGTAGGAAACCCCGTACCCCGACCTTCAGTAAGTCTGAGTTCTTTTAAAAAATCACCAATCCTTCTGTTACGATATTCTCTGGCAATTATTCTTTTATGTGTACTTAAAATTGCGGCATTAACAGGTGGCACAGGCCCAGGATAACTCAATACTTCTATCTTATCTGGCCAAACCTGTACTTCAATAGGTGAACCCAATTCGTAACTCTTATGATAAACCGCATTAGATAAAGTTTCCTCTAAAGCATCAAAAGGAAAGTTATAAAAACGTTCTGCCTCTGCTTTACTAGGATGTTTTATAATTTGTTCAGATATGATGTTAGTTTCAAGAAACGATAAAGTATCACGAAGTTGCTTTTGCAATGGCCCTTTAAAGTAATGTTCTTTGAATTCTTTTCCTGATGCATCTTTATGCCAAACCAATTCAATCCATGTTCTGGGGAAGAACTTTTCTGGAGTCTTAGAAAAAAACAAGAGCCCTGCATTTATTGGCCTTAAATCTTCAACAGGACCTTTTGCAATGTGCATGGTGCGGCATAAATCCTCAAAAGACATATTCTTGCTTTCTTCAAAGAGGTCACTTTTGATTTCTTGTAAATGCGCTTGTATTAAGCCCAAATCAAAATCATGAATAGTAGCTTGATTATTTACACGATCATCAAATGGAATACGAGCGGTTAATTCCTGCAAGCGTCGTAAATTCTCACCCTGGGCAATAATGCTTCTGGAACCAACGCGAACATAGGCCTGACGCTGCGCACCATTTCCTAAAGTTGTTGGTGCTGTATAAGGCCGGTTATCACCAGCCGGGCACCAAAGCACCAAAATATGCTGCCCTTGTAGAACATAAGGTTGCATAATTGGGAAGTAATTGAGTTGTATCCTATGCCCTAATTGCACAATTTCACCTTGTATGGAATCTAGTGTTTTTTGCTGCAATCCTGCCGGAGGTAAAACCGGTTGACCATTATTTTCAGCTATGCCAACAATAATATAACCGCCCCCCCAGTTATGAAGATCATTCGCAAAAGCGCACATAGAATGAATAACGTCTTCCGGATTCCAGCCTTGTTTAAATTCAAGCCTTTCCCATTCTATGGTATTCCCATGTACTAAGGATTCTATGTTAATTGGTAAGCCCATATTAAATCACCTTCATTTCTGTTTCAGGACTCAGTTGCTTTAATAGCTGCTTAACATTAGTTTTAGCGGTATCATCTTTAAAGCCACTATCTCGAAAAACAATACGCAAAGGGGAGTCGTTAGCGATAGCCTTTGCAAAATCTTCATCAATACCCTTATCAAAACAAGCGTACAGTGAATTTTCTGATACCTTAAACAACTGTTTACCGTTTACAGTGCTTTGTTCAATTTTTGAAGAAAGTGGTAAACCCCAGTCTAACATTACCTGGGCTAATAGATCATCTGCTGTTCTGTCTGGTTTTACATTATCAGCGAACAGATCCAGGTTGCCTTGATTGTAGTCTTGTGGTTTATAATATACATCCTGCATATTGCTATCATCAAGGCGATATACTCTAAAACCAAAATCGAATCGAACAACATCAATTTTTAAAGCATCAATTTCACTTTTTAGCTTATCTAATTTATTATCACCAGTTAACGTAAGCTGTCCTTGATTTAACTTCGCTAATTTATTTTCTTTCTCTTTAAGCAGTGATAGTAGTTCGTTATAAATTGATTTTCCGGTTCTTTTGATTCGCTCTTTGCCTATTTCACAAATATTTTTGTAACCTGCTTTATATGCTTCGCTTTTGTCACTCGTTATTTCGGGGAGTTGAACTTGGATGAATTTCCGGTTTCCCTTGTCCTTTGAATTAAGAGACATAATTGCTTGCGCTGAACTTGCTGAGCCTGAATAGAAGTCTAAAAATATCCCTGATTTATTATAGTTAAATCCTATTTCAATTAATTTATACAAGAAATTAGATGGCTTTGGGAAATCGAATATTTTAGCGTTTCCTAGGATGTCAACAATTTCATTAGTGCCATGTTGAGTGAATATGTCATCTATCAAGGTAAATGGTTTAGTTTTTCTCACCTCACCGTTTTCATCTTTAAGATATTGCTTTGAAGAAAGCACATAAGTGCCATCCTTTGATTTTGAAAATTCTACTTCATTATTACGCAAAGCCTCGTCAAAAGTCTCTTTTCCCCATCTCCATTGTCTCTTTGGCCAAACTTCTGTACCATCAGGAGCTATTACAGCAAAACTTAAGTTTTCGCGAGTATCAAAACTCTTCATAGCTTCAAGGGGGTGTGTTCTGTAGCCTCCTCTTACTTGAAATTTTTCGTCCTTATTTGTATAATACCGCTTTATCTGCTCTTCACTAAGAGGTATAAATAGATTATCAAGCTCAGTTTTTCTTTTAGAATAAACTAAAACATACTCATGTAATGCAACAAGGTATTTTTCTTTCGCCCCACCTCCATATCTTTTTTTCCATATAATTGTGTCGATGAAATTATCCTCACCAAATATCTCATTACAAACTTTCTTAAGATTAAAATCTTCATTATCATCGATTGAGATAAAAATTAATCCATCTTCAGATAGTAAGTTTCTAGCTAACTTTAATCTGGGGTATATCATACTTAACCAATCTGAATGATATCTGCCTGCCGTGTCTGGGTTCGCAACTAATCGCTGGCTATATTCATCCTTTTGGCCGCTTTCTTCCTTATATTCTTCATTTTCTTGGCTAAAATTATCTCTATATACAAAATCATGGCCTGTATTATATGGCGGATCTATATAGATCATTTTTATTTTACCCAAATAGCTTTCTTGCAGAAGTTTTAGTACTTCAAGGTTGTCTCCTTCAATATAGAGGTTTTCAGTTGTATCAAAGTCTACTGAGTCTTCTCGAACAGGACGTAACGTTTTGTTTGTAGGTAAATTGGCCGTTACAATAGCTTCTCGCTTTCCAGGCCATTCTAAACGGTAACGTTCTTTATTCCCCTCTACCACAGCATGGTTTAATTCCTGCTTTAGTAAATCAAAATCGATAGCTTTTCCTTCTGCGCTTTCAGTAACACAATTAGGAAAAAGTGTCGCAAGCTTTTCGAAATTTTGGTTTACTAGATCCTGTGATTGAAGATCTAATTTTTCTATGCTCATACCTTTAGACATGGTTTATTTTAAAGTTTTCAAAGCAAGCTGTAAAGCTTGTTGTTTATAGGTTTCTCCCTGTATGGTTTTTAAAATTTTATCTGCCAGCCATAATGTTAGTAGCTGTTGCTCTGGTTGCTCAAAAAATTTAGCTAAGGCAAGAATATCCTCCTTTCTAAAAAAACGGTCGCCTCGTTCCATTTTACTCAGCATTGCTGTATCCATATCTAATTGAGCAGCAAGGTGCCGGAGGAGGATATTATTCTTTTCTCTAAGATCGCGTATTTTATCACCAATCATTTTAAGTCTATTTATTTAGTGACTTGTCAAATATTGGACAATATAAGAAATATTTAAACTTTACGATAAGCATTGAAAGCAACCCTAGTTAAGGTTAGCTTTCTAGTTAAATAGTAAACTAGATGTTTTAAGACTAGGTTGAATAATGAAATTATTTGCTTTCAAATGAATAGATATTATTATCAATTTACAAGTAATGTTTAAATGGTAAAATAGATGTTGTAATATTTTTGCCGGCAGTTAAAACTTCACCAATTGAATCTGCAAAGCGCAATGTTACAGGTTGACCATCTGCGAAAATACAAGCATTATAGTTCAGTTTGGTAAGAGCCATAACATCCTTACAAACTTGTTCAATACATGCATTCCCTCGTGTTATTTCTACAACAATTGGATTTGGGGTTTCCAAACCAACCTGAGTTTGTAATCTAGGTATAAAACCTTTTGTCCATAAGAAAGCTTTAGTGCTTTCTGTTTTCATAGCCATACCTCTTGGTACACAAAAAGAATAGTCTCTATATAACTTGAATTGAGAGGTACTTTGAATACGAACGCCAATTATCTTAGATCTATTTGCAGCCATCTCTGTAAACCCTGCCCATTCTTCGTCATCAAAAAGTGTTTTAGCGTGGATAAAAACTTCTTTTGGATAGTTTCCTTTACCTAGCTTTTCTTTAAATGCTTCTAATGACTGGCTAATCATATCTGCGGCATCATTTTTAGTTATATGAAACTCTTTTGTTTCAGGATTATACCAATCACCTACATTCCCTCTAAAGACCATACCGTCACCAGAGTCGATGAACATCTGAGCCGCACAACAGGCACTACGGTTACTTGGGTCGTCGTTTAATTTTTTGTAAACTAATCCTAAATAACAAACATCTTCTCTTATGTCCCCTAATCGCCAAGGCAATCCTCCATTTTTATAATAAAAAGTTGTAGATATATTCCATGCTTTTGCACTGTCAAAAACTCGTTGTTGTTCGATTACTTTTTCATCATCCCAAAGCTCCTGATACGCAAAAGTACTTTCACGCAAAATTTGAGTAACAATTTTATCATTTAGTAGTTTTGCTTTAATCTGATTATGAAAGTTTACCTCATATTCGTAAGCTTCCTGCATCTGATTAAAGACATCAAATAAAAATGGTTGTGCAGATGTGCGTTCCTTTTTTTTCAATCCCAGCTTGATGTTTTCTGGTGATTTAGGTATTTTGGATTTAGGCCGACCAAACTTATAGATATCATCTTGGATAGCCAAGAACCAAACGTTTACTGGGCGTTCTTCTTGTTTGTGGTAGTTTATTAGTTCGTCCGTAAACAAGTTTGATAGATTATGCACCCGTTGATGACCATCAGAGTATTGAAGATATTTATTAACATCACTTTCCTTCACATCTACCTCTACTATATTATCGAAATTGATATGAATGCCAAAAGCAGCTTCTAGTCCAGGAAAAAAAGGCCTAGCTGGGTCAGGTTGTAACGATCCAACAGGTTGATGTATTTTCTGAAGGTAAGACTTAAGATTGCTTCTCTGTCTGGTACATCCAATTATTCCAATGTTTACTTGACCTTTTATTTTCTCGCGATCATGTGGGCCAAATAACATCAAACCATCTCTTGGATCAGCAGTTCTTTGATTAAATCCAAAGGATAACTCAGGCTCTTTTATAAAAAACAGTTCAGGTTCTATTAGCATTAGCTTATTTAATTTAGTTCTTCGTATTGAGTAAGATCTTCTTTTACGTCTTCAATAAATAGCTCTTGGCGCTTCAAATCTTTAGGATCAAAATATCCAAAATCCGACCAGTATGTTTCTGGTAGAGACTTCATTTCAATATCAGTTTCAGTATTGGTTTTTAGTAAAATATTACCATCGTTGTTTTCAAGGCTTTTCATAAATCCTAAAAACAAGTCACGCCACTCCTCATTGAACATCCTTTTTCCTTTTTTCCGTCGATGCGAATGTTGCAGATCCTTATCTTCTATTGCTTTATAACCTTTTTCACTAAATATTAAGTGGTTTTTTAATTGAAACCCTAGGAAAGGAGTTAATGTAGACTTTGCGGATATTGCAAAATGCCATTTCCCGATTTCTAAATGTTTTCCAATAAGATTTTTTGTTTTAGAGCGTACTTTCTCTCGATATGGAAAATCAAAAGTTACTTTAGAAGTGGGTAAACTGCTATAAGTATGGTAATAAGCCATATTTTTATTGGACATATCATACCAATACATCTGTTTTTCTTTAAAGTAGTTATGAAGTGCCCGCTTAAGAAGTTTTTTCAAATGGTTTTCAGCATCACGAAATGATGGAAAACTCTCTTTATCATATCCTTCTAGTATCTCATTTACATTAACCTCGAATGTTTCTGCAGGTAAAATTGAAGTAGTACCAAAGCTATCTTCTATAGTTGCTTTAAGATCTTTATTAAATGAAGTAATACAATTTGCATCTTTCACAAATAAACAGCTCGTGTTTGAAGTAGCTACTATATCAGCTTGTTTTTCATTCTTATATCTCAAAATAAAGAACCGATTCGGGAAAGATTTCACACTCCACCAATTTGTATAGTACAACTCCTTTTTTTCTATAACTGGATTTTTAACTATGTAGTTATTTAGATACCAATTAGCGGCTTCATCTAATTCATGACGATTTGATTTAGGAACATTATCCTTTACTAACTTCTTTTTAAGTGTATTTAGACCTTCAGCCCAATTTTCATTGAAAGGTATTTGATTAAGATCTTTAGCGCCAGGAAATAGATCATAGCCTGAGTTGTCTATATGCAGAATTATGAAAAAATCACTTATCTCTTCCTTTTCCATTACTTCTTTAGCGAAGTTAATTTCCTTTTGGATACCCGACTTAATCTCATTACTATCAGGATAGCAGATATTATTAGAATAAATTAATAAAAATTTTGTCGCATTAACCTTTATAGCAGATTCAATAGTTTCCCAAAATGTCTCACCACCAAGAAGTTCTTTCTTATCAATCCAAACCTTATATCCTAACAATTCAAGTCTTGAAGCTAACCAAATTGTAAACTCATTGTCTTCAGGAGTAGCATGGCTAATAAATATGGTTTCTTTCATAGTTAGATTATAGAATAGTGAATCTAAAAATACGTACTAAATACGTTAGTATATAAATTGTTGATAAGTATCATATTGATAGGTTATTCTCTTTGATAACTAATATGTTTAAGGAAATTTTAATTGACCGAAATAATTAATATTACATCACTCAAGATTATGGAATAGCACTATGGTTAAAAAACCAGTTTTTAAGTTAAATAATCCAATAGATAATTGGCTTGCTCAAGAAATTTTACTTGTACAAATTAAAAAGCCGTTTCTAATCATTTCAAGCATGATCTACTTATGTAACACGGTTACGCCAAATCATCAAATAAAACATAAGATTTTAGAATTATTTGTAGCTAATCCTAATATTCCGATTTATAAAATGGGATTCCTAAATAATTGGGAAGAAGAATTAATCTGGAAAGTTTAGTTTTTTGGTTGCCCGCTGGTTTAATTATTCTTTTTTTAAGATCTTTTAATTTTACTATGAAAGTCAAGTTATATGACTGAAGATAGACTCATGCGATTAATTGATCTTTGGTGAAGCGGGACTGGTCTCTCTCATTGAGATAAGTTAACAGTTTGTATGATTGGGAGGAGATGTTTTTATACACTCATTACCATCAAGTCAGCTTAAACCTGAGTAAAAGATATGAAATACTTTCTAATTTTGAGAAGAATAGTCTTTTTTGTAGCCATAAAATCAGCTTAAACCTGATTTATAAACTATAAAACATAATTTAAAGTAGCTTTAGGTAAGTAGTTCTGAAGTCTTGTACGCTTTTTCCATTCTCTTTTGAAAATTTGTATGGGCAGAAAGCAAATCTGTTAGGAGCGATAGCGAGTTTCAGTTTTGCTGAGTAAAAGCGAGGCTGAGGTCGCAGTGGGACACGGTGGAAAGAAGCCCTCTGCCGGAGCTTTGATGACTCTAGCGGTATATTCAATTGCCAGATCTCGCTTTTTTTAGCTTCTCTTTTGCAGCTTCCTGTTCTTTAGTAGCTTGCTCTACTTGAGCTTGAGCTGTAGCAATTGCCTGCTGCTTTTCCATCGCTCTTTCCGCCTTTTCTATAAAAGCATTTGGATCTTCCTTTAAATTTCTTTCAATGGATTTAGAGATATCAGGATATAAGGCTCTAGTGAGCCAGAAATTATAAGCTTCTCTGTTCAGCCTGTTGTTTTGGTGATTCAGGTATAACGCAGCTCCAATAGATCCGCTGGTTATTACAAAACATATGAGTATCCCTATGATCAAACTTTTGGACCAGGCCCCGAAATGATGACTATTTTTTACCCCTATCACTTTAGGTACTGCAGCTACCAGTTTACTTACCTCATCGATCTGCTGCTGGATCCTGGCATCATCATACCGTTTGTTAGCTGTTTCAATCCGGACACTTATCTTCTCTAAAGTTTCCTTATACTGCTGTAAAAAGGTTTTCAGAAATCCCGGCATTTCAGTTTCTAACACTGTCATCCTGGTGATGAAGCCCTGGATCAATTCTTCCATTATCATTACCTTTTCTTCTAATTCTTTATTCTGCATAATCATTTCATTTAAAGTTTCATTCTATACTTTGCCCTCTATCTACTTATACCTTGTGATTGGGATTGTTCCGCTTTATGTTTCTTTCGTTTTCTCCGGGCAATCTCCGCATCACCTACCGGTTCTGGGGCAGCTGCCACAAACTCGGGTTCCATCAATATTTGGAATATGCCTTTATTTCCATCAGGATGATGTTGTTTTTTCTGTTCGCTTTGTCCGATGGCCTCCCGAAGCTGGCTGGCCAGTGAGGGCTGACCTGCTATCTTTTCAGTGTGGTACTTTTGTAAATATTGGTTTCGATTCAAAGCAGCATCTATTTTGACAAAACTCAAACTACGGTCAATGGCAGAACCTTTCAGCTTGATATCACCCTTTTCAAAAGAAATACCCTGTACTTCGCTGGTCCCGCTGCGGAATTTATATGCCATGCCAATACCTTTTTTTTGTAGTTCAGCTTCCAACCCTTTCCAGGTGGTAGCTGTTTTCATGGCTGATTTTATTGCATCATAGAGCTCATACCTGATTTGCTCTTTACCTTTCAATGCCTGACGATTTACTTGTTCCTTGCCCTCACCTAGGTGATAACCATACTTCAGGGTGATTTCCTTACAAGCTTTCACATTCTTTGCAAAGTTGTTCTTATCGCTGATGGTCTTTCCCAGATTATCTACCCGGTTATAGATCAAATGCAAGTGAGGATGATCCCGGTCACTGTGCCTCACCACTACATACTGTGTATTTCTGATACCTACTTTTTCCATGTACTCCTTTGCCCGTTCTACCATGATCTCATCACTTAGCTTAGCCATGTCTTCCTTACTCCAGCTGAGGATCAGGTGACCTACAGCTTTGCCAAGCTCCGGTCTCATTTTTCGTTGCAGGTTAAAATCCTGTATAAGTGTACTGGCATTCTGCATCCGCACACCTTCTGCTTCTAGAATCTTTGCGTCCTTCTTATCTACCACATAGCGGATACAACCACTAAAGCTTTTCCCAGTTATTGGCTTACCCATCATGACTATTGATCTTAATTAATAATTCTTCAATCTGCTTGAGCATGGATTGACATTTTAAAGCCAAGGAGAATAGACCTGCAACATGAGCCAGGTGGGTAAGTTGATTGAGGTTATTCGCCAAACCTGCAAGCATCCTGAACCAGCTGCTTTCCTCTGCTGTAAAGCGAGGGAAAACTTTAGCACTCTTTGCAGCCTTGCGAAACCATTCACTGGGCTTAAGTCCTGCATTCTTTGCCCGACCCTCGATCAGCATCTTTTCTGTAGGCGTTAATCTTACCATCAGTATATTACTCCGACGGATGGTTTTCTTTGGTCTGCCTGGTGTTCGCTTCTTTGGTAAATTGTTGTCATCTGTACTTGTTGTCATCTGTCCATTCCTTACTAATTCTTTTTAAAACCGACCATCGGGAGCGAGCGCAGATCCACCTTTCGGGGGTGGATCTGCGGGTTTTTGTATAGCAAAAACATTAACTCGCTCCCTAACCATAGGCAAATGAAACGGTTCACTCCTCCAATGCTTCTCTTGAATTTTGTTGCTTTTAGATTATTATTAAGATCCTCTTCTTTTTGGGGGAATTCTTGAAAGTCTATTCTGAGTTTCATTGAGGATATCGGTCTCCGTCAGCTGCTTTCCAGATTTGATCCAGGCTATCAGTTCTGCTTTTGAAAAATAGAGACGTTTCCCCTTTTTGCTCACAGGAATTTGCTTTCTGCTGACTTTAGCATAGAGTGTCGAGATAGAAAGATTCAAGAGCTCCGCGGCTTGTTGAATAGTCAAAAGTTCGGAACCATTCTCCGGCTTTTGATAGCTCTCTAATAATAATCTCTCAATGTTCTCCAACTTCTCATGAAGTTGGGTGACTGCCTCTGGCAGTTGTTCGAATGTGTAGCTCATAACAATTGTGTTTGATACCACAATGTTAACAGCTTGCTTTGCAGGGTTACAATGAGGATGACCATAACCTCACTGAATCCTACTAATATTTGTTGTTTCTTTTATTTCTTAGGGTTGAGCTGATGAAGTGGACTCCTTCTTTTGATCGAACCTCTAATATGGGGGATTTACAGGGCTTTGAATCTGAGGATATAATCCCGTTCAACCACCCTTCTGTGAAATTCTTAACAGTGTTTTTATTATACGTATATAGAAAATTCGGTGCTATCCATTTCTCCAGTTCTGATTTATTACATCCCACTATAAGGTTGGCTTCATAAAGTTGTTTAAAGGCATCCGCCAGTTGGTTTCCATTTCCCTGAAAGATTAAAGGTTGATCAGGGGACTTATTCTCTTTGATCAGTGATTGGAGAGCTGTCTGCTGTACTTCCTGAAAATAGGGGCTAATGATCTTTAAAAATTCTTCAGCTGTTCCTTGGGTGAAGGTGGGACTAGGCGTTTCTGGAAAGGTTGGTGTTTTAGTTTGTTGGTTTTTCTCTTCACTCTGTACTTCAATATTTTTGGACTTCCACTCTTCATATGTCTCTTTGGGATGGAGCATCTCCTCCATCTCGTAGATTAGACTTTTTAGATAAGTCTCTCTCATTTTGACAGAGTCGCCAACACATTCCACAAAATCAGATTCAACAGTGATTGATCCCGATGCCTGCATGTTTTTCACAATAAATAATTTATCCAGCCGGATGGAGAATAGATAGTTGGGCTCATAATTCATATTCCATTCACTATGGTAGGTGTGAAAGTTCCTCCAAAATTCATTGAACCTCTCCACAAGTTTTTTTAGTTCAATATTCAAAGATGCTATTTTAGTTTTATCAAGAGAGAGCATCTCAATTTTCGCCATGTCTTTCAGTACACGAAGCTCACTGTCATAACTAAAAGAATCGTAATATTTAGTTTCATGTTGCAGGCTGTAATATTTAGATGAATCCTTTTGATCTTCAGTTGCTCTCTCAACTACCTTTAATTCGAAGGTCTGTATCTTGGTCAGAAATGAAGTGAGTTGCTGCATGTTTCATCATTTAAAGTCTAATAATTTCTCTGCCATCTGCTTCTTGGTATCTTGCTCGAAACCGGCCCAATAGTTTTGAGTGGTAGAGAGGGTGGTGTGTCCTAATGCTTCCTGTGCAAATTCTAGACCTAACTCTCTGGTTACTCTAGTGGTGAAAGAATGTCGGGCGTACATCGTTCCGAGCTTGAGCTTGATTCCTTTACTTTCGGCAAGTCTTTTCATATGTTGATTAACGAACCTGATAAAATTGCTGTTCGCCCGATATTGTTCTTCACCAGACATCCCTCTTTTGAATATTGGGAATACATAATCATTGGGATTGTTACTATTTGTACCGTACTTCTCAATGAAATTTTTTACAGTACTAGTGATAGGAACGATGATTGGCTTTGGATCCTCTTTAGTAGTGTTAATGGTTTTATGTCTCAAAAATGAAAAGTAAGTCTCGTTAAAATCTTTGTTTTTCAGTTCAGCGATATCTCTAAAGTTCATCCCATTACATTGGTAGCTGAAGAACCAGAAATCCCTTGCTTTCTCCTGAAAACTACCTGGCTCAAGTTCAGCATTGAACAAGGTTTTCAATATTTCTGTGTCAAGATTCTTTTTGGTATTCCTTCCAGTTGGGATTTTATAGGATTTGAAGGGATAAAGCTCTGGATCAACATCACCGTTCTCCATTGCGAAGTTGAATATCCTACGCAATGGTCTAAGATAAATACCAATGGTAGTTCTTGAATTTCCTTTGCTAAGCATCCATCGTTCATACTTATTTAGAAAATCAGGGTTTATTTTCTCGAATGCTATCTGTGAGACAGGATTCTTTCGCCCTTCATTCATAAATGACTTTATGGATTTGAGGCTACACTCATAACTTATTTTAGTGCCAATGCGATTCGCCACCCTGAGTTCTTCTATATACTCCTGATAATGTGCAATAACATTGTTCACACTTGATTTATTCCTGAAGAGTTTTTTCTCGAACTTATCAAAAGAAAAAGTACGGAGTTCTTTAATGACAGTCATCGCTGTTGCTTCAACTGACTTCAGTTCTGTCTGAATTTTTTTAAAGCGTCCTCTCGGGGATGGTTGTTGATATGCGTGTTCAAATTCATCCTCCGTTAAAGATAACCCTGTATCATACAAAACGGCTTTACCAAAATACACTCTTAGCTTGACCGGATAATTTCCTTCTCTAAGTTTTCTTCGGGTGTCTAGATAGAGAGAAATAGATGCTTCTTTCATAACTGATAATTTTCATTCTCAAAAAATTTGCACAAAATTTGCACAAAAATGTGATAGATAACAACAAATAGATATAAACAAATATAAGAAATAAAATCATAACTAACTGAATAACAGACCGCCTAAAAACAAATAAAAATAAGGCAATACTATCAAAATTTGACTGTTAATCAGAGGGTCCCTGGTTCGAGCCCAGGCTTGGGAGCAGCAAAAAGCCTTACAGCAATGTGAGGCTTTTTTATGGGTTTAAATGGGATTCTGAGGCTGTTTCACGGATCAACAAAGGAAAGCCCATTATACTTTTCTTATGAAAACAAATGACATCTTTTGAGATGATTTTAGTAGCTTTAGGTTCCAAACGCTAGCCCTAAATCTAAATGAAAATAAAAATCACCAGTCCCTGTTTAGAAAACTGGGACAAAATGAAAGCAGATAAAACCACCCGCTTTTGCGACAATTGCAATAAAAACGTAATGGACTTTACCCTGATGAACAAAAACGAAATCATCAGTTTGATGTTGCAAAACCGAAATAACCATATCTGCGGAAGAATGTCGGATGGTTTGATGGAATTTTCTTCGGAAGAATTAATGCAGGTTATAGATAAAGAACTGGCAAAAAACACCCGTACCAATTATGGTTTTTACCTGATGCTTTTAGGTACTTTAACCATGATGAACTGTAATAATGGCGACTCAAAACTCCCCGCCGCAAGTACAGTCATCTCCACAACTAAACAAAAAACCGAAATGGCAAACAGTACTTCTGTTGTAGAAATAGTAAAAAAAACAAGTCATAAACTTACCGCTAAAGAGGCTATTTGTAAACAGGAAGATGATAAAGGTGTGAAAACATTAAAAGGCGAAGGGGCAACCAGCGACAATAAAGAGATTGTGATTAATGCCCCTGTTGGTGGCACAACAATTATCCAAAACACAAACGATCCAAACTTTATATACACCAATGTGGAACACTTGCCTATGTTTATAGGCGGGACAGATGCTTTAGGGAAATTTATCACTGAAAACTTATCCTACCCCAATTGGGAAAAGAAACAGAGAATTGAAGGGCGAGTTTTTATACAATTTGTAGTTGAAAAAGATGGTCGAGTGAGTTATCCTCTAGTTTTAAGGGTTCCTGAAGGGTCAATAAACCTCGGGAATGAAGCTATTCGGATAACCCAGATGATGCCAAAATGGGAGCCTGGCCGAAATAACAAAGAAGTGGTTAGAACGAGTTACGTATTACCGATATTATTTACGTTACCTAAGTAAATTACCACAGTCCCCTTTATAAACTAGCCCCGATTGCAGTGTAAATCCTTTTTGCCTCTATCCGTTATGCAAATGGGCAAAAAGATTGCAACGTAAAGCGGGACTGCCGGCCGCCAAAAGCAATATCCTTTGTGCTTCAAATAAATACACAAAAAAACAATTAAATTAAAAAGAAGCTCCTATTGCAATAATAGTTTCCTTAATTTAGCGGAAACAAAATTCAAATCAAATGCAGTACGACGTCATCGTTATAGGTTCTGGTCCGGGTGGATATGTTGCGGCAATCCGCTGTGCGCAATTAGGTTTAAAAACCGCCATGGTTGAAAAATACGCCACTTTTGGTGGTACTTGTTTAAATGTGGGATGTATCCCATCGAAAGCGCTTTTAGATTCTTCGGAACATTTTCATAATGCCACGCATACTTTTGCAGCGCATGGAATTGATGTGAAAGAGGTAAAAGTAAACCTCCCGCAAATGATTAAAAGAAAGAATGAAGTGGTGGAACAAACTACCGGTGGCATTACTTATTTAATGAAGAAAAGCAAGGTGGATACTTTTGAGGGATTAGGTTCTTTTAAGGATAAAAATACCGTTAAAATAGCTTTAACAAAAGGTGGAGAGCAGGAAATTACCGGTAAAAACGTAATTATTGCTACCGGGAGCAAGCCTACAGAATTGCCTTTTTTGAAAACAGATGGCAAAAGAATTATTACTTCTACCGAAGCTTTAAATTTAACAGAAGTACCTAAGCACCTAATTTTAATTGGTGGCGGTGTAATTGGTTTGGAGTTGGGTTCGGTTTATGCCCGCTTAGGCGCAGAAGTTACCGTGGTTGAGTTTATGGATGCTATTATCCCTACGATGGATAAAACCTTGGGTAAAGAGCTTCAAAAATCTTTAACCAAACTAGGGATGAAGTTTTTGTTGAGCCATAAAGTTACAGGTGCTACGGTTAAGGGCAAAAAGGTTACGGTTACTGCGGATTCGCCAAAAGGAGAAAAAGTGGTTTTAGAAGGTGACTACTGCCTTGTTGCTGTCGGTAGAACTTCTTATACCGAAGGTTTAGGTTTAGAAAACATCGGCATCACGGTTGAAGAACGTGGTAAAAAAATTACTGTTGATGACCATTTAGAAACTTCTGTTAAAGGAATTTATGCCATTGGCGATGTAATTAAAGGCGCAATGCTGGCACATAAAGCCGAAGAAGAAGGAACTTTCGTCGCAGAAACCATTGCCGGGCAAAAACCGCATATCAATTATAATTTAATTCCGGGTGTGGTTTACACTTGGCCAGAAGTTGCTTCTGTAGGTTATACCGAAGAGCAATTGAAAGAAAAAGGAACGAAATACAAAACTGGTACTTTCCCATTTAAAGCTAGCGGAAGAGCTAGAGCAAGTATGGATACAGACGGACTGGTTAAAGTCTTGGCTGATGCCACTACGGATGAAATTTTAGGCGTTCATATGATAGGTCCGCGTACTGCGGATATGATTGCCGAAGCGGTTGTTGCGATGGAATTTAGAGCAAGTGCGGAAGACATCGGTAGAATTAGCCATGCTCACCCCACTTTTACCGAATCTTTTAAAGAAGCTGCTTTAGCGGCAACTGATAATAGAGCCATACATATTTAATTAGAGAATGATTAGATTTTGAATGATGGAATGGATTTGCAAATGCTTAAATTTATTCAATCATTCAAAATTGATTTCTTAGGAAGCCGTTTAGATAATTGATAATAGGCTCTAATAGTAATTTTTTATACTTAAAGCTTCGGATTTTTCTGAAGCTTTTTTTATTTTACACAGAGTTTAACAACCAATTTACCAAACACAACATCCTTTAATGTAACATTTTAGCTTTGTAAATTTAGCCTTTAATCCTTAAATAAAACTTTGAATTGACATGGCAAATACCTACACCCAATTATATATCCACTTTGTTTTTGCTGTAAAATTTAGAAAAGCGCAGCTTTCCTCGCTTTGGGATGAGAGGTTGAGACTGTACATTACAGCGATTGTGCAAAACAATGGACATAAAATGTTGGCGATAAATAATATGGAGGATCATATCCATATTTTCATCGGGTTAAACCCTAAACAGTCTATTTCACAACTGATGCAGTTGGTAAAAGGAGATTCGTCTGAGTGGGTTAATAAACAGAACTTATGCGTTGATAAGTTCCAATGGCAAGACGGTTATGGCGCATTTAGCTATGCAAAATCGCAAATCGATAATGTGGTAAAATATATCGCTAACCAGCAACAGCATCATAAAAAGGAAAATTTTAGAAAGGAATATGTAAAAATATTGGATGCTTTTGATGTGGATTATGATGATCGGTATGTTTTTAATGATTTAATTGATGGGTGAATGGGCAATGGGCAATGGTCAATGGTCAATGGTCAATGGTCAATGGTCAATGGTCAATGGTCAATGGTCAATGGTCAATAGGGTAGCCCCTACGGGGCAAACAAAATGCATACCTTTTCGCGTGGCTACAAAGCGGTTGCTCGTAGCGGAGCAGTTTTCTAACCCTGACTAAATGACGAAAACCGGTCGCTCATAGCGGAGCAGTTTTCTAACCATGACTAAAGACGAAAACCAGTCGCTCATAGCGGAGCAGTTCTCATCGCAACAAAATCCAACTCACAGCATACATTTCCAGAAAATAAAAACATCTCGCGTAGCGAGAACCGCTTTGTAGAAAAAAATGTTTTTACAAACATTTTGGGGTTTGCCCCAGCGGGGCTACCCATATCCATCATAATTACAAAACCAAACAAAAAAGGCTGCCTTTTTACAGACAGCCTAATATTTAAAGGTTAATTGTATTTTGTTAATGTTGTTTATCTAAATCGTATTCTAATACCTCAACATGAGTATAAGGTTCTTCCAACATTTCTTCAATGGTTTTTCCTTTTTTGTTCATACCAAGTTTATCCAAGATAATATCGAAAATCAGATAAACAACCGGGACAACGATTAGGGTTAAAAACAACGAGCTGGTTAAACCGCCAACGATAACCCAAGCCAAACCATTTTTCCATTCGGCTCCTGCTCCACTTGCCAAAGCAATTGGAAGCATACCAAAAATCATGGCAATGGTGGTCATCAAAATTGGACGTAAACGGGCATGGTTGGCCAAAACCAAAGCTTCAACTGTCGTTTTTCCCTCTTTTCTCATCTGATTGGTAAAATCCACCAATATAATCGCATTTTTCGCCACCAAGCCCATTAGCATAATAAATCCTAAAATGGTAAAAATACCGATAGAATTATTTGTTAAAGCCAAGGCTAAGAACGCTCCAATTAATGCCAAAGGCAAAGAAAACATCACCACAAAAGGATAAACAAAGCTATCATAAAGTGTTACCATAATTAAGTAAACCAATATAATAGAGGCTAATAAAGCGATACCTAAAGTACCAAAACCTTCTGATTGGTTTTCTTGATCACCACCCCAAGTATAACTCACCCCGAGCGGGGCTTTTAGCTTACCGTCTTTTTGCAATTCTTCTAGTTTTGCCCGAAAATCGGCAACAATTGTACCTGTTGGCCTACCAATAGATTGCGCTTTAACAGATACCGAAGTAGATTTATTTAAGCGTTCTAACTGACTTGGACCAGAACCTTCGGTGATAGTTGCAAACTGAGAAAGTTTAATTTGGTTCCCAACATTATTTACAAAAATGAGGTTGCGAACGTCATCAATATCGTTACGGTTAAAATCCTGATATTGAATATTGATATCATACTCATACTCGCCTTTTCTGTATTTACCATCTGTATTACCGCTAAACGCTGTTTGCATAGTTCCACCCACAGTCTGTAAGTTTAAACCTAAAGCCGCCATTTTATCACGGTCTACCTGTACGTTAATTTCTGGCGTTCCTTTCTCCACAGACAGCTTAATCTCTGTAGCTCCCGGAATTGTGCCCAAAACTTTTTGTGCACTTTCAGCATATTTTAAAACGCTATCCAAATCAGAACCCATCACAATCAATTGAATAGGTGCATTTTCTGCAGTACCTAAAATACTAATTGGAACTGTCTTTACTTTTGCGCCAACCAGCTGTTTAGCCAGCTCTCGACTGATTTTTGTTGCGTAGATGTCCGAAGAAACGCCTTCACGCTGATCACGATCTACTAACTTTACGTTAATCTCCGATTTATAAGCTGTTGCCTGTGTACCTCCAAAATCGCCACTAGCTTGACCAACAGTGGTAATTAATTGGGTAATTTCTTTTTGCTTGCTTAAAAAAGCTTCTGCCCTTTGCGTAAATTCATTTGTTTTTTCTAGCGAAGCATCTTTTGGTAATTCAATTTGAACCAAAAATTCTCCTTTATCAGATTTAGGGAAAAACTCCGACCCAATAAAACCTGCCGCTGCCAACCACATTGCTGCAACAAATAAAACTACAACGGCTAATATGGTACGTCTTTTATGACCTAAACACCAAGTTAAGATGTCTGTAATCCATAAGGTGAATTTCTTTAACTGCTTCTCGAACCATAAAACGAAACGGCCAAAAACATTTTTTCCTTCAATACGCTCTAATTTACCGTAACGTGAGAACAATAAAGGCACAATGGTAAAGGAAGCCAACAAGGATAATAATGTTGCGATAATTACAACCACACAAAACTGACGTAATATATTAGACACTAAGCCTGTACTTATTGCAATTGGAAAAAACACTACAACAATAACCAAGGTAATGGAAACAACCGTAAATCCGATTTCCCTAGTTGCATCAGATGCGGCCCTAACCTTGTTTTTGCCCATTTCCATGTGACGTTGAATGTTTTCCAAGACCACGATGGCATCATCCACCAGAATACCTACTACCAGGGAAAGACCTAGCAGAGACATTAAATTTAAGGTAAAACCAAATAAATTAATCCCTATAAATGTTGCAATTAATGATGCCGGAATAGATACCATTACGATTAATGCGTTACGCAAGCTGTGCAAGAAGAAAAGCATTACCAATGCAACCAATATAACAGCAAGAATTAAATCGTGGATAACGGCATCAGCAGATTGTAAGGTAAAAATAGAACTATCGTTTACGATTTTAATATTTAACTTATCGCCTTTATATTCTTGCATTAATTTTTCGATAGTTGCATGTACGCCTTTACTTACCTCTACCGCATTGGCATCACTTTGCTTGATAATTTGAATTGCAATTGCACCTTTTCTATTAATACGGGCCAGTTTTTCGGTTTCTTTTTGTGAATCCTGTACATCGGCAACATCGCCTAAACGAATTTGTGCGCCGCTTTTAGAATCGGTAATTACCAAATTACGTAGCTCATCCAAGCTTCTGTATTTACCAGATAAACGGATTAATACATCAGAATTTTTTGTTTTAACACTTCCTGTAGGGAAATCTAAATTTGAGCTCAAAATCATTTGCTGTACCTGAGGAACAGAAAGATTATAGCCTTCTAATTTTTTAGCATCAAGCGCAACTTGTATCTCACGCTCAGAACCACCAATTAAATTTACCTGTGCAATACCCGAAACTCTGGAAATTACCGGTGCAATACGTTTGTCTATCAAATCATAAAAGGTAATGTCGTCCATATTTGCAGATGCAGACATGGTAATTACCGGTAAATCATCAAGTGAGAATTTACTTAAAGACGGTGCTTTCACATCATCCGGCAAGTTTGCGAGTATTGCGTTTACCTTACGTTGCGCATCGTTCAAAGAATTATCAATATTGGCCTTATCCGTTAAGGTAATGGTTACTACTGATAAACTTTCATACGAGACTGAGTTTATTTTTTTAATGTTTTCCATAGAGGATACCGCGTCCTCAATTTTTTTGGTCACGGTATTTTCCACCTCATTTGGCGATGCGCCAGGGTAAATGGTAGAAATAGATACTACGTTGTTAGAGAACTTTGGAAGTAACTCGTAACCCAACGAAAAGTAACTTAATAGCCCCAATAAAGTAAGTGCGGTAAACACCACAATTACCAGCGAAGGCCTTTTTATAGATATATCTGTTATTAACATTTTCTTATTTTTAGGGCAATTCTAATGCGATTACTTATTTAACAACACTCACCGGAGTGCCGTCTGCAAGGTTAATTTGTCCGCTGGTGATTACAGTTTCACCTTCTTTTAAGCCATCTAAAATCTCTACGGTATCTCCAAAAATACGTCCGCTAACTACATTACGTGTCTTAGCAGTATTGTTTGCTTTATCTAAAACAAAAACTTGGTTACTGCTTACACTACCAATAAAAGAGGTACGCGGAATAAGTATGCTTGGCGCTTGCTTAGGAAAGCTGAAAACTGCTGTGCCGTACATTCCCGCTTTTAAAGCATGGTTTAAGTTGTTGGCAACCTCAATTTCTACAGGAAAACTCAAACTTGCATCTGCTTTTGCAGCGATGAAAGTAATTTTTCCTTTAAACTTATCATTAGGGAAAACAGATGATTTGATGTCAATTTTATCACCAACTTTAAGGTTTGCAACCTGAGATTCGTTTACGCTTACCCTTAATTTTAAACTTGATACATCTACCAGTTCAAACATCTGTGTTCCTTGTGCAGTTAAAAATGCACCAACTTCAATATATCTTTTGTTTACAATACCGTTAATTGGCGATTTAATATTTGCATCACTAACTCTTCTTTGTGAAGCCTGAAGGCGTAGTTTCGCATTGCGTGTGGCCAACTTGGCTTGATCTAATTGTTGTTGCGTTACACCTCCTGTTAAAAACGAACTTTGATATCTTGCTTCGTCTTTCAACGCATTTTGGTAAGCTGCTTCAGCAGTTTCTCTGTCTGTATTTATAATTTCGGCATCAACACGGGCCAAAACCTGTCCTTTAGTTACCCTATCGCCTTCATCAACATAAATGGCCTTAACACGTCCTGCATTTTCTGATAAGAAATTAACGTCTTGCTTTGGAATAAAGTTTCCGTTAGCCGTGAAATCTAAATCAACAGTTTTTTTCTCTACAGTAGCAACACGAACAGCAATTGCACCGCTACCTTGAGCGATAAATTCTGTTTTAGCTTCGTTCTTTTTCTTATTGTTTCTTAGTATCAAGGCAATAACCGCAATTACCACGATAACACTAATAAGTGATATAATTATTTTTTTCATGATCTTATTTTACAAGTGATTTAATATTTCCGTTTGACTTGATTAATTGAATTTCAGCTATTTTGTAATTTAACAATGCTTGTGTATAACTATTTTGCGCTTGCGTAAGCGATGTTTCTGTATTTAACAAATCAGTTAAATTAGCTAAACCGTTGTTATAATTGTTTTGGGTACTTTTATATATTTCTTCTGCCAATTGTTTGTTTTTACGCTGAGCGATGATGGTACTTAAACTGTTTTTCATCTCAATTTTAGCATTTTCAAAAGCCAAGTTTAATGAGTTTACAGTTTCAGATTTATCTTCACTGAATTTTTTCAAATTCACATCAGCCTGGCGAACTTTAGAACGGGTAGAAAAACCGTTGAATATAGGCACCTTAAGCGTAAGCCCAATTGCTGACGATCCAAAACCAATAGCTGTGCTGTTTGAGCTTAAAAAATCAAAACCATTACTTTGACTAGAATAAGTATAATTTCCAGAAAGGGACAAAGTTGGATAATATTCTGCCAAATACGCTTTACGCTGTAATTTCAAAAGGCTTTCCTGCGTATTAAGTAATTTTATCTCAGTTTTGTTAGACAGCGCTAGGCTATCAGTAAATTGTGGCAATTGGGTAACTTCTTCCAAATCTGTATCTGAAAGAGCAATAGGTACATTAATGGACATGCCCATAGAAAACTTTAACCTGTTTTCTAACTCCGTAACTCCATTTAACATTTGTGCTCTCTGTGTTTCTAAATTGGTTAAGTTCACTTTTATACGGTCAACATCAATTTTTTTGGCTAAGCCATTTGAATATTGGTTTGATATGATTTTCTCAATCACCTTAACATTTTTAATATTGCTATCCACAACATTTAATTGCTGCCTGTTTACCAAAACCTGATAGTAATTATTCGCTACCATTTCAATAATTTGCTCTTCTGTGTATTGCGAAGTAAGGTTATAGTATTCCTCGCTGGACTTTGCAGCTTGCAACCCAGTAAAAACTTGTTGGTTGAAAAGTTGCTGAGAAAGCTGGACACCAGCAGATGAGTTCCAGTTTCTGCCAAATTTTAAGGTTTGTGACTTTCCTCCAAAATCAACAACCTGCGACCCGATAATTGGATTGTAAGTTAATCCACTGGTTGCACTTAGCTGAGGCAAAGCTTGTGATTTTACTTCTTCAACTTTATACCTCCCGCCCTCAACATCTAACCTTGCCTTACGCAAAGCTTTATTGTTTTGGATAGCATAATTTAAAGCATCCTTCAAAGTAAGCTTCTCTTGCCCCATTGACATTTCTGTAATTGATATTCCAATTATTAGAAACAGTATTATTTTTATTGATTTCATTTATTTTCTGTTTTTTGATTTTTATGCCTTGTTGAATTCATTTTTTAATGCCATCACAAAAAATGGAGATTACACGTTTACACTTTGTTTTAATATTTTCGAACAGCTGATCTGAGGGAAGCATACTTTTATGATTAACATGTACACCACATATCCAAAGTCCGGCTAGCATATCAATTAAAACTTGCGCAGTTTCCACAGAATTTACAGGCTTTATAAAATCTTCATCCTGGAAACGTTGAATATGGGCGCTAATAATTTTAAGTTCTTTTGATTTCAAATCCTCCATCAAAACTTTAAATTTTGGATCGCTGGTATTGATATCGCTCTGTATATCTCCAATGTGCATCATAAAATACTTTTGCCCAAAATCCATTCTCACTTCCAACATTTCATAAATACCTTTTTCAAACTCATCACTTTGTTCCAAAACAAGCTTTTGATTATCTATAAACTCGCCCAAGATGCGTTCACCTACAGAAAGCACCAGTGCCGTTTTGTCTGGAAAATAATAATACAACGACGCCTTTGAAATGGAAAGGTCATCCGCAATCTCACTCATGGTAGTTTTAGCAACACCAAAATGAGAGAAACGCTTTAAAGCAGCCTCTACAATTTGTTCCTGTTTTTGATCTACACCTATCGAACTCATATCTGAACAATAAACTTTCTGACTTTTTAAATTAATTAGTCAAATGTACAACAAGTTTTATTTCTGTTCCAAAAAAATATGATTGTAACGTATAAATGACATTTTACAGATAATTGTTTTCAAACCCTGAAATTTATAGTTAAGACTGATTTATCATTTATAGTGCGTTGCTAATTTGTTCTTATTTATAAACTCTTTGCGTTACTTATTCATAAATTTGGAATATCTTTCAGCTTATCGCTTTATAATAACTAGCCTGCTTTAATATTATGGAATGGTATTTTGCTTTATTAACTATAGTTTTAACTATTTCAGGTATGGAGTGCCTATCATGGGCAATCCATAAATACCTTTTTCATGGCCCATTATGGTTTATACACAAAACACATCACCAAAAAAGACATGGCTTTTTTGAGTTGAATGATATATTCAGTTTAGGTTTTGCCATTTTGGCGCTTTGGCTGATGTGGATTGGTAGAGATGATTTAAACTATAAATTTTGGATTGGTACCGGCATCTCCTTTTACGGTATCATCTATTTTATTTTCCATGATTGGTTTATCCATAACAGATTGAAAGCCTTTAAATCTGAAAACAAATATTTAAAAGGAATTAGAAGAGCACACAAAACACACCATAAAACCACAGAAAAAGAAGGTTCGGAGGAGTTTGGATTATTAGTAGCAAACAAAAAATATTTTAAATAGTTAGTCAAAATAGTTCATTAGTACTTGGTTCATTAGTACTTGCTTGGCGCAGAGCTAGTTCATTGGTTCATTATTAGTTGTTACCGTTGCAGGTAGCTCCTTCGGAGAGGGTTGGGGTGAGGCTTTACTTTTAAAACCATATCTCTATATTTGCAAGAAATCAGCGAAAGCGCAACAAGAACTAAAATTTGAAACAACACCTTACACATCCAGTATTCAAAGTCATTTCAAAAGTAGCCGCAGAGCAAAATGTGAAGGCTTTTGTAATTGGTGGCTTTGTAAGGGATATTTTTTTAAATCGTCCTTCTAAAGATGTGGATATTGTTGTGCTAGGCAACGGACCAGATTTTGCAACCGCAGTAGGCAAAGCTTTAAATGTGCAAGTCACCATTTTCAAAAGTTTTGGTACGGCCATGCTCAGATACAAGGATTTGGAAGTAGAGTTTGTAGGCGCCAGAAAAGAATCGTATCGGGCAGAATCTCGCAAACCAATTGTGGAAGACGGCACTTTAGAAGACGATCAAAAGCGACGAGATTTCACCATTAACGCAATGGCTTTGCAACTTTCGCCAGCTAACTTCGGAGAATTGCTAGATCCGTTTAACGGCATCCAACATCTCGAAGAAAAAATCATTATCACGCCTTTAAATCCCGAAGAAACTTTTTCTGACGATCCTTTGCGGATGATGCGGGCCATAAGATTTGCCACACAACTGGGTTTTGTAATCTGCGCTGAGGCGTTAGAAGCCATCAAAAAGAATAAAGAACGCATTGATATCGTTTCAAAAGAACGGATTACGGATGAACTGAATAAAATTATCTCATCGCCCGTTCCATCCATCGGTTTTAAATATCTGTTTGATACTGGCCTGTTAAAACTCATTTTCCCGGAAATGTGCAACCTTTACGGCGTTGATTATATTGACGGAAAAGGACACAAAGACAACTTTTACCATACTTTACAAGTTTTGGATAATGTGGCGCAAACCAGCGACGATTTATGGTTGCGTTGGGCTGCTATTTTACACGATATTGCAAAACCAGCTACTAAACGATTTGAAAAAAACCACGGCTGGACATTCCACGGACATGAAGATAAAGGAGCCCGCATGGTTCCAAAAATCTTTAACAACCTTAAACTTCCGCTTAACGAGAAGATGAAGTTTGTGCAAAAACTAGTCCTTTTGCATTTACGTCCAATTGTTTTAGCAAAGGAAATAATTACGGATTCGGCAGTTAGGCGTTTACTTTTTGAAGCAGGTGAAGATATTGAAGCCCTAATGCTACTTTGCAACGCCGATGTAACCACCAAAAACGAGTATAAGATAAAAAAATACCGCAATAACTTTGAGCTGGTAAAACAAAAGCTAAAAGATGTAGAAGAAAAAGACCAAATTCGCAACTGGCAACCACCAATTTCTGGCGAAGATATTATGAAGTTTTTCAATATACCGGCAGGCAGAGAAGTTGGAACTATAAAAAATCAAATCCGCGAGGCCATTCTTGATGGCGAAATACAAAATAACCGCGAGGAAGCAATAAAACTGATGACCAAATTAGGCACAGATTTAGGCTTGAAACTTGCTTAGTATAAATTCAACAATTATCAACCAAAAGATTATTTTTGCAAAATGGCAGTATATAGATTTAGGATAAGTTTTGAGGATTATGATGAAGTAATCCGTGAAATTGATATCAAATCAAACCAAACGTTTAAGGACCTTCATTTTTTCTTTTTAAATAAGATAGGTTACGATCCTGAGAAAGCTTCGTCTTTTTATGTGAGTAACGATCAATGGATCAAAAATGAAGAATTGGCATATTTACCTAACCAGCGCAAGATTGATAACGGCGTTGCACTCATCGAAAACTCTAAACTGAGCAGATTTATTGATGATCCGCATCAAAAATTTTATTACATCTACAATTTTGAAAAACCTTACGAATTTCATGTAGAGTTAATTAAAATTTTAGATAACGACCCAACAAAAGAATTTCCAAGCCTATTTAAAGCAATTGGAGAAGCACCAAAAATATTTGTTCCATTTATTGCACCAGATGATGATTATATTGGTGGCGATGAAGACGAAGATTTAATAGACGACAGCGACATTGCTATTGCCGGAGATGATGAATTAGACGGTTTAAATACCGACACTGAATCTGAAGACGAAGCAACGGATGATGAAGAAAGTGGTGATGATGACTTTGCAGATGATTTTTCTGACTCAGATGTTTATGACGACAGAGACTAGTTTTTTAGTTGAGTTCGTTCATTAGTCATCAACATTGCAGATAGCTCCCTCTCCTTCGGAGAGGGCTGGGGTGAGGCAAAAATTCACTAAAACATCTATTTTGAGTCAAAAACAAAAAACACTCGTAGTTATTGCAGGCCCAACCGCTATTGGAAAAACGGCTTTGGCTATTGAATTGGCTCAACGTTTCAACACCGAAATCATCTCTGCAGATTCACGTCAGTTTTTTAAAGAGATGAGCATTGGAACCGCGAAACCAGCCCCACAGGAATTAGCTCAGGCAAAACATCACTTTATAAATTCACATTCGGTTACTGACGATTTTAACGTTGGCGATTTTGAAAAACAGGCCACAGCGGTTTTAAACCAAATTTTCCAAAATAAAGACGTCGCGATAACGGTAGGCGGATCTGGTCTTTACATTAACGCTGTACTTTATGGTTTTGATGAATTGCCAAAAGCATCTGATGAGCTACGCGAGCAACTAAATCAACGCCTACAAAACGAAGGGATTGAAGCTTTACAAACTGAACTTAAAAAACTGGATCCAGATTATTATGCAGAAGTAGATATCCATAACCCGCAACGTATTGTTAGAGCGCTGGAAGTTTGTTTAAGTACTGGCAAAACATTTTCCTCTTTCCGCAACAAACAAGCAAAACCTAGAGATTTTAAAACAATTTTAATCGGATTAAATACCGAGAGAGAAGTTCTTTACAAGCGGATTAACCGCCGGGTTGATTTAATGATGGAAGCCGGCTTACTGCAAGAAGTTAAATCTTTACAGCATTTCCAGCATTTAAATGCTTTAAAAACCGTTGGCTACTCCGAAATGTTTAGACACTTAAACGGCGAATGGACGTTGTCCGAAGCTATTGAAAAGTTAAAACAGAACACACGGAACTTTGCCAAACGACAAATTACCTGGTTTAAAAAAAATGAAGGCATAGTTTGGTTTGAGCCTACCGAAACCCAAAAAGTGATTGAATTTGTAGCGCAAGAATTAAACGCTTAATTGATGAGCGAATTAAAAAAACAAACTACATCAAGCACTACCGGTTTACTAGTGGGCTTAATGTTTGGCTTCTTAATAGGTTTAGCTATGTTTAAGCAAACGCCAAAGTCAGAACGTAGTGATGCATTTCCATATTTAACAGGTTTGGGTCTTATACTTTGTACAGTTGCGGGGTATAAAGTTGGCAAATTTAACGATGACCAAAATTACCGTGACGAATTTTTAGGAATCAATAACATACAAACAAATTACCATAAAGATGAAAACGGTTGGGCAATTCAAACTCAATGGACAGAATATCCTGACAAGGAAAATAGTTTAGTCACCACTATTTTAGAAGGAGAAATGGTGACCATTTTCAACGGACTAGTTTTAATAAACCACCAAAACTCGGGCAATAGCCGAAGTGCCAGCAAATTACATGAGGAAGTAAAAAATGATATTGTTCAACGTCTTAAAGATGGCTTTGTGGGCTAAACTAGAAAGTTCTTATAATGAAAAAGCTCCTTTTAGGAGCTTTGAGTTTATTTTATAAGTTCTAAAGTTTCTTCAATTGATATATCTCCATGAGATTGATCTAGAATACACTCGCCATCTTTAATCAAAAGCAACTGGGGAGATTCATGATGAACCTGAAACAATTCCGCAATTTGGTTTGATATCTCTCTGTGCGCAATTAAGTCCAAAAAGTAAGGTTTTACCGTTTCCGGCAAATCATCCAAATCCATATCAACCCTTTTTTTTGCCATCATACTAATGGAGCAACGGGTGCTATGTTTAAATATTACGCTATATCCGGCATCTGCTTTAATGCTTTTTAACTGATCTGCTTGATCTAATGTAATCCAATTCATGGCTTTAAAAATATATCTTTATCTACTTTCTTCAAAACCTTTGCCACAGGATAATAAATGCTATTTTGTCCGTTTAGGCTAGTTTTTTTAGTGGAAAGTTTTAACCCGTTTCCTAAATCCTGGTAAGGTGCCCAGTTGAAAACAGATTCTCGAGTTTGCTTCTGTAGAAGAAATTTCCAACGAATAATTTCTCCCGTTTTATCATTTACATAAAGCCAGTACTGGTCTCCAGGAGTTAACCCAACTTTATCAAAATTTAAATGAATAACATTACAGGTTTTGCCCTCAACATCTTCATTAGCTTGCAAAGTTGTATTTACACCTTCATCTTGCAACTTCAGCGGAACCATAAACCAATAAGTATCATTTATAAATGCAGCGTAAGCTTTATTAATTAATTTATCAGATTCCTCGCCAGTTTGCAACACATTATCCACATAAACACTTCCGGTTTTAGTATTCACATTAAACAAAGTTATCGTCTTTTTGCCGGTAGCATCCGAGGTTTCTAAACGATAATCGCCGGTATATCTATCCCATAGATGCTTTCTTGGAATCCCGGACTTACCTTCTCTCTCCACCGCAAAATCAAACTGAAAATACCTGCTTTTGTCGAACTTGGATTTTCCACCAACTGCTTTCCATATCTTATCAAATACCTGTTGCTTTGTTTGTGCTACAGAACATGAGGCCAAAACCACGCAGAAAAAACCGTATAGAAAAATATTTTTCATTGTATAAAGTAAAAAAGAGGTAAGATAAATTAATGTCTTCCTCTAGATTCGGGGTATGAGTTATAAGCAGGGCATAATTTAGAACTACAAGATTGTAGAACAGTGCCTAGAATCATTACCGAGAGCATAACGAAGATTAACTTTTTCATTTCTTATAATTAACGTGTTTTAACAGACAAACATTATTACGGAGATAAAATAAATATGTTTCGACAAGCAAATTTAAGCAATTTAAATTTGACTGCCGTACATTAAAGTTCGGAGGTAAATGCGGCCATTTTTATCGCAGTAATTGCTGCTTCGTCGCCTTTATTCCCATGTTTTCCTCCTGCTCTATCCAAAGCTTGCTGTTGATTATCTGTTGTTAATACTCCAAATATAACCGGCTTCGTATGCTTTATGCCTACATTTGCCAAACCATTTGCTACCGCGTTGCAGATAAAATCAAAATGTTTGGTTTCACCTTGGATAACACAGCCTAAGCAGATCACTGCGTCAACTTCTGTATTGCTCAACATTAAATCTGCGCCAGCAATAAGCTCAAAACTGCCCGCTACTTCAACAGAAACAATATTTTCTTGGTCAACATTATTGCTAATTAAAGAATCATAAGCTCCGCGATAAAGTGCTCCAGTAACCTCAGCATTCCAGGCAGCAACAACAATCCCAAATTTATAAGGTTTGCCAGATGGAACCTTAGTATGTGAAAAATCTGAAAGGTTTTTAAGATTTGATGCCATATTTTAACATAAAAAAAGGCTAGCTGTTTTCAACTAACCTTTATATTTTAACATTTTATTGATTACAGTTTACCTTCTGCTCTTGCAATGTACATATCAATTGTAGATGCTGTTGCACTTTCAGGATAATCTGTTTTAATTTTATTGTACGTATCAACTGCTGACTTAAAATCTTTTTGCTCCTCGTAAACTAAGCCTAATTTTTTAAGATAAATTGGCGCAGCAAAAAGATTATCACCTTTTGAACTTGCTTTTTTATAAAAAGTAATTGCTTGGTCGTAATCTTTAAGTTCAACATACGCATCGCCGGCTGCGCCTAAAGCTTCTGGAGCAATGATAGCATCAGAACCGTTGTATTTTGTTAAACTTTCAGCAGCTTTTTGGTACTCACCTTTGTTAAGATAAGCTATACCTAAGTAATAATAAGCTAAGTTAGCGGATTTTGTATTGTCGTATTCGTCAATTATTTTCTCGAAACCAGGAAAATTACCATCCCCTTTAATGGCCTTGTCCCAATCTTTTTGTTCCCAGTAAGCTTGTGCTTTATACATCTGGTTTATAGCTTCAGTTTCGCGTGGAGCTAAATAAAATTTTTGGTAAGCAAAAAATAAAACTACCAATCCTACTATTGTTGCTGCAATAACAATAAGACTTTTTTTGTTTTCTTGGACAAAATATCCAGCTCTATCCATTGACATTGTTAAACCTGAAGATCGATCTTTTTGTGTATTTGACATTTTTAGGGTTCTATTAAAGATTGCAAAAATAGTGTTTTAGTTAAAAACAACAACCAAATAATTGAAATATTGTGAGGATAGTACGCTAAAAGGCTTTTAAGGCTTTATACAGCCTTATTTTTGAAATAAATATTTAGTTTTTTAACGATAAAAAAGCTTTCGGCAATTTATCCCCGCCCCTTTTCTTAAATTAGCGCTATGTATCTGAAGAAAATTACGCTGGTAAATTTTAAAAACTATGACGAGGCGGAGCTGAGTTTTATTGACGGCGCCAACGCCTTTACTGGAAACAATGGAGCTGGCAAAACCAACTTGTTAGATGCCATACATTATCTTTCTTTATGCAAAAGCTATTTTAATCCAATTGATAGCCAACAAATCAAACAAGACCGAGATTTATTTATGTTGCAGGGAGTTTTTGAGAAAAATGAAAATGAGGAAATGATTGCCTGTGGTGTTAAAAAAAATCAAAAAAAGCAATTTAAGCGCAACAAAAAAGAATACCAACGTCTGGCAGACCACATTGGGCTATTTCCATTGGTAATGATTTCGCCCAATGATATTTCGTTAATTTTGGAAGGAAGTGAGGAACGCAGGAAATTTGTTGACACCGTAATTTCTTTAACAGATGCGCACTATCTGGACGAACTGATTACCTATAATAAAGTTTTACAGAACCGGAATGCTTTGCTTAAGCAAATTGCTGATACCGGAAAATATGATCCTGCCTTACTGGAGATTTTTGATGACCAACTGATTAAATCAGGAACTGCAATATTTGACAAAAGGCAGTTATTCATGCAAATCTTCAGGCCGGTGTTTGATCAGCATTACAAATATTTAACCGATGAAGCGGAAAGTGTTAGTTTGATTTATGAATCGCCTTTGTTAAACACTGATTTTGCTAGTCTGTTAAAGCAGACTTTAGAAAAAGACCGCATTTTACAGCGCACTACACAAGGCATCCACCGTGATGATTTAATTTTTCAGGTACATGAGGACATGCCATTGAAAAAGTTTGGCTCCCAAGGACAACAAAAATCATTTTTAATAGCGCTAAAACTAGCGAAATACTCTTTCATTTATCAACAAAAAGGGTTTAAACCTCTATTATTGCTTGATGATATTTTTGATAAATTAGACGATTTGCGCATTACCAAATTAATGAAAATGGTATCCGAAGATGATTTTGGGCAACTATTTATTACTGATACAAATGCCGACAGGGTTAAGCGTATATTTGCGGCCATTAATGTTGATTTAAACTTGTTCGACATACAAAACAGCATTGTAAACCATGAGTAGAGATAACGATAAAACCTTAAAGCAGGCAATGGACCAAATGCTTAAGGTTTACAGATTGAAAAATAAATTTGATGAAACACATGCCGTAGAATCTTGGGAAGCCATTGTTGGAAAAGCAGTAGCCAACCGTACCAAAGAAATTTTCATCAGAGAAAAAAAACTTTTTGTACGTATTGAATCATCAGTAGTGAAAAACGAACTCACTATTATGAGAGCTCAGATTATTAGTAATTTAAACGAGAAGGCAGGTTCTGAAGTGGTGTCTGAAATTATTTTTCTTTAAAAACATTAAATTAAAAGAGCATCACTTTTTTACACTTTTTTTGGTATTAATTTAATTTTTATACTTTCCGTTTCTTAAAAAAGTTTTGTCTACTAATTTTTCACACATCGTACATTGACTTCTCTCTGAAAAATCTCTTGTGGACTCTACGTTTATCACTGGCCTCTATACGTGTTTATAAAACCTCCACTTGAAAGCAAAATTTTGAGTATGTTACATACTGGAACTACCGCTAAAATTTTAACTTCACTAAGTATCCTTGCTATTTCGATGACATTGAGTCACTTTTCTTTTATTTATATTGAGAAGCGATTTTAAACTTTAAGAATAAGTAGATAAAAACTGATAGTTAAAATCTACTTACTCTGCAGTAGCCCGTCTATAAAACTATAGACTTTTGGATTTTCGTAATCTGCCCCTCCTTCATGCCTAAACACAATTTTCCCTGATGCACTTATAATTACCGTAGTGGGCAAAGAGTTTTCAAACAAAGATGCTGGAACTTCACCTGCCTGAGTATAAACCGGCAAATCAAATCCTAGCCTCTCCATAAAAGTTTTTGCTTTAGCGTAATTGCCATCCGCATCCACCATTAAAAAAACAATGTAATTATTGGTTTTGTAACGTTGGTAAAGCTTGTTTAAGCTGGGCATTTCCGCAATACAAGACGGACACCATGTTGCCCAAAAGTTCAGAACAACCAATTTTCCACGCAATTCAGACAACCTTACAGAGTTCTGGTTTCCATCCAAAAAAATCGCTTCAGGAGCATTTATAGCTTTCCCATCTTTACCCGTAACATCACTTTCAGAAACATCTGCTTGGAAAAGCCCTACTTTCATCAAGCTTTGAATAACAAAAGCTTTAACGTTTGGACTAATCACCATTGCCAGCAGAAATACTACCAAAACAAAAGTTGAAACGTTAGAAGAGTTAAACCAATGCTTTTTAGTTGTCTGGTTGTTCTTAGGGTTTGGATTGGATTCCATCATGATATATTAATCAAATAACGTTATCTCTTTAAATAGGATTTTGTTCTATAAACGGAAAAAATTGACTCCGCAACTTCAATAACGGCCTGTAAAAATTCAAGCCCATTTGTATTTCTAACTTTAATAATACTTAATGGATCTTTCATGTTTGATACTCAACTTTTAAAATTAAGCAGTTAAAATAGCGATAAATAAATTATTCGGTTGTAATTTGCATTCATGTGATAGTAAAAGCGAATCTAAAAAGCTTATATTATAAAACGACAGTATAAATATATACCATTCTAAAAAACTTATTTTATTTTTAGAAAATAATCAACTGATAAACAAGAGGTTAAAATACAAGTCAACCATAACAGAAAGATAATTCCAATTTTTTTAAATATTTTTTTGGAAATATGAATTTATACTCTACTTTTGCAATCCCAATCAACGACAAAACATTGTTTAAGATTGCCTAAAGGGAGATTAGCTCAGCTGGTTCAGAGCACCTGCCTTACAAGCAGGGGGTCACTGGTTCGAACCCAGTATCTCCCACATTGAAAATCAAGGAGTTACATTAAGTTGTAACTCCTTTTTTTATGCGATTTACACATTGGTTTACACAAAATTTGAACGTAAACTCAAATATCGGAACAACCGTTTTTATTCATCTTAGCCACAAACACAGCGATTGCCACCCATATATTTTCATCCATTTTTTGGCTTTGCGGCTATGGGATATATCAATTGGTGTTCTAAATCTTCCGGAAACCGCTCATCTCCGTCAAATCCTAACTCGATATCTCTGCCACTTTTGGGGATGTAATTGGTGCGAAACAAATAATCCCAAATACTTAAAGTTAAACCAAAATTAACACCATAACTCCCATCAGGCAAAGTTTTTGAATGATGCCAAATGTGCATTTTAGGGTTATTCAAAACATATTTAAAGGGCCCATAGGATAAGTTGAGGTTGGCATGGTTAAAATGTCCTATCGCAGTGGTAAACATATAAACAATAAAAAAATCCTTTAAACCAAAACCAATCATAGCTAATGGAATGTATTGCGCAGTTTTATAGAATATAGTTTCCATCCAATGGAAACGTAAATGTGCTGCAAAACCCATTTCTTTAACTGAATGATGAACTTTATGAAATTCCCACATCCAAGGCACCTTGTGCAATAAGCGATGTACATTCCATTGGATAAAATCTGCGGCCACTAAAAGTAAAAGCAATTGTTGCCACTTAGACCAGCTTTGAATTTGTATGGCTACGAGGTTATGAATGCCGAATAGTGTTAAAAAATCATTAAAGGCGTTAACTGCTACATTAGAAATGGCATTATAAGCGATAAGTGAGAATAGGAAATAATTGAAAAACATGTAAAAGCCATCCAGCCAGAAATCTTTACGAAATACGGATTGCTTTTTACGCCAGGGCACTATAATTTCGAGTGTCCAAACAAATAAAGATAAGCCAATTAACCAATAAAAATAGTTATTCCATGAAGGGTGAGTAACCTCGCCAACCAGATAATTCCAGTAACCGGAGTATGCGTCCTGAACTATTTTTAGATATGCTTTCATTGGTAAACCTTTTCTCCTTTTTTAAGCCAAATTCCCCACATTTTATTATAAGCATGAACTTTATCTGTTTGTTTACTTTGCATATTAAAAACTGGAAAGTCCTCATTTACCCATTCAAAAATGCCACCATACATGTTAAAAATATGGGTAAATCCGGTTGCAATTAGTTGCTCAGCTATTTTTTCGCTTCTTGCCCCTACAGAGCAGTAAACTATCATTTTTTGATCTTTAGCAAGTCCTTTTAAACGTTGCATATCAAAATCATTATAGCCTACCCAAACTGAATTTTTAATATGACTTACTTCGTATTCCCGTTTTTCTCTAGCGTCTATAAAGACATATTGAGATTGGTTATGATGAGCTTCAGCAGCACTCAATTCGGGTACGTTTTCTTTTAACAAGGTCTTTAACATAAAGTTGTATGCACCGCTCTCGACTTTTTTTTGAGCGCAAGCACTTAAGCTCAAAACACTCACCAGCAGAATAGACATATATATTTTAAAGCCATTCATCTTATTTCTTGATTCCTACAAAACGCACTACAGCACCTTTTCCGATATGATAATTACCTTCATTTAGTTCGACCTCAATTTCTTCCATTGTGATGATTTCAAAACCCTTAAAATCTGCATTTAATTCTTCTAAGGATGCTAAGGTTGCCAAATCTTTAGGTCCACCAACTTTAGGATTTACGGAATTGTAAGCCAAATGATTTTTACTGAAAGCTTCAAAAATTACATATCCTCCTATTTTCAGATACTTCTGCAAAAGCTTATGATAGCCTGATTTAATATCTCCAGAAAAATGGGCAAATATCAAAGCGATGGCATCAAAACTTTCCTCCGGATAATAAAGGTCTTTAAAATCACCAACCTGGTAATCCAACGTCACACCTTTTTGCGCAGCCAATTTTAAAGCTTTCTTTTTCCCTTCATCACTTAAGTCGCAGGAAGCTACTTCCCAACCTATAGTAGCGGCATAAACGCCATTTCTTCCTTCTCCATCTGCCGGAAATAAGATTTTCCCTTTCGGGATATTCACAAGCGTCTCCTTCAAAAAAGTATTGGCTTCTTCGCCGTATGCAAATTCATTTGCCGCATATCTCTCGTCCCAAAATTCTTTATTCATCTTTTTTTAATTTAAGGATGTACAATCACCCATCCTTGGGCTCCCCTAATGATGATTTCTCCGTTTCCACTGGGCACATAGCTAATAAATGGAAACAGAGTTGATTTATAAATATGTCTTTCCCTGATGGTATTTTCACATTGTGCCAATACCACCCCTGATTTCTGCAATGCCTTAAGCTGTTCTTCAAACGGGCCGGTTTTATCGTAAACTTGTACTCCATCGCCAAAAGCAATCAACTCCAAGGTAATTTTTCCTTTTAAGCGTGGATCCTCAAGCGCATTTTGCATATTTCTTAAAGTTCCTTTTATTTTATTTTCATCGGCATTGTTCATAACATAAAGTGCTTTATAGCTTTTTAAATGTGCTTTAGCACCAGTAAATACCTCATGCTGTTGTTGTGCAAATAAAGGCTGAACACTTGTAATCAGTACAAAAGCAAAAAAGAAAAAAAATATTTTTTTCATGATTTTGTTTTTTAAAATTGATAATTAATGATGAGGTTATAATTTGTCATGTCCACTTTATTGATAACTAATTTTTATTGTTATATGTTTTTCCACAATCAATTTTAAAAAATAG
The DNA here is from genome assembly GCF_946480185.1 of uncultured Pedobacter sp. Next base: position 115,769 of record NZ_CAMLIG010000005.1, on the reverse strand, counting down.
ATCAAACATTTTGTTTATCATTTATAGTGAATAAATTATTTTAAAGTACTTGGACAAACAAAAGTCGTAAGCTTTAATTTCCCACTGTCTTGAATGGCTTTAAACCCACCGGCTACATCAATTAGATTATCAAAACCTCTGGCTCTTAATGTAGAGTTGAAAATCATAGAGCGATAACCACCAGCACAATGCACATAATATGTTTTGCTTTTGTCGATTTGGGCCATGCTATCGTTAATATAATCTAAAGGAAGATTAATAGCTTCTTCAACATGTTCACTTTGGTATTCGCTTCCTTTTCTTACATCTATCAGATTGATCGTTTCTTTTGACATAATATCGGCTAGTTCATCGGGAGTAATAGATTTGATAGCATCGATTTCCATGCCTGCTTTTTTCCAAGCATTAAAACCTCCTTTTAAATAGCCAATTGTATGATCGTAACCTACTCTGGCCAAACGGGTAATTACTTCTTCTTCCCTGTCTTCATCGGTTACTAATAAAATTTCCTGTTTGATATCAGTAATCATTGCGCCTACCCATGGTGCAAAATTTCCATCAATCCCGATGTTAATTGCATTTGGGATGAAGCCTTTGGCAAAAGTTTGCGGATTACGGGTGTCTAAAATTAAAGCACCTGATTCGTTAGCAACCATTTCAAAATCTACAGGGTTTAACGCGTGTTGTCCACGTTCTAAAACTTCGTCAATGCTATCATAGCCATGGATGTTCATCATCACATTTAAAGGAAAGTAAGCTGGTGGAGGTAAAAGCCCGTCAGTAACTTCTTTAATAAATTCTTCCTTAGTCATATCAGCTCTTAAGGCATAATTGCTCGCTTTTTGGTGACCCAATGTGTCGGTAGTTTCTTTACTCATGTTTTTACCACAGGCACTACCAGCACCATGTGCTGGATAAACAATAATATCATCTGCCAAAGGCATAATTTTGTTTCTTAGCGAGTCATATAAGAGAGCTGCCAATTTATCTTGTGTAAGGTCTACAACGACTTTTTGTGCCAAATCTGGCCGACCTACATCGCCTATAAATAAAGTATCTCCAGAAAACAAAGCCACTTCTTTACCGCTTTCGTTCTTTAACAAGTAGCAGGTACTTTCCATGGTATGTCCCGGGGTATGTAAAACTTTAATACTAATAGCACCAACCTTAAATTCCTGGCCGTCTTTAGCGCTAATAAATTTGAAATCGGGTTGAGCAGTTGGTCCATAAACTATAGGCGCACCACTTTTTTGAGAAAGATCCAAGTGTCCTGAAACAAAATCAGCATGAAAATGCGTTTCAAATACATATTTGATAACTGCATTGTTTTTTCCTGCTTTATCCAAGTAAGGCTGTACTTCTCTTAATGGGTCAATAATAGCTGCTTCTCCATTGCTTTCAATATAATAAGCACCTTGTGCTAAACATCCTGTATAAATTTGTTCTATTACCATCGTGTCAAATTATTTGTTAATCAAAGTTGTCACTTTCATTATGTAAAAACGGTGACCTTTGTCACCCAGTATTTTTTTAGAGAAAAGGAAAAAAACAAGCAGTTCTTTTTTGATAAGCTGTATAATCAGAAAATTTTTTAGATAGCAACTTTTCTTCATAAGAAGATTTTAAATAGAATAAAATCAACAAAACACATGCAACTATAAGTCTTAACCAGCTGGAACTATAAATAGCATATCCATAAGAAACGAGAAGAATCCCGGTATAAATAGGATGACGCATCCAGTGGTAAAGCCCGTTTGTTACAAGTTGCCCATTTTGTTTTGGTGTAGGAAAAGGAGAAAGGTTTCTGTTTAATTGCAAAAGCGCCAATATCAAGGCTATCATTCCCAATATTGTGATCACCAAGGCTAAATATCTTATAAGAGCTGGAATATATAAAACCCTATTGCCTTGAAAAAAAGCATACACCGTAAAAAGTATGAATTGAATAGCAACATATAGAATGTCTTTCCGTTTCATACCAGTTGAGTTTATCCTGACTTTCATATCAAAAACTATTTAAGAAACACTTCTTTGATAATGATATAAAATCCCATCATTAACACAAAATAGCCAAAACCTTTTTTTAGTTTGTTGCCATCTATCTTCTTTGCTAATAATCCTCCAATAAAAATCCCCGCAATGGCAATAGTGGTGATTTCCATTAAAAATAACCAATCTATTTTAAAATGGCCTAAATCACCTGTGAAACCTAAAAGAGAATTCATTGCGATAATCATTAAAGAGGTTCCAACTGCTTCCTTCATTTGCAGCCCCATTAATATAACCAAAGTAGGGATTAATAAAAACCCTCCTCCTGCGCCCAATATTCCAGTAACCGCTCCAATGGCCACTCCATAAAATAATAGTTTCCAAATCCGACTTTTTCCGTTCTTTGGTTCAGCAATTTCACTTATTCTGCTTTTTCCATTTCTAATCATCGCAGTTGCTGCAGCAACCATAAGCACTGCAAAGAGGACCATGGTCATCATGTTTTCTGTAACAACTAAATCTCCGATGCTAAACAATTTTTTTGGTATTAATGGAATGATGAATTTACGAGTAACAAAAACAGTTATAATAGACGAAATCCCGAATAACAGTGCTGTTTTTACATTCACCAATCCTTTTTTTAGATTAGTAAAAAACCCTACTAAACTGGTAGAACCGACAATAAATAATGAGTAGGAGGTAGAGAGAATTGGACTGACTCCAAAAAGATAAACTAAAACCGGTACCGTTAGAATAGATCCTCCGCCACCAATTAAGCCTAAAGAAATCCCGATTAATGCGGATGCTAAGTATGCTACTAGTTCCATTTTATATTTGTTTGAAACAAAAATGGATACAAATGTCAACAGATACTGTAACTTAGGTCACATGGGATTTAATTTAACCACTCAATATAATTTCTATTTAGTGCTATCATTCCTTTTTGCTCCATCTTTTTTAGTAATCTGGAAATTACCTCACGAGAAGAATTAAGATCGTTAGCGATTTCTTGGTGTGTTAAGTGAAGCTGAGTAGTTTTTAATTTGACATGTTGATTTTTCAGATAAAAATGTAGGCGTTCATCTAATGCCTTAAAAGTAACACCGTCAATTACGCTTAATAATTCTTCAAATCTGTTTCTGTAGGTCTCTAATACAAAGTAATACCAAGTTCGATAATTTTGCATCAGTTCATCCATCATCCCGATAGGGATAGCAATAACGGTGGTGTTATCAACTGCTTTAGCCATCACCTGGCTAGTCTCTTGTTTGGTAGCACAAATCATAGATAAAGCGCAAGCATTGCCTGGCTCTAAATAATACATAAAGAAATCACCACCATCCTCTCCTTGTCTATAAAGTTTCACACGTCCTTCGGCAATCAACATTGTTGACCGAAAATAATGCCCGATCTCCATCATGATTTCACCAGCTGCAAAATGCTTAATTGATGCGTTCTCTAAAATCTTCTGTTTTAAAGCAGCTTCAAATTGAGGAAATAGCGTATTTAAATATTGTCCTAGTGTTAAATCCATTTGCGTTTAAAACAATTAAAGTTTAAAGGTAAAATTAAAATCCCACTTCAATTTCGAGTATCCGAAGTAACAGAATCTCAAGTTTTAACGATTGAATATTATTTATCCATCACTCTTTAGCCTGTTAATAAAAGTATCATAATTTTTTAACCTATAAAAATTTCATCTCCTTAAACCACATTAAATTATAAATAAAATATAGTGCTTTTTTGAACCCTTAATTTTTAGAATTTGAAGACAATTTAAATAAATCAGAACATTAAAGCGAGATTATGCTTTGGCTGACGCCGGATGTTAAAGGTTTTATCGCTTCTCCAATAGTTATCGGAAAGAAATTAGTTGAAACGGATACATAATTCCTTTTGACGTATGAGTGGAAAGCCCAACCCAATTTTTCATTAAGGTATATGTAAAAACCTTTATCATTTCAAGGAATCAATCTTAAAAATATCTTATCCACAAAACGTTTTAACTGTTAAAAACTTTACAAGTTTCGTGTTGTTAATCTGATTAACGAAAGCATAAATTTTTATACTTTTGCGCTTTCATTAAACAAGGTTTAATGACATTTAAATCCGTTTAAAATACAGCTAATACCCTCCCTAAAAATGAAGTTGAATGTAGCGTACAAAGAAGCTTTTGAAACCAGACATATTGCCCCTAACGAGCAAGACACAAAAGCGATGTTAAATACCGTTGGGGTAGAAAGTTTGGAGGATTTAATTGACCAAACAGTACCGAAAAACATCAGGTTAAAAAAACCGATGAATTTGCCTCTTGCAAAAAGCGAGTACGAATATCTTAACAAACTTCGCCAAACGGCTTCAAAAAATAAGGTTTATAAAAGTTACATTGGGCAGGGTTATTATGATGTAATTGTACCTGCGGTAATCCAGCGTAACGTTTTGGAAAACCCGGGATGGTACACGCAATATACGCCTTATCAGGCCGAAATTTCGCAAGGACGCTTGCAAGCTTTGTTGAATTTCCAAACCATGGTTTTGGATTTAACAGGGATGCAGATTGCAAATGCTTCACTTCTAGACGAAGGAACTGCCGCTGCCGAAGCGATGTTCATGCAATACAGTCTTCGCAAAAACCCAGAAGCAAAATCTTACTTTGTTTCTGAAGAGGTTTTTCCGCAAACCATTGATATTTTACATACGCGGGCACAACCTTATGGGATAAGATTGGTAATTGGCAACCATAAAACGGTTGAATTAACAGACGATTTGTTTGGTGCTTTGGTGCAATATCCTGCCGGACATGGCGAGGTGTATAATTATAAAGCTTTCGCTGATGCTGCACATCAAAAAAACATCAAACTTACCGTTGCTGCTGATTTAATGAGTTTGGCCATGTTAACGCCTCCCGGAGAATGGGGGGCAGATATCGTTGTGGGCACAACGCAACGTTTCGGTATTCCGATGGGTTTTGGTGGTCCACACGCTGCTTATTTTGCTACAAAAGAAGAATACAAACGCAGCATGCCCGGCAGAATTATTGGTGTAACCATTGATAAGCATGAAAATTACGCTTTGCGCATGGCTTTGCAAACTCGTGAACAACATATCCGAAGAGACAAAGCAACTTCAAATATTTGTACCGCACAGGCTTTATTAGCGATTATGGCTGGAATGTACGCCACATACCACGGACCAAAAGGGATAAAAGCTATTGCAGAAAGGATTCACGGGTTAGCGGTTTTATTAGATAAAGCTTTGGCGGAATTTGGTTATAAGCAACTGAACGAAAGTTATTTTGACACTTTAAAATATGCAGTTGGCGATTTAACCAATCCAATCCATTCAGAAGCTTTAAATAACCAATTCAATTTGAATTACGATGGCGAATTTATTACCATTTCTTTGGATGAAACCACTCGGATTTACGATTTAGAACCGATAATTAAAGTTTTTGGAAAAGTAAAAGCCAAAAGTTTAAATGATATTGATTTGGATGGTTTGGCGAAAAATTTGGAAAGCACTATTCCAAAAGAGTTACAGCGTACATCTGCTTTTCTAACGCATCCAGTATTTAACAAGCATCATTCAGAACACGAGATGTTGCGCTACATCAAATCTTTGGAAGCGAAGGATTTGTCGCTCTGCCATTCCATGATTGCCTTAGGTTCATGCACCATGAAACTGAACGCAACAACCGAAATGGTACCGATTACTTGGCCGGAGTTTGGAGCTTTGCATCCATTTGCCCCGGTTGACCAAACTGGCGGTTACATGCAAATTATGGCCGAGCTCAATGATTGGTTAAGTGAAATTACAGGTTTTGCGGCAATGAGCTTACAGCCAAATGCAGGCGCTCAGGGCGAATATGCTGGTTTAATGGTCATCAGAGCTTATCATCAGGATAGAGGGGATTTTAACAGAAATATTGCGTTAATTCCTTCATCCGCACACGGAACAAACCCGGCCTCAGCAGCTATGGCCGGAATGAAAATCGTAGTCACCAAATGCGATGAAAAAGGAAATATTGATGTTGCCGATTTAAGAGCAAAAGCTGAAGAACACTCGGCAAATTTAAGCTGTTTAATGGTGACCTATCCATCCACTCACGGTGTATTTGAAGAATCGATTATAGAAATCTGTGAGATTATCCACCAACACGGCGGGCAAGTTTATATGGATGGTGCAAATATGAATGCACAAGTGGGCCTAACCTCTCCCGCTAATATTGGTGCCGATGTCTGTCATTTAAATCTGCACAAAACTTTTTGTATCCCACATGGCGGTGGTGGCCCCGGAATGGGACCAATTGGAGTTGCTGCGCATCTTGTACCTTATTTACCCGGACATGCTGTGGTTGATATAGGCAATGAAAAATCAATCTCTGCAGTTTCCGCTGCGCCTTGGGGTTCGGCTTCTATCCTATTGATTTCTCATGCTTATATCGCTATGATGGGCGCAAAAGGCTTAACCAATGCTACCAAATACGCCATTTTAAATGCAAATTATATAAAAGCAAGGTTAGAATCTCATTATCCAGTTCTATACGCTGGTGCAAACGGACGTTGTGCTCACGAAATGATTTTGGATTGCCGTAGTTTTAAAAGCTTTGGCATCGAGGTTACTGATATTGCAAAACGTTTAATGGATTATGGCTTCCATGCGCCAACGGTTTCTTTCCCCGTTGCAGGAACTTTAATGGTTGAACCTACAGAATCGGAACCAAAACATGAATTGGATCGTTTTTGCGATGCGATGATTGCCATTAGAAATGAAATTGCTGATGTAGAATCTGGTTTGTTGGATAAAGTGGATAATCCATTGAAAAATGCGCCACATACTGTTGCTGTAATTACTGATAACGAGTGGGATAAATCCTACACCCGGCAAAAAGCAGCTTTCCCATTACCTTATGTTGCCCTAAATAAATTCTGGCCTTCTGTAGGCAGAGTGAATGATACTTTTGGTGATAGAACCTTAATTTGTAGCTGCCCTCCTATTGAGGAATATGAATTTGATGTGGTTTAGGATTGTTTTATGTTTATAGTCCGCTGATTCTTCTTCTGCGGATTATAAACCTTTTTTACAAGTAAAGCAAATTGTAGTTCCCCCGTTTGTATTCCCCTCTGCCCATATTTTGCCTCCGTTTGCTTCTACAAATTCCTTACATAAAATTAATCCCAGTCCGGTACCCGATTCATTATTTGTACCTCTTTTGCTAACATTTTCCGGAGAGAAAATTGTTACCAACTCATTCTTGCTCATGCCAACTCCATCATCGGCAACACATAGCTTTAATAAGTCTGTAGTGTATTCCTCGGAATAAATGACAATATTGCCCTCATTTGGTGTAAACTTTATTGCGTTTGCAATCAAATTTCGAATAATAAAAGAAAGATGACTTCCATACGCGATAATCTCAATGCCTCGCAGGTCAACCGTTTTAAAATGTAATTTCTTTTCTCGAATAGCTTCAGCATTAAGGTCAATCGCTCTTTTAATAATTGGTAAAACTGCATGGGTTGACATCTCAAGGGTATTACCTTTAATTTGTGCTTGTCCCCAAAGTAAGAGGTCATCTAAAGTAGCTAGAGCAGATTGAGACTGCTTAATTATCATATCCAGATAAACTTTCAATTCTTTCTCATCCAATTCGCCTTCTTTTATCAAATTCAAAATCCCAAGCGTAGTGCTTTGGTGGCTTCTCAAATCATGACCGATAATGGAAAAAAGTTTATTCTTAATATTGTTACTTTCTGTCAACTGCTCTCTTTTTATATTTAAGCGGCAATTAAGTCTTTTTAACCGCATTAAAATAAACACTAAAAAGCCTAATAGCACTGCTACAAAAAATAAAATACCAAAAATAACGTTCCGCTCTCTATTCTTTTGAAACAGCAAATTTTCATTTTCGGCGAGCTTCTTGTTTGCCTTATAAAGGCCTAAACTAATATTTGCTTCTTGCAATGCTTTTCCCTTTTGCTCATTGATCTGCTTGTCTTTTAAATTAGCGAAATCACTAAAATAGCTTAGCGCCATCTTATAATTCCCCTGCATTTTAGCCAAATCAGTTAAGTTTTGATAAATTTCTAAAGTCAAATCTTTTAAACCTAAGGCTTTTGCATCTAGTAATAAAGCTAGTAGCTTACCTTCAGCAGGAATATACTTCTTTTCTGCTATTAGGGTAATGGGGATATTAATTGCCAAACGCAATTCTTGTTCTCTTAAGCCGTTTCTTTTGGCTAATTCGAGTCCGCTATTTAGATATTGATATGCTTTTTTATAATTGCCTTTCTCCTTGTAAACCAAACCGATGTTTTGAAATGCCAATACTTGATCTAAAACTTTTTTAGACCTTAGCGCAAGCGAATAGCTTTGGTTAAACATTCCCAATGCTTTGTCCAAATCACCCTTTATAGCATAAACAATTGCTTTATTTCCTATAAAATCTTCTTCGTAAAAGTGTGTGCCGTTTAGTGAATTTACAGAATCGGCCTTCATACAAAATCTAAGTGCATCATCCGCCCTATTTTGTTTAATACGAACGGTAGATAGTTTTAAAAAACATGAAGTAATTCCTTCCGTATATCCCTGCTTCTCTGCTAATAGTAAAGCCTGAAGAAAAAAAGATTCAGCTTTAATATAATCTCTCCTTTTCTTCCCCACAATACGCCCAGAGAATTGATGTTATCAACCTGCTCCTTACTATCATTCAGTTTTTCACTAATTGCAATTGCATCCACGTAATACTTTTCGGCCAGTTGCAAATAACCATACTTTGACAGAAGAAAACCCGTTGATTGATTCACTTTCATCAATAAAGGCAACTGACTGGGGCGATTGTAAGAAGCAACTAAACCGTCCGTAAAGCTGATAATGCTGTCCACATCGTTAGAATTGATGTTTTTTAAGACTTTAAGCGAAGCTTCTAATTTGATGGAATCTTTAGTATCCATAAACGGGGAAGCGATACCGAAAAACGGAACAAAAAGTATCAATGCTGCAAACATCGTTCTCTTAAAAAGAAACCGTGACCTAGTCCGTATTCTTAATACCATAAATTGCATAAATCAAACGTTAATATACTTAAATTAAGCACTTGATGTGCAAATGATCTTTATCTTTTTGAGAAAAAAATCAAAAAAAAACCTCCAACAAATTAATGTTGGAGGCTTTCAAAAGAATAATATAATTATTCAGCTGATTTTTCTTCTTCTGAAGAATCTGCTTTCGCTTCTTTAGCAGGAGCTTCTTCTGCTTTCGCTTCTGGAGCTTCTTCTACTAAAACGGCTTCTTCTACTTTTGCCTCTGCTACTGGAGCGTCAGTTTTTTTAGCTTTAGAGCCTCTTCTACGAGTTGATTTTTTCTCAACTTTAGCGTCTGCGTTGTAAATAGTGTTAAAATCTACCAATTCGATTAACGCCATTTCAGCGTTATCACCTAAACGATTCCCTAACTTAACAATACGAGTGTAACCACCTGGACGGGTAGCAACTTTTTCTGCTACTTCACGGAATAAAGTTGTAACAACTTCTTTGTTTTGTAAGTAAGCAAATACTGTACGACGAGAGTGCGTAGTATCGTTTTTTGACTTAGTAATAATTGGCTCAACATATACTCTTAAAGCTTTAGCTTTGGCCAAAGTAGTAGTAATACGTTTGTGTTCAATTAAAGATGAGGCCATATTAGCCAACATCGCTTTTCTGTGAGCTGTTTTACGACCTAGGTGATTAAATTTTTTTCCGTGTCTCATTATTTATTTATTTGCGCATACCGTCAGTTCAAGCCACCATGGCGAACCGGGAATTATGCGTCATTTACGCATGCTTTTTATTTCCCTTACGGGATTTTAGAGTTTTACTCTTCGTCTAATTTAAATTTAGACAAGTTCATACCAAAAGATAAACCTTTTGATTTAACTAGCTCTTGGATTTCTGTTAGTGATTTTTTACCAAAGTTTCTGAATTTCAACATATCAGCAACATCATAAGAAACTAACTCAGCTAATGATCTGATATCTGCAGCTTTCAAACAATTTAATGCTCTTACAGAAAGATCTAAATCAACCAATTCAGTTTTCAGGATTTTACGCATGTGCAAAACTTCCTCGTCAACTTCTTTAGTTTCTTCTTTAGCTTGAGATTCTAATACTAAGTTTTCATCAGAAAACAACATAAAGTGCTGAATCAAAATCTTAGCAGCTTCCTTTAATGCTTCTTCTGGATGAATTGAACCATCGGTAGTAATATCTAAAACCAATTTTTCGTAATCAGTTTTTTGTTCAACCCTGAAGTTTTCAATCGTATATTTAACATTTTTGATTGGTGTGTAGATAGAGTCGATTGCAATTACACCAACTGGTGCATCAGCATTTTTGTTTTCCTCTGCTGCAACGTATCCTCTTCCTTTGTTAATGGTTAATTCTATTTCTAAAGTAACAGAATCTTCCATATTACAAATTACAAAATCAGGATTTAAAACCTCGAAGTTGTTAGAGAATTTGGTAATATCGCCGGCTTTAAAAGACTCTTGTCCGTTAATAATAACGAAGATTTTTTCGTTATCACCAGAATCGCCAGTTTTCTTAAAACGAACTTGTTTTAAGTTTAAAATGATATCTACTACGTCTTCAGCTACACCTTTGATGGTAGAGAATTCGTGAGAAACACCTGAAAAACGTACAGACGTAATTGCGAAACCTTCTAATGAAGAAAGCAAAATTCTTCTAAGTGAATTACCTATAGTAACACCAAAACCAGGTTCCAACGGACGAAATTCAAACGTACCATCGAAATCTGTTGATTTCTGCATAATTACTTTATCGGGTCTCTGAAATGCTAAAATTGTCATTTATTTGCCTTATGTTAATCGTTAATTTTTGGATAAATAAAAATTGCTAGTTCTCGATTTGTACAAGAACCAGCAATTAATTTTCATCATTATTTAGAGTACAACTCGACGATTAAGTTTTCCTTGATGTTTTCAGGAATACTTTCGCGTTCTGGGTACGATATAAATTTACCAGATAATGCTTTCGCATCCCACTCTAACCAACCGTATTTGTTAATTGTATGTCCGGCTACTGATGCAGTAATAGTTTCTAAGCTTTGAGATTTTTCTCTAACGGCTACAACATCACCCGCTTTTAAAGTGTAAGATGGAATGTTAACTACTGAACCGTTTACTGTAATGTGTCTGTGGGAAACCAATTGACGAGCACCAGATCTTGTTGGCGCAATACCTAAACGGTAAACTGCGTTGTCTAATCTTGCTTCTAACAATTGCAATAAGTTTGTTCCTGTAATGCCTTCTCTTGCAGATGCTTTTTTGAAAAGGTTAGAGAATTGTTTCTCCAATACACCGTAAGTGTATTTTACTTTTTGCTTCTCAGATAACTGAACTGCATATTCAGACTGCTTTCCTCTTCTTTTAGAAGCACCATGCTGTCCGGGAGGATAATTTTTTCTATCTAATGCCTTATCAGGACCAAAAATTGGTTCTCTGAATTTACGGGCTATTTTGGATTTTGGACCTGTATATCTTGCCATTTTGTGTGTTTTAAAGTATCATCCCAACTTTATCGGGAGAATCTTATCTTTAAAATAAATAATTAAACTCTTCTTCTTTTTGGTGGACGACATCCGTTGTGAGGAAGTGGAGTAATATCTTTAATAGTTGTTACTTCCAATCCTGAATTTTGTAAAGTACGGATAGCCGACTCGCGACCAGACCCTGGTCCTTTAACAAAAACCTCAACTTTACGTAAACCCAAATCGTGGGCCACCTTACCGCAATCAATCGCTGCTTGAGAAGCTGCGTACGGAGTGTTCTTTTTAGAACCTTTAAATCCTTGCTTTCCAGCTGATGACCAAGAAATTGTTTGTCCTTGATTATTGGTTAGCGTGATAATGATGTTATTAAAGGTAGCGTTAATATGAGCTTGCCCAATAGGCTCAACTACAACTAAACGCTTTTTAGTAACTTTTTTTGACTTAGCCATTTCTTACTATCAATTATTATTTAGTAGCTTTTTTCTTGTTCGCAACAGTTTTTCTCTTTCCTTTACGGGTACGAGAGTTGTTTTTGGTTCGTTGTCCACGTAGTGGCAAACCTTTCCTGTGGCGTAGTCCTCTGTAACAACCGATATCCATTAAACGTTTGATGTTTAACTGAACCTCAGAGCGAAGCTGACCTTCTACCTTGATAGATTCATTGATAATGTTACGGATCGCTGTTAATTCTTCATCGGTCCAATCTTGAACTTTTTTATCTACGCTAATGCCAGCTTGCTCTAAAATAGATTGGGCTGTGCTTCTTCCTATACCGAAGATATAAGTAAGGCCGATCTCTCCTCTTTTGTTTTTTGGTAAATCAATACCTGCTATCCTTGCCATTTAATTTTGTTGATAGTTTAATAATTAACCTTGACGCTGTTTGAACTTAGGGTTCTTCTTATTGATTACATATAGTTTTCCGTTTCTGCGGACAATCTTGCAATCAACGCTGCGCTTTTTAATGGATGCTCTAACTTTCATTTTATTTATACCTATAAGTTATTCTACCTTTTGTAAGATCATACGGAGACATCTCCAATTTAACACGGTCTCCAGGTAAAATTTTAATGTAATGCATTCTCATTTTACCCGAAATGTGTGCTATAATCTCATGACCGTTCTCTAGTTCAACACGAAACATTGCATTTGACAATGCTTCTTTTATTATTCCGTCTTGCTCTATAGAGGATTGTTTAGCCATATTTCTTTGATTTTTACTGCATTAGCACCGCCCAAAGCGGGATGCAAAATTAAGTAAAAATATTTAAATTCCTATTTTTTATTTAAAACTTCTTCTACGTAGTCAAAGGTTGACAAAATATCTGCTTTTCCCTTTTTAATTGCCACCGTATGCTCAAAATGCGCCGAAGGTTTTTTATCAACTGTGGATACAGTCCAACCATCATCCCAAAACTTAACACCGGCTCTGCCTGCGTTAATCATCGGTTCAATAGCAATCACCATCCCTTCTGTTAACTTTATTCCCGAACCTCTTTTTCCGTAATTTGGAACCTCTGGTTTCTCATGCAACATTTTACCAACACCGTGGCCAACCAATTCCCTCACCACACCGTAACCGTGTTTTTCTGCATGTTGTTGGCAGGCAAAACCTATGTCTCCAATTCTATTGCCTACAACTGCCTGTTCTATCGCTAAATACAGGCACTCTTGGGTAACTTTCAACAGCTGTTTTGTTTCTTCTTCAACTTCGCCTACCATAAAGGTATATGCCGAGTCTCCAAAGTAATTATCTTTTATTACCCCACAATCTACAGAAACAATATCTCCGCTTCGCAACTCGTAATCACTAGGGAAACCGTGAACCACTTGGTCATTTAGAGAAATGCACAAAGTGTAAGGAAAACCGTTGTAATTTAAAAAAGCTGGTGTCGCATTATTATCTCTAATAAACTCTTCGGCAACCTTATTCAAATGTTTAGTAGTTACACCCTCGCCTATAACTTTTGCAACTTCGGCATGAGTTTTTGCAACAAGCTGTGAACTAATTCTAATTAGTTCGATTTCCTCTGCCGACTTAAAAATTATTTTTGACATTCTAAGCCTAGATTACAGCCTCTGAAGTCCCAATTGATGTAGATGCAGTACGTCCGCTAATTCTTCCCGTTTTCATTAATCCATCGTAATGACGCATTAATAAATGGCTTTCCACTTGTTGCAGAGTATCCAATACAACCGCAACCAAAATCAATAAAGAAGTACCACCAAAGAAATGCGCAAACTGAGAATTTACACCTGCAATGATAGCAAAGGCTGGCAATATTGCGATAACGGCTAAGAATAGAGAGCCTGGGAAAGTAATCCTAGAAATAATAGCATCTATAAAATCTGCCGTAGCTTTACCTGGTTTAATACCTGGAATAAATCCACCGTTTTTCTTCATATCATCTGACATTTGATTAGGATTAATCGTAATGGCTGTATAGAAGAACGTAAATAGAACAATCAGTATAGCGAATGTAAGGTTATAAGTAACCGAAGTATAATCACTAAATGAAGCTAAAAACGAAGACTGAGCTGCAGGAAAAAACTGACCAATTGTTGAAGGAATAAACATAATTGCTTGCGCAAAAATGATTGGCATAACCCCAGCAGCGTTAAGCTTTAGAGGGATATATTGTCTAACGCCACCGTATTGTTTGTTTCCAACGATTTTCTTCGCATACTGTACAGGTACTTTACGTGTTCCTTGAAGAATTAAAACCGTAAATAATACTACCGCAAATAATGCAACAAATTCAATAAAGAAAGCAATTAAACCTCCTTGACCATTTTGTCTGCTCATAAATTCGGCACCAATACCATAAGGCAACTGAGCAATAATACCCACCATAATTAATATAGAGATACCATTTCCTATACCCTTATCGGTAATTTTCTCTCCCATCCACATTACAAACATGGTTCCGGCAGTTAAAATTATCATGGAAGAAATTGTAAACAATGGATCAGAAATTAATCTAGCCTCTGGAGCGATTTGAGATTTAACATATCCAATAGCCTGCAAAGCAGTAATACCGATTGTTAAATAGCGGGTGATTTGATCGATTTTTTTACGTCCGCTTTCACCCTCATTCTGCATTTTTTGAAAATACGGAACAGCGATACCTAAAAGCTGAACTACGATAGAGGCTGAAATATAAGGCATAACACCTAAAGCAAAAATAGAGGCTCTTGAAAAAGAACCACCTGCAAACATATTTAAAAGACCTAACAAACCGTCTTTAGCTTGTTGGTGATCTAAAGATGCAGGATCAACTCCAGGCAAAACGATAAATGAACCAATTCTATATACCAAAAGAATTAAGAGCGTGTATAAAATACGCACTCTTAATTCCTCAATTTTCCAAATATTGGATAATGTTGTGAACAGCTTCTTCATTAAATATGATTATATTTTTTCTACTGAACCGCCTAAAGCTTCAATTGCTTTTTGAGCAGCTACAGTAAATCCGTGTGCTTTAACGTCTACCTTAACTTTGATTTCACCTCTTCCCATGATTTTTACTAAATCATTTTTAGAAATTAAACCGTGTTCTTTCAACGTGTCGAAAGATATGGTTTTTAAATCAAATTTTTCAGCTAAGCCTTGTAAAACATCAAGGTTAACTCCAACGTACTCTATACGGTTTGGATTTTTAAATCCAACCTTAGGCACACGACGTTGCAAAGGCATTTGACCACCTTCAAAACCAATTTTAGATTTGTAACCAGAACGGGATCCAGCTCCTTTGTGACCGCGTGTTGATGTTCCGCCACGTCCAGAACCAGTACCACGACCAATTCTTTTTCTATTTTTTGTTGAACCTTCTGCAGGTTTTAAATTACTTAAATTCATGGTAATTATACTTTTTCTACGGCTACCAAATGATTTACTTTTCTAACCATTCCGATAATCGCTGGGTTAGCTTCTACTACTACACTGCTACTGATTTTTCTCAAACCTAAAGCTTGCATAGTTCTTTTTTGGCGTTCGCTTCTATCAATAACGCTCTTAATCTGGGTGATTTTTATCTTAGCCATCTTCTTAACCGTTAAAAACTTTATTTAATGAAACACCTCTTTGTTGAGCTACCGTTTGCGCATCTCTTAATTGAGATAATGCAGATATAGTTGCTTTAACCACGTTGTGCGGGTTTGATGAACCTTTAGATTTTGCAAGTACGTTATGTACCCCCGCAGACTCTAATACAGCTCTCATCGCACCACCAGCAATAACTCCAGTACCATTTGCGGCAGGTTTTAAAAATACAAAACCTCCGGAAAATTTACCGATTTGCTCATGTGGAATAGTGGCATTTATAATTGGCACTTTTACCAAATTCTTTTTAGCATCATCAATTCCTTTAGCAATTGCTTCAGTAACCTCTTTTGCTTTTCCCAAACCGTAACCTACAACACCGTTTTCATCTCCTACCACAACGATAGCAGAGAAACTGAAAGTACGTCCACCTTTTGTAACTTTAGCAACACGCTGGATGCTAACCAAACGATCTTTTAATTCAATCTCGTTTGCTTTTACTCTTTTTATATTTATAGTTGACATTTCTCTACCTCAATTAAAAGATTAAACCACCCTCACGAGCACCTTCAGCCAAAGACTTAATTCGGCCATGGTACAAGTAACCATTTCTATCAAAAACAACTTCTTTAATTCCAGCTGCAATTGCTTTCTCGGCAACTTTTTTACCCACCTCTTTAGACTGATCTATTTTGGTACCTTTTGCACTGAAATCTTTTTCTGAAGACGAAGCGGCAACTAATGTTTTGCCATCATTGTCATCAATTATTTGAGCATAAATTCCTTTGTTACTTCTGAAAACAGATAAACGTGGACGCTCTGGAGAACCAGTAATTCTTTTTCTGATGCCCTTTTTAATTCTCTCTCTACGAGACATTTTAATTCTTCCTGCCATTGCAATTATTTTTTAGATGCTGACTTACCTGCTTTTCTTCTCAATTGCTCACCAACAAACTTGATACCTTTACCTTTATAAGGTTCTGGAGCTCTTAACGAACGAATTTTAGCTGCAACTTGACCAAGTAATTGCTTGTCAATTGATTCTAAAATAATTGTTGGATTCTTTCCTTTTTCTGATGTTGTCGCAACTTTAATTTCTGGAGGAAGCGCAAAAACGATATGGTGAGAAAAACCTAACACTAAATCTAAGGTATTACCTTGATTTGATGCTCTGTAACCAACACCTACTAATTCTTGCTGAAGTTTATATCCTTCAGTTACGCCAACAACCATGTTGTTGATCAACGCTCTGTATAAACCATGCATTGCTTTGTGACGTTTTTGTTCTGTTGGACGTTTTACAACAATATTTCCGTCTTCTTGTTCAACGACAATATCCGAATCTACTTGTTGACTTAATTCACCTTTTGGACCTTTTACCGTTACTAAATTTTCTTTAGAAACTGTTACTGTTACACCACTAGGGATTGAAATTGGGGCTTTACCTACTCTTGACATATCTTTCTCCTCCTAATTAGTAAACGTAACATAAAACCTCACCACCAATATTCAACTGTTTAGCTTCTTTATCGGTCATTACACCTTTTGAAGTTGACATGATGGCAATTCCTAAACCATTTAATACTCTAGGCATATTGCCCATACCTGCATATTTTCTCAAACCTGGTCTACTTGCTCTCGCAATGCTGCGAATAGCCGGAATTTTAGTTATTGGATGATACTTTAAAGCTACTTTAATAGTGCCTTGAACATCATTATCCTCGAACTTATAATTCGTGATGAAACCTTTATCAAAAAGTACTTTTGTAATTTCTTTTTTGAGGTTTGATGCAGGAATTTCTACAACCCTGTGGTTGGCCTTAATGGCATTCCTTACTCTTGTAAGATAATCTGCTATTGGATCTGTATACATTTTATTGTTATATAAAAAAGAATTTTTCGGACCGCAAAGGTACAAAAAATTCTTTATGATTCTTTTTTAATTACCAGCTGGCTTTTCTAATCCCTGGAATTTTCCCAGCTAAAGCCATTTCACGGAAAGTAACACGTGAAATACCAAACTGACGCATGTAACCTCTCGGACGGCCAGTTAATTTACATCTGTTATGTAAACGTACTGGAGAAGAGTTTTTTGGTAGTTTATCTAAACCTTCGAAATCGCCAGCAGCTTTAAGTGCTTCTCTTTTAGAAGCGTATTTATCAACTAATTTCTGACGCTTTACTTCGCGAGCTTTTATTCCTTCTTTAGCCATTGTGAACTATGTTATGATTTTTAAATGGTAAACCGAATTGTTTTAACAATTCCAATGCTTCTAAATCTGTACCTGCGCTGGTAACAAATGTAATATCCATACCTTGGATCTTATTGATTTTATCAATGTTGATCTCTGGGAAGATAATTTGTTCTGATACGCCCAAAGTATAGTTACCTTGTCCATCAAAACCTTTATCATTGATTCCTTTGAAATCACGGATACGAGGAAGAGCTACAGAAATTAAGCGGTCTAGGAACTCATACATATGGTTATCACGTAAAGTTACACGTACACCAACCGGCATACCTTTACGTAATTTAAAGTTTGAAATATCCTTTTTAGACTTAGCCGAAACTGCCTGTTGACCAGTAATGGTAGTTAATTCTAAAATTGCAGATTCTACGATCTTTTTGTCAGTTACACCTGCTCCAACACCTTGGTTGATAGCAATTTTCTGCAACTTAGGTACTTGCATAACGCTTTTATATTGGAATTTATCCTTTAAAGCGCTTACAATTTCCTCTTTGTATTTATTTTTTAATCTTGGTGCGTAAGCCATTACTTAATTTCCTCCCCAGATTTTTTAGCTATTCTAATTAACTTCCCATCTTCGTTTCTTTTCTTACTGATACGTGTAGCTGCTCCTGTTTTAGGGTCAACTAACATTACGTTAGAAATATGAAGTGGGGCTTCCATTTTAATGATACCACCGTTAGGGTTGGCTGCATTTGGTTTGGTATGTTTAGAAACCATGTTGGTTCCTTCAACCAAAACACGACTAGTTTTAGTAATTACTTCTAATACTTTGCCTTGCGTTCCTTTTGAGTCTCCTGCTATCACTTTAACTAAGTCTCCTTTACGGATATTTAGTTTTACGTTTTTCTTCTTTTCCATATTACAAAACCTCCGGTGCTAATGATACAATTTTCATGAATTGTTTTTCACGCAACTCTCTTGCAACAGGGCCGAAAATACGGGTTCCTCTTGGCTCGTCTTGTGCGTTTAACAAAACAGCTGCATTGTCGTCGAAACGGATATAAGAACCGTCTTTTCTTCTGATTTCCTTTTTAGTTCTTACAACTACGGCTTTAGATACGGTACCTTTCTTTATGTTTCCTGATGGAATTGCACTTTTTACAGTTACAACCACCTTGTCTCCTATTGAAGCGTATCTTTTACCGGTACCACCTAATACTCTAATTACTAAAACTTGTTTAGCACCTGAGTTATCGGCTACGTTTAATCGTGATTCCTGTTGTACCATGTTATTTAGCCCTTTCTAAAATTTCAACTAATCTCCAGTTCTTATTCTTACTCAGCGGACGTGTCTCCATGATCAGAACGGTATCACCGATACCGCAATCATTCTTCTCGTCATGAGCCATAAATTTGGTAGTCGTTTTTACGAACTTACCATAAATTGGGTGTTTCACTTTACGCTCTACCGCTACAACTATGGATTTATCCATTTTGTTGCTTGTCACTAACCCAGTTCTTGTTTTTCTTAATTTTCTTTCCATTTCGACTTTAAAAAATTATGAATTACTTTCAGAAACTGCCTTAGCCTTGCGCTGAGTTAATTCGGTATTGAAACGAGCGATATCTTTTCTCGCTTTGTTAATTCTTGTAGGATTTTCTATAGCAGAAACTGCATGAGCAAACTTTAACTTTGTTAAAGTTGCTTTCTCCTCTTGAATCCTGGTTACGATTTCTTCGTTTGCCAGGTCTTTGATTTCTGAGTATTTCATTTTTGTTGTTAGTTAATAGTTAAAGTTGTCTTTGTTAGGTAACGGCCAACAAAAAAAACTAAAAACCGATGATTATGCTTCTACGTAATCTCTACGTACTACAAATTTTGTTTGAACTGGTAATTTCTGTGCTGCTAAACGCATTGCTTCTTTAGCAACTTCGAAAGGCACTCCTTCTGCTTCGAAAAGGATACGTCCTGGTCTTACAACAGCAACCCAATATTCTGGCGCTCCCTTACCCTTACCCATACGAACCTCTGCAGGTTTTTTGGTAACTGGCTTGTCTGGGAAGATACGAATCCACACCTGACCTTCACGTTTCATAAAACGTGTTACGGCAATACGGGCAGCTTCTATCTGACGGCTGGTAATCCAGCATTCTTCTAATGATTTTATTCCGAATGAACCGAAAGACAGCTCAGCACCACGAGAGGCTAAGCCTTTCATTCTGCCTTTTTGCATCTTTCTGAACTTCGTTCTTTTTGGCTGTAACATTACTTTGTCTTTAAATCGTTAAACGATAGTTTCTATAATTATCTTTTTCCTCTTCCGGCACCTGCACCAGCTCCACCTCTGTTGTTTCCACCACGGTTGTTTGGTTTTCTATCGCCACCACCACGGTTATCGCGTGATCCGAAACCACCTTCTGGTTTTCCACCTTTGCCAGTGTTAGCACCTATGTTAGGAGAAAGATCTCTCTTACCATAAACTTCGCCTTTACAAATCCAAACCTTAATACCTATTTTACCATAAGTAGTTAAAGCTTCGCCTAAAGCATAGTCTATATCAGCTCTTAAAGTATGCAATGGAGTTCTTCCATCTTTATACTGTTCGCTACGAGCCATCTCTGCTCCACCTAATCTTCCTGAACACATGATTTTAATTCCTTCGGCACCCATTCTCATGGTTGCGGCGATTGAAGTTTTCATTGCTCTACGGAAGGATATTCTAGCCTCTAATTGCTTTGCAACACCGTCTGCAACTAATTGTGCGTCAAGCTCAGGACGTTTGATTTCAAAAATGTTGATTTGTACATCTTTCTTAGTTAATTGCTTTAACTCTTCTTTGATTTTATCAACTTCTGAACCGCCTTTACCGATTACAATACCCGGACGAGCTGTGTGTATAGTTACCGTGATGCGCTTTAAAGTTCTTTCAATAACAACTTTAGAAACTCCACCTTTTGCTATACGAGCAGATATGTATTTACGAATTTTTTCGTCCTCAACTAATTTGTCAGCGTATTTATTACCACCGTACCAGTTAGAATCCCATCCTCTGATGATTCCTAACCTTAGTCCTATTGGATTAGCTTTTTGTCCCATTTCTGCTTAATTAGTTTGAGGTTCAACATTTTTACTATCTACAACCAAAGTTACATGGTTAGAACGCTTGCGTATTCTGTATCCACGACCCTGAGGTGCCGGTCTTAAACGCTTCAATTGACGACCGCCATCAACCATTACCGTTTTCACAAATAGTTTTGCGTCTTCAGGGCGTTGACCCTCATTTTTTGATTCCCAATTTTTGATGGCAGATAACAATAGTTTCTCAACTCTTATCGCTGCTTCTTTATTGGTGTATTTTAATATGTAAAGTGCCTTTTCAACACCTTCGCCTCTGATCAAGTCAACTACCAGTCTCATTTTACGAGGTGAAGTGGGGCAATTATTTAATTTTGCTACTGCTTCCATTGCTTATTATCTTTTCTTATCAGCGTGTCCTCTAAATGTTCTGGTTGGAGCAAATTCTCCCAATTTGTGACCAACCATGTTTTCAGTTACATAAACCGGAATAAACTTGTTTCCGTTGTGTACTGCGAAAGTGTGACCTACGAAATCCGGAGAAATCATTGATCTTCTAGACCATGTTTTAATTACGGTCTTTTTACCTGCATCATTCATTGTAGAGACTTTTTTCTCCACGTTGTGATCTATATAAGGTCCTTTTTTAATCGAACGAGCCATTATTTCTTCCTCCTAGCTATGATTAAACGATTTGAGTTCTTCTTTTTATCACGGGTTTTGAAACCTTTAGATAATAAGCCTTTTCTTGAGCGTGGGTGACCACCTGATGATCTACCCTCACCACCACCCATTGGGTGATCTACCGGGTTCATCGCAACACCTCTTACTCTTGGACGACGACCTAACCAACGTTTCCTACCGGCTTTACCTAATACCTCATTTGAATGAGAAGAGTTAGATACAGTACCGATAGTTGCAGTACAAGTCACCAAAATCATACGAGTTTCGCCAGAAGGCATTTTGATGGTTGCATATTTACCGTCTCTTGCCGCTAATTGAGCGTAAGATCCAGCACTTCTTGCAATTTGACCACCTCTTCCTGGGTTTAACTCTATATTGTGAATAATGGAACCCAAAGGAATTTTAGCTAATGGAATAGTGTTACCCAACTCAGGTGCTACATCATCGCCAGCAATTACTTTTGCGCCAACTTGTAAACCTTCTGGGCAGATGATATATCTTTTCTCACCATCAGCATAGTTTAACAGTGCAATATGGGCGGTACGGTTTGGGTCGTACTCTACTGTTGCCACTGTTGCGGGGATATCTTTTTTATCGCGTTTAAAATCTATCAATCGGTACAATTGCTTGTGTCCCCCTCCGAGATAACGCATAGTCATTTTACCAGTATTGTTACGGCCACCGGATTTCTTTTGTTTAACAACAAGAGACTTTTCTGGAGTACGGGTTGTGATTTCTGAGAAATCATTTCCTACTCTGAAACGAGTTCCGGGGGTTACTGGTTTAAATTTTCTTAAGCCCATAATTCAATTAAATATTGCTATAAAAGTCAATAGTTTCACCTTCTTTTAAAGTAATGATTGCTTTTTTGATTTTAGCAACCCTACCTGATACCATGCCAGCTTTGGTTGATCTAGTTTTTAATTTACCAACGATAACCATCGTATTTACTGACGTTACATTTACACCATACATGGCTTCAATGGCAGATGTTATCTGCAACTTGTTTGCTCTGTGATCACACTGAAAAGTATAACGGTTCAGTTTTTCAGTCAACATAGTAGCTTTTTCTGTTAATACAGGTTTTTTTAAGATTTCCATATTACTTGGCAAATGCCTCCTCCAATGTTTTTACCGAACCGGTAGTTAATACTAATTTTACTGCGTTTAATACATCATAAGTATTTAACTGATCAGCAGTGATAACTTTAGCTTTTTGTATGTTTCTGCTTGCTAAGTAAACGTTTTGGTCTCCAGCAGGAAGAACAACTAGTGTTTTCTCATCTGAAAAATTTAACGCATTTAATAAACTTACAAAATTCTTAGTTTTTGGGGTATCGAAGCTAAAATCTTCTAACACAACAACACTGTTATCTTTAGCTTTATAAGCTAAAGCTGATTTACGAGCAACTTCTTTAAGTTTTTTGTTCAACTTGAAGCTGTAGTCACGTGGCTGCGGACCGAAAACTCTACCACCACCATTAAATAATGGAGATTTTATGCTTCCCGCTCTTGCACCACCAGTTCCTTTTTGTTTGTATAATTTACGTGTAGAACCCGCAATTTCATTACGTTGTTTTGATTTGTGCGTTCCTTGACGTTGATTTGCTAAATACTGCTTTACATCTAAATAAATAGCGTGATCATTTGGCTCAAAACCGAAGATTTCCTCAGAAAGTTGCACCTTGGCACCTGTTTCTTTACCTGAGACGTTTAATACTTTAACTTCCATCTTACTTCTCGATTAATACGTACGAACCTTTAGCTCCTGGAATTGACCCACTCACTACTAATAAATTTTGCTCTGCAAATACTTTAACGATTTGAAGATTCTGGATTTTCACTCTATCGCCACCAGTTCTGCCGGCCATTCTCATTCCCTTAAATACTCTTGAAGGGTAAGATGATGCACCTAATGAACCTGGAGCTCTCAAACGGTTATGCTGACCGTGAGTTTGCATACCCACACCGCTAAATCCGTGGCGTTTCACAACACCTTGAAATCCTTTACCTTTAGAAGTACCCACTACATCAACGTAGTCTCCTTCTATAAAAAGATTAACATCTACAACATCACCCAAAGCTTTCTCTTCTGTAAAGTACTTGAATTCCACAACTTTACGTTTTGGAGTAGTTCCAGCCTTTGCAAAATGACCTTTTAGGGGAGCAGAAGTGTTCTTCTCTTTTTTCTCATCGTAAGCTAACTGCACCGCAGCATAGCCATCATTCTCGATGGTTCTCACTTGTGTTACTACACAAGGGCCAGCTTCAATCACAGTACACGGTATGTTTTTACCTTCTGCGTCGAAAATGCTGGTCATTCCTACTTTTTTTCCAATAATTCCTGACATTTCTTAATTTAATTAACACCCATCGAAGCAGTAGGGCTTCGTTCAAGGTGGACATAATATCCCCAAAAGGGACGGCAAAGATAGGAAAGTCTTATTAATAATCAAACAGTTAGAAAGAAATTTTTAAATATTTTATTCACAACCAATAACTTAGGGGAATTAACGGTTTTAAAGAGGCCGACTGTTGTTTGATTTCCAGCCAATCCCTTATATCTTTATGCTAATCGATTTTAGGATATCGATACTATTTAACGTGAACTTCGGATCTTATCTAACGAATTTTACCGCTGATGTCTTTTCAGCACAAGCTTGCCTGCCCTCATGCCGGGCAATGGCATTTACTTTTTTTCCGCAAAAAAGTAAACAAAAAACTCTCGACTACGCCCTTTGCTATGAAAGGAAATACTTTTACTCAGTTCACCTGTACCGCAAAGTTCTGATGTCGAAAATAAGGTGAACTTTGGTCTGTGCTAAAACTGAGTTGAATAAAAAGTAAAATAATTTGCATTATCATACTGCACACCGGGTGATTACCAATTAATTATATCCAAAATTCACGTTATATATAGGTCTCAGTCTGACAGTAATCGGGTTTTAGAAAACAGCCGCTGGCTTCAATTATTGCAGAAAGTAAGTTTCTCTCAACATCAAACAAGAAATATATTCAACAGACTAGGAAAAATCCCAAACAGCAAAGTTAAAAATGTAAGGAGAATTGCTAATGCTACCAATGCGCTATTATTCTTTGCGATAGATAAATCATTGTGAGATTTTTTAAGGAAGAAATTCAACGGGATTCTTAGATAATAGAATAAGGATATTACGGTAGTGAATACAGCAATCACCAATAATGCAGTGATATAAATATTAGCTCCGTTAAAACTGATTAAACTTGAGAATAACAAAAACTTCGCAATAAAGCCGGCTGTTGGCGGAATTCCGGTTAGGGAAACCATCAATATCGCTAAAGAAACACCAACTGTGGGTATAGCTTTACCTAAACCTTTGAAACCTGATATGTTAACAATAGTGTAATTGTTTTCGATATAGGCTAATCCCATAAAAATCCCGATGTTGGCGATGCTGTAAACCGCTAAATAAAACAACACCGCATTTAAAATCAAAGCTTGTGGCATTATAAACAGCATCAGCACAAATCCGGTATGCCCAATCGCTGAGTAAGCCATCATCCTTTTGGCATCGTCTTGAAAAACTGCAGCAACGTTTCCTAAAATCATGGAGGTTGCGGAGATGAAAAATATAAACTGGCTTAATGTTCCACCGGATTGAAAATAAGGCAACAGGTAATAAAGAAATCCAAAAACAGCAATCTTTGGAGCACTTGACAAAAAGGAAACTACCGAAGTTGGTGCAACCTGATAAGCATCGGGTGTCCAGAAATGAAAAGGTACAGCAGAAAGTTTAAAACTTATTCCGGCTAAAACCAATATAATCGCTAAAGCGGATGCTCCAACACCAATCTGCGACAAGCCGTTGATTAAAACGTCGCTATATAAATTGATGGTTCCTGTAAAGCCATAAATTAAGCTGATACCGTAAAGCATAATTGCCGAAGCTACTGTGCCAAACAGAACGTATTTCATCCCGGCTTCTGCCTGATTTTTTTGGTAAGCATTATAAGCCACCATTAAATAGGAAGCCAAGGAAATCATCTCGATAGAAAGATAAAGCATCAGTAAGTTTGCAGAAGAAACTAGCAAGAACATCCCTAAAATGCTCGCTAAAAAAATGCTGATTAAATCGTTGGTGCCTTTTGGATGTTTTGTTAATCTATCATCCTGATAGAAGAACACCAAAGAAAAGATTGAAACTGCAACAATCAACAGTTTAAACTGAATGGCCGATTTGGAAAACACAAACATGCCGTTGAACAATAGTTGCGCATTTTGAAAGTTTACTAAATCGTAAATCAAAAACCCTCCGCTAATGATTAAGGTTAACATCGCCAAACCAGCAACGAGCTTTTTGCTGTTCTTCACAAACAAATCCGTAAGGATAACCGCCAAAAAACCAATCACTATTGTCCACTCGCTACATAAATAAGGTAACGAGTTGATGATATCTGTGGTGGTTTGGGCAATATTTTGCATTATCTTTTATCTATCGAGGCTTTATACCTATATGTGAGATGTTTCCTATCGTCAACATGACGTGACCTTTATTTTTCAAATTGTTTCTACAGTTTATATCAAAGAAAGAATCACGACCAAAACTATTTAAACATCAACAAAAACTGATTTACCGAACTGCTCATCACATTAAAAGCAATGGAAGGCATTATTCCTAAAATTAAAGCCATTGCTACCAAGGGAACCATCACTATAATTTCTCTCGCATTAACATCGGTTAAAGCTAGTTTCCATTCTTCTTTCTTTACCCTAAACTTTCCGAAAAACATCCGTTGCAAAGTCCACAATAAATAACCGGCGCCTAACAAAATCCCCAATGCGGCAAGCATCGCCATCCAGCGTGGAAGCAAACCGTTTAAAGTTTGGGACGAAAAAGCACCGATTAAAGTAAATGCTTCGGCAATGAAAGCCGAAAATCCGGGCAAACCGAGTGAAGCAAAAAAGGCAATCATTACAAAGCCCGTGAATACCGGCATTTTATTCGCCAATCCTCTGAAATTATAAATATCTCGATCGTGAACGCGGGTGTAGATTACGCCCACAATAAAGAACAGCATTACTGAAAGAAAACCGTGAGAGATCATCTGCATCATTGCGCCGTTTAATCCTTCGGAAGTTAGGGAAGCAATCCCCAACAAAACAAAGCCCATGTGTGATACGGAAGAGTAAGCCACCAATCGTTTCAAATCTCGCTGAGCCAAAGCGCACATTGCGCCGTAAATAATAGAAATTACGCCCAACAATCCCATCCAAAAAGACAAAGACATGGCTGCTTCGGGGAAAATACCGTAAGCAATTCTGATGATTCCGTAGCCGCCAACTTTTAACAATATCCCTGCAAGGATCAAAGAAATGGGCGTTGGTGCTTCTACGTGAGCATCGGGCAACCAAGTATGAAACGGAAAAACAGGTACTTTAATAGCGAAAGCAATAAATACCACGATAAAACCAACCGTTCGGGCTGGGAAACCGAATATTTGCGTATGTGACAGCGAGTTGAATATAGAGCCATTGCTATAATTTGCCGGATTCATGGCGTAAACCATGTTGAACGTATGATTTCGAGTGGTTGGGTCTGTTACCGACAAATAAAGTCCGGCAATCACCAAAAGCATAAATACCGAACCGAATAAAGTGTAAAGGAAAAATTTAATGGATGCGTATTCTCGTCTCGCTCCGCCCCACATGCCAATCAGAAAATAAAGTGGCAAAAGCATCAGTTCGTAAAAGATATAAAACAGGAATAAATCCAAAGAGCAGAACACCCCAACGATTGCGGTGTTCAATAATAAAAACAGGGCAAAATAGCCTTTCAAATTGGTTTTGATTTCCCAAGATGAAAGCGTAGCTACCAACATCACCAAGGCGGAAAGCCAAATTAAACCGATGGAAAATCCATCAACTCCTAACAGATAATCGATTTGTAAAACACCAAATTGCCCAACATCTAAGCGTATCCAATTTAGGTTTTCTAACCACTGGTATTGCGAAAGCTGGTTAACTCCGGCAAAAGCATCTCCGGTTTTAAAATGGTAGTACATGTAACTGGCAATGACCAATTGTACCGCGGAAACTCCAAGCGAAATATACTTGAACCAAGCATTCAGACTTTTGGGCATCGCTAAAATCACGACTCCGAAAACTAAAGGCAAAAATATAAGGACTGATAATAAACCCATCAGATAATAACTTTATAAATCATGAAACTTAAAAATATAAACAGCATCCAAATAAAATAATGTTGCAGTTTTCCGCTCTGCATGGACCGAAACCAGATATTCACTCTACTTACTAAACCCGCCAAACCGTTCACCAATCCATCAATAATGCGTCTATCCAGCCAATCAACAATATCAGACAACACCAAAGTGGCTTTCGCCGATAAATGAACGACACCATCAATTATATGTTTATCAAACCAAAATGCAATTTTAGCTTTCCACAAAACTAAGCCGGCCAACTTTTTATCGTACAACACATTAAAATACCATTGGTGATACGAGAATTGATAATACCAAGTTTTATGGTTGCTGAAAACAATTTTATTTTTTGCGTAGATAAAATATGCCGCAACGATTAAAACTAAACTTAAGGCATTGATGTAAATAGGAACAAAAAGATGCAACAAACCTCCCGAATAGGGCGCTAAATTAAACGCATGGTGCAACCAGGAACCTTCTAAACTAAAAGGATTTAGAGCGAAGAAAAAACCGAAACAGAATACCCCCAAAACAACCGCCGGTATCTTCATCCAGAAATTTGGATCGTGAAGGTGAAGTTCTTTTACCGTTTTATTGAGTTTAGCTGGCAACTTAAACTCGCCAAAGAAAGTTTTAAAAATTACACGGAAAATATAGAAGGTGGTCAACCATGAAGTAATAGAAATAACTACCGGAAACAGCCAATAAATGCCACCTCGTTCACTTGCCCATTCAAAAACGCTGATTAAAATGGCGTCTTTTGACAAATAACCCGACGTAAATGGCAAACCTGATAAAGCCATAGCCGCAATAATAAAAACGATGGTAGTCACTGGCATAAATTTGGCCAAACCGCCCATATTACGCATATCCTGCTCGTCAAATTTGGTTTTTGTATGGTCTTTTACATGATGTAATTGATGGATGACCATACCGGCCGCCAAAAACAATAGACATTTAAAAAAGGCATGAGTTGATAAATGGAAAATTGCCGCCGCATTATCTTTAACGCCGACAGCCAAAACCATAAATCCAAGCTGTGAAATGGTTGAAAAAGCCAAGACCTTTTTAATGTCGTTTTGCGTTAACGCAATGGTTGCCGCCATAAAAGCCGTGAGCAAACCAATGGATGCCATGGTTGTAAGCACCAAATTGTTAAATAAAGGAGACACTCTCAATAGCAAAAACACACCGGCCGCCACCATTGTTGCGGCGTGGATTAAAGAAGAAACCGCGGTTGGCCCCTGCATGGCATCGGGCAACCAGGAATGTAAGGGAAACTGCGCAGATTTTCCGCAAGCTCCAATTAAAAAACAAAAGCCTGCAATAGTTAACCAATAACCTGGCATGGATGCAAATGGTGTTACCCAATTTCCGTTATGGATAAACGAAGAGTGAATAATTCCTTTTGAACCGAAAAGTGTTTCAATATCCAAGGTATGGAACTGCGAAAGCAAAATCATGAGTCCGATAAGGAAACCAACGTCTCCTACCCTGTTCATGATAAAAGCCTTTTTGTTGGCTTGCACTGCCTTCTTTTTTGTAAACCAAAAGCCTATTAAAAGGTACGAAGCAAAACCTACCAACTCCCAAAAAGCGTAAAGTAAAAACAGATTATCGGCTATCACCACGCAAAGCATCGCAAAACAGAATAAACTGAGGTAAGCAAAATAGCGATATTTTAAAGCTTCTTTACGGATATATTCTACCGAATAAATATGTACTAATAGCGCCACGAAGGATACCAAAAGCAACATGATTACACTTAAATCGTTAAGCAAAATACCGATGTTGATACTTATGTTACCGAGCTTTATCCACGAAAAAGAGAAATGGTAGGTTTGATGTTGCCAAATGTTAAAAAATAAAATTATAGAGAAAACCAGCGAAACCGCAATGCTAACGATACCGAAAGCACCGGCCAGTCTTTTAAAAATCAAAGAAAATATGAATGCCAAAAACGGTGCTGTAATAGCCGTTAGTGCAAAGCATAAAATCTGATAATTTGTAAAAACACTATCCATTAGCCTCTTAAACTTTTAGTTTGGTTTGGATCAATTGTTTGCGCCCTTTTATAAAGATTCATGATAATGACCAAAGCTACTGCAACTGCCGCCGCGGCCAATATAATAATGAACAATCCAAAAATTTGACCCGTATTATCTACTTTATCATACTTGCCAAAAGCCACCATATTTAAAATGGAAGCGTTGACCATCAGTTCAATGCCCATTAAAATTTGAATGGCATTTTTACGGGTAATAACGGCAAATAATCCCAAAGAAAATAATACTGCACCAATCAGCAAAAAGTGTTGAAGTGGGATCATGATGATTTTGGCTCCTTTCTGGCAATTTGCGCCGCACCAATCAGCGCCATCATCAATAAAATTGAAATCATTTCTAAAGGCAACAAATATCTGCTCATTAAGTTTACACCGATATTTCTGATGGTATCATCTGTTACGGATTTCACATTTCCGCTGGCTTGTGCCGATGTGATCCAGCTGAGATTTTGAAAATCGATGTTAAAAAAAGTATAAGCCAACAAACCAAAAAAGGCAAGCGAAATTAAAATGGCTGGTAACCGGTTGGCGGAAAGTAAACCTGAGGGAATTTCGGAAATGGTATCTAAAGCATCTTTACTCGATAATAAAAATGCAAACAACAATAAAACTAAAACGCCGCCAACGTAAATCACAATCTGCGTTAAAGCGACAAAATCTGCTAAAGCAAAAACGTATAATCCGGCAACGGCAAATAATGTTACAAAAAACATAAAAACAGAGCGTACCAGCTGTTGGCTAAGCACCACGTAAGCTGCACTGCCAATGGCGATTGCTGTTAAAATGTAAAATATGATCGTTGTAATGTTCAATTTTTTTTTAATTTTTTAAAACTGATAGGCTTCCGCACAGTCTCTCCTGCCCTCATGCCGGGCAATGGCAGTTACTTTTTTTTCCGCAAAAAAAGTAACCAAAAAAACTCTCGCCTGCGCCCTTTGCTATTGAAGGAAGTGCTTTTATTTCTTTCAGCTGTACCGCAAAGGCCAAGGGCGAATTTAACGTAAACGTTCGGAAGTGCTTTTACCCAAACCGTCGTTAGACCTATTTCTCCTCTGATTTTTTCATTGCAGCTTCTTTTGCTGCTTTACGTTCTGCCAATTGTATTTCCAATTCCTCGCGTCGTAATTCTGCTTCTTCTTCGGTCATATCTGCAAAATGATAAGTTAAATCGGTAATCAGGGTAAAACTTCTGTCGTATTCATTCGTCATCGTGATGCATTCTGTTGGGCAAACTGTAGTGCATAAACCGCAGAACATACACTTCGCCATATCAATATCAAACTTTGGCGCATACAAACGTTTTACCGAACCGTCGGAAGTTTTTCCGATGGCTTCCGTAGCTTTTATACTTTCAATTTCGATACAATCTACTGGGCAGATTTTAGCGCACAAATCACAAACGATACAATCGTCAATCACCACATCCAACTGATAACGCCCCACTTCTGGAATCGGCAATTTTTGATGCGGATACTGAACAGTTGCAATTCCGTTCTGCTGATCAAAATAATTAGTTTCCTTAACGTTGATGACTTTTTTACTTTCCGTTGCGGCAAAAAAATGCTTGATGGTAAGGGTTAATCCCTTCCATGCAGTTTTTAATCCGTTGTAAGCCGTTTTTATCAATCTATTATTTTATATGGGGTTTTAACACGCTTTCCACTATATCTTTTTTGCCTTATTCTTCGACTCCGCTCAGAATGACAAAAAAGGATGCCGTTTCAATCGTTAACCCGATTATCTTATTTTATAAACCATTAAATTTAAAGCAATAATTTCCAAAGTCCTGAAATTACCAAGCATAAAAATGCTAATGGTGTCAAAACTTTCCAGCAAAGCGTCATCAACTGATCTACTCGCAAACGTGGCAATGTCCACCTGATCCACATTTGAATGCCCACTACTGTTAAACATTTAGCCATGATCCAAAATATGCCCCAGAAAATTCCAGTGGTATATTCGGCAAGTTTTAAGCTTCCAATGTTTGGCAGAGGTGTGTTCCATCCTCCTAAAAATAAAGTAACGCCTAACATGGCTACCAAAAACATCATGGCGTATTCGGCCAAAAATATAAATGCAAAACGTAAACCTGTATATTCTGTATGGAAACCCCCAATTAATTCTGATTCCGCCTCGGGTAAATCAAACGGCGCTCTGTTACATTCTGCCAAAGAGGCGATGAAATAAATGAGATAAGCCACCAATAAATGCGGTGCCTGAAAAACGTTCCACGCTAAAATACCACCAATTTTTGTCACATCTAAAAAGCCAAGAAATTTGATTGTTTCAGTAGCAAGAATGCCTTGATTATAGTT
Source organism: uncultured Pedobacter sp. (assembly GCF_946480185.1). The sequence goes on along the minus strand of NZ_CAMLIG010000005.1, from coordinate 83,657 downwards.
GATGAGCTGTAAATCTAAAGTCTGCGAAATCATTACTGCGGAAATGATGGCAAAACCGATTGGAATCTCATAAGAAACCATTTGTGCCACCGAGCGTACTGCACCCAATAAACTGTATTTATTGTTTGAACCCCAACCGGCCATTAAAATGCCTAAAGCTTCGATAGAAATAATCGCAAAAACGTAGAAAACCCCTAAGTTCATTGTTGCAGGAACTAAACCGGGGGCCCAAGGTAAAGCAACAAATCCTAAATAAACGGCAACGAAAATAATAACCGGAGCGATGGTAAAAAGCACTTTATCTGCCAGTGCTGGCAAAATATATTCTTTTTGGATTAGCTTTAGGATATCGGCAGCAGTTTGTAGCCAACCGTATTTTCCCACTTCCATTGGACCCAACCTGTCCTGCATAAAGGCAGAAACTTTCCGTTCGGCATATACGCTAAACAGCGAAAACACCGCAATAAAGCCAAAAATGGTGAAGGCAACTAAAAAATATAAGAGGTAAAAATTCAATCCTTATAGCTGTTTTTTCGGTGCAAAGCTAATTAATTTGGGCGCAATTTAAGGAATCTCTACTAAATTAATAGACTTTTATTTTTTGACATTTTCCAGCACTTACAATAGGAAGTCAAAAGAATTAGTTTTTTATGAAATTCCATAACGTATCACTAGAATCTGAAGCCAAAAATCGAGAGGATAAAAAACAAACTATTTAAAACAAAAACCTAACTTTATTAAATGAACACAAGAAAACTTATAGTCGGTAGCGTATTAACATTGCTACTAGTTTATTTTATCACGCCGTTAAGCGCAAAAAAACTATTAGAAGCCTATGTTTTTGAACACGAAGATGATATTGCACTTAAACAAGCCGGTACGCACAACGGCGGTGGCGAAACAATAGGTTATAATTTTTTCGCTAAGGCTGAAGATTTAAAACTGGTTTTTAAAAAGCGGGTTTTTAAACCGGGATCTGCAATTGGCTATCATTTACAGAAAGAAGATGAAATTTATTATATCGTAAGCGGAACAGGCGAAATGCAAATGAACGGCAAAACATTCAAGGTTAAAGCGGGCGATGCTATTTTAACCCGAACCGGAAGTTCACACGGGCTTAAACAAACCGGCAATGAAGATTTAACCATCATCATCAATTACGAAAAACATTAACTGTCAAAGCCAATAAAACTAAAAGTGCTTTTTTCCTATAAAGTTTTTTTCAACACCGGCTGAGGCACTTTTACATAATAGCCCGTTCCGTCATAAGGACGTTTGCGTGGATGGTTTTGGCATTCTGCAGAGCAAGCTCCATCTAAGGCCGTTCCGCAATCGTCGCACTGCGTAAAATGCTCATTGCATTCTGGGTTGGCACAGTTGATCATTTTGGAAGTGGCTTTCCCACAGTTTCTGCAAGTAGAAATTACTACCGGGTTTATTTTGTTAACATCAACCGCAATACGATTATCAAAAACATAGCATTTGCCTTCAAAATCCTTTCCATCAGCCTCTTTACCGTATTTAATAATGCCACCATGCAATTGGTAAACATCCTTAAAACCTTCTTTTAGCAATAAAGCGGATGCCTTTTCGCACTTAATTCCGCCGGTGCAATAAGTTAAAATCTTTTTGTCTTTGTATTGCGCCAGCTCATTAATCATAGCCGGGAAATCCCTAAAATTATCGATATCAAGTGTTACCGCATTTTTAAATTTACCCATGCTGTGCTCATAATTAGACCGAACATCCAAAATCACCACATCATCGCGGTCTTTCATTTCGGCAAATTCTTTGGGTTCTAAATGTTTGCCGGTTTGTTTTGTTGGATCAATAAAAGAAGGATCTTTTAAACCTGAATACACAATTTCTGATTTATAGCGACAGTGCATCTTTATAAAACTCGGCTCGTCAACCTCATCAATTTTAAACTCGGTGGCATTAAATCTGCCATCGGCATAAACGTAATCCATATAAGCTTTACAGGCTTCAACTGTCCCAGAAACTGTTCCGTTTAAACCTTCATCGGCAATGATAATACGCCCCGTTAAACCGATAGATTTACAAAATTTTAAGTGCTCAGTAGTGTATTGCTCCGCATCCTGGATGTGGCTATAGCAATAATAAAGAAGTGTTTGGTAAGCTTTCATAATTCATTGATACTGCTGTAAACAGTGTTAAATGAAGCGCAAAGATATTAAAATTACCTTTAACAAAAATTGAGCTTAACATTTTTACCAACTTATATGCAGGTCTAAGCTTTGCATGTGGCTTTATACTATTTTTGAGAAGAGAACCATCTTGAAAAATATAAATCGGTACATTTGCCAATTATTTTGAAGCATGAAAACCTATTTCAGATTACTTTCTTTTGCTAAGCCAATCGGTAAATTCGCAACTCCGTACTTTATATTTACTTTGTTGTACGCATTATTCAACACTTTGGTGTTTTCTATGCTGATGCCTGTTTTAACGGTTTTGTTCGATAAAAAAACTGCAGGTTCAACAGTTACCCAATTACCAAAATTTGATTGGACTTTCCACTATTTCTTAGACCTTTTTAACTACCATTTTAATCAATACACCTTATTACATGGCGAAAAAGGAGCATTGGTTTTTGTTTCCGTTGTGTTGGTAGCCTGCGTTTTTCTAAGCAATGTTTTCAGGTATTTCTCTCAAAGAATTATGGAAGATTTGAGGATTTACACGCTACATACGCTTAGAAAAAGTGTTTTCGAGTCAGTAACTTTACTTCACCTCCATTTTTTTAATAGCGAAAGAAAAGGAGATATTATCGCAAAAATCACCTCCGATGTGCAGGTTGTACAATACTGTATCACCAACACGCTACAAGTTATAATCAGAGAGCCGTTTTTAATTATCGGTTATATGATTTTGCTGTTCAGCATATCTGCCAAACTTACGTTAATTACCCTATTATTGATTCCGGTTTCGGGCCTTGTTATCGGAACGATTGTAAAAAAATTAAAAGCTCAAGCTCTAGAAGCACAGGGTTCGTTTGGAATTATGGTAAGCCACGTTGACGAGGCCATTAGCGGAATGCGAATCGTAAAAGCGTTTAATGCCTTGCCTTACATAAAAGGTAAATTTAATTCAGAAAATGACCGTTACGCTAAAATAAACAGATCCATGGTTCGAAGACAACAATTGGCTTCCCCAGTTTCGGAATTTTTAGGGGTATTGACCCTTTCCGGGATTTTAATTTACGGGGGCGGACTGGTTTTAGATAAAGACGCAAGTATTACCGCTGCCGGATTCATCACTTATATTGGTGCTTTTTCGCAACTGCTAAGACCGGCAAAAGCAATATCAGACTCGTTCAGTAATATTAATCAAGGTTTGGCCGCTGGCGAAAGGGTTTTAAATTTGATAGATACGCCATCAGTAGTAAATGATATTGAAAATCCTGTTGAATTAAAAGAGTTTAACAGCCAAATCGTTTTTAAAGATGTTGATTTTTATTACGGCGAAAAACAGATTTTAAACAAGCTGAATTTTGTGTTGCCAAAAGGTAAAACGGTTGCGTTAGTTGGTCCGTCGGGCGGAGGAAAATCTACCTTATTGGATTTAATCCCGCGTTTTTCTGATCCGCAAGGCGGAATTATTTCTTTGGATGGCGTGGATATAAAAAATGCTTCTCAGCAATCTTTAAGAAACTTGATGGGCATTGTCAACCAAGAATCTATACTATTTAACGATACCATTTATAATAACATTGTTTTTGGTCGGGATGGTTTTACGCAGGAACAGGTAGAAAACGCCGCAAAAATTGCCAATGCACACGAATTTATTGAGCGAGCAGATGAAGGCTACCAAACCAATATTGGCGACAGAGGTATTAAACTTTCTGGCGGACAAAAACAAAGAATCTGCATTGCCAGAGCTGTTTTGGGCAACCCGCCGATTATGTTGCTGGATGAGGCAACTTCCGCTTTAGATACCGAATCGGAAAAATTAGTGCAGGAAGCTTTGGATCATTTGATGGAGAACCGTACTACTTTAGTAATTGCCCACCGTTTAAGCACCATTAAAAACGCTGATTTAATTGTTGTTTTGGAAAATGGTAAAATAATTGAAACCGGAAATCACGAGGAACTGATTGCAAAAGGCGGTTTGTATTACAAGCTGATTTCGATGCAGAGTTTTGAGGAGGGGTAGCATAAAGTTCAAAATTCTCTATAAATTAGAGATTTAGTATTAAAGTTAGAGTCTTAATCAACACCACTAAAACTATCTAAAACGGATATTTTGAAAAATTTCAACTTAAAGAACTCACGAACTTGAAAAATCTTTCCAGTAAAAAACTATCCTTATTAGCTACCTGCATTTACGTGGGTCTTGGCGCAATTTATAGCTTATTATATTGGACAAGTATTAATATTGCTCTTCCTAACCATAGTAAAGTACTTTTTTACTTTTTTGGACCAGTTTCCTTTGTGCCGATCATGATATTATTCTCTGAGAGACACCCGATATTTTATGTTATTACTTATTTAGGAATAACTTTCCTCTTAATTTGGGCAATTTTTTATGGATTACTCATTTTAGTTCGCTCATTCAATAAACAATAACGATAAAGGTTTTCTGTTATATGGATGTGCTAAGCGAAAAAGATTTCAGCATAAAAAATTCTTCCTGCGCTCGTTTGCAACGAGTGCCTAAATATGTTTGGGTTATGTTAACCCCTTTATAAAACATCTATAACTAACTCTCGTTCTCAAACAATAAAATTTCGATGAAATCGAAAACCCAGAACGAGCGCCAGAAAAAATGGCAACTTTCCGGATGAGATGCTTCCTATCGTCAGCATGACGGCGTGGCGAGATAAACGGTTGTAATTTATACCGCCATAATCCCTCAAGCCAGCACTTCCTCCAAAATTTCATGTGATTTTACCACACCAAAATCCTCGATATGGAAACTGTAATATTCTATAATCTTATTCAGCAGAACTTTACGAACAGCCGAAGTCATCTTTAACGAATCAAAATTTTCTATCGAATTTTTAAAAAGTTGCAACCAATAAGTTTTTAAATCTGCTTCAATAAAAAAAGTATGTGGCGGTTGGCTGGACACAAAAACGCCATCTTTTAAATCGAAGAAATTAAACTTTTCTGCACCACCTAAATCTGGGTAAAACCCAAGAAAACGAGTCAGCTTTAACAGAAAAATCAAATGAAAATTAGCAATTCCATGCTCGCTATGGTCTAACAATTCTATGCTTTTTGCGATAAACTCAAACATGACCTCATCCTCATGCTGTTGCTTGATAGATTTGTAAATCATCTCATTTAAAAAAATAACGATGCTACTTTTTACAATATCATAAGGAATGCTTTGCAAAACCGGGGCACTGCTCACATCTTTTACCCTTTGCATATTTCCGTTAGGCTTGTGGTAAACTACCATATCCAGCAAATGCATGGGTTGCAACATGTTCAGCGGAATTTTTGCTTTCGGCTTTTTAACGCCATTGATTAAGTAAGCCTGTAAACCAAATTTTTGGGTATAGATTTTAGCTACCACGCTTGACTCCGCATAGTTAGTGATTCTTAAAACTATTCCTTTGGTTTTGTGGAGCATCTTTTTTTATCTGACAATCAAAATTTTGGCAACGGCAGTATCAGTACCATCTTTATTAACAACAAGAACCAGATAAACACCGGAAGAAGCAGATTCGCCACTGAAGTTTTTACCGTTCCAAGTTGCCTGACCACCATTTGCAGTGGTTTCGTAAACCAAAGTACCATTGATATCGGTTATTTTAACGTTGGCATTTTCCGCCAAACCTTTTATTCCAATATTCCCCGTAAAACCGGGGCGAACAGGATTTGGGTAAACAATAATTTTACTCATTTTGGCAACAGGTGCGGTCGCATCGCCTTTATAAGAAATGATGCCGTTGGCCGTCCCAAAAAAAACTTCACCGCTTTCATCATCTATTGCGATACTTAAAACTTGGTTACTCAACAGCGGACTGTTATCCTTATTGAAAAACAAAATCTGCTTCGTTCCTTCCGGATTAAAAAGCCAAACGCCATTGTTTGTTCCCATCCATTTCCGGTTTGCGCCATCAACGGCAATGCAATTGATATTTTGGTCGGCAAGTAAAGGTTTTAAAAAACCGCCTTCCACCAAATTGGGGATTTCCACATTTGCGCCGTTCAGTAAATCCTGAGGATGATAAACTACCGCCAAACCGGCATCCGTTCCAATCCAAACTGCTCCATCTTTATCCGAAACCAAACATTTTACATCTGTCCCAGGCAAAGCGCCATTGTTATTTCCAAAGCCAACTTTCCGGGTTTTTGAACCGTCGAAAATCAACAGGCCGTTACTTCTTAATTTCAGCCATTTATTGTCCTCCTTATCAATTAAAAGTCCAGTAACCGTGGTCACTGGATCCGGCAAAGCGGAGGTAAAATCATAAGAAAGCCATTGACCATTTGTGTTTTTTACCGACAAAGGCTTGTTAACCCCATACTGCGTTACCCAAAGGTTGTTTTTGCTATCGAAAGCCAAACCGTTTACACGGATATTTGTTGGATCGCCGATGGTCAATTGTAAAGTACTATTGTTCTGATTAAAAATTTTTAAAACACCGCCGGCGTCAACAGCTAAAACACCGTTAACGTAAGAACCAAAATAAGTAGTTTTGGTATTCGCATCAAAAGCGCTGGTAACAATATCACGGATTCCCGCAAAAGCAGGATTATTTTTATCGCTATAGCTCGTCCATTCACCGTTTGTAAATTGCGAAAAACCATCATTATAATATGCTGGGGCGTAAATTGTAGAAATTGCTCCTGGCGCTAAAATGAGTTTTCCATCATCGTATTTTAATTCTGAAACATGAATAGTATTTGGTCCGTTGGGTAAAAGAAATTTGAATTCTTGGCTTGTGGTTTTTGCTAACAAACCCTTGCTTCCATCGGCTAAATAAAGGGAATTATTTGGCCGAACAATAGCATCGTTAACGTTATCAAAAGTTGATAAATTGCTCAGGTTTTCTACAATGTTTTCTTGTTGATCATAGCTGATTACCCTAAAAGGTGCAATAGCCAGCAACAAGTTATTACTGGTTTTTAACCTATGAACATTAGTACGAAATATGTTGGTGAGTTGCCATAAATTATCTTTGTATCGATAAATCCCGTCTGTAAACAGGCCATACAAATTTCCGTTAAAGGCAGTTAAAGAACTACAAGTCCCATTCGGGTAGCTTTTTGTAGCATCGTGTTTTTTCCAGCTGGAAGCATCTGTCAATAGTGGATTAGCCAAACTTGCTTCGTAAACACCATCAGCGGTATTGGCGAAAATTGCATCGTTAATTATTGCGATGTTTAAAATTTCGAGATTTCCGTTTCCTAAATAGTAGGTATCCTTTACTTCCCGCTTATTTAAATCATAAACCACAATGCCAAAACCACAGCTTAAATACGCGTTTCCATTATTAAAACTGATGGCGTTGATGGCTTTATTGCCCAAACCTGTTTTATCAAAAATCTCTGGTAAATGATAAATCTTTTGGTTTTTGATTAAATCGAGATTGGCATTTTGGTAAGCAACTAAAAATTGATTAGTGGTTTGGTCGTAGGCAACAAGTTTGGTATTTGTACCCGCAAGTCCGTCAATGGTCGAAAGTTTAGTGACTTCACTTGTTTTAACATCAACTTTAAATAAACCTCCGGTAGTTGCACAATAAATTTCATCATCAGAAGAAGCAACTGAGAGAGCATTATTATAAGGTAAATGTGTGCGCCAAGCTCCTAAGGCAACTTGTTGGGCAGCAACCTGCAAGCAATAACCGCAAACCAAAAAAAGGAAGAAAAGTTTTCTCATCTAAACGGTTCTAAAATACGTAATTCTTGAATTAACGCTTACATCTATTTGTGTAGTTTTACCCGATTTTTAAAAAGAAGCATGATTTGGATCAACCTTTCACAATTTATACTTAAACAACGCAAAAGTTTAATTGCGTTATTTATAGTTATTTCTGCCATTGCAACTTGGAAAGCGACTCAAATTAAAATTGCATTTAACCCCGGTAAAATTTTACCAAGCACCGATTCCACTTTTATTAAATACCAGCATTTTAAACAAAAGTTTGGCGAGGACGGAACTGTGATGGTTCTGGGCGTAAAAACCAAAGATTTATTTGAACCTACGTTTTACCAAAACTGGAGGAATCTGCATCAGCAGGTGGAGAAAATAAAAGGAGTAAAACAAGTTTTAAGTATTGCCGGATTTGTATCGTTAAAAAAAGACACGCTTAATAAAAGTTTCACGATTGTAAATAATGCTAAGCTAGCCGGAAAGCAAAATTTAGATAGCCTAAAAACTGCCCTTTACCAGCTTCCTTTTTATCAGGGGATTTTGTATAATGATGCCCACCAAGCTACCATTATGGCAATTACTTTGGATAGCAATGTATTAAAAAGTTCGGCAAAAATTTCTTTGGTTAAAGATATTGAAAAACAGGTGAACAGCTTTAAAGTTAAACAAAATCTGAGCGTTCACCTCTCCGGATTACCCTATATTAAAACGGTACTGAGCAGTTTGGTAGCTAAGGAATTTGCCTTATTTTTTGCGCTTTCTGTACTGATTTCTGCCTTTATCCTGTGGCTTTTTTTTAAGAGGATGAGCTCCGTTATTTATCCTTTAATACTCGTGATTTTTGGTGTGGTTTGGAGTTTAGCTTTTATGGTTTTATCCGGATATGACATTACCTTGCTGACCGGAATTATTGCGCCGCTGATGGTAATTATCGGTGTTCCCAATAGTATTTTAATTATCAACGGTTACCGATTTGAGATTGCTAAAGTACAGGACAAACGAACCTCGCTTTTACTCACCATTCAAAAAAACATCTTAACCACTTTTATTGCAAACTTAACCACGGCCATTGGTTTTGGCGTTTTATATTTTACGGATAGCAATGTATTGCAGGAATTTGGAGTAACCGCCGCCTTTGGAGTGATGTTTACTTGGCTCATTTGCATGGTGATGTTGCCTATTCTCTTGTCTTATTTGGACATTCCTTCGGCGAAAACAGATCCAAAAGACAGCAAAACAGATCTGGTCACTAAGTTTTTAAATTGGGTAGTTCTAATCGTAACCAATCGCCAAAAGTTAATTTATAGCTGTGTTGCTTTATTTATTTTATCAGCTTTCTTTTGCCTCAGCAAGTTGAAAACTAATGGTTTTGTGGTGGACGATTTACCCAAAAGCAATAAGGTTTACACCGATTTAAAATTCTTTGAGAACACTTTTCATGGAATTTTACCGCTGGAGTTTGACATCGCTACCCGAAAAAAGAACAACATCATCAAAATCAGCACCTTAACCAAAATTGATGAACTGGAAAAAACGATTCGAAATTATCCTACCTTCGGTAAATCTATTTCTATTAACAATGCCATTAAATATGCTTCTCAGACTTTTTATAATGGGAAACCAGAGTTTTACAGAGTTCCAAATCAGATGGAAGCTGGTTTTATTTTAGCTTATAGTGCAAATTCGGGCAAAAAAAATAACATGCTCAAAAACTTTGTGGACAGCACAAAAAGCAGTACTCGGGTTACTTTTCAAATGCGTGATATAGGATCTGAAAAAGTGACAGCTTTACTAAAAGAGCTAAAACCTAAAATTAACAAAATTTTTAACCCAAAAATTTACGAAGTAAATATGACGGGACCAGTAGTAATGTATACCGAAGGAACAAATTATTTAGTTAAAAACCTAAAAGAAAGCCTACTGTTAGCCATTGGTTTAATTGCCATAATTATGTGGATACTGTTTCGAACGTTGAAAATGGTGATCATTTCTTTATTGCCTAACCTAATTCCATTACTAATTACTGCAGGAATTATGGGCTATTTTGGGATGGCTTTAAAGCCTTCTACCGTTTTAATTTTCAGTATCGCTTTAGGAATTGCATCTGACCAAACCGTTTACTTTTTAACGCATTACCAACAGGAGTTGAAGAAAGGCGAATTGACGGTATTGGAGATTATCATTAAAACAATCAAAGAAACAGGCCGCAGTATGATTTACACAGCGACCATTCTGTTCTTTGGCTTTGGGATTTTTGTGTTTTCTACTTTTGGTGGGACAGTAGCTTTGGGCGTTTTATTAGCAGTTACATTGGTAATGGCAATGTTATTTAACCTTATCTTTTTACCGGTATTGCTCATTTCTAAAACAAAAGAGAGTAGAAGCTGATTATTCAATTTTAGCTTTTGTTTTTTCTCCGTAGCGCTTAAACATAAATAATATGTAAAGCACCAAGGCAATAGAAATCAACATCATTCCTGCACCCAAAACGTATTTACCGTATTGCTCGCTATAGAAATATAACGCTACACCTGCTATCAATACAATTAAACCTATTCTAAATATGGGTATTGATCTTCTGAGCATTTGCATAAAGCCTCCTTTTTATTTTGAATATACAAATTTGTATCCAAATATTTGCCGAACCTGTTTATCAAGGAACTTTATGAATTTTTCTTTCTAAAAATCTGAACGGAACTAAGGTCTGTGAAATTGCTATCTTTATCGTAGGGATACAGCCATTCTATTCTGGCTTTGCTTTTACTAAACAAAGCTGGGCGGTTAAATCAACTGCCCGGCTTTATGTCAATTCAATTTAATTAATTACAGCTCTGGATTCAGGATATCCAAAATCGGTTTGGTGATTCCAACTAATTGTTTTTCTTCTGGTTTTAATAATTCCAACACCTCGATTTCGTTATTTCCAGTTTTTAACCACTCCGCCGGAACATAAATTGTCTGTTGCGGCCCAACTTGCCAGTAACGGCCCAAATTATGTCCATTTATCCAAACTACACCTTTACCCCATTTACGCATATCCAAATAAGTATCACCTACTTTATCTAAAGTGAAATTACCTTTCCGAATCACGGGAGCGTGGATGATAGTTGAAGTTTTTGTGAATTTCACAGAATTGATGTCATCAAATGGCATGCTGTACATTTCCCAGTTTTGCAGCTCTTTCCCTTTAAATCCAACGCTTCCGATAATTCCTTTTGTATTCTCTAACAGGTACTTTCCAAAATTGATACGACCAAGGTTTTCTACTAAAATATCAAGCGACACTTTTCCAGCAGGCAAATCCAAGCTGATGCTATCTTGTTTGATACGACGGTCAAGTGTTCCTACCGTTTTACCATTTATCATAATAACTGCAAAGTCGCGTAATCCATTTATTTTCAATACTCCTTTTTGTCCGCCTGTTATCGCATGATGATATAATACATAACCATAAGCCTGATTTAATTCTTCAAAAGTAAGCGGTCTTAGGCCGAGTTGACCTTTAGGTAAAATATCTTTTAAATTAACCGCACTTTGAAACTGGATGTTGGAAATGCCTATCGTGGGTTTAGCGACTGGAACCTCTGGAAGCACTTGTCCTGCTTGCAGGTGCTTCTTAATTACATCTCTAAATGCAAAAAACTTTGGCGTTGCGTTACCGGCTTCATCTAGAGGGGCATCATAATCATAGCTGCTCACTTGTGGCTCATAAGGAGTTTTATCACTAAAATTTGCACCGTTCATGAATCCGCGGGTAGTACCGCCATGGAACATGTACATATTTATGGAAATACCTGCAGATAAAACAGTGTCCAAGCGTCCGCTGTATTTAGATGCTGGTAAAGTATGATGCTTTTCTCCAACCCAGTCAAACCATGCTGGATACCATTCGGCAATATAATATGGACCTTTTCCATTATGGTTCTCATTAATCAATTGCTTCACCTTCGATGGGTTATCAATACCATTAACAGCCGGCAACAGACCGGGCAAATGTCCTTTCGCCAAATCAGGGGCAGGGTCACAGGTATATAAAAGCCCATCAAAACCGGCTTCTTTAAACAATTTCTGGTTAATTGCTAAGTATTCTTTATCGCTACCGTATGAACCATATTCGTTCTCTATTTGCACCATAAGGATATTTCCTCCGTGATTTACCTGCAAAGGTGCAAGTTGCTCTCCTACGGCTTTAATATACTTTTCATATTCTTTTAGGTATTGCGTCTCTTTACTACGAACAACTAAGCCCTTTTCATTTTGAAGCCAATAAGGGTATCCCCCAAATTCCCATTCGGCACATACATAAGGACTTGGACGTAAAATCACCCACAGGCCTTCTTCCTTGGCAATCTTCACAAATTCCGCAACATCATTATTGCCCGTGAAATCAAATTTTCCTTTTTGTGGCTCGTGTAAATTCCAAAAAACGTAAGTGCCAATTGTGTTTAATCCCATCGCTTTTGCCATCTTCATCCGAGAACGCCAAGCTTCTCTAGGAATTCGGGGATAATGCATTTCGCCACTAATCATTTGAAATGGTTTTCCATCGAGCATAAATGTCGAATCGGCCAATATAAAATTATGTTCGGGTACTTGCGCTTTTAACGAGGCACAGCTCAACAGCCCTAAACACAAGGCTAGCAATTTTGGGTAAGTCATGTCTTTTTTATTTTTTAAGATTTTAAGGTTGGGTACTAAGCTAGAATTATATGTATGGTTTGAAGTTGAATTTTAAATTGCTTTCCGTTCATTGTATGGTAGCAGTAATGGTAGTTATTGATTGAGCGGTTATAGCCATATTTTTACTGGGCTCAATAAAATTTCCAGCTTTAAGATCCGCCGAATCGGACGTAGTAAATGATCTTACGTTTATGATATTATTATCAATCATATTAATATTTACGGGTATAGCTTGGTTACTTTGATTAATGATGACCAACGTTAAGCTGTTCCCGTTTTTAAAAGCTGAAACCTGTAAATCTTTTGATGATTGCTGATCTGGTAAAATAACGGCATCTATCCTAACAGAACCGGGTCTAATGAACCGGCTGTAATTTCCTAAAGCCCATAACATTTTGCTTGTATAATAATTGCCATCTACTTTATTCTTATCGATATAAATCAGTCCATCTTTATAGTCATAAGCAGAAATAGCCGTCCACCACTGCCATGCCGAAGCATTGGCAACAGTAAGATCATTGTGAATAACTTTTGCAAGATATATTGCAGCGGAAATACCCAAGTCACGCTTGTGCCCATTAACCTCGCCATTGTTATCTCCTAATATGCAGTATTCAGATTGCCAAAAACGTAAATTAGGAACAGTTTTGATGCTACGAGATAAAGCTTCTCTGAGTTTTAGAGCCGATGCAAGCGGGGAAGTTGTAAAATAGCTATGGCCAGCAACAATACGAGCCACTTTTGTTAAATCTCCTATATAATTAACAGAATCAGCGCAGAAGAAGTTATTAATCTGATTTCCTTTACCGGGTTTGTCACCTTTTGCGAAAAGGTAGTTGATAGCCCCAGCTTCCGGAACTATAATCTGGGTATTCAGTCGATTTTCAATAAATGAGGAATTAACAACCTTCACTAAAGATGCAACCTGACGGTTAGTGTAAGGGCAACCTTCTTGACCACCATCACTCCAATCCCACTGTGGTTCGTTAACCGGACTGATATAATTAAGCTTTATTTTATAATTAAGATCAATTCCTTTCACAACTGAAGTGATATAGTTAGCAAAGGCAGTTTCTTGTTTTAAAGCGAGGTTTGATTTTCCGGCAGTGGCATAGGCCTTCCCATTGATCGTATAATTTATTGGAGGACTGTTTAAAAATCCGAGAAATTGATTTACCCCACGAGCTTTGGCCGCTTTAAGAAACCAAACTTGCCCGGCCTGTCTTTTCCAGTCATAAACACCGTTAGAAGCCAAAAACGATTCCGATCTTCGCCATTCATCCTTTATTCCACTTTTATCACCCTGCTCTGCACTACCTCCTCCAATATTAAAGCGCCAAAGAGATAGTGCGATCCCTTTAGGTGATCCGTCTTTTAGCGTATCCCCGCTAAACAACAGGTCTGCTATTCTTTCCTTCTTTACCTTTGGCCATTTACCCACAAACTGACAGGCCCAGGCATCCGAAGCTCCAAAGTTATCAATGTGCTGATGCGTCTTTTTTGCAGATACATTGATGTTAACAACCCGTTCCTGAGCATTTACCTCAGAAAAAATTGAAAATATTAGTATTAGACCTGCGATTTTTATTAATTGAATTTTCATCTAGCTGAGGGATACCGAAACGCACAAAGTGATAAATATTATATTTTTTAAATTTTAACTTTAATTATTTCTAATCAAATTGCCATTCCGCTATTTAATGGATCTATTATCTGATTAAGTGACCAAAAGCAACATCATAGAAAATAGGGGCATTACAAAATCTAATTATTCCGACACCTTTCACTGTCATACTAAGATTGAAAATTGGACTTTGGCTAATATCCAAAGATTGCGTAAATAAATCGGGAACGTGAGTGGCAAAGTCGTAATAAATCGGGGGTATTTTAATCCATCTAAACAAAATTACCAAAACCATTTACCAACAAAAAATCCTTAAAAGCTTGGTCAATTTGTATCTATTTAATCCAAAACAAAAAAACATCACTCATTATCGCGTTAAGGATGGAAACGGCATCCTTTTTTGCGTCATCCTGAGCGGAGTCGAAGGACAAAAAAGATACAGTGGACAGCCTGTTAAAACGCCCAAATAGTTCAACCCTTAAGATTTCTCCTAAAAATCACCAAATCAATTAACAACCAATTAAATATGTTTAAAATTTGATACAGTACTGTTTAATTATAGCTTATTTACCAAACGATTTCGTAAATTTGCAACCTTAAAATTTTGGAGATAGCGCAGATGTATAAAGAATATAAGCAGTTAAATTTATCGCAAGTTGGAAAAGATGTTTTAGGGGATTGGAAGAAGAACGAAATTTTCGATAAAAGTATCCGAAACCGACCGGCATCTAAACCTTATACATTTTATGAAGGTCCGCCTTCCGCTAACGGAATGCCGGGTATTCACCACGTTATGGCGAGGGCGATTAAAGATATTTTTTGTCGTTACAAAACGCTTAAAGGGTTTCAGGTAAAACGTAAGGGAGGTTGGGATACTCATGGTTTGCCAATTGAATTGGCGGTTGAAAAATCTTTAGGCATCACCAAAGAAGACATCGGAAAAAAAATATCGGTAAAAGATTATAACGATGCCTGCCGTAAAGAGGTAATGCGCTATACCGATGTTTGGAATGATTTGACCGAAAAAATGGGCTACTGGGTGGATTTAAACGACCCATACATCACCTACAAAAACGAATACATTGAATCGCTTTGGTGGATTTTAAAACAATTGCACCAAAAAGGATTTTTATATAAAGGTTATACCGTTCAGCCTTATTCTCCGGCTGCGGGAACAGGTTTAAGTTCTCACGAATTGAACCAGCCTGGCACTTATCGCGATGTAAAAGACACTTCTATTGTTGCCCAGTTTAAAGTAAAAAACCAACAAGTGCATCCACTTACGGATGTTTTATTTGAAACCCCGGAAGAAAACACTAGCATTATTGCTTGGACAACCACACCCTGGACTTTACCATCAAACTGTGCTTTAGCGGTTGGCGAAAATATAGATTACGTAAAAGTTAGAACCTTTAATCAGTACACTTTTTTACCGATTAGTGTAGTTTTAGCCAAAGATTTGGTGGCCAAACATTTTAAAGCCGAAGGTAAAGATGGTTCATTTCAGGATTATAAAGGAGGCGATAAAATTATCCCTTGGGAAATTGTTGCCGAATTTAAAGGTGTTCAGCTTTTAGGTTTACGGTACGAGCAATTGATGCCTTATGTAAGCAACGAAGACTTAGAAAAAAATGCTTTCCGGGTGATTTCCGGCGATTTTGTAACTACCGAAGACGGTACCGGAATTGTGCACATTGCCTCGGTTTTTGGGGCGGATGACTTTAGGGTTGCCCGCGAAGCTGGCGTTCCGTCGGTAATGGTAAAAGATGAAAACGGAAACGAATTTCCTTTGGTTAATAAGCAAGGAAAGTTTGTGGATGAGGTTTCTGATTTTGCCGGCCGTTACGTAAAAGAAGAATATTATAGCGATGAAGAACGCAAAGCCGATGATTTTAAAGGAACCGATGTTTTAATTGCGATAAAACTGAAGGAAGAAAACAAAGCTTTCGATGTTAAAAAATACGAGCACAGCTACCCACATTGCTGGCGTACTGATAAACCTGTTTTGTATTATCCGCTAGATAGTTGGTTTGTGAAAACTATCGCCGTTAAAGAAAAATTAGCAGAACGCAATAAAACCATCAATTGGAAGCCAGAAAGTACTGGGACCGGCCGTTTTGGTAACTGGTTAGAGAATTTGGTGGACTGGAACTTATCTCGTTCCCGTTATTGGGGAACGCCTTTGCCAATTTGGAGAACAGAAGATGGTGCTGAAGAAATTTGCATTGGTTCTATAGAAGAATTGAGAAATGAGCTTTCAAAAGCTTTAGAAAGTGATGAACTTTCTGCTGATGAAACGCTAAAAAACAACACTTATTTACAAACCGTAGGAACGGGAGATTTTGATTTGCATCGTCCTTATGTGGATGATTTGGTTTTGGTTTCTGCCAAAGGCAAAAAAATGTACCGCGAACCGGACTTAATTGACGTTTGGTTTGATAGTGGTGCAATGCCTTATGCACAATGGCATTATCCCTTTGAAAACAAAGAAGCTTTTGAAGCGGCGTATCCAGCAGATTTTATTGCAGAAGGCGTTGACCAAACCCGCGGATGGTTTTTCACTTTACATACTTTAGCTACGCTGTTGGATGAAAGCAGTGAGGAAATAAGAGTAGTTAACGAGAAAAATCACAATAATGGCCTTGCTTTTAAGAATGTGATTTCTAATGGATTGGTGCTGGATAAAAACGGCAATAAAATGTCGAAACGTTTGGGCAATGCAGTTGATCCGTTTGCTACCATTGAAAAATATGGAGCCGATGCAACACGTTGGTACATGATCAGTAACGCATCGCCTTGGGACAATTTAAAATTCAACGAGGATGGTTTGGATGATGTTCGCCGTAAATTCTTCGGTACTCTTTACAACACCTATGCTTTCTTTGTGCTTTATGCCAATATCGACAAATTTACTTACGCAGAAGCAGATATTGAATTAGCAAACCGCCCCGAAATTGACCAATGGATCATCTCTTTGTTAAATACCTTAACCAAAGAAGTTGACGAATTTTACAATGATTTTGAACCAACAAAAGCGGCCCGCTCTATCCAAAATTTTGTAGATGAACATTTAAGCAACTGGTTTGTAAGGTTAAGCCGTCGCCGTTTCTGGAAAGGTGATTATACCGAAGATAAGATTTCGGCTTACCAAACGCTTTACACCTGCTTGGTCACTATTAGTAAGTTAATGTCGCCAATTGCGCCATTTTTCTCAGACAGGTTGTTTAACGATTTAAACTCCGTAACCAAAAAAGAAAGCGTTGAATCGGTTCACCTTGCCGATTTCCCGATTTACCAAAACAGCTTAATCAATAAAGATTTAGAAGAAAGGATGCAGTTAGCGCAGGACATTTCTTCTATGGTACTTTCTTTACGTAAGAAGGTGAGCATTAATGTTCGTCAGCCTTTAAGCAAGATTTTGTTGCCGGTTTTGGACAGCGATTTTCAATCAAAGGTGGAAAAAGTAAAAGAGCTGATTTTATCGGAAACCAACATCAAAGAAATTGAGTATATTACTGATACTGCTGGAATTATCAAAAAGAAAATCAAACCTAACTTTAAATCCTTAGGAAAAAAATTAGGTAAGGATATGAAGGTAATTGGTGCACAAATTAGTGCTTTTACTGATGCTGACATTATTGATTTTGAACAAAAAGGTTCGGTAACGCTTAACGCTGATGCAAACAGCTATACTATTTTACCAGAAGATGTGGAGATTATTGCGGAGGACGTACCGGGCTGGCAAGTAACAAACTTGGGCAAGTTGACAGTGGCTTTGGATGTAAACATCAGTAAAGAATTAAAAGAGGAAGGAATTGCCCGCGAAGTAATTAACAGAATCCAAAACCTAAGAAAAGATTTAGGTTTTGATGTTACCGATAAGATAAAAGTAACCCTGCAAAGCAATGATTTAATAAGCAATGCAGTGGCTAATAATTTATCTTATATTTGCGCCGAAATATTAGCAACTTCTTTAGAATTAAGCCCTAATGTAACCGAAGGCCAAGTTATAGAAATTGAAGAAACAGAAATATTGACATTTATAAAGAAGGACTAAACATGGAAAACAACAACGTAAAAAACCGTTACTCAGACGCGGAATTACAAGAATTCAAAGTTTTAATTACCGATAAATTGAACAGCGCTAAAGAAGAGTTATTAAACTTAACCAGCTCGTTAAGCAACCCTAATAAAAACGGAACTGATGATACTGCCGGAACCTACAAAACTTTAGAAGATGGCTCTGCTACTTTAGAAAAAGAGCAATTGAACCAATTGGCTGCCCGCCAGAAAAAGTTTATCGAAAACTTAGAAGCGGCTTTGGTACGTATAGAAAACAAAACTTACGGAATTTGCAGAGAAACAGGCAATTTAATCCAAAAACAACGTTTAATGGCAGTGCCTCACGCAACTTTAAGTATCGAAGCAAAGTTAAAACAAAACTAAATGAAGGGTTATAACAAACCACTTATTCTTATTTTTTTGGTATTACTTGCAGACCAGTCCTTAAAAACCTGGGTAAAAACAAATATGTTTATCGGGCAAGAATATCAATTGATAAAGAATTTTGCCATTATACATTTTACCGAAAATAACGGAATGGCTTTTGGAATGGAGTTTGGCGGTGAAGCAGGTAAATTGGCTTTATCCTTATTCAGGATTTTAGCAGTTGCCGGTATTGGTTACGGTTTACATCATTTAATTAAACACAAATACCACAGAGGTTTAATTTTAAATGTGGCTTTAATTTTTGCCGGAGCTTTAGGAAACATCATCGATTCTGTTTTTTACGGTGTAATTTATAACTACGAAAAACTTTTCCACGGAAGAGTGGTAGATATGTTTTACTTCCCAATTATTCAAGGACATTTTCCTACGTGGTTTCCAATTTGGGCAGGTGAAGATTTTGTATTTTTCCGACCGGTATTTAACGTTGCAGATTCTGCCATTTCCATCGGAGTAATTATGATTTTGCTTTACCAAAAAAGATATTTTAAAGAAGACATTAAAGAACAACCATCTACCAATAGTGAAGTTGTTGAAGATTAGGTTTTTGTTAAGCTGAAAGCTTAATGCCAAAGTAGATATTTAAAATTTATAGCCGTTTTCTGAGAAGAGAACGGTTTTTTTTGTTCTCTCTCTTCGTCATGTCGACAATAGGAGACATCCTCATTACATCGGGAATAGCAAACCTATTTGCGAGATGTCTCGTTGCCTCGACATGACGGGTTTTTCAATACACGATATAATACACCGTATAAAATCGAATCGATATCTGACATTAAAAAACTTACCAAACAAAACTAAAACCCATCACCATCACATACTGCAACACCAACGTTCCATCCAAATAAAAGAAGTAATAATACTCGTTTTTCTCCCATTCCGATTTAAAAATCAGCCATCCAGTTAAAACCGAGGTTAGCCCTAAACCTAAAAAATCTGCATCAAAACCTCGATTTCTGAAAAAGAAAAGCAAGACCATATACATCAACAGCATTACTTGGCAAAACAGATAAGCTTTCTTTTCACCAAAAATGGTTGGAATGGTTTTCAACTCAAATATTTTATCCTGAAACATATCGCGGATATCAAACGGAATGGTAATGGCTACTAAAAACAGAAAACGCTTGGCATTTAAAATCAACAAATCACTGAGTGGCAATTGGAATTGATGAACTTGCTGCAACTCAAAAAAAGGCATCATTACGGAACTTAGCGCCCAAACTAAAGCAATTAAAAACAGCTTTAAAGCCGGGATATTCCTTAAACCAAACTTTCTGTTTTTAGATTTAAAAAGTGGCATGGCATAGCCCAAAGAAAGCAAGCCTAAAAACACATTCAGTAATTGCGACTTAAAGCTGAGCATGAAAAACAACGGAATCAACGCTAGTACCGCTACTACTGTTAGCGAAAAATTCAGTTTGTAATTCCTAAAAATCCAACGTACCCGCCGGTATTCCGATTTCTCTGGACTTTTAGGGTGCTGAATTAAAATGCTGAAATTATAGGTTAATAGGGTAGAGAAAAACAGAAAGCCCGAAACCACCCACGAAGGAGAAAACCCTAACAAATGATAAGTTAATAAGCCCTGGGCTAGCGCACCTAAAGAAATTAAAACATTGCTGAACAATAAAAAATCCAGCGGTCTTTGAAAATATTTAATCATTAAAAAGAGAAAACCTAGGCTTTTCTAAGTTCAAATATCGTTATTTCGGGCAAAATTCCAACCCTTCCCGGATAACCTAAAAAGCCATACCCTACATTAACATATATCTTTTGTTTTCCTTCTTCGTACAAACCATCCCATTCACTATAAACATATTGCACCGGACTCCATTTCACGTACTCACTTTCAACTCCAAATTGCCCACCGTGAGTATGTCCAGCAAACGAAGCGTCAATCTGCGGATATTTAGGCAAAACCTCAGCTCGCCAATGCGATGGGTCATGAGATAACAACAGCTTAACGGGCAAATCATCTGTATTTTTTATAGCTTCTTCCATTTTCCCAAGCTTTGGAAAACGGCCTGTTCCCCAGTTCTCAATTCCTAAAACACCAATTTCTGCACCATCAACTTTAATCCTGCGGTTTTGGTTCATCAACAAATCCCATCCCATTAAGGCATGTGTCTTTTTTACGTCTTCAATATTTTTTATCCGGTCTGCTTCTGTGGGCCATTTTTCGTACATGCCGTAATCATGGTTTCCCAAGGTGGAGTAAACGCCTAAAGGCGCTTTCACTTTCGCAAAAATATCCTGATAATCCCGCATCTCATTTGCTCTGTTATTCACCAAATCACCTGTAAAAAAAATCATATCGGCTTTTTGTTTCAACAGCATCTCAACGCCTCCTAAAACCGCCTTTTTATTGTAAAAACTTCCGGAATGGATATCAGAAATTTGCCCAATGGTAATACCATCAAACTCTTTTGGCAAGTGCTCAAAGTGTAAAACCTGTTTACGAACTCTATAATCATAAGCACCAGAAACCACGCCCCAACTTAAACTGGCAAATGGAACCGCGGCAACAGCCATACCGGCTTTCACTAAAAATTCTGATCGAGGAATCGTGTTCTTTGCACCCTCTGAGGGTTGTTCTTGAACTACAACCTTCTGTTTAACAAAAATTGCTCCGCGTCTAATATCATCGACAAACAGAATAAGGCACCAAACCAATTTAGTGACAAATGTTATAAAATAGGCGACCAAAATCACCGCTTTTATGGATAGCCACATGCTAAAAGTTAAGCTAACCAGCACTCCTGCCAAAAGCAAAATGGTGTACGCCCACCACACAATTTTAAAATACCGCTTTTTAGTTACGCTCCAATTTGGGTAAATATTTAAAATTGCTTTGTAGATGTAAAAATCAAACGCAATTAATAAAAGCGAAACAATAGTTAATCCTATAATTTTTCCCATTATAATTTTTTGGGCGTTCCCCGATTGCTACCACTCGGGGCAGGCGGGGGCGGGCTTTATATTCATACTCCTCAAGGCCTTATCCGCCAACTGGCGGACGGTATCCGGTGCAATCCCTAACGCAGATTATTCTTGAATTTAAACTAATACCTGTCGTCGAAATCATCTTCGTCATCGTCCTCGGCAAATTCAGAGCTGAACAAACTGTTGAACATATCCTTAAACTCGAAACCTTTTTCTAAAAAGCCTTTGCTCACCAAAGAAAACTCTGCCAAACCATGCAATACAAATTCCATGTACAATAAAGTTTGGTTCTCGCTAATGTCTTTATGGAACTGCTTAACCACTTGTTTTAAGCCCGGGACAGAATTTAATGCTTCCTTATATTCAATATCGGTAATGTCATCCAATAAATTCAAGCTATTTCCGCTCCCAAACCAATTGATGATAGCTGCATAAGGATTATCTTTCTTGGCTTTCTTCATCCGCTCCGGATCCGGGAAATAGGTTTGCAACAATGTTTTTATTGCTTTGCCAATTAAAATATTAGCCACTTTTGCTGGCCCTTCCAACTCACCTTCGTAAACCAATTCTATCTTTCCGGTAATTGCCGGAATTACACCCAAAAAATCGCTGATTCTAACTACGGTGCTTTTCTCACCATTAATCAGCATTCTACGTTCTGCATGAGAAATTAAATTTTCATAAGCCGAAATGGTTAAACGGGCAGAAACTCCTGATTTTTTATCGATATATTCTGAATTACGGGCTTCAAAAGCAATCTGTTCTATTAAATCTTTGACTAAACCATCTGCTTCAATCAGTTTTTGTGCCGGCGTAATTAATGCTTCTTGTTGCGTAATTTTACGTGAAATAGCTACTGATTTAGGGTAATGCGTTAAAATCTGACTTTCAATCCTATCTTTTAAAGGCGTTACGATAGACCCGCGGTTGGTATAATCTTCGGGGTTTGCGGTAAAAACGAACTGAATATCTAAAGGTAAACGCAGCTTAAACCCCCTAATCTGGATGTCTCTTTCCTGCAAAATATTAAATAACGCCACTTGAATACGGGCTTGCAAATCCGGCAATTCGTTAATTACAAAAATACTACGGTGCGCTCTCGGGATTAATCCGAAATGGATTACCCTTTCATCCGAATAATGAAGTTTTTGCGTGGCGGCTTTTATCGGGTCCACATCTCCAATTAAATCGGCAACGGTAACATCTGGCGTTGCCAATTTTTCGGTATATCTTTCACTGCGATGCCACCAGGCAATCGGCGTATCATCTCCATGAATTTCTACCGCATTTTTACCTGCCCAACTGATTGGATTCAGCGGATCATCATACAATTCAGAATCTGCAATGTACGGAACGTATTCGTCCAATAAATTCACCATTAAACGGGCAATTCTTGTTTTCGCCTGCCCCCTCAAGCCTAACAGCAATATGTTATGCCTACTCAAAATCGCGGTCTGCAAATCCGGCATTACGGTGTCTTCAAAACCTATGATTCCTTCAAAACCTAAATCTTTATCTTTTAATCGGGCGATTAGGTTTTCCCTTAGCTCTTCCTTAATTGAACGGCTTTTGTATCCCGATTTTTTTAATTCTCCTAGTGTTTTCATAGAGCCTCACCCTAAATCCCTCTCCGAAGGAGAGGGACTTGCTTGTTTTATGGTTTGTTTGTGTGTTAATTTTATTTTCTTTAGTTAAGACAATCTGTCTTGATACTTGAGTCTTGCTACTCAATGCGCATTACCCAATACTCATATCTCAATACGCGTTACTCAATACGCATTACTCAATACTCATTACTCATTACTCAAAATCTACCTAACCGTTTTCCTTCTATTCTTTATATAATCTTCAAAAATGTATTCACCCAATCCTTTTAGGGAGCTGTAAAATGCTCTTCCGCCGTTCACCTCTGTAAACTTACGTACAAATTGTTGCAGGTAAGGGTCGCGGGCAATCATAAAAGTAGTGATGGGAATATTTAATCTTTTGCACTGTGCGGCCATCGTTAAGGTTTTATTAATCACCTTTTTATCCAAGCCCACGCTATTTTTATAGTATTTGAGACCTTCTTTTAAACAAGTAGGTTTACCATCGGTAATCATAAAAATCTGCTTGTTGTGCGTTTTTCTTCTCCGCAAAATATCTGTTGCCAGCTCCAAACCTGCATAAGTATTGGTATGATAAGGTCCAACTTGCAAATAAGGCAAATCCTTAACGGTAATTGGCCAAGCATCATTACCGAACACCACAATATCTAAAGTATCTTTTGGATATTTTGTTTTGATCAATTCGGCCAAAGCCATGGCCACTTTTTTGGCTGGTGTAATTCTATCTTCGCCATAAAGAATCATGGAATGCGAAATATCAATCATTAAAACGGTAGAAGTTAGCGTTTTATAATCACGTTCTTCTACTTCCAAATCCCGCTCGGTCATCATAAAATCGCCGATACCGTGGTTAATTTGTGCATTATGGATAGAAGCCGTCATATCAATTTGGTCCAAACTATCGCCAAACTGATACTCCCTTCTATCCGCATTTTTTTCTTCTCCGGTACCGGATTGTGGCGCAGTATGGTTTCCTTTCCCAGATTTTTTTAGTTTCCCAAAAATTTCTTCCAAGGCCGATTGGCGGATGGTCTGCTCGGTTTTTCCTGTAATTTTAAAACCTCCCTTTGGTCCGTCATCGCTTAAATAGCCTTTGTTTTTTAAATCGTCGATGAAATCGCCCATGCCATAATCATCTTTGGTGATGTTATGCTGCTTGTCCAGCTCGTTCATCCAAGCCAAGGCTTCATTGGCAT
This sequence comes from uncultured Pedobacter sp., assembly GCF_946480185.1. The sequence goes on along the minus strand of NZ_CAMLIG010000005.1, from coordinate 59,247 downwards.
CTCCGGCAGAATAATTTAAAAGTTCGAGAAAAAGTTTTAGCAATTCGTCAAAGCCGCCGTTTGGCAATTGTTTGGGAAAATATTTTGAAAATCCGTAACCTCTCATCTTCTAGAATTGTTTGTTGATATAACGATTTTATAAAGCTAAAAGTTTTGATTTAGAAAAATTGAATTTTGAGTAATTGAAAAATTGAATGACAGAATGATGATAGAAGGGAGCAATTTTGAATGAGTGAGAGATTGAATACCTAAAGCCTTTATACTTTTCACTTAACACCTAAAACCTACTACTTACAACCTAATATCCTACAAATACCCTTCATCAGCAAAACTAAAATATCCTTCGCCAGCAAAAATCAAATGGTCCATAACACCAATATCCAACGACTGTGCACCTGCTTTTAATTTTTTGGTAAGGCTTAAATCTGCCTGACTGGGTTTTAAATTACCTGACGGATGGTTATGCGCCAACACAATATTTGCCGCATTATGCTCCAGCGCCGCTTTAAAAATAATTTTCGGGTCGGCAATGGTTGCAGACATTCCTCCTTTTGAGATTAAAACCTTGCCAATCACCTTATTGTTACGGCTCAACATCACAACCCAAAATTCTTCATGTAATAAATCGGCAAAATAGGGAGACAAAATATTGAAGCCATCTTTTGAACAGGTAATTTTATCAGTAAAACTGAGTTCGCTTTCCTTGCGTCGGCGACCCAGCTCTAAAGCAGCAATAATAGAAATGGCTTTGGCCTCGCCAATTCCTTTAAATTTGCACAAGTCGGCAACGGATAGTTTTGCCAAAGCGGCAAGGTTGTTTTGGTAGGTATGTAAAATTCTTTTACTCAGTTCAACGGCGGTTTCTGTGGTAGAACCAGAACCAATTAAAATGGCAATCAATTCAGCATCAGACAAGCTTCTGCGCCCTAGGGAAAGCAGTTTTTCACGAGGACGATCCTCTTCTGCCCAGGCTTTTATGGTTATTTTTTGTTCGTAAGGCAAACTCATAAAATAAATCTACACAAAAAAACGAACAAAAAAAGGCAGAACTCAGTTAAGAATTCTGCCCTTTTAAATATTTTTAACTCTTATAAAGAGTTAGCGAACTTAGTCAATTTTGACTTATTGTTTGCTGCTTTATTTTTGTGGATAACGTTTTTCTTAGCTAAACGATCTAACATAGAGGTTACTTTAGGCAATAAAGCCAAAGCTTCTTCTTTACTAACAGCATTACGCAACCTTTTAATAAAAGTTCTGGTAGTTTTTGCTTGGTATCTGTTACGTAAACGTTTAGCAGCGTTTGATCTAATTCTCTTTAATGATGATTTATGATTTGCCATTGTTAGCTTTTTATTCCTTTAAACATTGCCTCTATTGAGGGTTGCAAATATACTGCTTATATTATTAAAAGCAAATTCAATTTTAAAAAAATATTCTTTTAAAAAACCGCTGATTATTAAATGCATACCTTAATTTTAAGGTATCAAATAACAGATGATTATTGCCGATACAAAACCACAAGAATCCACACCCAGCCTTAGCACCATAAAAATTTGGTAATGAAAAATAAATCGCTCGTACTTTTATTAATTATCCCTTGTTTGTTGCTTACGGTATCTTGGGGATTTTTTGCACATCAAAGAATTAACCGGCTGGCTATATTTACCTTGCCCAAAGATTTAATTGGTTTTTACAAAGCTAACATCAATTACATTACTATACACGCAGTTGACCCGGACAAAAGACGTTATGCAGATTCTTTGGAAGCACCCCGGCATTATTTAGATGCGGACCATTATGGCAAAGACCCTTTTGCGGTAATCCCAAGAAAGTGGAATGATGCCACCGAAAAACTAAGCGAAGATACCTTAAAAGCCTACGGGATTGTTCCTTGGCAGATTCAGCGCAGTTATTATAAGTTGGTAGATGCATTTAAAAACCGAGATTCAATTTTAATTTTAAAATACTCTTCGGATTTAGGCCATTACATTGCTGATGCGCATGTTCCTTTGCATACTTCCGAAAACTACAACGGCCAAATGACCAACCAAGTTGGCATACACGGTTTTTGGGAAAGCCGTTTGCCCGAGCTTTTTGCAGACGATTATGATTATTTTGTAGGCAAAGCGGTTTATATCAATAACCCTTTAAATAAAGCTTGGGAAATTGTGGAACATACTTTTACCTTGTTGGATTCTACCCTTTCCATAGAGAAAAGATTGAGCAAAAGTTTCCCGAACGACCGTAAATACACTTATAATGAGCGCAACAACAAAGTCATAAAAGAATATTCTATGGAGTATTCAAAAGCCTATCACGATGCTTTGAACGGCATGGTTGAAGCACAAATGCGAAGCTCTATTTTAGATGTCGGCAGTTTTTGGTATTCCGCATGGGTAGATGCGGGACAGCCTAACATGAAGAATTTAACCCGCACCGATCAATCTTTAAAAGAGAAAAAATCAATTGAAGAGGAAGAAAAAAAATACCAAAAGGGGCAGGCCATAGGACGGCCTGAAAATTAGATTTTTTTTAGAAACCTTATCATAGATACAACGTACAAAGCCTAAACTACCAGGAGGCACACGTTGAAAAAATCATACTTCATTATTGTATTATTAGCACTTTGTTTTTACAAAAATGCAGACGCTCAAAAAATAAATATTGACCGCAACTCACATTTTTATGTAGGTCTTGACATTAAAATTGCAACGCTATTAACCGGAACAAGTATTAGGTCATTATTTGGCGTTAAAGCTGGTTATAACCAAAAACTATCCAGCCAATTATTTGCCGGCCCACAGTTAGAGGCGCTGTTTATTAGGTCTCCGTTAAACAAGGGCGCCAGAATTTCATTATTTGCGGGCCCTTCTACTGAGTTTGAACTCGCTACACTTAATAAAATGGCGAATTTAAGTAACACCACTTCTTTAAGTGGCAAACTAAGCTGGGTTTTTCCTGTTAATCCTAAAAGTAGCGATTACACATTTTTAGATTGTATATCCTTTGGTGCTTCCTTTATCAACGACGATTTTTTAGGCTTTAACAAAAGTTCCATCGGTTTAAATGTGGACTTGCAACGTTACGATATCGGTTTTTATAACAGCAAAAGCCGGATGATTAACATTAATTCAAGCAGTACTACGAGTTTTTAGTTTTGAAGGATTGGATTTTGAATGAGTGAATACTTTGCAAATTCAACAATTCATCTTGCGCTCGTTTGCAACGAGTGAACAATTGGTTTCTCGAATTCTTCGATTAATTAAACAACCGATATTTTTTGCGCTAACGACAGGAGTGGCATCTTTTTTTGTCCTTCGGCTTCCTGCTCAAGGCTGACAAAAAAAGATATAACGGATGGCGTGTTAAAGCGCCCTAATATTTAAATCTCTACCCGGCTCCCTCCTATCTCACAAATTATCAATTCACTTGACTGATAAAAATTTATCTCAAAAATAGACGTACAAATAGACGTAATGCTATATTTGCAACATCATGTCAAAAAATAACGAAGAAATTTTTAAAAATGTAATCTCACATGCCAAAGAATACGGTTTTGTATTTCAAAGCAGTGAAATATATGATGGGCTTAGCGCTGTTTACGATTACGGCCAGCTAGGCGCCGAGCTAAAGAACAACATTAAAACTTATTGGTGGAAAGCCATGGTGCAAATGAATGAGAATATTGTTGGGATTGATTCCGCAATATTTATGCACCCAAAAGTTTGGAAAGCCAGCGGACATGTGGACGGTTTTAACGATCCGATGATTGATAACAAGGATTCAAAAAAACGCTATCGAGCCGACCAGTTATTAGAAGATAAAATTGAAGCTTATAAGGCCGAAGGCGAAATGCAGAAAGCTGAAAGCTTACAAAACGACATGGACAATGCTTTAAAAGCAGAGGATTTGCCTCAACTAAAAGCATTAATTGAGGAGCATAAAATTGCCTGTCCGGTTTCTAAAACCTGCAATTGGACAGATGTCCGTCAGTTTAACCTGATGTTTGCCACGCAATTTGGGGCGATGGCAGAAGGCGCCGAAGAAGTTTATTTGCGTCCGGAAACAGCACAGGGTATTTTTGTAAACTTTTTGAACGTTCAAAAATCCGGCAGAATGAAAATTCCTTTCGGGATAGCGCAAATTGGTAAAGCTTTTAGAAACGAAGTAATTGCCCGCCAGTTTATTATGCGTATGCGTGAGTTTGAACAAATGGAAATGCAATTTTTTGTACGCCCTGGCACTGAAATGGAATGGTACAAAAAATGGAAAGAAACCCGTTTAAAATGGCATTTGGCTTTAGGCACAGATCCGGCAAAATACCAATTCCACGATCATGCAAAACTAGCTCATTACGCAAACGCTGCGGTTGATATTGAGTATGAATTCCCTTTTGGCTTTAAAGAAGTGGAAGGCATACACTCCCGTACTGATTTTGATTTAACACAGCACCAAGAATACTCCAGAAAAAAAATGCAGTATTTTGACCCAGAGGTTGACCCAGAAACCGGTAAACCTTACGGTAACTATGTGCCTTACGTGATTGAAACTTCCATTGGTTTAGATCGTTTTTTCTTGGTGACTTTAATCAATGCTTTTGAAGAAGAGGATTTAAGTACAGAAGATAAACAAGATTCTCGTTCGGTTTTAAAATTACATCCGGCATTAGCGCCTTATAAAGCTGCAGTTCTACCATTGACCAAAAAAGACGGTCTGCCAGAAAAAGCCCGCGAAATAATGGACGCTTTAAAATTGGATTTCAATATGGCTTACGATGAAAAAGACGCTATCGGAAAAAGATACCGCCGCCAGGACGCGATTGGAACGCCTTATTGCATTACTATAGATTACGATACTTTAACAGATAATACAGTAACTATCCGCCATAGAGATAGCATGGAGCAAGAAAGAGTTGCCATTGCCGATCTCGGAAAAATAATTGGAGACTTGGTAAGCTGGAAAAACCTGTTGAGCTAACAATCCAAAAAAACACATTTATTAAAGCCTCTGCTATCGCAGGGGCTTTTTTTATGCAATTTGAAACTTTAATCATAAAAGTCTCGTAAACAGATGACACAAAGCCAAATACTATGTATCGTTACAGAATCTTAATTCTTACTTTGCTTATTGGAACGTTAATTAATGTATTTGCAGCATTTTTATGTTCGTTATTGGTGAAGACTATCCTGTTAGAGCTGAGCTTGTTAGTTTTTTTCTTAGTGCTGTTTTCAAAAAGGAAAGACAGAAAAGAACCAGCGAAACATGAAGAACACGATAAGGTTAAAATTTATTTATAACGCTACAATAAAACCGCTCTATAAGCGTATAGTTATACACGTTCCTTAAAACCATATTATAGATGACTTTAGTAGCACTAATCAAAACCACTTTAATTTCAGTTTTAAACAAAATCAGCAGTTTAAATAATTCGTCTTCTCCTGAGTATGTTCGTTCACAAAATCAGGCCAATAACAGGCTTAGGGCAATTTTACGTCGGGCAGATGCCTTGCGAAACCGCTTCTAAAAATCTCATAAAACCAACAACATTTAATTTATCTTGTTAATTTAGAGATGTTTAATTAATGTCACGAAATAAACCTTTTGGGTCACTATTGTTAAAAACGGCAATTAACTAAAACAAGCGGAGAAAAAATATGAAATTTATGAGAAACAGAAAATTCAAAATTTACTCGGTAAAAGGTTTAACGCTATTGGCTTTTGGCTTTATGTTTTTAAACCTCAGCTGGAAAACCTCGAAAGATTTAACCACCAACCAACCTAAAAACACTTTAAAAGATTCAACTAGTGCTCAAGCTTCAGAGCAAGTGTCATTCAGCAATTACGTAAATGCACTTTATCAGGAAAGCAATTTAAAAGCATCTGGCTTAGCGCTATCGGTTTTTGAAAAAGCCTGTACTGGTTTTGTAAACTTAAAAAACGAGCATTTGTTGAGCGATGCCAAAAGCATTGTTACTATTGTTGATTTTAGCAAGCCCAGCACCGAAAAACGCATGTGGATTGTTGATTTAAAAAACAAAACACTTTTGTTGAACACTTATGTTGCACATGGCCAAGGAAGCGGCGATGATTTAGCAACAAATTTCTCTAACGTAGCAGAATCGCACCAGAGCAGTTTAGGGTTTTATATTGCTAGCGAAACCTACTTGGGCAAACACGGTTTATCTTTAAAATTAGACGGCCAGGATAAAGGCATAAATGATTTAGCCAGAGAAAGAGCAATTGTTGTACATGGCGCAAGTTATGTGAGCGAGGATTTTATTAAAAGTACAGGCCGTTTAGGCAGAAGCTTTGGTTGCCCTGCAGTGCCAGAAGCATTAAACGCAAAAATCATCGATTTAATAAAAGGCAAAACTTGCTTTTTCATTAATGGAAACAGTGACAAATACAAATCAAACTTATTGAGCGAAAATAATTTAGATCAAGGCTTTAAAGATTTAGCTTCTTTATAATTTTTTTAAAAAACGTTTCAATTTACAAAGCCTTTCTTTTCGGAAGGCTTTTTGTTTTTTCCCTATATTGCATTCTCAATAAACCATTTATTATAAAATGAAATTTAAATCAGCAATAATAGCTACCTTCTTAGGTTTGCCTTTTTTAGGCTTTGCGCAATCAGCACCAAAAAACTATCACTTAATTATTGGAACCTACACAAAAACACAGAACAACGGACTTTTTGTATATAAGTTTGATGCCGCTACCGGGAAGTTGAGTTTCGAATCTAAAACCGAAGGCGTGGTAAATCCTTCCTATTTTGCAGTTAATGACGACGCAACCAAAGTTTACAGCGTAAGCGAAGCAAGTGGAAACCAAAGCGGATTGAGTGCTTTCAATTTTGACGCGAAAAATGGTGTGCTTTCCTTTATCAACTCGCAGCCCACTACCAGCCCGGGCCCTTGCCATGTTACGCTTTCAAGAGACAACAAATTTGCTTTTTCGGCTAATTACGGCGGTGGAAGTTTAAGTGTTTTCCCGATAAATGCAGACGGAAGCTTGGCGCCAGTGAGTCAGCTGATTAAGCATGCCGGAAGCAGCATCGATAAAAAAAGACAGAATGAACCACATGTTCACTCAAGTAACTTTTCTCCGGACGGCAGTATTTTATATGTTGCCGATTTAGGAACCGATTTTGTAAAAGCTTACAAATACAACGGAAACGAAAAACAGCCTTTACATTCGGATGTAGCATCTGATGTAAGAATTGAACCGGGTTTTGGTCCACGCCATTTTACGTTTAATAAAAAAGGCGATAAGCTTTATGTTGCATCTGAAATGAAAGCGTATGTTTCTGTATTTGATTATAAAAACAATAAAGCCACATTGATACAGAAAATAAGCGCCGACGCCACCGATTTTAAAGGTGAAGATGGTGGTGCAGATATTCATTTATCAAACGATGGCAAATTTTTGTACACGTCTAATAGAGGCACTGCCAACGAAATTGCGATTTTTAAAGTGGAGAAGAACGGCAAACTTACTAAAGTTGCCAATGTAAGCACCAAAGGAAAAGGCCCAAGAAATTTTACGATTGACCCGACAGATAATTTCCTTTTGGTTGGCCATCAATATACCGATGATATTTTTGTTTTTAGAAGAGATAAGAAAACGGGTTTGTTGAGTTATACAGGTGAGATGCTGAAGGTTGGAAGTCCGGTTTGTTTGAAGTTTGTAGAGGTGAGGTAATAGTGTTTGAGGAATTAATAGTTAGACAAATTTGCAAATCGTTAGCGGTCAGGCTCTGAAGACATAAACGTAAACCAAAAAGACAATCGAGAATGAATAAATTTTCTTGGGACATTATTCAGAAGCAATCAGATGAAATTTTATCCTGTGGACTTAATAAACTGAAAACTCAATCTTTTTGCGACGCTATAAATGTTAGTGAAAAAGGTTTTGGAAACTATCTAATTTCGCTTGACACTATTCCATTCTATATCGGAGAAGGTAAAGAATTAATAAAAAGGCTTAAACAACAATTTAAACCAACAACTTCTACGTTCTTTAAAAATTTTGAAAAACTTCGGTCAACAAATCAGCTTATAAAACCAACGACAATTGAAAAGTTTAAAATTCAATTTATGTCAACTAATATTGGACGAAAAGAAGTTGAAGAATTTGGTATCGTAAACTTACCGACTAAACTTAACGGATTTCAACTTGACAAAAGAAATAAGTTTGCAATTGCTGACCAAAAAGGACTTTGGAACACCTAAAATCGTGTAAAATGAAAATATATCAAATTGACGACATCATCCCTAAACTGAATGAATCGATAGAATATTATGCAGGAGTTATTGAAGACATATCAGATCCAAATATTGAATGGCCACACAGACAGGGTTTTTATTCTTTGGTTTGGTTTACACAAGGGAACGGTTTAAACATAATCGAGTTTGAGGAGTATGAAATTCTATCAAACAGAATTTTTACCATTAATCCCAAACAAATTCGCTACTGGAACTATTCCGATGATAGTTGTGGATATTTTCTGCTCATTAACGAACATTTTGCCAAACATCTAAACATTGATTTTTCATTTCCATACGTAGATTTAGAAAGAGACGACATTCATTTTATCAGAGAAATATTCAACCGGATGTTGTCAAATAATAATCAGTTATTCGCAATTTCTTATCTCATTTCGCTTTTAAACAACAATAAAAAACAGTACAATAAATCAAATAACACCATCATTCTATTCAAAAAGCTCACCGCAGAAAATTTTTCTAAAAATTTCACTATAGAGCAGTATGCAGACAAATTAAATACACTGCCTGAAACGCTAAACCAACTGTGTAAAGATGAAACAGGATTGACCGCCAAACAACTTCAACTGGATTTGAAGATAACGGAAGCCAAAAGGCTTTTACTTTATTCAACATTCAAAATAGGTGAAATCTCTTTTAAACTCGGCTTTGAAGACAGTTCTTATTTTTCAAGAATTTTCAAAAAGAAAACCAATATCTCGCCTGCAAACTTTCGGGAAAAGTACCTAAAAAGCCGGTAGAAGTCCTAACAACATTGCCTGTTTGTCGACTAATTTTGTCCGATATAACGAAAGAAATTATAATCATTTCGTTGTTGCTTTTAATGATATTAAAATACCGGACAAATAAAATCATCGAAAAATATGCAATCAGAAAGGTTTAATACAGGCTGGGAAAAGCTAAAAGAAATTGACGGAGAGGCAGGCGAAAAAGTAATCGAAGGTCTGAAAGACATTTCGCCCGATTTAGGAAGGTACATCATCGAATATTCTTTCGGAGACATCTATTCCAGAGACGGACTTGGTTTAAAAGAAAAAGAAATTGCCGTTGTTGCGGCATTGACTGCAATGGGAAACGCACAGCCACAATTAAAAGTCCACATAAACGGAGCTTTAAATACAGGAAGTTCAATCAATGAAGTAAAAGAAGTGATTTTACAGATGTCCGTTTATTCGGGTTTTCCGGGTTGCGTCAATGCAATGAACGCTTTAAAAGAAGTTTTGGTAGAAAGGGAAAAGCAGGGAATTAAAGATAAAATCGGAAAAACAGCTACCAAAAACAATCAACCCAACAGATTAAAATCAGGCGAACAAGAATTGTTTAAACTGGACAGCCTCCAAGTTGAAAGATTAAAATCAGCCTATAATAATTTTTCACCGGAATTAGTAAAATTCATTCTTGAGTACGGTTATGCCGACATTTTTTCAAGAGATAATTTGAGTAAAAGGTACCGGCAAATTGCAACAATTTCTGCGTTGACTGCATTAGGAACGGCTCAACCTCAACTGAAATTTCATATCAACGCTGGTCTAAACATCGGACTTACAAAAACCGAAATAAAAGAAATAATGCTTTTGCTAACTATCTATTCTGGTTTTCCATCAGCCATAAACGGAACAAATGCATTAAAAGAAGTATTGACAGAACGAGCGGACAAATAGCAGTGAACGCCTAACAACTTATTACAAGAATTAATCATGCAATCAATGAAACAATTTTTTAAAGAATTATTTGAGTATAATTTTCATTTCAATCAAAAGATACTTCAAGTCTTGATAGACCATCACGAACAAGTGTCTGATAAATTGACGAACTTAAGTTGCCACCTTGTAAATGTACACGCAATATGGAATAATAAAGTTTTACCAGAAGACCTGAAAACCAAGCCCTGGGATATTTTTGAGATAAAAAAATTAAAAGAAACTGATATTAAAAATTTTGAAACATCAATGTATATTATTGACAACTTTGATTTTGATGGTGAAATAAGATATAACACAAGCAACGGAAAAGAATTCAGCAATAGCATATGTGATATTTTATTTCAAATTATTAATCATTCTACTTATCATAGGGCCCAAATAGCAACGGAATTAAGACAATGCAATATTGAACCGTTATTAACGGATTGGATATTCTTTAAAATGAACAAATAATACTAACGAAGCCTATCTATCTCAAACCGTTAGCGGGAAGCGGGAAAATTCAATATAGTTTCCTAAATATGCTTAAAATCGTAAACCAAACTATTGTATTTTTAATTGAACTGATCATGTTCGGTTCCTTCGCCTGTTTTGGTTTTCAAAAAGGTAACGGATTGGTATTAAAATATGGATTCGCTATTCTTTTGACCCTATTGGCAATTCTACTTTGGGCTTATTGGGCGGCACCAAAATCAGAGAATCGCCTTAAAATGCCTTATTTGGCTATATTCAGATTGTTCTTGTTTTTTTTAGCATCCTTTTTTCTCTATAGATTAGGATTTACAAAGTTTGCTTTAATTCTTGCCTTCATTTCAACAGTAACGCAGATAGCGAGCGTTTTTTTGGAAGGAAATGAATAAGAGGTAATTGGACGGATGAGCAAGTCTCTAATAACCTAACTTTAAACAAAGAGAACTAAATAAAAATGGACATAAAAGAAGCCTATAACATTTGGTCAGAACAATATGACACAAATAAAAATAGAACTAGGGATTTGGAGGCAATTTCGCTTAGGCAAAATTTAAAAGAACAACATTTTCATAATTGCTTAGAAATAGGCTGTGGAACAGGAAAAAACACAGAATGGTTGGCATCTATTGCTTATAACGTGTTAGGCATTGATTTATCAGAACAAATGTTGACAAAGGCTAAACAAAAGATGAATACTGAAAATGTAAAATTTATTCAAGCTGATATCAATAATGATTGGAAATTTACAAAGGATGAAAAATTTGACTTAGCAACTTTTAGCCTTGTTTTAGAACACATAGAGAACTTAGATTTAATATTCAAAAGACTGAACGAAGTCATAAGCGCTAACGGAGTAATTTACATAGGCGAATTGCATCCATTTAGACAATACAATGGTTCAAAAGCCAGGTTTGAAAATGAAGAGGGTATTCAAATTGTGACTTGTTTTAATCACCATATTTCCGACTTCGTAAACTCAGCAAAGAAGTCTAGTTTTCAGCTAATTGACATTAACGAATATTTTGACGATAACGATAAAAATACAATTCCAAGAATTTTGTCAATGTTATTTAAGAAGAAATAAAGGTGAACGAACCGCTAATAGCTACCATTGTCAAACGAACCCCAAAATTTGAATAAATAATAGAGTTAACTATGGAGAATAATGCGCTTAAAGTTGTCCGGAATTTCCTTAAATATCTTACAGAAAGGAATTTAAAGGATTTATCTAACCCTATTCTATGAAAACGTGGATTGGTATATTCCAGGCGACGAAAGTAAGGCAGAATGGTAGACGTTACCTCCTCCTAACAGAACAGATTAATAAAATAAATACAGAATATGAAACCAAGAATCTCAGTATTAACATTAGGAGTTTCAGATTTGGAAAAAGCCGTTGAATTTTATAGAGACGGGCTTGGGTTGCCTACCGAAGGAATTGTTGGAAAGGAATTTGAGTACGGAGCAGTTGCCTTTTTTGATTTACAATATGGATTAAAACTAGCTCTTTGGCCAAGAAAAAGCATCTCCCATGACACTAATATCTCTTTACAAAATCCTTCTGAAACGGACATGACTATTGGACACAATGTAGGAAGTAAGGAAGAAGTAGATGCGGTAATGGAACAAGCGAGAAAAGCAGGAGGAAAAATTATTAAACCAGCACAAGATACATTTTGGGGCGGTTATGCAGGCTATTTTCAGGATTTAGACGGGCACTTATGGGAAGCCGTATGGAATCCTCAATTTGAAGTCGTTGAATAATAATTCTACAATGGCCGAAATTCAGAAGGCAAAAATAAAAGGTTGATTTGTTTTTGGTTAAATTAAAACTGTGGACAAGATAAGAATTGTAAAGAAATTAGGGAATCTAACTACCAAAGAGATAGCACTGTAAAAGCCATCATCATGGAAACCTATGTGCAATAAAAAACGTGATATACCACAGGTTTAAATGACTATTAAATTTAGTGTTGGCAGACAAGTTTTTGCAAGTAAAACCGCAAATTCTTAAAACCACAAATCCATATTATTTATCCACACTCGAAATAATAAGACTTTGCTTATCTTTGTATATGACCAAAATACAGATAAAAGAAGAAATTCAACAAGTTTTGTATAGCGTCCCCCATGCCGTATTATTAGACGTTCTTGACTTTTTAAAGAAACTGCAAGAGCAAGCAGTTGATAAGATTAAGCTAAAGAATAATCTACTTCAGATTTTATCCGAGGATAAAGAACTCTTAGAAAAACTGGCTAAATGATAGCTATAAAGGATGTTCAGAACATTCATGTTATCCTCATCGGCAAGTTTGGTAAAGTAAGGACATTCCAGACAATAACAAGGGCGAAATGAGGTTTGACAACATCAAAAAATGGATTAACAATCGGCTTAAGAACAAAAACACGCTCTAGAACCATCTAATCGCCTATTATGCCTAAATCAAATATTTTTAAGTACAAAGCGACTTTCACATTTATATTCATCTACCTTATATTTTCAATTACAACCACAAAAGCCCAAATCAAAAAAGACAGCATCCAAACTTTACAAGAAGTCACGGTGAAAGCTTACCTCTCCGAAAGCAAACTTTTCAACCTGCCATCTACTGTAACCGTGGTTGGAAAAAAGCAAATTGAGCAAAACCAAAACACGTCTCTTTTTCCTGTTTTAAACAGCGTGGCTGGTGTAAAAATGGAAGAGCGCTCTCCTGGGAGTTACCGTTTATCTATACGGGGAAGTTTGTTACGCTCGCCGTTTGGGGTGCGGAATGTGAAAGTTTATTTTGATGGTCTGCCTTTAACAGATGCCAGCGGAAATACCTACTTAAATTTAATTGACCAATCTGCCCTCAGCAATATAGAAATTTTGAAAGGTCCGGATGGGAGTTTATTTGGTGCAAATTCGGGCGGTGTGGTACTGTTAAATTCGCAGGGAGCAGAAGACGAAATGAGCGTAAACGCCAATGCAGGCGGTTACGGTTTCTTTAAAGAAAACGTTCATCTTCAAAAAAATTATGAGAAATATCAATACAGCTTTCACCAAGCTTATCAATATGCAGACGGTTACCGCAACCACAGTTTGATGAAACGTTCTTATTTTCAAACACAACAGAAATTTCAGTATCATCCAAAAGCGGAATTAAAATTTTCTGGCTTTTACAGCAATTTGGGTTACCAAACGCCCGGCGGATTAACAGTAGCACAAATGCAGGCGAATCCTCGTCAGGCCCGGCCGGCAAGTCCGGTTGCTCCCGGTGCAGAAGAGCAAAAAGCCGGAATTTATAACCAAACTTTCTTCGGTGGTTTAACGCACCAATATCAGTTCAGCAAAAACTGGCAACACAGCATTTCCTTATCTGGGATGGATGTTGATTTCGAGAATCCTTTCATCACCAATTATGAAAAAAGAAAGGAAGTGAGTTTAGCCATTCGAACGTTTGTGAGCTACCAAAAAGAGGTAAATCCTAAATTAAAATACAACTGGAATTTCGGTTACGAGTATCAACATACCAATTCGCAAGTCAGAAATTATGACAATAACCAAGGTGAAATCGGTAATCTCCAAGCCGCGGATTTAATTAAAAACGAATCGCAATTTTTGTTTACCCGTTTAAAACTAGAGTTAGGTAAAAGATTAAGCACCGAACTTTCTACGAGTTTAAATTTCGCTAAATATGGGTTTGAAGCTTTGCCCGAATCGCAGAACAGTGCCAGTTATGGAACGGTAAAACTCAATCCAGAGCTGATGCCAAGATTGGCAATTTCCTATTTAGTTGGAAAACAGGCGGTACTTCGAGGAATTATAAGCAGAGGCTATTCTACCCCAACAAAAGACGAAATCAGAGGTTCAGACGCCACCATCAATCCAAATTTGCAAGCCGAAAACGGTTGGAACTATGAACTAGGTTTAAGAACCAGAACTCCGTTTGAACGCGTTTATTTAGACATTTCTGCTTTTTATTACCGATTAAACAATGCCATTGTCCGCAGAGTTGCGCCAAATGACCAAGATTTTTATGTGAACGCTGGCGGAACCAAACAAAAAGGTCTAGAAATTGAGCTGAGTGCCAATTTGCTCAAAAATAATCCCAGCTTTTTTAAAAAAATTGATTTTAATACGGCAATTACTTTAAACGATTTTAAGTTCAGAGATTATGTGATTGGCAATGATAATTTCAGCGGAAATTTGCTGACCGGAATTCCAAAACTTAGCTTCTCTAATATTCTTAACTTCAATTTTCAAAAGAATTTTGCACTGTTCATTCAACATCAGTTCAACGGAAAAACCTCTTTAAACGATGGAGAAACTGTATTTGCAAAAAGTTACTCTTTATTAGATGCCAAGTTAAGCTGGCAAACAAGGCTAAAAGGATATCATGTCATCTTCAATTTTGGCGCAAACAATATTTTAAATACCGATTACAGTTTAGGAAATGATTTGAATGCTTTTGGCGCAAGGTATTTTAACCCTGCTGCTAAAAGGAATTTTGTTGGAGGTTTGGGTCTGAGGATTTAATTTGTGTTAAAGAAATCCGTCATGTCGAACGACAGTGAGACATCTCACAAAAAGGTGTTAAATACTATATTCAGGCTTTGCTTGTGTGATGTCTCGTTACCTCGACATGACGTACTGAATAGAAATTCTCTTGCGTAACAGATTTGATAGCTTTCAAAACTCTCGCCTGCGCCCTTTGCTATTAAAGGATTGCTTTTACTTTCTTCATCTATACTGCAAAGGTCAAGGGCGAATTTAAGCTCAATTAAGGTTAGTGCTTGGGCTTGATTGAATTAAAATCCGTGTAATTCTAAACCTTTTTTAACTTTTTTCAACACCAACAAATTCTGCGCATTCGCACTCAACCCACTGATGTTATTCTGATATAGATTTACAGATTGATCATAAAATAAAACCACAACAGGCGCTTCATCCATTACAATTTGATCCATTTTTTGGTAGAGCCTAAAACGTTCTTTGTCATCTTTGAAAAGATACATTTGCTCATATAACCTATCAAACTCCTTATTGTTAAAACTGGTATAATTTGGCCCTATCGGGACATAATTCTTGGAGTAAAACATGGATAAATAAATCTCCGCATCCGCGTAATCGGCAATCCAGCTTCCCCTAAAAAAATTGACCTGACGTTTGGCAATCACTTCACGTAATGAAGCGCTTTGATTGACTTCAATTTTTGCCTTAATTCCTACATCATTTAGCTCTCCTTGGATAAATTCAATTAAATCTTTGTAATTAGTGGTGGTGCTTAAAGTGATTTCTTTCATTCCTTTTCCGTTCGGAAAACCGGCTTCTTTTAATAATTGCTTCGCCCTTTCCGGATTATAGCTATAACCCTTAACTGCCTTTGCGCTAAAACCAGGCATCCCGGCAGGCACAAAACCCGAATTACCCGGAATGCCTACGCTGTTCCGTAAATATTTCACCAAACGTTCGCGGTTAATGGCGTAATTAATCGCCTGACGAACTTTCTTATATTTTAATGGAGAGTTTTTCACGATAGCTAAACTGCTGTCCACCAACATCCCTAAATATTCCGTATCCAAATACGGTGCTTTACGCAGATTAAATTTTCCTTTGTATTTAGCTGTCATTTGACCGCTTTTGGTTAAAATATCATCGCGATAACTTCCGTCAATTCCGTTAAAAAAATCGAGTTGTTTGCGCAGAAACTCCATAAAAGCAGTTTGCTTATCGGGGATGAAAGTCGCTTTTACCGCATCTAAATAAGGCAAAGCTTTGCCGGCACTGTCCTTTTCAAAGTAATTTTCGTTTTTTAGCAATACCAAAACTTCGCCCTCTTTCCAATACTTAAACTTGAAAGCTCCTGTCCCAACAGGATGCGTCCGAAATTCTTTTCCGTAATAATCTGCCACTTCAAAAGGAACAACCGAACAATATTGTGCCGAAAGCATCGCCAAAAAAGGTGGAAAGGCTTTATTTAATTGGATGACAAAAGTAGAATCATTGGGAGCAGAAAAAGCTTCTTTTCCGGCTATTTTATCGTTAAAAATCCATGCACCAGATGAAGCCATTTTCGGATCTATAATCCGGGAAAAAGAATATTTAAAATCCGAGGCAACCGCCCTCCTGCCCTTTCCGTTCTTAAACAAATCATCATCCTGAAAAAAAACATCATTCCGCAGATGAAAAGTATAGGTTTTTCCGTCATCGGATATTTCCCAACTTTTAGCCACACAGGGCTTAATGTTTAGGCTGTCGTCAATCTGCACCAAACCGTTAAAAATCTGGTTCGCCATCCACAGCACATTTTGGTTTCGGGCAAAAGCCGGATCCAAAGAAGTTAAACCCTGATCTAAATTGAGGTAAAAAACTTTTTTTCCATCAGATTCATCCTGGCGGTTACAAGCGAATAATCCCAACGAAAGAAACAGCACCAAAAACAACCTAAACGTAGGTTTATCGTTATTAAATCGCATAAGAAAATTCAAATTTTTATCTTTGGCAAAATACTTAAAATGCATCAGAAAAGAATTATTTCCTTATTACCTGCCGCTACCGAAATTATTTGTGCCTTAGGTTTACAAGAAAATTTGGTTGGACGTTCGCATGAATGCGATTTCCCTGAAAGTGTTAAATCTTTGCCCGTTTGTTCGGATGCTAAATTTGTTTCCGGCGCTAACAGTGCAGAAATTGACGCTCAGGTGAAGGAAATTTTAACGGATGCGCTGTCTATCTATAAAATCGATAAGGAATTGATTCAATTCTTAAAACCGGATGTAATTATTACGCAGCACCAATGCGAAGTTTGTGCGGTTTCTGAAAAAGACGTGGAAAATGCTTTGAGCGATTTATTGGCAAAAAATACGCAGTTGATTTCTTTATCGCCCAATACTTTGGATGACATTTTAACAGAAATTAAAGAAACGGCTATCGCTTTGGACGTGGAAAAAGAAGGAAATCAATTGGTTGAGGATTTACAAGAACGCATTGACTTGGTAAAACACAAGCTTAAATTTTTCCCAGAAAAACCAAAAGTGGCGGTAATTGAATGGCTTTCGCCTTTGATGATTGCCGGAAACTGGATTCCGGAATTGGTAGAAATTGCTGGTGGAATACCTGTTTTGGCAGAAAATGGAAAGCACTCGCCTTTTGTAGATTGGCAACAGATTTATAACGCAAATCCTGATGTGATTGTAATTGCTAATTGCGGTTTCACCATTGGCAGAACTTTGGAGGAAATAGATTTATTGCTGAACCAACCCGGCTGGCGAGATGTAGAAGCCGTAAAAAATAACCGCGTTTATATTGCTGATGGCAACGCCTACTTTAACCGTAGCGGACCAAGAATTGTGGATACTATCGAAATACTAGCAGAAATTATTACCCCGAAATATTTATCTTTTGGTTACGAGGGCGAAGGTTGGATAAAGTTTGAGAGTTAACGAGATGTCTTGGTTTTTCGGCATTTGCTTAAAACCATAAACTATCTGTGAGATGTCTATACGCCGGCCGGCAGACCGACATGAAGACGGAAGGAAAAAAAGTGCTAAAACAACCCAGCTCTGTGACCCCTGCGCCCTCCGTGGTTAGCCTTCGACTCCGCTCAAGCTTGACAGATAAGATCTCTGTAAAACTCCTTACCTCCGCTCCCGTGGTTATCGAAATCAACTCAAATCCAAGTTAAAAACCTTCCGAAACTCGTCCAATGCCGGATTTTTCTCCGCCATGTGCTGATATTTATCTTTAGAAGTATAAAGTTTTTTACCTTCTTTAATTTCAGTAATTACGGCCTCCAAAGAAATATGAAAGTTGAGCAATTTGGTACGCAGATAATTCAATAAATCTATTTTCTCAAAGGTAAGCTCATTCTCCTGAAGCTTATTTTCAATTTGCAACTCTATACGGAAACCCTCTTTTAAAATTGGCGTGTAGCTATTCATAATAGAAGCTAAGTTCATTTTGTTTTGTGCAGTAACAATCCCCGAATAATCTACCCAACATTTGATCAGGTCTTCTTGCGTAAACGGATTCCGCTCGGCACCGCTTACCACCACTTTTTCCTCGTTGCGCTCCTCCTCAGATTTAATGCTACTCGGATCTCTTAAATTTGGAATTAAAGAGGTTTTTGAACTTTTATTCAACAAAGACTGACCGGGAATTACCGGCGGAGGCGTTCCATTTGCTTTGGGCAAAACTGGAGGTAAGGGTTTTTCCTCCGCTTTTGGAATAGAGATCGGTTCTGTTTTTGGTTCAGGAACCTCTTTTTCGGCAACAGTTTGGGCAACTTTTTGATAAGGTGCCTGCTCATCCTCTGCTAAAGTTTTAGGTTTTTTTTTTAGCTGCTCAGCTAAAAGCTGAACATTTTCGGTTTGGCTTAACTGTAAAGCCTGTTCCAAATGACTAATTTTTATGAGGGTAAGCTCAACCTGTAAACGTTGGTTTTTGCTGATCCGATAGTTCAAATCGCACTGGTTGGCAATATTTAAAGCACTAATTAAAAACGAAGCTGGAGATTGCTTTGCCTGCTCCAGATATTTTTGTTTGATGTTGTCACTCACCTCCAACAATTTCACTGTTGAAGCATCTTTGCAAATCAGCACATTACGGAGGTGCGATGCTAAACCGGTAATAAAATGGTTGCCATCAAAACCGTTATTTAAAATTTCATCGAACAATAAAAGTGCGCCTGGTGTATCCTGCGTAAGCAATAAATCTGTCAGTTTGAAATAATAATCGTAATCTAAAATATTTAAATTATCAATTACCGCCTGATAGTTGAGCGCCTTGTTAGAGAAACTCACAATCTGATCAAACATAGACAAAGCATCGCGTAAACCACCGTCTGCTTTCTGTGCAATCAGGTGTAAACCGTCCATATCATAGGTTACATCCTCTTTTACGGCAATGCTGGCTAAATGATTGGCCATATCCTCTACCCTAATCCTGTTAAAGTCAAAAATCTGACAACGGGACAAAATGGTAGGCAATATTTTATGTTTTTCTGTAGTTGCTAAAATAAAAATAGCGTAAGAAGGCGGTTCTTCCAACGTTTTTAAAAAAGCGTTAAAGGCACTCTGCGAAAGCATGTGCACCTCGTCAATAATATAAACTTTGTATTTTCCAACTTGTGGCGGTATCCTAACTTGGTCAATCAAATTACGGATATCGTCAACCGAGTTATTGGAAGCCGCGTCCAGCTCGTGGAAATTGAAGGAATTTCCGTTTTGGAATGAGATGCAAGAATCACAAACACCGCAAGCTTCAAATTGTGGCGTAAGATTGGTGCAATTGATGGTTTTTGCCAAGATTCGGGCGCAAGTAGTTTTACCTACCCCACGCGGACCGCAAAACAAGAAAGCCTGTGCAAGCTGATTATTTTTAATCGCATTTTTTAAAGTATTGGTAATGTGCAATTGCCCAACAACGCTTTCAAATAAAACAGGTCTGTATTTTCTTGCAGAAACTATGAAATTTTCCATCGTTGCTAAAGTAGCAAGATGTTGCCGATTGTGCAATTTTTTGAATTGAATGTTCAAAAATAAACCCTACCTACTTCTAGGTATTTTTAAAAAATAGGCAACAGTACGTATATATAGCTCAAATTATTTTCGGATTTTTGAGCTATGTTATTAAAACTCACAAACAGGTATAAATTGATCAAAGGTTTCATCAACTATCTAATTAAGGATGTTTTAAGAATATTTTAATTAGCTTTCCCGTAAAGACGTAAGGTCTTTATATATTTCGAATAGGTGTGTTAAAAAAGCGGTAGTTTCCCAAACTATACCGCTTTTTTTTGTTTATCCCTTCATGCTGATGACACAGAGTATCTCATTTAAAGTTACTCAACTTATATAATGAGGTGTTTCTCCACCAGACGGTGGATCAACATGACGTGACGAAACAACCCAACTCTGTGACCTCCGCGTCCTCCGTGGGTACAAAATCTTATTACCCAGCCATAAACTCCATGCAAAACCTCTGTATTCTTTGTGGTTAAAACAAAAAACTATCGTTCAAAACTCAACCGCTCTCCCTTCACGCTCTCATTAAAAACTCCATCCGCAAAAGCTAAATGCCCGCTTACAAACGTATGTGTAATTTTAGAATTAAAGGTTTGCCCTTCAAACGGCGACCAGCCACATTTCGCAAGTATATGATCACGATTTACTTCGTAAGACGCATTTAAATCTACCAAAGCCAAATCAGCGAAATAGCCTTCTCTAATAAAACCACGGTCTTTAATCTGAAAGCAGATTGCCAAATTATGAGCCGTTTTCTGCGCAATTTTCTCCAAGCTGATTTTGCCTTGGTGGTACATTTCAAACAAAGCATTAAAAGCATGTTGCACTAGCGGTCCTCCAGCCGGAGCTTTTGAATACGCCTGCGACTTTTCCTCAATGGTATGCGGAGCATGATCGGTTGCGATTACATCAATATGATCATCCAAAACTGCTTTTAAAATTTGGTCTCGGTCTGCCGCAGTTTTTACCGCGGGGTTCCATTTAATCCAATTTCCTTTAGTTTTATAATCTTCGGCAGAAAACCAAAGGTGGTGAATACAAGCTTCAGAAGTGATTCTTTTATCTTTTAACGGGGTTTCGTTATCAAACAAAAAAGTTTCTTTACCGGTAGAAATATGTAGAATATGCAAACGGGTATTGTACTTTTTGGCCAAACCCACCGCCAATGATGATGATAAATAGCAGGCTTCTTCGCTCCTGATTAAGGGATGCATTTCCGGTGTTAAATTGTCGCCGTATTTATCCTTAAAAATTGCTAAGTTCTTTCTGATCGTCGCTTCATCTTCACAATGTGTAGCTACCAATATTGGTGCATTCTTAAAAATACCTTCTAAAGTTTTTTCGTTATCCACCAACATATTCCCGGTGGACGAGCCCATAAAAACCTTGATTCCACAAACGGTATTGATATCAGTTTTTAGCACTTCCTCCAAATTATCGTTAGAAGCGCCCATAAAAAACGAATAATTAGCCAAAGATTTTTTGGCACCAATTGCATATTTATCAGCCAATAATTCCTGCGTAAGCGTATTCGGGACAGTGTTTGGCATCTCCATAAAGGAAGTAATCCCGCCTGCAACGGCAGCTTTAGCTTCTGTATAAATTTCTGCTTTATGGGTTAAACCTGGCTCACGGAAATGCACTTGGTCATCAATAAATCCCGGAAAAAGGTATTTGCCTTCGGCGTTGATTTCCTTTGCGCCATTTGCAGATAAATTCTGTCCAATTTTCTCGATTCTTTGATTTTTGATATATACATCGGCAACCTCTTGTTTGCCTTCGTTAACTATTGTTGCATTTTTTATCAGGTACGCGTTCATGCTGGCTAATTTCGAAATTTATTTTAAAAGATTGTCCGGATATTTTGGATTAGCTCCATCTTGTGATGCCACAAAAGCGCCCACTTTACAGGCATTGTCTAAAAGCAAATCCATATCCAATTTTTGTAAATAACCGCTAACAAAAGTGGCCAAAAAAGAATCGCCAGCACCAACAGTATCTTTTACTTTAACAGGATAACCAGCGTTTTCGTAAATTTTAGCTTGGTGTAGCACTTTTGCGCCTTTATTTCCCAACGTTAAACAAACAACCTCAATGTCAAAAAGTTTGGAAAGTGCTTGCATTCCTTGCTCATCTCCAGCCATTAAAGAAAGTTCTTTTGCTAAGTAGCTCAGCTCGTCTTCATTAATTTTTAAAATATCGGCTTTTGATAGCAGATACTTTAAAGTTTCTAACTCGAAATGTGGCGCTCTTAAATTGATATCGAAAATTTTAAGTTTCGCATTTTCCAGAAGCTCGAAAATTGTGGTTCTGCTTTTCAAATTTCTACAAGTTAAACTACAATAAACAAAGGCATCAGCTGCTGAAACAACAGTTTTTAAATCTTCACTAAGCTTTATGTCATCCCAAGCAACTGGCTGGTTAATAGTGTAAGTAGCCTGTTTTTGTTCGTCCAATTTAACATTAACTGTACTTGTATCGTAATCTGAAACCTGAATGTAACCGGTATCAAAGTTTTGTTCTTTTAAATAGGTTAACAGCGTTTCGCCATTTTCATCTTTACCTACGGCACTTATAAATTTTATTTGGATACCTTGTTTATACAAATGCAAAGCGACATTTAGCGATGAACCTCCGGGTCTTTTCCCGTCCTCAAAAACATCAAATAATATTTCGCCAATAGCTACAACGTTGATTTTTTTCATTGGAATTATTTTGGGCAATATAAAAAAACGAAACACTAAATCCTTCTATCATTCAAAATTGTCATTCAGTTCTTCTCTCATTCAAAATTCTATCATTCCATCCTTCTCTCATTAATTAATTTTACAATCGTATCTTTGCGCCATGTCAAAAACATTCGAGGAATTTGGTTTTAACAAACAGGTGCTAAACGCTATCGCAGATGCAGGTTATACACAGCCAACACCTATTCAGGAGAAAGCAATTCCACCTATTTTAAACGGTCAGGATGTCTTAGGCATTGCACAAACCGGAACCGGAAAAACCGCAGCTTACGTTTTACCGATGATTATGAAGCTGAAATATGCTCAAGGAAACGACATCAGAGGGTTAATTGTTGCGCCAACTCGCGAATTGGCAATGCAGATTGAGGAAAACGTTAAAATATATTCGCAGAATACCGACTTGCGTTCTTTTGTGCTTTACGGCGGTTTAGGTCCAAAAACGCAGATTGAAGCGTTAAAAAAAGGACTTGACATATTGATTACCACTCCGGGCAGATTTATGGATTTATACCTGGAAGGACATATCGTAACCAAAAAATTAGAGGTTTTAGTTTTGGATGAAGCCGATAAAATGATGGACATGGGATTTATGCCACAGATCAATAAAATTTTGGAAGTAGTTCCGCGGAAGCGTCAGAATATGCTTTTTTCTGCAACCATGAGCGAACGGATAGAAAAACTGGCAGAAAACTTTTTATTATGGCCAACAAAAATTGAAGTTACTCCACAAGCTACGCCAGCTACAACAGTTGAACAAGTTTTGTATCATGTACCCAACTTTAAAACAAAAATTAACTTGTTAAAAGTTTTTGTGGAGGATGACCCAGAAGTAAAAAAACTGATTATCTTTTGCCGTAGCAGAGCCAATGCCGAGAACGTTTACAAATTTTTGTTACGTCGATTTAATGAGAACCACGTAAAAGTTTTACACGCCAACAAAGGACAAAACACCAGAATAAATTCTATCAACGCATTTAAAAATGATGAAGTAAGAATTTTGGTAGCTACCGATGTTGCAGCCCGAGGCATTGATGTTTCTGACGTTAGCCACGTGATTAATTTTGATGTTCCAGTTATATACGAGGATTATGTACACCGTATCGGGCGTACTGGAAGAGCTTATAATTTGGGCAAAGCAGTTACCTTTTGTAATCCCGCAGAACAGCATTTTATCAATAAAATTGAGAAATTAATTCGCCAACAAATTGCGGTAGAAAATATCCCTGAAAAGGTTTTTATTGAAGAAACGCCTTATGAGGAAAAGCAGGCCATATCTAAACAGATAGATGACCAAAAACGTAAGGAAGATCCTGATTTCAAAGGTGCTTTCCACGAGAAAAAAACATTGTCACAAAAGAAGAAATTTAAAGAAGGCAGGGCAAAAGCTAACGGGATGAAGATGAGCGACGCCAAAAAGAAAAAATACAAATAATGAACTGGCGGAACTTAAAAATAACGCCGATAAGTTTGGTAATTGCGCTTTGCTTTACCTACGTTTTTTATATTTTGTTAGGATTAGAAAGCGAAACCATAGGCATAGGAAAAGATGTTAAAATAGTTTATACGTTAGCTTTAACACTAATTCTTTTTTTAACCGATCTTTTGTTTAGGCGGTTTATAGAAAGCAAAAAATGGATCTGGTTAATAGAAGGTTCATTTATTTTAATAATAGTAGTAATGATGATTATTTTTCAAAAAGGATGAAAAAAGCAGAGATTAAATTAACAATAGAATTAGACGATAACAATGTCCCAGAAAACATCACCTGGGAATCTACAGATTCGGAAAACAAAGAAGCATTGGCTGTAAAATCAATGATATTGGCTTTATGGGATCATAATTTCAAAAATAGTTTGCGCATTGATTTATGGACCAAAGATATGCCTGCCGATGAAATGAAAAGGTTTTTTTACGAAACCCTACAAACCATGGGCGATAGCTTTTTAAGAGCTACCGGCGAAAAAAATATTGTGGAAGATTTAAGAGATTACTGCGCTCATTTTGCCGATAAAATGGGCATTATAGAGCCGTCAAAGTAAATCTTCGTGTATTTTTTCTATTGCTCAATACTTTAAAAAAGTATTGAGCTTTTTTTTGCTGTTTGAAATTTTCTAAGAGATTCAAAAAAACAGTAACTTAATCCAGTATTTATGTGTAAAAATTTAAAAACTACAGGTATATCTTTTTCCAGCAAACTCCCTTTAAATGAAAAAAATAAGTTTTAAGACCAGTATCTTAATAGGTATAGTAGTTTCCCTTGCATTAGTCTTTTTGGTGGGGTATAGCTCGTATAAAAGCTTAAAAAACATCAGCGAAGACCAAAAAGCTGTAATCCATACACAAAATGTAATTAGTAAATTTGAAGGTATTAGCAGATTGGCTATTGATGCCGAAACTGGACAAAGAGGTTTCTTACTCACCCAAAAACCCGAATTTCTTCAACCTTATACGACTGCGACAGCTCAATTAAATCAAAATTTAAACGAGCTTGAAGAGCTAATAGCTGATAATCCTGTCCAAGTTAAAAATACGCGGAATTTAAAAGCTATCATCCAAAACAGAATTAACCATTTAGCCAAGATCATAGAAATTAAGAAGCGTGAAAATGTAGCCAATGCGGAGTTGGTGGATGATCTAATTCTCGGTAAGTCAAAAATGGATGCATTCCGAGCCCAAATCAAAAAAATGATTGCTATTGAAAAGGATTTGTTAGTACAGAGAAATAAGTCTTCTGAAAAATCTGGCCAACAAGCTATTCTCATCATTTTTGCAGGCTCTGCTTTGATATTTTTGATTGTTCTCATCTTATTCACATTCATCAGAAATTCTTTTGCCAAGCAAATAAAAGCTCAAGAGAAATTAAATGCAAGCAATATCAATTTAGAAAAATTGTTTAAACAAAACGAAGATAAAACCTGGTTAATTTCTGGATATGCAATTATTGATGATGCCATGCGTGAAGTGCAGGAAGTTGACGTAAGGGCTAATAGTATCCTCAGTGAAATAGCCAAATATGTTGGCGCCAAAATGGGGGTTATTTATTTAGTAGATGATGTAAATCCAGAGTTACTAAATAAGGCTGCGAGTTACGCTTACTCAGAAACTGGTAATCATCAAATTAGTTTTAATGAAGGCCTTATTGGCCAAGTTGCAAAAGAACAGAAAAGAAGAATTTGGGATAATGTGCCTGATGATTACGTAAAAATTAAATCAGGGTTGGGCAGTACAACGCCTAAATATCTGCTAATTGAACCTATATTTTTTCAATCAAAGTTAAAAGCTGTTTTAGAGCTTGCGTTTACAGAGCCTATTCCTAAAAACGTATTATCGCTGTTAGATAATAGCAACTCAATTATTGGCAACGGGATAAATGTTGCACAAGTAAGAGTAAAGATGCGGGCATTGTTTGAAGAAACACAAGCTCAAGCCGAAGAATTAACAAGCCAACAAGAAGAACTTAGAGTTACCAATGAAGAATTAATTCACAAAACAGAGATGTTGCAAGCTTCTGAAGAAGAGCTGAGGGTACAACAAGAAGAGCTGAGGGAAACCAATGTTGAGTTGGAAGAAAAAGCCAGGCTACTTTCAGAGAAAAATAAGGTAATTGAGGAAGCTCGTGAAGCCATTGTCCATAAGATGCAAGAGCTAGAGCTGAGTGGCCGATACAAATCAGAGTTTTTAGCAAATATGAGTCATGAGCTGAGAACGCCTTTAAACAGTATATTGATATTGGCCCGAATTTTAAAAGAAAATAAAACAAACAATCTTTCCGCTGAGGAAGAAAAATATGCAAATATTATTTTCAAATCGGGCAACGACCTTTTACAGCTAATTAATGACATCCTGGATTTAGCTAAGATAGAATCGGGGAAAATCGAACTTATTTACGAAGACGTTGATGTTAAGGAAGTTTCGGAGGATTTGAAAATGCTATTTACAGAATTGGCAAAGTCAAAAAACATCAACTATCATTTCTCTGTTGAAGACACTTTGCCTAAAACTGTAGAAATTGACAGATTCAGAACTGAACAAATTCTTAAAAACCTGCTCTCCAATGCATTTAAATTCACACCTAATGAGGGTGAAGTTAAAGTATCTTTTATATTAGATAATGAAGATCAGCTGAAAATTGAAATTAGCGATACCGGCATTGGAGTTCCAGAAGAAAAGCAAAAACTCATTTTTGAAGCCTTTCAACAGGCGGATGGCTCAACCAGTAGAGAATTTGGTGGCACAGGTTTAGGCCTATCAATCTCTCAGGAATTAGCCAAATACATGGGAGGAAAAATAACGTTAACAAGTGTAGCCGGAAAAGGAAGTCAATTCTCTTTAATCATCCCTATAAAAAAACCAGAAACCGGAGACAATAAAAAAGAAACACACCAAGAACCAATTGATTTACTCAACCAACCTACCCTAACTGAAAACAAAATTGATCAGCTTCAAACTAGTAAACCTCAGGTTAAAACCGACAAACACACTTTATTAGTGGTTGAAGATGACAGGCTATTTAGCGATTTCTTAAAAGATTATGGCGAAAACAAAGGATTTGATGTGGTGCAGATTTATACTGGCGACACTGCTTTTGAAACCGCTGTTGCTTGTCAGCCGGATGCGATATTGTTAGATGTGATGCTTCCCGGGATTGACGGCTGGAAAGTGCTGAAGCTTTTAAAATCAGATACCAGAACCGCACATATTCCGGTACACATCATGTCTGCCGGAGATCAAAGAAACACACAAGCAATCCAATCTGGTGCGTTATCTTTTATAAAAAAACCGGTAGATTTAAGTGCGCTAGACAACATTTTCATCAAAAACAATGTAGACGAATCTCAAAACTATCAGAATATATTACTGGTAGAAGATCACCAAGTTCAAAGCGATGCGCTGGCAGAAATGTTCAGAAACAGAAACATAAATGTTCAACAAGCTTACACCGGAGCAGAAACTTTGGCACTTTTAGAGAAACATACTTATGATTGTTTGATTCTTGACCTTAATCTTCCAGATGTATCAGGCTTAGATCTTTTAGAAAAAATAAAGGAGAATGAAGCCTACAAACAACTTCCGGTTATCATTAATACTGCCATGGAATTGGACCAAGAAAAGCTAAATCGCTTACTGAAATATTCCGATGCCACGGTAATGAAGTCAACTAAATCTAGTTACCGGATTTTAGATGAGGTAAATCTGTTTTTACACCAAATAAAGCAACAAGAAGGTAAAGGAAAACCTAAAACTAGCTCGTTAAATACCGAAACTTTAAAAGGCAAAAGCATTTTATTAGTGGATGACGATATGCGGAACATTTTTGCTTTAAGTGCTGTTTTAGATGGTTTTGGATTTAAAGTGGAAATTGCGAACGACGGAGAAGAAGCCTTGGCGAAAATTGAGGAAATGGAAAAAGTGGATTTAGTTTTGATGGATATTATGATGCCGAAAATGAACGGATTTGAAGCCATGGTTGCCATTCGTAATATTCCTAAATGGAAAAAATTACCAATCATTGCGCTAACAGCAAAAGCCATGAAAGAAGACAGAGAAAACTGCATTAACGCTGGTGCTAATGATTACATCACAAAACCGGTTGACGTGGATAAATTGTTGAGTTTAATTAAAGTTTGGTTAGCCTAAAATAATACACCCATGAGCGACCAAGAGCTGGATGAGGCAATCATGCTCATTAAAAATGTGCATGATTTCGATTTTTCTAATTATAGCAAGGCCTCTTTAAAAAGGAGATTTGAAGGCATGATATCCAAACTTTCGCTAAGTTTTTTCGATTTAAAATTAAAAATCATTAACGAACCTCACTTTCTTAAAACCTTGGTAAACGACATCACAGTAAACGTAACGGAAATGTTTAGGGATGCCGAGTTTTTTAAAAGTGTAAAAAATAACGTTATACCATACCTTAAATCTTACCAGCGAATAAAAATCTGGAATGCCGGTGTTGCCACCGGCGAAGAACTTTACTCCTTTTCAATTCTGTTTCAGGATTCAGAAATATATGAAAAGTCATTCTTTTATGGTACAGATATCAATACAGAAGTGTTGGAAGAAGCAAAAACAGGAATATATCCTTTAAAAAAAATGAAAACTTTCGCCGAAAATTATTTGGCGCTAAACCTTGTTAGACCTTTCTCAGACTATTATACCGTCCACTATGACTACGCTATAATAAATGCAGAGCTACGTAAAAACTCCTTGTTCTCGGTACACAATTTAATATCTGACGGTATTTTTAACGAGTTTCAGTTGGTCATTTGCAGAAATGTGCTGATTTACTTTAACTTAGAGTTGCAAAACAAAGTGTTAAGGCTATTGATAGATAGCTTATGTATTTTTGGTTTTCTGTGTTTGGGCTCAAAAGAAGTCATTAGAAGTGAAGAATTAGAAAAAAGATTAAAATTAATCGATCGAAAACAAAATATATATCAGCGGGTTTTATAAAAAATTTGTTTTTGATAAATGGCAAACCAACTACGCTGTTTTTACGTAAAATAGTATTAATCATCAAAGGCGTTATAAAATTCAATTGTAGAATTGCATTTCCTTCGCAATAATTTAAAAGATGCAAAAAATTAATGTTTTAATTGTAGATGACCGAGAAGAGAATATAATTGCTTTAAAAGCACTTATTGAAAGACCAGACATCAATATTGTTTCAACAACCTCACCAAATGAAGCGCTAAAGCTAGCTTGGGAGAATAAAATCTCTATCGCCTTAGTTGATGTTCAGATGCCGGATATTGATGGCTTTGAACTGGTTGATATGCTTAAAGCTAATCCAAGAACTAAAGACATATTGGTTATCTTTGTAAC
This sequence comes from uncultured Pedobacter sp., assembly GCF_946480185.1. The sequence goes on along the minus strand of NZ_CAMLIG010000005.1, from coordinate 29,706 downwards.
AGCCATTTCTAAAGAAACAAAATATGCCGTCCAGGGTTATAATGCCGGTGCGATAGATTATTTATACAAACCCTTAGATCCTTATATTACCGCGGCCAAAGTAGATTCTTTTATACAGCTGGCCGCTAGTCAAAATCTGATTAAACAAAAAAATGAGGAGCTAGAAAATTTCGCCATTGTAATTAACAATTGTGCTGATATTATTTGTGCCATAGATGCGCAAACGCTTCAAATAAAAACTGCTAGTCCTGCGGTTGAAAAAATCATCGGATATAAACAATCGGATTTTACAGAGAAAAAAATAACAGATTTTGTAGTCGAGGAACTAAAAACCGCATTTGTTTCAAACTTAGAAAAAACTACTAAATCAAAAACTACTGTTTCTTTTGAAACACAGTTTATAAGCTTCACCAACGAACCAAAATGGTTTGAGTGCAGAGTTACTTATAAATCAGCTACATTTTTTTTAAATGCAAGCGATATATCCCACCAAAAACAATATGCCACTGAACTAATTTTGGCAAAAGAGGAAGCTTTAAAGGCTAAAAATGTTAAGGAAATTTTCTTGGCCAACATGAGTCATGAGCTAAGGACGCCAATTAATGGAATTATTGGTATATCAAACATCTTACAAAACACAAATTTAGATTCTTCTCAGCAAGAAATGGTCCGGTTGCTCGAAGTTTCCTCTCAATCTCTGTTAGGTGTAGTCAATGATATTCTGGATATATCCAAAATAGAATCTGGCAAATTCTCCATTGTAACCAAAGAAATCAATTTAACGGAACTGTTAAAATCTGTTACAGACATTTTAAGATTTAAGGCCAATGAGAAGTTAATAGAATTAAATTTAGAAATTTCCCCAGAACTGCCAAGTCACATCACCGCAGACGCATTGCGACTAAATCAGATTTTAATGAATTTACTCAGCAACGCCATTAAATTCACCAACAAAGGAGAGGTAAAACTTAGCGTAGCGCCAAAATTTATTAAAGAAAACTTGGTGTGTTTAATATTTAAAGTTATTGATAGCGGAATTGGAATTCCTACAAATCGCTTATCAAGTGTGTTTGAATCTTATGAACAAGCAGAGGAAGACACCGCTATAAACTATGGCGGAACTGGCTTAGGCTTAACAATTGTTAAAAAATTGGTAGACTTAATGGACGGCGAACTCAGCGTAGAAAGCGTAGTGGGCAAAGGCAGCACTTTTACTTTTAGCGCAAACTTTAAGTTGCATCAAGATAATGATGGTTTAACTACGAAGTTTAATCCCAATTTGAATACTTTTAAGGGGATAAAGGTTTTAATTGCTGAAGATAATTTAGTAAATCAATTTATGGTGAACAAAATACTAAAGTCTTGGAATGTAGAAACAGAAACTGTTGAAAACGGCTTTAAGGCAATAGAAATTTTGCAACAAAAGGATTTCGATCTGATTTTAATGGATACACACATGCCAGAAATGGGAGGATATGAAGCCGCCAAAAAGATACGATCTGATTTTGAAGCACCCAAGAAACACATTAAAATCATATCCCTATCTGCTTCAATATTAGAGGAGGACAAAGGAGAAGCTTTAGCTTCCGGTATGGATGAAATTCTTACAAAACCGTTTGTTCCTGAAGATTTACACCGAATTATGAGCAAAGTATTAGCGCTTTAACTTAAATTTGGTCAAAATTGCGCAACACCTTTAATGAAGTTGATTACCGAAGTTAAATACCTTCTAAAAAAAGAAATTGTTTTAGAATGGCGTTCTAAATACGCTTTAAACGGAATATTACTATATGTAGTTGCCACGGTATTTGTTTGCTATTTATCTTTTAGAACTACACCTCCTTTAGTTTGGAATGCATTATTCTGGATAATTATGCTTTTTGCGGCTATTAACGCTATCTCAAAAAGCTTTGTTCAAGAGAGTAAAGGCCGATTACTTTATTATTACCAAATTGCAAGTCCACAGGCCATTATCATTGCCAAAATAATTTACAATATGTTGCTGATGATTTTAATGGCAGTTATAGCTTTATTCTTCTACAGCATAGTTTTTAAAAATGAAGTTGGTGATAAACTATTGTATTTTGGAGCAGTAATTTTGGGAGCAATCAGCTTTTCAAGTGTATTCACTATGATTTCTGCAATAGCTTCAAAAGCTAATAATAATGGGACCCTGATGGCTATATTGAGTTTTCCGGTTATCATTCCTGTTATCGTACTTATTATTAAACTCTCCAAAAACGCAATGGACGGGTTAGACAGATCAGTATCGCTTGACGAAATAGGTGTTTTAACAGCTATTAATTTAATAGTCATCACAGTTTCTTTATTACTATTTCCTTACCTTTGGCGAGATTAAAAACATAAAAATATGTCTAAGAACTGGTGGAAAATCACAGCATCGGTATTTGTTCTCTACAGCGTAGTTGCCGGTCTACTTTTTAAAGTGCCAACCTTACCCATTTTACACGAAAGTATCCGAAATTTATATTTCCACGTACCCATGTGGTTTGCTATGATTGTAATTTATACGGTAGCGGTGGTAAACAGTATTAAATACTTACAAACTAACGATGAAAAATATGACTTAATAGCCGTTGAAAGTGTAAATACAGGTCTATTATTTGGTTTTATCGGTTTACTTTCCGGAATGATTTGGGCAAACTTCACTTGGGGCTCTCCTTGGCCTAATGACCCAAAATTAAATAGCGCCGCGATTGCCACTTTAATGTATTTAGCTTATACGGTTTTGCGTAGCTCGCTAGACGAAGAACAGAAACGGGCAAAAATATCAGCCATCTATAATATCTTCGCTTTTCCGGTAATGGTGGTTTTACTTTTTATACTTCCACGTTTAACAGATTCTTTGCATCCAGGAAACGGTGGAAATCCAGGATTTGGCGCTTATGACCTTGACAGCAATATGCGCCTGGTATTTTACCCCGCAGTAATGGGTTGGATAGGAATTGCACTTTGGATTATGAATATCCGCTTCCGTATCAGAAAACTGGAAAACAAAAAAAACCAACTATAAATCATCGGCGAAAGCTTACATCAATAGCATTTTTACAATGAAAAAAATAGCTTTATTTATCATCGCATTCATTAGCTCTCTTACTACGTTTGCGCAAAACACTACCGTTGAAATGGCCGATCAGCTTAGGTCATCAGGTAAAATTTACGTTGTTGTAGCTGTAATGTTACTTCTTTTTACCGCTTTCATTCTGTATCTTTTCAGTATTGATAGAAGAGTTAAAAAGTTAGAAAAAGAAAGTTAGGCAGAAACTTTGCTTTAGTTAATTGAACAAAGTTTTAATCAAAATCTTTCTGCCTAGGCAGGAAAAAAGATTTTCTGTGTGCTGATTTTTTCAGTTCAAACTTTGCTTAACTAGTGTTTTATAACCAAATTATAACATTATGAATAAAGCAAACCATCTTTTTACTGAGGAGCCACATTTTTATGCCGATGTATGCCAATATGTGGATCAAGCTGCGAAATACAGCAATCACGACCAAGGTCTGCTCAACCAAATTAAAGCGTGTAATAGCGTTTACCGGTTTCAATTCCCCATTCGTAAAGGAAATAGTTTCGAAATTATTCATGCTTGGCGGGTAGAACATTCGCACCACATGTCGCCAACTAAAGGAGGTATCCGCTACAGCGAAATGGTGAACGAAGATGAAGTAATGGCATTGGCCGCTTTAATGACCTACAAATGCGCCATCGTTAACGTACCCTTCGGCGGTGCCAAAGGCGGAATAAAAATAAATCCCAAAAATTATACGGTAGCCGAATTAGAAAATATAACCCGCCGTTATACGGTAGAATTAATCAAAAAGAATTTTATTGGCCCAGGAATAGATGTCCCGGCGCCGGATTATGGTTCTGGTGAGCGAGAAATGTCATGGATTGCCGATACTTATTTAACTATGAATCCCGGTTCTTTAGATGCCATGGGTTGTGTTACCGGAAAGCCAATTGCATTACACGGAATTGCTGGCAGAAAAGAGGCCACAGGACGTGGGGTTGCCTACGCAATTAGAGAATGTGTTTCCATTACGGACGACATGAAGGCTTTGGGTTTGCAGCCTGGTTTAGGAGATAAAAAAATAATTGTACAAGGCTTAGGAAACGTAGGCTATCATTCGGCAAAATATCTTAGTGAACTTGGAGCTACAATAGTTGGGTTGTGCGAATATGAAGGCGCCATTTACAATGAGGATGGTTTAGATTTGGATGAGGTGGTAAAACATAGAAAAGCGACCGGTTCTATATTGGGATACGCCAAAGCGAAAAAAGAATTTGCCAATTCTGCAGAAGGCTTAGAGCAGGAATGCGATATTTTAGTCCCTGCCGCATTAGAAAATCAAATTACAGATGCAAATGTTAGACGGCTTAAAGCCAAAATTATTGGTGAAGGTGCCAACGGACCAACTACTCCGAGTGCTGCCGCGATGTTTTTAGAAAACGGAGGAATTATTGTACCGGATATGTACGCAAATGCCGGGGGGGTAACTGTTTCTTATTTTGAGTGGCTTAAAAATTTATCTCATGTAGCTTTTGGAAGAATGGATCGTAGGTATGATGAAAATTCGAACACCAATATCATGAACTTGATAGAATCTACCACGGGAACAATTTTAACGCCAGAACAACGTTTGATGATAGCAAAAGGAGCTTCGGAACTTGAGCTGGTAAATTCGGGTTTAGAAGATACGATGGTACGATCATACCATGAGATTAGAGAACTCAAGATGACCCGCAAAACCGGAAGTTTGCGCACTGCCGCTTTTGTTGCTGCGGTAGATAAGATAGCGGTGTCTTACATGAATATGGGCATTTGGCCTTAGGTTGATGATTTTAACAAAGAACACAGAGTTATGAGATCAAATATCCAGCTCTGTGAACCTTTGCGTCCTCTGTGGTTAGCTCCACTATTTATCTCTGTAAACTCCGTAAAAAAGTTAGCGACCTATGTGGTTAAAAACTTAGTATCGCACATTCAATTTCTTAAGCACAAAATGTAGCAACCAAATAGGTCCAATTAATAAGAATCTTAAATCATCTAAAAAAGACGGCTTTTTCCCTTCTATTTTATGCCCTACAAACTGGCCAATCCAAGCTAAAATAAATATAGCCAAACTTACCTGCCACAAAGCCGGCCCTCCTCCTCTTTCTAAATATTCTAACTGTATCACAAAAAAGTAGCAAATCCCGAAAAAGAATAGCATCAAATAGGAAAGTATGGGGGAAAGTGTGGAATAATAATAAATTGAAACTGCAAGCACAAAAGAAAACCAATTGATGTACATATTGTACTTTCCTAAAAATGCAATATGCGGAAATGGAATTGCCGTAAGTAAACCAATAATACTAAAAACAATCAGTGGTACACAAATCCAGTGAATTAATTTATTTGTGGGATTTTGATGGCTTTCTGAATACCTGTCAAATAAAATATCAATTTGTCTTTTTTCTTCTTTCTTCATATTGGTTTACACAGCGGGTACAGAGATTTATTTGCAAAGGTAATATTTATTTTAACCACAGAGAACGCGGAGGGCACAGAGCTGAATTGATTCATCAGATACAAAAAAAGCGATGGGAATTTTCCATCGCTTTAGAAGACTTAATGAAAGTCTCAATTCTCACGTCTTAACACCTCCTATTTAGCGTAAGCCACACTCCTAGTTTCCCTAATCACCGTTACTTTAATTTGTCCCGGATAGGTCATTTCGGTTTGAATACGGTTTGAAATATCAGCAGCCAGGATCTCAGACTGCGCATCAGAAATTTTTTCACTTTCTACCACAACCCTAAGTTCTCTTCCGGCTTGTATTGCAAAAGTTTTTTCCACTCCAGGATAAGATAAAGCTAAGCTTTCCAATTCTTTTAACCTACGGATATAACTTTCTACTACTTCGCGTCTTGCGCCAGGTCTTGCGCCAGAAATAGCATCACAAGCCTGTATAATTGGAGAAATCATGGAAGTCATTTCAATTTCATCATGGTGAGCCCCAATGGCATTACAAATTTCTGGATGCTCCTTATACTTCTCTGCCAACTGCATACCCAAAATTGCGTGAGGCAATTCCGGATTGTCATCTGGAACCTTTCCAATATCATGCAGTAATCCAGCTCTTTTCGCCATTTTAGCGTTCAATCCTAATTCAGATGCCATTGTAGCACAGAAATTCGCCACCTCACGAGAGTGTTGTAATAAGTTCTGTCCGTAAGAAGAACGGTAACGCATACGTCCAACCATCCTAATCAACTCAGGGTGCAAACCGTGGATTCCTAAATCAATAACGGTACGTTCGCCAATTTCTACAATCTCTTCCTCAATTTGCTTTTGGGTTTTAGCAACTACCTCCTCAATACGGGCAGGGTGGATACGTCCGTCCGTTACCAAACGGTGCAAAGCTAAACGAGCGATTTCACGACGAACCGGATCAAAACCGGATAAAATAATGGCTTCTGGAGTATCATCTACAATAATCTCGATACCAGTAGCGGCTTCTAAAGCTCTAATATTACGTCCTTCACGACCAATAATTCTTCCTTTGATCTCATCGTTCTCAATATTGAAAATAGAGACCGTGTTTTCAATTGCAGATTCTGTAGCGGTACGTTGGATAGTTTGGATTACCACTTTTTTAGCTTCTTTAGCTGCTGTTAAACGGGCATCATCCACAATATCTTTGATAGAAGCCATCGCATTGGTACGGGCTTCTTCTTTTAAATTGCTTTCTAATTGAATTTTTGCTTCTGCCGCAGATAAACCAGCAATAGCCTCTAGCTGAGAAACATGTTGCAGTTTTACAGCTTCAACTTCTTCCTGTTTGGCTTTTAAAATTTCCGTTTGCTTTTCAAAAGCGTTGCGTTGGTTTTCCAACTCTTGCTCTTTTTTAGATTGGTTTTCCAGTTTTTGGTTCAACGATTGTTCTTTCTGCTTCAGCGTGTTTTCCCTTTGGGCAATAACGTTGTTTTTCTGATTAATTTCCTGCTCATGATCAGCCTTCATCTGCAAAAACTTCTCTTTAGCTTCCAACAGCTTGTTTTTCTTCAAGATCTCGGCATTATTTTCTGCCTCTCTTAAAATCTTTTTCACTTTGCCCTGCGCAGCAACTTCCTGTTGTTTCAGTAGCTGGCGAAGCAAGTATCTCCCAGTAACAATACCCAGCCCAAACGCTACTATAGCTATAACTAGGTAAAAAACTATTTCCATAAATTGTAATTAATAATAAAATAAAAAAACCGCATTAAATTTTAGATCCCAGTATTGTAAACTTGTCGAACATGTTTTAGGGTTTAAGCCATAAACAGATGGCAAAGCCAAATGAGTGACGCTTTTGTTACCCTTCTTAATATCGAAGTGTTAAGTTTAATAAATAGTGAAACCTAAAACCTAAAGCGGTTATATTTTCAAAAATAGTTTATTCTGATTAAATAATTATGCTTTGTTGAAAAAATCGTTTAAAATACCCTCCAATTCTTCCACCTTCTCCGCTACATCTGTATCTGCATGGCTAGCTTTTTTCTCTGCGTTTAAAGACAGCGTAGCATAATGCAACACACACATAGAAAGCAGGTCTTGTTTATCTTTAACCGCATATTTGTCTTGCAACTCCTTAATGCGGTCATTAATTAACTTGGCAGCTCTCCTCACCACTTCTTCCTCTTCCATGTTGATCTTTAAAGGATAAACACGGTCGGCAATATTTATTTTTATCGAGATTTCTCCCATCTGATCATTAGGTTCACCTGTATTACTTACTTCAGCAATACAATACACTTATCTATTTCCCGCACAAATTCGTTAATTTTTTGTTTGATATCAAGTGTTTTTTCACTTGACCCTTCTAAACTCTTCGCTAATTTAACCAAACGTAATTTTTCTTCCATTTCTTTTCGTTTAATTTCACTGCTCTCCAATGCAACTTTTAACGATTGGTTTTCCAAATTAATAAGGTCATTTTGCTCCTGTAAAGCTTTTGATAGTTCAACCAGCTTTTGGGTGCGGTCCAGCACCTGATCTAATTTCTTAGCAATTACAGACATTTATTTTTGATGATGTTTTTGTTTTTTTTTAAATTCATTATGCGTTTTGATACTCCGCCAACCGGCGGATCATACTGCGCAGGGCATTAGCCACAAAGCCGGTATCCACTGCTATCGTTAACGCCATTTCTGGTGGAATACAGTATTTGGATTTCTCTTTCGAGTCTTTTTACTTTTGACTTAGTCCTACCTAATCTCTGCCCCAGCTTCTTTACCGAAGTTAGCAATTAATTTTTGCATAATGGCATCAATCTGTTTGTCTTCTAAGGTTTTTTGCTCATCCTGTAAAGTAAAGCTCAATGCGTACGATTTTTTACCTTCTGGCAATTTATCACCTTGATAAACATCAAAAACATTTACTTCTTTCAGCAATGCTTTTTCGGTTTTTATAGCAATTCGTCTCAAATCTTCAAAACGTACATTTTGATTGATCAGCATGGATAAATCTCTTCTTACCGCTGGGAATTTAGAAACTTCCTTATAGCTGATTTTGTTGTTTTTCACCAACATCATCAACATATCCCAGTTGATATCAGCATAAAAGACAGGCTTATTTACATCCGCTAATTTTAAAACTTTCTTAGTAACCGCTCCAAAAGAAACCAAAATTTTAGTTCCTCTTCTATATTGGATTCCGTATTCAAAATCCTTGCTTTCTACATCCTCTGATTGTAGATTAACAACTCCTAATCTTTTTAAAATAGCATCAACCGTCGCTTTTAAATGGAAGAAACTAATTGCTGTAGCTGGTTGGTTCCATTGTTCGGCTTCCGACTTTCCGCTTAAAAATATCGAGAGATGATTGTTTTCCTGATAATTTCCTTCGGCAACATGATAAGTTTTTCCAAACTCATAAAATTTCACATCTGCAGTTCTACGGTTTTGGTTGTATGCAACGGCTTCTAATCCAGAGTACAACATACTTTGGCGCATCACATCCAAATCAGAACTTAAGGGATTTAAAATTTTAACGGCCTCATCCAGATTTTCTGAGTAAGAAGATTTGGTTAAAGAGTTAGATAGAATTTCGTAAAAACCATTTGACGAAAGCATATCGGCTATGGTATTTTGGATTACTTCTTTATCTGGTTTTGGCGAAACATTTAACGATGCGTTTACCTTTTGCGGAATCTCAATATTATCGTAACCATAAATACGCAAAACTTCCTCAATCACATCAACCGGGCGGGTAACATCTACTTTATAGGTAGGAACTTTTAGCGAAAGGCCCGAAGCGTTTTCGTTAAGCACTTCAATTCCTAAAGCTTTGATGATACCGGTGATTTTATCATTGCCTAATGCTTTACCAATTAATTGATCAACCTTTTCAAAACTAAGTTCAACTTCAAAAGGTGCAATCGGATTTGGATAATGATCAAAAATATCAGAAGTAATTTCGCCACCTGCAATTTCCTGAATCAGCAAAGCGGCTTTCTTTAACGCAACCACAGTTATTTCCGGATCCGTACCGCGTTCAAACCTGAAAGACGCATCTGTTTTTAAAGCAAATCTTTTAGAAGTTTTCCGTACAGAAACCGCATTGAAATAAGCGCTTTCTAAAAATATATTTTTGGTGCTTTCTGTAACTCCCGAATTAAGACCTCCAAAAACACCCGCAATACAAAGTGGCTTTTCAGTATCGCAAATCATTAAATCATCTGCGGTTAAAGTTCTTTCAACTGCATCTAAGGTGGTAAATTTTGTTCCGTTTTGGCATTTCTTTACCAAAATTTTCCCGCCAGCAATTTGATCTGCATCAAAAGCATGCAAAGGCTGACCTAAATCATGTAAAATATAATTTGTAGCATCAACAATATTATTTATTGGGCGCAAGCCTATAACAGCCAATTTTTCTTTCAACCAGCTCGGTGATTCTTTAACCGTAACCCCAGAAATGGTCAGCCCGCAATATCTTGGCGCTGCTTCGATATCTAAAACATCGACATCAATTGCAAAACTTTTATCCGCAGTTTTAAAACTCGCTAAATTATCCGGCTTGATTGGAATTTGTAAATAAGCAGCAACATCTCTGGCAACGCCTAAATGCGAAGCCGCATCTGCCCGGTTTGGCGTTAAGCCTATTTCAAAAACAAAATCGTCAGCTAAATTGAAATAGTTTTTAGCTAGCGTTCCAACAATCGCTTCTTCTGGTAAAACCATAATCCCTGCATGGCCTTGGCCTAAACCAATTTCATCTTCGGCACAAATCATTCCCTCAGATTCTTCTCCTCTGATTTTTGATTTATTTATTTTAAAAGGTTCGCCAATACTTGGGTAAACTGTACAACCTACCGTAGCAACAACTACTTTTTGCCCTGTTGCAACGTTGGGTGCGCCACAAACAATTTGCAAATCCTCACCACTACCAACATCAACTTTAGTTACTCTTAATCTGTCTGCATTTGGATGTTGAATACACGCTGTTACATAACCAATTACCAACCCCTCTAAGCCGCCCGGAATTGCCTGAACCTTTTCTAAAGACTCCACTTCTAAACCTATCGCCGTTAAAATGATCGAAATTTCTTCGGGAGTTTTATCAGTATCAATAAATTGCTTTAGCCAGTTATATGAAATTTTCATCAGAATATATTAGTGTTTGGTTATGAAACTTGTAAGGTTTCATCATTAAGTGGCAAAAGTAAGAAAATTAGCCTTTACTTTAAGAGACAACAATTAGATTTATAAGTATCACAATTATTGGGATTTTTGAATACAAAGAGATGCAAAATCTAATCTTTTGAAAAGATCAATTTTAAGTCTTCCGAGTCAATGGGTTTAAATAAATATTTCTTTACCAGAGGTATTGTTCCAGCTCTTGTTAAATCCCGGGGATCAATGGAAGAACTTACCATGTACAGATCTACTTTCTGTTTACCGATAAAGTTAAACTCAGCAAAAGCTTCTAAAAACTCCCATCCGTCCATAATAGGCATTCTAACATCAAGCAGAATTACATCTGGTATTAAAATATCTTCAATGGGAGTTTCGGTAAAGTAATCCATCGCCTGTTTACCATTTTTGAACGACAACACTTTTTCTGACAGCTTTCTGATATCAATTAACCTTTTTATAGCATAAACATAAGTTTCATCATCGTCTATAATAAAAGTTGTTTTTACCATTTGCCTGTCTAGAAAACGTAATTGAACTGAAAATAAAACTGTGTTAAGATTGCAATTAAAGTTAGCAATAATTAAATTAAATAAAAGTGTAACCTCGTTTTTAACATTTAGCCTACTAAGGGGACTGCATATTCAAATAATAAGCTGTTTTTCAGATGTTTAATCGCGTATAAAAACACATATTTCCATTTTTGATAAGTAAACGATAACTTAGACCTCTCAAAAAAATAAAAATTATGAAGACTTCTTTCGATTTTGAAAAGCCTATCGCCGACCTGCAAGGTCAAGTTGAAAAGGTAAAACAAGTTGCGGAAAAAACTAAAGTTGACATGTCTGCAACTTTAAAAGAGCTTGATGAAAAAATTGAAACAACTACAAATGACATTTTCTCCAACTTAACAGGATGGCAACAGGTGCAAATCTCAAGACATCCCGAAAGACCATATACATTACAATATATTGAAGCTATTTGTGATGACTTTATTGAAATGCATGGAGACAGAACGGTAAAAGATGACAAAGCTATAGTTGGTGGCTTTGGGTCTTTAAACGGCGAAACAGTAATGTTTATTGGTCATCAAAAAGGAACAAACACAAAATTAAGACAGTATAGAAATTTTGGGATGGCCAACCCTGAGGGCTACAGAAAAGCCTTGCGATTAATGAAACTGGCTGAAAAGTTCAACAAGCCAGTGGTAACTTTTATTGACACACCGGGTGCCTACCCCGGTTTGGAGGCCGAAGAAAGAGGCCAGGGAGAAGCGATTGCCCGTAATCTTTTGGAAATGTCTATCTTAAAAGTGCCAATTATATGCATGATCGTTGGAGAAGGTGCAAGTGGAGGAGCTTTAGGAATTGGTATTGGCGACAGGGTTTATATGTTAGAACACACTTGGTATTCTGTAATTTCGCCTGAATCTTGCTCGTCCATTTTATGGAGAAGTTGGGATTTTAAAGAAAAAGCTGCTGAATGTTTAAAGCTAACTTCGGACAATATGCTGGCAAACGGTTTAATTGATGGCATTATCAAAGAACCTATAGGTGGCGCTCACCAAGATCCAGAGCAAATGGCTAATACCATTAAAGAAAAATTAATTTCAGATTTAAAGCTGTTAAAATCAAAAGACATTGAAACGGTAATTAGCGAAAGAATTGACAAATTCTGTTCAATGGGTGTAGTTGTTGAAAGTTAAAATTTTGTATAAACACAAAATAAAAAACCCAATTTTAAAATTAAAATCGGGTTTTTTATTTTTTAAGCGGTCTCACTTTCGGGTGGTATTCCGTAATCATCAACGCCATATCTCTTCTCTTTCTTTGTTTTTGCTTTCACAAAATCCGTTGCTTTGTCTATCCAACCAGAAAGTACATCTTTATTAAAAACAGAATAATTAATTGCCCTTTGTGAAAACAAAGAAACCAAAGTTTTAATAATTACCCCGCTATTTTTAAGTACAGTTTTGTTTAACACCATCGGAAAAAATATTCTTCCTATGGTTGTTGCCCAATCAGCCTTACCGGCGATATTACCGGTATTACCAAATGCAATAGAAGACACTAAATCTTTAACAAATTTAAATGGATGCTGTACTTTCTGCTTAATAGCTTCGTACTTTTGATTAAAATAAATTTCATCTTCGACTTTTTTAACTTTCAAAAGAACTATTCTTTCTTGAAGTTGGGCTAGATTTGTTATTTCTGTCTCCATTATCCAAACATTTTTAAAAGCTTCTGTATAACTTTATCAATAACAGGGTTTTGTATATAATTCTTTTTCACCATTGCTGTTATAATAACTAAAAGCAGATAAAACAAAGCAACAATAAGAAAACCTAGCGCCATGTTGCCAATTAACTGCCCCAAATAAAGCCCTATGGATATACTCAAAAAAATCAGAAAAAAAATAGCTGTAACTACCAATACCAATCCGCTAGCCAAACCTCCAACAGTTTTAGCTACAGCTTGTACGATTATTAACTTTTTAAGCTCAATATTTGTATCAATGTAATCCTTGGCTCTTTTAAACAAGTCATCCTTGTTAATGTCATCTGCTTTTTCCATAGATTTTTTTATTTAGGCGTGGTGAACATCGTCCACATAATCTTCTTCAGCAGTTTTAATTTTATCTTTTATTTTACTTACTACTTTTTCTTTAAAATCCGTAAGATTATCTATTTCCTCAGCGGCTTTCTCTTTTATACTATCTCCTAAATTCCTTAAAGAATCTGACAATTTATCACGAGTTTCTGAACCTTTTTCGGGCGCAAATAATAGGCCTAAAGCAGCACCTGCGGCAACTCCGGCCAATAGTGCAATAAGTGTTTTTGAGTTATCTTTCATTTTGTTGGGTTTATTTTATATGTTAACTAATAACCAGTGATAAGAAAATACCTTGCCAAACGGCCGCTATTTTCTAAATATTTATCTTTAGTGAATTTTAGGCTTGCTCAACAACAACTTTATTAGCTTCATAAATTTTTATAAGGTGGATAAACCATAATAATAGTAGAGGTCCAAATACCAAACCTACAAACCCAAAAAGAGGTAATCCTAGAATTACGCCAATTACAGTTATAATTGGATGGGTATCTGCTAGTTTTTTATTGATCATAAAACGAATTACATTATCAATATTAATGATTACAAGAAGGGTGAACAGGGTAATAAACATTCCTTGTCCATTGTGCCCGTTCATGAACATCACTAAGGCCGCCGGACCGGTTATTAACGGAGCACCAATTACCGGCATAAAAGATAAAAAAAATGCAATTATTCCCCAAAAAACAGCATCATCTATCCCTACAATAAAAAAACATAAAACAACCAACAGGCCTTGAACCAAAGCAATTACACCTTGACCCAATACGTTAGAAAATGTGGTATAACGCAACTCTTCTGCAAACTGCAACGAATGCTCTTTTTTAAGTGGTGCATATTTTAGTATATTTTCTTCAAATTGCTCATGTTGAACCAACATAAAATATAGGATGAAATACATCACAGTTATGGTTAAAAAAACGCCTAATGCGCCACTCAATAAAGTAGGGAATAAATCCTGTATAAATATGGTGAATTTGTGAATATACTTTTCAATAAGATTGGGCTGGTTAACCTTGTTACCTATAAAATCATCTAATCTAGATATAAATGCTTTTACTTGAAAGTCGTCATTTTGAAGTCTTGCAAGCCTATTTACAACCATATAACTAAGTACTAAAAATGGCATCACTATTACAACGAATGAACTTAAAATAACCGCTATAGCCGAAATTATTTTACCGACCTTCTTTTTCATCCCAAGATACATAGGTTTGCAGATAGTGTATAGAATAATGGACCCTAAGAAAGCATTGAACAATTCTTTTAAACTGTAAATAATAATGCAAGCCAGCAAAACAATAACCCCTAGCACAATATTATTTCTTTGCTTATCAGTAAAAACGGACATATTTTATTTTTAGTAAGTATTTAAAATCATCGTAAACAAAAAAGCTCCGAAAAAATTCCGGAGCCTTTTTATAATAATTAATTTATTTAGTTTTTCGGAACGTTTAATGGACATCCAGCGCCATCAACTTTAATTGTATTTGGTGTCTTAGGACATTTATCTAAATGATCTGCAACTCCGTCTCCGTCACTATCTTTCTTTAAATCAATGATAGTGTCTTCAACTTTTTTAGTTCTTTCTTTTAATTTTAAAACATCACCTTTTAAAGCATTGTCTTTTAGCTCATCATAAGCTGTTGCAACTGGGTTTGCCCAAACCAAATTAGGTTTTGATTTAGCTCCTAAAGCAAACTCTAACCCCATAGATGCATAAGAAAAATTGTCATTTGAATTTGCATATCTTGCATCTAAATTATCTGCATCAACAAAGTTCACTACGTAATCTAAATTAAATGCAACACAATCTGAAACTTTAAATTTGGCACCCATTCCAACAGGGATAAATGATTCTTTAATGTAATCCTTACCTCCATTAGCTTTACCTTTCCAATCAATGGTTGTATTGCTAGCATTTACATAGCTTGGCGCATAAGCTAACAAACCGTAACCTAGTATCCCGGTAAAATTAACTGAGTTTGTTCTGTTTAAAAAATTTATAGAAGCAAGATTAAATACTCCTCTTAAATCTAAACCGTAAGCAATTTTTGTTTTAAAAGATTTATAACCTGCAACTACTCCGCCAGGAGCGTCAGAATTATTACCAGCTACATCGCCCATAAATAGGTTACCCTGCAAACCAAAAACGTGTCCAAGTTGTTTTTTAACATAAACGCCGTAACCAAAACTTGCATCCCAATTAGTGTAATCGGTAGATCCTCCTAAAATGATAGCAGGAGTAATAACGCCTCCATTTACACCAATTGAAAAAGTTTTGTATTGGTCTCTTCCTCCAAATGTTTTACCGGTTGCATGCGTAGTGTCTTGAGCAAATGTTGTAGCTGAGGCTAGCAGAGCTATAAGTAAAAGTTTTACTGTTTTTTTCATGTTCTTTAAATTATGGAACAAATATATTTCTATTTGACGAAAATTCAAATCTTTAAAATTAATTTCAAAGATTTATCAACTTTCCCATGTCAACATTTGACTACTAACCGGTAAATAAATTTTAAATGTAGTACCTTGATGTTCAGCACTATGAAATTCTAATTTACCGTTATGGCTTAAAATAGATTTTTGTGCATTGGCCAAACCTAACCCTAAGCCTTTTGGTTTGGTGGTAAAAAACGGCTCAAATATGTGACTTTTGTTGTCTTCGGGTATGCCGTTTCCATTATCTGTAATTTCTATAACTGCAAATTCGCCTTCTTTGGTTACTCCGATATTTATATGAGTAGCGCTTGCCTCAACAGCGTTAGTAAAAACATTAAAAAACGTTTTTACGATACGTTCATAATCAACATTGACAAAAACATCTGTGTAAGCACTAAAGTTTTGCACCTCAATGTGGTGCTTCTCTATTTCGCCCGAGAGTAAATCCAAACTTTCCTGTAGGATTATTTCAAGCGCCCTTGGCTGGATATTGAGTTCTAGATCCTGTGCAGAATTTACAAAATCTGTGATGAGCATATTGATGCGCTCGAAATTATTTTTCAGGATGTCCAAATAAAGTTTTACGGCTTCATTATCGGTAGAATCCAGCTCCATACCTAATTGGTCAAGCGACAAGTTGATATTAGACAATGGATTGGTAATCTCGTTTGCTAAACTTTTTGCTATCCGCTCTGTTACTGCAATTTTTTCTGCGTTAACAGAAGCCTTTTCTGATTCTATTCTCTCGGAAATATCATGGACTATACAGTAATAAAGTTCTTCTGTTGCATGTTGTTCTATCTGTAAAAATCCGGAAACCGATACTTTTTTTATTTCGTGATCTTTACTTATAAAATCAGTATGAAAATCATTAACTGCACCATTCCTATCAATTTGGTCTGCAAACTCTAAACTTTGCTTTTTATCATGGAATAGCTGTGTTCCGTTTAAACTTAAAATCTCATCTTTAGTATATCCCAGAAACTTAAGTCCGGCGTGGTTCATGTCTCTAATTCCGCCTAAGGAATCCATAATCAAAAATGGCTCTTTGGATCTTTCAAAGATAATACGGAATTTATTTTCACTTTCTCTTAGGGCCTTTAATGTATTTTTGTGCTTTAAAGCGTAACGAATAGAGCGCTCAATGGTATAAGGGTTTATCTGATCTTTAACCAAATAATCTGCGGCACCAATTTCCAGAGCTTCTTCATCTACCTTGGAATCTCCTTTACCAGTTAAAATAATGATTGGCTCATCTACATTAGATTTGATTGCTTCATGCAGTAAATCTATACCGGTGTATTTTCCTAACCGGAAATCAACCAGATAAATGTCATAGTGGCTTTTAAGCATTGCATTAATTGCCTCTTCATAATTGTTAACCCAGGTTAACTTATAATTTTCTCGTTGCGGAATTTCATTGAAAATATCCTTTGTTAGGATATAATCATCTTCATCATCATCAACTAATAAAACTCTAACTGGTTGCATATCAGCCATATTTTTCGATTAAATTCCGAGTAATTTCTATCATCATATCAAAACTAAAGGGCTTGGTTATAAATTCATCTGCACCTAATTTTAATACTTTTTCTTTGTCACTTTTGTTTTTTGAAGTAGATAAAATAACAACAGGAATATTCCGTGTTTTTTTATTGCTTTTTAATTGCGTTAAAAGCTCAACGCCATTTACTTTAGGCATATTGAGATCAAGTATGAGCAAAGAGGGATATTTAAAATCTAAAATTTCCGCCTCTTTCTCAAACCGGTTCAATATCATTTCTCCATCATCAAAAAAAGCTAATGAAGCAACAAACTGATTTTCTTCAAAAGCATCCTTAATGATCATTCTGTCATCAGGATCGTCATCAGCTATCCAAAAAAACTTTTCCATAATTATTTACAAATGCTGAACTGGTAAAATTATAACAAATTTAGTCCCGTGATTTTGTTTACTGCTGACATTTATAAGCCCATTATGCTTATCCACTATTTTTTTACAAACCGCCAAACCAATTCCTGTACCCTGATATTCATTACGGGTATGCAACCTTTGAAACAGTTCGAAAATTTTATCAGCATATTGTTGGTCGAAACCAATTCCGTTATCCTGAATGCTTATACGGCAGTAATCTCTGTTTTGTTCTAGTTCCGGAATTTCAAGCAAGCTGCCTCTTAAAATCTCACTTTTTATTTCTACCACTGGGTTAACCCCTTCTTTGGTAAATTTAATAGCATTACTTAGTAAGTTTTGGAAAAGCTGCCTTATTTGCCCCGGAATTGCCGAGATGGTATGA
The DNA here is from genome assembly GCF_946480185.1 of uncultured Pedobacter sp. Next base: position 11,686 of record NZ_CAMLIG010000005.1, on the reverse strand, counting down.
TTAACCATAAGGTCTATCGTAGCATTTTTCTTTTCTATTACATATTCTAAATCCACAATAATCTTTTGAATTTCTTCATGCAGATCAAGCTCTATAAAGCCTTCGTCGGTACGCGTAACCCTTGAATAAGTTAATAAATCATCTATCAAAGTTTGCATGCGTTCTGATGCGCTTTGCATTCTTTTGATGTAGTCCAAGCCTTCTTCACTAATATCATTACTGAATTTAGTTTGTAACCTATCACCAAATGCCCTTATTTTACGTAAAGGCTCTTGCAAATCATGCGAAGCAACGTAGGCAAACTGCTCTAAATCCTGATTTGAATTGTTTAGTTCTTCAACTTTTTGCTCTAAACTGCGTTGAACATTTTTGATCTCGGTAATGTCATGCATTACAACCATTACATTAAATATATCGCCCGAAACGTTCTTTACAGGTTTATAATCTATCATAAAGGTTTTGCCATCAAACTCCCGCTCTGCCTGAATTTCTTCTCCTTTAAACGATTTTTCGAGAATTTGATGGTTATACTCGTAATCTTCCTGTTCAAACAGCTCTTTCAAATTAACACCGGGCTTAAGCTTAGATTCGAATTTAAAATCCTGAATAATTGGTCCATCAAATAAAATCAAGTTGAACTGCTTATCAAACATTAAAACTATGGAATCGGGCACATTACTGGCAATGGTTTTGTATATACTTTCAGTTTTTTCAAGCAATATCGCCGCGTTTTTTAACTCTGTTATATCCTGGATGTTTCCGATAATTTTAATGATCTCCCCATTTTCATCAATCACCAATTTTGCGGTTAGATAAACGTATCTGATTGTTTTATCTGGCCTAATGATCCGATATTCAAAAGCAAAGTTTGTTTTATTGGTAAACATGCTTTCAACGTAGGTTTTACACTTCTCTAAATCATCAGGGTGAATTAAAATGGTATAAAAATTTAGCGTTATCTCCACAGAATTTGGCTCGTAACCATGTATTCTAAAAAGTTCCTCAGACCAAAAAAAGTGTTCGATACCTGCAAACCATTCAAAACTTCCATTATGCGCAATGGATTCTGCTTCTTTTAACAGTGCCTCGTTTTGCGATAACTTTTGGGTAGTTTCTTTTAGTTCGGTAATATCCAAACAGGTTCCAATTACTTTATTATCAGTTGCAATATATCTGCACTGCGCCAAAATATAACGCCTTTGTCCGTTTACCCAAAGCACTTCATACTCCGTATTAAAAGACGACTGATTTTTAATGGCATCGTCCAACATTTTCTTATACTCGTTTCTGTAAACTGGTATAATCATGTTGTACATTAACTCTAAATCGGGCGAAATAGAGTTGGGCATGTAGCCAAAAATCTTGTATAAAGCATCGGAAAAGTTGATTTCTTGTGTAGCCACGTCCAACTCCCAACTCCCCATATTAGCCAGTTTTTCGGCATTTTGGAGCAGGTTTTGCCTGCGCTCTAAATCCTTTTGTATTTTTTCTTTCGCTTTAATTTCTCCATCCAATATCAAATTCATTTGATGCTGTTTAGAGATGTTTCTGGAATACGTTAAACTGATACCCAATAGCGGCACTACGTAACCGAAAAAACTTAAAAATTGCGCAAAATTATATTCAATATCAAAATTCTTGAAAAATATAGCCATGTGCACATTTGCAAAAATGGCCGGAATCATACTTAAGATAAGCATTTGGAAAAAGATGCCGCTATGCCTTTTCAGCACTCGGGGCATTAAAAGACCGCCCCAAATTAAATATAAAACGATGCTTATTAACTCTACAGGGTGTGTAAAAAACGAATCTCTTTGTATAAAAACAGATTTAACCGATCCTATAGAAAACAAGAAAATTAAGGCAACAACGGTAATTAGCGCAAAAACCATTAAAACAAAACGGATTAATGCAGTTCTTTTTTCAACGCCGGCGATATTTGATTTATACTTTACGGAGAGGATAATAATTGTGGCGAGGATGAGCAGCGCAATTTTTAAAATACGGCCAATAAACCAGCTCATATATATAGCCGAATCTAAATCCAGATGTGTTTTTAGCACTCCAAAAACCACCAATAAATGAACCATGTCAAATATAGATGTGGCCAACATTACCAAGCCTATTACTGGCGCAGCAACATCATTTTTCACCCTAAAATCAATTAAGGTAAGAATACAGGTAAACACGCCGACGGCAATACCGAAAACAATCCAAATGGTTGAAAAAGTTTTACCAAGGATGAGTTCAGTAGAAATTCCTTCAACTATTTTAGAGAAATTAACAACCCTATAACCGTTGTAGCTAATTTCTACGCCAAGCATAGACAATACCGTTGGCGTTATGCAAATTAAAAATATAGCCCAAAAATATCCCATAGGGATATTGATTCCTTTTTGTTCTTTTTCAAGTGAAATTTTGTTGATTGCCACGTTGCAGGGTAAAAATTAATCCATATTAATTGCTTTCATTTTATTATACAACGTTTTTCTGTCGATATTTAAAATTTGTGCCGCTTTAGTTTTGTTGAAATTTACTTCTTTTAAAACTTTAAGGATAGTATCATATTCCGCTTCTAGCGCCGCATTTTTTAAATCCAGTCTTTTCTCTTTTGGCTGATTATTGCTCACGCTTTCTACCGCATTTTCAAAAGCTGAAACTTTTGAAAATGTAGAGATTTCTAACGGTAATGCTTTTGTTTGGATAAATTCACCTTCTGTAAGTAAAACTGCTCTTCTCAAAACGTTTTTTAGTTCCCTAACATTTCCAGGCCATGGATAGGTCAAAAAGCTTTCTTCAACTTCCGCAGAAAAGCCTTTCACATTTTTATTCAGTTCTCTGTTTGCAGAAAGCAAAAAATACTCTGCAAAAATCATAATGTCTTTTCCGCGTTCTCTTAACGGTGGCATATAAATACCAAATTCATTAAAGCGGTGGTATAAATCTTCCCTAAAACGTCCTTTTGAAATTGCATCAATTAAATTTTCATTGGTTGCAACAATAATCCTTACATCCAAATCAATCTCCTTGGTTGAACCAATCCTCTTCACTTTACGTTCCTGTACCGTTCTTAAAAGCGCCGCTTGAATTTCGTAAGATAAATTACCTACCTCATCTAAAAACAAAGTTCCTCCATTTGCCATTTCAAAATGGCCGATTTTAGTGTATAAAGCTCCGGTAAATGATCCTTTCTCATGTCCAAAAAACTCGGAACCTGCCAATTCTTTTGTTAAAGAACCGCAGTCCATGGCTATAAATGGCTTATCTTTTCTAGGACTTTTTAGGTGGATACTTTTTGCAACCGATTCTTTTCCGGTACCGCTTTCGCCGATGAGTATGACACTGTAAGTTGTTGGCGCAACTAAATCTATCTGACGTATTAATTCCTTTGCAGGCGCACTTTGACCTACTACATAATCTTCCTGACGGAAATCCTGGTTATTGACTTCTCTGTTTTTGCCAGACTCCGTAGCAGATTTTGGTTTATCCATCTCCTCATTAAGCGCCTGTTGGGTATCAATAGCTTTCTTAATGGTATTTAAAATTTCATCCGGATAAAGTGGCTTAGTGATATAATCATAAGCTCCCATCTTAATTAACTCAACAGCTAACTTGATATCAGAATAACCTGTGATAATGATTACTCCTGTACGCGGATATTTAAGCTTGATTTTTTTAAGAATCTCTCTACCATCTGTATCTTCCAATCTAAAATCGCAGAGCACCAAATTAAAAGTTTCTCGCTCTAAAATTTCAAAAGCCGAAACTCCGGAAGTTGCGGTTTGCACTTCAAAGCCATTACGGGCCAGAAATTTAGAGAGTAACAGGCCGATATTTACTTCGTCATCAACGATGAGTATCTTTTTCATGGAATAAGGTTTTCCCCAATTAAATTTGAGTTAAGCGAATATAAATATTTATTTTAGTTGGGAAAAACTTTCTACACAATTAACCAGCAAGAATCTATATTAAATTAAAAGATATTAGGTTATTTGAAATTTGCTGGTCTTTTCTCTAAAAAAGCGCTTACTCCCTCTTTAAAATCGCTGTTTCCAAAACATTTGCCAAACTCGCTGATTTCTGTCTGGAATCCATCAGGAGTTTTAGCGGCATTAACTGCCAAAATTGCCGCACTCACTGCCTTTGGTGAGCGTGAAAGAATTGTTTTTAATAGTTTTACACCCTCTTCCATCAATTGGTTCAACGGAAAAACCTTATTTACCAAACCTATTCTAAAAGCTTCGGCAGCGTCTATCATATTTGCACTTAAAATAATCTCCAAAGCTCTCCCCTTACCTACCAATTCTGTTAATCTTTGTGTTCCGCCATAGCCCGGAATTAAACCCAAACTTACCTCCGGCAAACCGAGTCTGGCTTGTTCACTTGCCAATCTAATATGGCAGGCCATTGCCAACTCCAAACCTCCGCCAAGTGCAAAACCGTTAATGGCCGCAATAATTGGCTTTGTTGCGTTCGCAATTAGGTCAAAAACTTTTGCATGCCCGTCTTTAGCCAATTGTTCACCTTCTTGCGGACTGTAATTTGAAAACTCGGAAATATCTGCACCGGCAACAAAAGCTTTTTCGCCAGAGCCAGTTATAATCATACCTCCAACATCCGGATTCTTTAAAGCATCAAGCAAAATTTGGTTAAGCTCCGCCAGTGTTTGCCTATTTAGCGCATTTAACTTTTCTGGCCGATTGATTGTGATTTTTAAAATATTGTCGGTAATGTCGGTGGAGATGTTGGTATATTGCATTTTAATAGATTTAAATTTTCGAGTTTAAATTGATTGAGTTTTCATCTTTGGTTTTGCCATAGGAAGATTTTGCCTATAAGTGTTAAACATTTAAATATACCACAAATTAAGTCAGCTAAAAATGTTAAAAAACACGATAAAGAACTGGAAAACCAACTTATTAAAATCTAAAATCGTTTTTACATTTTTTGTGATGACAATCTGTGCGCAGGGAAACTTATTTGCGATTGATCAAAATCTTGCCCCAAAAATTCCATTCGATAAAAACCCGGTTTTAATCAGCGATAGTTTAAAAACCATTGAACCCAAATTGCAGGTAAATAGTTCTTTGGATAAGCTTTCAGAAAACATCTATTTCAGTTCATTAAACCAATACTTTTTTATAACTCGCATTTTCGACAACCATAACTGGAAAAAAGCGGACAGCAAGTTTTCGGAGATTTTAGCTTTAGCTAATTTTTACGATGGAAATACCGAACGTTCTATTGAAATTTTAACGGATATTTTTAATACTACCACAGACAGCATTCAGAAAGCTAAAACCTGTTTGAACCTGATTAAAATCAACTACTTAACTAACCAGACTACGGAGGCGATGAACTTTATTAAACTGGCAAAGGCTGATTTAATGAGTTTTTACAGTTACAAACAAAAATATGAGCTGCTGTTTACCGAAGCAAAAATAGCTTTAACGCAGGGGTTAACCAGCAAAGCGGAAGATCTGATTATAAAACAGCTTTTGCCAATGAGCAATAAGGTAAAAGGCAAACACAACGAATTTAATTGTTACCTTTTTTTAGGAAAAATCTATTTAAAGTCGAGGCAGCTTACCCAAGCAAAATGGTTTTTTATACAGGCAAACACCATTGCACTGAACCAGAATTATATTGACGGAGAAATAGAAACTTCTTTGTTATTAGCAAAAACCAAAATAAAAGTAGGCGATTTCTCGGTAGCGTTGCAAGATTTAGCAAAAGCAAGAAAACTGATTGACCACCAGCACCAAATTTATTTGGAGGATTTGAATCAGCTATCCAAATTAGCTAGGAAATAAAAAAGCATCCCTTTTGTGGATACTCTATGTTTTACTTCAAGCTCAATAAAGCCTTTTTCAATTGTGGTATTTTACTTTCTATCTCTTCGGCAGAACAAGCTCCAACAGAAGCCCTAAACCAGCACATTTCTTCCGTTCCGAAGGCAGAGAAAGGTACTAAGGCGATATTTGCTTCTTTTATCAAATAAAAATTCAGCTTGGTTGGTGTATCTAAAACTTCTCCCTGTGGCGTAGTTTTTCCAACATAATCTATTTTTATAGTCAGGTAAATTGCGCCCATTGGCTCAATTGCATCAATAGCTAAACCTTCATTTTTCAAAGCAGTTAATCCGGCATAAAGACTATTTAAACTCGTTTTAACTTTCGCTTTAAAACCATCTAAAAAGCTATTAACCGCCTGCTCATCATCTATAAAATGACTGGTTGCTACTTGTTCGGCTTTAGGCGCCCAAGCGCCCATGTGCCCAACAATGGCCTTCATCTTACTAATAATTGAGGCGGGACCAAAACCCCATCCTACTCTCACACCTGTTGCCGCAAAACATTTAGAACTTCCATCAATAAAAATGGTATAATCTCTTAATGCCGGAACTAAAGTAACAGGATCAACATGTTGATGATTACCAAAAGTGAGTTGAGAATAAATTTGATCGTAAAGTATATATAAAGGCTTTTCGTTAGCTCCTCTCGATTGGTTTTCTTGTAAAACCAACTCACTTATTTCCTTTAAATCTTTAGCAGAAAACATTGTCCCGGTTGGGTTTAACGGAGAGCATAATGCCAACAAAGTTGCCCCTTTTAAAAAGGGTTTTAAATCTGCACCGGTTGGCATAAAATTATTTTCTGGCAGCGTTGGAACTGCAATTCCCTTTGCCCCTAAAAGATGTACATAATGGTTATTATTCCATGATGGCGCAGGGTAAATTACGGTATCACCGGCATCAAGCAAAGCCAAATAAGTGGCGTAAATTAAAGGTCGGGAACCGCCCGAAATCAATATCTCGGTTTTAGCATCGTAAGCTAAGCCCAATTTTTTATCTAAAAACTTTGAAACGCTTTCCCTTAAAGACAAAACACCGTCTGCCGGCGGGTAATTAGTTTGGTGCGCCGCATAAGCCTTAACAATATGATCTTCCAAAACCTTTGGTATCGGAAATAAATTTGGATCAAAATCACCGATAGTCAAATTGGCTATTGCTACCCCTTTTGCTTTCATTTCGTTAACCTCGCCGGCAATTTTAATAATCTCGGAACCAACTAATGATTGTGCTAATGCGGATACTTTCATAAATTTTTAAATAATATGGCAAAGGTAAAAAAATTGAGGCGCCACCTTTAGCTATTTCTAATATTTAACGCGAGTTTTGGGTCTTTTCTTTATTAGCGTCTTGCCTAAAACTACTCTAAATGGTAATTTTAGCCTTCCCGCACAGTCTTTTCTGCCCTCATGCCGGGCAAGGGCTTTTACTTTTTTCCGAAAAAAGTAAACAAACTCGAGCGGAGCGAACACATGAAAGCCAATAAAAAACAATTAACAACCTGAATAAACTCTCGCCTGCGCCGGTTGCTATAATGGTAGTGCTATTATTTCTTCATCATTTCCGCAACCACCAAGGGCGAAAAGAAGTTCAATTAAGGTCTGTGCTTGGGCTGGATAACGTCGATAGACCCAAAACTTACGTTAGTTACATTTAAAACAAAAAGCCTATTTTAGTAGCACATTAAACAATTGTAGATATGAAAAAAACAGTATTGTTCTTTCTTTTGGTTTCGGTGGTTAGCCTAAACTTAAAAGCGCAGGATAAAAAAGCGGAGGTTGAAAATGCAGTAACTTATTTAATTAATGCTTTGATTAGTGGCCGACAAGCCGATTTGGAATATATTGCAAATGACAGTTTAAGCTACGGACACTCGAGCGGGAAAATCCAGAACAAAAAAGAGTTTGTGCAGGCATTGGTAACCAACCAATCGGATTTTGTAACTATCGATATTACCAAGCAAAGCATTTTGATTGATGGAAACACCGCGATTGTAAGACATAATTTATATGCAAAAACAAACGACAACGGCAACCCTGGCGAGGTTTATTTAGGAATTATGTTGGTTTTTACAAAACAGCCAAATGGCGAGTGGAAATTATTAGCCAGACAGGCTTATAAGATTTAGTTAAGCTAAAAGCACAAAGCTTAAGGCTAAAAGCTGAGTACTTAACGTAAATTCAGCAAGCAAAAAGGGATTTATCGTTTGATAAATCCCTTTTCTATTTTTAGCCTTAGGCTTTTCGTCTTGAGCCTTCGGCTTAAAAAATTATTGCTTCAAAATCCAGGCAAACATTAAAGGGACTACGATAGTAGCATCAGATTCAACAATGAATTTTGGGGTATTCACATCTAGTTTTCCCCAAGTGATTTTCTCATTAGGTACTGCGCCCGAGTAAGAACCGTAAGATGTTGTAGAATCAGAAATCTGACAGAAATAACTCCAGAAAGGAATATTTTCCATTTCCATATCCTGATAAAGCATAGGAACAACACAAATCGGGAAATCACCTGCAATTCCGCCACCAATCTGGAAAAAACCAATACCTTTTCCAGCAGAATTTTTCGGATACCAATCTGCCAGCCAAGCCATATATTCGATACCGCTTTTCATCGTGGTAGCTTTTAATTGACCTTTAATCACATAAGATGTAAAGATATTTCCCATAGTAGAATCTTCCCAGCCCGGAACAACAATTGGCAAGTTTTTCTCAGCCGCAGCTAACATCCACGAGTTCTTCGGATCAATTTCATAATACTGTTCCAAGTCGCCACTTAACAACATTTTGTACATGTATTCATGCGGGAAAAAGCGTTCGCCAGAAGCTTCGGCATCTTTCCAAATTTTTTCGATATGTTTTTGCAATCTTCTAAAAGCTTCTTCTTCGGGGATACAAGTATCAGTAACGCGGTTATAGTGGTTTTCTAACAAATCCCACTCATCTTGCGGGCTTAAATCTCTATAGTTAGGGACGCGTTTATAGTGCGAGTGCGCTACCAAATTCATAATATCTTCTTCCAAATTTGCACCGGTACAAGAAATGATGGAAACTTTATCCTGTCTAATCATTTCCGCCAAAGAAATTCCCAATTCTGCCGTACTCATTGCACCAGCAAGGGTAATCATCATTTTTCCGCCCTCATCTAAATGGGCTTCATATCCTTTCGCCGCATCCATTAATGCCGCCGCGTTAAAATGCAAATAGTTTTTCTCAATAAACTGAGAAATCGGGCCTCTTTCGTTACTCATAGTAATTCAATTTTTTTGCAAAAATAGGGTTTTAACCCGACTGAAAGAAAAGCTTTGTTTTTTGGTGGCGATTAAAGCTTTATATTGCGCTTTTTTAGGCGAAAGCTAAGTGCTAAAAGCTGAAACATCGCAACTGACAATCATTACCAGATGAAAAAAATATTTTACGTTTTATTGCTTACTTTATGTTCACTAAAACTGAGTGCACAGCTGAAAATTTTAAATAAAGTTTTTTCTGATGACACTACTCGCCACAACAGCTTTTTGCCGGTTCCATTGTTTGGCTACTCGCAAGAAGCTGGCTTAACACTTGGGGCAGTTGGCATTTATTCTTTTTATACCGATAAAAAAGATCCAAATACAAAAGCCTCTCAGGCTTATGGCGTTGTAGGTTTTAGCACAAAAAAAAGGGTTCAGATAGGTTTTAAAACCGATGTTTGGGCCGCACAAAACAAATACCATTACATTGCCGAAGCTAAATTTTTAAACCAGCCCTTTAATTTTTACGGCATCGGGAATGAAACTTTACTGCTTGATGAAGACAAAATAAATTTGCGCAGGTTTAAAATTAACGGCGAGTTAGAGCGGGAAGTTTTTACGCATTTTTATTTAGGTGGTGGTATTGAATATGAAAATCAAAAATTTACTGATAAAGAGACAGGTGGTATTTACAGCACCAGCCCAACTTTAAATGATAGGGATGGCGGACAGTTTATGTTTTTTAAAGCCACTTCTTTTTATGATTCGAGAGATAATGTTCCATATCCTTCAAAAGGATTGTACGCCAAATTACAATACGGTTACGCACCTGATTTTTTTGGTTCGCCAAATTATAATGGCAGTATAATCACAGCAGATTTAAGAAATTTTCACACCTTAACAAAATCTTTAAATCTAGCGTTAAACGCTACCTATGAAGGTTTAATCAGTGATAAACCTGTACCTTTTTATATGTTACGGCAATTAGGAAACGACCAATTTATGCGGGCTTATTATAGCGGGCGGTTTAGGGATGAAAACTTGATTACCTCGCAAGCGGAACTTAGGTTTAGGCCTGTACCCAGATTTGGCTTAGTTGCTTTTGGCGGTGCGGGAAAAGTTTTTAACAAAAACAGTTTTAACGATACCAATTTTAAACCCACCTATGGTTTAGGCGCAAGATTCTTTTTTGATTTAGAGAAAGGCTTGGCGTTAAGAATTGATTACGCAATGGGCGAAAAGCCTATCGGCGAAAAAAGAATTTCTGGCTTTTATATTTCTTTGGGAGAAGCTTTTTAACTTAAACCTCACAGATTTTTTTTAAACCTGTGAGGTTTTGAAAACTACTCTTTTAACGGATTTTCATCCGGGATATCTGTACCAATCAATACGCCCCACTTTTTAAAATATTGGGTACGGTCAAAAGCAATTTTTAGTACTGCAATAATTGGCAGGGCTAAAAACATCCCGGCTATACCAGCAATATTTCCAGCAATTACTATCCCAACAATGGCAACTAAGCTGTTGATTTGAACTTTGGAACCCACTATCCGAGGCATTAGGATGTTATTATCTAAAAACTGAACTACCGCTATTACACCTAAAACAGTAAATATGGGCCATAACTCCTGAGAAGAGCTCACTGTTAACATTACGCCTAAAATATTCCCAAAAAGTGCCCCGATGTATGGAATAAGATTTAAAATAGCGAATAAAACACCAATCAGTAAGGCATGTTTGATCCCGATGATCCAAAGCGTACAGCCCAGCAAAACGGTAATGTAGCCTATCTGTATCAGTAAACCCACCAAATAACTTTGGATAATGCTTTCAATATCTTGAATACTTTCTTTTACAACAGGCAAATCATCGTTGCTAAACCACATGATACAAAATTTTAACAACAGGTTTTTGTATGCCAAAATGAGGTAAATGTAAATTGGCAACAAGCCAAAGAAAATAAACGCTCCAGAAACAGAACCTACAATGCCACCCAAAATGGCGCCAGCGCTGTCAAGTATTTTATTGCTTTGTTTATCGAGAAAAGCAATTTGGTCTTTAGTTGAGTAGTGGGTAAAGCCACTGATCCAGTTGCTTAAGCTATTAAGATGAATATTTATATTTTTCTTAATTTCAGGAAAATCGTCAATTAAAATTTGGATTTGTGCAGAAAAAAACCAAACTAACCCGGCAACTACAACCAACATAAGCAGAATTGGAATGATAATAGAGAGTGATTCCGGCACTTTTCTTTTGATTAAAAACCGATGTATAGGCAACAATAAGATGCTTAAAAAAAAAGCCAACAGCAAAGGCATGATAATATTACTGGCCACCATGGTAATATAACCTAGTAAAAATAAGCCTAACAGTTCGAGCGATCTTTTCGCGGTTATAGGAAAGTCTTTCATTTATATTTTTATAATTGCTATTTCAGATGCTATTGTTGTGCCAAATTTTCGGGAGGGTTTATAAATTAGCGATCTGCTGGCATTTTATAAAATAAGACTCTGATAATTAGATCTTCTCAGTTTTAAATAAAATTTATTATTTAACTCAAGTTGCTAGATAAACGGTTATAAAAAGTGAGCATCAAAGAATAAATT
>NZ_CAMLIG010000004.1 GCF_946480185.1 uncultured Pedobacter sp. | reverse complement strand
TCGGACTTTAAAATAAAACAAAACCGAGCAAATCAGCCTGCGTACAGCGGACTAAAAACCTCGGACTTTCAATAAATAAATTAAATATAAACGGCTGATAAAGCCAAATCGTTCTTTAAAAATGTTAAACAGAAGGCATCTAAGGGTTAAGGTAATGCAAGTAATTTATGCATTCCAACAGTCAGAAGTGAAAGATATCAAACAGCATGAAAAAAACTTATTGGCAAGTGTGGATAAGGTTTATGAAATGTACGTTAGTTTGTTGGCTTTAATAGTTGATGTAGTGCAATATGCAGAGGTAGATGCAATTGATAGGGCAAACAAGCACTTGCCATCTGAGGATGATAAAAATCCAAGCTTAAAAGTATTGGATAATAGATTTATCAAGCTTCTGCTAAGCAATAGTGCCTATATTGATGCCGTTAAAAAGTATAAGATTTCTTGGAATTTTGATCCGGAACTGGCGAGGTCTTTATTTTCAACACTTAAAAATAGTGATGAATATAAAGAATATCTTGTGAAAACTGATGATGATTTACACAGCGATAAGGATTTAATTAAGTTTATCTTTAAAAAGATAATTCTAAAATCAACCTTAGCACAACAAGCGTTAGAAGAGAAGCATTTGAACTGGCAGGTAGATCAGGATGTGTTGCAGGCAATGATTGCAAAAACGCTGAAGAACTTTTCATCAGAAAGTGCTGAACAAAAATTGGCACAGGTAAGTGCAAACTGGGATGAAGACAGAGAGTTTATTTTAGATCTTTATCAGAAAACCATCGCACACAGTACTGCTTTTCAAGAATTGATTGGTGCAAAAACCAAAAATTGGGACGGAGATAGAATTGCCATGATGGATGTTATTTTGATGAAGATGGCTTTGGCAGAGTTAATTTATTTTACCAGTATCCCGGTTAAGGTAACCATTAACGAATACTTGGAAATAGCCAAAGAATTTAGTACACCAAAAAGCAATGCTTTTATAAACGGAATTTTAGATAAGGTTTTAGATGATTTAAAGGAGCAGGGAAAAGTTAGAAAATACGGCAGAGGACTGTTATAAAAAGTCGAAAGCAAAAGGCTTAAACCGAAAAGCCATTTTTAATGATAGTTTGTTTTAAATAGTATTAATGAACTCCATATAAAAGAAAGATGAAAAATATTTTTTTAGGATTAGTAGCGTTAATCTCAGTTAGCGCATGTAACAATTCAAACATCAAAAACCAAGCAGGTACAGACAGCGCTGCGGCAAATGTTGATGCGGCAAGTGCGCCGGTGATGAAGTTTGAAAAAGGCACTTATGATTTTGGTAAGATTAAGCAGGGCGAAAAAGTATCTTACAACTTTAAATTTGTAAACACCGGAAAATCGCCATTGATTATTAAGGATTCTTACGCTACTTGTGGCTGTACAGTTCCAGAAGTACCAAAAGAACCGATTCCGGCAGGTGCAGCAGGCGAAGTTAAAGTAACATTTAACAGTGCCGGAAAAGAAGGTTTACAGGATAAAGTGGTAACCATTGTTTCTAATACCATTCCAGAAAACACAGAAGTACATTTAATAGGAGAAGTTGTTAAATAAATAAATTAAGTAAATATGTTAAATTTTGTTTTGTTGCAAGTATCCAGTCAAATCATGAATTTTTTACCAATGATTTTGATTGTAGTCGTTTTTTATTTTTTCATGATTAGGCCACAAATGAAAAAAGCAAAAGACCATAAAAAGTTTATAGCCGAGCTTAAAAAAGGCGATAAAATTATCACCACCGCAGGAATACACGGTAGAATTGCCGATATGAATGAAACTACTATTTTAGTGGAGACAGAAGGTGGCGGTAAAATCAGATTTGATAAAGCGGCAGTATCATTAGATTCATCAAAAGAGTTGAACAAGTAAGCTTTTATTAAAATATAAGAATGCCGTTTTTACACAAAAACGGCATTTTTTTTTACATTTACTTTGGTCACCTTATTTTTTGCTTGATAACAAAATGGCGCTCATAAAATTAACAGCAGTTGAAAGACGTAAAATAAGTATTTTCTTTACTTGTTTGGTTTTTGCGGTAGTTACATGGCTGTTTTTTTCTTTATCTAATAAATACGAATACCAAGTTAAAACGGTGGTGAGTTTTAAAAATTTACCGGTTAATAAAGCATTTAATCCATTACAGTCTGATACCGTGGAACTGACCGTACAAGGCACAGGCTGGCAATTGTTGTTCACCCGCATGCGGATTTACCCGAGAGATGTTAAGGTTGATTTGAGCTCTTTAAGTAAAAGAAACTACGTTACCTTTACCGATCAGATGCGCTTGATTAATGCCTACTATTCATCAGAGCAAAAAATAGTAAGCGTACAGCCAGATACTTTGTATTTTGATTTTACCACACGAAAGGTGAAAAAAGTACCGGTTAGGTTGGTGAGTAAGTTAAGCTTTGTGAAACAGTTTGGACAATCGTCAAAAATTGAAATGAAGCCAGATTCTGTAACAGTTACCGGTCCGTTGGAAGCTTTGCAAAAAATAAAATACTGGAAAACAGACACCTTCGACCGTGAGGGAATCAACCATACCATCACTGATAAAATATCTCTTAAAGCATCAAATGCACCAAATATTACACTTTATCCACCGGTTACTGATGTAAAAATCCCCGTTGAACAATTTACCGAGAAACAGCTTTATATTCCCGTTAAGATTATCAACAATACCCAGTATTATAACGTTAAACTTATTCCGGATAAGGTTAAGGTCACATTTATGGTTTCCTTATCTGATTTTGAAAGTACCCACGAGGATGATTTTGATGCGATTGTTGATTTGAGTATCTGGAAAAACTTTGGTGCAGATATGTTGCCGGTTACCATTGTAAAGAAAAAGCCTTTTTTGAGAATCAGAAGAGCAGAACCGGACCAAGTTTACTTTATGATTAAAAAATAATGCTGAAGATAGGAATTACCGGGGGCATTGGTAGTGGTAAAACCACCGTCTGCAAAATTTTTGAATTGCTCGATATTCCCGTTTTTTATGCTGATGACGTTGCCAAAACTTTAATGGTGACTGATGCGTTGCTCATCAGCCAAATTAAATCCAGTTTTGGAGCAGGTTCTTATTTTAAAGACCAAACTTTAAACAGAAAACATATTGCTAATTTAGTTTTTAGCCATCCCGAAAAATTGGCAACATTAAACTCATTTGTGCATCCTGCGGTATTTAGAGCAATGGATGCTTGGACTGTCCAACAATCTAGTCCATACGTTTTAAAAGAAGCGGCCCTACTTTTTGAGAGCGGCTCTTACTTACAAAACGACTTTAATGTGTTAGTGAGTGCAAAAGAAGAGCTGAGGATACAAAGAGTGATGGAACGAGATGCCGTGACGCAGGAAAAAGTGAAAGATCGGATAAAAAACCAAATGAATGAAGAAGAGAAATTGACAAAAGCCGACTTTTTTATCAGCAATAATGAGGATAAGTTTTTGATTACGCAGGTGTTAGCATTACATCAGAAATTTATGGATCTTATTTCGCAACATTTATAAAAGCCATATATGTTAGACGATTTTTTGGTAAAAACCGCCGATGGGCTTTATTGTAAATACGGAGATTTTTATCTTGATCCGCAGGTTCCCGTAAACAATGCAGTTATTTCGCATGCTCACGGAGACCACGCCAAACCCGGAAACCAGCATGTTTTTTGTACTGCTTTTACACAACAGGTAATGAAACTCCGTTTCAAAAAAAGTGCTGGGGTTTACTTTAACATCTTTAGCTATCATCAGGTTTTTAATTTAGGGCCGGTAGCCATCACGTTTTTGCCGGCAGGGCATATTTTAGGTTCGGCAATGGTAAAGATGGATTATTTAGGGATAAGCTATCTGTTTACGGGGGATTTCAAATTGCAGAAAGATGAAAGTTGTGAAGCTATTGAATTTTGCAAAGCAGACGTTTTGATTACTGAAACCACCTTTGCAAATCCCGATACCAAACATCCAGATCCAGAACAGGAAATAGCCAAACTAAACCAGATATCCGGTAATATACTTTTGGGTGTTTACGGTTTGGGCAAAGCACAACGCTTAACCAAACTCATTAATCAGGTTTGTCCGCAAAAGGTAATTCACTTGCATTACTCTATTTTTCCGGTGCATCAATTATACCAAAACAACGGGATTGATTTGGGTTCTTTTCAACATTATGATAGGAAAGCATTTAAACAAAATCAGGAGAATCAGGTTTATATGGTACCCCCTTTAACGTTTAATAGCTACGGAAAAGCGGTAGGGGTGGTAAAAATGTTTGCTTCTGGCTGGAAGAATTTGCAGTACGGAAACGATGAGAGCCTGTATATATCAGACCATGTAGATTGGGATGATATTTTGGAAACTATTAAACAAGTTGAACCTCAACAGGTTTGGACCATACATGGTGATGGAAATCAACTAAAAACGTATTTTAGCGATTCGTTAACGGTAAAGATTCTTTAATGTTAAAGGAAAAGATAGATTATTACATCAACGAAGATGGTAATTTCGTTTTTACAGAACATTACCATTTACAGAGGGGTTACTGCTGTAAAAATGTATGTAAGCACTGCCCCTGGAAATTTAAAAAAGGAAAGCAGGCCGATAAGGCAACTAGTTAATTTTTGCAAAAAAATGGAAATTGAAAAAGAAATTCAGAACGCAAAGTTTAAAGATAACTATCAAAAAGTATCTGTAAATATCATTTATACCTATAATTGGCTCAATAGCGTAATTAAAGCAGAGCTGGCTAAGTCAAAAATAACCCCTCAGCAATTTAATATTTTGCGTATCCTTAGAGGGCAACACCCTAAGCCTGCCACTGTTAACATTATAAAAGAACGCATGTTGGATAAAATGTCTGATGCGTCGCGGATTGTTGATCGTTTGGTGTCCAAAGGACTGGTTACACGTACCGTTTGTGAAAGCGATAGGAGGGCAGTTGATATTTTAATCAGCGATAAAGGTTTAGCGCTTTTAGCTGGAGTTAAGCTAGAAGAAGCAATGGCAGCTAAGTTTAAAAACAATATCAGTGATGAACAAGCGGCGCAGTTGAGTGAGCTTTTGGATATTTTTAGGGGCTAATTAACTATTTTTTGATGCTTGATAAATTAAAAGACATTACCACATTTGTTTTTGATGTGGATGGCGTATTAACCAACGGTAATATTTTAGTCACCGAAAGTGGCGAGCAATTACGTCAGTTTAACATTAAAGATGGTTATGCCATGCAATTGGCGATAAAAAAAGGCTATCAAATGGCGGTAATTACCGGAGCCAAAACCAACGCGGTAAAACTGAGGTTGAAGGGGTTGGGCATTAAGGATGTTTATTTAAATGCCTCGCATAAAATGCCTTTCTTTTTAGATTTTATCAATAAAAATGGTTTAAAACCAGAAGAGGTACTTTATGTGGGAGATGATTTGCCCGATCAGGAAATTATGGAACAGGTTGCCATTGCAGTTGCGCCGGCAGATGCGGTACAAGAAATTAAGGATATTAGTACTTATATTTCGGCATTTAAAGGTGGAGAAGGCGTGGTAAGGGATATTATAGAAAAGGTACTTAAAGTACAGGGGAATTGGTTTGTTGAGCAACCCAATGCGGACGATGGTTCTATTAAATAAAAAATCCCCAAGAAAGGTTTAAAACCTAACTCAGGGATTTTCTCACAAAACAATAATTTTATTGATCAAATTGAACTTTAAGCGTTTCAATTTTGCTTAACGCACTTGCAATTCCTTCTCTTTGTTTCATTAAAAGCGCATAATGATCAGCATGGTCGCGGTAATCTTCTAACACTTCATCATATTTGGCAAGCGCAGCCTTTTCGCCGGTTATAATGGCTTCCAAAATTGCAGCGTCATTTTTTGAGGTAAAAGCATCTTTAATGTCTAGCCATGCTCTGTGCAAAGTGCCCAAAACACCACCTTCGTCATTGTCAGATGCGCCACCATGTTGCAAAAGGTGTTCTTTCAATTCCTCTTCATAAGCATAGCGCTGGTTGCTGAGTTCTAAAAAAGTAGATTTTAAATTTGCGGAATCTACGTTGCTCACGGCTTCTTTATAGCCAATTTTTCCATCATTTAAAATGTTGATGAGTCCTTTTAAATCGGACACGATTTGTTCTTGGTTTTCCATGATAAATTGTTTTAAATTATAATTGTAGTAGAATTTGCTTGGCAAACATTTCCCATTTAAAGTAGTTAAGGAAATTTTTTGATTGATCTATTGTGCTTTGGTTAATGATTTTGATATCCATACTAATGGTATTTATCAGCCGGCGTAAATGCAGCTCACATTTAGTTTTTAAAGAATTTATAGATGAAAGTTCTGTGATTAAGCCAGGGTTTTCGATTTCTCTAAGTGTAATACATACCGATTCCTCGTAAGAACCCAGTTCTGTTTCTTTAGATACATCCTCAATTAAAAACCAAAAAAAGCGCTTTCCATCTGCATCTGCATGAGCAACAACTTTTAAATAATCTCCTTTTCCTAGTTCTCTGGTTATGGGTAAACCCATTGCGTCATGAGCACTTATTTGGTGGCCAAAGTTGGAAAGGCTCATGTAATTCCATTGCGACGCATTACGTAAGCGCTTTACGCAATCGCTGTAAAAGGCATTAACTTCATTGTTGTTCTTAATTCTTTTCACCTCTGTAAACCTAGTAGGTAAAAGGTTTTTTGCTTGTTGCTGTTTCAAGGTAAGTGACATTATTTATGTTTTTCTGCGGACGGTTATACACAATCAGTACCAAGAGGCCAAAAAAGTGGAATAATATTGTTAATAAATTTGATGGATATATATTTTCAAAACCTAATTTAATATTATCATTAAAGGATAATTATTGCATTTTTGCGTGTCATAAAAATTGAACAGTGTCTAAAAAAATATATCTAGCCTCTAAATCGCCCCGTAGGCAGGAGCTTTTAACCTTAATGGGTTTTGAATATGAACTTTGGTTAAAAGATGTGGATGAAAGCTACCCCGAATCATTAAGCCTGCAAGAAGTTGCTGCATATATTTCAAAAGCTAAAGCTGATGCTTTTGATGCTCCGGCGGACGGAATAATTATTACCTCTGATACGGTTGTTATTTTAGGAAATGAGCTGTTGGGAAAACCAAAAGATGCGGGCCATGCTTTTGCGATGCTAAAGCGACTGAACAACCAAACCCACAAGGTGGTAACTGGAGTTACTCTAAAATCGCAACAAAAATGTTTTACCTTTTCGGAAGAAACCGAGGTGACTTTTTCTGATTTAAGCGATGACCAAATTTGGTATTATATCAATAATTTTCATCCCTTTGATAAAGCTGGGTCTTATGGTATCCAAGATTGGATTGGGATGATTGGCGTGAAAGCCATCAACGGATCATACACCAACGTAATGGGTTTGCCAACTGAACGATTGTATAAAGAGCTGTTTCAATTTTGAAGGAATGAATTTTGAATGATAGAATAGCTTATAAATTATGCAAAGCATTCAATCCTTCTCTCATTCAGTCCTTCAATCATTTTATAACTCAATCATTAAGCAACAGCCCTTCTTTTAAAGAATAGGTGCAGGTGATTATTTCTTTAATACCTGACTGGTTTAAAATGTACTTTGTAAGTATCGAAGCCATTAAAATCATATCTGTTCGTAAGGGAATCAAGCCTTTCATTTCTACTCTTTGCTGATGGGTGCTGGCAATAATTTCTTCCAATAAATTACTAAACTGTTCAAATTGGTGTGTGAAACTTTTGGTATTACCGGCATCAAAAATCTTATTCTCGCGAACTGAAATCATGTTGGCATAAGAATCAAAAGAGCCAGCCGTACCAATGAGCGTGGTTGGGTTTAATTTTTTAATTTCTGATTGTAGCTCAACCAAGGTAAGCTCAAAAGCTGACTCCATTTTTGAAATTGTAGCAAGATCAATAGCGTTTTCATGCTGATAGTAATCTGCCAATAATCTTGCGGCACCTAAAAGGCAGCTTTTTTTCCAGAAGATTTGCTTTTGGTTGCAAAGGATAAATTCTACACTTCCCCCGCCAATATCCATAATTAGTGCAGTGCTGTCATTTAAAACTCCTGCACCTTTTGCGCCAACATAAATATATTCTGCTTCTTTTAAACCGTCGATAATCTCGATTTTGATATTGGCTTTTGATAAGGCCTCATCTATAAATTGTTGCCCGTTTGTTGCTCCCCGTACGGCAGCAGTTGCCGTAGCTTTTACCGAGTTCATTCCATTTTCATCTAGCGCCTTTCTAAATAAAATTAGCGCATCAATTCCACGCTGGTAAGCTTCCGGAGTAATAAAGCCTTTGTTGACACCACCTTCGCCCAATTTTACGGGGATGGTTTTTTTATAAATCACATTAATGTTTTTATCCTTATCAACTGTAGCAATTAACAGATGAAAAGTATTGGTACCGATGTCTATTACTGCTTTTTTGTTGTTACTGTTGTCCATAGTTTATGATAGTCCGACGTCGGTAGTCCGTTGTCCGCAGTCTGGATGTTTCTCAAGTGGGTAAATTTAATTTAGCGTATTCAAATTTACAGAGTATTCAATCCTCCACTTATTCACTCCTTCAAAAATTCTTTTAATCCATTGTCCATGGTTGCTAGTCCGTAGTCTGGTGGCTTTTATAGGTAAATAATTTATAACGTTCACTATTCAATCATTCTCTCATTGCAAAGCATTCAATCCTTCGATCATTCATTCAAAATTGATCCCTCACTCATTCAAAATTACTCCTTATACCTAAACCATTTTGCCAGTTCTCTGTAAGTGATTTTTTTGCCATGCATTAAAATGCCCACGCGGTAAATTCGGGATGCCACCCAAGTCGTAAATATAAAGCCGCCGATTAAGCAAACGACTGAAAGTGCCAATTGCCAACCCGGAACACCGAATGGAATCCGAATCATCATGGCGATAGGCGAGGTGAACGGAACCACAGAAAGCCAAAACGATAAATTACTATCCGGATTGTTGACCACCACATTCATCCCTAAAATAAAGGTGAAAATGAGGGGTAATGTAATGGGCAACATAAACTGTTGCGTTTCTGTTTCGCTATCTACTGCAGAACCCACGGCGGCAAAAAGCGCACTATACAATAAATAGCCACCAATAAAATAAAATATAAACGTCCCGATGATGAACGGAAAGTTAATGGTATCGGCCGCTTTAAAAAATTGTTGCGCCACACCGCCCTGCTGCGGAGACATTTCGGCTTTATTGCTACTTTTGGTCAATACATGTTCGGTTTTAGTATCGCTTGAATTCATTAGAACACTTGCGCCAATGGTTGATATGCCAGTGCTTAAAATAATCCATAGCAAAAATTGTGTTAAGCCAACGGCGCCAATTCCAATAATCTTGCCCAACATTAATTGAAACGGTTTCACCGATGACACAATTACCTCTACAATTCTGCTGGTTTTTTCTTCGATAATGCCCCGCATTACTTGTGCGCCGTAAATAAATAAAGCCAAATAAATTAAAAAAGCGCCTAAAAAGCCAACTACATAAGTTGCGCCGATGCTGGCGTCTTTTTCGCCCTCATCTGTAAGCTGTTTGGCGTTAATATTTACCGTTGTTTTTGCGCTGTTTAAAATGGAGGTGTCAATACCTGCGGCCAACAGTTTTTTGGTTTGTAAAATGCTTTCCATTTGGTTTTCAATGTCGCCAACTAAAGCTATTCCAGGTTTCTTTTCGCCAATAATTTCTACGTTTCCTGTTTCTTTAAAATCTGCCGGAATGTAAAGCAAAAACAAATCTTTTACCTGTCGAGTTTCTTTTTTCGCCAGCTCGTAATCCATCTCCGGATAGCTAAATTTAACGTTGGAATGGTTTTTAAACTGGTTGACAAAAATCCCGCTTTTATCAATCACATTAAATTGTTTTGCCGTTTGGTTATTGCTTTTATAAATAAAAAATATAGCAACGTACATCCCTATAAAAAGCGAAGGAACCAAAAACGTCAATATTAAAAACGATTTCTTTTTAACCCTGCTTAGGTATTCTCTCTGGATAATTAAAAATACTTTGTTCATGGTTTAATCTTTTACGGTTTTAATAAATATCTCATTAATGGTCGGGATTACCTCTTGCAGATAATTTAAATCTGCTATTGGAATTAGCTCTTGCAACAAATTGTTGGTGTTAAAACCTGCTCTTAATTTAACGGTATGTATTGCGCCTTCGTCGCTGATTTTAGTAGCCAATAAATCGGCAGTTTGCAAATCAACGTCCTCAATGCTTTTGCTGAGCCCAATGTTAAAGGTGTTGTTTCGGTAAGAGTTTTTAATGGATTTTACGCTTCCATCCAGTATTTTATGAGATTTATGGATGAGGGCGATGTGGTTACAAAGTTCTTCTACAGATTCCATGCGGTGTGTGGAGAAAATGATGGTCGAGCCTTTTTGGTTCAGCTCCAAGATCTCATTTTTAATGATTTCTGCGTTCACCGGATCGAACCCCGAGAAAGGCTCATCTAAGATGATCAACTCTGGTTCGTGTAATACGGTGGCTACAAACTGTACTTTTTGTTGCATCCCTTTTGAAAGGTCTTCCACCTTTTTTTTCCACCAGCTTTGCATCTCCATTTTTTCAAACCAATACCTGATTTTTTCAGTGGCATCAGCCCGGCTTAGTCCTTTTAATCGGGCTAAGTAAAGCATCTGCTCCCCAATTTCCATCTTCTTATACAAACCTCTTTCTTCTGGCAGGTAACCAATTTTACTAATGTGATTTTGATTTAATTTTTCGCCGTTGAAATAAATCTCGCCACTATCTGGCGCAGTAATTTGGTTGATGATTCTTATTAAAGATGTTTTTCCGGCACCATTTGGGCCCAATAATCCAAATATACTTCCGCGTTCAATCTCTAAACTTACATCGTCCAAAGCCCGGTGTTTGGCGTATTCTTTTACAATATTTCTGATACTGAGCATACAGTTTATTTTATAGGGAGAGGGTTTAATCTGGTATTGATGCGTTTCATAGGGTTGTTTATCGCGAAACAAAATAGCGAATTTACAAGATATTTACTCATTAATTTTTTTTCCGAAGTTTAGTTTTTTAGTCAACTTACCGATGGTCAATCCTTGAACCAAGATAGAAAATGCCACTACAAAATAAGTAACGGAGACCCAGAGTTCTTTGTTTAAATCGTAGGTTAAAGAAAGCGCTAAAGCGATTGAAATTCCGCCACGCAAGCCTCCCCAGGTTAAAACCAAGATGGCTTTTCGTTCAAATTTATCACTGAATTTAATCATCAAAGAAGGGATAAGTACAGAGATATACCTGATGATTAAAATAAGCACAACCATTAAAACACTCACCCAAAGGTAATTGCTGATATCTTGAATAATTAACAGCTCTAAACCAATTAAAACAAAGAGTAAGGCGTTTAAAGTATCATCAATGAGTTCCCAAAATTTAGAAATGTATTCGCTAGTTTGGTCAGACATGGCGTATTTTTTTCCGTGGTTGCCCACTAAAATTCCTGCAACTACCATTGCAAGCGGACCCGAAACATGCAGGAGACTTGCCAAGGTGTATCCGCCCATTACAATGGCCAGCGTAATCATTACTTCTACTTTGTAATTGTCTATGCGTTGCATGAGCCTAAAACCTATCCAGCCCACTCCAAAGCCTAAAATCAATCCACCTAGAGCTTCCCTTAAAAATAAAAGACCAATTTCTGAAAGCGATGGGATTTCGGGCGATTTTGCTGCTTCCCAAATGGTTATAAAAATAACTACCGCTACGCCATCATTAAATAAAGATTCTCCTGCAATTTTTGTTTCCAAGGATTTTGGCACTTTGGTGCCTGTTAAGATTTCTAAAACCGCAATAGGGTCGGTAGGTGAAATTAAAGAGCCAAAAAGCAAACAATGGATATAAGGGACGCTAAAATGAAAAAACGGAAGGATATAAAAAGCGGCACTGCCAACTGCGAAAGTTGAGATTACTACGCTAAAAGTGCTGAACATCATTACCGGTAATTTCTCTTTTTTTAAATCTTCGATATTTATGTTTATGGCACCGGCAAATAGCATAAAGCTCAACATGGAGCCTAAAAGCAATTCGGAAAAATCAAAGCTTTTGATTAAGCGAGTAGCATCACTTAAAATGGGTGGATATAAATTTCCGGTGATAAACAAGGCAACCGAAGTAACCAGGGCGATGAACATTAAGCCTATGGAAGGGGGAAGCTTTAAATACCTGAAATTGATGTATGCGAAAATTGCCGACAGCACTATCAAAAAAGAAAAAGTATGGTATAAACTCATGTATGTTGGCAATTGTTATAAAATCAAATAACCCGATGGGAATATCGGGTTATTAAAAATTATTTTTCATGTTTAAAAAGATGCACATCTCTTTGCGGAAATGGTATAGAAACACCTGCCTTATCAAAAGCTTTTTTAATGTGCTCCAGTTTGGTAAGGTAAACGTCCCAATAATCATCATTGCCAACTAAGGCCCTCACCCTAATATTTACAGAACTTTCTCCTAAACTGTCAACATAAATGTATGGCGTGTCGCGGTCAATAATACGCTCATCAGAAAATATAATATCCTTAATAATTGCTTTGGCTTGGTCAATATCATCGTTGTAGCCAATGCCAAAAACCCATTGTATTGTACGGGCAGATTCTGTGCTGTAATTAGTGATGATGTCGTTGTACAATTTTCCGTTAGGGATAATGATAGTTTTGTTATCGAAGCTTTTTAAAATGGTATGAAAGATCTGGATTTCGGAAACTGAAGCGGTAACACCTTGTGCCTCAATAACGTCTCCTACCTTAAATGGTTTTAACATTAAAATTAAAATGCCTCCTGCAAAATTGGCTAAACTGCCTTGTAAAGCCAAACCGATGGCCAAGCCTGCCGCACCTAGCATAGCAATGAAGGATGTCATTTCAATTCCTAAGGTTGACAGTACACTTAATATGAGGAGAATTAATAAGATATTTTGCACTAAACTTCTTAGGAAAACCCGTAAAGAAGGATCTACGTTTTTTCTTTCCATTAAATTGGCAAAAGCTTTTGATAAAAACTTTACAATTTGCCAGCCGATAAAAGCAATTAAAACGGCTTTAATCATTGTAATTCCAAAATCTGCACCTTTGGTTACTAAAAATAGTTTTGCTTGTTCTAAATAATCCATATTGTTTTTTGATAGTTTTTGGGCTTAAGCTCAAGATTTATAGCTCAGAAATTACGCCGATGATTGTTTCACAGGCAAATTTTATCTCTTCTTCTGTGATGGTTAATGGTGGCGCAATTCTTAATGCGGTATCACAATGTAAAAACCAATCTATAATTATCCCGTGGTTTATGCAACCTTTGCTTACTTCCTCTACCTCGTTAAAATTTGTCAGTTGTACCGCAATCATCAAGCCTAAACCGCGTACTTCTTTTATTTTCGGATGAATTAATAAGCTTTTAAATAAGTTTTCTCGCTGTTTTACGCCACAAATCAAATCTTCATCTATTACAGTGTTTAATGCAGCTAAACCGGCTGCGCAACTTACCGGATGCCCCCCAAAAGTAGTGATATGCCCTAAAATAGGATTGTCTTTTAAAGCACCCATAATTTGGTTGGAGGAGATAAAAGCGCCAATTGGCATTCCGCCACCCATTCCTTTGGCAATGAGTAAAACATCGGGAACAATGCCGAAATGCTCAAATGCAAAAAGTTTCCCTGTTCGGCCAAAGCCGGTCTGTATCTCATCAAAAATCAACAGTGTTCCGGTTTCGTCGCATTTTTTACGCAGGGTTTTTATGTAATCAACGTTGGGTACACGAATGCCAGCTTCACCTTGCACCGCTTCTAAAATTACTGCGGCAGTTTTTGTGGTGATATTTTCTAATTCTTCGGTTTTATTAAGGTTGATGAACTTAATATCAGGAAGTAAAGGACGGTAAGCTTGTTTATAATATTCGTTGCCCATTACGCTTAATGCACCGTGTGTACTTCCGTGATAAGCACCGTTAAATGATATAATTTCTGAACGGTTGGTGTATTTTTTTGCGAGTTTTAAAGCACCCTCGGTAGCTTCGGTACCGGAATTGGTAAAATAAACGGATGATAAATTTTTAGGCAAAACTTCGCTTAAACGATGGGCAAATTTTACCTGTGGCGATTGGATAAATTCGCCGTAAACGGTTACATGTAGATGCTTCTCGAGCTGTTGCTGTATGGCTTTGATTACGTTTGGATGGCGATGCCCAATATTGCTAACGGCAAAACCTGATACCAGGTCAAGGTATTTCTTTCCGGACGGATCATATAAATAACAGCCTTCTGCTTTTTCAACTTCTAAAAGTCGCGGGAAATTAGACGTTTGGGCGGTATTTAATAAAAAGAGCTGTTTCTGACTTAACATAGTTGCAAAGATACATTAATTCGTAAATCTGCTTTTAATTGCTAATTAGAAAAGGGAATTAGAGTTTATCTGCCAGGCAGTACAAACGCTATTGCCATCGCCAAACTTGGCACTGCTTTTAGCACTTTCCGCTTCAGACGGGTAGGGATCCGGCTTACTCTTTTGAATATTCTTCCTTGTTTGGTAATCTAATGTTATTTCTATTTACCGGAATAATGTGAAAATTTCTTTTTATTCCGCCGTATTTTTTGTAGTTTAGCTAGAAGCTTAAAGCTACAGATCACCTCTAAAAATCACAAGTTTTCTTTTTGTAAGTCCACCTATAGTCCACCCCAACTCCGCGCTTACTGCACCTTTAGTCTACCTTTCCTTCGGTACTTCTCCGTAACTCCTTCGGGATTTCCTAGGTGCTATGCGAACAGGGGACGAAGATGGTATGGAGGAGTCTATAAACAATCTGTTTAACAGATACAGATGTGCTAATTTACTGTGGTCGGTTTTTAAGCTGTTTTATCAGTTCTTCCCTAAAATCCCGTTCTGCCTGATACAGTTTCTTTATTTTTTCGGGCGGAAGGATTTTACTAAAAGCCATCCGATAGTTTTTTTTCAATTCTAACAGCTTACTTTCAAAATTAAAATCATCATCAATGGCTTTGTCTGGGTTGGCCGCGTTTGCCAATCTGTTCTTCTTCTTTTCGGCCAGTAATTGGCTCCAGTCTGACTGGTATTGTCTGTACAAAGGCCAGAAATCTTGTGATTCCTGTGCGGTTAAGTTTAACCTGCCAGAGATATAGCCAAATTTTATGGCCTCAATTTGTTTTGCTTTTTTGCCAGGATTTTGTGCAAGTGAAATATTGCTTTGACACAAAGAAAATATGATAATGAATATAAAAGTTATTACAGATTTCATTGTTTGAATTTAATTAGTTTTCTCCACATTAAAATCATCAATACTTAAATTTGCATTGTCATCAATGTTTTCAATCAGCATAGGTAAATCATTTGAATCTGTATGTTGATTTAAATAAAGTTCTATTTCTTTTGCCGGAATTTTTGAAAGTTTTGTATCTAAAGAAGTCGCATTTTTAACGTTAAAATAGATTCCTAAAGATGTAGTGAATAAAATGCAGGCCGCCGCAGCATACCTGATAAAGTGAAGCTTAATTATTTTTGATGTTTTAGGCTTGGCATTGATGCTGTCCAATATTCGTGATTGTGAATCCGAGAAATAATCTGCAGGGACATTAAAACCATCGTTTTTTGCACTGTTGTTTTTTAAAGCATCTAAATAAACTGCGGATTGGATTTGTTGGCTAAGGTTTTCAAAGTAAGCTTCCGGGACGTTAAAGTTATTCTCATCGCCAGCAAAATCATTTAATTTTATTTGATTTAAAACCTGCTCTGATAGCCCTTCGAAGTAACCTTCGGGAGTTTTAAAGACATTATCTCTGCTAATACTTGCTAAAAAAGGTGCTTCTTTTTCCAGTTCCATATTTTCATCCTCGCTTTTCATACTCATATTGATTGATTTTTACAGAAAAGGTTTAATCCGTTGTCAATAAATAATGTTCTATCTTTTTAACCGCCAAATGGTACGATGCTTTTAATGCACCTACGCTAGTACCCAAAACATCTGAAATTTCCTGAAACTTCAGATCATCATAATACTTCATGTTGAAAACCAACTTTTGTTTTTCGGGTAAAGTTAGTAGTGCTTTTTGCAATTTCTTTTGTATCGCATCGCCCGAAAAATAATTTTCCTCGTTTAAATTATCAGTAAGTTGTTCTGGCAACTCATCTAATGAAACGTTGTTTTTTGCTTTCTTTTTATTCAAAAAAGTGATACACTCGTTACTGGCAATGCGGTAAAGCCAGGTGTAAAGTTGCGCATCTTGCCTAAAATTAGCTAGGTTTTTCCAAACTTTTATAAAAACATCCTGTACCAAATCATCGGCATCGTCATGATTTAAAACCATGCGCCTAATGTGCCAGTAAACTTTCTGCTGGTATTTTTTTAACAATAGACCGAAAGCCTCGTTCCGAGTTTTTTCGTCTTCAAATTTTTGAAGGATTAACGAGTCGTCTATCTCCATTTTTTTTCAAAATAATAAGCCGAAGGTTTTAGTCTTCGGCTTACGCTTAACGAGTAGTTGCGAAAATTATTTTCTTTTCATTACTTTTTTTACAGCCTCAACAATATTGCTACTGTCTAAACCATATTTCTTCATCAACTGCGCAGGTGTTCCGCTTTCGCCGAAAGTATCGTTAACTGCAACAAACTCCATTGGAGTAGGTGTGTTGGTTGACAGTAACTGAGCAATGCTTTCGCCCAAACCGCCATAACGGTTGTGTTCTTCGCAAGTTACCACGCAACCAGTTTTCTTAGCCGATTTTAATACCGCTTCTTCATCCAAAGGTTTAATGGTGTGGATGTTGATGATTTCCACATCAATTCCTTCTTCTGCTAATTTTTCGCCAGCTAAAATGGCTTCCCAAACTAAGTGGCCGGTTGCAAAAATACTAACATCAGTACCTTCATTAACCATCCAGGCTTTGCCAATCTCGAATTTTTGATCAGGATCTGTAAAAACAGGAACTACCGGACGACCAAAACGTAGGTAAACTGGACCTTCAAATTCGGCAATAGCTTCAGTTGCTGCTTTTGTTTGGTTATAGTCGCAAGGATTGATTACCGTCATGCCCGGCAACATTTTCATCATACCTATATCTTCTAGGATTTGGTGAGTTGCACCATCTTCTCCCAAAGTTAAACCTGCATGTGAAGCGCAAATTTTAACGTTTTTGTTAGAATAAGCAATGGATTGTCTGATTTGGTCATAAACCCTTCCGGTAGAAAAGTTAGCAAATGTTCCGGTAAACGGAATTTTACCACCAATGGTTAAACCAGCAGCAACGCCCATCATGTTTGCCTCAGCAATACCCATTTGGGTAAATCTTTCGGGGAACGCTTTGATGAATTCCTGCATTTTTAAAGAGCCAATCAAATCCGCACAAAGTGCAACAACTTGGTCATTCTTTTTACCAGCTTCTAAAAGTCCTGCGCCAAAACCAGAGCGGGTATCTTTACTTTCTGTGTATGTATATTTTTTCATTATTTATATTTTAAATAGCGGCCTTCAAGATAGCTCCGCGGTTTTTCATCTGTTTATATTCTTTGTTTCGGTTTAAGCTTGCTTAGCAAGTCTTACCGGATCTTTCGACTTTTAACTTAGTACTTTCGACTTACTAGTTATAACTTAAACTAGTAATCTCCGTAAGTTTCTTCTAATTGAGCCAAGGCAGCATCAAGCTGTTCTTTGTTTGGTGCAACACCATGCCATTTATGAGAACCTTCCATAAAATCAACACCTTTTCCCATTTCGGTTTTCATCAAAATCATGATAGATTTTCCTTTTCCGGTTTTTGATTTTGCAAGTTCTAAAGTTTTTACCACCTCATCCATCTCATTTCCGTCCATGTGCAATACTTCCCATCCAAATGCAGAGAATTTTTGGTGCAAGTCTGATAAACCTAAGATTTTCTCGGTAGGTCCGTCAATTTGTTGTCCGTTAACATCAACCACACAAATCAAGTTGTCAACCTTGTTGAAAGGCGCAAACATGGCTGCTTCCCAGTTCTGGCCTTCTTGTAATTCCCCGTCACCATGTAAAGTATAAACAATTCCTTCGTCCTTATTTAACTTTTTAGCCAAACAAGCGCCAATTGCAACAGACATTCCTTGTCCTAATGAACCAGATGCAACTCTAATCCCTGGCAAACCTTCATGAGTAGTTGGATGACCTTGTAATCTCGAATTTAACTTTCTAAAAGTTTTTAACTCTGATTTATCATAATAACCAGATCTAGCTAAAACACTATAAAAAACTGGAGAGATGTGTCCGTTTGATAAAAAGAAAAGATCCTCACCAATACCGTCCATATTAAAAGCAGGGTCGTGTTTCATGATTTTGAAATATAAGGCAACAAGGTAGTCGGTGCACCCTAAAGAGCCTCCTGGGTGCCCAGATTGGCATTCATAAACCATACGCACAATGTCTCTTCTCACTTGAGAGGCCATACGTTTTAAATCGTTATTTTCTAGTGTCATAATCAAATTTGTAATAATTGGCTAAAGTAAAAAAATTACCGGAATCACGGAATGTTTATAAAGTTTATAGATGTTAACAACATGTTGTGGAAAACTTTTGCCGACGAATACTTTTTTATAAATAATCTTTGTTTATTGAACATTAACCTATGATTGTTGATGTTGATAATGTTTATAAACAACGTTGATAACTTTTGGATAACATGAAAAAAACTTTACCACATATCAATTTCCTGAAAAAACTACCCATAGTTTACGGCTTTGCGCTTTTTGCGATTATAAATTTAGGTTTCAATACCAGTCTTTTTGCACAGGGCGCTGTAGGTATTGGTACCGTAACTCCTGATAAAAGTGCAGCTTTAGATATTTCATCTACAAATACTGGGATTTTAGTTCCTAGGATGACACTTGTGCAACGTAACGCTATAGTGGCTCCGGCTAACGGATTGCTGGTTTACAATACTAACGATTTAAAATTCAACTATTGGAACGGCGCTAAATGGGTTGCTGTGGGTGATGCGTTGGCCTGGTTTACAGGGCAAGGTCAGCCTGCAGATATGGGTAAGTTGAATGATTTGTATTTGGATGAGCAAACAGGTGATATTTATCAAAGGGTTTATGACTCGCTCAATCCCTTAGTGTTGGTTTGGACAAGGTTTAATTTCAATAAAAAAAATAAGTTGCAGGTTAACCTGCCGGTAGGCACTTTGGTTGCAAGTGGTTTCTCTACAAAAAGTTTTACTTTTCAGGGTGCAGGAGCTTCAAATGCAGTTCTTTGTTCACCTAGTTTTAACCTGCCAGATGGTGTTGTTATTTCACATGCTTGGGTAAGTGGTGCTAATCAGGTATCCGTTAAATTTTATAATACAACAGGCGCTTCAATTTCGATTGCTGGAGATTACCAAATCGCTATTTTTTAATTTTTATTAATGAAGATTAAAAATAAAATATCTTTTTATGGTTTGTTGGTGTTGATGGCTTCATCAGCTTCAACTTACGCTCAGTTTGTAAATAACGGGAGCAATTTGGTAGTGCAAAGCGGAGCGGTTTTAACTGTAAATGGAGATTTTAGCAATGTATCAGGTTCGGTACTGGATTTTGGTACATTAAACGTAAGCGGTAATTGGACTAACAATGATGCAAACGGCGTTTTTCAATTGGCATCCACCGGAACTGTTAATTTAAATGGTGCAAATCAAACCATTGGAGGGACTCAAAAAACCGCTTTTCCAAATTTAACATTACAGGGTACAGGCGTTAAAACATTATTGGCTGATGCTGATGTAAGGTCAACCTTGAATATTAACGATCTCGAGTTTGCTTTGGAGGATAAGAATTTGGAAATTTTAGGCTCGGCGGTAACATCACTGAGCTACAGCACCGGATTTATAAGCACAAATTTAAAAGGCTACTTGTACAGACATACTAATAGCGCCGCTGATTACGAGTTTCCCCTGGGCTCTAAAATTACCGGAACCTTTGTTTACCGCCCCGTTACCATAAAAACTAAAGACAATTTGGATAACGTTATTGGTTTAAGTTTTGTAGATAAAGACCCAACTAATGAAGGCTATAACAGAACATCCAAACGTTTTGATGTTAACGAGATCAACTCAAAATATTTTTACCTGGCCGATCAGAAATCAGGAACTAGCCAGCTCGAATATCAGTTTACTTTTGATAAAACGATAGATGGCGATTTTAACCAATTGGTGAAATGGATAAATTTTGGCCTGTGGGAAAAAGCGGGAATATCTAATGTTCGTCCAGTTTCTGCAGCTCAACCAGACACTAAAATGGTGACACTTTCCACGCTGGCTCCTATAAGTAAACTGCCTTTAACCATGTCGTTTATTACACCAACTAATGATCCTATCACTATTTTCAATAGCTTTTCTCCGGATGGCGACGGTAAAAACGATAAGTGGGAAATTAAAAACATTGATCTTTTTCCGGATAACGAACTCACCATTTTAAACAGATGGGGCAGCGAAATTGTAAAAATTAAAGGCTACAACAATGCAAATGCTTGGGACGGCGCAGGTTTAAATAACGGAACCTATTTTTATCTGTTAAAGGTGAATATTAATAACGAAGCTAAAGTTTATAAAGGCTTCATAACATTGCTAAAGCATGATTAAGCTAAAGAAAAGTGCACTGATATGCTTTGCTTTATTGGCAAGTACTTTTTATGCTGTTGCCCAACAAGATGCACAGTATAGCCAGTACATGTTCAATACTTTGGTAATTAATCCGGCCTACGCAGGTTATAAAGGCGAGTTGAATTTAAGTGCTTTGCACCGTAGCCAGTGGGTTGGCGTAACAGGTGCACCTAAAACGCAATCGTTGGTTTTGGATGGCAGTTTTGCCAATGATAAAGTAGGCTTGGCTTTAACTGTTGTTAATGATAAAATAGGCATCCAAGGGCAAACTAACGCCTATTTAAATTATGCCTACAAAATAAAAACCAGCGAAGAAGGTACTTTAGCTTTCGGTTTAGGATTAGGACTTGGGCAGTTTACCTTAAATAACAGCGATGCTCATTTTGATGACCCGTCAGATCCCAATTTTAACGGTGGTAAGTTATCTTTCATCGCACCTGATGCTAGGGCAGGAGTACATTTTAGTACAAACAAATTTTACGCCGGGTTTTCTGCCACAAACTTGTTTTCAAAAGCCATTAATTATAGTACTGTGGCTAAAAGTTTAGTGATTAAACAGGGACAAACGTTCTTTTTAACCGCAGGCTATTTAGTGGATATCAATGATTTTTTAAAATTTAAACCTTCGTTCTTAGTGAAGGAAGACACCAAAGGTCCCACTAATTTAGATATCAATAATTTCTTCTTATTGGGAGAAAAAGTGTGGATCGGTGCTTCATACAGAACATCACTGAATTTATGGAAAAAGAACAGTACGGTTGGCGCTATAAAAGCAAGCGATGCGATAGTTGGGTTATTAGAGATTTATGCAGGTAAAGGTTTAAGAATAGGTTATGCTTATGATTATTCGGTATCTGCCTTACAAGGTTTTGATAATGGCTCGCATGAGATTTCTGTTGGCTACACCTTTGGCAGGAGAAAAGAGTACAGCATACTTTCACCACGATATTTTTAAGGCCATGAAAATTAAAAAGTTACTATTAATTCTATTTTGCGCCGGGGCCATTATTTATTTAGTTCCTTTTGCCTTATTTTCTGATGATTTGGGCAAAGCAAACAAATACTACGAAAAATACGATTATAAGTATGCAATGGAGATTTACAAGCATGTAATGGAGAAGAATCCTACGCTTGAAGTTGCAGAAAAATTAGCCAATTGTTATCGGTTCACCAATAATTCCGCCGAGGCAGAAAAAGCTTATGCAACGGTACTTACTTTTCCGGGCTTTAACCCCATCAACTACATTTACTATGCCGATGCCTTAAAAGAAAACGGTAAATACGAACAGGCTAAACGTAGTTATTTAACTTATGCAGAGCGAGTGCCAGCTCAAAGTGATGAGGCTGTTAAACTGGCAAATGGTTGTGATGCGGCAAGGATTTGGTTGGAAAACCCGAATACAGATATTGAGGTGACCAATGAAAGCGGTTTTAATACCAAGTACTCAGATTTTTCTCCAATCCCTTATGGTAAAGGTTTTATTTTTGTTTCGGATAGGGAATTTATAAAACCGGTGAATGAGAAAAAATCGCCTCAGATTTACGGTTGGACAGGTAACCCTTACCTAAAATTATATCAGGCAGAAAATGTAGATAGTGTTTTTAATGGCAACCTGAAGTTGACCTTAATGCCAGAACAGATTAATGATAATTACCACTCGGGTCCCGCA
Organism: uncultured Pedobacter sp.; assembly: GCF_946480185.1. Next base: position 209,291 of record NZ_CAMLIG010000004.1, on the reverse strand, counting down.
ACATTAAGTGCGGATGGTAATACTTTATATTTCACTAAAGCTGGCGTAACCACGGTAGATGAAAAGCCATCTAAAACTAAAGATGTTGTTTTTAAGAAAGCCATTTTTTACAGCACTAAACAAAATGGAGTTTGGTCACAGGCAGTTTCATTTCCGTACAATAAACCCTTTGAATATTCAATTGAGCATCCGGCTTTAAGTCCAGATGGAAATATACTTTATTTTGCCTCTGATATGCCAGGAACTTTGGGTGGTTTGGATATTTTTTATTCAGAAAAATTAGGTTCGGGATGGTCAAAGCCTAAAAACTGCGGTCCGGCTATCAATACCAAGTACGATGAAGTTTTTCCAACAGTTAGAAAAGACGGGAAACTGTTCTTTTCCTCTAGAGGGCACATCACTATTGGAGGTTTGGATATATTTTCTGCAAGCGGTTCAAAAGATAACTGGACAGAACCAGAGAATTTAAAAGCGCCCATTAATTCTTCAAAAGATGATTTTGGAATATATTATTTTGATGATAATTTAACCGGATTTTTATCTTCAAACCGGTCTGGTGGCAAAGGTTCTGATGATATTTATCAGTTTAACGAGCGTCCTAAAGAAAAGTTTTTTGCAGTACAGGGGCAGGTGGTACAAAAAGCGGATGGTTCTCCTATTGAAGGTGTAAAAGTAGTATTAATAAATAAAGCCACAGGAGCAGAGAAAAGTTTAATTTCTGATGAGAATGGCGCATTCAGGTTTGATTTGGATAAGGAAACAGATTATTTGGTGCGTGGAGATTTGGATAAATACTTTAACAGACAGGAAGGAGAAATATCTACCAAAGGTGCAACTGAATCTACCGTTTATAACGTAAAATTTGAAGTTGAGAAGGGCGAAGATGCATACTTGGTAAGGTTAAATAATATTTATTACGATTTTAATAAATACAACATCCGTAAAGATGCGGAGCCGGAATTAAAAAAGGTGATAGAATTTATGAAGACCACGCCAAATGTAAATATTGAACTAAGATCACATACAGATTCGAGAGGCAGTGCGGCTTATAATATGGCACTTTCTAAAAAGCGAGCGATTGCTGCAGAAAACTATTTATTAAAAGGCGGAGCTGATAAAGAGCGCTTGACCGCAAACGGCTATGGCGAAACGCAACTGTTAAACAAATGCGCAGACGGCGTTAAATGTAGCAACGCCCAGCACCAGCTTAACCGTAGAACAGAATTTAAGGTAGTAAAAGTTAATCCGGTAATTTCTTATGTTCCGGGTTATAGCTTAAACCCAATTTTTCCATTAATTACAGGAACACAAAAACAATAGAATATAGATTAGATTAACCCGATAGAGGCTGTTTTTGCACAAAGCAGTCTCTTTTTTAGTTTGACCCATGCCGAAATGGAGATGGATTTTATTTAGATAAGTTTATCCCAATTGAAACACTTAAATAGCCAAAGTCAATGCCAGTAAAATCGTCTTTAAAAGGAACATGCGTAAACATCATTTTAATATTCCATTTTTCTATTTTTGAAGGGTAGTAAATCACAGATGGTCGAATTCCAAAATGTGCTTTATTAGAAAAAAAACTTGATCCGATTGTTAAAGATGAAGAGAAACTGTTGCTAACTTTAACTAACGAACCGATAAAAACACTCGAAATTATGCTTTTTGTTTGATGTGTCGATTTGTTGCCGTCAATAAAGAAAAACTCCTCTTTTTTGCCTCCTATGGCATCCAAATTAAACTCTAAAATAGGTTGAACAGCATGTTTGGGTATGAAAGCTAACTGAAGACCTACGCCGGCGCCTCCTGGATTTTTTTTCTTAGTATAATCGTAAAATGTTTTATTGCCTTGTAGCGATAAAATGTAATTTATTTTTCTTTCTTTTTATTGGGCAAAACTTTTTGAACTCAATAGAAATGCACAGAAGAGAAATAGAAGTAAAAAGTTTAAAGCAGAAAGTTTCTCTTTAAAAAGCAGTTTATTGGCATACATCTTAAAAATTTATAGTAGTTTTTTAATAATACGAAAAGTTAAGGTACAAATGCTACACTTTTCGTTAAAAGACGTATAGTGTTTTTTTATGTTGCCTGTTTGTATAAAGCCGTTTCTCTTCATGTGCTTTTAAAACTTTTTTGTAAAGGTCTCGGACATTTGCTTGGGGAGTTAAAGCTTTATCCTTATAGGATTTCTCCTATTCGAAAATAGAGATATGATCTGAACTTCTTTTCTCGTTTAAGTGTTCCGATAGGTCACTTAAATGCCTAAATAGCACAAAGCAGTCTCATTTTTATTGTACAAGCTTCTTTAATACGTTAGTTATTTTTCACCTGTTTAAAAGGAATTTTTTGGTAAGCTGGTAAGCTTTTTGTTTATCTTTATACAAAAAACAGATCATGGAAACCAAGAATACACCCAAAAGCAACAACGAGATTGACCCTAAAAAAGTGACGAACCAATCAGATGAAATAGTGAATGGAGAAATCCCACATGAGCATTATGCTACCAATGAAGAACAGTGGGCGCATGATGTTAATGAAGAGTTTGGAGATGATTTTATTTTGCCGGAAGAAAGTGAAGATGATGAGCCGACTGTTTAAATTTTTGTAAAAGTTATTTCTGCAAACTTCCCTTCGGGAATGGTGTAATAATACCTTCCCGAACGGGTTAGGCCTACTGCTTCGCCTTGTACTTCGGGTTTATAAGGCAAACCAATATATGGTCTATTTAAACATTGTGGGATGGTTTCGTTTTTACGTCTATCCCAATAATAAATATTAATATAAGTTTTAATCACCACTTCGTCTCCATTTCGAGAAATGTCTCCAGCGGTAACCCATTTAGAGCCACGTGGAGCATCAAAAAATAAAGTAGTTTCTTTTTTTAGCGTAATTATTTTGCCAGGTTTGCTGTTTAAAGGCGTCGAGTACACACCAACGCTATCTTCTCTTTTAGAAACGATGTAAATTTTTTGGTCTCTATTGTCAACCAATAAGCATTCTGCATCTCTCGGTCCGTCCGGATAAGCAAACTTTAGTTGTTTTACGTCTTTGATTTTTATTTCAGCTTTGCTCACCAAACTCACATTTGGCTCATTCATAATATAAACGCTTATATAGTCTCTTTTAGCGTGGTTATCGCCAATATCCCCTATAAAAATCCTCGATTTCCCGTTAGGTAAATACTGTAAGGCAATATCTTCACAGTCAACTACATCTTTGTTGTAGTTATAAGTTGCTAAGGTATTTCCCTTGTCATCTATCAAAAAGAAACGCGAAACATCTCCGCTATCGTTATGTACCCACATTAAATGGTCACTTTTTGAACTTACCACCAAACCGGAACATTCATCAATATCCGGATTTTTTAAACGCTGGTTTTGTGCGAAGCCAAAGCAAACCTGAACGGTTAATAAAAGGGTTAAAATACTTCTCATTGCATTAAGCCGATTGTTCTTGCGGAAGAACGCAACACTTTACTCCAAATTTATTTAAAAAATCAACGCCTTCATCATTTGCCAAACCTTTATATAAGGCATAAGATTCTTTAAAAAACACTTCCTTAATACCTGATGATAAAATTAACCTGGCACAGGCAATACAAGGCGAAAGCGTAGTGTATAAAGTAGCGCCTTTTATTTTGGTTCCGTTTTTCACCGCATAAAGGATGGCGTTTTCTTCGGCATGTAAAGCTAAAGAGCAACTGTTTTTCGAGTCTCTTGGGCAACCGTCTTCTGGCCATTCTTCGTCGCAATTGTGTGTGCCCGGTGGCGGACCGTTGTAGCCTATAGAGATGATACGGGTATCTTTTGTTAATACCGCACCAACTTGTCTTTTAACGCAGTGCGAGCGAAAGGCTAAATCTGTAGCCAAGTTCATGAAAATGGTATTGAAGCTTAATTTCAATTGTTTTTTGGTAAGAATTTGTGCACTTTAAAATTGAGACGAAGATAAAAGAATCCATTGTGCTAAAGCAATTTATTGTTAAATATGTGCGTTTAGTTAAATTAAAATATGTTTTTGCTTTTGAAAATTGCATATTCGCAATACAACGCAACCTTAAAAAAGATTAATGCTAGAGCTTATTATTTCGGGAATTGGTTTAGGAATTGTACTATCATTTTTAACAGGACCTGTATTTTTTGCTTTGATTAAAACCAGTATCGAAAAAGGTTTTTACGCTGGTCTTGCCTTGGCAAGCGGTGTGGTTATCAGCGATTTTATTTACATGACAATTACTCTTTTTGGGACATCTTTGCTGAGTTTTGAAAGTGAGTATAGGATGCCAATTGGAATTGTTGGAAGTATTATTCTGTTAAGTATCGGTCTTTATTATTTGATTAAAAAAGTAGAAATTACCTATGTGGAGGAATCATCGCGAATAAAGCATGCGGGCTACTTTTTTAAAGGGTTTTTCATGTGTATTTTTAACCCTTTTATTTTGTTGTACTGGGTAAGCGTTTCAAGCGGTGTTTATTCTGTGTACGGTGAACTTACTTCTCATCAAATTATTCCGTTTTTTGGAGCAATACTTATCACCTTATTTGGTATGGATACTTTGAAAGCCTATTTTGCATACAAATTGCGGTATAAAATCAAAGAAAAATCTATTCAAAATTTAAACCGAATTGCGGGCGTTTTAATCATAATTTTCGCTTTAAAGCTTATTTATAACTTGGTTACAGGGCACAGTTTGATTTAGCTACAAAGAGCTTGTTCCGGCATATATATCAACATAATCAACCAGCATTCCGCCTTCGCAGTTTTTCATGTTTTGCAAACGGAAATATTTCCGATTTCCTTTAGCATAAAATTTTTGTTTCCCTTTTTTTACACAAGCCTCGCCATTGTTATTGTATTTCACTTTTGTAACAATAGTACCCTCAAATTCTAATTCTTTCTCGCTAATGCGTCTAATTTTCCCATCAATGGTTAAGTAATCTCCATCATTGGTTCTTTGCGAACCATTAATGCTGTACCAATCGCCTGTTAAAGGTTTAATTTCTGCAGAACCAGGCTTGTCCCAACTGATCCATTGTAAAGTTATCGGATGTTTGCCCGCTTTTTTATCCTCACCTTTAGGGATATTGTTTTTTGCAATTGTATCAACCGCAGTTGTATCCTTTGTAAGCTTTGTGGTAGTTTTTAAGCTGTCATTTCCGGCTTTCAAACTATCAGTTTGTTTCTGCTGATTTTTTTGATTTTGGGTACAAGCAACTAAAATTAATAGGTAAGCTGCAATACCGATAGGTTTTAAATAGTTCATCTCTTTTTTTATCGGGTTTAACCCAATAAATATACCAGCAAATCTGTTTACATAAATTCAACGATTTAGAAATCTATAAATCTTACTTTTGTTTTAGATGATACTTACTGATACCCATACTCATATTTACTACGAAACAGATCCGGAAAAGCAAAAAGAGCAGTTAAACCGCTGTTTCGAAAACCAAATTTCACGTCTGTTTTTGCCCAATGTGGATAGCAAATCTATTGCAATGGTTTTGGGATTATCAGAACAATTTCCCAAAAACTGTTTTCCGATGTTGGGTTTGCACCCCTGCAATGTTAAAGAAGATTATGAGCAGGAACTGGCATTAATTGCCGATGCAATAGCCTCCAATAAAGTTTACGCAATTGGAGAGATTGGCATTGATTTATATTGGGACAAATCTTTTCTGACACAGCAACAAGATGCTTTTAATAGGCAAATTGAACAGGCGAAATTAATGAATTTACCAATTGTAATTCACTGTCGTGATGCTTTTGACGAAGTCTTTGAAATTTTGGATCAGCAAAAAGACGATAGGCTGAGGGGGATCTTCCATTGTTTTACCGGAGATTTGCAGCAGGCAAACCGAGCCATTGATTTAAGGTTTTATTTGGGAATAGGAGGGGTGGTTACCTATAAAAACGCAGGTTTAGATAAAGTGGTTGAACAGTTGGATTTGAAGGATTTGGTTTTAGAAACAGATGCGCCTTATTTAGCCCCAAGTCCGCACCGGGGAAAGCCTAACGAAAGTTCATATCTCATCCATATTGCGCAAAAAGTGGCCGATTTAAAACAAACAAGCTTACAACAAGTTGCAGAAATTACCACGGCTAATTCACACAAAGTTTTTGGCATCTAAATCTTAAAGCGTTAATTTGCGCTTCATCAAAATACAGCAATAATGACTAAAATATTTGTGATATATACTGGCGGTACAATAGGTATGATCACAGATCCTTCATCTGGAGCGTTAAAGCCGTTTACCTTTGAACAAATTATAGAGAACGTTCCGGAGTTGCGGAGAATGGATTACGAGCTGACCGTTTATTCGTTTGATCCAATTATTGATTCTTCGGATATGACGCCGGAAATTTGGGCGTTTTTAGCTAAGCTGATTAACGATAATTATGAAGATCACGATGGTTTTTTAATTCTTCATGGTTCTGATACGATGGCGTTTACAGCTTCTGCACTAAGTTTTATGCTGGAGGGTTTGGGTAAACCGGTGATTTTTACCGGCTCGCAACTCCCTATTTCTGAGGTGCGTACAGATGCGAAAGAGAATTTTATTACGGCACTTGAAATTGCATCGGCCAAACTGGACGGTAGAGCCCGTGTACCAGAAGTCTGTATTTATTTCGAAAACAAATTGTATCGGGCAAACCGAACTTTTAAATATAATTCTGCAAAGTTTGAGGCTTTTAGATCTCCAAATTATCCGGTTTTAGTGGAAGCTGGCGTACATATTAAGTATAACGATGCGGTAATTGGTAAGCTTGAAAACTCAATTTTTAAGGTGCACACCAACGTAAGCAATAAGGTTGCAGTGCTAAAACTGTATCCGGGCATTAGTCCAGAAATTGTGGACAGCGTTTTAAATTCAGATGCCGAAGCCATTATTATGGAAACCTTTGGGACAGGCAATACGACTACAGCAAAATGGTTTTTAAATAAATTAAAAGGTGCAATTGATAAAGGGAAAATAATTTTGGACATCTCTCAGTGCAAAGTGGGCTCGGTTGAAATGGGCCGTTATGCAACCAGTAGCGCATTAAAGGAAATGGGCGTAATTAACGGTTACGACATGACTTTTGAAGCCGCGGTTACCAAATTAATGTATCTTTTGGGACGTAATTATCCTAAAGATAGATTATTGCGCCGTTTAAGTACTTCAATTAGAGGTGAGCTTACTAAAAGTTAGTTTGTTAAAGTTGAAAGTATTTTATAGGAATGAATTAAAAACTCTTTTGCTACCTTTGTGTCAAGTTAAACGACTGAAGAATGAAAGCCGTAGATATAAATACAACATTGATCGACAGCTACTACACTTTGCTGAAAAGCCTAAGCCCCAATAATAAATTGGAACTTATTTCCCGGCTTTCAGAATCGATGAAAACATCTAAAAAAGTGGAAAAGGATACTTCTTGGGAAGAATTATTCGGTTCTTGGGAACTCGACCAATCGGCTGATGAATTTGTTGAAGAACTGAAAAAAGACAGGAATTTCAGCCGTAAATCTATTGACTTGTGAGAAAGTACCTTTTAGATACCAATATTTGCGCTTACTTTTTTAACGGACAATTTAATCTCAGAGAAAAAATCCGTGAAATTGGTTTTGAAAATTGTCTTGTATCTGAAATAACGATTGCTGAACTCAAATACGGAATAGCCAAAAGTACAAAAAAGGAGAAAAATCAACAGGCGCTTGACATGTTTCAAGCTAAAATAGAAGTTCTTCCTGTTTTTCCCACACTTGATATTTACGCAAAAGAAAAATCCCGGCTGAAAACTAAAGGAAAAATGTTGGATGATTTCGATTTGCTCATTGGTGCAACAGCCATTTTCAATAATCTTACTATTGCAACAAGAAATGTAGATGACTTTGTACGCTTAGATGGAATTGTTATTGAAGATTGGACGAAAATCTAAGAAAAACACCTACCTTTGCAAAATTATTTTTCAATAGCTTGTAATTAAATCCAGCAAGTTTTGAAGATGATTGGTGTTGTTTTATGAAAAAAATTGTTGATTACCGTAGGTTTTTAGAAGTATCAGATACTGCAACCTTGGCCGAGCTTAAAGTGGTTTACCGTTCATTAATGAAAAAATGGCATCCAGATAAGTTTCAGGAAAGTGAAGAAAGTAAGCATGAGGCTGAGGAGACCAGCAAATATATTATCGAAGCTTATCATTTCTTGGTAAGTATTGCTCCCGAAACTCGCGATCAATCTATCGCAGAATACACCACCACTATCAACGAATCAAATATTGCTGATTTCGATTATAAATCTCAGGTTTTAAAAGTTTCGTTTTTTGATGGCAATGAATACGAATATTTTGATGTGCCTAAAGCGATGTATGTGAAATTGGTAAACGCCGATTCAAGAGGTAGATTTGCCCGCAGACATATTTTTAGTTCTTATGTTTACAGAAGTGTAAACAGATTAGTTGCTACCGCTTAATACCGAATTTTAATAAAATATTAAGCCTTCTACGATGTTTCGCGGAAGGCTTTTTTCCTTTCGCCACGTTGAGGAACGAAACGTCTCATAAGCAAGGTTGAAGTAATCTATAAGCTAGCAATTACCAATCTTGACCTTGTTGATCGACATCAGAACTTTGCGGTACAGATAAAGGAAGTAAAAGTACTTCTTTTTATGGCAAAGGGCGTAGCCGAAAGTTTATTCAATTTGTTTATTGTTTTTCAAAGGCTTTCATATGTTCGCTCCGCTCGGGTTTGGGAATTTTTTCCGGTGAAAATTGCGAAGCACTCATGAGGACAAAAGAAAGCAATAAAAAAACCGAATAAAATATCTGCCCATTGCCATGCATAATGGCAGGCGATACGGTGCTATAAAGGCATTAACCACTCATCGCAAATCAGGGCAACCATCATTATATTATCCCAAAAAGAGAACCACCTCTTTTTCCTAATTCATCAACCCTTGCTTCAACCTTAGCGTCCATAATTAATGGCGGTGCATGGTGAGGTTTTATTCTTGCATCAATAATCATTGGTCCATTACAGCCCCAGTGTTTATTTATTGTAAAGCTGTTTATCCCGTAAATATCTGTGGCAGGGTTGCTTCGCGTAAACGTTACCCAAACAAAATTATTGGTGGTTTTAGCGGTAAAATCGGCATCGTCACAAAGTACAATCAATGACAAGCCGGTCAAGTTTAAACTTTTTAGGTGGTCATTTAATATTGCGATTTCTTTAAGAGTCTCTGTCTCATCCAAATATTTTGGAGATTCAACTGCTAAAATACCCGGCATTACCAACTTATAGCTTGTAAAAATATTGGGTAAAGAGAAATAGTTGGGCAATTCCTTATACAGTTCTCTTTTTACTTCGCCGGCAATGGTAACAGCAACTTTAGAACCGGAGTTTAAACCCGAGCCGCTATAATCCAACGTGTCAATGGTGGTTTTGGTGTAAAAATGCAAGTCTCTGGTTAAATCAATACGTTCAAACACATGTGTTAAAAATGCTTTAACATCATAAATATCTAAACTAGGATTATCTTCTTTAGCGCATATAAAAAGGTATTTGGCCAAGCTCAGTTGGTTTTTGCCTAAAATATGGTTGGCAATCGTCAGGATTTCCTGCGGTTTACGTTCTTTTAAATAAGGCGTATAACGTTCGCTGCCCAACGCAAATAAAAGTGGATGCACCCCGGCTGCATCCACAGCATTTACCGCATGTAAACCTGGGATTTCTTTAGGGATTGCGGCTCCGGTAATTTCATGAATCAATTCGCCAAAACTGGTGTCCTCTTGTGGCGGGCGACCAACAACAGTAAAACTCCAGATCGGGTCTTTTTTATGATAAACATTATGGACTTTTAACAGCGGAAAAGGATGCGTTAAACTATAATAACCTAAATGGTCTCCAAACGGACCTTCGGGTTTGTTTTGCATCGGTTCTACCGTTCCGGTGATCACAAAATCGGCATCGGCAGAAATGCAAAAACCTTGTTCATCATAAAAATACCTAAACCTGCGATTGCCCAAAGCACCGGCAAAAGTCATTTCTGATAAACCTTCTGGCAAAGGCATTACCGCTGCTAAAGGATGAGAGGGTGGCCCGCCGACAAAAATGCTAACTTTTAAAGGTTTGCCTAAAGCGTTTGCTTTGGTTTGGTGTACACCAATTCCGCGATGCAGTTGGTAATGCAAACCAATTTCTTCATTTAAAATATAATCGTTTCCACCGAGTTGGATGCGGTACATTCCTAAATTGGCATTCATAATGCCGGGCTGGTCGCTGTCTTCGGTGTAAACCTGTGGCATGGTTACAAAAGGTCCACCGTCCATTGGCCAGTTTACAATTCCGGGGATATCTGAGATTTTACATTTCGCGAAATTGATGGGCGCATTTTTACCAACTTTCATTGGTAAAGCAGCTAAAGCTGTTAAGGAAACAGATGCGTATTTTAATGGATTTTTGACCGCTTTAATGGGATCGTTTTTGAGTGTAACAAGCGTTTTAATTTTTTCGAGGCTATCCCTAAACATAAATTTACTGCGTTCTACCGTTCCAAAAAGGTTAGAAACCGCAGGAAATTTACAGCCTTTTAAATTTTCGAAATACAAAGCAGGGCCTTGTTTTTCGTAAACTCTTAAATGAATAGCTGCCGCTTCTAAATAAGGATCAACCTCTTCCTTAATCCTTATTAAATGACCATGTTTTTCTAAATCATCAACACAGTCTCTTGAATTTTTATAGCCCATAGTTTACAAATATCAGAATAAGACCAGTGATTTTTATTTTTAATTGATTTGGCATTTTTTGAATGAGTTGGCCTACTGATATATCCTGATTAACCAAGTTCTAAGGAAAATGTTCTCGTTCCAAAATTAAAACATCCTTCTATAGCCCATCACCTTACGCTGATAGTATGAGCTTAAAGTACTGATGCCAACACCATTCATTTTTCCAGAACTTGCTTGTATAAAACTTATCGGACTACCTTTTGCAGAAACCACAATGCCAACTTGGTAAACCGCTTTTTTAACGCTATCCGTTTTGGCAAATAATACAATATCGCCTTCAGAAACATCGCCAGGGGCAACACTTTCGCCAACTGCAATAAAAGCGGGCGGATATTTAGGTAGTTTGATTTCGAAATGACTGAAAACAAAATTTACGAAACCTGCATTGTCGAAGCCTTTTTCTGGTGTATTTACACCATAAACGTAGGGCTTGCCTACAAAGGTTTTAGCGTAATTTACTAAAGCTTCTGCCTTTGCATTAATGGTTGCCTCAACTTTTACAATTGGTTTTGCGGGTGGCGGGATGCTGTCTGGTTTTTTCGCAACTAATAAGCTATCGGGCTTTTTAACCAGAACACTATCCGGTTTTGCCGGGATATTTAAGTGCGAAGTGTCTCGTTCAACAACGATGTACCTCACACCTGTATCAATCACATCTCTGCTCGATGCAATAATATTGCTTCTGTTTGGAACATAGTCACAAGCTTGAGTTATGAAAAATAAGATGCTAACAACAAATAATAGGTGTAAATTTTTCTTCATCAAAATCAGATCAATAGCTTTTTGGGCTTCGGTTTTAAAAATACGAAGCTTCCGCTAATAAACGTTATCAAATTTCTAATTTCCTCCTATAGCACCTAAAAATTTTTATCTTTGCCCATGCAAGAGAAAATCCTTATCCTCGATTTTGGTTCGCAGTACACTCAATTGATCGCAAGAAGAGTGCGTGAGCTAAATGTTTATTGTGAAATCCACCCGTTCAATAAAATTCCCGAAATTGATGAATTTACCAAAGGTGTAATTCTTTCGGGCAGTCCTTCATCTGTTCGTCAGGAAGGTGCGCCACAGGTTGATTTTCAACAATTCCATAAAAAATTGCCTTTATTAGGTGTTTGCTACGGAGCGCAATATATTGCACAACATTCTGGCGGACAGGTTGTTCCTTCGGAAATTAGAGAATATGGAAGGGCGAATTTAGAATATGTTCACACGAACAATTCTTTGATGAAAGATATGCCTTCGCACTCACAAGTGTGGATGTCTCATGGCGATACCATTAAAGATATTCCCGAAGATTTCGAGATTATTGCAAGTACAGAATCTGTAAAAGTAGCAGCCTACCAAATTAAGGGAACACAAACTTACGGTATTCAGTTTCACCCAGAGGTGACCCACTCAACAGATGGTAAGCAATTATTGCAAAATTTCTTATTAGATATTTGCGGTTGCGCTCAAGATTGGACGCCTTTTGCTTTTGCCGAAGAAACCATTGCTGCGTTAAAAGAGCAGTTGAGTAATGATAAAGTAGTATTGGGATTATCTGGAGGAGTTGATTCTTCAGTTGCCGCTTTAATTTTGCACCAGGCAGTTGGCAAAAACTTACATTGTGTTTTTGTGGATAACGGTTTGTTGCGTAAACACGAGTTTGAATCCGTTCTGGATTCTTATAAAGAGTTAGGCTTAAACGTAAAAGGCGTTGATGCAAAACAGAAATTTTATGATGCTTTAGCAGGATTAACAGATCCAGAGTTAAAGCGTAAAGCAATTGGCAGGGTTTTTATTGAAGTATTTGATGAAGAAGCCAACCAAATTTCTGATGTGAAATGGTTAGCGCAAGGCACTATTTATCCAGATGTAATTGAATCTGTTTCGGTAAATGGAGGTCCATCTGCAACCATAAAATCACACCATAATGTGGGCGGCTTGCCCGATTTTATGAAGCTTAAAGTAGTTGAACCGCTTAAGGCTCTGTTTAAGGATGAAGTGCGTAGGGTAGGAAAAGCTTTAGGTTTGCCTGCTGATATTTTAAACCGTCACCCTTTTCCGGGGCCAGGTTTGGGAATCCGTATTTTGGGCGATGTTACGCCAGAAAAAGTACAGATTTTGCAAGATGCAGATTATATCTACATTAAAAATTTGAAAGAATCTGGTTGGTATGATAAGGTATGGCAAGCAGGAACCATTTATTTACCGATACAATCCGTTGGTGTAATGGGCGATGAGCGTACGTATGAAAATGTGGTTGCGTTACGAGCCGTGGGTTCTGTAGATGGAATGACAGCTGATTGGAGTCATTTACCTTATGAATTATTGGCCAAAATCTCTAACGAGATCATCAATAATGTAAAAGGGATAAACCGTGTAGTGTATGATATTAGTTCAAAACCACCAGCAACAATTGAGTGGGAATAAGGAATTAATTATGAATGATTGAATGCGCTTACAAATTGGTTAATGAGAGAATTTTGAATGAGTGAACGAAATAATGAACTCCTTATCCGATGAACTAATGAATTTAAAATCAGTTGCTTACTATTTAATATTTACTGTTTTCTGCTTTCTTACCGCCTGTTCACCTAAAACAGTCCCGGTAAATAAAAAACCAACTCCAGCAAAAGTGGAGGAGAAGGTTGCGGAGAAAGAAACAAAAAAAGAACAGCCCACACAAAAGATCAAGGAAAAGCCAGAAATGGTAATTTCCTTGATTTTACCCTTCGAGTTAAAATCCATTGATTATAAAACTGCTGGTATTGCCGATTTAAGAAAGGCAGAAATCGCTATTGATTTTTATCAGGGATTTAAAATGGGTTTAGATTCTATTGCTCACCAAAAAGGAAGTGTCGATTTTAAACTGCAGGTTTTTGACTCTAATGATAATCCAACCGCTTTAGGTGTTTTAGCTGCAAAATCTGCTATCAAGAACTCCGATTTAATCGTTGGTCCGGTTTTTCCGAACGGGATTAAAGCATTTTCGGTGTATAGTAAAAGCATGAAAAAACCCATGGTTTCGCCCTTGGCGGCCTCAGATCCGCAATTGTTTAACAATCCCTACCTTATTACGGTAAATAATTCTTTAGATCAACACGCTTATAAGGCCGCAAAATTCATTAAAAGCAATTTAAAACCTAAAAAAGTGCTGTTGATAAGAAGCGGTCAGGCCGATGAATATAAATATGCTATCCCGTTTAAAAAAGGGATGGACAGTTTGGCAAAAGGCTATCCAGTTTCAGAATTAGGTATCAAAGCCATCGGTTATGAGAATGTTTACAAATACTTAAGTCCTGTAGGCCTAAACGTAATTGTTTTGCCTTCAACAGATCGAACGTTTTTGCTTACTATTTTTAAAGAATTAGAAAAAGCGAGCGGAAATTTTAAGATTGCAGTTATTGGTCATCCCGATTGGGAAAAAGCCAGTTTTTTGGATTTTGGGCAATTGGAAAGTATAAATACGTACATTACATCGTCTTACCAGATCGATTATCAATCGGATAGGAGTGGCGATTTTATAAAGTATTATCGGTCTAAATTTTCGGTAGAGCCGAGTGAATATGCTTTTAAAGGATTTGATATTGCTTATTATTTTGGAGGTTTGATGAACGAAAAAGAGCACCATTTTATGGATAAGCTTTTAAATGAGAAATTCGACGGCATCCATAACGATTTTAGTTTTAAGAAAAACACAAAAACCGGTTACTACAATAGTAGTTTAATGATGTTGAAATATCAGGACGCTCAATTAATAAAAGTAGATTAAGATGAAAGCATTCCATCAGCTTGCTACGGTTGAAAATATTTTAAAACAATACGCTTTTGATCAGCCCTTTTACCGTTTTTTAGCACAATATTATCGGCAAAATAAACAGATGGGTTCCAAAGATCGGCGAACGGCCAGTCGCTTGGTTTATAATTATTTTAGAATGGGTAAAGCTTTGCCTGCTGAATCATTAGAAAGCAGGTTAGCAATTGCCGAGTTTTTATGCAATACGGAAACCAATTCGTTTATTAGCCATTACAAGCCCGAGTTTGAAGAATTTATCCATTTAAGCTTGGATGAAAAGCTTGACATGGTAAAAAAGCAATTTCCTGATTTTAACCTTTCGGATGTTTTTCCTTTTGAAAAAAGCCTCGGCCAAGACGTTGATAAAGAATTATTTTATAAATCATTTTTTGTTCAGCCAGATTTATATATCCGCATGCAACGCGGTAAAGAGAAGCAAATTACTAAGTTGTTAGAAACCAATGGTTTAGCTTTTGAACAGATAAACAAGCAGACTTTGGCATTGCCTAACGGAACAAAGCTGGACCAAGTTATTACTGATAAAGGAATATATGAAGTTCAAGATGTTTCATCGCAAAAAGTAGGAGAATTTTTTAAGCCACAAAAGTGGGATAAATGGTGGGATTGCTGTGCGGCATCTGGCGGAAAATCTTTGCTGTTGCTTGATGAGGAGCCAACGGTTAAATTGCTGGTTTCTGACAACAGAGAATCTATTTTAGAAAATTTAAAGGAACGTTTTTTTTCGGCTGGAATCAAAGGCTATCAGCGTAAAGTTTTGGATTTAACGCAAAACCAGGATTTGGTACTGCATGATTACGAATTTGACGGAATTATTTTGGATGCCCCATGTAGCGGTTCTGGCACTTGGGGACGTACGCCGGAAATGTTGAGTTCTTTTACCGAAAGTAAAATTAAACTTTACACAGATTTGCAAAGAAAAATTGCAAAAAACGTGGTTAAATATCTTAAACCCGGAAAGCCCTTAATCTATATCACCTGTTCTGTATTTGAGGCAGAGAATGATAAACAAGTAGAATGGTTATGTAAAACTTTTGACCTCTCGCTTGAAAAAAAGGAATTAATTAAAGGCTACCACGCTAAAGCTGATACACTTTTTGTGGCCAGATTAATTAAAAATTAAAAACGATGGTTTCTAAGCTAGCAAACCGTTCAAAAACTAAAAACCCAACTAACTAACAATCCAACCATCTAACCACCTAAAACGGCGGTTCGTCATCCTCTACATCCCAATTTTTGGGTTTTAAGGTGATACTTTCAAACTGTGTAGAAGGAGCCAAACTAGAGAAAGGATCTGATGCGCCATTCTCCGAAGCACTGATGCCTCCGAAATTATCTTCTAAATCAGTGAACTTCACGTACTTACCAATAAATCTTAATGGAACGGTACAAGTTTCACCATTTCTGTGCTTGGCAATAATTACTTCACCAACACCGGCCGTTGGATTTCCGTTTTCATCTTGGTCTAACCCGTAATATTCCGGGCGGTATAAAAACAATACCATATCCGCATCTTGCTCAATCGCTCCAGATTCCCTTAAATCCGATAGCATTGGTTTCTTTGAACCACCTGGTCTATTCTCTACCGCTCTGCTCAGCTGCGAAAGTGCAATAACAGGAACGCTTAATTCTTTTGCAACCTGTTTTAAAGCTCTGGAAATACTGGAAATTTCTTGCTCACGGTTACCGCCTCCACCGCCACCTTTTCCGTCAGATTTTCCTTGCATCAATTGTAAATAATCGATGATGATCATCTGAATATCGTATTGCGCTTTTAACCTTCTGCATTTGGCTCTAAATTCAAAAACGTTTAATGCGGGTGTATCGTCAATAATTAACGGAGCTTCACTTAACTTACCAATTTTACTGGTCATTTGCTGCCATTCCCAGGGCTCTAGCTGACCTTTTCTTATTTTTTCTTGCTCAATTTCCGCTTCCCCAGAGATCAAACGATTGGTCAACTGTACTGATGACATCTCTAATGAGAAAACTACCACTGGTTTATTAAACTGTACCGCAGCATTTCTGGCGCAGGTTAAAACGAAGGCTGTTTTTCCCATCGCCGGACGGGCCGCGATGATAATTAAATCTGATTTTTGCCAGCCGTTTGTAACTCGGTCTAAAGCCGTAAAGCCCGAAGGAACTCCAGTTAACGAATCATCTTTTCCACGTAAAGACTCCAGTATTTTTAACGACTCTTTCACAATATCGTCCATCTTACGCGAGTCTCTTCTTAAATTGTTTTGTGCAATGTCAAAAAGATTTTTCTCAGCGTAATCCAGTAATTCAAAAACATCACTGGTATCTTCATAAGACTGGTTGATGATGTCTGTGGAAATCCTGATCAGTTCTCTTTGAATAAATTTTTGCGAAATGATACGGGCGTGAAATTCGATATTAGCTGCAGAGGCAACTCGGTTTGTTAATTCTGTAATGTAAAATGCACCTCCAATTAACTCTAATTCGCCCTGTTGGCGCAACTGTGCACATACTGTTAAGATATCTACCGGTGAAGAAGCGGTAAAAAGTGTTTGTATAGCCTGGAAAATTTTCTGGTGAGCATCTTTGTAAAAAACATCAGGCTTTAAAATATCGATGACGGTAGAAAGTGCATCTTTTTCTAGCATTAAAGCACCTAAAACGGCTTCCTCTAAGTCTAAAGCCTGTGGAGGAAGTTTCCCTAAACCCGAAACCATACTGCTCAATCTGCTTCTATTATCTTTGGAAAATCCGGTTTTCTTATTCTCAACTTCAGAACTCATAGCTACAAAAATATGCAAAAAAAGAAGAGTAAACGGAAGAGTTTTACACAGATTTTTACACTGCTGTTTTGCATAAGATGTTTGTTGCGGTTTATCATCTTAATTATCAACACGTAACGTTTTAAAATGTTTAAAACCATATATATAGTGCTTTTTTTTGTTTTATAAGGCATTGTTGATAAAATATCTGGATGTTGATAAGGTTTAAGCTCTTGTAAATCCACATATTTTTTTTAACCATTCACAGAGTTTTTGGCTAAATTGCGGGCGTATGAATGAAAGAAGATTTAAAAGCGAGCCTAAGGAAATGAATCAAATGGTTTTTGGGATTAGGGCGGTGATAGAAGCCATTAATTCTGGGAAAGATATTGAGTCGTTATTTTTGCAGCGAGGTTTAAACGGAGACTTAATGTCGGAATTGAAAGCTACATTAAGAGGGCATGACATTCCTTCGCAGTTGGTGCCAATTGAAAAGCTCAATCGCATTACGGCTAAAAATCACCAAGGCGTCATCGCTTTTATTTCGCCCATTACCTATCATAAAATAGAAAATATAATTCCGGATGTTTATGAGCGTGGCGAAGTTCCATTAATTTTAATTTTAGATGGCGTTACTGATGTAAGAAACTTTGGCGCAATTGCCCGTACAGCAGAATGTACCGGCGTTCATGCCATTGTGGTACCTAAAAAAGGTGCGGCACAAATTAACCCCGATGCGGTGAAAACTTCTGCCGGTGCTTTGTACAAAATCCCGGTTTGTCGCCACGATAGTTTATTGCAAACCATGCGATTTTTAAAGGATTCGGGTTTGCAGATTGTTTCCTGTACTGAGAAAACAGACGATTTAATTTATAAACCGGATTATACTGCACCAACAGCCATTATTATGGGAGCAGAAGACGAAGGAATTAGTTTTGAATTGATCCGTAATTCTGATTATCTGACAAAAATACCAATGGCGGGAGAAATTGCTTCCCTAAACGTCTCAGTTTCTGCGGGAGTAATTTTGTACGAAGCAGTTAGACAAAGGTTAGGTTAGTTAATTTGTTAGATGGTTAGGATTTAGTGAATAATAAGCAATCAGAATCATATATAATCATATAGTAAAAGGAGTTCATTAGTCATTCCCGTTAGCAGATAGCTCCCTCTCCTTCAGAGGGGGCTGGGGTGAGGCTTCATTCAATCATTAAAAATGCACAACAAAATACCAGATCCTAATTTTTATAAAATCACCGATAAGGATATTCTTTTTGAGGATAACCATTTGATTGCTGTTTATAAAAAAGCAGGTTGGATTGTGCAGGTTGATGATACCAACGATCCATCTCTGGACGAAATGGTGAAAACTTACATTGCCGAAAAGTATAATAAACCCAACGGCGCTTTTTTAGGTGTGGTTCACCGTTTAGACAGGCCTGTGAGCGGGGTTATCTTATTTGCAAAAACATCGAAAGCTTTGGACCGTATTAATAAAATGTTTAAAGAACGGGAAATGCATAAAACCTACTGGGCGGTGGTAAGGCAAAAGCCGAGTATTATGGAAGGGAATTTAGTGCATTGGCTGGTAAAAAATCCTAAAAAAAATATTACCACCGCTTATAATACAGAAGTAAAAGGCAGTCAAAGAGCGGAATTAAATTTTAAAGTTTTAGGGTTTTTAAACGATTACTATTTAATTGAAGTTGACCCAATTACCGGTCGTCCGCACCAAATTAGGGTGCAATTAGCAACTTTAGGTAGCCCAATTGTGGGCGATAATAAATACGGTTACCCACGCGGAAGTCGTAAAAAATCTATCTGTTTACACGCCAGAAAATTGGAATTTATACATCCAGTAAAAAAAGAACCCATAAAAGTTTTTGCACCGCTTCCAAAAGATGGTTTCTGGGATAAGTTTGAGGGGTTTAAACAAAAGTAATTTTACTTTTTAAACGCATTATCTGTTAAATTATGAGTAGATGATATTATTTTCAATTATTATAATTGTAGTAATGACATTTAATTAATGGAAATTGTTTAAATTTAAATCCTAAATTAAATTGGAAAAAAATGAAATCATCAATCAAAAAAGTGCTTTCTGCCTCGGCGGTAGCATTATTAATTTTAAGTGCGTGTAACAATAACAAAAAAGAAGTTTCCGGTACAACTCAGGATTCTTTAAAAACCTCGTTACTTGACAGCGCAAAGTTTGATACCACCATTAATGGTAAGGCTGTCAAAATGTACACGTTAACCAACAAAAACAATATGAAAGCGGTTTTTACCAATTTAGGTGGCCGTATCATTAGTTTAATGGTGCCAGATAGTGCCGGGAAGTTAACGGATGTGGTAGTAGGTTATGCGAGCGCAGAAGATTATCAAAAATCAACCGATCCTTATTTTGGTGCAACAATTGGGCGTTATGGAAATCGTATTGCCAAAGGTAAATTTACCATTGACGGTAAACAATATCAGTCTTCTTTAAATAATGGCCAAAACATGTTGCATGGCGGTAAAAATGGTTTTCAATATCAAGTTTGGGATGCCACACAGCCAGATGACCATACGCTTGTTTTAAACTATATCTCAAAAGACGGAGAAGAAGGCTTTCCTGGAAATTTGAATGTTAAAGTTACCTACAGTTTAACAGATGATAATGCGTTGAAGATTGATTATCAGGCTACAACTGATAAAACAACAATATTAAATTTAACCAATCACGCTTACTTTAACCTTAACGGAGAAGGTAGTGGAACTATTTTAAATCATACTTTGCAAATTTTTGCAGATGAATATACTCCTGTAGATTCAACCTTGATTCCAACAGGAATTGAAAAAGTTGCCGGCACACCGTTTGATTTCACCAAACCCACAAAAATTGGCGATAGGATAAATCAAGAAAACCAACAACTTAAAAATGCTGGAGGTTATGACCACAACTACATCTTAAACGGCACTAAAGGAATGGGAATGACCCACGCTGCGGAAGTTAGCGGAGACAAATCCGGAATTGTGATGGATGTTTATACCCAAGAACCGGGTTTGCAGTTTTATTCCGGTAATTTTATGGCGAGTAAAAATACGTTTAAAGGAGGTGCTAAAGATGACTTTAGAACTGCTTTTTGTTTAGAGACTCAGCACTATCCAGATTCTCCAAATCACCCTGCTTTCCCGTCAACAGAATTAAAGCCCGGAGCTACATACAAAACAAGCTCAATTTATAAATTCAGCGTTAAGTAACAAAAGCGCTAAAATCAAAAAAAGCTTCCCGAATATTTTCGGGAAGCTTTTTTTGTTTACCAGCCAAAATTTACCAGCTTTTTAATATCTGGATGCAAACTGTGATATACAGGGCAGTTTAAAGCGGCGTGTTCTAAAATTTTCTTTTGTTTATCACTGTAACTTCCTTTGTTTGGGAAAGTAAAATTCACATGGATTTCTGTTACGCGTCTTGGTTCCGTTCCCATTATTTTGGTCACCTCTGCACTAGCTCCATCAATATCAATTTCGTGTGTACGTGATGAAATTCCCATAATGGTAAACATGCAGCTCGCTAAAGATGTTGCTAATAAATCCGTTGGTGAAAAAGCTTCACCTTTTCCCTGGTTATCCAAAGGGGCATCTGTAATCATATCAGTAGAAGATTGCAAATGCGTAGCAGTGGTTCTCAAACTGCCATTGTATAAAACTTTTGAAGTAGCCATAATATTTTCGTTTGTCCAAATGTATGTAAAAATCGTTTTCTCTTGCTTTAAATTTCAGCGTGTTTATCTTTTATTTGATACATTTTGTAACAAAATAAGGCTTGGCAAGCGCCTTTAACATTTTTATAAAAGCTATGTTGATGAATTTAAGTGTCTTTTATACAGTTAGTTGTGTTTTTGATGTTTAAGTTTAAAATTTATGGACATTAAATTGATTGTTCGCTTTTTAGGAATTTTTCCAATTCTGGTTTAATATATGAGCATCGCTATTGTATTAGGATTATTAGTACTAGCAATTATTTTATTTGCAACAGAATTTTTTTCTGTTGATGTAATCACCGTTTTTATATTGATTGTGCTTTGCTTGACCAGTATCATCACTCCAAAAGAAGCATTTGAAGGTTTTTCAAGTGATTTTATCATCATTCTTGCGGCCATATTTATTATGGTAGGTGCTTTAAAAAAAACTGGAGTAATCGATACGTTTATTGCTCGTTTGGTAAATATCAAAAAACATCCAAAAAAGTTGATGCTCTTTTTTGTAATGTTAGTTTCCGCACTTACATCCGGTTTTATGAACAATACAACTGTTACTGCTTTAATGCTTAATCCAACTATCGGTCTCTCTAAAATATCGGGAATTGCTCCGTCAAAAATTTTAATGCCACTCTCTTTTGCATCTATACTAGGTGGTACCTGTACGCTTATTGGTACTTCTACCAATGTTGCCGTTAGTGGTTATATTGTGTCGCAAGGCTTGCCCCGTATCGGCATGTTTGACTTTTTACCCATCGGTTTAATTTTATTGGGAGTAGGGATGTTGTATATGATGACGATTGGACAAAAATTGCTTCCCGTAAACTCAAAAGAAAATTTGGAAGATGATTATGCGGTACGCAAATATTTAAGTGAGGCTGTAATTGCTGATGACTCCAGCTTAATTGGTCAAAACGTAATTGATTCTGATATCGCAAAACAGGGTTTTGATATCGTTTCCATCATCAGAAATAGGTACAATTTTATTCCTACCAGATTTACAAAATTAGCCGCTGGCGATGAGATTTTAATCAAAGGAAATGTGGACGATCTTTTAAAAGTTAAAGATCTAAAAGGGGTAGATATTAAAGCGGACTTGCTGGATTTGAATAAAGAGGAAACAGATTTCCACTTAGCAGAACTGATGGTGATCAACGGATCAGATACCTTAAAAAATACTGTGGAGCACATTAATTTCAGAGCTAGGTACGGTTTGGGCATATTGGCCATTCATAGAAAAGGGAAAACCATGCGTGAAAAAATTGGGAAAATGCGTTTAAGAGTGGGCGATTTACTATTAGTGCAAGGAGAAAAAGAAAGCATTGATTTGATAAGAACGAGCGAAAACGATTTTATAATCTTAGAGGACTATAAACCCAATTTAAACCTTAAACGAAAGGGGATTTTCACACTCGCTTTTTTTGTGCTTTCCATTATTTTAGGTACAACAGGAATTGTTCCACTTTCGGTGGGTTTTTTAATCGGTGCTTTATTAACAGTGGCTTTCCGTTGTATCAACCCCGATGAAATTTACGATGATATTGATTGGCGTTTGCTGATTTTAATTGGAGGAATGAGCGCTTTCGGGATTGCAATGACAAAAACTGGTGCAGATAAATACGTTGCTGAATATGTTATAGCAATATTTGAACCTTTAGGCATTTATGGACTTTTAGGCGGTTTTATTTTTTTAACAGTATTGCTTACGCAACCATTAAGCAATGCAGCGGCAGCTTTAGTTGTACTGCCAATTGGTCTGCAAACAGCCCATCAATTGCATTTGAATCCGCTAACTTTTGCCATAGCAATCATGCTTTCTGCTTCGGTTTCCATGCTTACACCTTTTGAGCCTTCTTGTATTTTGGTTTACGGTCCCGGAAAGTATAAATTCTTTGATTTTTTTAAAGTAGGAGGGATTCTAACGCTTGTTTTAATGGTAATTTTAGTAATGGTTATTCCTTTTTTCTATCCTTTTAAAACCTAATTTTACTAAAAAAATTAACAGGTTATCTGCCAAAAGTTTAGTTGTTTTTTTTTTTGGCCGAATTGTAATAACTTGTAGGCATGACAGCAGAAGAAAAAATAAGCCAATCGGAAACACGGATTTTTAAAGCCGTATTTCCAAATACCACCAATCACTATGATACGCTTTTTGGCGGAACAGCAATGGCTTTAATGGATGAAGTTGCCTTTATTACCGCAACCCGTTTTTGCCGTCAAAGATTGGTTACCGTAAGTAGCGATAAAATTGATTTTAAAAAGCCTATTCCGGCCGGTACAATTGTAGAACTGGTTGGAAGGGTTTCTTATATCGGAAACACCAGTTTAAAAGTCCGAGTGCAAATTTTTATAGAACAAATGTATAGCGAAAAGAGAGAGCAAGCTGTAAACGGCGAATTTACATTGGTAGCAATTGATGAAAATAAGCAAAAGATGAAGATTGCTGTTAGTTAGATCTTACCGAGAAAATCCAATGCTAAACTAAAAAATGGCTGAAACCAATGCTTCAGCCATTTTATATAAAACTGTATTTTGTTATTTAATGAACTTTAAATTGGTAGATTTTCCTGCGCTTATAAGGTTGATGAAATAAGTTCCTGGTTTTAAAGATTGGTTAAAAATAACTTCGTTGTAGCCTTTGTTTAAAATCAGACTTTTAGTGTCTAATTTTCTTCCGCCCATATCAAATAAAGTCATTTCACCATCAGTTTGATTTGGTGAATCTACATTTACTGAAACTGTAGCGCCAGAAGCATAAGCGGAAATACTCATGATTTCAACTTTTGCTTTAGCCGAAATCACGTTCGAAGTCGAGGTTGACCCATTGAAGTCTGTTTGTAGCAATTGGTAATAGTTTGTGCCGGAATATGGGTTTTCATCCACAAGGGAATAATATTTTTCCATGTCCGAATTTCCAGCGCCATTCACAGTTGTAATTGATTCAAAGTTTTTTCCGTCTGCGGATCTTAACACTTCAAATTTCTGATTGTTATTTTCTGAAGCTGTTGCCCAATTGAGTAGAATGGTTTTATCAACTGGTTTTGCAGTGAAAGAGGTTAGGGAGATTGGGAGGGTAGTGGTCGGTTGAACAGTTGAATAGGCGATATCATCTAAAGTAATCATAGCTACATTGGCAGTACTGTTTTCGCCATAGAAAGTAAAAGCATCGATGTTAGTGTTGTTTGAAACTCCTGATTTTGGGAGATCGTCACCGACCAAAATATCGTTGACCCACAAATCCCAAGTGTTAGCCGCAACAGTCTGTGCTCCATTTTTTGTATACGATCCAGAGGCAGTTGAATTATTACCATAAACTTCTATTAAATATTCTGTAGCTTGTGCGCTTATGGCTCCAACCGCGGTTCCATTCCACCCAGAATTATCTCTTCTAGAAGTTGTAATAGTATTGCTAGCGCCAAAAACAAATCTTAATCCCGTGAAAACGTCTGCTGAAGAGAAAGCGGTGTTTTGTGTAAATGTATTTCCAGACCCCTGAAAAAAATACCAAGTCCCTGACGATCCACCATCAAATCGAACTTTAAACGATGTTTTGAACACTTTTGAAGGAGAATATGACTGAATAGAAAACTTATTAACCGATCCATTGGTCGGGGCGACACCGCTAAGTTCGTAAAATGTCCCCATTGGAGTTCCTGGGTTAACCAAATTAAAAGATCCGCCTCCACTGCCAACTCTTACTCTCGCTGTTCCTCCGTTAGTTGAGGGTGCTGGTAGAAATGTGGTAGATTCCCCGTTTGTTGAGTAAGATGCAACTGACGTAGCATCATTGAAATCATACGACACTGTAATTTGTGCAAATCCGGCAAAGGGTAACAATAATCCTAAAAGTAAGATTTTTTTCATAAGATAATTTTTAAGTTTGAGAACCTAAAATAATGATTTAAAGGGTTCTATGAAAATAAAAATTAAAAAATCTAACTCTACCAAACGGTAATTAACATAAAATTCCAAGTTTACATTCGAGCAATTACCTTAACCTATCGGCAGATTTTACCAATCTCTCATCCCTTAAAATTCCTTTCGCAGCAAAAATCAGAAACAAAACAGAGAGCGAAGTTAAGCCGGCGCCAATGCTGTAATCACTGATTTCCAAAACTTTTCCTGATGCGTCTTTTATCGTTTGTGCTAACCAAAAGCTATAACCAATAACCAAAAACACATTTAAGTAAACCAGTGCTGCCTGTTTTTTGCGGTTCTTATATAAAAAAATCAATACAATAGGAATCAGACCTAAAATAGCGGTGGCAATAGTTAACAAAATGAAAGATTCCGTTTGCGCCAACTGATTATTGATGACTTCATAAACGCCGGTCACCATAATTTTTTTTGCACCCAAAGCCGAAAGGATATTTACTACTGGGAAAAGGAACAAGGCATAAATAGCTAAAGAAGCTAAAAAAAGATAGATGGACTGAATTCTCTGTATCATTTTTTTTATTTGATTTAACAATTTTAAATATCCAGTAAAGTTAAAACAACAATCTTATTCTTTGATAAATTATTTAAGCGTTAAATTTGTGCGGTGCAACAAACAAATCGGTACTTCTTAAGTTTAAGCTATAAAGGTACAGCATATCATGGCTGGCAGTTTCAGCCAAACGCCCTAGCGGTACAAGAAGTGCTAAACAAAGCTTTAAAAGTTTTTTTTAGGTTTGATGTAGAAACGTTGGGCTGTGGCAGAACAGATGCGGGTGTCCACGCAACGCAATTTTACGCACATCTAAACTTGCCGAAAGAACTCGAAATTGACCAAGATAAGTTTCTTAAATCGCTGAACTCATTGTTGCCTTATGATGTAGCCGTTTTGGCGCTAATTCCTGTGCAGGATAATGCCCATGCAAGGTTTGATGCTACTTTAAGAAGCTATCAATATCATATCCATTTCCAAAAAGATTCTTTTAAAAAAGATTACAGTTGGCTTATAAAAGATAAATTAGATTTGCCAGCTATGCAAAGGGCGGCATCAATTATTAAGGAGTACGAAGATTTTGGGGCATTCTGCAAATCAAATGCAGACAATTTCACCAACATCTGTCATATTCAAAAATCAGAATGGGAAGAAATCCCGAACGGATTAATTTATCACGTAAGCGCAAACCGTTTTTTACGCAACATGGTAAGGGCAATCGTTGGCACTTTGGTTGATATTGGAAAAGGAAAAATCTCGGCAGAAGCCATGCACCAAATTATTCAAAGTCAAAATAGGTCTGTTGCTGGTGCTTCCGTTCCGGCTTGTGGCTTGTTTTTAACCGAAGTTAAATACCCATACATCACCAATTTATAAATGGCAAACAATATTACCGGAAAAACTTACGATTGGGGATTGTTAAAAAGGGTTTTCGCTTATGCAAAACCTTATAAATTTACCTTTTTTTGGTCGATATTTTTAACGCTTGCTTTGGCGGCATTGGCTCCGGTTAGGCCATATTTAATCCAGCTTACTTTAGATAAATACGTTTTTTTTAACGATACAACAGGTCTGCTCAACATGACTTTGTTGATGATCGCTTTGCTGTTATTGCAAACTTTTGTGCAATATTTCCAAACCTTGCTCACCAACACTTTGGGGCAATCGGTAATAAAAGATTTACGTATTGATATTTTTAACCATATCACCAAGTTACGTTTAAAATACTTCGATAAAACTCCAATTGGTCAGTTAATTACACGTACCGTTTCTGATTTGGAAACCATTGCAGATATATTTAGCGAGGGATTAATTTCTATCGTTGGTGATAGTTTACAGGTAATTACCATTATTGGCGTAATGCTTTATGCCGATTGGCGCTTAACGCTGATTGTTTTGGTACCGATGCCTTTTTTAATGGTTGCTACTTATATTTTTAAGGAGGCTATAAAATCTGCATTTCAGGATGTTAGGAATCAGATTTCTGCATTGAATACTTTTTTGCAGGAGCACATCAGTGGCGTAAGTATCATTCAGTATTTTGCCCGTGAGGAGCAGGAATTTAATAAATTCCATCAGATTAATTCCGAGTATCGCGATGCAAATATTCGCTCAAATTGGTATTATTCCATATTTTTTCCGGTAGTCGAACTCATTGTGGCACTTTCTTTAGGATTATTGGTATGGTACGGCTCAAAAAGTATTTTAACCAACCAAGTTTCGCCGGGTGTGGTGGTTTCTTTTATCATGTATATCAACATGCTTTTTAGGCCAATCCGCGAGCTTGCAGATAAATTCAACACCCTGCAAATGGGAATGGTTGGAGCGGATAGGATTTTTAAAGTTTTAGATACTGATGAACAAACTTTGAACAATGGAAAAGTGGTTTTGCCGGTGATGAAAGGGGAAATCAAGTTCTCAAATGTTTGGTTCTCTTACAAGCAAACTGATGAAATGCCCAATGATGAGGAGTGGATATTGAAAAATATATCCTTTAGTTTAAAAGAAGGCGAAACTTTGGCTTTGGTAGGGGCAACGGGCGCTGGAAAATCCTCAACAATAAATATTTTAAATCGTTTTTACGAAATCAGTAAAGGAGAAGTGATTATTGATGGCATTAATATCAATGATTTTGAATTGAATTACCTGCGTTCGCAGATTGCAACTGTTCTGCAGGATGTGTTTTTATTCTCTGATACGATAGCACATAACATCAGTTTGAACAATCCAAATATCAGTTTGGAACAGATTATTGAAGCCGCAAAGGATGTTGGCGCTCATGATTTTATTATGCGATTGCCAGGCGGTTACCAGTATGATGTGCAAGAACGTGGCGCAACTTTATCAGTTGGGCAGGCACAATTGGTGTCTTTTATCAGAGCCTTGGTACATCAACCAAAGATTTTGGTTTTAGATGAAGCTACGTCTTCCGTTGATACCGAGACCGAACATTTGATTCAGACTGCTATAGAAAAAATGATGCAGGGGAGAACGGCTATCGTTATAGCCCACCGTTTATCAACCATCCAAAATGCGGATAAAATTATTGTGTTGGAAAAAGGCGAGATTATGGAAATGGGAACACACCAAGAATTGTTACGATTGAACGGTTATTACAAACGTTTATACGATTTACAGTTTAGTTCTACGGGAATTCAGACCGGTTGATTTTCCG
Source organism: uncultured Pedobacter sp. (assembly GCF_946480185.1). The sequence continues at coordinate 181,147 of NZ_CAMLIG010000004.1, read as the reverse complement.
TTATTCCTTATTATGACTGCTTAGCTTAGAAAAACTTCAGGCTAAAAAAGTATTTTTCTTGTGGTCGGTGTTTTCACCGTACCGCCACAAGCAGAGAATTTTAGTTTTCTATTTAGATATGCTTATTGGCGGTTGGTGATAATACCAACCGCAAGAATACCTAAACCCGGGTGTAGCGGTATCCTTTTTTTGCTTTCTTTCACAATGCAAATGGCAAAAAAAGATTTAGCGTAAAACGGGACTCCCGTTTGTTATTTGCACAACAGCACCTTTTCAAAAAATAAGCAAGCAATCAATCAACCGCAATTAAATTCTAAAAGCGTAACAAATAGTCTGAAACAGTAAAAATAGCCAAATTAAATGCTTGTTTTTTGATGTATTTCTTTGAGATTCTTACTGATTCTGTTAGCTTTGCCTAACATAAAAAACAACCATGAGTGTACTTGTAAATAAAGATTCAAAAGTTATAGTTCAGGGTTTCACCGGAAATGAGGGTACTTACCATGCTACCCAAATGATCGAGTACGGAACCAATGTTGTAGGTGGTGTTACGCCCGGTAAAGGTGGTCAAACCCATTTAAACAAACCAGTTTTTAATACAGTTGCAGAAGCTGTTGAAAAGGCTGGCGCTAATGTTTCCATTATTTTTGTACCTCCTGCCTTTGCTGCAGATGCTATTATGGAAGCTGCCGAAGCAGGAATTAAAGTTATTGTTTGTATCACTGAAGGTATCCCTACAAAGGATATGATTCAGGTGAAAGAATATATCACAGGAAGAGACTGTCGTTTAATTGGTCCAAACTGTCCAGGAATTATTACTGCCGATGAAGCTAAAATTGGTATCATGCCAGGTTTTATCTTTAAAAAAGGTAATATTGGGGTGGTTTCAAAATCTGGAACTTTAACTTACGAAGCGGTTGACCAAGTTGTTAAAGCCGGTATGGGTATCACAACGGCAATTGGAATTGGTGGCGACCCAATTATTGGAACTCCAACTAAGGATGCTGTTGAATTGTTAATGAACGACCCAGAAACTCACGGTATTATTATGATTGGTGAGATTGGCGGTAGCATGGAAGCGGAAGCTGCAATGTGGATTAAAGTACATGGTACAAAGCCTGTTGTTGGTTTTATTGCAGGTCAAACTGCGCCTCCTGGACGTAGAATGGGACATGCAGGTGCAATTGTTGGTGGTGCCGATGATACTGCAGCGGCTAAAATGAAAATCATGAGAGAATGTGGAATTACAGTTGTAGAATCTCCTGCCGAAATTGGAGCTGCAATGGCAAAACTGATGAACAAATAAGTTTTATATATTATAAAATTTAAAAGGCTGGAATTTATTCCGGCCTTTTTTGTTTAAAACCAAAAGCTGAGACGGGTTTTTGTTTAAAAAAAAGAGGCCGCCTTTAAAAAAAGACGACCTCAATTTTATAGATGATTTCTTTTGCTTAAAATGCGTAACCTACTGTAAAAGTCCAAAGTCTGTTATTCTTTTCCATGTTGGTACTGCTGGTACTTGTAGGTGTTAAATTTGTTAAACCAAAGCCATAACCTGCGCCAAAGTTTAATCCAGAGGTTAATTGGTAACCGCCAAGTACGTTAAAGCCAAAATCTAAGGCTTTAAGGTCATCGCCAGAGCTGTTTCCAATTTTCAAATCCGGTTCGGTAGTAGTAGTTCCCGAAGTTAATTTTCTTTTACCAGAAATGTTATACGCACCGTAAGGACCGCCACCTAAATAAATGTGACCAGGACCTGCCGGTAGGTTCACTAATAAATTCACCGGAACTTCAATTGCCAAAACATTTTCTTCAATTTTGTTGTTCCCACTTTCATAATACTTTGCACCTTTTCCTTGTAATGATATACCTGGCTGTACAGAAAAGTAAGAACCAACCGGAATATCCGCATAACCTGTTAAGTTAAAGTTTACAGTTGTTTTAGTGTCTGTAGATGTATTTTGGTCATCATTTACATATTTGTACTTAGGTAAATTTACACCACCTTTTAAACCAAAACGTGTTGTTGAAGTTGATGCAGGAGTGCTTGTTTGTGCAAACGTAGCGCCACCAAATACCAGGGCTGCAGCTACTAAGAATAATCTTTTCATAATTTACTTTAATTGTTTGCAAGCATTATCCAATGAACAGACCAAAAAGCTATTCTCCGTAATTTATTAAATTAAGCACTTGTTGTGCAGTATTTTACAGAGGGCATTTGAATTGATTTTTGGTTGTCTGTTTTTTTAGAATATGTAGTTTAACACGTACAATTCTGAGATACCATTCGCTAATTTTAGGCAGTTATTCTCTTCCCGGCGACAGAGAACTCACAAATGCCCGACCTTCTGGAGTGATAGTGGCTGTTAATTTACTTTCATCCCAATTGATTTTTACATAGCCTAAGCGTTCTAGTTCTTCGTATTCGGCCTGCATACCGCCTAAAATGGAAGAGTGTTGCTGATGCTCAATAATTCTCATGATTGATTCTAATTCTGACCTTTCCATAATCTTAAAATTTAATGATTGATAATGTATGATTAGGGCAAAATTTGCGCCGTAATTAATTTAAGCTTGGTGTAATTTATTTGGAAATGATTTTCACAACTCTTAGAATTAAGCATCCGATTTTGTCTACCCACTTTGTTTGATGGTATTTTAAGAAGTTCTTCATTGAGATGAAAACCAGCCAAATCATCTTGGTGCTAATAAACCAAACGTAATTGCTATAATGGCTAACAAAGCCTGTGCTTGTTGGTTTAAATAGGTTTTCTCTAAAGAATTAAAAATCTTTTGCCAATATCCAAGCATAATTTTCAAAATATATGAGATATAAATGTTCGATTGCTAATAAGGCTATTAAAGCCGGGGATTCTAATTGTTGTGTATAGAGATGTAGTTGAAAGTCTATTGGAAAGATGAGTTATTAATCAAATGAACATTATTAGTATATTGATAATCTAAAAAGAGCATTTTATATTTTGAATGATTAAGTTGAAATATTACAAGAATTTAGATAGTCTTAGAGCAATTGCGGCTTGTATGGTTATTTTGTACCATTTTTTTACGGAAATACAAATAAATACACAGACATTATTTCAGCTAAGAAGAATTTCAACTTTTGGACAAACAGGAGTAATTTTGTTTTTTGTTTTATCAGGTTTTCTTATTACCAGAATATTAATAGCTACAAAAGATGAAAACAATTACTTCAAGAATTTTTACATCAAAAGAACATTAAGAATATTCCCTTTATATTATTTATTTCTACTGATCTTTTATTTTGTTTATCCGGTATTATTTAAAATTCCGTATGTTACTTTTGGTCAACAAATATATTACTATACCTACTTACAGGGTTTTGCTCTTACTTTTGGATGGCCCAGCTCGGGGCCTGGGAATTATTGGTCACTAGCTGTAGAAGAACATTTCTATTTATTTTGGCCACTACTTATCTATTTCTTTAGTAATAAGAATCTATTAAGATTTGTAATTTTCATTATTTTAGGTGACGTGTTACTGCGGGTTTTTATGCTTTTTAAAGGTATTGAGATTTACCATTTCACATTTACCAGATTTGATTCGCTAGCGATAGGGTCATTATTAGCTCTAATAGAAGTAAAGGGGAAACTCACGGAAAAATACTCGAAAAATTTTCTGTTCATTTCAATCTTAACAATTATTCCTACAGTGATTTTATGGATGTTTTTATCTGGTTCGGAAAATATTATAGTTAAATCAGTAAAGTTCTCTCTAATATCCGTTGTCTATTTTGCAATTATCGGATACTTGTTAAGTATTAAAAATGATCATCTGATTAATAACTTTTTAAATAAGCCGATAATATCCTACACTGGAAAGATAAGCTATGGTTTATATATATATCATCCTTTCGCATTTGCAATTGCAAGAAAATGGTTTAATACTGATTGTTGGCCTTTCGATTTATTTTTAGGATTTATTTTAACATATATCATGTCAGTAATTAGTTACCATTTTTTTGAAACTTATTTTCTTAGTTTCAAAAGATATTTCAATAGGTAAAGAAGATGTAAATCTTTATTTGCACAGCTGAGCTTATATTTAAATGATAGTCAATTGCAACAAAGCAAATAATGGAGTTAGCGAAAATCCTGAATATTGGTCAAAATTATTGATTAAAGCTTTCGGGATTATTTTTGCAATAAAAGCTAAATTTAAGGTTGACCCAGTAAGAAAATAATATTAAAAATTGCTAATATAGGTTGATGCGTTTGTTTTAGGTGTAAATATAACCCCACAAAAAAAGCAAGAATCTCTCAATTCTTGCTTTATATAACACAAGCTCTCAAATCTCATGTCTAATATCTCACATCTAAAAAACTACTGCATCAAAAACTTAAAGTTCTGAATGTTTTTTAATGAAATTCCTGTTCCTCTAACTACGGCTCTCAAAGGGTCATCGGCAACGTGAACAGGCAATTTAGTTTTTGAGCTTACTCTTTTATCTAAACCACGCAACAATGCGCCACCTCCGGTTAAGTAGATACCAGTTTGGTAAATATCAGCAGAAAGTTCTGGAGGCGTAATCTCTAAAGCTTTTAAGATGGCTTCTTCTATTTTAGAGATAGATTTATCTAAGCAATGTGCAATTTCTGTATAAGAAACGGTAATCTGTTTCGGCACTCCGGTCATCAAATCACGACCTTGAACTGCAAAATCAGCAGGAGCATCCTGTAGCTCAGGCAAAGCGGAACCTACTTCAATTTTAATTCTTTCCGCAGTACGTTCTCCAATCATAATGTTATGCTGGCGACGGATGTAATTCACAATATCAGAATCGAAATTATCTCCGGCAACACGGATTGATTGATCGCAAACAATACCAGATAAAGCGATAACCGCAATTTCTGTTGTTCCACCACCAATATCAATAATCATATTTCCCATTGGTTCTTCCACATCAATCCCGATACCTACGGCTGCCGCCATTGGCTCATGAATTAAGTAAACCTCTTTTGCACCTGCAATCTCGGCAGAATCTCGAACAGCTCTTTTTTCAACCTCGGTAATACCAGAGGGAATACAGATTACCATCCGTAAAGAAGGAAAAAACCAGCCTTTGCCGTTATTAATCATCTTTATCATCCCACGAATCATGTGCTCGGCAGCATTAAAATCGGCTATTACACCGTCTTTTAACGGACGAACAGTTTTAATGTTTTCGTGAGTTTTACCTTCCATTTGCATGGCTTGGCGTCCAATTGCAATAACCTTATTGGTTGTGCGATCAAATGCAACGATAGACGGTTCATCTACCACTACTTTATCGTTATGGATGATTAAGGTGTTTGCAGTACCTAAATCTATTGCTATTTCTTGTGTAAACCAGTTGAATAAACCCATGGGTGTTTTATTGCGGTTTTATTTGTAAATGTGTGTAACTAAATATTGAGCATCAATTTTTTTAGCGCTCGCTAAGTTAATAATATTAATGTTTAAAATGACGAACTCCAGTAGTTACCATCGCAATTCCTTTTTGGTTTGCCATATCAATAGAATCCTGGTCCTTAATAGAACCACCTGGTTGTAAAACTGCCGTAATTCCCGCTTCAGAAGCTAATTCAACACAATCCGGGAACGGAAAAAATGCATCAGAAGCCATAACAGCGCCTTTTAAGTCAAAACCAAAACTTTTTGCTTTAACCACTGCTTGCCTTAAAGAATCAACTCTTGACGTTTGTCCAACGCCACTTGCTATCAAAGTATTGTCCTTGGCGAAAACTATTGTGTTTGATTTGGTGTGTTTTACCACTTTATTAGCAAAGTACAAATCTTTTAATTCTTGCTCAGTGGGCGTTTTTTCGGTTACGGCTTTCATCAATTCCGGGCCTTCAACGGTATGGTCTTTGTCTTGCTCAATTACGCCGTTTAGTAATGTTTTAAAAAGTTTAGTCGGAAGTACTACTTCTTTTCTTTTTAAAATGATGCGGTTCTTTTTAGAAGTAATTATCTTTTCCGCTTCTGCTGAGTAAGAAGGAGCAATTAAAACCTCGAAAAATAATTTGTTAATTTCTGTAGCTGTTGCTTCGTCAACTTCGGCATTGCAAATTAAAACGCCGCCAAAAGCAGAAACCGGATCGCAAGCTAAAGCAACTCTCCAAGCATCTAATATCTGTGGGCGACTAGCAATTCCGCAAGCGTTGGTGTGTTTTAAAATAGCGAAAGTTGGTTCTGTAAATTCATCAATTAAAGCTACTGCAGCATCAACATCTACCAGGTTATTGTATGATAATTCTTTGCCGTTCAGTTTATCAAACATCGCATCCAAATCGCCATAGAAGTAACCTTTTTGGTGTGGATTTTCTCCGTAACGTAAAACCGAAGATTTTTGCTCGCTTTGTTTGAACAATGTTAATGCATCATCGCCCTGGTTAAACCAGTTGAAAATTGCGGTATCGTAATGAGAGGAAACATTAAACGCATTGCGGGCAAAAGCTTTACGTTGCGCTAAAGTAGTTTCTCCTTTTTGAGTTTCTAATAAATTGTTTAATTCTGCGTAATCATCTTTAGATGCGATGATGATGACATCTTTATGATTTTTAGCGGCAGCTCTGATTAACGAAATGCCACCGATGTCGATTTTTTCGATGATATCTTGTTCTGCTGCTCCTGATTTTACAGTTTCTTCAAACGGATACAAGTCAACAATTACCAAGTCGATTTCTGGAATTTCGTAATCCGCGATTTGTGCTTGATCACCCTCATGGCCTCTGCGGGTTAAAATTCCACCAAAAACTTTTGGATGCAGGGTTTTAACGCGTCCGCCTAAAATAGAGGGGTAGGAGGTTAAATCTTCCACAGGAATTACCGGAACACCTAAATCGGTAATGAACTTTTCTGTGCCTCCGGTAGAGTAAATGTTAACGCCTAAAGCCTTTAAATGATGGATAATAGGCTCTAAATTATCTTTATAATAAACAGAAATTAGGGCATTTTTAATCTTTACGGGATGGCTCATGAAAATGTATTTATTTAAAGGCGCAAAGATAGAAAAAATGAATTTATTTTTTAGGGAGATTTGGGATTTCTTTAAAGCATTTTGGTCTTCACAGCAATAAGAATTACTATGCGTTTTTCATCTTCTTCAACAAGCCTTCAATTACTTTAGGGAAGTGCAAATGTTCCAATTGCTGTACTTTAAATTTCATCATTTTTAAATCATCCCCTTTGTCAACCTTAAATTTTGACTGATGGATAATTTCACCTTCGTCAAACTTGGCATTTACAAAATGGATGGTAATGCCAGACTCTTGTTCTTTATTAGCCAAAACAGCTAAATGAACATGTTCTCCATACATTCCCTTGCCCCCGTATTTAGGTAAAAGTGATGGGTGAATATTGATGATTTTATTTGGAAACGCAGCCAATAAGTTTTGCGGAACTAGCCATAAAAAACCTGCTAAAACTATAAGATCAACATTTAGGTTTTTTAGTAGGTGGACTACTTTATCGGTTTGGTAAAATTCTGTACGGTCAAAAATATGCGAGGGAATTTCGAAATTATCCGCTCTTTGCAATACGTAAGCGTCGGGATTATTGGTTAAAACTAAAACCACTTCAGCGTCATTACTGCGTTTAAAATGCTCCATGATTTTTTGAGCGTTGGATCCAGAACCTGATGCAAAAATGGCGATGCGTTTCTTCAAAATTAAAATCTTTTTGTTATTTGTTCAAAGATAAAATTTTGAATGCTTAAAGGAAATCTAATTTAACAAAATTGGTAAAAACAAGATTTAACTTTTTTTGGATGCTTTGATTTGTGGTTTGGTGTTTGCTAAATCAAAAATACATCTTGTTAAAAAAAATACAAACACTATGAAAGATTTGAAAAATAAAAAGATAGCTATTTTAAGCGATAATGGCTTTGAACAGTCAGAATTATTAGAACCTCAACAAGCACTTTTGGAAGCTGGGGCAACTGTACATGTGGTTTCTGCTCAAGAAGGAAAAATTAAAGCCTGGGATAAAAAGGATTGGGGTGTAATGTTGAAGTTGATGTAAACTTGAGTGATGCAAAACCAGAGGATTATGATGGTTTAATGGTTCCCGGAGGCGTGATGAATCCGGATAAGATGCGAGCAGATGCGCATTATGTGAATTTTGCAAGAGCATTTTTTGATGCGGGAAAACCAATTGCTGCAATTTGCCACGGACCACAGCTGTTAATTGAAACAGGTGCTTTGAAAGGCCGAAAAATGACTTCATACGCTTCTATCAAAACTGATTTGGTCAATGCCGGTGTAAACTGGGAGGATAGCGAAGTTGTAGTTGAAAGGGGTTTAGTAACTAGCCGTTCGCCAAAAGATATTCCGGCATTTAATAAAAAAATGATAGAAGAGTTTAGTGGCAGGTTAGATTAAGTTTGAAAATTTTAGAATAAAAAAGGGAGTTATTAAACTCCCTTTTTTTGTGGCTTTAAATCAAGTGTTGGCTTTTGATTTCCGTTATGGCAGGTAACACATTGTATTGCCGCAACGTTATCATTGCCTTCATGTTCTTTGAAATATTTTTTATTGATTTTAGCGGTCATTTTCATCATATCTCTCGCTACTAATTTGTATTCTTTTTCATCACTAACAAAATCAAGTCTTTTAGGGTTGTCTTTTGAGGTTGCATGGCAGAAATTGCATTTTACGCCTAAAGCAACTTTGAAATTGTCCATAATGCTGTCCAAATCATGGTGGCTGATATCTTTGGGTAAAACTTTTAGGTTCTTTGCTTGGTGCTCATCTTTTTGTTGACTTGGAGCCATCGCCGCTAAGCTAATAAGTCCAACAAGCCCAGTTATAAAAATTAGAGGTTTTAATTTGGTGTTCATGGTTTTAAATTTTATCTAAAGTACAAAATAAATGAATCGGTTATAAATGTTTTATAATTTTTAACACCGTTTATTTCTTTTGAACCGATTCACCGTTCTTCGCATGCAATTTTGTTTGTTAATTATAAGCGTTTTATTGACAAGGTCAGTTTCAAAAGAGCTTGTTATACTTTAATTTATTCAATTAACTAAAAAGCCGTCGTTAACATTTTCTTTTTTTATGTTTTTAAATAACCTTAACGATTAAATCATTAGATTTTTAAAAAAAGCGAAAATACTTTCAATTAAAAAAGAAAAATATTACATTTGTGTATGAAAAAGTATAAAATCGATGATGAAGACAGTGCGCCAAAATCATTGGTTGCAGAAATGCTAGTACCGTATCAAACCTACTTTGAGTCACCTGTAAACAGGTTGCAAATCATTAAAGGCGGTTTGTCATCAAAATCTTTAGATGATTTGCTTCAGATAAGCGGTTCAACCCGTTCGGACATGGCAAAAAACTTGGATTTAACCGAGCCAACTCTTCGTAAGCATTTGGTCAATTCAAAAGAGTTAAGCACCAGTTTAAGTGAGCATGTACTGTTTTTGTTGGAGCTTTATAATAAAGGAATAGATACTTTCGGTTCTATAAAAGAGTTTAAGAACTGGTTGGCGCAACATAATATAGGTATTGATGCAAAACCAGATGATCTTTTAGATTCTATCACGGGTATCAATATCGTAATGAATGAACTTAACCGTATTGATCATGGTATTTTGGCTTAAAATATTAGGTGATAAAGCTAATTATGTGGATAGCCAATTTAAAAAGCATCCGGTTTTAAGCTTTTGGTCTTTACAATATGCTTGTTTATAGAATTACCCAAACTAAGTTTGCTTCTACATTATTTGCGCCTGGTTATGCCGGTAGGTGGAATAGCGAAAATGAGCGGATGATTTATACTGCTGGTTCTGCGTCACTATCGTGTTTGGAAGTTTTAGCACATAAGACAGGGGCGGCGTTAAATTCGGGAAGATTTTCTATGGCGGTGATCGAGTTTAATAACAATTTAGCCGTTACGGAAATAAAACTTTCTGATTTACAAAAATTAAATGCCGAATGGTTTAAAGTTTTGCATTACCCCATCACTCAAAAATTAGGAAATCAGTGGTTGGCAAAAATGGAGTCCGCTGTTTTAAAGGTTCCATCCGCTATTGTAGATAGAGAGTATAACTATTTGTTGAATCCTGCTCATCCTGATTTTTCGAAGATAAAAGTTTTGGATGTTACTCCGTTTAATTTTGATTCACGACTGAAAATGGATATTTAAACACCTAAATTGTTTTAGCCTAAATAGAATATATGACGTCCGCCAACTAGGCGGATTATAATACCTGAAGCTGTATGAGCAGATAGCAGTATGGGTCTTATCAAATTCCTGTGCTTTTTCTTGCTTCAAATAATAAAAGCTAAAGCCTAAACAAAGCTTATATTTGCAACAGATGAAATTTAGTAAATACCATATTGTACCAGAGTTAAAGAAGAGTTTAGATGATTTAGGTTTTAAAAAGCCAACTGATATCCAGTTTAAATCTATCCCGCAAATTCTTTCGGGGCAGGATATTTTGGCAATAGCACAAACGGGAACTGGTAAAACGGCTGCTTTTGCAATTCCGCTAATTAGCATGTTGCAGCAAAATAAACGCCGGGAGCCAGAGCAGAACATAAAGGCGGTGGTAATGGTGCCAACCCGTGAGTTGGCGATACAGATTGAAAACGTTTTTAATGAGCTTGGGCAATATACTGACGTGGAAACCATTTCCGTAATTGGCGGAGTTGATATTGACCCGCAGATAGAAAAACTGCGCAAAGGTGTAGATGTACTCATTGCGACGCCTGGACGAATTTCCGATTTGGTGCATAAAGGTCATCTAAATTTAAAAAAGATTGATTTTTTGGTTTTAGACGAAGCCGATCATATGTTAAATCGAGGCTTTTACAATGATATCAAGCATATTTTGGAGTTTTTGCCTCGCAGGCGACAGACTTTGTTTTTCTCGGCAACAATTGATGAAAACATTAAGGATCTAGCTTACGCATTGGTCAGCAAGCCGGTTAGGATTCAGATTTCGCCTAAAGATCCTGTTTCTAAAAATGTAGATCATGCGGTGGCTTATGTTGCAATGGATGATAAGCGTTTTTTTTTAGAAAGGGTGATTAAAGAAAATGCGGATAAAAAGATATTGGTTTTTGTGCGGACAAAAGTGAGGGCAGAAAGAGTGTTTAAAGCAATGGAGCGTGTGAATATTGTAACTACCACTTTACATGGTGATAAAGAACAGGAAGAACGTTTTAAAGTGCTGGATGATTTTAGAGAGGGTAAAATAAAGATTTTAATTGCAACGGATGTAAGCGCCCGCGGTTTGGATGTAAAAGGTGTTGAGTATGTGGTAAATTATGATTTGCCAGATGTTGCGGAAAACTATGTGCACAGGGTAGGGCGTACGGGTAGAGGTAACAACCGGGGAAATGCAGTTTCTTTTTGTAGCGAAGAGGAGAAGCCGATTCTGGCCGAAATCGAGACTTATTTAACGCAACCTATTAGGGTGATGAGCATTAAAAAGACCGAATATGAAGAAACGCTTGCTGTTTCTGAAGGCCATTTAAATGATTGGAAATCTTTAATTGCCGAGAACGAAGCGATGGAGAAAAGACCTAAGAAAAAGAAGAAAAAATAAATTTATTTTTTGATTATCAATTGGTTAAAAGATAATGGTATTTGCTTTTTTAGAATCTGTTAAAAAATGATACCTTTGCGCCGGGTTAGTCATCTACGACCAGCTCCTTCTGAACTCCCCCAGGGTGGGAACGCAGCAAGGGTAGGAAGTTGTAGCGGTGCGATAGAAACGGCTAGCCCATTTTTTCTCTCCTTTTAAAATCATAAATATTTTAGTTCAGCCACATTATCCCGAATGATCCAATTTGGTTTTTTTATTGCACAAATGTGTAATTGGTATCGAATTTTCAAATATTAGACCAGTTTTAATAAAGAATCTGATATATTTGACGTATTAAAATAACGCAATGCCATAAACAAGGTAATCGATTTTAAAACAACCAAAAATTAGAATATTATGAAATTTTTTATTGATACCGCAAATCTAGCTCAAATTAAAGAAGCTCAGGATTTAGGCGTATTAGACGGTGTAACTACCAACCCAAGTTTAATGGCTAAAGAAGGCATTACTGGTGACAAAAATGTTTTACAACACTATAGAGATATTTGTGCAATTGTTGATGATAACGTTAGTGCCGAGGTTATTTCTACAGATTTTGAAGGTATGATTAAAGAAGGTGAAGCTTTGGCTGCACTTGACGATAAAATTGTAGTAAAAATTCCGATGATTAAAGACGGAATTAAAGCTTTAAAATACTTTAGCGATAAAGGAATTAGAACCAACTGTACTTTAATTTTCTCTGCTGGGCAAGCTTTATTGGCAGCTAAAGCAGGCGCCACCTATGTTTCTCCGTTTTTAGGTAGATTAGATGATATAGGTGCGGATAGCTTTGGATTAATTGAGGATATCCGTTTGATTTTTGACAACTATGGTTACGAAACTCAAATTTTAGCGGCTTCTATCCGTAACTCTGTTCATATTGTTGAGTGTGCTAAAATTGGTGCCGATGTAATGACAGGTCCACTAAGTTCTATTATGGGATTACTAAAGCATCCTTTAACAGATAGCGGTTTAGCGCAATTTTTAGCAGATCACGCTAAAGCAGCTGGTAAATAATACTTGTTTTATTTATGATATTGAAAAGCCACCTTATGGGTGGCTTTTTTGTTTTATAACATTGAGAGTTTACATAATAATTTTTCATAAATCCCTCTAAAAAAGTTAATTAAACAATTAAATGTGAAATTTACGGGAATGGTTTTAAACTAGTAAATCCACGATTATTTCTGAAAACAAAGAGCTTATAAAACAGTTAAGCTCCAAACGGGGAGAGTGGAGCTTAAACTAACCAATTATAAACCTAAATTAAACGATAGGAACTTTAAAAAAGTAATGAGGTATACCTCGAATTACTTGGTGTAAAGGTAACACTAAGAGAAACCTTAATTGTCACAGCACTGTCATGTATCTGTTAAATGTTTATTAACAGGTGTTAAAATTTGTTAAAATGTTAAGAAGTGGATTAAAATGCTGTGATTTTAATAAATACTATGTTAGCATTAATTCTTATTGTTTTTTTATCATTAAAAACTTAAAACTTTATCAATCGGTATTTTACATTGCTTCCATTTAAAATTATTACTTTAGATGCTCTTTTTGTTGCAATGAATGGGTAAGATAGTTTCGCTATTAAGTGTTTTTCTGTTTTTAGTTTTACCATCATTTAAAATTGATGTTGTCAAGCCCGCCAAAATTTACCAATTGCCAATCGGGACCCAATCCACGGACTATCTTCCAAATACTTTAATCGTAAAGTTCAAAGACGTACCGCTAGGAAAAACAACACTCAGTGTAGGTTCTAAAAAACTCAATAACACTGCTGATGTAGTTTTTACTTCCTTTAAGCCCATTTATCAATTCAAAAGCTCGACAAAAGAAACATTAGCTAACCAAAAGAAAATTGACGATGCGGGTTTAAACCGAATTTACGAGGTCAAATATAAGAGTGGGTTAGCCATTGAAAAAGTTGTGAATGAAGTACTTAAAAATCCTTCTGTTGCGTATGCCGAGCCAAGTTTTATATACCACACTTTTGAGGCCCCAAATGATCCCGATTATATAAATGGTAATCAGTTCTATCTAAACCAGGTAAAAGCACCCGAGGCTTGGACAATCCAGGCAAACGCTGATGGAGTTGTGATTGCAATTGTGGATTCTGGTTCTGATTTGCAACACGTTGATTTAGCTGATAATATTTATCATAATATAAAAGACCCAATAAACGGTATTGATGATGATGGCGATGGCTACGTAGATAATTTTATGGGATGGGATTTTGTAGGTTCTACTGCAGAAAAAATTGTTGAAGACAACGATCCGGATATTCCAGCAGATTCGTTAGACCATGGCGTACATGTGAGTGGATTGGCTTCTGCAGTTACAAATAATGGAATTGGCATTGCAAGTATTGCGAAAACTGCTAAATTGATGATTATCAAAGTAGGTGCTGATAATAATTCGACTGCAATTTATAAAGGTTACGAAGGTATTATATACGCTGTAGATCATGGTGCAAAAATTATAAATTGCTCTTGGGGCGGTCCAGGTGGCGGCGCTTATGGGCAGGATGTGATTAATTATGCGGTTAGTAAAGGCTGTTTGGTAGTAGTTGCTGCCGGAAACGGCAAAAACAGCGAACCAGTTTATCCGGCTGCTTATTCCGGTGCATTCGCAGTAGCCAATGTGCTTAGTAATGACGTGAAAGCTAGTTCATCAAGTTACGGTTACCATGTTGCAATTGCTTCTCCGGGAACTGGGATATACAGTACCATTAATGCAAATAATTACGGTTATAAAAGCGGCACTTCAATGGCAACGCCAATTGTTTCCAGTGCTGCAGCTTTAGTTTTAGCAAAAAATCCCAGTATAACAGCAGTACAGGCTGGTGAAATATTACGTCTTAGCGCTGATGATATTTATACAAACAAGCCCGAAAATCAACCTTATAATAATCAATTAGGTAGTGGGCGGCTGAACGTTTTAAGGGCAGTAACCGAGGGCTCAAGTCCTTCAATAAGATATCAGAAAATAAATATACAGGATAGTTCTAATGGATCCTTATCTGCCGGAGATACGGTAAACTACTATTTTGATTTAAAAAATATGTTGTTGGCAACCAATAATTTAGAAGTTAAGCTCAGCACCAGTAATCCGAATGTTAAAATAATTCAGGACAGTAGAAATGCAGGCGCTTTTAATGCGTCAGAAACAAAAAGTGTTGGTCCGTTTAAAATAGTAGTTAATTCAAATACGCCTGAAAACACCAATATTTTATTTCAGTTAACTTATAGCAATCCACTTGCAAACTATAGTGCAAAAGAGTTTTTCACCAGCACTGTTAATTTGGATTATCAAAATATTACCGTTAATCAGCTATATACAACAATTACCAGTAACGGAAGGATAGGTTATAGTGGAGCTAACGCACATAATGGTTTGGGAGTGCTTTACAAAGATTTTTCCATGCTTTACGAGGGAGCGCTAATGATAGGTGTCTCGCCTACACAGGTCTCAAATAACGCCCGGTCATCAAACGGAGAAACAAATGATGATTTTAGAAAAGTGAAAGGAGTTGCCAGGATTCAAAATCCCGCATTTGCTTATGATGGTGTTTCTATTTTTAATGATAGCAATAGCGTTTCTCCAATCGGTTTATTGATAAATCACAAACAGTTAGCTTATAAAGCTACGCCGGATGATAAATATGTAATTGTAGAATATGATGTCACCAATACCAATAAAACACCTTTGAACAATGTTTATGTGGGTTTATTTACAGATTGGGATGTTGATGAAAGTTCGAAAAACCTGTTAAGGTATGATGAGAAAAACAGCCTCAGTTATGTTTATGCTAGCACTCCACTAAGTCCGTACGCTGGGATTAAGTTGTTAAGCAACGGCGCTTCGCCTTTATTTTATCCGCTTTCGTATCAATTAGGTACAGATTTGCTATACGACGGTAATTTTACGACCGCAGAAAAGTATCAAACTTTATCAAGTGGAATTAAGGCTACAGAGTTAGGGACTGGTGACGGTTTGGATGTGATGTGTGTAACGGGGAACGGTCCATATTCAATTGCGCCAAACAAAACCGTTAAAGTAGCCTTCGCTGTAATTGTTGGAGATAGTTTAGAAGATATTAAAAAATCGGCTTTAGCGGCAAGTGTAAAATATGCTGAAAAGCCCATAGAGGTTGATAGTGTTTTTACACTTTCGCAGAATTATCCAAATCCGGCAAAAAAAATAACTAGTGTAAATATTAGTATCCCAAGCGATGGTTTTACCAGTTTAGAGGTTTTTGATTATTTGGGGCGTAAAGTGCAGGATGTATTCGCTAAAAACTTGAAAAAAGGACTTTATATTGAGTCGATAAATTTAACAGGTTTAAAAACAGGAGTTTATTATTATAGATGCTTATTTAATGGCCAGCAAAAAGCAAATAAAATGATTGTTATAGAATAGTTTAATCCAGATTAAAACAAACCCTGCACCTAGGTTCGTAATTTTCTTTTTCGCCTAGTAAAAACTGATTTTTATTTTCAACCAAACGATAACTGAATAGGGCCGGACCACCACATTTCATACAAACGGCATGCACTTTTGTTACTTCTTCTGCAATTGCCATTAAAGCGGGAATTGGTCCAAAAGGTTTTCCTTCAAAATCCATATCTAATCCAGCAATAATTACCCTAACGCCTTTATTGGCTAATTTTACGCAAACTTCGGGCAATTCTTCGTCAAAAAACTGAGCTTCATCAATACCCACAATTTGTGTATTGCTACCATACAGTAATATTGCAGAGGAGTGTTCAACAGGTGTAGAGTTGATGGAGTTTAAATCGTGAGAAACCACTGCCGTTTCATCATAACGGATGTCTGTTTTGGGTTTAAAAATCTCTACTTGCAGTTTAGCTATTTGTGCTCGCTTTAATCTTCTAATTAGCTCTTCAGTTTTTCCGGAAAACATTGAACCACAGATTACCTCAATGCTTCCACCCAACTCATATCTCCTTTTAAACCTGTCGTCATTAAACATAATTGTGCCAATAGCTGTAAACCTTTCGGCTAATATCAGAATTATATGTTATTTTTGATAGCGTTTTACCAACATAAATGCCCAAAATATACGTTTCTAATATCATGATGGATAAGTCACAGATTTTAAAAAAAATCGGAAATATTATTGAAGAATTAGGCGAACAGCAACAATATTTAGCTAGTACTAATAAAATCAATTTGTTAGAACTGGAACTTTTTACAGCTAATGCCGACTTTTTGATTGACCATATTGAGATTTTGAAAAAAATAACTGAGAAACGCTATGATGTAGAACAAGTAACTCCGCCAAATCCAACGCGTCAATCCGAAGTTTCTCATATCGAAGAACCAAAAACTGACGAAAAACCATTAGAAATTCCGGCAGAGGAAGAGCGTAAAAATAGGTTCAGTTTTTCTTTAGATGAAGAGCCTACGGAAATGATTTTTGATTTTGAAAAGAAGATTGCTGTTGAGGAAGTTTTTGATAGGCCATTAAGCAATGATGAACTGCGTTTATTAGAAGAAAAATCAAATGCGCCTGTAGCGGAGCCAGAAGAATTTATTGTTTTAGATGAAAAGCAACCCGACAGCGAAAATACTTTAGTTGATGAGGAGGAAGATATCGAGCCTTTTTTAATGATTAAAGAAGATACTCAAAGTGATGTTGTGGAGAAGCACAGCGTTGTAACTGATAAAGTAGAAAATACTATTGTTCCGCAAATACCAGTAAGGAAAGTTGATCCAATACCTGAAGAAGTTAAAGTTAGTCAACCTTCAGCAATAGAGGTAAACGAACAACATTTAAAATCGGATCATCAGTTTTCAGCAGTTAATGCAAGTGATCTTTCTTCTTATACAAATGCAGAAAAGCCTTTAACATTAAATGAAATGTTATCGGCAAAATTAAATAAAGCAAGCGGACCAAGTAACCATAGACAAGGTAAAAAGTTAGAGGATCTAAAAGCTGCAATTAGCATTAATGATAAAATGGTTTTTATAAAAGAGCTTTTTAACGGTTACAACTTAGCATACAGCGAGGCAATTGAAATAGTTAATAGGTTTGAAAGTTTTGAAGCGGCAGATAACTTCCTACAAAAAAACTATTCAATTAAAAACGATTGGGAACACAAACAAGTTACAGTAGACCGTTTTTATGAGTATTTGAACAAAAAGTTTGTAATTTAAACTGCTGATCGTTTTTTAGAGATACATGTTTTTATAATCTAATTTTAATGCCTCCCCCAAAAAAAGTTGTTGCCAAAAGAACTACTGTAAAAAAAAGAAATTACGCACCACGTAAGTCAAAAGTAAAAAAAAGAAGTTCCCTAAAGTTTAAATTTGTTCTCCTTTTAATAGCTGTATTGGTATTATCTCCATTCTATTATGGAAAGGTGATTAAATCTGCCGTTTCAACAAGTAGGTGGTTCAGAGACTTATTTGTTTTCGACGAATATCCACAATATGAGCAATTTGGAATTCGTATCCCTCGTAAATATTACGTTCATGGTATTGATGTTTCATATTATCAAGGCAAAATTGACTGGAATAAAGTGGCAAAAGTGGATTATAACGGTGTAAAGGTGTCTTTCGCATTTATAAAGGCTACTGAGGGTATTACTTTGGTTGATTCATATTTCCAAAGAAATTGGCGTGAAACTAAAAATGCTGGAGTTATACGAGGTGCTTACCATTATTTTAAACCCAATAAATCTGGAATTTGGCAAGCAAGATTTTTTTTGCAGACTGTGAAAATGGAACCAGGGGATTTGCCTGCTGTAATTGATATTGAGGAGGCTTCTGGCTTAAGTAGAAATGAATTGATTCCGAATATTCAGGATTTTTTAGACGAAGTAGAGAAGACAACGAAAGTAAAACCTATAATTTACACCGGGTACCAGTTTTATAAAGATCATTTAAAAGACGAATTTGAAGACTATCCATTATGGATTGCGCATTATTACCAGCCAAGGTTAAAGTTAAGCAAAGACACACATTGGGATTTTTGGCAACATGCTGATAATGCCAAGGTAGATGGAATTAAACACAAAGTAGATATGAACGTTTTTAATGGGGAAGAGGAAGATTTAAGTGCGTTGTTGATTCAAAAAGTAAATCTTTAAAAGATGCTGTTTTTTCAGGAATTGTTGGTATTAGAACAAAAATCAAGAGGTTTTCATATTATTACGAATAGGGTGGAGGCCTGTTTACCCAATATATCCGAAATTAAAATAGGTATGTTGCAGGTTTTTATTCAGCACACTTCTGCTTCTTTATGCGTAAATGAAAATGCAGACCCAACGGTTAGGCAAGATTTCGAAATGTTTTTTAGTAAAACAGTAAAAGAAAACGATCCGGATTATAAACACGATTATGAAGGTTCTGACGATATGCCAGCTCATTTAAAAAGTGCACTTTTAGGCAGTTCTGTAAGCATCCCAATTAGGAATGGGAAACTCGCTTTAGGTATTTGGCAAGGAATTTACTTTTGTGAAGATCGTAATTATGGCGGTGCAAGAAAGTTGTTGGTTACTGCCTGGGGGACTGGTTTCTAATATTCAAGGTGCAATCAAAAACACTCAACACTAAATTTGTAAATTAAAAAAGCCGTTTCTTTTAAAGGAAACGGCTTTTTTAATTTAGTTTTCTGCTTTAAGCATTATTTAATGAATAACAATTCTCTGAACTTTGGTAAAGGCCAAAGGTTATCATCAATCATCAACTCTAATTTATCAACGTGGTAACGGATTGGAGCAAAATATGATTTTACTTTCTCATCGTAAGCAATTGCTTTCTCACGAGAATCTTCCAATTTGTTAGCAATTTTGCGTTCTTCAATCATTGCATGAACGTTGTCTTTGATAAAGTTTACGTGTTTAGATATTTCTTTAATAATCAATATCTGTGCGCCGTAAGTTTCTTCATCTAAACCTATATCTTTTAGGCCTTTAACGTTGTCAATAAGTGTGTTTTGATAGCCAATTGCAGCCGGAATAATAACGTTTGTTACCAACTCACCAATTACACGACCTTCAATCTGTAATTTTTTATAATACTCTTCCAATAAAATCTCATGACGGGCATGTAGCTCTCTTGGAGAGAAAACACCAGTTTCATTATAAAGTTTGGTGGTTTTCTCTGAAATTAAAGCATCTAACGCTTTTGGAGTAGTTTTGATGTTTGACAAACCACGAGCTTCTGCTTCTTGCGTCCATTCGTCGCTGTAACCATTACCTTCAAAACGGATGCTCTTAGATTCTTTGATGTATTTTCTTAATACATTAACGATAGCTAAATCTTTTTTCTCACCTTTTTTGATCAATTTATCAACTTCAGCTTTGAATTTAACCAGTTGGTCCGCCATGATGGTGTTTAAAACCGTCATTGGGCTTGATGAGTTTGCAGAAGATCCAACTGCTCTTAATTCAAATTTGTTACCAGTGAATGCAAATGGCGAAGTACGGTTTCTATCTGTATTGTCAAATAATATGGTAGGGATTTTTGGAATGCCATGCCACATTAAGCTCTCGTCTTTTACTTTTTTAGCTACTTTAGAAGTCTCAATTTCATCCAATAAATCACTTAATTGACTTCCCAAGAAAATAGAGATGATAGCTGGAGGAGCCTCATTTGCACCTAAACGGTGATCGTTGTTTACTGATGCGATAGAAGCTCTCAATAAATCTGCATGCTCATGAACTGCTTTAATGGTGTTGACAAAAAACGTCAAAAACATTAAGTTGTTTTTTGGAGTTTTTCCTGGAGCCAAAAGATTTTTACCAGTATCTGTAATCAAAGACCAGTTGTTGTGTTTTCCAGATCCGTTTACACCTGCATAAGGTTTTTCATGCATTAAAACTTTGAAATTGTGTCTTTTTGCAACTTTGTCCATTAAATCCATCAACAATTGGTTGTGGTCAATTGCTAAGTTGATTTCCTCATATAAAGGAGCACACTCAAACTGAGAAGGTGCAACCTCATTATGGCGAGTTTTTAATGGAATACCTAATTGAAGCGCTTCGGCTTCAAAATCCTGCATGTAAGCAACAACTCTTTCTGGGATTGAACCAAAGTAATGATCTTCTAGTTGTTGGTTTTTTGCAGATGAATGACCGAAAAGTGTTCTTCCAGTTAACAATAAATCTGGTCTAGCATTAAATAATGCTAAATCCACTAAAAAGTATTCCTGCTCAATACCTAAAGACGCATTTACCTTAGCAATGCCTTTATCAAAATAGCTACAAACATCTACAGCTGCTTTGTCTAAAGCAGATAATGCTTTTAATAATGGTGCTTTGTAATCTAAAGATTCTCCAGTATAGGCAACAAATACTGTTGGTATACATAATGTGCCTCGAAAAATAAATGCTGGTGAAGTTGGATCCCAAGCGGTATATCCACGAGCTTCAAATGTGCTTCTAATTCCGCCGTTAGGGAAACTAGACGCATCTGGCTCCTGTTGAACTAAAGCATCAGCAGAAAATTTTTCTACAGGAGTTCCATCTGAAGCAGGCTCAAAAAACGAGTCGTGTTTTTCGGCAGTGGTACCGGTTAAAGGTTGGAACCAGTGAGTATAATGTGTAACACCTTTGCTCATTGCCCATGATTTCATTGCTGCTGCGATGTGCTCGGCAATATCTCTTTCTATAGGTGTGCCATTTTCTCCTGCATTAAGAATTGCCTGGAAAGCTTCTTTCGACATATAAGCTTTCATTTTTGGTTTGTCAAAAACGTTTTGGCCGAAGAAGTCAGAAATTTTTGTTGATGGAGCCTTAACCTCAGGTATTGTTCTGCCCAATACCGACTGAAGCGCTTGAAATCTGATTATTGACATTTTTAGGTGTTTTTTATTTGTTAAAAACTGTTTTCTAAATATTACGAGGTAAAAGTAAGTTGATTTTGTGTTTTTTTATAATTTTTCTCAAAAAAAATTAATAAAAATGAGTTTTTTTTGAGAAATATCATGAATTATGCGGTTTTTGTTGAGTTTTTCCTCTGGGTTGTAGTGTTTTTTTTAGCTATTTGTCAAGAATCTTCTGTTATTTCTGTTTTTGAAGTCTTTTAATTTTAATTTATAAATTTTATTTTTTTAAACTTTTGCAGATTTTAATTAAAAAAATGGAAATTAATGGCATTTTTTTTAGTTATTATTTATTTTTTTACTAAAAATTTATTTAATATGCATTTTATATTGATTTTTATCTAAAAATGTTCAGTTTTGGATAAAATAATTAGTGTTATTTTGTTAATAATTGGTTTTATTTAAATTTTTTATAATTAAATCTTGATTATTAATGTAATTATTGATTTTAAGATGAATTTTATCTTAATTATTGAAAATTTCAATATAATATACTTGTAAATCTATTTTTTTAAACACTAGACATCTAATTATAGTTATTAGTTTAAACAATAAACAAAACCCTTAAAAAAAAATCAACATGAAAAAACAACTATTAAGTTTAGCCACGCTCGCAATCATTTCATTCGGAGCAACTGCACAAACAGACTCTACGTCTACACCTTTAGAAATTTCGGGATCTGTTGATGCATACTATAAGTATGACTTTTCTAAAAACGCAAACATACCGACAAGTTTTGCTACAGATCAAAATTCGGTTTCTTTGGGAATGATAGATGTAGCGCTTAAGAAAAAAACAGGTAAAGCCTCATTTGTGGGTGAG
Source organism: uncultured Pedobacter sp. (assembly GCF_946480185.1). The sequence goes on along the minus strand of NZ_CAMLIG010000004.1, from coordinate 158,848 downwards.
CTTTCTTTTGGACCTAGAGGCCAAGTTCAGTCTATTTTGCCCGGAGACGGAGGAACTAGTTCTTTCCATATCCAAAACTTATATGCAAGCTATGCATTTACAGATAAATTTAGTATGACGGCTGGTTTTATGGGTACGTTTATCGGTTACGAAGTTATTTCTCCGGTAGGGAATTTCAACTACTCTACATCGTATCTGTTTACAAACGGACCTTTCCAAAATGCGGGGATAAAAGCTAATTACGCCATATCAAGTAAGGTTTCTCTTATGGTGGGCTTGTTTAATGATTCTTGGAATGCTTATGTAGCAAATCCTAAATTTGGTGTAAATGCATTTGGTGCCCAATTAACTTTGGCTACTGTTGAAGGTTGGAACGCTTATTTGAATGTTTTAACCGGATCGGAATGTGGAACCATTTATGATTTAACAACTGCATATCAATTAACAGAGAAATTTAAGTTAGGCTTAAATGCTGCTGATTTTTCGGGAATTGGAAATGATGAAGGATATACCGGAATTGCCTTATATCCATCATTTAACGTAACCAATTCATTTGCGCTAGGCTTAAGAGGGGAATATTTTAAAGGAAAGAAAAATTCCACTTATGACACAGTTCCTTCTGGTCCGGCCGCCAATGAATCTGTTACAGCATTAACTTTAACAGCTAACTTAAAAAGTGGCGGATTAACCTTTATTCCGGAAGTGAGACTGGATAACGGAAGTGCAAACATGTTTTTAAAGGAAAATGGAATGCCCACAAAATCGGCTTCTCAGTTCTCTTTAGCGGTAGTTTATGCATTTTAATGACATAGTAAATCAGGAAAAGAACCCTCGACTAAGAAAGTTGAGGGTTTTTTGTTTTATGAAAATTTGGTAACATTAATACTTCAAGAAATACAATATGGTAAAATATGTATCGTTATATGATAAATTAATCCTTATCGCTATGCTATTTTCCAAAATTGATGTGAACAAGGTTGAGTGGCTTAATCTTGTTTTTGAAAACAGAAACCAATCTTATGGAGCGTATGTCCTCCGGCGAGAATCTGGGAATTACCTGTTTAAAGCGTTGTTAATAACCGGATTTTTAATTGGAGGCATTGATTTGCTTTCCGCCATCAATAGGAAAGCAGAGGTTTATGATGCTGTTGTATGCGCATTGCCTTTGGTTGATCCTAATGAAATTAAGCTTATTCCGGTTGATGTTTCTAAGCCAAAACCAGATTTTGCCAAACCAACAACTTCTCCGTCTTCGGTGAGTTCAGGTAAAACAGATGTGAAAGAGGTGAAGTTTACGGGTCGGTTAAATCCTGTAAACGATAATTCGTTAACAGAAGAAATGCCAACAATTGCGCAAATAAATGAAAGCGTAATCAGCTCAGATAACAAAGCTGGGACTTCTGCACAAGGTATTAATAGTGGCGGTAGCTCTGGAGCCGACACTGGTGAGGGTAGTGTGGGAGAGGATGTGGGAAATGGAACAGATATTTACAATACAAGTTTTTTGGAAGTAATGCCAGAGTTTCCGGGAGGAATGAAAGCATGGGCAAATTTTTTAACGAAAAACTTAAATTATCCGCCACAGGCTAGAGAAAATGGAATTAGTGGCAGAGTAGTAGTTTCTTTCGTTATCGATAAAAATGGAGAAATTTCTAATTTGAAAGTGGTAAAAGGAATTGGAGGAGGATGCGATGAAGAGGCTATGCGGGTAATTAAAAAATCTCCTTTCTGGAAACCCGGTATGCAAAACGGTAGGGCAGTTAGGGTAGCTTATATAATGCCAGTTGTTTTTAGGATGGAGTAAATTTGAAAAATATTGTTAATTTTAAAAGCCAACTCTTAAAGATATGGCTTTTTTATTATTTGAAAAATCATCTTTAATATGAGCTATAGTTCTCTAAATATAGAGATCGAAAATTGGGATTCATTTATAAATCAGCAGGGGGATGCGAATATTTTTGGTCGGAGCGATTTTCTAATAAACATAGCCGCTATTTATGGTTTTACAATCGATATAAGGGTAATATTGTTTAATGGTTCGCCTGTTTTGGCGCTTCCCTTATTTGTTAATAAGAAAAAGGTGGTTGTCCCAAATCATTATTTCTATCAATATGTATGGGAAAAAGAAGCATTTAAAGAGTCGTGGAGTCAAATTGAAGCATGGATTTTCCTACTTAAAGCGCTAAAAGCTTCATATAATGAAATTAAGCTAAGACTGCCTATAAATATAAGAGATGTTAGACCTTTTATTTGGTGTGATTTTGATATTAACGTAAGACATACTTATGAAAAGCATCTCACAGATTTAGTCTTTAAAAGAAATTTGCAAAGGATTTTGCTTAAACAATTAGATGATTTTTCCTTTAAAAAAAATTGTGACTGGCAAAGCTCTTGGGATTTTCATTATAGAGATCTGGAAAAATTAGGAATAAGAAAAAGCCTTATTAATTCATATATATCCTATTTAGAAGCATTAAAACACATCAATAAGTTAGAACTTTTTAATGCATATCATCATGATGTTTTTGTTACATCAATAATTGTAATTGTTGATTATAAATCAAAGTATGCTTATTTTGTATTGATGGGTTCTGTGGATAAAGCCTTTTATAAAGCAGGATTACCTACCTTATTATATAATTATGCTTTAAATCAGCTTAAAGAGAATAATTTTTTAAAAGTTGATTTTTTAGGCGCCAATATGTTAAACATATCAAAATATAAGAGTAAATTTTCTCCTAATTTAGAGCAGTATCATGAAGTTTTTTACTCAGTGTCAGTTGATAGGAGAAGGAAAGTTTTTTTTAAACTCAAAAGTCTTTTAAAAAAGGTTTTATTCTTAACCGGGCGTTAATATGCATATTAAAAGTTTGAGCTTAGAAAATTGGAATCAGATAAGTAAGCAAAATGGATGCTCTTCTGTCGCTTCCTGTCCGAAATTTATTGAAATCGTTAGAAATAGTTATCGTCTGCGATCTTTACAATATATTATATATGATCAAGACACACCTATTTTAGGGATAGTACTTTATCTTAAGAAAAATAATGTTGTACATCCTTCACAATATTTTTACACTACAATTTGGGAAAATTCCAAATCAAAATTGATAATTCAAAATGCGTACATTTTATTGATTGAAGACTTAACTTCAAAGTTTAAAAACATTCGTTTTCGTTTTTCTCCAGAGATTATTGATATAAGACCATTCCTATTAAAAGGATTTTCTTCCATAGTTAACTATACTTATTACAAAGATTTATTGAAATTAGAATTTGGGTCAAAATTACTAGCGAGAGAGAGAAAGGCTTTAGCATTAGGTATGAAATTTAATTGGAATTTTAACACTAAAATCGTGGATCAAAACATTCAAGGATTAAAGGAATTGGGCTACAAAGACGATTTTGTTAAACCATTGGAAAAAATGCTGAGGTTGTTATACGAAAATGATTTTATAATGGGCGTTAGCGCAGATATAGATGGAACAATGGTAGGTTCGGCATTGGTAATGATTGATAAAGAAAATGATAAAGCAATGAACATATTAATTACATCAGAAAAAAGGAATTACGACACTGGGTTGCATACAGCTCTTTATATTAATATTTTTAACAAGTTAAAAGAAAATAATATAGTTATTAATGATTTATATGGTGCAAATGTTTTGGGAATAGGGAATTTTAAGGCAAACTTTGGAGCAGAATTGATGCCTCACTATACATTAGATTTCTCATATGTAAAAAATAAATGCAAACGGATACTAAAAAAAACTTTTAGAATGTTGAAATTAATTGGTAAATGATAACTAAGTGCGTAACAATAGAGGAAGGTTTTGCTTTAGCAACTCATTATCAAGTGGCATATTTGAATTGTGAACCTAAATTTGTTAAAATAATAGCTGGTACTTTTAATGTTGAGCCGATTTGCTTGGTTGCATTTAATAAGGACAAACCAATACTTGGTATGGTTTTATACGCTAAAGGAAAATCGATTGTTCATCCCTCCATATATATTTACACTGCCATTTGGCAGACGTCTAACTCGGTTATTAGAATAGAAAATGCCTTTTTAAGTATCCTTAACAAGCTTCAGGCAGATTTTAAATATATAAGCCTACTATTACCTCCAAAAGTTACAGATATAAGACCTTTTATTTATTGTGGTTTTAAGTCAGATGTTAAGTACACTTATATAAATAATTTAAATGATATAAATCCTTCTTCTGAAGTAAAGTCTAGGATAAATAAGGCCAATAAATTGGGTGTCAATTTTAATTTTGATGAGGATTCTGAGGAAATTTTGAATCATATTATCTCGAGTTTTCTTAAGCTGGGCTATAAAAGGAGTTATATTAAAACATTAGAAAATTTTATATACAAACTTATGGCTTCTGGATATCTAGTTTCTATCAGTGCGAGATTAAATAACGAGTTATTGGCGTCAGGATACGTGTTGCTTGATAAAGCAAACCAAAATGCAATGAATTTATTTATAACCTCTAATAAATCTCATTATCAGACAGGAGTCCACTCATCATTGTATGTTCACAATCTTTCTGCATTGAAAGGAAAAGGATTTTTAACTAACGATTTATTTGGAGCGAGCACCAAGGGAATAGGGGATTTTAAGTCTAGTTTTAATGGAGAATTGACACCCTTTTATCATGTAAGATATAGCTATTTACGTTGGAGGATAGTTAGTATAGTAAATAAAATCAAATTGGTATTGATGAAAATAAATGCTAATAAATGAAAAAAGTATTGTTTTTTACCGCATGGTTTCCCGATAAAGTCGATACGCTTGCTGGCAATTTTGTTTTAGAACATGCAAAATGTTTGAAGGATAAAGTTGAATTGGCCATTTTTCATGTCCGCCACGATTTTAACCTTGGTACATGGTTTAAATTTGAAAGGTTTGAACTAAAAGGAATTGAAATATATCAAATGTCATTTCGGAGGTTTAAACACCCTGCATTTTATCCAATAAATATTTTTTCATATTTGATAGCGAACATAAAAGGATATTTATATCTGAAAAAGAAGTTTGGTATTGCTGATATAAATCATGTACATGTACTTACCAAAACCGCTATTTTACCTTTTTTTTTAAAGTTAATTTATAAGACACCCTTTGTTATATCAGAGCACTGGAGTAGATATTTGCCAGAAAGAAACACTTACCACGGCACCGTAAGAAAATGGATTACTAAAAAGATCGTAAACAGTAGTAGCGGGCTATTTACCGTATCGCAAGATTTAATGAATGCGATGGGCGATCACGGTCTTCGGCACAAAAACTCGATGATTATCTCAAATACAATTACAGACGATTGGTTTGCCAATTTTGAAAAAATTGATAATAAGATTTTTAAATTTCTACATGTTTCAGGTATTCAGGATTCAATAAAAAATGTAACTGGGATTTTAAGAGCGGCATCCAATTTAAAAAAAATCGGACTTAATTTCAGTTTAGATATTATTGGCGATGATGCGGAACGGCCGGTGATAGAGAGTTATGCTAACTCATTACTGTTGGATGATTGTGTTATTTTCCATGGTAAATTATATGGTGAAGATTTAAGGAAAAAATATCAGGAAAGCGATGCCTTTGTTCTTTTTAGTAATTTTGAAAACCAGCCTTGTGTATTGTTAGAGTCCTTTGCCTGTGGCTTGCCGGTAATTGCTACTGATGTTGGCGGAATCCCCGAAATTGTAAACGAAAACAACGGAATATTGGTTAATGCTAAAGATGAAGACGCGTTAATTTGCGCAATGAAAACCTTAATTTTAGGTGATAAAAGCTTTGATAATGTGTTAATTAAGAAAGAGGCAAAACAAAAGCATAGTTATCAAGCAGTTTCAAAAAAAATCATTGAGTTTTATGAGGTTGCGTTAAACAAATAATTTATTTCATTAAATAAATTTTACCAATATTATTCTTAAAGTAAGTATTGGCAGAATTATTTTTTTTATTGACACTGCTCCCGTTATTATTCTCTACAAAAACTTGGTAAAAATACACGCCATTTGCAAGCCTATCGCCAAAGCTGTCGGTTCCATCCCAGCTAAAATCAGAGATATTATTGCCAATCCTGATATTTCCTAGTTCAGTTTTATTTATTACCCGCACAATTTTTCCGGAAGCGGTGCTAATTTGTATTCTCATCTTATCAGGAACACTTCCGGTAACCTGAAAAACAAATCTTGTTGAGTTTACAACTGGATTAGGATAGGGCAGTACATTACTTATTGTTTGTGCATTAACTACTTCAAAATCTGTTAAGTAATCGTTAGTTAATGTATTCCCAGATTTATCTTTTGCCTGTATTTTTAAAGTATAAACTCCATCGGACAATTGATCTGGCTGATACTGATAGCTTATTGTATTATCTTCTGCGGAAGCAGTTTTTTGAATTGAAAGTTTGTTTGAGCTAAAAGAAACTTTGTGATACTCTTCATCTCCTTTTTTTATGAAAACAGCTACAGAATTAGTGTCATTTAGCAAAAGAAATTTGTTTTCGTCATTCAATGAAATAGTGATTGAAGGGCGAGGAGAAACCAACTCGCCATTTATGATATGTTTGCCATCAAATAGAAGATCCACGATTGGATTTTTTTGGTCACCTATAACTTTGAATGGGTACGATATAACATCGTTAAAAGTTAGTAAATCTATACCGTTCTTGGGCACTAGGGTTAATTGTAATATATTTTCTCCAACTAATGAGGTTGTGGGGAAGCTAAATTTGAAATTTTGACTTTCTATATTTTTAAAAGGGTTTAAAGTTTTTACTAGGCCTTTTTCAGTGGTTCTGTTCGCTTTAGTGATTGTATATTTTACTAAAACTGAATCGGTAGGTAAATTTATCAGGTTGCTTACCGCAGATTCTAACTTTAAAGAGTCACCCTCATTAATTTCTTTAGCGTAAAAACTGTTTGAAAGTTCTGGGTTAAAGGACAGGTCTGGACATCCGTCAAATAACACTTTCCAGCTTTTTAATTCTGCAGCAGTATTGTCTTTGTTGTCGGTCACCGTCGATTTTAGCCTTAGGTATGGATATGTGTTTGCATTAATATCAGAGATATCAACGAAATTGCTAGAAAGATTGTCTTTTAATATGTTTTCTAGCCCGTTTTTATCTATACCAATTACACTGTTTACAATATTGTCATTCAAATCACTTTTAAAGTTAAAACTTGCGGTAGCCCATTTGGTAGAAGGTCCAATTTTTTCCGACTCGTAAAATCCAGAATTCCAGTTGTTTGGCAAATCCTCATTAAATGTGATGTATTGAGATTGGGCTGGCGAAGTTGAAGAATAATCTGCAGTAACTTCTTTTAAAAGCGAGGAAGAAAGGTTGCCTTTTTCAGTAGAAAAGATGTAAGGTTCACCATTACCTACGTTTTCAAATTTAGTTAGGCCTAAATCACGTAACTGATTTTTGATATTGTTAGGTAAATCTTTCCCCGAAAAATTAACACCACTTAAACCTACCACATAATAGCCATTAGGGATATGAGCCAAATAATTTGAAAGGGAGTCTAATGCTACGCTGTTATTGGTATCAAAGAAAAACTGTCCTGTAGTACTAACTCCGCCATCGTTAGAAGAATTGTATGCGCTAGCATAATTATACAATTTTCTTGAGTTTTTAGGATCAAAAGACGCAATTGAAAAACCGGAAAACTCAGAACCGTTAAAGGATAAAGCTCCAACAGTAATGTTTACCCTAATTCGTCGTTCTGTGTTTGTTGGTGCTGTGTTACCTCGTGTTTGTACATAAATTGGATAACTGGTCTTGGTATATTCAAATGTATTGTTTTTTAAGACAATATTTTTTAAGTTAATATTGCTAAACTGTTGGTAATGGCCTTGGTTAAATCCGTCGCCGCTAGTCGGAATAAAAGTAAACGATCCGGTCTGCCATTGTCCGCCATCTTGTAACGGGACATTTAATTTAGCTCTCCAATAATAAACTGCATTATTAGTGTAAATATTACCCGGTTGCCAGCTTGCAAATAAGCCCGAATTAATGATCCCGGAAGTTTTTTTCCAACTACTGTTGAATGTGCTTACGGTATCTATCTCAAACGTATAAGATGCGTCTTTACTAAAAAGATTATTGGCTTCCAGTTTTAATTCGACATTTGCATTGTTAACAATAGCGAAGTTGCTTGGTGATATTAAAGTTATTCCGTTTGAAGGAAAAAAATTATTAAAAGTTGCGGTATTATTTCCCTCATTAAGTTCATCTTGTTCTCCATTTGGATCTAGGCTGATTAAAAAACTATTGCTACCACTTGAGTTCACACCTAAATTATTATCAATATTAAATATAATTGTGTCAGTGTTTAGAACAGGATTGAATATTTGAGACGGATATGTTATAACCGATTTATCAGCTAAAGTCCTTTTAATGTTTATTTTTAAAGGTGATGATATTGCCTTGCCATTATTTCTCACGATTATTTGTAAATCAAAATTAGGAGAATTTGCTGTCACATTTTGATTTGTTAAGCTGATGTCTTCTGGTTTTATCTCATAATCTGGCTTATCTGGCGAATAAAAGCTTAAACTTGGATCTCCCAAATATATAAATTGTTGACAATGGATTTTGTTTAAGGCATCATTTGGATTTTGATAAGTTCTGATGCTTGTAGCCAGATTTTGAGCTACTGATTTTCCATAATTTAAATTAAAAGAGTTTTTGTAAAAAAGATCTGCAATACCGGCTAAGTATGATGCTACACCTTCGCTACTGGTGCCTAACCAAGCAATAGCGCCTTTGTCTTTCTGTGAAATATAGTCTTCTCCTAAGGACTTAGTAGTAAATGCATTACCGGTGCTACATCCGTTGATGTAATAAAACAGCAGCTTATCTTTGTTGTTAATATCGTTAGGATTGCCAATTGAAACTGCTGTTCCTATCGTACTTCCATGGCCCAAATAAGTTAACAAAGATGCGCCTTTTTCTATGCCTGTATTTATTTTACCTACTAAATTATCTGTTATTGGATCAGCAGTGTTTTTATAAAAAGAAGTAGTTTTTCCGCCAAAAAGAGGGTTGCCGGCCGTTGCAGATAATCCTTTTAAATAGCTAGAAAATTGTGTGTCTTCTGAAGTGTTGCCTCCGCCTGTAATATTGATTAAGTTCTTTCTCCACATTTCATTCGGTTGGTTATCGTAACTTTTAATTTTATTAAGATAATTTTCAACTTCTTCTAGAGATTTGACCGAAATTCTACCTGTTGCTAAAGTAGGAGCTACATTATTATCTTCTAAATGAGAGGTTATACTTATATCAGATGGCGGAAAACCATAAGTAGGAACCATTTCATCTGTCAAATGTTCCTTGCTCAACTCGTATCCTTTTCCTACTAAAAACAAATAATCAGGTTTTACAGTGCTCTTGTCGACTAAAAATTTGCAATAATTTCTGAGTGCTAAAGCACTATGAATCCCATAACCAAACTGGTTATATAATTCTTCTGTAGTAATTGCAGAAGAACTTACTCCTTTGCTGTTTTTATAATTGACGATATCGTTTACCCCATTTAATAAAGATTGATGTGTAATTATTAGCATCTTGGCATTTGATAATGCTGGATTAACTAAATTAAATGATACAGTTTCTAAACTCGTGTTTTTTAAGGCACTTTCATTATAAACAATAAGGGGTTCATTGGTGTTTTTTACAACAAAGGAATTAATAGAGCCGTTTTTTGTGCTAGGGTAGAACTCCGCCAAATTGGGATTCAATATAGCTGATTTAGTCCAAGTATTGCTGTTGCTGAAATTTAAGAGGCAATTATTATTTGCACTATTTAAATTAAACTCTAAAAAATTATAGTTGGTAGCATCCAAAGTTCTTGGATAGGTGATCCTTACGTAGCCAGTAGCTTGGAAATCAGTAATGGCACCTAAATTATCAATAGAACTAAAGGAAATATTAGTGGTGCTATTTAGTGTTGTGTTAGTTAAATTTTCAGCTATTCTAACAGTTTTATACCCCCTGTAAGTTACATCTTTTACAGTGATACCATCTACTGAAATATTTAGATGATGATTGTTTCCTGATGGATCTGTAGAAGATGCATTAGACCGACCAGCTACATAACTTTGGAAAAATGGTTTAAAAGTGCTCCCGATGTAGAAATTTGGTGTGTTTAAAGATTGATTTTGGACACTTCCAATACTAAATGTGTTTCCCAAATAACCTTCACCTTCAATGTAATCAGAGAAAGTCATTACATCTAAAACATATTGACCGGGATAATATTGAGTTGCTAAGTTTTTTGATGAGGTATAAATGATATTGGTTTCGGGTGTAATGCCAACAGGACTTAAATTTACATTTTGATAGCGTTTGCCTTGTTCAGTACTACTGTTTGTTATAAAATAAGTAGCAACGTCATCAAAAAGGCTTACTTCGGGATTAGGTTGCTCTCCTGGTTTATATAAATCAGTCTCAATTTTCCCATTATTTGGCTTCGCATAAAAAATAATATAGTCATTGCTGTCAAATGAATTGTCGCCATCACCTTCTATTTTTATAGGAACTTCTTGGCCTAAATAAAATAGCTGAAACCCTTTTGTAGCGTTTCCATTGTTGAAAAATCCAAGTATTTGTAGTTGTGAGTATGTAATTCTATAAACGCCATTTTCAGAGATTTTTACTTTTGCATAAGGTTGATCACTTTTTATCCACTCATTGCCGTAAATCGTTTGTGCAAAGCCGGTTGAAGTTACTAGAAGAAATAATATTAAAAGTGTTATCTGTTTCACCGATCTAGGTTTTTTTAAAATGTAAAAATAACCAAATTTACTGTTAACGATTTCCGATTTTTTTAATTATTGGATAAGGAAAGAAGCAGGCGACTAATTTAATTAAAGTGTTTAAATTAAAAGGATAATAAAACAAGCTTTTTATAAGACTAATAGTAGCAATTAATCTTTTCTCACTTTTTAAATAAATTGTTCCTATCCTTAAATAGTAGTTTGCCGACTTTTTACGTCTCGATATTGATGTGATTTCATTTATTTTTTGGACACTTGTATAATTAAACACGTAATTGTTTTGGATGATTGTATTTGCTATTTTTTTTAGTTCAGCTATTTTTTTATGGGGTAAATTAGAGATAGATCCAGGTACTAAACGGTATTTTATTAAAGGTTCAGAGAGATTTTTCAATTCTCCAAAAGGAGCCATTTTGTTCCACAGAACTTTATCCTCGAAATAATGAAAAATATCTTCTGGATAACCACCAACTTTCAAAAAGCAATCTTTTCTGAAAATTGTTGAGCTGTGGAAAAAAGAAGATTCTGGGAGACGTTCTCTAATTTTCTCATCTTCTAAAGGCAAATTACTGCTATATAAAAATGACCCATTTAAATCTATTACGCTTGCATTGGTGCCTAATATTACACAGTTAGGAATGTTTTCCATGTAATGATATTGCATTTTAAGTCTGTTAACGTCAGAAATGTCATCAGCATCCATTCTAACAATTAATTCACTTTTAGCAATAGCAACCCCATTGTTCAATGATTTTGACAAGCCTTGATTCGCTTGATTAACCAATATAATTCGTTGGTCATTATATGACTTAATAATGTTCAAAGAATTGTCTGTAGAACCATCATTAATTATAATAAATTCAAATTCTTTAAATGTTTGGTTTAAAATACTTTCTACAGCTTCTTGTAAAAACTGTTCTGCATTGTAAACCGCCATAACTACACTTATTTTACACATGAAGTTTGTTTTTAATACGTTTGATGGAATATTTGAATGTAAGCCATAATAGCGTGTTATCGAAAATCATTTTTTTGTTAAGACTTATACATTTCCTATATAAGAAAAGGTATTTCTTGGTGTTGTAATTAGCTCCATATGCTACTGTTGTAAGTTTTTTGTAGACATATGACTTTTCTTTATTAGAAATCCCATTGTATAATAGAAATGATTTTAGGATAATTTCCACACTATTATTCCAAATATTTTTACCTGTTATTTTTTGCATAGATTCTTCATGTTGTCTAACGTAAGTAAGTTTTTCATCGATATATATTATTCTGTAGTTTGCCCAAATTGCTCTAGCCCAATAGTCCCAATCTTCTCCAACTTTCAAGGCCGTGTTAAATTCTCCTATTTCTTCAATCACTTCTTTTCTTAAGATAATGGCGCTACCGCCAGAAATTATGTTTCCAAGTAATATTTGTTTTTTAAAATTATATTTATAACGCTGAGGATGGATTTTATTGAATGTTTTTATTAATTGGGCGTTTTTATCAATAATGTGATAATCAGAATAGATAATGTCTGCGTTTTCGGATATGGTCATTTTTTTTTGTAATTTGTTTGGTATCCATAAATCGTCGGCATCTAAAAATGCAATCCATTTACCCTTTGCGATTTTAAGTCCATAATTACGGGCAGATGAAAGTCCTCCATTAGTCTTGTAGTAATAATGTATTCTTTGATCTGCGATTGACTTAATTATTTCTGCGCTATTATCTGTTGAGCCATCGTCAATAACTAAAATTTCAAAATCTATATAAGTTTGATTTAATACGCTAAGCAAACAGTCTCTGATCCAACTTTGTGCATTATAACAAGGGATAATAACGCTTATCATTTAAATTGACTTACTTTTAAATAAAAAGGAGATGATTTTATTTGTTAAATCTCGCATCGATTTTTTTAATAAATATAAGATGACGAAGTATAAAATTGAGAACGAAAGTGAGTATAATAAAATCTTTATAACGAGGTTGAAGTACTTATTGTTTGAAAAAGCAAAAACTATAAAATTTGCAACATAAGAAATTGCTATAAAACAAGCTACATAAGAAGCAATGTAGATAAATATATTTATCCAATGACTTTTGACGGAAATATGGAATCCTTCCGAATACAATAAATAAGGTTTCCAACATATAACTATAACAAGCATACTAACAAGTGTTCCGGTCAAAACTCCTGCTATACCGAAATAATAACCTGCTATAACTGATATTATAAGATTGATAGCAGCTTCTGTCCAGGGTGCCCAGGTGTCTCTGTAAATTCCTGATGTATTTAAAAAAGAATCGATAGGTTGTCTGGTTATGGCAATGTAATTGTTGACCAACATCAAAACAAAAATTTTATTATCTAACAAAAACTTGCCACCTAACCAAACTTCTATTATTGATGGAATAAAATGATACGCTACAAAAATGATAGACCCACCCACCCAGTATCTCAAGACCATGAGTTCGTTAAAAACACCTTTAATTTGAGTTTCGTTTTTAGAAGCGATTAAATTGCCTATGCTAGCATGACTGCCGTTTAAAAATTGATCAATTACGCTTATAATGCGACCTAATAACATAGTGTAATTTGTATAATAGGTTACCATATTTAACGAAGTAAAAGAAAATATAAGCAATTGGTCTGTTTGCGATAAAATATATCCTGCAACCTGATGCGAGAAAATCTGTTTTGTTTTTGTTTTTACATCTTTATTTATTTCGTCAGAACTTTTAAACTTTCTATGTAAGTCAAGCCAACTATATTTTTGTTTTATAACTCTGTTTATTAAAATTATTTTCAGAATTGAAAAACCAACTTCTATAATCAGATACCATAAGATTTTATCGTTAGTATAAGTTAATACAACTATTTGTAAAATGACTTTTGCTATATTTATTGAGCTTTCGTAAGTTGTTTTTACGTAATTTTTTTGATCTGCTATTAACAGTAATTGTAGGTAGTTGAAATAATAATTTATAAAAGAAATAAAAAGGTAGATGAAAAATGTTGCATAAACTACGATTAAATTTACAGATGAAGACTTAAAAATAATTGGGAAAAATGGTGCTAATATAAACCCTCCTAAAAGGACATAAAAACCTGTCTTTTTGTAATAATGTTTTAGAATTGATAAAATATTATTTATCTGTCCTCTATCATTATCAGAAAGAGGTTTAAATAAAAGATAAGTAATTGCTGTACCCAAACCTAATTCTGTAAGATTTAAGAATCCCAATAAATTAGATATGGTGCTAGTTAGACCTAAAAAAGTAGTACCTAAGCTTTCAATGAAAAATTTACGAGCAAAAAAACTAAGGAATAAGGTAAGCGTATAAAAGATTAAGTTTACACGAGCGTTTAATAATGTGTTTTTAATTCTAGACATTTATAATCTTATCCAGTCTTTTAGAATCAAATCATTTGTATTATGACCCATGTGTTCTGGAAACCATTCTTTAGGGGCTATTATTTTTTTTTCTTTATCAATACCTAAATAAGCTCCCCACCAGCTAAAGGAACTGTTTGCAATAATGTTATGCTTACAAAGAGTCATAAGTTTTAAGTCCTCCCAATCTTCGTTTCCCGAAATGAATTCATGAGGGAAATCAATATTTAAATTTTCGATACACCAAGGAATGTCATCAGAAAAAACAAATACTTTTGGGTTGTTCAAATCCTTTGTGACAATATTTAGTGCTTCTTGATAATAATCTAAGGTAAGCGTATTATGGTATAGATTATTTACATAATCGCCACGTCTGATGTGCAAACAAACAGAATCATATCTCCTCATAGATAAAGCAGTGACGTCTAATTCTGGTTTAATTTTTTCTTTGAACTGAAATTCTTTTTTGATTACTTCCTTTATTTCAACAAAATATTTCTCTGATTGCCAATATCCCCATAAATAGGTTTTGTCTGTATAATTCAATACTTTTTGGTTAAAATTGAATCGTTCTTCTTGTCGAAATTTCAATCTTGATCCAAATATTTTAGAAATGAATAAACGGTATTTTTTTGGTTCATTCACTCTCACTTTATATGGGATATTACTCAATTTTGCTTTTAAAATAGTAGTATTAAATTTATCGAGATTAAAATTTCTAGCTTCATTGTTCTCATACCACGTCAAATCCAATTCTAGTTCAATATTATTTTTAACGGCTAATTGCCTACCAAGAGCATATTGGAATAATTGATTTCCAAGTCCGCCCATAATTTTAACTATAATCAAAACAAATAGATATTAAATAACAACCAATTATAGCTATTTATGCTATAATAAATTAAAAATGTACTCTTTAATAATTATTTCTAAAATGAGTTTTAAAATGTCACCAGCAAAAAGAATCACAAAATTTGCTGCTCAACATACTAAATATAATAAAGGAATTTATTATTATGCAAGTGTTTTTAGCGCAAGTAGAGAGCAGCGTACTGCGAGTAAAACCTCGGTTGATCTAAAATATATTTAAGTCTCTACATTGTGGTTCCTATTTTTTGTGTATTCTTTTTATTCTTTTGATCATTTTTTAAAGATGGTCAATATGCTAATTAAGTTTCGAATATTAGTTGAGCTGTTTTAATTTATCTCTTTATAACCAAAGTATTATCACTAGTAAATCAAAAAAATACTAATATTGAAAAACAATTAAATCGGTATCGTAAAATTAAATATTGTAATTTCTGAAATGAGTAGGGTAGCACTAATAATAATTTATAATCACCAACATAACACAAATATTGATGTGATTGAATCTATCTTTAAAGGTAGATTCAGTACTATATATCATCTTGTTCCTTTTTATTCTGGAGATAAGAAAAATGTAATCTCGGTTTTCGGAAATTCCTTTTTTTTTCAAGGATATGTTGCTCAAGGATTAAAGAGCTATTTTGATGAGGTTTATGACCACTATTTTTTTATTGCCGATGACTTACTGCTTAACCCTATTATAAATGAAAGAAATTATACTGATATATTCAACTTAGATAAAGAGGCCTGTTTTGTCTCTGATTTTATAACATTACATGATAGAAAAGAATGGTGGGGGCGGGTAGGTGAGGCGTTCAGGTGGAATATAAAAGTTCCAGGCATTCAAGCGCAATCACAACTACCTAGTTATGATGTAGCAATAAAAAAATTTGAAAAGTTTAATTTAGATATTAAATCGCTAAGCTTTGATCAGATTTACAGAAAGCCAAAATCATTAAGGGATTACTATGACTTAATCTTTAAAGATCAATCCTATATCCTTAAATACTTATCCAACTTAATAGCCCCTAAAAAATATAATCTGTCCTATCCAATGGTCGGAAGTTATTCAGATATTTTTATAGTGAATAACAAAACCATTAAAGAATTTTGTCAATATTGTGGAGTGTTTGCTTCGACAAGTCTTTTTGTTGAAGTAGCGTTGCCTACAGCCATTGTGTTATCCGCGGATAAGATTGTTACTGAAACGGATTTGAATAGGCAAGGCAAGGCGATGTGGACACCAGAAGACTATAGAGAAATTGCGAAATATAGTTATTCTTATCAAAAGCTAGTTAATGAGTTTCCCCACAATTATCTTTACCTGCACCCAATAAAATTATCAAAGTGGAAAATTTAGTTTAAAATAGATTTATCTTCTTTATTTTGATTTTTTGCACCGTGTGAAAGCTATCAGAATATGGCGATTATTGGTTTGTGAAGCGATCGTACAGAAATAAAAAATTGTACAAGAAAGTGCTGAGCATATTTTGTTAGAACTTATTGACTAATATTTCTCTTTTATAAACTCAGATAGTTCCAAACTTTTTTTAATGCAAATATCCATATTATAATATTCCCACTCTCCAAATCGGCCTAACGTATATATACCTATCTGTTCCAGATATTTTTTAACTGTAAATTTGCAATCGTCATAATTCTGATCAAAGACTACATAAGCATGATTTGAAATGTTGAAATCTAGCGGCTTTATTAAGAACGGGTCTTTTTTTCCACATTCTTCCATCTCAGAAAAAGTTCTTTCGCCAATTGATTCCGTGATGGTGTGATTTTTTTCTGAATTAGAGAAGTTACTGATGTGGATATACCTGTGAAAAATAGAATCTTTTTTAGGGATATATGTCCAAGTATTTTCAGTTTCATGACTTTCCCAAAGCATAGTGCTGACTTTATTGTATTTTAATTTTTTTGCATCATCTAAAACCTGTTTTGGACAATCACTAATTAATGAAGGTATTATATTTAGTGGGATAGTACTTATTATTATATCATACTCTTTTTCATTGTTTATGACCCATTTAGATTTTTCTTTATTTTTCTTAATCTGTTGAACTTGATAATTTAGTTTGATATCTAGATTTGATGCTAAACCTTCAATAAACGTGTTTAGATGGTTACCTTTTGGATAATAGAACGTATAATGAGACATTTCATCACGTTGATGTTCAAAAAAGTTTTTGATAAAAGATTCTTTATCCGGAACTGGTAATTTATCTTTAACCCAAGTATGGTTCATTTCGGCTGGATGTAAATTCCAAATCTTATGATTATAGGGGATAAAATAATTTTCGGCCAAAGCATCTCCAAATTTGCCCCTAAACCATTCATCAAGATTTCTATAATCTTGTTGCTTGTCTGTATCAAGAAAATCTCTGACAATATTTATAGCTAAAGTTTGATCGAATTTGAAAATCTCTTTTACAGAATATTCAATAGGATAAGGTATTAAATGGTTTTGAAACTGGATGGCAGATTTCCTTTTAATTACATTCCAGTTCTCTTTTGCCAACACTTCTTTAAAAACAAAATCTAAAACTTCTGGATATTTTGAATTGAAACAATGTCCGCCGACAGGATGGTATGGAACACCATTTATATTCTTGGTTCTCGCTATTCCTCCAACTACATCATTCGACTCTAAGATTTCTACTCGGTAATAAGCACTAAGAAGCTTAGCAATACTTAAACCTGAAACTCCAGCACCTACTATACCTATCTTCATTTCTAAGTAAAATTTAAAAAGTCTCTTGATGGCACAGACTTAAATTTAACGATATATTAAAATTTATCTAAAACCAATATACATCATTTATTTTGTTTATTACCAATCGAATTAATCCCTACGTCCGCAACTTTTATTATTAACAGAAAAAATCGCTAAAAATTTACCATTCTTAAGGAGAATACAGTTTAGCGACTGTTTGTTAACCGTTTCTGTTTTCTGCCAAACCGTTTAAAACAGGATTAAACAACAACCTCCTTTCTCGGAAACCACAGCGTCTGCTTTTCAGGAGTATGAAAGGTCCAAGCCAAAATCCTACTTACTTTGTTCCCTTGCCCCATCGGGATAGTTTTAACTTCTAAAGCTTCTACATCCTTAAGGTAAGCGTAAGCGTTTTTTAAGTTGGACTGATTGGAAATTAAAGTGGTAAACCACAAGCAAGATTTAGAAAACTCTTTGCTTTGAAAAATCATGTCTTTTACAAATCTGCCTTCACCACCTTGGCACCAAATCTCTTGATTTTGACCGCCAAAATTGCGTTTTTCCTCTACTACTTTTTCTGGACTTAAGTTGTAAAGCTTTTTTAACGAAGCTGTTTGTGCTTCACCAAAGGTTGCGTAAAATGGAGGATTGCAAATTGTGACATGTATGCGTTCGGTTTTTTCGAGTGCACCGGGGAAAATATTCTTGGCATTAGGTTGCAATCTAAACTTAATCCTTGATTCTATGTGAGGGTTTGAGTCGATGATTAATTTCGCGGAGGCTAAAGCCTGATCATTAATGTCCGAACCTATAAAACTCCATCCGTACTCATGCGTACCAATTAAAGGATAAACGCAATTTGCACCAACACCAATATCTAAACATTTAACCTGTTTGCCTGTCGGGATTTCTCCTTTATTGCTTTTTGCCAATAAATCAGCTACATTATGTATATAATCTGCCCTGCCCGGAATTGGCGGGCATAAATAACCTTCCGGGATATTCCAGTTTTTCACCCCATAGTAATGCTGCAATAGCGCTTTATTTATCGCTATTACAGCATCTGGATTAGCGAAATCTATAGTTTCAACTTCGTATTCGTTAACTTTTACAAATTGTTCTAGTTCTGGGCAAACACTTATTAGCTCTTGTAAATTATATCTCCCGTGATGTTTGTTACGAGGGTGCAGTTTTGCCTTGGTTTTTTCCTTAACGTTTCTTTTTTGTTTTTTTTGAGCCATGTAATGCTGTGGATATTAGAAGTTGCAATTTAGCTATTTTATTTAGGCTGTTTTTTAATTTTATGATAGATTTAGAAATCTTAAACATAACAGACCTTAAATGAAAGATTTTTTTAAAGAGTTATTAGCATATAGCCACAAATTTAATCTAGAAATCGCCGAACTATTGATTGATCATTCGGAGCTGGTTTCTGAAAAATCAACCAAGCTTTTTGGGCATTTACTGAGTGCGCATCACATTTGGAACTGTAGGATTTTAGGCGAACCAACAGCTTTCGAAGTTTGGCAAACTCATCTTGCTGAGGATTATATAAACTTGGAACAGACAAATTTTGAAACGACCACAAGTATTTTAGCAAAAGAGAATTTATCCAAAATTATCCTTTACAAGAATAGTAGGGGAGACGCTTTTGAAAATACTGTTCGTGATATTCTATTTCATATCATCAATCATTCTACTTACCACCGAGCTCAAATTGCTACTGAACTTAAAAATGCTGGGATTACCCCTCCAAGTTCTGATTGGATAATGTACAAGAGGTAGTTTTGCGAAATTAGCAGTAATGTTAGGAATAAGAAACATTCCAATGTTTGGCTGTTAAGATCATATTTATACAATAAACCAAATAGCTGAACGGTTTTAGCTATTCTTAAGTTCTTTTATCTTTTCTTTTCGTAGAATACAAAATGTTATGGACCAACTGTTTTCTGTAAACTCAGAAACTCAGTTTTTTTCTAATGTATAAAAAAAGGCTTCTGAAAATTAATCCAGAAGCCTTAAATAATTTTTTATAACAGCTGTTATTTCTTATCTGCTTCGTTTTTGATAAAATCTACTACTACTGGACTTGCTACACAGATAGAAGAGTAAGTTCCAAAAATTACACCTATCAGTAACGCAAATGAGAAGCCTCTAATTACTTCACCACCGAAAACGAATAATACTGCAAGTACGAAAACCACGGTTAAAGCTGTAATTACAGTACGGCTTAATGTGCTGTTAATCGCATCATTAATTACCACTTTCATGTTGTCTGTTTTTGCGTGGTGACTGTTCAAATACTCTCTGATCCTGTCAAATACTACCACGGTGTCGTTAATAGAATAACCAATTACCGTTAAGATAGCCGCGATAAATGCCTGATCAATATCTAAAGAAAAAGGTAATATTCCGTTAAATAACGAGAAGAAAGATAGTACCAGCAAAACATCATGTGTTAAAGCTATTAAAGCTCCAACACTGTAAGATACTTTTCTGAAACGGACAAAGATGTAAAGCGCAATTGCTAAGATGGATAACAATACCGCATATATTGCCGATATCTTAATGTCATTCGCAATTGTTGGTCCTACTTTTTGTGAGCTTTCTATAGTGCTCTTATTGCCTTGGATTTTTGCTAAACCTTGTTTTAGTTTGGCTTCCACCAGCTGATCTGCATTGTCTGCTTGGCTTTCGATCATGTAAGGAGTGGTAATTCTCACTTGATCATCGCTGCCAAAAGTTTTCACTTCAGATGCAACACCAAAAGATTCATTTAATGCAACCCTAACATCTTCGGTTGTTACATTTTTTTCAAATTTAACAACATAA
The DNA here is from genome assembly GCF_946480185.1 of uncultured Pedobacter sp. The sequence continues at coordinate 138,243 of NZ_CAMLIG010000004.1, read as the reverse complement.
GTTCTACCTCCTTTAAAATCTACACCGTAAGAGAAACCTCTAACAAGGATTGATATAATACCTAAAGTAATGAACGTACCAGAAATCACGTAGAAAATTTTACGTTTTCCAACAAAATTGTAGTTAGCGTTTTTGAAAGTATGATTACTCCAAGGGTTTGAAAACTTGATAGACATATCTTTCTTCAACATCCATTCAAAAATTAATCTTGAAATTAAAATTGCAGAAAAAAGTGAAGTAACAATACCTATAATTAATGTAGTGGCAAAACCTTGAATTGGGCCTGATCCAAAAATATATAAAATGATACCTGTTAAAAGGGTTGTGATTTGTGAATCCAAGATGGATGGCATTGCATGTTTGTATCCGTCTGCTATGGCTATACGCAATGATTTCCCGAGGTTTAATTCTTCACGCACACGCTCGTAAATCAGTACGTTAGCATCAACTGCCATACCTAATGTTAACACAATACCCGCGATACCCGGCAGGGTCAACACAGCCCCCAATGACGCTAGTACACCCATTAAAAAGAATACGTTGGTAAATACGGCAATGTTTGCAACAGTACCCGCTCTGTTGTAGTAAAACATCATGAACACCAATACTACAATTAAACCTACTATTGCAGATGTTAAACCAGAACTAATTGCTTCGGCACCTAAAGATGGACCTACAACTGCTTCTTGTACAATTTTAGCCGGAGCTGGTAATTTACCTGCTTTTAATACATTGGCTAAATCTTTTGTTTCCTCAACCGTAAAGTTTCCAGAGATTGATGAAATTCCGTTAGGGATTTCGCCAGAAACGCGAGGTGCAGTGTAAACAGCGTTATCTAAAACAATAGCAACACATTTATTATCGTCCTCGCTTGATGGTGAACCAGCTGCTGCCGCGGTAATTCTTTTCCATTCTCTAGCTCCGTCGGTTTTCATTACCATTACCACTTCTGGATTTCCGTGTTGATCAAAATCTTCACGAGCGTTGGCAATTACATCACCTGCTAAGGCCGGTTCTCCGTTAATTCCTGTTGATTTGATTGCAAACAACTCGAAAATTTTATTGTCTGGAGCAGTAGATTTTACACCCCATAATAATTTAAGATTGCTAGGAATTAAACTTTTGATATCTTCTTCAGCAAAAAGTGAATTGATTTTTGCAGTATCGCTTTCTAAAGCATAACCAACAGTTGGACCAGGACGTAGGCCTTGTTGACCATTTTGACCTTGGTATGTTGCCGGAGATAAAACAGCAAATAAAGGATTTGTTTTTGAAGCATCAACCTTTGCAGAATCTTTTCCTACACTGTCTCTTTTGGCACTTAATAATGCTGGTTTGTCTGTTTTAGCTATTGCCTTAACGGTGTCTTGAGCAACAACCTTACCATCAGTTTTAGGTTGTTTTGCAGCTAAAATATTGTTGATGTTTTGCAACAAAGGGAAAATCTCTTGGTTGTCAAAAGTTTCGTAAAATTCTAATTTTGCAGAACCTTGTAATAATTTACGTACCCTTTCTTTTTCGGTTACACCCGGAAGTTCAACCAAAATACGGTTTGAACCATCCTGTAACTGAATGTTTGGTTGGGTTACACCAAATTTATCAATACGTGTTCTTAAAATATTGAAAGAACGCTCAACCGCAGAAGTTGCTTGTTTATCTAAAAACTTTTTAACGTCAGCGTTTGAAGCACTTAGCTTAAGGTCATCAGCGTTTTCTTTGGTTGCAAAGAAAATTGACAATTTACCGTTCGGATTTAGTTTTTCATATTCAGAAACGAAAAGAGGAACTAAACCATCTCTAGAGGTTGCTAACTTGCCTTCTGCGTTGTTTAAAGCTTTGTTAAAGTTTGCGTCACTTGGGTTATTGGCTAAACTTCTAATCAATGAAGATAATTCAATCTCCATGGTTACGTTCATACCGCCTTTTAAATCTAAACCCAGTGGAATTTCTTTTTGTTTAACATACTGATACGTATGTCCAAATAAAGGATAAACTGGTTTATTAGAAACCGAGTCTAAGTACCTTTTTTCTTTTACAGGGTCTCCATTGGCGTATTTCTTAGCGTCGTTTTCTACCTTGATAGTGACGAAAGTGAAAGAAAGCGCATATAAACATAGTAGTGTTAATACAATTGCTGCAAACTTAATAATTCCTTTTTGTTGCATTTTTTTAATTGATTTGTGAAATTCTGCTGTTTTTGTTCAAGAGGGCAAAGCTAATTAAATTTTTAATTTATAAAATCCCTAATGGTTAATTTATTAGCTAATGTTTTTTTAAGATTAAAAAAGTATAATCGTAAGCGTGTTTTTCATCTTTTTGATGCTTTTGTCGCCATTCAACTTGCCAGTTTAATGCTTCTAAATCCGGAAAAAATGTATCGGCGTCAAAGCTCGCATCCACCTTTGTGATGTAAATTTGGTCTGCTTTTGTTAAAGCTTGTCTGTAAATTTCACCACCGCCAATCACAAAATATTCATCTTCATTTTGGCAGGCATTAATGGCATTCCCAAGGTTATCAAAAACTTCAACACCTTCAATTTTTAAATCTGCTTGACGACTGATGACGATGTTTCTACGGTTTGGTAAGGGTTTCCCTACCGAATCAAAGGTTTTACGACCCATAATTACACTATGCCCGGAGGTTACTTTTTTAAAGAATTTTAGGTCATTTGGTAGGTGCCATAAAAGCTTATTGTCTTTGCCAATTCCGTTTTCTTGGTCGGTAGCAACAATAAGAGATAAGCCTTTAAATTTTCCAAGGGGGACTTCCTGGTCCTCGTTGATTTGCATGTTTTGGTTTCGGTTTTAATTTGAATGAAGCCAAATATAGTATTTTTTGCTGAAGCTAAAAGTTTATTGGTTTTAGGTTTTATGAATTGTAGTGTTACCTTTTTTTCCAAGAAAGATTTGGGCATTTTAACACGCTTTACGTTTATACGCCACAGAGCATTAGGCGCAGGCCGGTATCCACTTCAATCGTTAATGCGCTTGTTTTGTGGCAAATTTAGCTTGTAAAAAAAGCTCATATTCAACGAAGTGAAACACTTAATGATGTAACTCTTTAGCATGACAACTTGCTTGTGTGAGGCTTCTAGTTCTCAGCATTATGAGGTGATTTTTATTGCTTATTTTTTCGGGATAAACTTCATACTTAGGGAGTTTACGCAATGGCGGGTATTTTTTTCAGTAAAGCGTTCTCCTTCAAAAACGTGACCTAAATGTCCTCCACAGTTGGCACAAACAATTTCAACTCGCCTGCCATCAGCATCCATAACTCTTTTAACTGCTCCTGGAATTTCATCATCAAAACTTGGCCATCCGCAGTGCGACTCAAATTTATCTTCGGATTTATATAACTCGGCGTTACATTGTCTGCATACGTAAATTCCGGCTTCCTTTAAATTAGTATATTCACCAATAAAAGGTCGCTCAGTTCCTTTGTGTAGGATTACGTATTCTTCTTCAGGGGTTAATTTATTGAGTTCCATTTTCTTTACTTTTGTTTTATAGCATCAAAAAACATGCTAGATAGAAGCTGATTTACTCTGTTAGCGATTTTTGATACTCCTGTTGCAATTCTAGCAAGCAGTTGGCACATAAACAGCCATCAAAGCTTTCAGAGACATACTGTACTTCGTTTAAATTTAAAGATACCTTACTGCACTGGCACTGTGTATAATTGTTGGCCTTGCACTCAATTTTTTGTTGGCAACGCTCGCAAATGATAATTTCGTGTTTGGTGTATTCAGGTATGCTCATTTAAACTCACAAAAATTGTTGGTGATGGTTGCGTACAAAGATAAGCATTTACAAAAAAGAGCGTTTAGATTTAAACCCTAAACGCTCTTTTTTACCTATTTGTTACCGAATTTTAAGCACTACAAGACAAACATCCTTCTTCCATGCTGCAACTTGCACCTTCTGCCATTTCAATATCTTGTATAACCGGATCCAATTCTTTTACCGCCTGACTTTGTACGCTAAACTTAATAGCCTGACTTGCCGCTTGTGTACGCAAATAGTACATGCCGGTTTTTAAACCTTTTTTCCAAGCGTAGAAGTGCATAGAGGTTAATTTTGATGCTGTTGGTGAACTTATAAATAAATTAAGCGATTGTGACTGGCAGATATAAGCACCTCTATCTGCCGCCATATCAATAATGGTACGCATTTTAATTTCCCAAACTGTTTTGTACAATTCTTTAATATGCGCTGGAATGCTTTCAATGCCTTGTACAGAACCGTTGGCTAAAATGATTTGTTCTTTCATTTTGTTGTCCCACAAGCCAAGCTCAACCAAATCTTTTAATAAGTGTTTGTTTACTACCACAAATTCTCCACTTAAAACTCTACGAGAGTAAATGTTAGAAGTATATGGTTCAAAACATTCGTTATTTCCCAAAATTTGTGAGGTAGAAGCGGTTGGCATTGGAGCCAAAAGCAATGAGTTTCTTACGCCGGTTTTAACAACTTGTTTACGCAGGGTGTCCCAATCCCATCTGTTACTTGTTGGTTTTACATTCCATAAATCAAACTGGAATTTTCCTTCCGATAAAGGCGAACCTTTAAAAGTTTCATAAGCACCTTCCTTAATCGCTAAATCAGCGGAAGCTTGCATAGATGCGAAATAGAGTGTTTCAAAAATATCGATGTTCAGTTGTTTTGCACTTTCGCTTTCGAAAGGCATTTTCAACAGCATAAAAGCATCTGCCAAACCCTGTACACCTAAACCAATTGGGCGGTGACGGAAGTTTGAATACCTCGCCTCTTCAACCGGATAATAGTTGTTGTCTATAATCCGGTTAAGGTTAATGGTAATTTGGTAAGCAACATCGTACAGTTTTTGGTGGTTAAATTCACCGTTTTCAATGTATGCTGGTAAAGAAACCGATGCCAAATTACAAACCGCAACTTCATCAGGTGAGGTGTATTCTAAAATCTCTGTACAAAGGTTAGAACTTTTAATAGTTCCTAAGTTTCTTTGATTGGATTTCGCGTTAGCTGCATCTTTATATAATAGGTAAGGTGTGCCGGTTTCAATTTGAGAATCTAAAATTGCAAACCACAATTCTTGAGCTTTTATCGTTTTACGAGCTCTACCTTCGGCTTCGTATCTGGTATATAATTCCTTAAATTCATCGCTATGGCAATCTGCTAATCCAGGTGCTTCGTGTGGGCAAAACAAGCTCCAATCGCCGTCTGCTTCCACTCTTTCCATAAATAAGTCAGAAATCCAGAGTGCGTAAAACAAATCCCTTGCTCTGTTTTCTTCTGCTCCGTGGTTCTTCTTTAAATCCAGGAAAGCAAAAATATCTGCATGCCAAGGCTCTAAATAAATTGCGAATGCTCCTTTACGTTTGCCTCCGCCTTGATCAACGTATCTTGCAGTATCGTTAAACACCTTTAGCATAGGTACAATGCCGTTGCTGGTTCCGTTAGTGCCGCTGATGTATGAGCCAGTTGCCCTAACATTATGAATGCTCAAACCAATTCCGCCTGCGCTTTGTGATATTTTAGCAGTTTGCGTTAATGTTCCATAAATGCCTTCAATGCTGTCATCTTTCATGGCTACTAAAAAGCAACTAGACATTTGTGGCTTTGGAGTTGATGCATTGAAAAGGGTAGGTGTTGCGTGGATAAACCATTTCTCGCTCATTAAAGTGTAGGTTTTAATTACACTTTCTAAGTCATTTTTATGGATACCAACCGATACACGCATGAAAAGATGTTGCGGACGTTCAGCTATTTTACCGTCAATTTTTAAAAGATATGAACGCTCTAAGGTTTTAAACCCGAAGTAATCGAATGCAAAATCTCTATCGTAAATAATGGTGCTGTCTAATAGATCGGCGTTTTCCGCGATAATCTGCATTACGTCATCAGCAATAAGTGAAGCATTTTTGCCGGTTTTTTTGTCAATGTAGCCATGCAACATTTTCATGGTTTCGGAGAATGACTTCACCGTGTTCTTGTGCAAATTGGAAACTGCAATTCTAGAAGCCAACAAGGCATAATCTGGGTGACGCGTAGTTAAAGAAGCGGCAGTTTCTGCAGCTAAACTGTCCAGTTCAGATGTAGTTACGCCATCGTAAATACCATCAATTACTTTCTTTGCTACTTCCGCAGCATCAATAAAATCCTGATTTAAACTATAGCTTAGCTTCTCGATGCGTGAAGTTATTTTGTCAAATTTTACGGTTTCTTTTCTGCCGTCTCTTTTTATTACGTACATTTTTTGTTAGTTTATTAGGTGGTTAGGTTGTTAGTTGGTTAGAATTTAGTGGTCAGGTTGTTCGTGGTTTGGTGGCTATAGCTTGTGTAACGGCAATTTTCCGATAATTAGGCGACGGTAATTTGCTTGAGATTTGTTAACTTAAAACGGTTAGTTGTCCTAAAAAACTAACCACCTAACAAACTAACTACCTAGCTAACAAACTAATCAACTATATTAAAAATCTTCTTCTAAAGAAAACGCCTGGCTTCCTGCTTCGCCCAAAACGCCGCTTTTTTGATAATCACCAACACGTTTCTCAAAGAAATTTGTTTTTCCCTGTAAGGAAATCATTTCCATAAAATCAAAAGGGTTTGTCGCGTTATAAATTACCGGATAACCAAGTTCTGTAACCCATCTGTCAGCTACAAACTCAATGTATTGTTGCATTAAACGGGCGTTCATCCCAATTAAATCAACTGGCAAAGCATCGGTTACAAATTCTTTTTCTATCTCTACAGCCTCTTTAATAATCTCATAAACTTCGTCTTTAGTCAGTTTGTTGGCTAACATTCCGTATAAAAGACAGGCAAATTCGCAGTGCAGGCCCTCATCTCTTGAAATTAGCTCGTTGCTGAAAGTTAAGCCCGGCATTAAACCTCTTTTCTTTAACCAAAAAATAGAGCAGAAACTTCCGCTAAAGAATATCCCCTCAACTGCTGCAAAAGCAACTAAACGTTGGGCAAAAGTTCCGTTTTCAATCCATTTTAAAGCCCAATTGGCTTTTCGGGTTACACAAGGAACAGTATCTATAGCGTGTAAAAGGTGATTTTTTTCTTTAGGATTTTTGATATAGGTATCAATCAAAAGCGCATAGGTCTCAGAGTGTATATTTTCCATCATAATCTGGAAACCGTAAAAGCATCTGGCTTCCGGTACCTGTACTTCACTCATGAAATTAATTGCTAAATTTTCATTTACAATTCCATCACTTGCAGCAAAAAAAGCTAAAACGTGACCTATAAAGTGTCTTTCGCCGTCGGTTAAATTATCCCAATCTTTTTGGTCTGCGGATAAGTCAATTTCTTCTGCTGTCCAAAAACTGGCCTCATGGCGTTTGTACATTTCCCAAATTGCGGGGTAATTGATGGGCAAAATTACAAAGCGGTCTTTGTTTTCTCTTAATAATACTTCTTCCTGTTGCATGTATAAGCTTTAAAAATTTTAACAAACAGGAATTGACAAAAGATAGAAAACACCGTGATAACAGTATTTATGTGCTTTTATCAAAACCTTTTACGTGAAAGTCTTGAAATAAATATTTGGCAGGTCTCCTGGCTTTTCCGTTTACAAAACGTCTTCCCAATCGCAAACAGGCGCTCAGTGACTTGTTGCTTTGTTAATTTTTGATGCTGTAAAAACAGCAAAACAGAATTACAGTTGCATCGTCAGCCCGTGATTTTAACACGGTTCCCTTTTAATTTAGATGTATAGACATCGAAAACCTAAATAAGTATCCTTAAAGAACTGTTTCAAAATTAAGCTTAAAAAGCGAAGGCTGCTTAATCAAGTTTTAAACAGCCTTTGGTTTTATTAACATTTGTGTTTTTAAGTGTAAATACAGCCGGTTTTATGGAACTTCATAAGTGATTTTGCAAGGAGCAATGCCTTTTCCGTAGAGACCAATTTCTTTTGCCGCGATGGTAGATAAATCGATGATTAAACCTTTCCCGTAAGGACCTCTGTCGTTAATTACAACAGTTACTGATTTCCCTGTATTAAGGTTTGTTACCAATACTTCTGTACCGAAAGGAAGAGTTTTATGAGCGGCTGTATATTTGTTAGCTCGATAAACTGCACCGCTCGTGGTTTTTCTTCCGTCAAATCTTTTTGCATAGTAAGTAGCTTTGCCGGTTTTAGAGATGCTGTCTGCCGGCGAGGCAAGCAATAAGACGTTTAATAATACGATGTTTAATAAACCCATTTCCGAATTTAGAAATTATTTTGATACTTAACTGTTTCTGCCCCGGATTGATTTCAAACCACTACATTCTACTTACCGTTCCTTCTCCCAATTTCTGAGTAGTAATTTTAGGATTGCCTATATATTTAACCGCTCCGGGACCTACCAATTTAGCATCGATACTATTTTTTACGTTCACGTAAGCTATTCCGTTGCCCGCAATCTTAATCTTAGTAGTTTCTGCTTCCAGTTTGTCTGCATTCACATCGCCAGAGCCGGCCATTGAGATATTTAATTCGCCAACTTTACCGGCCAAAGCGATATTTCCAGAACCACTTAAAGTCACTTTTGCACTTTGTGTGTCCATTGCTGCAATTATTTTTCCAGATCCGCTCAATTGGATGTCTGCACTTGCGGAATTCAGTTTCCCATCTAAATCAATACTTCCAGAACCTGACTGCAGTAAAGCATCTAATTTTACTGCGGTAATGTGGATTTTTACATTATTTACCGCTACGTTCCAGTTATTGATATCACGTTTGGTGCGTATTTTTAAAATTCCATTTTGCACAACCGTTTCAATTCGGGCAACATCTTCATCTGAACCTTCAATGGTTAAGCTTTCCTCATCGCCCATTTTAACAAAAACTTCAACCGCTCCTGCATTTGCTACAGAATGGAAATTTTTAACTGTTCTGTTTTCTTGCGCTTTTGCACCCGTAAAACTTAAAATTGTCAGCAAAAATAAAAGAGAGAATGTTGGAATAAATTTGTTCATGTGTATTTGTGATTTCTATATAAGACGCTAAAATCTATAATTAGTTGCTTTCGTCTGTCAAAATTTTTGTTTCGATGTAAAAATCCTTTTTAATTTCAACGTTTTTTACACCGCTAACAGATTGAATAACTGACCATTCTGTTGTGGGTTTTATCCAGTTTTGTTTTTTGTTATTTAATCGCAAAGGCATATTGAAGCCCGGGACGTTAGCCAACCAACGGCACTCAACTTTTTTTCCGTTTTGGCGTAATTCTAAAACGGGTATATTTCTAAATTTTAAATACTGATTAAATATCGGGCTTAAGTTTAAACCAGTTTGTTCGTTAAAATAGCTAATTATATCGTCGCCAGTGCAGGTTTTATCTCTAAACTTTTGGTTGAGACCCGTTAATATCGAACGCCATTTTTTGTCATCATCAATAATTTGACGGACGGTGTGCAACATATTTGCACCTTTATAATACATATCGCCAGAGCCTCTTTTATTCACGCCGTAATCGCCAATAATTGGCTGGTCGTTTAAAATGTTTTTTCGTGAACCAATTACATATTCGGCTCCGGCTTTTTTGCCGTACCAATACTCGGTAAATAAACTCTCGGCATAATTGGTGAAGCTTTCGTGTATCCACATATCGGCAACGTCTTTAGCGGTAACGTTGTTCCCAAACCATTCATGCCCAGATTCATGCACAATAATAAAATCCCATTTTAAGCCCCAACCGGTTCCAGATAAATCAGTGCCTAAATAACCTTTTTTGTATTTGTTGCCATAAGCTATCGCACTTTGGTGCTCCATTCCTAAATAGGGCGTTTCTACTAATTTGTAACCATCCTTATCAAACGGATACGGTCCAAACCAATATTCAAAGGCTTGCAGCATCCGTTTTACATCCGTAAACTGCTTTTTTGCTTTGCTTAAGTTTGGTGGCAACACGTAATAATCTAAAGTTAAATTCCCTTTTAAACCTTGGTAACTATCAAAAAAGTGGGCATAGTTTGTAGCGTTTGCCGCGATGTTGTAGTTGTTTATAGGCTTGGTTACTTTCCAATCATATTGGGTGTAACCGTTTTTTAAGTCAGTTTTTTTGATCAAACGCCCGTTAGAAACATCCATAATTTCATTGGGTACACTTACACTGATTAAGGCACTGTCAACTTTATCTGCTTGCTGGTCTTTATTTGGCCACCAAACACTTGCGCCAATATCTTCGCAAGCGGTGGCAATCCAATCTTTTCCGGTTGCGGTTTTTGCAAAAACGAATCCGCCATCCCAAGGTGCGTTTCTGGCAATTATGGGTTTCCCAGAATAATAAACGGTAAAGCTATCCACCTTTCCTTTCGTTATTTCCTGCTCAAAACTTAAAAAAACCGCATTATATTCTCTGCTGAATTTTAAAGCTTTGCCATGGTAAAGCACTTTTTCGATTTGCAAGTTGGAGAATAAGTCAAATTGCAACTTGGTAAAATTTGTTGTCGCGGTAAATTTAAAGAGGTTGCTTCCGCTGATGAACTTTTCTTTCGGGTTTACCTTTACGTTTAAGTGATAGTAATTTATATCGTAACAGGTTCTGTAGACAGACGTTAAGCTTCCCTGTAAAGTATCTGCTCTGCTGTAACTTTTGTTATGATTGCTGAGCTGTGCATCCGTTTTAAGCGAAAGCAATATTAAACAGCAAAAAATGTAGATGACCAATTTCATAGATTTTAGCATCGAAAGTAACAAATATCTTAAACCGGTTCAAAAAATCACATCATCATTACAAAGCTTGTGGAGACTTTCTAATCCAGATTTTTTAAAATAGATTTGAAGAATGGTAGAAAAACCAAATTTACGAACCGTTAAAGTTATGCGCTACGTAACTCCCCTGCGTGAAGGAGGCTCGATGCCCGCAATTGCAGAGGCCGACGATGAATTTTTATATGTTTTGAAATTCAGAGGAGCGGGACAAGGCACAAATGCGCTAATTTCTGAACTAATTGGTGGTGAGATTGCCAGAAGATTGGGCTTAAAAATGCCCGAATTGGTTTTTGCTGAGTTGGATGAAGCTTTTGGCAGAACCGAGGCCGATGAGGAAATCCAGGATTTGCTAAAGTTTAGCACTGGTTTAAATTTGGCCTTGCATTATTTATCCGGTGCCATCACTTTTGATCCGGCTGTAAATACTTTGGATGATGATTTAGCATCGACGATAGTTTGGTTGGATGCCTTGCTGATGAACATGGATCGTACCGCAAAAAACACCAATATGTTGATGTGGCATAAAGAACTTTGGCTAATTGACCATGGTGCGTCTTTGTATTTCCACCATTCATGGACAAATTGGAAAGAGCAGGCAAAATCTCTTTTTTGTTAATTAAAGACCATGTATTGTTAAAGCAAGCGAGTAAGGTTGCAGCTGTTGATGAAAAGGCTAAACAGCTATTGACAGAAGATTTCTTGAAAAGTGTAGTAAGTTTAATCCCAAATGAATGGCTTAACGATAATTTTTTTGAAACACCGCAAGAGTTTAGAGATGCTTACCTGGAATTTTTAACGACTCGCTTAACTCATTCAAATAACTTTATAAAGGCCATTGAAGATGCAAGGACAGCACTTATTTGAGTACGCAATTATAAGAGTTGTGCCAAGGGTAGAACGCGAGGAGTTTATTAACGTAGGCGTAATTTTATTTTGCAAGCAACAGCATTTTTTAAAAGGAAAGGTTTTGATAGATCTGCGCAAAATTTCGGCTTTAAGCAAGGAGTTAGATATTCAAGAAATAGAAAAAAACCTAAGTGCTTTTAAAGCGATTTGTGATGGGAGAAATACAGGTTCGGCAATTGCTGGTTTGGATTTGCCATCCAGATTCCGCTGGCTTACTGCAACGCGAAGTACGGTGATACAATGTTCAAAAGTGCATCCCGGATTTTGCTTAAACCCGGATGAGACATTAGAAAAAATATTTGAGCAAATGGTTTTGTAGCGTTTTAAAGCGAATGCTATTTTGCGATATAAATTATTATTTAAAAAGATAATCTCTTATTGGTCTGGTTTTTGGAGTTTTCTGTTCTTTTAACATCAAAACTATAAAAACATGAAAAAATTAATTTTAATGATCGCGTTAGGTCTTGGCGCACTGTCTTTCCAGGCCTGCAACAACCAACAAGCAAACAACAACACAAAAGACAGTTTGGATTCTTTGAATGAGCAACCAATGGTGCAAACCACTGATGACGGTTCCGATTTTTTAACCGAGGCCGCAAGTGGCGGGATGATGGAAGTGGAATTGGGTAAACTGGCTCTGGTAAAATCTCAAAATGCCAAAGTAAAAGATTTTGGAGCAATGATGGTGAAAGACCACTCTAAAGCTAACGATGAATTAATACAGTTAGCAATGAGTAAAAACGTTTCTTTACCTGATGCTCCGTTTCCAAAACATCAAGATAAAATCAACGATTTGAAAGAAAAATCAGGTGCTGATTTTGACAAAGCTTATGTTGATATGATGGTAAGCGACCATAAAGAAGATATCGATGCCTTTAAAGATGCTAGCGAGGATGCTAAAGATGCCGATGTGAAAGCTTTTGCGGCTAAAACTTTGCCAGTATTGCAAGGTCATTTACAAAGTATCCAACAGATTAAAGATTCGATGAAATAATTTGAATTAATGATTTTTTTGAATGAGGCGATTGAATTTCAGTCGCCTTTATTTTTACAAAAAACACATATAAAATCCTACCATCGTAAAAGACTTTAAATTACCTTTGGTTTCTGATGGATAAAGATTTCATACAAACGTTGTTTAAAAGGCAACATACCGCTCAGGCGATTCCAGCAAATGAGGAAATTGCTAAATGGGCATTGGCAATTATAGGGTTGCTTTTTCCCGAACTTTCTGATAAAATTCATAATTCTGCGGAGGAAATTGAAGCGGAATTTAGCGCTTTAAAACAGGAGCTTAATAACCTGTTAGATGCTACTCAGGCTTGTAAAGATTGCAATAACGATGTGATAGCCGAGGAATTTATCAATAGTTTAAGTGCCATTTACGCAACTTTAAAGAATGATATTTCAGCTTTAAACAGTGGGGATCCTGCTGCAAATAACGAGTTTGAAGTCATCCGTACCTATCCCGGTTTTTGGGCAATTGCATTTTATAGAATCGCCAACAAATTATTGCAACTTAAAACGCCGTTGATTCCAAGAATTTTAACGGAGTATGCGCACTCTAAAACCGGAATTGATATCCATCCTGGAGCAACCATCGGTGATTTTTTATGTATTGACCATGGAACCGGAATTGTAATTGGCGAAACTACTGTTATTGGAAACAATGTAAAACTGTACCAAGGAGTTACCTTGGGCGCTTTAAGCGTGAGTAAAGTTTTGGCAGGTGTAAAAAGGCATCCAACGGTAGAGGATAATGTGGTTATTTATAGCGGTGCTACCATTTTAGGAGGCGAAACTGTTATTGGAACTAACAGTGTGATTGGCGGAAACGTATGGCTAACTAAAAGCGTTCCGGCAAATTCTACGGTTTACCACACGCCGTCTATCAAAGTTATTGAAAATACAAATTCTAAAGGTTAATGGGCACAATTATAGATTTGGTGGGCAATACGCCGCTTGCAGAAATTCAGAAGTTAAACAGCAATCCAAACGTTAAAATTTATGCGAAGCTAGAAGGAAATAATCCTGCCGGAAGTGTAAAGGACAGAGCGGCTTTAAATATGATTCAGAGCGCAATTAAACGTGGAGATATTAAACCCGGAATGAAGCTGATTGAAGCAACTAGCGGAAATACAGGTATTGCTTTAGCGATGATTGCCCGTTTGTTCGACTTAGAAATTGAGTTGATTATGCCGAAAAGCTCAACCAAAGAACGGACGTTAACTATGGAGGCCTTTGGTGGAAAAGTGATTTTATTGGACGGGATTGAAGAATGCAGAGATTACGCGGAAGAAAAAGGCGCTTCTGATGAATATTTTTTGTTGAACCAGTTTGCTAATCCAGATAATTATTTAGCACACTACAAATCTACCGGACCAGAAATCTGGAATGATACTGAACATAAAATTACCCATTTTGTAAGCTCTATGGGCACTACAGGAACCATCATGGGAACTTCCATGTACCTAAAAGAACAAAATTCGGAAATTCAAATTGTGGGTTGCCAACCTACAGAAGGTGCATCAATTCCAGGAATCAGACGCTGGCCAGAAGCTTATTTGCCAAAGATTTTTGATGCTTCACGAGTTGACCGAGTAATGGATGTTTCCCAAGAAAATGCCACACAAACAGCCCGAGATTTAGCCAAAACTGAAGGGATTTTTGCAGGAATGAGTAGTGGTGGCGCTTGCTACGCAGCGCTTGAATTGGCAAAGGAACTTAAAGAAGGCGTTATTGTATTTATCGCCTGCGATAGGGGAGACCGGTATTTGAGTAGTGATTTGTTTGGGTAGGTTTTAGTTAGTTAGTATAGGTCACGAACTCAATTCCCACCCCATTTTTTCTTCCAGCTAGTGTATTTATCTAGTACTACCTGCGGTTTATAGGTGTACCAGGCGTAGCCGTCTCTACGTTCGCGATCAACTTCTGCTAAAGAATAAACCACTTTACTGTCTCTATTGCAAAATAAAGGCCTGTCGGTTCCTAATTCGTAATAACGAGTCCATATTGGCGCTGTGGTGCTGTCAACAACTACTACTTTATCAGATTTGGAAACCCTAAAAGCAGTCACCATTTGGTCAGCCTGTACTCGTTTAACAACCGTGTTATAAATCTTAGATGCTTCAAACCACGCAACCGCATGTTCTATCGCGTTAATAATGTTTTTATCCGGATGGTTAATGCTCATTAAAAACAAAACTAAATCGGCACTTTCTTGGTTACAGATAGAAGGTGGTTCAAATTTACGGGCCCAAGCGGGTTTTAGGGTAACTTCATCATGTTGCTGGCACCAAGCAGTAAGTTTTCCATTATCAACAATTTGAGTTTTTACAATACAATCCAAACCTTTTCTATAAGCATTGGATAAAAGCGCAAAACGTTTGGCATCAATAAAGGCATACTGTGGCTTACGGTCAACAATATCTTTCAGCAAAGATATGATACCTTCAAATGCGCCATCGTTATAGGTGATATGTCGGCTATAATTGTTTTCAAGCGGAAAATATTGAGGCCATCCTCCGTTATTGTATTGCGAAGCCAGTATAAAATCCAGTCCTTTCAATGCTGCGTTTTTATATCTTATATCGGGCACAACAGAATAAGCAATGCTCAAAGCCTCAATATGTGTATAGGTGCTTCCGTTGTCATACGTAGTGTGTAATTCGTCTTTTGAAGCTATTAAACTGTCTTTTTGGGCCTGACTTAAAATAGCAAACACATCATAGTTTTTGGGCCAACCGCCGTTGGTTTTTTGGTACAGCAAAATGTTGTCAGCTATTTCTTTAATTGCTGTTGGGGGAAACCTAGGCCTGCCTGGCAGTGGATTAATGGTGTTGCTTTTATCAAAAATATCGTACCAATGATGTGCGTTATCTTCAAAAGGGGCAGGGTCTATTTTCGGGATTCTTTTTGAACCTGTTTGAGCATTAACTTCATGATTTAAAAAGCCAAGCGTTATTATTAGTGCAAGGGAGATTCTTTTAGTGGCGTATTTCATTTGCTGGTTGGAAAGAATTTTGTTTAGAAAAATTCTCATTTAAAGGTAAGAATTATTCTAGCAAAATAATGTATTAATTAAGCATGTGAGATAGTGTATTAATTTCGTCCATAATCAACTGATATATTTCCCCTCTTTATAGAATAACAAATCTCTTGTTTTTTACGAACACAGTAAAAAATAAAGAGGTGGAAAAATAATTATACCGTTTTGGTTTTAGGTTCAAAAATTACTTATATTGCAAAATAAAATAGACAATCATGTGCAGAGAACTTCAGGAATTTTCTTTAATGCTCGATGAACAATTTGATTTTGCAGAAAAAAGTACTTCAACATTTTGGGGATTTTTAATCAGCTTATTCAAGTAAATTTATTTTCATTTTTTCTAAACAGCTCAAACCCTATTGCTGAAATAGAAACTATTTGCCCTTAGCATTCAATATTCAAAGCAATAATATTCTTTCTTAACATTAATAGACAGCGCTTAGCCAATTGAGCTTTAAACTCTGAACTTTAAACTTTAAATTTGCCCTCTTAAATAAAAGACAGTTTTGAGAAAAGAGCCGCAGACGTTAAACGCATTAATCGTACATGATATAGCCGAAGAAGGAAAAGGTGTTGCCCGGGCAGAAGATTTAGTGGTATTTATTGAAAAAGCCATTCCTGGCGATGTGGTAGATGCCCTGGTTTACAAAAAGAAAAAGAAGTTTGCCGAAGCAAAAATTGAAAGCATCATTACACCATCGCCGGAAAGGGTAGATCCGTTTTGCCAACATTTTGGAGTTTGCGGCGGTTGTAAATGGCAGCACATGGATTACGCAGCACAGCTCAAATACAAACAAAAATCTGTTTTAGATGCTTTAAAGCGATTAGGAGGGTTGGATGTTGCTCATGCCGAAGCAATTTTGCCTTCCGGTCAGGATAAATATTACCGTAATAAATTAGAATATACTTTTTCTAACAAACGCTGGTTAACCAGTAACGATGATATTATTGAAGAGGAAAAGGACAGAAATGCTTTAGGTTTCCACGTTCCTTTGCGTTTTGACAAAATCTTAAAAATTGACCATTGCTATTTACAGGCAGATCCGTCAAATGAATTAAGGAATAGTATTGCCGAATTTGCTATCGAAAATGAGATTTCATTTTACGATTTGCGGGCGCATGAGGGTGCTTTGCGTAATTTGGTGATCCGCACTTCCTCCACCGGAGAACTGATGGTGATTGTGATTTTTGCATATCCGGAAGAAGGACAAGTTGACTTGATGATGGATTTTGTAAAGGATAAGTTTCCTCAGATTACTTCTTTGTTATACATTATTAACCAAAAGAAAAATGATACTTTTTCTGATCAGGAAGTTTTGTGCTATAGCGGACGGGAATATATTGAAGAGGAGATGGAAGGTTTGCGTTTCCGCATTGGCCCAAAATCTTTTTACCAAACCAATTCGTTGCAAGCTTACGAACTTTATAAAATCACCCGTGATTTTGCCGATTTAAAAGGCGATGAACTGGTTTACGATTTATATACAGGAACAGGAACCATCGCAAATTTTGTGGCCAAAAAAGCCAAAAAAGTGGTTGGAGTAGAGTACGTCCCGGATGCGATTTTGGATGCAAGAATCAATTCTGAAGTGAACGGAATAAACAATACCGTTTTCTATGCGGGCGATATGAAAGACATTTTAAACAATGATTTCATCAACCAAAACGGTAAGCCAGATGTGGTAATTACTGATCCGCCGAGGGCTGGAATGCACCCAGACGTGGTAGAACGTTTGATGGAAATGGAAGCAGATAAAATTGTGTATGTGAGTTGCAACGCGGCTACGCAGGCTCGTGATTTAATCCGCCTGAAAGAAAAGTACGATTTAGTGCGCATTAAACCTGTTGATATGTTCCCTCATACGCAACACGTAGAAAATGTTGTTCTTTTAAAACTTAAAAAGTAATGAATCCGGAAGAATTATTAGGTCAAAATGACGGGCAGCAAGCGCCAGAAGAAAGTCCGCTGATTAGTTTAAAAAAAGATCTGGAGTTTTATAGAGATACTTTACGTGAAGTTGCTGTGGAGATTATGGTAGAAGGACTTTCTGCTTATCCAATTTTTGTAGCGCACCAACACGAGGTAGCTTTAGGTGAAATGATTTTAGATAGAGGCGAATTGGGGACCAGCTGGAGCATTCAAGCTTCCACCCTAGAAGAGTTTGTAGAAAAAGGAATTATCCAGCACTCTAAAAAAGAAATGTTTATCCAAAGTTTTAAACCTGCGGATGATTTTATGTGTGTGTTTGTTGTTGTGCCCGAAGGAGCAAATTTTGTTTATTATCCGTATAAATAGTTTTATTGAAAAACACGTCATGTTGAACGAAGTGAAACATCTCACCCTATAGGTTTTCAGACAGAATGACAACCTTGCTTGTGAGATGTCTTTCCGCCAGTCGGCGGATCGATATGATGGAATAAAACCAAAAAATCCCGATCTAATCGGGATTTTTTGGTTAATATATGTTGTGCTTTTAGTCTTAAAAAACTACATATAAGCTCTTGCGTTGCTGCCTTCCATCCAGTTCATGAAGGCTCGGTTCACTACTTTGTTTCCGCCTGGGGTTGGGTAATTTCCGGAGAAATACCAATCTCCTAAATGGGCAGGGCAAGCTTTATGCAAACCTTCTAAGGTTTGGTAAATCACTTCAACTTTTGCACCTATTTCTTCTGGAGTAATAATTTGAGCAATTTTTGCTGAAATTTCTTCTGAACTAAACGGAGCATAAATCGATTTAACGTGATTTATGACTTCTTCTTTTGGAAGATTAGCCTGTGCCTTACATTTTTCGTAAACCTCAGTAATTACATTTTCCATTCCACGTTCCTTCAATAAAGTTATAGCGGCATCAAAAGCAACAAACTCGCCCATACGGCTCATGTCTATACCATAACAATCCGGATAACGTATTTGTGGAGCAGAAGAAACAATGATAATTTTAACGGGACCTAACCGGTCAAAAATTCTTAGGATACTTTGTTTTAATGTAGTGCCACGTACAATGGAGTCATCCAACGCCACAATGGTGTCTACATTTCTGCGTACCAGTCCATAAGTAGTGTCGTAAACGTGAGCTACCATATCACTTCTATCAGCATCCTGCGTAATAAAAGTACGCATTTTAACGTCTTTGATAGCCAGTTTTTCAACTCGAGGGGTTAATCGCAAAATGCGGTCTAATTCCTCGTCGGTTAAGTTATTGCGACTATTCACCAACGCATTACGTTGTGTTTTTACCGTATGTTTATGTAAACCTTCTACCAAACCGTAAAAAGCAACTTCGGCAGTGTTTGGGATGTAGGAAAAAACAGTGTTTTCAATATCGTAATCAACAGATTTTAAAATTGTTTCTGTTAACAGATTACCTAGCTGTTTACGCTCTTTGTAAATATCAGCATCACTCCCTCTAGAGAAATAAATACGTTCAAAAGAACACGCTTTTTTCTCAACTGGTTCTCTGAAAATCTCTTCTTTAACCGTACCATCCTTTTTGATGATCATGGCATGTCCAGGTTTAATTTCTTTTACCTGAGCAATTTTAATGTTGAAAGCAGTTTGTAAAGCCGGACGTTCTGATGCAGCTACAAAAATTTCATCGTCTTGATAATAAAAAGCTGGTCTTATACCTGCTGGATCACGCAATACAAAAGCATCACCATGACCAAAAATACCGGCAATGGTATAACCGCCGTCCCAGGTTTTTGCAGATTTTTTTAAGATGTGGTTAACATCCATGTGGTTTCCGATGAGCTGAGAAATCTCCGCATTATCATAACCTTCGCGTTTAAATTTATCAAACAAAAATTGGTTTTCGTCATCTAAAAAGTGACCAATTTTTTCTAAAACAGTAACCGTATCCGCTCTTTCTTTTGGGTGTTGCCCTAAATCGTAAAGCTGTTGCAAAAGTTCGTCAACGTTGGTCATGTTAAAGTTGCCCGCAATTACCAAATTTCTGCTTTTCCAATTGTTTTGGCGTAAAAAAGGATGGCAAGCTTCAACACTGTTTTTCCCGTGAGTTCCGTAGCGCAAATGCCCTAACAAAACTTCGCCGGTAAAGCTTACGTTTTCTTTTAACCACTGCGCATCGTTTAATAGAGCAGGATCTTGCTCTTCAACGGCGGCAAACTTTTTCATTACGTAAGAAAAAATATCCTGGACGGCATTTTTTTCCATAGAACGGTAACGGCTAATGTAGCGGTTGCCGGGTTTTATATCCAGTTTTATGGTAGCAATACCGGCGCCATCTTGCCCGCGGTTATGCTGTTTTTCCATCAATAGATACAGCTTGTTTAGGCCATAAAGTGACGTTCCATATTTTTCCTGGTAATATTCTAAAGGCTTTAGTAATCTGATGAATGCTATTCCGCATTCGTGTTTGATTTGATCGCTCATTATAGAGTTTTAATGAAGCTCACAAAATTAACACTTTATCAGGTTTTGAGAAATATAAATAGTCATATCCTTAACATTTCTGATATTTTTTTTGGAGCTCCTGTTTATGAGCCGGTTAGCAAGTGTTTTAGTGTCGGTTTTTTATCAAGGTAATTTTGATAGATGGTGGTTTTGCGTTAAGGATTGCAATGGATACCGGCCTTGTGGATAAGGCTTTGCGCAGTATGAATGGAAAGCCTGTTAAAACGCCCAAATCTGTATCCAAAGCTTAATGTTTTGATAAACTGGCGGTTGTCCTGTTTTACTGAATTTTGAAATGCTTTTACGCTATAAATAAGGCTCTTTAAAGAGAGAAAGCCTGATTTTGGTTTTGGTCTTCTTATTGCATAAAGCAAGTAAACAATCCTTAAAAATTATGAAAAATTTAAAAACTATAAAAACTGGATTAGCGGTATTGGCATCTCCATTATTGATATTGTCCGCATGTAGCCATAACGATTCAAAGTACAAAAACTTGCAAACTGGCGAGAAAGTATATATTATAAAATCTGAATCTGGACAGGCAATTGATAGCGTTAGCGGAAGGCCTGTAGAGTTTTATGTGAATCTGGAAACTAAAGATACGGTTTACGGAAAAAGCGGCGAAGTGGTAAACAACAAGATTATAAAAACTGCTGATGGCGTTTATAAATTGGACGATAGTAAGTTTAAAACTGATGTTGAGAAGTTGATGGACAGTGGTAAAGATGTAAAAGTGAAGGTGGATGGCAAGGATATGAAAATTAAAACCGACGACAAAAAGATTAAGATTGAGGATGGAAAAACCACTGTTAAGGACAGATAGAAGATGAAAAAAATATTTTTAGGATTTGCCGTAACTGCCTTGTTAGCTACTGCATGCAATAACAACAAAAATATGAACGACGGTGTGGATAGCGCAACTTATAATAAAGATGAGGGAACCACGAGTTTGCCCAAGCCTAAAGTGAAAGAAGGCGAATATGTTAGTTTAATATCCGGCGAGAAAGTAAATATTATTAGAGACCCCGCAACTGGAATTGCTGTTGACAGTAAAACACAGATTCCCGTAGAGTTTTATTATGACCCGGTGACTTTAGATACGATGTACCAAAGCGGTTTGGTGGTCAACCATCTCTTGATTAAGGAGGGGAAAGGGAAATATAAACTGGACAGTTTGAAAATTAAGGTAGATGGCGACGAAATTAAGATTAAAGGTGATTCATCAAAACTGAAGGTGGACGGCGATAAAATGAAAATGAAGTCTGGCGACGATAAAATGAAAGTTGACGGCAAAGACGGCAAAATGAAAACTGCGGATATGAAGATGAAAGTGGAAGACGGAGAGATGAAAGTTAAGCCGAAAAATTAATCCGAATATAAATTTAAAAAAGCCAATAGAAATATTGGCTTTTTTTTGCCCAAAAATGTGCTTGGTATATTTCTTGTAAATCAAGAAGAAAATCTATAAAAAGCATGTCTGTAATTGGAGAATTAATTAAAAAAGCGATTGACGTTACTGGTTTTATAAAGGGCAATGGAAACCCAATTGAAGAACAGGAAGAGGTCTTAAAGCATTTATTAAGCACCGCGAAGCTCACTGCTTTTGGTAAAAAATATAAATTTGCCGAGATTTTGGAACAGTCTTCGTTAGATTTAGCATTTCAAAAAAATGTCCCTATTTATGATTACGATAAGCTATTTGCAGAATGGTGGCATTTTTTATTAGACGGACACCAGAACGTGACTTGGCCTGGAGGACAAAATTATTTTGCATTAAGTAGCGGTACTACCAGTAATAGCAAATATATCCCGGTTACGGATGATATGCTGGAATCCATTAAAAAGGCTGGAATTAAGCAGATTTTAAGTCTTAAAAACTTTGAACTCCCGGGAGATTTTTTTGAAAAGCAGATTTTGATGTTAGGTAGTTGTACCGATTTGATACAGCAAGACGACCATAAAGAAGGTGAAATCAGTGGGATTTCTGCTGCAAATATCCCTGCTTGGTTTAAAGGTTTTTATAAACCGGGAGAAGAAATTTCTGCGATTAAAAATTGGGGTCAAAAGCTGGAACGGATAGTGGAGGAAGCGCCTAAATGGGATATTGGCAGTTTATCTGGGATTCCATCTTGGATAGAGATGATGTTGAAAGCAATTATCAAACATCACAATTTAAACAACATTCATGATATTTGGCCCAATTTGCAGGTTTATACCAGCGGAGGCGTAGCTTTTGAGCCCTATCGTCAAAGTTTTGAGAAATTGTTGGCACATCCAATCATTTATATTGATACCTATTTAGCTTCGGAAGGTTTTATTGCGATGCAGAGACGTCCAGATACTTCAGCAATGACGCTAAACACAGACAATGGAATTTATTTTGAATTTGTGCCTTTTGTGGAAGCAAATATGGACGAAAAAGGCCGTGTGAGGCAAGATGCAGAAGTTTTAACTTTAGCGAATATTAAAGAAAACGAAAATTATGTGCTATTGATCAGTACGGTTTCTGGCGCATGGCGTTACATGATTGGCGATACCGTGATGTTTACCAATAAAGAACGGGCGGAAATTAAGATTTCCGGCAGAACCAAACATTATTTAAATGTGGTGGGTTCCCAACTTTCTGTACACCAAATGAATGAAGCTGTGGAGTTTCTTTCAGAAAAGTACGAGATTGAAATCAAAGAATTTGTGGTTGCTGCTATTCACCGAAAGGAGGAATTTATACACAAATGGTTGATTGGAGCAAACAAAGTTTTAACAAACCTGTATGAAATTGCGAAAGATTTGGACGCTTTTCTCCAAGAACATAATAAAAACTACAAAGTAGCCCGAAGTAAGGCGTTAAAAGACGTGGAGGTGGAACTTTTTGCCGTTGCCGATTTTTATAAATGGAGCGAAGAGAAGAAAAATTTAGGCGGCCAGGTGAAGATTCCTAGAGTTTTAAAAGAAGAAGAATTCTTAGAATTTCAGGAGTATTTGAGGGGTATTAAGTAAGTCGTCAGTTTGGGGAGCGAACGTCCCACAAGCAGGGTTTGCATATAGCGTTTGATACCTATTTGTGAGATGTTTCACTATCGCTCAACATAATGGCAACACTTTAATTGACCGAATGAGGATATTGAAATCCCACAACCTACTACCGTTTTTCCTCCAATATCCGCACTTGCTCTACAATATCATCCGGAGAAAGGTACAATCGGGCGATTTTAGCTTTGTATTTTTCGGGAAGATCAGATTGGTCTAAAATAAATCTTTTGGTTTCTATAATATAAAAGCTCAATCCGTGTTTAACGGCAAAAATGTCTGCCACACGTTCCGCTTTTTGCACATACCTTTCCGAGAAATAATAACCAGTTCCAAACCGTAACATGGAAAATATATTTCTTGAATTATAATCCATAATATGCCCGAGTTCATGTCCAATCCAGCCGATCATGATATTTTGGGGCAATTGATGAATAGGTGTAGCAGAGTGCATCAACTTAAACATAGAGCTGATGTTGATTTGGTATTCCCGTTTTTTCTTGTTTCTTAATAAAGTAAAAACTTTCGGTTGTGCTTGCATCACCGATTTTTTAATGTCTTTTTTAAACACGAAATCAATTTTGGTATCTTTTAATTCCGGATAATGAGAGAGGGCAATCAATACGCTTTCTTCAATAACCTTCGGGATTTTTTTATGATGAGCAAACTGCAACACATTGGTGTCGAGCTTAATTTGCAGTTCTGGATTTGGGTTAAGCATACATGAAAATATTAGCATCGCGGATATTAGTGGCATATCTTATTAATGTTTTGTAATTAAGGAAAGATTGTTTCTAATATCTTTTGTTAGATAGAAACATGATTCATGCCAGTAAAGAGAATTTAATTGGCAGAAATAAATTGATTTAAGCTTTTCGACTCAATAATGAGTGCCAAAATTTTTTCTCTTATATTTGCGCAAATTTTAAACCAACCGTTTAAAATTAAAAACCGTTACGTTTTGTTAAACACGAAATCAAAACGGCCTTTCAAATTATGACAACATTACAATCAGAGATAGCCAAGAGACGTACTTTTGGAATTATTAGTCACCCCGATGCCGGAAAAACTACTTTAACAGAGAAATTGCTTTTGTTTGGTGGTGCCATCCAAAAAGCAGGAACGGTAAAACGAAACAAAGACGAAAAAACGGCAACTTCCGATTTTATGGAGATTGAAAAGCAACGTGGAATTTCCGTGGCTACCTCTGTAATGGGTTTTGAATATAAGGATGCCAAAATCAATATTTTGGATACGCCCGGTCACAAGGATTTTGCTGAAGATACTTACCGTACTTTAACCGCCGTGGATTCGGTGATTTTGGTGGTGGATTGTGTGAAAGGAGTAGAAGAGCAGACTAAAAAGCTAATGCAGGTTTGTAGGATGCGCCATACGCCGGTAATTATTTTTATCAATAAAATGGATCGTGAGGGTAAAGACCCTTTTGATTTGTTGGAAGAGTTAGAAAAAGAACTCAATATTTCTACCCGACCATTAAGCTGGCCAATCGGAATTGGACATTCGTTCAAAGGTGTTTATCAGTTAAATAACAAGATTTTAAATCTCTTCAGTGCTAACAAAAAGCAGATTGCCAAAGATCAGATCAGCATTGCAGATTTAGCGGATCCACAGGTTGACCAGTTGGTGGGCGATAAATTAGCAGCAAAGCTGAGAGATGATGTGGAGCTGATTGAAACCGTAGCCGAACCGTTTGATAGAAGTTTGTATTTAGCAGGTTATTTAGCGCCGGTATTTTTCGGGAGTGCGATTAACAATTTTGGCGTTCAGGAATTGCTGGAAACCTTTATTGACATTGCTCCATCACCACAAGGCCGTGATACAGATACCAGAAGAGTGGAAAGCGACGAACCAAAGTTCACTGGTTTTGTGTTCAAAATTCACGCGAACTTGGATCCAAACCACCGTGACAGAATTGCTTTTTGTAGGATTTGTTCTGGAACGTTTAAACGAAACACTTTTTATCAGCACAATAGGTTAAACAAAAAGCTAAAATTTGCTTCGCCCACCAGTTTTATGGCAGATAACAAAAGTTTGGTGGAAGAAGCTTTCCCTGGCGATGTAATTGGTTTGTATGATTCGGGGAATTTTAAAATTGGCGATACTTTAACCGAAGGAGAAAATTTACAGTTTGTGGGGATTCCGAGTTTTTCGCCAGAAATATTCAGAGAACTGGAAAATAATGATCCTTTTAAAACAAAGCAACTGGAAAAAGGGATTCACCAATTGAGTGATGAAGGCGTTGCTCAGCTGTTTATCCAAAATCCGGGCAACCGAAAAATTGTTGGTACCGTTGGAGAGCTACAATTTGAGGTGATCCAGTTCAGATTATTGAATGAGTACGGCGCCGCTTGTACATTCCGGCACATGAACATTACGAAAGCGAAATGGGTTTCTGCTACAACAGACGAGGAGTTGAAGAAATTTATTTTAAGACACAGCTCAAAAATAGCTTACGATAAAGAAAATAAACCCGTCTTTTTAGCAGCTTCTGCTTGGGATATAGAATATGCTACCAAACAATATCCGGAAGTGAGTTTTCATGATACCTCTGAGTGGAGTTTGATTGGGAAAAAATAAAGGTTGTTCTTTTGTCTTGAAACAAAACCAAAAAAATCAAGGCTTCAGAATGTTTGTTCATTGCAACCCAATAAATCTTTAAGCGCAATCTAAGCCTTTGGAACGGTAATGCTTTAACAAAGTTTCTGCAACACTTTTACGGATTGCTGATGGTTTTTAGTCAACAAAGCAAATGCAAAAGATTTATTGGGTTGCAACCAAATATTCAGAGGCCAGACTTGCTGAATTGCTCTGTGATTTATCAAAGTTGAACAAGAAGACAACTATTTGGCGGTTCTGATTAAACAGTGCCGAGAACTGGGCTTGCAATTGGGAAAAGATATCGGCGTGGTTTCCTCCAACGAGACGGTGCTCAAAGAATTGCTGGATATCACTATATTCTCCGAGTATCTACTTCTGGTTCACTTTTTGTAAAAGTTGTTGTGCCCGTCCACACCATATTAATCGCAGGTATGGATTTAACTTTAATGTGACTGATAAGTTTAGTTTGCTTTAGTATTCCAACAAATTTAGGTCTTCTATTGTCCCCTTAGGATTTTCATGAAACTGGTATATAAATGGTTTCATCAAGAACTAGATTTAAGTTTTAATTGATTTAAAGTTAGAGAAAAGTAAGGTGAATAATCGCTTTCTCTTATTGCTTCAATAGAAAGTTTAGTTCGGAAAAGATAGGAAAGAGATTAAGAGTTAAAAAAGATTAAGAATGCGAAGTTTTATTTATCCTCTCTGCTGTAAATGTAGAAAACCATCTGAATATAAAAGGTTTACCAAATGAATAATAAACCCCTTTTAAGATTTTACTAATAAAGACAAAAGGAAATAACCAAAGATACGATTTAGATTAGGTACGCTTAATAGTTTTTAAAGTATCCCTTATTGTATCCCTAATCAATTTTTATTCAATAAAAAAGCCTGTTCAATACGTATAAACAGGCTTTTATTAATTTAGATGGCGGAGAAGGTGGGATTCGAACCCACGATACCGTTGCCAGTATACCAGCTTTCCAGGCTGGCTCTTTCGACCACTCAGACACCTCTCCGTGTTTGTGTAATTCAATTTTTACTAAGGTTATTGGTAACCTCCAAAACTCACTAAATCGGGTTGCAAAAATAGAACTTTCTAGCTAAAAAGCACCATCAAAATAAAATTACATCAGCTTAATATTAGGATTGTTATTTTTACCCCATGAATACAAAATTTGAAGCCTACCTTTTCGACCTTAATGGAACCATAATTGACGATATGCATTTCCACGCCAGAGCATGGCATGATATATTAACCAACGATTTAAAGTCAGACATTACTTATGACGAAACCGTTTTACAGATGTACGGCAAAAACCAGGAGTTATTGGAACGTGTTTTTGGAAAAGGCTATTTTACCCAGCAACAAATGGACGATTTTTCTATGGAGAAGGAACGAAGATACCAAGCTGAATTTAAACCTCATTTAAAACTGATCAACGGTTTAGGCGATTTTTTAGAGAAGGCACACCACGCTGGAATTAAAATGGCCATTGGCTCTGCGGCTATCCCGTTCAATATCGATTTTATTTTAGATAATTTGAACCTCAGAAAATATTTTCCGGTAGTGGTGAGTGCGGATGATGTGGTTTTAAGCAAACCAGACCCAGAAACTTTTACCAAAGCAGCCGATATTTTGGGTATTGCTTATGATAAATGTTTGGTTTTTGAAGATGCACCCAAAGGAGTGGAGGCTGCAAAAAATGCTGGGATGCAAGCATTGGCAATTACCACTTTACACACACCAGAGGAATTCCATATTACTGATAATATCATCAAATTTGTGAAAGATTACAAAGGTTTAGATCTGTTATAATCATTAGGAATAACCCTAAAAACCGCTTAAAAAATACAAACTAAGAGGAAGAAGTTTATCTCACCGATTCATACATCCCCAGGCGCACAGGCTTTGTTAAAACAATATGCCAAAGATGGTTTTTACGTGAGCGGAAAGATGCTGCGCTTGAACAAAGAAAATAGCGAAACATACGGTAAAAATGCTCGTCATAATCTGCTTTAATGCTGTCCCAGCTTTCTTCAAAATTTTTGAGCCAAGCCATTAATGTTGGGTCGTAATAAGTGCCGAAGTTATGCCAATCTTCCAAAACAAAAAGTCCCTGCCAAGCTTTTGATAGCTGACTTGCGGATGGCAACATCCCGTTAGGGAAAATATATTTATCTATCCAAGGGTCGGTGGTTTTAGCGTCGTAATTGCCACCAATGGTATGGATAAAAAATATGCCGTCATCCGTAAGGTTTCTGGCCGCGACTTCCATGTACGTTCTAAAATTCCGATAGCCAACAGCTTCTAACATTGCGATAGACACTACTCTATCAAATTTTTCATTAACCTCCCGGTAATCCTGAACCCTTATCTCAACCGGCAAACCCTCATTAACTTTGCGGGCCAAAATAGCTTGTTGTTCAGATATGGTGATGCCAACTACGGAAACCTCATATTTTTCCGATACATATTTTGCAAAACCTCCCCAGCCACAGCCAATTTCTAAAAGGCGCATGCCTTTTTCTAATTTTAGCTTACGGCAAATCAAATCAAGTTTTGCTTCTTGCGCATCTTCCAAGTTTGTGGCTTTTTCCCAGTAACCGCAGGAGTATTGCATTCGCGAATCAAGCATTTTTTCAAATAGCTCGTTTCCAATATCATAATGTTTGTAAGCAACTTCTTTAGCCCGGCCTAAGGTTTGTCTGTTTTTAAACTTTGCGTTTAAATAATAGAAAGCAGTAAAAATATCTCGGGGTAGTCGTTTGTCTAAACGATGATATAATACTCGGTGCATAAATTCGTCAACCGCTTCACAATCCCACCATCCATCCATATAAGCCTCTCCAAAGCCGATAGAACCACCCGCCATAATTCTGTTGTATAGTTTGGGGTTGTGTACTTGTATGTCCCAAGGCTTATCGCCATTAACGGTTACGTCAACTGTAGCAAAAGCCTCGCGGAAAATTTTCTCGAGTGATATCATGTAAGTATTAATCTTTTTTGATAATTGCCAAAGATATAAATTTCAATCTTTGTTAATCTAAACGAAAAATTAGATTTTAATAAGGAGGATATTGTGTTGCTGAAAGTCTAAATTTTATAGAGAATCAATTCTTCTATTCTTTCAAAATGTTTTACATTTTTTGTGAATAAAGGCTGGTTATTGGCGATACAGGTAGCAACGATAAAAATATCTCTAAAGTCAATCAGCTGATGTTTGTTTTTCAACTGATGATAAACTTCTGCTGCTTTTGCGGATGCAGTTACTATAAATGGCAACACTTGAAAGCCTTCAGTAACGATGTGTACTTCTTGTTCTTTTTCAACGGTAGTAGCTCCTATAAGTAACTCATAAATAGTTACTGCCGTAACAAAGCAATCGGAATCCGCGGATAAGTTATAAAGTTTTGTATTGGCTTTGTCTTTTGCTCGCAAATGGTCGATGAAAACACAGGAATCGATTACCATGTGGCAGGTTTGATGTCATTGAAGCCTTTACCTGCTTTTTCAATTTATGCTATCTCCTCCTCACTCCAAACTGAGATCTTCAATAATTTTTCTTTTCGTATTTTTTCACTTTGTACTTCTTTTTGGAATGTTACACCAAGTTCGGTTAAGAGTGTTTTAACCAAATCACTTTTTTGTTCTGGGATGTTGATGATTAAAGTTTCCATACTTTAAATTTAGTAAAGATTTTTGATAATTTTAAAACGCAATATCTTTCCCTTGTAAAGCTTTTTCCTGTTCGGGTAAAATTTCACAATTATCCCAAATACCGGTTTTTAAAGTCAATCCGTAAGTTTGGGGAAGAGGTTTGCCAAACATTAAATCGGAAGCTGTTTCAAAATCATAATCCAAAGCTTTTATTTCGAAACTCAAACCGTCTGCATCGTTTAGAATAGTGTACCATACTTTTGGCGTTCCGTCATTTGCGGGCATTCCAATTACTCCAGGGTTGAGCCAAATTTTATCGCCAGAACTATCAACAAAGGGTAAACCGCAATGTCCGGCTAAAATTACATCGGCATTTAAAACCTCAAAGTTTTTTTGTTTGATGGTCCAGTCGGTAGATTTAAAAATAAATTCCGAAGTATTAAAGTAGGAGCCATGGACAACGGCCATTTTCTTATTAGCGTAAGCGAAAGAAATAAATTCTGGAAGAGTAGCCATCCATGCAATATCAGCTTGACTTAGTTCGCTTTTTAAGTACGGATACCAAGACCTGGAAAATAAATCGCAACGGCTGCCCTCAATAAAATTGCACCCGCAATCGTCAATATCATTCACTAAATTTAATTCTACGTTTCCGGCAATACAATGGATTTCCCAATCTTTTATCAGTTGAACGCATTCTTTCGGTTGCGCACAATAAGCAACTACGTCGCCCGTACAAATGATGTTTTCGGGCGCAATTCCATCGGCGGAAGCCAAATCTTTAATAGTCTGTAAAGCTTGTAGGTTAGAGTAAACGCCACCAAAAACCAGAACTTTGCCCTTTAACGAGCCTATATTTTCTATGCTTTTCTCCATCGTTTATTTAGCAAAGGAATAAAGAATAATACAAAGCACACTAAACTTCCCCATAAATTTACACCTAGTAAATCGTTGTATTTGCCATTGGTGAATATCCATGATTTTGGAACAATTTCAAACACCATCACCAAACCCATCAATAAACCGAAGATTACGGGCGCATAAAATGAAAACTTCGGCATTTTGCTGTTCCAGAAAAGGAAAACGGGCGCTAAGCCAATGACCATTGTTCCGCTAAGTGTTGTTGCAGACAATATTTCTGGTCTAAAGAATATTGGAATGGTACCTAAAATAGTTAAAACTACCATCGCCAATCTACCGCGACTGATTTTTAATTCGCGGTTTGGGAAAATATCAATGTTGTATAATTTAGAAAAAGAGGAGAAAGCAGAGTCAAGTGTTGAAGCAGCGGAAGTTACCATAATAAAATTCATGATGAGCAACATCACAGGTCCAAAAAACTTGGCGACTTCTACCGTTGCTTGCCCTGTCATCCCTTTTGTTTGGGCAAAAATCCCAACAATTCCGAACAGTGCAATGCATAAAACGCCAATTACAGTTGCCCATAAAAAAGATTTAAGCGTGGTTTTTGGTGAGGTAATAAAACCACGGTCAGTTAAAACAGGGTCATGAAAAGGATAACTGAAACATTGTAACAGCGCTACCAAAACTAAGTTTCCTCCGGTAGCCATACTCCATGTTCCAGAGTTATAAATCGGTTTTAAGTCGCTTTTCATCTCCGGTAAAATGTGGGCCAAAATAGCGGTTAGTAAAACTCCAAAAAGTATCATCTGGATAACATCTGTTAAAATGGAAGTACTCATTCCGCCTTTTAATGCATAAGCCAAAGTAAGCAAAGTGAAAACGATAATAGCGGCGAAATAAGGTGTAGAACCGGCATCACCAAAGTAAGAACCAATTACCATCGTATTTGACCAAACCTCGTTAAATAACCTAAATGCAATTAAAATGGAAAAGAGGTACAATGCCCCTTTTCCGTATTTAGAGCCAATAAAATGATGGATACTGTTAAATCCACCTTTTAATCTCATTTTATAAATTACCAAACCAGCCACCAAAAAAGATAGGTAATAGGTAGCATAAGCCACTACACCTACCAAACCAAAACTTAAACCCAAATCAGCTACGTTGGTGATGGATTTTGCGAATATCCAACTAATAACCAAACTGCTGGTCAGCAAAATGGCGTTTGGTTGTTTATTGTTTTTAGTGCCGTAAAAAAAATCTCTGGTGGTTTTTGCAATAGGTGCAAGGGCAAATATTAAAACACTTGAAAGTAAAATAAAACCCCATTGCAGGTAAGTAACGATATGATTCTCCATTTTTTTAATTATTCCACCAAACTTTTTTATTGATGCTGTTATTGTCTGTTGCGGTTGCAGCCGCCTTGTAATTCTGTTGATTTAAGGTTGATTCCTCTTGGGGATAAGGCATCCTCACTGGATACAAACCGTTGTTCTCGCTTGCTTGTACCGGTTTTAAAACTGGGAAACCAGTTCTGCGGTATTCTATCCAAGCTTCGTAACCATTTAAATTGTTAGGGATCCATTTTTGGGTGATGATTAATTTTAAAGCATCGGGCGAAAGCGGATTAAATAATGCCGGGCCAACAGTTAAATAAGTTGCAGGCATAGTTACGTTCCAATATTCGAAACCTTGTGTTACCGCTAAATCGTACAATGTTTTGGCGCTTGCGTTAATTAACCCTTTTTGAGCAGCTTCTGCTAAAAAGAAATTAGTTTCCCAAGCGGTCATGTAGTTGTATTTTAAATTAGCGCCGTTCTCCCTAAAGATTTTTCCTGTTAAACTGTAATTGGAGACAGTTACCGGATTTGTTGTGGCGTCCGGACCGTTGATTAAGCCTACATACAAATTTGCATTGTTGGCAGTTGGCCGATAGAATAATGAAATGCGAGGATCGTTATAGTTTTTCAAAATTTCTTCGGCCGTTTTAGACATAATGTACAAGCTAAAATCGCCAATTCTCGCGGTAGTAATCCTAAAATTATTTGGCGCTGTTGCAGAAAACTGGAAAACCGCATTGTTTGCGTTTGCACCGATGTAATTACCAGTAGTATAAATTTTCTGTAGTTCTGATGCAACATTTACTTTTCCGGAAATTCTCATCAGGTATTTGATACGCAAGGAATTTGCAAATTTAATCCAGTTTTGAAGATTGCCGTTATACACAATATCGCCATCCAATTTGGTGGCGCCTGTGTAAGCCGTCATTGCGGCAATGGCGTTCTCTAGGTTTTTCAAAATACCATCCGCACCTTGATAAATATCTTCCTGCTTATCGTACTTAGGTGTAAAAACCTGAGATTTCCCCTTCAAAGCTTCGCTGTAAGGCACATCGCCATACAAATCTGTTAAAGCCGCTGTCATGTAAGCTTTCATTACCAAAGCCGGCCCTTTATAAACTGCAAAGGTGGGGTTAGCGATTGACTTTTGTAAAACGATTTCATTATCGCGGAGATTTTTGTAAATAAAAGGCCAAGGATTTCCGGCGTACAATGGCTCGGATAAAGCGTGGCGGTCAAAATTGTTAAAATCAATCATTGTAAAATATTGACCTAATAAATTGCCGGCATCAAAGGCCTCAAAAGACATTTGCTCGCCATAATCAAACAGCACTTTCCTAAATAAAAGTGAGGGTTGGGCGTCTATCGGCGAGTTTGGATTGGTGTTAATCTCGCTTAAATTTTTGGTGCAAGATGCCAATCCTAAAGTGGCAATCAGTAAAATTATATATCGTTTCATTGTTCTGTCTCTTAAAAATTAATACCTAAACTCAAACCAAAACTTCTTGCGCTTGGGTAACTCATATCTTCAGTTCCGTTTAAAAACTTGTTGCCCTGTAAGGCTAACTGCTCTGGATCAAAGTGAGGTATTTTTGATATGGCAAATACATTTTTCCCGATAAAGGAAACTTTAATGCTTTGTACATCTTTCATAAAAGTTTTTGATAAAGCCGCTTTATCAAAAGTATATCCCAAATTAAACTGGCGAAGTTTTAAATAAGAATCATCATAAGTATTGTTCTCCTCGTTATTACGATCGTAAAACTGACGATAATAGCTTTCTGCGGCTATTTTTTTGGTATTGATTACGTAAACTGGGTTTGCAGTTGTTCCGGTGTTCATTACGCCGTCAAAGGCTAAACCATCAGCAGGGCGATATTCAGTTTCTTTCAATTGACCGGCAACTCCGGCTAGAGCCAATGTTCTCGAAACTAAAATTCCACCTTTTCTCCAATCAAATAAAAATCCAAAATCAAACTGTTTGTATTTAAAAGAGTTGCTGAAACCCATCATAAAATCGGGGTTGTAATTGCCCAGTTTCTTTAAGGTATTATCTGTAATTAGGTTGCCATTGGCATCAACAATAAACTTACCGTTGCTATTCTTTAAATAACCAGTTCCCCATAAATCGCCTATTTTGCCGCCTTCTGTAGC
This sequence comes from uncultured Pedobacter sp., assembly GCF_946480185.1. The sequence continues at coordinate 104,520 of NZ_CAMLIG010000004.1, read as the reverse complement.
AATGTAGTAAACGGTTTGCGCAGGGCTGTCATATACTCTTGCGTAGGCCAAAGTAAGTTGCTTTGCACCGTCAGGTAAAGATTGAACCGTTGAAGTATTAGTACTGAAATTTACTGTCGAATTCCACCTAAAGTTTTTGCTTAAAATAGGCGTCCCGGTTAAAATAAGTTCAACGCCTTTAGATCGTACTGCACCACCGTTGGTTACCCTTTGTGCATAACCTGTAGAAATTGAAACAGGTAATGATAAAATTTGATTTTCCGTTAGCGAATTATAGTAAGTGGCATCAATACCCAATCTGTCGCCAAAAAAACGGATATCAGCACCAAATTCCGATGATTTTGTTTGCTCTGGTTTTAAATTTGGATTGGCAATACTATTTTGATCAGTTAATGTAGGCGCACTGTTATAGGGTGTTGCAGGTACAAAAGCGCCTGCGGTTTGGTACGGATCTGTATCGTTACCAATTTGCGCATAACTTGCTCTAAATTTCAAGAAAGATATTTGTTTAGGCAATTTGGTGATTTCTGAAAGCACAAAACTTCCCGAAACCGACGGGTAAAAGAAAGAAGTGTTTTTGGTGCTTAAAGGTGTTGCCAATGCACTCGACCAATCATTTCTGCCGGTAACATCAACAAATAAATAATTTTTGAAGCTAAATTTAGCACTTCCGTAAGTGCTGTTAATGCGTTTTTTACTGGCGAAAGTGAATATTTCTAAAGGCGTTGCCGCATTTGCCAAAGTAAATAAAGCCGGTTGCGCTAACGCTGATGTTTGCGTTTGATTACTTTTAAAATCCTGAGTTAATTGGTTGCCTCCTAATGAAAAGTCCAAACCAAAATCGTTGATTTTTCTGGTATAATTAAGTAAGGCATCGGTGTTTATTTCTCTGTAAAATATATTTTGTTCTGCGTAAGCTCCGTTTTTAAAACGGTTAGTACTGTAATTTCGTAACAGTCTTCTTCTTTCATTGCTGTAATCCATGCCACTTCTCAGTTGCACAAATAAATGCGGAGCCAAATCATATTTCAAAGCAATATTTCCAAAAATCCGGTCTCGGTCTAATTCATTTCTGTTTTCTTTTAAAATGAAATACGGATTGTCGAAATAGGTATAATTGTACGAGTAGTTCCTTAAGCCTTCTAAGCCTGTTTGCCAGTAATTTTTAAGTGGCGCAATATCCAAAGAGCGGGGCAACCAAGCCAATAAGCCATACTGCAAGTTTTCAGAACCGTATCCGCTTGATGGACGATTATCACTTTTTGCATTCTGATAAATAATGGTTGATTTGAAATTTAGCTTCTTCGAAGGTTGAAAGTTGAGGTTCGCGGATAAGTTTTTTCTCAAATAATCAACTCCGGGAATAAAAGATTGACTGTTTAAATCGGTGTATGACAAGCGGTAATTACCTTTGTCGTACTTTCCGCTAAAAGCCAAGTTGTTGATGAAAGTTTTTCCGGTTTCGTAAAAGTCTTTTAAATTATCCGGGTGTGAAATAAACGGGGTAGGCGTAATGGGAATTCCACTGTAAGCACCAACATCACCACCACGCACAACGCTTCCATCTGGTAAAGTAACCGGACTGTCATACTGCGCAATCAGTGTTCCTTGATCTAATTTCGGACCGTAAGAATAAGTCAGAATATCATTAACACCGCCACCTAAACCGTCTTTAAAAGCAAACTGACCTCCGTTTCCTTGTCCGTAAGTATTCTGGAACTGGGGCAATTTAAACGGACTTTCAATAGAAGTAGTGGTGTTAAAACTCACGCCAAAACCTTTGGCATCGCTACCATCTTTGGTGTTAATTAAAATCACTCCATTTGCTGCCCTGCTGCCGTAAAGTGCCGCGGCTGCTGCGCCTTTTAAAACTGAAACGGAAGCAATATCATCCAGATTAATGTCCATAGCTCCATTTCCAAAATCAATAGCCTGAAAGCTTGATGGCGCTTCTACGTAACGTGGGACAATGTCATTATTGTTAATGGGTGTGCCATCAACTACAAAAAGTGGATTGTTGTTTGTAAAAGAACTTTCTCCACGGATCACAATTTTAGAAGTTGAACCCACGCCACTTGCGCCCTGCGTAATGGTTACGCCGGCAACTTTGGCCGTTAAGTTATCTAAAAAATTTACTGATTTAACCTCGTTTATTTCCTTGGCCCGCAATTGCTGAACATTGTAGCCTAAAGATTTAGAATTGCGTTCAACACCTAAGGCCGTAACTACAGTTTCGTTTAACAATAAACCCGGTTTTAAACTTATAGTTAGGTTAGATTTTCCGTTTAAAGCAACTTCTTGGCTGTTATAACCAATATAGCTGATTACCAAAACAGCGTTTTTAGTGCTTACATTTAAATTAAATTTTCCGTCAACATTACTGGCAGTGCCGTTTTTCGGAGCGTTTTTTTCTTTAATACTTACGCCGATAATTTTTTCGCCGGTAACTTGGTCTATAATTGTTCCGCTAACTTTAACATTTTGCGCAAAGGCAAAATTCAGCAAACAAAAAGACATAACAATCGTAAAGATTGATCTCATTCTAATGAATAATTAGATAAAAAAATTGATGAATTAAGATGGGGATTTGGGCGTTTGTTTTCTGCTTTTCGTTATGTTGAACGAGAGTGAAACATTTATCATATACCACATGCTCGTTCCTTGAAATGATGAAGTGTTTAAAAATTACGCTCTATCCCGTAAAAGAATTAAATCTTTTGTGGCGGGCCTCTGTCAAATGCGTAGTCAGAAAAGTTTGTAAAGTATAAGTTCTCGGGAATAAATCTTTTTTGAACAGCAAAAAAGAGATTTTTTAAAATCCTTGAGAATGGATCGATAAAATGCCTCGATAAAAATACAGTTAAATCTAATTTGGTGTCTAAATCCTCGAGCGGTGCTAAAAGCTCAACCTTAAGCTTAGCTGATTGTATATTTTTAAGTAATTCACCGTTAAAAAGCGGACTATGCCAAGAGAGTTTTTGTAAAATCCCTTTTTCAAAATCTGATTTACTAAAAGCCATCAAGTAGGTTCCGCCATCTTTGGCAGGTCCAATACTTAATTTTCCGTTGCTGAGGTTTTCTTTTGCTTGCTGAATTTGTTTAACGGAAAGTTCTGGGGTATCATCGCCAACAACAATTACTTTTTTAAACCCCGAATTAAAAATATGAGCAATTGCACCGTTTAAGCGTTCTAAAATATCATCACCAAAAGCAGCACCATTACTTATCCTATAATCAAGTTGTGATTTCCTGATTTCGGACAGTGTTTTATTAAACAACAAACGTTGGACTGCGTTTGACTTCCTTGTATTAGAAGAAAACGATTTCAGGCCAAATTTCCCCCTTGTAAAATAAAGGATGCAGGTTTTAAAATTTGTGAGGCTGTTGTCCAAATTTGTTTTATTTAAATTTTAATAATCCACTGAGTTTTTTCATTGCTTGGGTTTTTGTTTTTACCGCGAAGTACACGAGCACAGAGCCAGTTTTTTAGTTTAGCGCTGTGTTGTTTGTATCCGCTGTGGTTAAATTTGCCGCAAAGCATACACGAATTTTTTCTGTGGTAAATCCCGACAGGCTACGCTATCTCTCCTCCACAACTACTTCCCGCCCCAGCGGTACAACCATAACAGTGGTTATTCACAATAATTTTCCGGTTCAAAATCTCCTCAAAATCGAAATCATCTATATGTTTAGCATTTCCGATGAATTTTAAATCCAGTTGTTGGTTAAAATCGCAATCGTACATAAAACCTTCCCAGCTAATGCTAATGGTGTTTTTGCACATCAATCCATTTAAGGTTGAAGGATTAAAAGCATTTACCAATTCATGCATATAATCTAAATATTTATTGGTTTCCAGTAGGTAATCCAAAAATCTGCTTACCGGTAAATTGGTAATGGCAAATAGGCTGTTAAATACAATATCAAACTTGCGTTTTAATTGTCTTTTAAACTCTGCTTCCATTGATTTTTGGTCGCCAGGTAAATAAGCGCCAGACGGATTATAAACCAAATCAATGATGAGTCCGCTTCCTTCAATGCCATAACCAACCGCATTTAGTTTTTGCAAGGCGGCAATAGAATCTTCGAAAACACCGTCGCCACGTTGTGCATCCGTTCTCATGGCAGAAAATGAGGGCAAAGAAGAAATTACATGAACTTTATTAGCTTTAAAAAAATCAGGTAAATCATGATACTTTTTATTGGACATAATGATGGTCAAATTGCAACGAACCATCACCTCTACACCGGCTTTGGTACATTCTTCTACAAACCACTTAAAGTGCGGATTCATTTCTGGAGCACCGCCTGTAATATCTACCTTTTTAAAATTGTAAGTTTTAATTAGGTAAAGGCATCTTTCCAAAGTCTCAAAAGACATGTTTTCTTCTTTCCTGTCCGGACCGGCATCAACATGGCAGTGTGAGCAGGTTTGGTTGCAAAGTTTACCAATGTTGATTTGGAAAATCTCCAACTCAGATACTTTGATGAAATCTACGCCTTCGGCTTTTATTTTTTTGTGGAAACTTTCATAAGCACCATCCTGAACGTCTTTTTGCGACAATACTTTTAACTGGTAAAAGGTACTGTCCAAGGCATTTCCAGATGCTTTTAAAGATTTTGAAATTTGTTTAACACCCATAATTACATTGTTTTGTCTTTTACGTGGTTCATCATTTGCACTCCGTAAACTAAGGTAGAACCTGCTTTAATTGCTGAGGCAACATGAACAGCCTCCATCATTTGTTCTTCATCGGCGCCTTTTTGTAAACAGTCTGATGAATAAGCATCAATACAATAAGGACATTGCACAGCATGCGCAACGGCCAAAGCAATCAGTGATTTTTCTCTAACTGTTAATGCACCTTCTTTAAAAACCTCAGCATAATAGTCGAAAAATTTATCGCCCATTGGTTTTTGAAACTCAGTAATGTTTCCAAATTTTTTTAAATCTTCTGGATTGAAGTAATCTTTTGCCATGATATATTTTGTTTTAGCCCGAAAAACAGGTTATTAAGTAATTTTAAATAGAATTTGAACAGCAATAAAAAGGTTTTCTGTTAAATAGAAAACAGGGGAGGACCTTTTAAAAAGGCAGAGTCGACCAGAAAAAAAATGCTTTTTTCTGTGTTGGTATTTACTTGGAAAAGCGGTTTAAAGCTTTTGATAACGTTTAACAAACGTTTGATTAAGGGATTAAAGCTTTTACAGGATGAAAAATCTTTGGAATGGTCTAAATCGATTAACTTTTCCAGTTCAATAACATCACTGTTAAACAGCAATAATAAATCTTTAAATGTTTCTTTGCTTTGCCAGCCAATTTGCTGGAATTTTTGTTGATTAAATTTTTGTTTTGGGATACCAATTAGGTAAGCACCGCCATCAAAAGTAGGCCCTAAAACCGCGTTTCCTGTTTCAATTTGCGTAATTGAATACTGTAACTTATTTAAATTTAAATCCGGAGCATCATTGCCTATGCAAATTATATTTTCGAATCCTTTAGCATAAATAGCGGCGAAAGCGTTAGCGATTTTTTCTCCAAAACTTTTTCCCTTTTGTTGGAGTGTATCTATTAAAAACGTTTCTGCAGTAGTTTCTTTAGCTAAATCGTAAAAATGATGAGTTAAAACGGAAGAAATATTTCTTGTCGCTTTTTGTGATGAAAAACCACATAAGCTTTTAGCCCTGGCCTCAAAATCAGGCAGATCGGCAAAAAGTATAATGGCGGTTTTTTTCATTCTAATGTTAAATAACGATTTTTAGGTGCAAATGGTTTTTTTTATTTTAATAAATCTAAACATTTCATTGGCAATTTATGTTTGTTTTATACAGTTTTGCATCATGATATCTTCTTGATATTGGTAGGTTAGGATGTTTATTTATATACAGAAACTGTATTTTTAAAGTCACTATACAAGTTAAATACTTCAAATAACTATTCCATATCAAATCAACGCAATGAGATTTGTGATGTAAAACAACAAATAAATAAATGTTAGAAATTATTAAACAACCTTGGTCTTGGTACATCGCCGGAGTTTTAATCGGATTAACTGTGCCGGCGCTTTTATTGATCGGAAATAAATCTTTCGGGGTTTCTTCTTCTTTGAAGCATATTTGTGCGGCCTGCTTACCGGCAAAAATCCCGTTTTTTAGTTACAATTGGAAAAAGGAAATCTGGAATTTGTTTTTTGTAACAGGAATTTTGGTTGGAGGTTATATAGCTACCACTTTTTTATCTACCGGAGAACCCGTTCAAATTGCCGAATCAACCAAAGAACAATTAACGGCTTTAGGTGTGAAAGATTTTAGTGGCTTAATGCCGAGCGATATTTTTGGAACTGCCCAAATCTTCAGCCTAAAAGGCTTAATATTCTTGGTTTTCGGTGGATTTATGGTAGGTTTTGGAACACGCTATGCCGATGGTTGCACATCCGGGCATTCCATAATGGGCTTATCTAATTTGCAATGGCCTTCTTTAGTGGCTACCATCTGTTTTATGCTTGGTGGTTTTATTTCAACGTGGGTATTGTTGCCCTTTATTTTTAAACTGATTGCATAATGGAAACAAAAGATAAATACGTGGCTGATTATGAAACTGCCGATAACCAACACGAAAAAATAAATGTGCTGGCAAATATTAAATATCTCATTCTTGGGGTTTTCTTCGGGATTGTATTTGTAAAAGCCGAAATAATTTCATGGTTTAGGATTCAGGAAATGTTTAGGCTTTCTGCATTTCACATGTACGGCGTCATTGGAACCGCAGTAATTGTGGGGATGATTTCCGTATTCATTATTAAAAAGTTCAACATCAAAACCTTAGCCGGAGAAAAGGTGCTTATTCAGCCCAAAACATTTCAAAAAGGTCAGATTTACGGAGGATTAATTTTTGGATTAGGCTGGGCAATTACAGGCGCTTGTCCCGGACCATTGTTTGCACAAATTGGCAGTGGTTTTTTAGCAGTGATTATTACTTTGTTAAGTGCTGTTGCCGGAACTTGGGTTTATGGGAAGTTTAGAGACAGGTTACCGCATTAGGTTTTGCGATGACTTTTTTCTATCTGGTTGTAAAAATCAAATAACATTATAGGAAAAATAAATATGGACGTAACAAAACGTTACAGCCTATTTATTGGGTTTAGCTAACTCTTTTTCTTTTCCTAAGAATCCAACAAGTATATATCGATGTGAAATTTTATAGATTTTCTTTGTGGAGAAGAGCGCCCATCGCGTCATGTCGACGAACAGGAGACATCTCACTCGCAAGTTTGCCATTTAAACAGAACCTGTTTATGAGATTTCTCAGTGTCGTTCGAGATGCCGTTTTTTTTTATTCCTAATCCTCAGGCTGTAAATGCGTAGCAATGGCAATCCTATTCCAAGCATTTATAGCAACAATGCACATGATAATTTGTGAGATTTCTGGAACAGAAAATATTTTTAAACCCGCATCATAAGTTTGATCAGACAATCCACCTTGACTAATTAGCGTAACCTCCTCGGTAAAAGCTAAAATTGTACGTTCTCTTTCGCTAAAAAGCGAAGTTTCTTTCCAAGCGTTTAGCAAATAAATTCTTTTTTCTGTTTCTCCAATTTTTCTTGCGTCTCTGGTGTGCATGTTTAAACAAAAAGCACAACCGTTAATTTGCGATGCTCTAATTTTAATCAGCTCCTTTTCTATTGGAGATAAAGCGACATTGTGTAATGCTTTTTCTAAGCCAATTAATGCTGTGTACGCATTGGGCTGAAGTTCAGCCATATTCATTCTTGCTTCCATTGTTTTTATGATTTGATGAAACAAATTTAAAGCTTTGCAAAGCCCAAAAACTTAAGCTGGTTTAAGAAATTTACTGGCTTAGTTTTTTTCTGAGCTCGCTCAAATATTCGGGCGTAAAACCGAGGTAAGAAGCCAACATATATTGCGGTATGCGTTGTATAAATTGAGGAAAACTGTTGGTAAAATGTAGGTAGCCCTCTTCTTTTGAATAACCGTATAAAAATTTCAGACGGTTTTGGCTGGCGGCGATGGTGATTTGTAGCACTTTTCTGAAATATTTTTCCATACTCGGGATTTCATCCAAGATTTTATCCTGTTTATTTTTAGCTATCGCGATGATGGTGCTGTCTTCAATTGCTTGGATGTAAAACTGAGCCGGCGAACTGTTATTAAAGCTTATATAATCAGACAGCCACCAATTTTCTAAAGCAAACTGAATAATCTGTTCGCTTCCTTTTTCATTGATAAAATAAAGCCGCAGGCAACCTTTTTCCACAAAATAGTTTGATCTGCAAATTTCTCCTTCTTTAAGCAAAAAATCTTTTTTCTTGATTTCAATTGTTTTTATGGACGCTTCAAGCTTTTTCACCTCATCATCTGTAACGCTGGCGAATTTATTGATATGCTTAATAAAGTTGATCATTTTTTGATGGGTTTACCGTGGGAGGTTTATTTACGGTATAAATTTCGGTAATATAATTTTTCTTTTTGTCTATCGATGATGAGCTGCGCAATGATTTTTCCGGCGTTTTCTTTTTTGGTATTGTTTGCCAACGCCATAATCGCTTTCTGTTCAGAAACATCTATACGGTATAAAATAGCAATCAGCTTATTAAAATCTTCGACAATCAGCTCATCCAGGTATTTTGCTAAAACGCCAGCTAATTCTTCCTCGCTTTTTTTATCAAACCCTTCTCCTAAATCTAAAGTTTGATGAATTAAAATCAGGGCTTCTTTATTTTTATCGGGGTTTTCCATAAAATTATTTACAGGCTTGCTCAACAAATTTACAGTCCAAAAAATCAATCAAAGAATAATCTTTTTAATCATTTAGCTTGATAATATCCTACATAAGCTAGCAAAAATCTTATATAAATTAATTCCTCAACCCAAATAGATTTGTACTGCAGTGAATTTTGTATTCGCTCATAAAAAACCTAAAATAAATTATCCATCTTACAATCATGAAGAATTTACCATTATTGGATATTTCTATCATTGTACTTTATCTGCTTGCAATGGTAGGGGTGGGAATTTATTTCTCTTTAAAAACTAAAGGTTCAGATCAATTTACAAAAGGATCGGGCGCAATCCCCGGCTGGGCAATTGGCCTGTCCTTATACGCTACTTTTTTAAGTAGCAACACCTTTTTGGGCGTTCCGGGTAAAGCCTTTGGAAGCGATTGGAATGCTTTCGTATTTAGTATTTCTATGCCCTTTGCGGCGATTATAGCCGCTAAACTATTTGTGCCTTTTTACAGAAAAAGTAAAGAAATATCAGCTTATACCCATTTAGAGCATCGTTTTGGATTATGGGCCCGCACCTACGCCGTTTGTTGTTTTATATTAACGCAACTGGCCCGGATGGGATCCATATTTTTTGGTATTGCATTAAGCTTGCAGGCACTAACCGGCTACGATATGCAGTCCATTATGATTGTTGTGGGTTTCTGTATCATTATTTATACCGTTTTAGGCGGAATGGAAGCTGTAATCTGGACAGAAGTTGTACAGGCTATTTTATTAACCGTAGGCGCTTTAACGGTACTTTTAATTTTAGTGATGAAAATCCCCGGCGGTGTGGGCGAAATCGTTGCTATTGGGATGAAACATCACAAATTTAGTTTAGGTTCTTTTTCTCCAACTTTTACCACTTCAACCTTTTGGGTAATTCTTTTATACGGCTTCTTTATCAATTTAAATAATTTCGGTATCGATCAAAATTATGTTCAAAGATACCATACCGCCAAAACAGAAAAACAAGCCTCCAAATCATTGTGGATTTGTGTTGCCATGTATGTTCCGGTTTCGTTACTGTTCTTTGTAATAGGGGCTTGTCTTTTTGCTTATTACCAAGTACATCCGCAACTATTGGATGGCGTAAAATTACAGGCGGCCACAGAAAGGTTTCCGTTTGCCAATGGAGCCGAGCTTTCCAATATTGCCCAAAATTTAAAACCTGCCGATTATGGCGATAAAGTAATGCCCCGTTTTATGGTGCAACAAATTCCTACAGGTTTAGTTGGACTAATTATTTCTGCAATTATGTCGGCTGCCATGAGTACCATAAGTTCCGGGATGAATGCCTCTGCAACGGTTTTCAGCATAGATATTTACAAAAGATATTTTAAACCTGATTTATCTGAAAAGGGTTTTATCAGGTTGCTTTATATAGCAACTACCATTTTTGGTATCGGCGGAATGGCCGTTGGGATTTCTTTAATTGGTACAAAAAGCGTGTTGGATATTTGGTGGGAGCTCAGTGGGATTTTTGCCGGTGGCATGTTAGGTCTTTTCCTGTTGGGCATCATCAGCAGGCAAACTAAAAACCACACCGCTATGCTGGCCACTGCAATTGGTGTTTTGGTGATTTTATGGATGAGTTTATCCGGAAAGTTATCTGGCGAATACGCCTACTTAAAAAATCCTTTTGATAGCAATATGGTTATTGTAATTGGTACGCTAAGTATCTTTTTAACCGGTATCATCATCACTAAGATTAAAAGTTTTTCAAATACAAATAACAAGATTGGTTAAATTATATATAAAATGAAAGATTCAAAAAAAGGTTTCATCCCAGTAATGTTAACTCCGTTTACCAATACCGGAACGATAGATTATAAAGCTTTAACCGAGCTTACGGAGATGTACCTTAAAGCAGGCGTTACCGGTCTGTTTGCCAATTGCTTATCAAGCGAAATGTTTGAGCTGAGCGATGACGAACGTATGAACTTGGTAAGCCATGTAATGGATGTGGTTAATGGACAAGTGCCTGTGGTTGCTACCGGAACATTTGAAGGTACAATACAGCAACAAGCAGATTTTGTGAAAAGGATTTACGGAACAGGGATTCACGCTGTTATTTTAATCAGTAGTTTATTAGCGAAACAGGAGGAACCTGATGAAATTTTTAATACAAGAGTACATGAGTTGTTAGACTTAACTCCGGGTGTAATGGCGGGCTTTTACGAATGCCCGGTGCCTTATAAACGTTTACTTTCTCCAGAACAATTAGGAGATTTTGTGGCTACCGGAAGAGTAATTTATCATAAAGATACCAGTTTGGATATCAATCAGATTAAAGGGAAGTTAGTCGCCGCTAAAAACCCGGAATTCGGCTTGTACGATGCTTATATTGTTCATGCAGTGGAGTCATTAAAAGCTGGCTCATCCGGACTTTCCTGTATCCAAGGCAACTTTTTTCCTGAATTAATTGTTTGGCTGTGCAATAATTACAACAACAACTCGAAACTGGAGGAACTAAAAGCAGTTCAGGATTTTTTGGCCAGCAACATGGATGTAATGCATAACGTATATCCGATTGTGGCAAAATATTCTTTACAAAAAAGAGGATTGCCTATTTCTACATTTACCCGAAGAGCTGTAGGCGACTTTTCCTCAAAAATAAAAACAGAAATAGAAACCCTTTATACAGATTACAGCAATTTGCAACAAGCTGTAGGGATTTAATCTTCCAATTATTGAGAGTAAAATTCCTTTTCCAATGCTTTTTGAAGCCGTTTTTGATGATGGAGCTTTAATTTTGTGTGGTTCTAAAAGGCGATTTCGTGACGAGAAAAGCCGATCTACCTTCTTTAAAAGAAAATTTAAGTTATGTACGCAAAACTATCGATACAACGCAAAAGTTGATGCGAATAGATGCTCAGATTTAGATAAAAGTTTCATACAACATACTTCGCCCAAACATTAAAGCAAAATTCCTATTATTTGATTTATTTTTATTTTCGCTGTTTTATTTGCATATATGATAATTATTGTTGAATATTGCAATATAAATCCATTGAATTATGTCAAACTGGGATGATAAAGCAAAACGATTACTAAAGTCGGAATTAGTCAAACGTGGCGTGTCAAATACCGATTTAGTTTTGTTGTTGAATGAAATTGGCGTTGAAGAAACCAAAGGAAGTATCGACAGCAAGATTAGTCGAGGTAGCTTTAGCGCTACTTTTCTGTTGCAATGTCTTACTGTAATTGGTTGTCAGAAAATTGAAATTGAAGATTACGAAAGTCAATTATTGATGGTTGCAGAACCAAATGAACCTTATAAAAAAAGTGTAAAATGAAAAACAATACTGTAAAATTCATTGACCTTTTTGCAGGTCTTGGTGGAATTCGTTTAGGTTTTGAAAAAGCTTTTAAAGATGCCGGAATGGATACCGAATGTGTGATGACTTCGGAAATAAAACCTTATGCTGTAAAGACTTTGAAACATAACTTCGGTTACGATTTTTTGGCTGGCGATATTTTTGAAATTCGTAATGAATTTATTCCCGATTTTGATTTTCTTTTGGGTGGATTTCCTTGTCAACCTTTTAGTGCTGGTGGAAAACGCCAAGGTTTTTTAGATACAAGAGGAACATTGTTTTTTGAAATTGAACGAATTCTGAGAGAAAAAAAACCCTACGGATTTATTCTCGAAAATGTAGAAGGCTTAGTTAAACACGATTTGGAAAATAAAAATGATGAAATAGGACGAACTTTAAAGACTATTTTGCATACGCTTGAAAATGAGTTAGGGTACAAAACAAGTTGGAAAGTTTTTGACAGTTTAGAGTTTGGTTTGGCTCAGTCTCGAAAAAGAATTTTCATAGTCGGAACAAAAGATGAGAAGATTGATTTGAACGGAAATGAACCACATTTTAAATCTTTGGAAAGTGTTTTAGAAAAAGGATTGCCAACTTTGAAATCGGATTTTATAGATAAACTTTTGGCTCATTTTCCGTTTGAAGATTTGTACGGGAAATCTATAAAAGACAAACGTGGTGGTGAAAATAATATTCACAGTTGGGATATTGAAATCAAAGGAAGTGTGTCGAAACAGCAAGCCGAAATTCTCAATAAATTGTTTAAACAAAGACGTAAAAAGCAATGGGCTGAGGAAATTGGTATTGATTGGATGGACGGAATGGCCTTGACGTTAGAGCAAATAAATACGTTTATTGACTTGCCAAAAGCTGAATTGAAAATCTTATTAGAAGACCTTACTAAAAAGGGATATTTGAAATTTGAACATCCTAAGAAATTGGTCAAACTTCAAACGGAAAATGGTATTTCAACTTCACGTGTATATGACGAAACCAAGCCAAAAGGCTACAATATTGTAACTGGAAAATTGAGTTTTGAAATCAACAAAGTACTTGACCCGAAAGATATTGCTCCAACTTTGGTAGCAACAGATGTTTCTCGTTTAGCTGTTCCAGACGGAAATGGTTTACGAAGATTGACTATTCGTGAAGGTTTGCGTTTGTTTGGCTATCCAGAATGGTACGAAATTCCAACGAAAGAATATGATGCTTTCGATTTATTGGGAAATACGGTTGCAGTTCCTGTGGTTGAATTTGTAGCTAATAAATTAGCCGAAATTTACGTTAGCGAACTTGCAGTTTAACACCTGTATGTTCTTCGTAGTTTTTCAAAACATTTTGTAGCCAATGTCCGTTGGTGTGTCGCGTCTGCGGATATTGGTAACGTGTTTCGTTCAATGCCGATAAAAATTCTTCTAACGAATTAAATGGTTTAAATTTTGAACGTTCAGAATACCAAATTCCTGGTCGAATGTTGTAGATAACACTTTTCTTTTCTTGAACTTTTAGCGGATAAGTTCCACTTGGACAAGCTAATTCCCAAATCTTTTTTATCCAAACATTTTTAATTGTGAGTTCGCTACCTTTCATTTGGTAAGAAAAAATAAGATAATCGGAATTTAGTCTGTAAGCCGAAGTAAAAAGCGAATTGCAATAAGAGTCGAAGTTAGCCAAATCAAAGCCCGGACCTCTGTCCCAATCAAAAGTTTTAACTTCAAGCAAATCTGTTTTTTGATTATGTTTGTCAAGGTAAAAATCTGGAAAAACCTGTGAATTTGTATTTTCTTCAAATTCAATCTTTTCAGTCATCATCCAAGTTTTTAACCATTCTTGAAGTAAGTTCCCAACGGTATCTTTAGTTTCAATTGAAATAGTCAGGTCTTTTAATGTAAAATTGATAATTCCCTTTTCTCCAATAATCTTGTACTCGTTTACCAATTTATTATAAAGTTCCTGTCCTGATAATTTCATTATTTCCGTTTGTTAGATTTTGCGCAAAGATATTAATTTTTTTCTCGATGTTCGGTCTTGTGATGCGGTTGGTTAAAATGGCAGATACCTAAAATATATACACAACAAAGCTTATTATATAAAACCATTTTAGTCACCCAAACGAAAACAAAAGAAAGGCAAATAAACAGATCAATAAAATTTTGTGAGAATAGGTGAATTACCTATACAGAGCAGATAGTTATAGGCAATAAAACTAGAAATCAATTGAGCAAATAACGTCTTTTGTAATCCAAAGGGGTCATCTCAGTTACTTTTTTAAAATGCCTATAAAAGTTAGAAACGTTATTAAAACCACATTCAAAACAAATTACTTCTGTAGGCATTTTATCTTCAACCAGTAACCTGCAGGCATGGCTAATCCTAATTTCAATTAAAAAGTCGTAAAAAGTTTTGTTGGTCATCAATTTAAAATACCTGCAAAAGGAGGTAACGCTTAGGTTGCTAATGGCGGCAATGTCTTGTAAGGTAATTTCCTTTTTATAGTTGGAAAGTGTGTAACTGCAAATTTTATTGAGCCTAATGGTATCAGATTCGGTAGATTTATAAAAAGCATGTGCAGAGGTGATCTCCTTATATTCTTCTGTATCTGCCAAAATCTTCAAAAGAGACAGTAGGATGATTAACCGCTCCAGATGATCTGCTTTCAAAGATTTTAGCATCAAATTGCCAATTTCTTTTTTAGCCTCGCCGATTAAAATCATTCCTTTTTTAGCTTTTTCAAAGAGCTTTGGTAGCATAAAAGTTTCCGGAAGACTCAAGAAATCCTTTCCGAGGCAGTCTGGTAAAAACTGAACAACAATTGCTTCTATGTGTAAATTGCTGTCTTCCTGGTAATACTCCTCATTGCAACGCCATGTATGGGGCAAGTTTTCACCTAAAAAAACAATCTCTCCCGAACTAAAGTTTGAAATATTGTCGCCAATAAATCTAACACCGTTACCCTTGATAACGTAATGAAGTTCCATTTCTGGATGGTAATGCCATGTTTTGCCAAAATTAGGTTCAATATCATGCCTAATGCCAAATGAGCTTTGCAAGCTTGTTGGAACCTTGTGAAATAGCGGTTTCATATCGGTTTTTATGATGTTTAATAAATGATTGAACTCATCAACCTGGTTTTATAATGGTAATATCCTACAGATATATGTTAAATATATATTATTGCAATGTAATACAATTTTTGCATATTTGAATATGATATTTATATATAAATATCAAAACCATTAATAAACCGTTTAAAACAATAATCAATTATCGTGTTTTACGCTAACTGTTAACCTTTTTACATTACTGATGAATATATATTTAGTAGCAAGTGGAGATTTAAGACTCTCGGCAAATCAAATGTGCTGGGAAGCTCAAGCTAAAATGGAGGAACTTTTAACAGCTGCGGTGAATGAGCTAGGGGGCAAAGTGATTAGGGCGCATCCTTACAATAAGGAAAAAAAGCATGGCTTTATAGATAGCCAAAAAATGGGGATGCAGGTTTTTAAAGATATGCTTCCTGATGTTCCTATTATAGTTGCCGAAAGTGTTTGGCAGTATTCTCACCATGTGCTTGCTGGCTTAACTACACATCAAGGGCCTATTTTAACGGTAGCAAACTGGAGCGGTGAGTGGCCAGGCTTGGTTGGAATGTTAAACTTAAACGGTTCTTTAACCAAAGCCGGAGTAAAATACAGTACGCTTTGGAGCAAAGATTTTTCTGATGATTTTTTTAAGGAGAATTTAAAATTGTGGATGCAAAACGGAAGTATCGTTCATGATGAATCTCATATTAAAGCTTTTAATAAAAAGCTCATTCCCTCGGATGAATTGACAAAAGGAATAAGATTCGCTGAAGATTTTAGAGCAGAAAAAGCAATCATGGGCGTTTTTGATGAAGGTTGTATGGGCATGTTTAATGCGATAGTTCCGGATCATCTTTTACATCCAACCGGAATCTTTAAAGAAAGGTTGTCGCAGTCCTCGCTTTATGCAAAAATGCAGACCGTAAAAGATGCAGAGGCCGAAACTGTTTTAAATTGGTTGCTTAATAAAGGAATGCATTTTAACTGGGGTATTGATGAGGCAACTGAACTTACCAAAGCCCAAACCTTGTTGCAGTGTAAAATGTACATAGCTGCTGTTCGCCTTTCGGCAGAATTTGGTTGTGATACCATCGGCATACAATACCAGCAAGGTTTAAAAGATTTAGTGCCGGCAAGTGATTTAGTGGAAGGACTTTTGAATAACCAAGACCGTCCGCCGGTTTACAGCGAAACTGGCGAAGAATTGTATGCAAATGAAGCTTTACCCCATTTCAACGAAGTGGATGAGTGTGCAGGGATTGACGCTTTAATCACCTATAAATTATGGCGTTCTTTAGGCCTTGCGGGCGAAAATACACTTCACGATTTGCGTTATGGCGAACATTTTAAAAATGAACATATAGATGATTTTGTGTGGGTGTTTTTGATAAGTGGGGCAGTGCCTCCAGCACATTTTGCCGGTGGATACAAAGGTGCAAGTAGCGAAAGACAGCCAGCCATGTATTTTAGGTTAGGCGGAGGAAGCGTAAAAGGCGTAAGTAAACCGGGCGCATTAGTTTGGAGTCGAATTTATGTGATGAACGATAAATTATGTTGCGATTTAGGTGTTGGCGAATGTGTTGATTTGCCGAAAGAAGAAGTTGACAGACGTTGGAACATGACCACGTCGCAATGGCCAATTATGAATGCAACCTTAAAAGGCGTTTCTCAAAACCAAATGATGGGCAAGCATAAAGCAAACCATATACAAGTTGTTTATGCAAATAGCGAAGAAGAAGCGCAACGCTGTTGCAGAATTAAAGCCTCGGCAATGAATGAACTGGGCATTGAGGTTAACTTTTGTGGAGACGTTAAACTATAAAATTTAAAAAAATGAAATTAGTACAGAAGACACAACTTATAGTTGTTTTATTGTTGATGAGTATCGGTAGCGTTAAAGCACAACGTTCAGACACGGCTTATGTTAAAGCAATTACAGAACGATCATGGAAAATTGTAGAAAAGCTGAATATACCAGATGAACAGCAGGCAATAAAAGTTAGAGACATTATTGCAAACCAATACATGGATTTAAATGATGTTTATATCTACAGGGATGCGGAAAAGAAGGAAATAGAAGCATCCGGAAAATTAAGCAAAGCACAGAAAAAAAGTGCGCTCGAGAAAACCGAGAAAAAGGTTGCCAAAAGGATAGATAAACTGCACCGCAAGTACATTAATAACCTCAGTAAAAACCTTACAAGTGAGCAGGTTATTGCCGTAAAGGATGGGATGACCTACGGAGTTGTGCCATTAACTTTTGGTGCATATCAAGAAATGTTGCCAAACCTTACCCAAGAACAAAAAAATCAAATATACATTTGGCTGGTTGAGGCCAGAGAGCATGCGATGGATGCAGAATCGTCAGAAAAAAAACACGCTTGGTTTGGCAAGTATAAAGGAAGAATCAACAACTATCTTTCAGCAGCCGGTATCGATATGAAAAAGGCTGGAGAAGAATGGCAGGAGAGAATAAAAGCGGCAAAAAACAACAAGTAATACTGTAAATAGTTCTTCAGTGCATTTATGAATAGCTTTTCAGGTTGTTCTGAAGAACTTCATTGCCATAAAAATCATCAATCATCACAATACCATTACTTAAATAAAACAGAAAACTAATGGGATATAAAATATCAATAACCTGTATTTTAGGTGGTGTAGTAATTTTGTTGTCCTGTCCGGATTATCTGCGGGCTAAGAACGGAACCGAAGGATAGGAGCGAGATTACTTCTTGTTATACCTCTAGTTTTTTATATATTTGATAGGGCTTAGAATCCTAAGCTTTTCTAAAATTTCAAATCTTTTCTTGTAAGTCCACCCTAACTCCACCCTAACTCCACCTTTACTGCACCATTAGTCTACCTTTCCTCCGGTACTTCTCCGGTACTCCTCCGGGATTTTCTTAGTGACTATGCGAAGAAGGGGCGAGGATGGTACGGAGTATTTACGGCGCAGGCCCTAATGATAATATGCTACAATTTTATGTTAAGATTTTGCAGCTGATTATTTAAATTATTTTTTTATATTTGAATATCATATTTATATATGATTAATAAACCAATAAAAAACTGTTTTTATTTAGTAGATTTTTTAGACAACCCCTATAGTTTTTTAAGGCTACTATTTAAAAGTATTGAATAAACCAACTATAAACTAAACTAACGTGATATGAAATCTAAATCCCGAGAATTTACCTGAATTATTTATTGTAAAAGAGTAGGGCAAGGCCTTGTTCTTAGTTTTTTAATAGAAACGAAAGAATTTTATACAACCAATAACCAATCATGGAAAAAAAAATACTTAATACAAACAGAAAATTGATGAATTATAAAAAGTCAATAGGTTGTGTTTTAGGTGGAGTACTTATTGTTTTATCCTGCCAGGATTATTTACAGGCTAAGGAAAAAAGCTTTAAAGTTTCCGCTAATTACAAAATTAACTGGGAAAGTTATTCCGGTAAAATAACTGACAGTGAAGGCGAACCCTTAGTAGGTGTTAGTATTGCTGTTAAAGGATCAAAATCTGGAACGGTAACAGATATTAATGGAAATTTCAGTATAAATGTGCCAGAAGGTTCAACTTTGGTAATCTCATATCTTGGTTTTGAGACCAAGGAAGTTGTAACCGGAAAAAATGCAGTTTTAAATATTAAACTTTCTCAATCTCAAAACAGCTTAGATGAGGTTGTAACTGTAGGTTACGGCACTAAAAAACGTTCAGACATTAATGGTTCTATAGCCACTATTGATGCTAAAACTATTGAAGATCTTCCGGTGCCCAATATTGCGGCCGCTTTAAGAAACCGAATACCAGGGGTTGGAATTAATACGGTTTCTGGTAAACCTGGCTCATCGATCACTATTAATATACGTAATTCGTTTTCTTCAGAATCTGCCCAAGCAAATGGCGTTACTGATGAACCTTTATATGTTATTGACGGACTTATTGCTACTAAAGAAGATTTTGATAATATTGATCCAACCTTGGTTGAAAATATCTCATTCTTAAAAGATGCTTCTGCAGCTATTTACGGAGCCGCCGGTGCAAAAGGAGTTATTTTAATAACCACAAAAAAAGGTCATATAGGTAAGCCGACTATTACTTATAATGGATACAGAGGTTTTTCCGATGCCGCAACTACGCCTAAAATGCTTTCTGCTTATCAACAGGCTACATTGTTAAATGATGGATACGCTCTAGCAGGGAAAAACTACAGTTACTTTTTCTCTGAAGCAGATTTGAAATATTTAAAAAATCATCAGGAACAAAGCTGGTATGATGCACTTTGGGGTGTATCTCATTTAGATAGACATACCATAAACGTAAGTGGCGGAACTGATAAAATCACCTTTTTTGCAGGCGGTAATTATTATGATGAATCGGGTAATTATGGAGGGATAGATTATAAAAAATATGGCATACGAACAGGTATGCAAGCCAAAATTATAGATGGATTAACCACCAATTTATCTATCAATACAGATTATTCAAAAAAATTCAGTAATACTTATAAAAATGGTGGCGAAAATGATCAATCCTATTTTCAGCAATTAATTACTACACCACGGTGGGTTCCAATTCAAATTAACGGATTGCCAGTTAATTTTAATGGAAAGACCAATGCCTTGGCCGTTGTTGAAGCAGGTAATGCCATTGAAAGTAAAGATCAGGGAGTTAGTGTAAATGCTTCTATCGATTATGCGCCCAAATTTATTAAAGGCTTAACCGCTCACTTTCAATATGGTAAAAGCCAGAGAGCAGGTGTTGGTAGGCAGTATGTACCTGCATACACAGTGTATGATTTTGCAATGACTGGGAATAACAGCCAACTTTTCAGAGATAGTGTGATTCGTCCGCAAACTGCTGTCGGTGCCGGAAATACTCAATTGCGTACAGAAAATGATGTTTATAATAGCTATCAACTTATTGGTTCACTAAATTACGGTCTAAAAACGGGCAAGCATGATTTTAGTGTGATGGCCGCTTTTGATCAGTCACAAAATGAAACAGACCAAGCTGCGGTTTATTGGAGAAACCAACTTATACCCAATGTTGCTGAGTATTGGGCATTTGATCAGTCAACTTTTACTAATCAAAGTAATACAGCATTTCAAGCTCGGAAAAGGTCTTATATAAGTCGTTTAAATTATGCTTATGATGGTAAGTATTCTCTGGAAGCGATAGCCAGATATGATGCCTCGACCAATTTTGCCCCTTCAAAAAGATGGGGATTGTTTCCTAGCGTAGGTCTGGGTTGGAAAGTAAGCGATGAAAATTTCTTTAAAGATAATGTCAAGTTTATAGATTATTTGAAAATTAGAGCAAGTTACGGATTGGTAGGTGAAGACAGAGTAAATGAAAGATTATGGCAGTCAAGATATACATCGGATAATGACGGTTATTTATATAATCAGAGTTTTGCGTCTGGTTTAAATCCTCAGTTAATTCCTAATCCCGATATTAGTTGGGAGAAAAGTAAAGTGTTTAATATCGGTGGAGACGCAACCATGTTAAACGGAAGATTAAGCCTAACAACAGATTTTTATACCCGGAAAAATTATGATGTTTTTGATACAGGTAATGCCCAAAATTTTCCAATGTATGCAGGCTTTGCGCCTCCAGTGGTTAATTACGGTGAACGCATAAGCTGGGGATCTGAATTCTCTATCGGCTACCATGATAAAATTAGTAAGGATTGGGGATATAGCGCCGATATTAATTTTGGGTTCAGTAACTCTCGTACAATCAGTAAATTTTATGACGAGTTTCAATTGTTTGCCAACACTTACCCAGATTTAAAATATGATATTGGTACAGATCCACGTAGGTATAACAACAACAATTTTGGGTTAATCTCTTTAGGGATATTAAAAACCCAAGCAGATTTAGATGCACTTTTAAATAAATATCCTAACTATACCATTAATAAAGTAACCCCACAAGTTGGTTGGCTGTATTATGAGGATACTGATGGAGATGGTAAAATAACAGAACATGACCAAGTATTGATGTTTAATAAAACTACACCAGTTGTAGGTTTTGGGATTAATTTAGGAGTAAGCTATAAAGCATTAAGTTTAAAAACAAACATTGTTTTAAGAATTGGCGGAAAAGAGTTCTACGATAATAAATCTAAAGAACCATCAACAACAACAACAAATGTAGCTTCCTACTGGGCAGATCATTGGACTCCACAAAATCCTGATGCCAAATTCCCTAGATCTGATGACCCTTCAGTTGATGCAGGTTGGAATTCAACTTTTTGGGCTGTAGACGGTACTATGTGCCGAATTAACAATATGACGCTAACTTATACCCTTCCAAAACGGTTTACCAGCAAATTGGGCTTAAGCAATGTAAGGGCAGTAGCAACAGGTAATAATTTATGGACCATTATAAATCCATTACCTTATAAAGATCCATACTCTTCTTATATATATGATTATCCAACCTTAAGGACCATTTCATTTGGATTAAGTGTAGGGTTATAATTTGTAAATTTTAAATCAATTAAGATGAAAAGAAGAAATCAAATAATATTTAAAGTTGCTACAGTAGCAATGTTAGTATCTACCATTTCCTCAGGATGTAAAAAGGATTTTTTTGATCTGCCGGATAGAAACGGAATAGATTCCAAAATATGGAATAATGCGGGCGCTATGCAGTTTTTACTAAATACAACTTATGATATGGTTATGCCGGTGTTTCCTTATCAGGTTCCGACAGAAAACTATATTTACGCTGCTGACGATGACTACATTTCCACCACAGATGGTACCTCAAAAAAAATGATAGGAGTTAGCGGTACGATAGCTTCAAATGATATAAAATATATTGCAACTAAGTACCAAGGAACTAATTACGGTGATAACAGGTACTTTAATATCGCAAGATGTAATAATGCTATTGAAGGTATCCCTACCAGTACTTTAAATAAGTCTATCACAGATCCCTTATTGGGGCAGTTTTATGCGTTAAGAGCGATGACTTATTTTGAATTGGTGAAGCTTTATGGGGCTGTACCTTTGGTTTTAACTCCTCAAAACCCGGAAAGTCCAAGTATCAATAAACCAAGGTCTAGTGCATCGGATTGTTTTAAACAAATTGTTACAGATTTAGATTCGGCAATTAATAAATTGCCCCCCACTTGGGACGATGGTAGCGGAAGAGGAAAATTGACGAGAGGTGCAGTAGCTGCGTTAAAAGGTAAAGCACTGTTGTATTGGGCAAGTCCACAATTTAATCCTCAAAACAATCCAAGTCATCCGTACGATGCAAGCAGATGGCAAGTAGCTTACGATGCCTGTAAAGCTGCTTATTTAATGTGTAAAACAGATGGTTATGGACTTTTGGGCGATTATTCGCAAATATTCCAAACTGAAGGCACAAGTAATCCGGAAGCCATAATTGTAAGGTCATATTCTAACACAGTAGCAAAGCGAGGTCAAAATTCCGAATATAATGCCCGCCCTTCTTCTGAAGGAGGAAACGGTGGTGCTGCTTTTTGCCCTACATGGAACCTTGTTAAAGCTTATGCTATGCAAGACGGAACTCCAATAGCGCAAGCTGGAAGTAATTATAACCAAGCCATGTTTTGGAAAAACCGTGACCCTCGTTTTTATGCTACTATAGCTTATAATGGAAGTGATTTTAAATTAAGTGGGAAAGCAGGAAGAAGGCAATGGTGCTATACTGGCACCGATGTAGAAGGTTCTAAATTGACAAAAACAGGTTTTTATTCTAAGAAATTCTGTGATCCTAATCTTTTAGCCGGAGCGGTCCAATACAAAGATGATTTTGGCGGTAACGGTTTTGATTGGATTGAAATGAGATTTGCAGAAGTTTTGCTAAACTATGCCGAATGTGCAAATGCAATAGGTAATTTATCAGAAGCCAAAGACTTAGTAAAACTGCTTCGTATTAGAGCTGGTGTGCAGCAAGGGACCAAAAATTATGGTTTAGATTATGCTACTGATATCCCTACAATGCAAAACTTAATGATGAATGAACGTGAAGTGGAATTTGCACTTGAAGGAAAAAGATTTGATGATTTAAGAAGAACAAGAACATACGATTCATTATCTGGTACAACAGTTGATGCCGTAATATGGACACCTAAAAATAAGGCGTTCTTAGAAACAATCAATAGTTCTGGATATCAAAACCGTGATACGGTAAATGTAAATAACTCAGATACTTTTAATAAATATTTCAGTTTTACAGTAAAACCAATTGTAGCAACGCCAATGAATATTTCTGTAGAATATTATTTCTTCGCATTCCCTAGTCAGTTTTTAAACTCAAGTCCAACTTTAGAACAAACCATTGGATGGGATGGCGGTACTTTTGATCCACTAGCTAATTAAAATTAAATTGAGATAAAATGAAAAATTTAATTATAAAATATTCAGGAATACTGTTTGTCGCAGTAGTTCTCTTGTCAGGTTGTAAAAAAGATTATCCAAATATTTACAATGAATTTAAAGATGTAACTGTAACCTTGCATAATAGTTCTCCTTATGCAATTACAAAGGACACGACTTATGTTCAACCTGGTGACAGTGTGATAATTGACTATACAATCAAATCACCTAATAAAGGAATTTACAGTGTTTATGTGCAGGAGGCAGGGTCTGCTCTTGCGTTTCAAAGAATTGCTATAGGTCCAGAGAATAGACATAGCTATTCTGATGTGGTAAAACTTAAAATGGATAGCAAAGTAGGTAGAACAGCTTATCGCATCTATGCATTAGATAGTGCGGGTATTTACATTGGTGATGGTTACAAAAGTTTTGTTGTGGAAATTCAATCAGATTATTATTACTGGGCAAACAGGTCTATTTATGTTCCGGATACGTTAGCGAAGACTGCGAAATGTTATATATCAAGCAGTACAGGTGAAATTTTAAGTTATACCGATGGGCTTACTAATTCTGCTAAAATTGACATCGGTTATTTTTATGATACTACCATAAAAAGTATTTCAAACGGCGATACTGTACTCAACGGTCATACTTTTTATTCACTAAAGCAATCTCCAACAATTTTTGCTCCCTATGATTTAAGTAGTTTTACTAAAAATGGGACAAAATTATATTGTCAAAATCGACCTGGACAAATCAGTTCGTTTCAACGGATGCAAACTTCAGCCCTTATAAAGAGTGTGCCAGGGAACAATAAAATTGTAGCATCGAATCCAATTAATTCGATGGCGCCAACTTGGTTAATCTATTTTTTAACCGAATCAGGTAAATATGGGGCTGTATTCATAAATGATATCTATCGAAATAATGCAGATAATGGTACTTATATGAATATTGATATTAAGGTGCAGAAGTAAAAATTTTTAGTGTTAATGATTTCTTAAAAGAGGTAGCTCAACAGCTACCTCTTTTTTATTAAATTCTGTAACCTCAAATATTTAAATGCTGATACTAGAGTTTAGAATTTGATTAACAAACCTTTTTTTTTGTTTAAAAATCTATTGGAATAATAAAAGATAATTTTTATATTTGAATATCATATTCATATATGATTATTTAAACCAAGGTTGAACTCAAGCAAATTGATTTATTTTTTAATCGAAATGCATTATTAAATAACATTGTTTAAAAATTTATATTTTATTAAAGAATCTCTCCCAAAATTTAGGTGTAATTGGTTATCTAAATGAAAGTTCCTTATACTTTCGAACGAGAAAAGGGAGCGCTAAGCTCCCTTTCTTTAAATTAATTATAGATTTAAAACACACAGGAATTTGAGAAAACGCTACTCAATTTATTAATTACCTTCCCTTTGACCAGGGACATTTATAAAAAAAACAATACATGAAACGTTACCAGTTATCAGTAGTACTGATGTTCTTTTGTGGCAGTTTATTTGCCCAGTATCCAAAAATTTCTGCAGAAGTAAAAAGAGAATCTGATTCTCTAATGACCGCTTCCAAACGCCATTCTGATATTGCCTGGGAAAAGGCAAAAGTCATCATTGCTAAAGAAGCTGCAGAAGGTAAACCTTATATTCCTTGGGCGGCCAGGCCAACAGATTTACCCCAGTCGGATTTATTGGCTTTTCCAGGAGCGGAGGGTGGCGGTGCCCATAGCTTTGGTGGCCATGGCGGAAGAGTAATTGTGGTTAAAAACCTGAATGACAGCGGACCAGGTTCATTGCGTGATGCTTGTGAACAGGGTGGCGCAAGAATCGTGGTGTTTAATGTTGCTGGTATTATACATTTAAAAACCCCTTTAATTATTAGGGCGCCTTATATAACAATAGCTGGACAAACAGCACCCGGTGATGGGGTTTGTATTGCAGGTGAGTCTGTTTGGTTAAATACTCATGATGTTGTTGTAAGGTTTATGCGCTTTAGAAGAGGCGAAACTTTTGTTGGGCGCAGAGATGATGCTATCGGTGGAAACCCTGTTGGAAATATCATGATTGACCACGTATCTGCAAGTTGGGGCTTAGATGAAAATATGTCAATTTACCGCCACATGTACAATGATAGTACCGGCAGGATTGAGGCAAAATTAGGGACGGTAAATGTTACCATCCAAAACTCAATTTTTTCAGAAGCGTTGGATTATTGGAACCATGCTTTCGGAAGTACTTTAGGGGGCGAAAATTGTGCTTTTGTGCGTAATTTATGGGCAGATAACGGTGCTCGTAACCCTTCTATCGGTTGGAACGGTATTTTTAACTTTGCCAACAACGTGGTTTTTAACTGGAACAACCGCTCTACAGACGGAGGTGATTATACAGCCTTGTACAACATCATCAATAATTACTACAAACCTGGGCCGGTAACTGATTTAAAAGATCCAATTAGCTACCGTATTTTAAAACCAGAATCAGGAAGAAGTAAATTGCCTTATGTGGTTTTTGGTAGAGCTTATGTAAATGGAAACATCATTGAAGGAAACGAAAAAGTAACCAAAGACAATTGGAACGGGGGTGTACAGGTAGAAAACAAAAAAGGGGAATTGATGAATTTTGCTGAGGCGAGTAAATATTTCGCAGCTATGAAATCGAAAAAACCATTTCCTATGCCTAAAATCACCATTATTCCAACATTAGAAGCTAAAAACTTTGTACTTGCAAATGTTGGTGCTACTTTGCCTAAGCGTGACCCTGTTGATACCCGCGTAATTAAACAGGTAAAAACTGGTAAAATTGATGTTTTTCCAGGTGCAAAACCTTCAGATTTTCAGTTTGAGCATCGTCGTTTAGCTCCTGATTCTTATAAAGATGGAATTATAACAGAGATATCACAAGTTGGCGGTTACCCAGAATATAAAGGAACACCATATAAAGACAGCGATGATGACGGAATGCCAGATACTTATGAAGTAAAGCATGGCTTAAATCCAAGAAATGCTGCTGATGCTGCCGAAATCACTAAAAGTGGTTATTCAAATATCGAAGTTTACTTAAATAGCGTAGTCCCTTTAGATACTGTTAAACCTGTTGCTAAATGAAGAAGTTAAGCACATTAGCCATTGTTTTTTGCTTTTCTACCATCGCAGTAAAAGCACAATATCCAATTATACCTCCGGCAATGGAGGCTAAAGCTGATTCCGTTTTGGCACAAATTGAACATCGTTCTGATTTACAATTTGAGAAGGTGAAGCCAATTATAAATGCCGAAGCAAAAGCAGGAAAACCCTTTATTCCGTGGGCGGCTAAACCAAGCGATTTGCCTCAATCAAAAATTGTTGCGTTTCCCGGCGCAGAGGGAGGTGGCGCTTATAGTTTTGGCGGTCATGGAGGGAAAGTTTATGTAGTAACAAATTTAAACGATAGCGGTCCCGGTTCATTCCGCTACGCTTGTGAACAAGGTGGCGCAAGGATGGTTGTTTTTAACGTGGCAGGTATCATTAAATTAAAAACTCCGGTATCTATCAGAGCGCCATATATTACCATAGCAGGTCAAAGTGCACCGGGTGATGGCGTTTGTATTGCGGGAGAATCTGTTTGGATCAACACCCACGACGTAGTGATAAGGTATATGCGTTTTAGACGCGGAGCTACCGATGTTACCCGCAGGGATGATGCTCTAGGCGGAAATCCTGTCGGCAATATCCTAATAGACCATGTTTCGGCAAGTTGGGGTTTAGATGAAAATATGTCTATTTATCGCCATGTTTACGACCCTAAAGACGGCTCGAAACCGGTGAAGTTGCCTACTGTAAATGTAACCATCCAAAATTCTATTTTTTCTGAAGGATTGGACACTTATAACCATGCTTTCGGGAGTACAATTGGAGGTTTGAATAGCACATTTATGAGAAATTTGTGGGCTTCAAATATCAGTAGAAACCCATCAGTAGGCATGTATGGCGATTTTGGATTTGTGAACAACGTTATTTTCAACTGGTGGAACCGTAGTGCAGATGGCGGTGATAACGGTTCGCTCTATAGTTTCGTTAATAATTATTACAAACCCGGACCAATTACGCCACTTGATAAACCAATTTCTTACCGCATTTTAAAACCAGAATCTGGTAGAGATAAAAGGTTTGTAAATACATTTGGTAAAGCTTACATCACAGGCAATATCGTAGAAGGTAATGACCGTGTAACCAAAAATAATTGGGACGGCGGTGTACAGCCCGAAACCAAAGGCGATTTAAATAAATTGCTTGATTCTATGCGTGTAGATAAACCATTGCCAATGGCTAAAGTGAGCATGATAGATGCCAGAAGTGCATATAGTTACGTTTTGGCAAATGCCGGAGCAAGTTTACCCAAGAGGGATGCGGTAGACAATCGTATTACAGAAGAAGTGAGGACTGGTAAAGTAAAATATGTTGAGGGCGGAAAAACGGGTGTTGGTAAAGAGTTTATCAAACGCAGATTGCCCGAAGATTCTTATAAACAAGGCATCATATCCGATATCAGCCAAGTAGGTGGTTACCCAACTTACACTGGGAAACCCTATATTGATACTGATAACGACGGTATGCCCGATGCTTATGAAGAAAAATTAGGCTTAAATCCTAAAAATGCAAAAGATGCGAGTGTGATTTCAAAAACTGGTTATAGCAATATCGAAGACTATTTAAACAGTTTAGTAGATGTCAAAACGGTAGTACCATCTACTAAATAAAAATGAACCTTTTAAAAATTCATCAGTGATTGTTTCTTTAAAAAAAATCAGAATAAATGTGTGGATTTTGGCCTGCCTGTTGTGCGTACAACAGCAGGCTTTTTCGCAAAAAAAGAAATCGGAGCCGTTTAAGCCTTTGGTTTTTGGAAAAGGTGGACTTAAATACATTCCAGATGCTCAGGGCAACTGTATTCCCGATTTTTCTTATGCAGGTTATCAAGCCGGCAATGCGGAAATTCCGAATGTTGCTATTAAAATTAACGTTAGCGCTAAGCCTGGCGATGCTACAGAAAGAATTCAGAACGCTATCAATTATGTAGCTCAACTTCCTTTAGATAAAAACGGCTTTCGCGGAGCAGTTTTGTTGGGAAAAGGAGATTTTGATGTTCAAGGACAATTAAAAATTGAGGCTTCAGGCGTAGTTTTAAGAGGAAGTGGCGTAAAAGAAACCGTTTTACATGGCTCGGGTTTAGACCGACAAACCTTAATCCGGGTTTTTGGAGTAAACGATTTAAAACCTTCCAACAAAACTCAAGTTACGGATAATTATGTGCCGGTAAATTCCATAAGCTTTAATCTGGCTAAAGCCGATGCTTTTAAAGTTGGTGATAAAATCAGGATTACACGTCCGTCCACTGCGGAATGGTTGGATACGATGAAGACCTGGACTTTTGGTGGCGATGTATCTGCATTAGGATGGAAGCCCGGAGAAGAAAATATAGTTTGGGACAGAGAAATCACTGCCATCAACGGAAACAAAATCACCATTGATGCACCGATAACTACAGCCTTAGATCAAAAATTTGGTGGCGGATTTATAGAAAAATACCAATGGAACGGAAGAATTGAAAACGTAGGTATAGAAAATCTTTCATTAGTTTCTACTTTTGATGCATCAAACCCAAAAGATGAAAACCATCGCTGGATGGCCATTACTATCGAAAATACAGAAAACGCTTGGGTTCGTCAAGTTACATTTAAGCATTTCGCAGGTTCTGCTGTAAATATTCTTTCAACGGGGAAATGTATTACTGTAGAAGACTGCAAGTCGCTTGCGCCAGTTTCCGAAATAGGAGGACAACGTCGTTATACTTTCCAAACCAACGGACAGCAGACATTATTTCAAAGATTATACTCTGAATACGGCTACCACGATTTTGCAGTGGGCTATTTAGCGCCGGGACCAAACGCTTTTGTACAGTGCAAGGCTTATTTGCCTTTCAGCTACAGTGGCGCCATTGATACTTGGGCATCCGGTGTTTTGTTCGATGTCATCAATATAGACGGTAACGCCTTAAACTACGCCAACATTGGTCAGGATGCCAGAGGTGCGGGTTGGACAGCAGGAAACAGCGTATTTTGGCAATGCTCCGCTTCAAGAGTTTATAATTTTAAACCGCCAACTGCACAAAATTGGGCTTTTGGTACCTGGTCTGAATTTCAGGGCGATGGCTTTTGGGATTTTTCCAATGAACATGTAAACCCACGCAGTTTGTATTACGCTCAACTCGTCGAAAGGCTGAATAAAAATGTGGATACAAGAGCGCAGCTTCAGGATAAAATTACCGAAGCAACAAGTAGCCCTACAGTTGAGCAGGCCCGCCAGATGACTTTGGCAACTTTACAGCCTCTTCCGCAATTAATCGATTTTATTGATAGTGCTTCTATTAGAAATCCAATTCCTCATATCGCTAAAAATGTTCCTTCTGTTGATGAAATTAAAATCGCTAAAGCTAAGGAAATTACCAAAAAGGGAGATTTAAAAGTTGAAAACGGCTGGTTGGTAAGAGATCATCAAATACAAACAGGCGGAAGATTAAGTGTACCTTGGTGGACAGGCGGAATTCAAGGTTCTGATATTACCAAAGCTTTGCCGGCAATAACACGATATGTACCCGGAAGAATTGGGAAAGGTTTAACTGATGATTTAAATCAGATGACTGATACCATGATCAAAAAATCTGATTTGATTGTGGAGCAGAATTACGGTTTATGGTACGATAGAAGACGAGATGACCACGAACGGATCCGCCGGATGAGTGGCGAAGTTTGGCCTCCGTTTTATGAGCTGCCTTTTGCCCGAAGCGGACAAGGAACCGCCTGGGACGGATTATCTAAATACGATTTAACAAAATACAATCCTTGGTATTGGAGCCGTTTAAAGCAATATGCAAATCTTGCAGATGAGAAAGGTTTGGTATTGATTCACCACAATTATTTCCAACATAATATTATTGAAGCCGGTGCGCATTACGTTGATTTTCCTTGGAGAACAGCAAATAATATCAATTCTACAGGATTTTCTGAACCGCCACCTTTTGCAGGAGATAAAAGAATTTTCTTAGCAGATCAGTTTTACGATGAAACCAATCCGCAAAGACGGGCATTGCACCAAGCTTTTATTGAGCAATGTTTGAATAATTTTGTAGGCAATTCTTCTGTTATCCAGTTTATTGGAGAGGAATATACCGGTCCAACGCATTTCGCTAAATTTTGGGTGCAAACCATAAAAGATTGGGAAAAGAAAACCGGAAACAAAGAGTTAATTGGCTTAAGCACTACCAAAGATGTGCAAGATGCTATTTTGCAAGATCCGGCGCTTTCATCAACCATTAATGTAATTGATATCAGGTATTGGTATTATCAGGCAGATGGCTCGGCGTATGCGCCACTGGGCGGACAAAGTTTGGCGCCTCGTCAGCAAGCCCGTCAGTTTAAGCCAAAGAAAACTTCATTTGAACAGGTTTACAGAGCGGTTAGGGAATACCGTGATAAATATCCTGACAAGGCAGTTATGTACTCTGCGGATAATTATCCTTCTTACAGTTGGGCTTCTTTTATGGCCGGCGGTTCATTTACTGATGTAAAAGTGGATGATGCGGGTTTCTTGAAATCGGCCTCAACCATGCTTCCAAAAACCATCAAAAATCAGAATTATGTTTTGGGTAATGATAAAGGAGAGTTTATTATTTATACAGATAACGATGTTAATATAGCTGATTTAAAATTGAATAAATCTGCTGTTTTAAGTTGGATTAATCCGGGTTCTGGAAAAGTAATTTCAACCCAAAAATTAGATACTAAAACACAAACCTTAACAAAATCAGGAAACGGCACTGCTGTTTTATGGATTCGCCAAAAATAAACCAATGAAACCACAGATTTCGCTTTTACCTTATTTCAATAATGCCAAGACGAGCGTCATGTCGACGATAGGAGACATCACACAAATAGGTTTTAAGTTCTATAAATTTACCTTGCTTGTGAAACGTCTTGTAAACCCCGATGCGACGAAGATGAAACTGATCGTAAAAAACAGCTTTTTCTTTTTTGGGCTGATTTTCCTCATTACAGCCTGCAAGCAAAAAGAACAAGTTGCCGAAATGGGCTTAAAAGTTAACCAAAACGGACGTTACTTTGAGACCAAAAACGGGAAACCTTTCTTTTGGTTGGGAGATACTGGTTGGCTATTATTTAAAAAACTATCAAGGGAAGAAGCCGTAGCTTATTTGGATAACAGAGCCGAAAAAGGTTTCAACGTGATTCAGGTAATGGCTTTACACGAGTTAGGCGTAACAGATTTCTACGGAGATTCCGCTTTGATCAACAAAAAAATTGATGCGCCCAAAGTAACCGAGGGCGATGATTTTAAGGATAGTTTGCAATATGATTATTGGGACCATGTAAATTATATTATTGACGAAGCGGCTAAAAGGCACATTTACATTGCTTTTGTAACGGTTTGGGGAAGCGCCGTTAAAAGTGGCGATGTACAGCCCGAGCAGGCAAAAAAATACGCCGAATTTTTAGTGAAACGTTTCGGTAATAAACCTAATATTATTTGGGTAAACGGTGGAGATATTAAAGGTTCAGAATATACCAGCGTTTGGGAGACCATCGGGCAAACCATTAAAGCTAAAGACAGCCTGCATTTGATGACCTTTCATCCCCGTGGAAGAACCACTTCTTCCGAGTGGTTTCATAATGAAAAATGGTTGGATTTTAATGCTTTTCAATCGGGTCATAGACGTTACGACCAAGATACTTCCAAAAATGAAACACGCCATTACGGCGAAGACAACTGGAGATATGTTTTAGAAGATTACGATAAAAAGCCTACTAAACCAACTTTTGATGCCGAACCAAGTTATGAAGGTATTCCAGAAGGTTTGCATGATTCTTTAGAAGTAAGATGGACAGATGCGGCGGTGAGAAGATACGCTTATTGGTCGGTTTTTAGCGGAGCGGCAGGTTTTACTTATGGAGATAATGCGGTAATGCAATTTTACAAAAAAGGAGAAGGAAGCGGTGCTTACGGAGTGCGTAACTGGGAATTTTACACCAAAGCTTTAAACGATCCGGGAGCGGGACAAAT
The DNA here is from genome assembly GCF_946480185.1 of uncultured Pedobacter sp. The sequence continues at coordinate 71,846 of NZ_CAMLIG010000004.1, read as the reverse complement.
GCGGTTTATGAAAGATTTAATGCTCTCTAAACCTTATTTTGAAAGAGTTCCAGATCAGTCTATCATCGCCAACCAAAAAGAAAAACACGATTATTTGGTAGCCACCAGAGGGAAAGACTACGCGTTCGTTTATACTTGGACGGGCAGAGATTTAGAAATCAACATGGGGAAAATTGAAGGCAAAAAAGTTAAAGCATCTTGGTTTAAACCTGCTGATGGAACTCAAACTACAATAGGAGAGTTTGATAACACGGGAACAAAATCTTTTGATCCACCGGGAGAAGAAAAAGATGGTAACGATTGGGTTTTAATTTTGGAAAGTATTTAACGGTTAGTGACTATACAGTAAATGTTTAGAATGATGCACAATTTAGTTTTCTTTCGTTCAATCCAGCCAAAGCACAAGCCAAAGTTAAGCTCTTTTTCGACATCAGAACTTTGCGGGATAGGTGAAGAGATTAAAAGCACTTCCTTTTGTAGCAAAGGGGGTAGTCGAGAGTTTTTGAGTACTTTTTTCGGCGAAAAAGTACCTGCCGTTGCCCGGCATGAGGGCAGGCGAGGCTTTGCTGAAAAGGCATCTAGAGTAAAGTTCAGATTTAATAAGATCCAAAACTCAGGTAATCTAATGAATAAAATGACCTTATATTTTATAATTGCCTGCGCTGTTTTTCTAAGCTCATGCAGTCAAAAAGCATATTTGTTCACTTCATTCCACGAACCAGCAGACGAAGGCTTAAGAATGCTTTACAGCAATGATGCTTATCATTGGAAAGATTTCAATCATGTTTTTTTAAAACCCGAAGTTGGCCAACAAAAAGTAATGCGAGATCCATCCATGGTGCAAGGTCCTGACGGGACTTTCCATTTAGTGTGGACCAGCAGTTGGCGTGGCGATAAAGGTTTTGGTTACGCCAGTTCCAAAGATTTAATCCATTGGTCGAAAGAAGAGTTTATCCCTGTGATGGAAAATGAACCAACGACGGTAAATGTTTGGGCACCGGAACTTTTTTATGACGATGTGGACAAACAATATATCATCATTTGGGCATCTACTATTCCGTTTCGCTTTCCGAAAGGAGCGGAGGAGGAAGAAAATAACCACCGGATGTATTATACCACCACCAAAGATTTTAAAACCTTCAGTCCAACAAAACTATTCATCGATCCCGGTTTTAGTGTAATTGATGCGGTGATTGTGAAAAAGGGATCAAACGATTATGCTTTGGTTCTGAAAGATAATACCCGACCGGAGCGTGATTTAAAAGTGGCTTTCGCCGATAATCCTTTAGGGCCTTACAAAAATGTTTCGGCACCTTATACCAAGAAATTTACCGAAGGACCGGCGGTAGTAAAAGTAAAAGATGGTTGGTTAATCTACTTTGATTCTTATCAGGATAAAAGTTACGGAGCGGTAAAAACCAAAAATTTTAAAACCTTCACCAACGCAAATTCGGAAATATCAGTGCCTGAAGGGCATAAACATGGAACTATTGTTCCCATCAAAAAATCATTTTTAAAGAAACTTCAAAAAAGTTTGGAAAAAGAAAAATAGATGAAATTTATAAAAACCATATTACTATCAGTCGCCACCCTTACTTCCCAAATGGGTTTTGCGCAGGATACCGTAAAATACACTGGAAGCACCTTGTCTAATGTGGATTATCATCACGGGCAGTTAAGTCCAGCCATTGGAGTGCACAATATCCAGGTTTTTCGGGCAAACCGCGAACATCCGGAATGGGCTGGTGGCAACAACTGGACCTACAACCATCAACCCCTATTGGCTTATTGGAACAATACTTTTTATCTTCAATATTTGAGCAATCCGGTGGGCGAGCATATCGCTCCGGGAAGAACTTTAATGATGACCTCAAAAGACGGAATAAATTGGAGCAATCCCACAGTGCTTTTTCCTCCTTACCGTATTCCTGATGGTTATCAAAAAGAAGGGAATCCAAATATAGCTAAAGATTTAGACGCAGTAATGCACCAACGGATGGGTTTTTACCAAGCAAAAAGTGGCAGACTGCTCACCTTAGGGTATTACGGAATTGCCATGGACGCACATGATGCACCTAATGACGGCCACGGTATTGGACGGGTAGTGCGTGAAATTCATAAAGATGGAACCTGGGGACCTATATACTTTATTCATTACAATAAAGATTGGAATGCAAGTAAAACTACTTATCCATTTTTTACCTCCTCTAAAGACAAAGGTTTTGTAAAAGATTGCAAAGAATTATTGGCTACACCTTTAATGGTACAGCAATGGGTAGAGGAATCAGATAGGGACGACCCTTTGATTCCTTTAAAAGGTTCATATCAGGCTTTCAGCTATTACCATTTACCCAACGGAAAAGTTATTGGTTTGTGGAAACACGCTTTAACTTCCGAAAGTGCCGACGAAGGGAGAACTTGGGAATACAAACCCATGAGAGCACCCGGTTTTATCAATAGCAATGCTAAAATTTGGGGACAAAAAACATCCGATGGTAAATATGCAACGGTTTATAATCCTTCGGAATTTAGGTGGCCTTTAGCGGTTTCTACCAGCAAAGATGGCTTAAATTACACTGATTTATTATTGGTGAACGGCGAAATTACTTCCATGCGTTACGGCGGAAACTACAAATCGTACGGTCCGCAATATGTGCGTGGAATTATTGAAGGAAATGGTTTGCCACCAGATAAAAACATGTGGGTGACTTACAGCATGAACAAAGAAGATATTTGGGTGGCTAAAATTCCGGTTCCGATTACAGCTGATGAGAACGAGGTAGTCAACGATGATTTTAACGAAATGCCTAATGGAAAGGAATTGGAGAAATGGAATCTTTTCAGTCCGATTTGGGCTAGAACCCAGATTGAAAAACTGAACGGAGAAAAAGTTCTGGCTTTACACGATTCGGACCCGTTTGATTACGCTAAAGCCGAAAGAGTGATTAAACCGGCAAAAAAACTGACCGTTGAATTTACAGTTACGCCAAAGCAAAGTGATACCGGAGAATTACAGATAGAATTACAAGATGATAAAGGTTTGCCAGCTTTAAGATTGATTTTTGATGCCGAAGGTACATTAAGCGCTAAAGTGGGATATCGTAATTCTGGAATTATGAAATACGAAGCTGGAAAAACTTATAAAATTGAATTGGAGCTGGACTGCAATACTCGTATCTATAAAATAAAAGTAAACGGACAAGATAAAGGTGCAAAAGTCTATTTCGCTCCAATTAGTGCTTTTAGCAGAGTGATGTTTAGGACCGGAGAGGTACGCCGTTTCCCTGATGCGGAAACTCCAACCGATCAGGATTACGATTTAAAAAATGCTGGAGAAAAAGCACCAGAAGCAATTTTTTATATCCATTCATTAAAAACCATTTACTAGATGAACGGTTTTGAAGCATTTAAAATAATACGAAATGTGACAGGTTTCCCATCAATCCAGCCCGAGTACAGACCAAAGTTCACCTTATTTTCGACATCAGAACTTTGCGGTACAGATGAAGTGAGTAAAAGCACTTCCTTTTTAGCAAAGGGCGTAGTCGGGAGTTTTTTGTTTACTTTTTTGCGGAAAAAAAGTAAATGCCATTGCCCGGCATGAGGGCAGGCGAGATTGTGCCGAAAAGGCATTAGACATACAATTAATATTAAATGAAGTTTTTAAAAGGCATATTCTTTTTCTTCTTATTACTCTCTTTTCAGGCTAAAGCCGAAGTGGTTTTACCAAGGATTTTAGGCAATCAAATGGTTTTACAGCAACAAAAACCAATCGTAATATGGGGTACAGCAAATGTTGGCGAGCAAGTTTCTGTTTCCTTTGCCAATGAATATGCACAAGCTGTGGCCGATGCAAACGGAAAATGGCAAGTGACTTTAAATCCGCTTAAAGCGAGTTTTGAGAACAGAGATATGACCATTAAAGGAACAAACACCATTGTGCTGAAAGATATTTTGGTCGGAGAAGTTTGGTTATGTTCGGGGCAATCAAACATGGAATATACCATGCGCAAAAACAGCAAGGTTGACCGTAAAGAAGCGGAAGGCTTAAGTCCGAGCCCGATTGACGAGTTGTTTTTTGCCCATCATAAAGACATCCGTTTGTTTTTGGTAAACAGAAAGGAACTGATTAAACCTTCTCCGGAACATGAAGGTTGGGATATTGCCGAAGGAACTGCATTGAGAAATTTTTCTGCCGTTGGTTATTTTTTTGCTAAAAACATCAATAAAGATTTAAATGTTCCTGTCGGGATCATTGCTTCGTCTATCCCAGGAAGCCGGATTGAGCCCTGGATTAATGAAGAGGATTTTGCCAGTTCAAGTTATTTTAAAGATAAAAATGTAAGTGGCGACCCTGCTAAATTTTATCATCCCATGATAGAACCTTTAATTCCTTTTGCCATCAAAGGATTTTTATGGTATCAAGGAGAAAGCAATTGCTTTTTGCAGGACCGCGTCAACTACACCTATAAAATGAAGACATTGATTGATGGTTGGCGTAAAGATTGGGGCGAAGAATTACCTTTTTATTACGTTCAAATTGCTCCTTTTGAATATTCGTCATCACAAGGAGAACCGAAGCTCAGTAAATACGATTTGCCTGAATTTTGGGAAGCGCAAACGCTTGCTTTAAAAATCCCGAATACGGGAATGGCAGTCATCACTGATTTATTTGACGGTGGAGGAGGTATCCATCCCGGCTATAAATGGGAAGTTGGCCGTCGTTTGGCTTTGCAGGCTTTGAAGAAAACCTATGGCGAACATATCGTTGCTGATGGTCCATTTTACGATAAAATGAAAATCAAGGGGAACAAAATCGTCCTTTATTTTGACAATGCCAAAGGTTTAAAAAGCAGAGATGCTAAACCGCTGGATTTCTTTGAAGTGGCTGGTGCCGATGGCGAATATCATCCTGCAAAAGCTGAAATTAAAGGAAAGAAAGTGATATTAACTTCCCTACAAGTAAAGCAACCAGTAAATGCTCGCTTCGGTTGGAGCGAAGTGGCGCAACCGAATTTGGTAAACGGCGCAAACTTACCGGCAAACTCGTTCAGAACCGATAACCCAATTATCAACCAATTTAATCCTTAATTTTTGAAGACCGTTTTTAAACATATCGCCATTTTAAGTTTTCTAATCTGCTTCCTTTCGGCAAACGCTCAGGAAACAGAGAAAATTTACCTTTCTGGAAAAGGGAAAGACGATATGATGAGCTGGGATTTTTATTGTTCTGCTGGTCAAAATTCTGGTAAATGGACAAAAATTGGTGTACCGTCTTGCTGGGAATTACAAGGTTTCGGAAAATACAATTACGGTTTCGATAAAGATACTTCCAGAGGAAAAGAAGTTGGGAAATACCGTTACAACTTTAAAGTTCCGGCAAATTTTAAAAGCAAAGTCGTAAACATTGTTTTTGAAGGTGTTTTCACCGATGCTACTGTGAAAGTCAACGGAAAATTGGCTGGACCAACGCATCAAGGCGCTTATTATGCCTTTAAATATGACATCAGCAAATTATTGAAATCCGGTGCTGATAACTTATTGGAAGTGGAAGTCGCCAAACATTCTGCCAACGAATCAGTAAATGATGCGGAGCGTAGAGGAGATTTCTGGATTTTCGGCGGGATATTCCGTCCGGTTTATTTGGAAGTTTTACCGCAACAACACATTTCGGAATTAGCCATTGACGCCAAAGCAAACGGCAATTTAAAAGCTCAAATTTCTGTTTCTGGCAAAGCCGATGAAATTCAGTTAGCGTTATTTGATGCTGATGGGAAAGCGTTTGGAAGAACTGTGTCTCAAAAAATTGGAGGCAATAGAACTGTTGTATTTAATGCCAATTTCGAAGCTCCAAAATTATGGTCGGCAGAATTTCCAAATTTATATACCGCTCGTTTCACTTTAATCCAAAATGGAAAAGCAGTTCATCAAATCAATAAAAAAATAGGTTTCAGAACCATTGCAGTGAAAGAACGTGACGGCGTTTTTGTGAACGGCGTAAAAATGAAATTCAAAGGCGTAAACCGTCATTCTTTTTGGCCAACATCGGGCAGAACCACCAGCAAAAGTTTGTCTGTTGAAGATGTAAAGCTGATGAAGGATATGAACATGAACGCTGTCCGCATGGCGCATTATCCGCCTGACGCACATTTTTTGGAAGTTTGTGATTCTTTAGGTTTATATGTGATGGATGAACTGGCGGGCTGGCATGGTCATTACGATACACCAACCGGTAAAAAATTGCTAAAGGAAATGATGGTGCATGATGTCAATCATCCTTCCATCATCTTTTGGGCGAATGGAAACGAAGATGGTCATAACTTAGATTTAGATCCATATTTCAAAGATTGGGATATTCAAAAACGTCCCGTAATTCATCCTTGGGAAGCTTATGGAGGTTTTGATACCCAGCATTATCGCCAGTATAACTACGGAATTGGTAATTACATGAACGGGCATGACATTGTGATGCCAACAGAGTTTTTGCATGGTTTATATGATGGAGGTCTCGGTGCCGGTTTGGATGATTATTGGGAAGCGATGTGGAACAAACCGACATCCGCCGGTGGTTTTCTTTGGGTTTTTGCCGACGAAGGTGTGGTACGTACAGATAAAAACAATAGCATTGATACCGATAAAGACCATGGCCCGGATGGAATTGTTGGCCCTTTTCATCAAAAAGAAGGAAGCTATTTTACCATAAAAGAAGTTTGGAGTCCGATAAAATTTGAAGCCAGAGAAATGATGGCAGGATTCGACGGCGCTTTCAACATCGAAAACCGGTACGATTTTACCAACACAAATCAGTGTACTTTCAGTTGGGAATTGAAGAAATTTAATCTGTTGGATAGTACCTTAGCAAAACCAGTTTTAGCAGGAAGTGCAACCGCTCCAAATATTAAACCGCATGCAAAAGGCGTTCTAAATATAGAGTTACCAAAAGATTGGTTCAGCTATGATGTGCTTTATTTCACCGCAAAAGATGTAAACCAACATGAAATTTTCACTTGGTCGTTCCCGATTAGCAAACCAAGTCAAGTTGCCAAAGAAAGTTTTAATCAGGCTAGAGCCGATGCTAAAATCAATTATTCAACCTTCGGCGAAAGCTATTTGATAAAAGTTAAAAAGCTTCAAATCCAAATCAATAAAAACACGGGAATTTTAGAAAGTGTGAAAAATGGAAATCAGGAAATCCCTTTCAATAACGGTCCGGTTTTACAGGAAGGTGCCAATAATTTCAAAGGATTTACCGCAAAAATGGATGCGGACACTTTGGTGATTGCATCAGTCTTTAACAAAAAAGAAAGCTACAACACTTTGCAATGGAAAATTTATCCAAATGGATTCATCCAAATGAAAGTGAAATATTTTCCCGGAGAGTTTTACACTTGGTTTGATGGTGTAAATTTCTCATTTCCAGAAAGTCAAATTAAAGCGGTGGAATTTATGGGAAACGGACCTTACAGAGTTTGGAAAAACCGCATGAAAGGAACAGCATTTGGCGTTTGGCATAAGGATTATAACAATACAGAAACCGGAGAAATTCCTTTTGTTTATCCAGAATTTAAGGGTTACTATTCCAATATGTATTGGTGTGAATTTTTGACTAAGAATCAGGATTTTAAGGTTTTGTCTGAGGATGAAGATACTTTTTTAAGACTGTTTACGCCCGCTCCTAAAGACGACCAATGGCATAATTATGTGCCACTTTTCCCTTCCGGTGATATCAGCTTTATGCAGGCGATTCCGAGTATTGGAAACAAAACTCAAACGGCAGAAAGTACCGGTCCAATGGGACAAAAGAACATTTATTACGATTACGAGAAAAATCCGCAAAGGGCAAAAGAACTGACTTTATATTTTGATTTCAATTGAAATGGCTAAAAGATTCATCATATTATTCCTATTAGTTTTTGACTTTTATCATTTAAAAGCTCAAGAACTTCAAGTGACTGCACTTCAAGTGGAGCAATTGGTAAATCCCTTAGGAATTGATGTAAAACAACCGTTTTTAAGTTGGCAAATGATTTCGCCGAAGCGAGGAGTGGAGCAAAAAGCCTATCAGGTTTTGGTGGCCAGTTCTGAAGAGAAATTAGCGAATAACGAAGGCGATTTATGGAATTCCGGAAAAGTAAATTCATCAGAATCTGTTTTTGTAAAATACAATGGCAAGGAACTGACCAGTCGGGCTAAATGCTTTTGGAAGGTTAAAACCTGGACCAACGTCGGTGAAAGCCAATGGTCTGCAACGCATTTCTGGACAATGGGTTTGCTCTATTATAAAGACTGGCCAAAAACTTGGATTGGCTTTGATAGGGCTTTCCCGTGGGACAGCATTGAAAACGATTCGCGTTTATCTGCAAGATATTTTAGAAAAGAATTCGAGAGCAATAAAGTAGTCAAATCTGCCACCGCATCTATTGTGGGTTTAGGTTTATACGAGCTTTTCATCAACGGAAAAAAAGTAAGCGATGACGTTTTGGCGCCATCACCAACGGACTATACCAAAAACATCAAAGCCAACACCTACGATGTCACTTCCTACATCCAAAACGGAAAAAATGCAGTCGGTGCGGTTTTAGGCAACGGTCGTTTCTTCGCTATGCGCCAGAATGAAAAACCTTATAAAATCAAAACGTTCGGTTTTCCAAAAATGCTGTTGAACCTTCATCTGGTTTACACCGATGGTAGTACCGAGGACATCGACACAGATAATAGTTGGAAAGGAACAGCAGACGGACCCATCATAACCAATAACGAATACGATGGTGAGGAATATGATGCCAGAAAAGAATTTGCAGGATGGAATAATATTGGTTTTGATGATAGCAAATGGCTAGATGCAGAATATGTGCAGGAACCAGGCGGAACGATTGAAGCGCAAATGAATGAGAACATGAAGGTGATGAAAACCCTTCAACCTGTTTCTATTACCAAACTTTCGGGCGGAAGATACATTTTGGATATGGGACAAAATATGGTGGGCTGGTTGCAGATAAAAGTGAAGGGCGTAAAAGGTCAACAAATTAAACTTCGTTTTGCGGAATCATTGCAGGATAATGGAGAACTCTTTACAGCCAATCTCCGCAACGCGAAAAACACAGATGTATATACGCTAAAAGGAGGCGAGGAAGAAATTCGGGAGCCCACATTTGTATATCGTGGATTCAGATTTGTGGAGCTTTCCGGCTACACCTATCAACCTAAAATCGAGGATTTCGTTGGGAAAATGGTTTATGATAACATCAAAACCATCGGGACATTTGAAACTTCAAATCCGTTAGTTAACCAGATTTTTAAAAATGCGTGGTGGAGCATTGCCGGCAATTACAAAGGGATGCCTTTGGATTGTCCGCAACGTAACGAGCGCATGCCCTGGTTGGGCGATAGAGGCGAAGTGGCTTACGGAGAAAGTTTTGTTTTTGACAACGAACGCATCTACACCAAATGGTTGGAAGATATTCGCAACTCGCAGAAAGAAGATGGTGCAATTCCGGATGTAGCGCCTGCATTTTGGCGTTATTACAGCGATAACATGACTTGGGCGGGTGTAATCGTTTTAATTACTGATATGTTGCACCACCAAACTGGCAATGTACAAGTCGTTAAAGATAATTATCCGGCTATCAAAAAATGGATGGAGTACATGAAAGACAGGTATTTGGAAGATGGCATCATGACCAAAGACAGCTACGGCGATTGGTGTGCACCGCCAGTTACCATTGAAGCCGGACGAGGTAAAAGTGCCGATAAAAAATATCCTTCGGAGCTGATTTCTACAGCTTATTATTATCATTTCTTGAGGTTGATGATGGATTTTAGCAAAATAGCTGGCAACGAAGCTGATTTCAAGGAGTTTGAAACTTTAAGTTTTAAAGTGAAAGATGCTTTTAATAAAAAATTCTACAACGAAAAAGGCTTTTATGGTGACGACAACAAGCTAACCGATAATATTATTCCACTTTATTTTGGGATGGTGCCAAAAACAGAAACCGACAAGGTTTTTAAAAACATCGTTTACACTGTGGAGGTAACCAATAAAGAACATTTAAGCAATGGTTTAGTCGGCATACAATGGTTAATGCGTTGTTTAAACGATTACGGTCGTCCGGATTTAGCTTATACCATTGCGACACAAAAAACTTATCCGAGCTGGGGTTACATGATTGAAAACGGAGCCACTACCATTTGGGAGCTGTGGAACGGAAACACCGCACATCCAAGAATGAACTCGCAAAACCACGTGATGATGCTGGGCGATTTGTTGGTTTGGTACTACGAAAACCTAGCCGGCATAAAAGCTGGAACTCCGGGATTTAAAAAAATCATCATGAAACCAGAAATCGTGGATGGATTGAATTATGTGAACGCAAGTTTCAATTCTCCTTACGGTGAAATTAAAAGCAATTGGAAAAAAGACAAAAACACCTTCACTTGGAATATCAGCATTCCGGCCAATACAACAGCAGAAGTTTATCTGCCGGCAAAAACTGAGAAATCAATCAAAGAAAATAATAAAAATATCACCAATGCAGAAGGTGTGGAATTCATCCGTAAAGATGGTGACAGAATGGTTTATAAAGTGAATTCAGGAGATTATACATTTCAAATTAGATAGATAAGATGAAAAAACTAAAAATAGTATTGCTGATTGCTTTTTTCGGAGCAATTAGCGTGGTAAATGCACAAGAAGTCACTCAAAAAGCAGACGCAGAAAATCAGGCGAAAGCCAAAGAATGGGTGGGCAGTTTAGCGCTTAATAATCCCGAAAAGGAAGCAAGGGTAACAGAAGTTGTGGCTTTACATCTTACTCAAATTAAAGATTGGCATAACAGCCATCCTTTTACTTTAGTCCCGGCGGGTATCAATCCGCTCGACGGAAAACCATTATCAGAATTATTCAGACAAATGATTGTAGATTCTTCTATTCCCTCATCGGTACACAAAAACCTGATGGAAGGTTTGCGAAAGGATTTGAATGAAGAGCAAGTGGCAATGGTTTTAGACAAATACACCATCGGAAAAGTCGCTTTCACCATGAAAGGTTACGAAGCCATCGTCCCTAATTTTACCGAAACGGAAGCCAAAACCATCCGTGGTTTGCTGGAACAAGCCCGTGAAATGGCGGTGGATTATAAAAGTATGAAAGAGATTTCGGCGATTTTTGAGATTTATAAAACACAGGCAGAACAGTATTTAAACAATAATGGGCGTAACTGGCACCAAATGTACGGTGATTATGTACGCAAAATAAAAGCAGAAAAAGCAAAACAAAAAAGCAATTAACATGAGATTTAAAGCACTATTAGCGGGATTAATTTGTTTGAGCACATTTAGCCAAGCGCAGGATCAACCTTGGCGCAAAGGAATTATTACCGACGAATTTATTTACGATAAAGCACCTTTTCCATCAGTCCACGCCGCAACCATCGCCGAAACACCAACTGGTTTGGTAACCGCTTTTTTCGGCGGAACCAAGGAGCGTAATCCGGATGTGGAGATTTATGTTTCCCGTTTGGTAGATGGAAAGTGGACCGCTCCGGTTTCGGTAGCAGACGGCGTAGAAAGTGCCACCAAAAGACTGCCAACTTGGAATCCTGTTTTATACCAAATTCCTGGTGGCGATTTGATGCTTTTTTATAAAATCGGCCCAAAACCATCAGAATGGTGGGGAATGTTAAAACGCTCTAAAGATGGTGGTAAAACTTGGTCGGCAGCAGAAAAACTGCCGAACAACCAAATCGGTCCGGTTAAAAACAAGCCTGTTTTATTGAGCAATGGAAATTTATTTGCGCCCAGCAGTACCGAAGGCGATGGCTGGCATGTGCACTTTGAAGTTACTCCGGATTTCGGGAAAACATGGAGAACTATTGGTCCTTTAGAACAAGGAAAAGATACGATCGACGCCATTCAGCCAAGTATTTTAATTCACGGAAACGGGAAACTCCAGATTTTAGCTCGAAGCAGAAGCAGGGCTTTAGCAACAGCTTGGTCTTATGATAACGGCGAAACTTGGACAGCTTTAGAGAAAACAAACCTGCCAAACAACAACTCCGGTACAGACGCCGTAACCATGAAAAACGGTAAACATGTATTGGTTTATAACCATGTTTTGCCTCCCGGAGATTTAGTTAAAGGTCCGCGTACGCCCTTAAACGTTTCGGTTTCTAAAGATGGCATCCATTGGAAAGCTGCGTTAATTTTAGAAGATTCTCCGATTAGCCAGTATTCTTATCCTTCGGTGATACAAACCAAAGACGGGATGCTTCACTTTGTTTACACCTGGAGGAGAGAGAAAATCAAACATGTGGTGGTTGATCCATCAAAACTTAAATTAAAGAAAATTAAAAACGGCGAGTGGCCAAAATTAAAAGGTTATGTAGCGCCAAAGCCAGAAGAAGGAAAAGCGGAGGAATAAGGTTTAGGTTGTTGGTTGGTTTTTAGTTGGTTAGGTTGTTAGGTGGCTAGGTTGTTAGTTCCCAGTTAGCTAACTAGTTTTTATTTAGTGAGTTATTCGAAATCGTTCAAGATGAATTTAAAACATAAAATATACCCCATCGTAAGGAAGTCCTTCTCCTTCGGAGAAGGATTTAGGATGAGGCTCTTATTCGCCATTCTTTTCACACTTCCGCTACTATCGGTAAAAGCGCAAAGCTCCGATGATAAATACCCAAAATCACTGAAAGATGTGCTTTTAGAAGTTCAGGAAAGATACCATGTTACCATTAAATTTAAAGATGAGCAAGTGGCAGGAAAAGTAGTGGATTATGCCCAATGGCGTTTCCGCCCAAATGTTGACGAAACTTTAGACAATGTTTTAAAGCCTTTGGATATGAAGGTGAATAAAGAAAAGGAAGGCGTTTACAAACTTAAAGATTACGAATATTATCGATGGCAACCCGAAGAAGGCTGGGCAGAATTGACCAGATTAGCATCAAAATATCACGATAAAGCTGGTTTTGAGCAAAGAAAAGCTGAATTAAAACCTTGTATTATGGAGGCTTTAAAACTTTCGCCTTTGCCTCCAAAACCTAATAGCAAACCCATTTTTACAAGCATCCGCAAATTTGACGGTTACACTGTTCAAAATATGGCGCTGGAAATTTTGCCGGGCGTTTATATCAACGGGTCTTTGTATCGCCCAACAAAGGTCAAAGGAAAAATCCCTTTAATTTTAAGTCCGGATGGACATTGGGAACAACAGCGCTACCGCAAAGATTGCCAGATTCGTTGTGCTACTTTGGCCAGAATGGGAGCCATGGCTTTCAGTTACGATTTATTTGCTTGGGGCGAGTCTATGCTTCAATTTAAGTACGAAGACCACCGCAAAAGCCTTTCTATGGCAGTACAAACTTTGGACGCCATCCGTCTGTTAGATTATTTCCTAACTCGCAAAGATGTTGACCCAGAACGCGTTGGCATCAGCGGAGGGTCAGGAGCTGGAAGTCACACCGTTTTGGTGACCGCAATTGACGATCGGATTAAGTTGAGCGCACCAGTAGTTGCGGTTTCATCGTATTTCTACGGTGGTTGCCCTTGCGAGAGCGGTTTACCTATTCACCTTTGCGGTGGCGGAACAGACAATGTAGAACTGGCCGCTTTTGCCGCACCACGTCCACAATTGTTAGTTTCAGATGGTGGAGATTGGACGGCGCACATGCCATTGCATGATTTTCCGTATCTGCAAAATATCTACAGCTATTACGGGGTAAAAAACAAAGTGGAGAATGTGCATTTGCCTAACGAAACGCATGATTACGGCATCAACAAACGCAAAGCATTGTACGATTTTTTAGCTCGAAACTTTAAAATGGATATTAACGCAGTTGCTGAGGATAAAGTAACCATCGAAAAAGAAAATGCCATGAAGGTATTTGGCGATAAAGGCGAGAAACTCCCTGCAAACGCGATGAAGGGCTATGCTCAATTAGAAAGCTATTTTAAATCATTAGAGCATGCTAAATAACACATTCAGCTCCGTGACCTCTGTGTTCTCTGTGGTTAAAAAGAATATCCAGCTCAGCGCTCTTTGTGCAAACCTCCGTTTGCTCAGTGGTAAAAAACAAATAGCCATAGTATTAACACTCGTACTATTAACTCCAATATTCACAAAAGCCCAACAAACACAAGACTATAAAATCGCCGTCATTGATTTAATGATTCTCAAACGTCAGAAAATCAGCGCTATCACGCTAGCCAGTGAATTAAAAGCAGATGGCTTAGAAATTGACATGGGCGGTTTAGGCAACAGAGAAACCTTCGATAGCAAATTGAACAACGATTCCACTCGACAAGAATATCTGGCGAAAGCAAAGGAATTAAATATCGAATTCTGTTCCATCGCCATGACTGGTTTTTACGCTCAATCCTTTGCCGAACGTCCAACTTGGCAAAAAATGATCGGCGACTGTTTGGAAACGGCCAAAGCCATGAATATCAAAGTTGCTTTTTTGCCTTTAGGCGTGACAGGAGATTTAGTTAAACATCCAGAACTACGCCCGGCAATCGTTGAGCGTTTAAAAATCGCTGGAAGAATGGCGAAAAAAGCCGGAGTAACCATCGGGATAGAAACCTCTTTAGATGCTTGTGGCGAGAAAAAATTATTGAAGGACATCGGTTCTAAAAATGTGAAAAGCTATTTCAACTTCTCTAATCCATTAAAAAACGGAAGAGATTTAAACAAAGAACTCCAAATTTTAGGCAGAAAATACATTTGCCAAATCCACGCTACCGACGAAGATGGCGTTTGGCTAGAAAACAACAAAAGGCTGGATTTATATAAAGTGAAGCAAACTTTGGAAAATATGGAATGGAAAGGTTGGCTGGTGGTAGAGCGTTCAAGAGATGCCACCCAGCCACGCAATGTGAAAGCGAATTTTGGAGCCAATGTAGCGTATCTAAAAAAAGTATTTCAAGATTAAATTGTAATGGTAAATAAAATTCTCCTGTTTTTCCTGCTCGTATTTGGAGTTTCATCGCTTAAAGCCAGTGAGATTTTATTTACGCAAATTTATGTTTCTCCATTAGGTTCAGATTTAGCGGAAGGAACTCAAACACAACCTTTCGCCAGTTTAAATATGGCTTTACGGAAAGCTAGAGAATTAAGAAGGTTAAAAGATAAAAACGTTCAAAACGGGATTTTTATCATATTAATGGATGGAATTTATCAATTGCAAGAGCCTGTTTTTATCCGTCCGGAAGATTCAGGAACTGCAGAAAGTCCTACCTTCATTCAGGCTCAGCATCAAGGAAAAGCAATTTTAAGTGGAGGAATTGCTGTTAACAATTGGAAAAAAGCAGGAGCAATTAATGGCTTAAAAGCCGGAACGGTTTGGGTTGCAGATGCTCCTCAAAAAGCTGGAGAATTGTTGAGTTACCGACAATTATGGGTGAACGGACAAAAAGCTATTAGAGCAAAAAGTACTTCTGGAAGTAAAATGGACCGTATTCTTTCCTGGGATAAAAAAGAGCAAACCTGCTGGATTCCCTTCAAGGATAAATCCGTCAGATTTGAGCCGGGGATGGAAATGTTTATCCAGCAATGGTGGGCCATAGCTAATCTCCGCATTAAAAATATCCAAGTTCAGGGCGATAGCTCCAAACTTTTTTTTGAGCAACCAGAAAGCCGAATCCAAAGCGAACACCCTTGGCCAGCGCCTTGGGTTTCTAGAAAGACAGGAAATTCTCCTTTCTTTTTAAACAATGCGCTGTGCTTGCTAAATGAGCCGGAAGAATGGTATCTCGACAGAAAGAATGGAAAAATATACTATTATCCAAGAGCAAACGAAAATTTAGCTACTGCAAATGTCACCGTTCCGGTTTTGGAGAATTTGGTCAACATTAGCGGAACAATAGATCATCCTGTTCATCACATCACTTTTAAAGGAATTTCTTTTGAATACAGCAATTGGTTGCGTCCATCGCAACAAGGGCATGTGCCTTTACAAGCCGGAATGTATTTGTTGGACGCCTACAAACTGAAAATTTCGGGCACAGCGGATAAAGCTGGCTTAGAAAATCAAGCTTGGATTGGTCGACCGCAATCTGCGGTGAAGGTGAATTATGCTAATAATACAGTTTTTGAAGGATGTTCTTTCCAGCACTTATCCTCAACCGGATTAGATTTTCATCGAGGAACAAATCATAATACCATTAAAGGAAACTTGTTTAAAGACATCGGCGGAAGCGGAATTAATTTAGGCGTTTTCTCTGATGAAGCTTTTGAAACGCATTTGCCGTATCATCCAAAAGATGAAAGAGAAATCTGCTCAGACGAACTGATTACCGATAATTTAATCACAAATGTGACCAATGAAGATTGGGGAACTTTAGGGATTAGCGCCGGCTTTGTGAAAAACATCACCATCGCTCACAACGAGATTTCCGATGTTTCCTACACAGGAATTGGTTTAGGTTGGGGCTGGACGAAATCCGTTAATGCCATGAGCAATAATAAAGTCATCGGCAATAAAATTCATCATTACGGAAAGCATTTGTACGATGTTGCTGGAATTTACACTTTATCGGCACAGCCGGGAAGTTTAATTGCGGATAATTACATCGACAACATTTATGAAAATCCTTATGCCCACGACCCATTTCACTGGTTTTATATCTATACCGACGAAGGTTCTTCCTATTTTACCGTAAAAAACAATTGGGTTCCGGCAGAGAAGTTTTTGCAGAACGCCAATGGTCCGGGCAACGTTTGGATACATAATAGCTCCTTTGTAAACGATAGCGTAAAAACGAATGCTGGTATAAGAAAACCGTTTCAAAATCTTTCAAAAGAGCTTGTTGTTGATGCAAATTGGCCTTTACAGGAAGTCCCACATTTTGGAGCTGTGGAATTAAAAGGAGAAGGTTTTGATGCTGATAAAATAAAGTCCATCGCAAAAACGAACGGAGTAATTGAACCGCAAATTTACCAATGGAAGAATCATTGGGTATTGTACGCTAAACTGAATCACATTGAAAATCTGAAACAGGAATTACAAGCGGAATATCCAAAAGCCGAAATCAAAACTTACGATCAAAATTTTTACCAGTTCAGCAGACAAGTTAATTGCCCTGATACAAAATTGGCTGATAATTGGGATCATGTTTTATTGACCGCAAACTTAGTGGATGATGTAAAAAAGCAGAACGAATATTTGGAATATCACCGAACGCAATTCCGAAAATGGCCAGAAGTTTCACAAGGATTCTGCAATGCCGATTTCCAGCAGTTGCAGGTATTCAAAAACGGAAGGCAATTGATGCTCATTATCAGCATCCCAAAAGGAGAAAGTTTGGATGAGCTGAATCCAAAAACAACAAAAAATAATCCGCGAGTGGACGATTGGAATAAAATCATGAGCCAATACCAAACCGGAATTGAAGGAACCAAACCTGGTGAAAGCTGGGTGTTTTTAAAGAAGCTGGATTAATACGAAAATGCGGATAGCTAATTATTTTAGTTTTTAATTAAATGTGTTAAATGGATGTGAGTTGTAACTGTTTGCGTTCAATCCAGCCAAAGCATAGACTGATGTTAACTTTTTTTTCGACATCAGAACTTTGCGGTATAGATGACGGAAGTAAAAGCACTTCCTTTAATAGCAAAGGGCGTAGTCGGGAGTTTTTGGGTACTTTTTTCGGCAAAAAAGTATCTGCCACTGCCCGGCATGAGGGCAAGAAAGGTTGTGCTGAAAAGGCTAAGGCAGTGTTTGAAATTTCGAAGAATATGTTTTTAAAAGCCATAATTCATTTTAAATTAAACCAAAACGAATGTTAAAAATTGCAATTCTTGGCCTTGGGGAAGGCCGAAGTACCATTTCTGCCGTTTTGCAGAGCACCAAATTGGAGCTGGTGAAAATGTGTGACAGAAATGAAGAATTGTGTAAACAGCGGGCAAAAGAATTTGATTTTCCGCATTACACTACCAATTATGAGGATTTATTGACGGATGAATCGATTGATATTATCGCCATTTACACGCCCGACCATCTGCATGCCCAACATGTAAAGCAAGCATTGTTACATGGCAAACATGTGGTTTGTACCAAGCCTTTTATCGATGATTTGTCTGATGCAAAAGAACTTTTAGCGCTTAGCGAGCAAACCGGGAAAAAGGTTTTCATCGGACAAAGTTCAAGGTTTTTTGAACCAGCAAAACGTCAACGTAAAGATTTTGAAGAAGGTGTAATTGGTGAATTGATTACTATAGAATCTTATTACCATGCCGACCATCGCTGGTTTTTAGCTAAAGAATGGTCGCTTTTACAATCATTTAAATGGCTGTACGGAGGTTTAAGTCATCCTGTGGATTTTATCCGTTGGTACTTGCCAGAAATTGAGGAAGTAATGGGTTACGGAATGATTAGCCAAAACGGAAAAGAAGCGGGACTTAAAAACGAAGATACCATGCACTTCATTTTTAAAGCTAAAGACGGCAGAATTGCCAGAGTAAGTGGTGTTTACACTTCGCCTACGCAACCTACAAAAAGAGACAGCGGAATGAGCTGTATTTTAAGAGGAACGCTGGGCGCCAGTCAGGCAGATTACCACGAATTGCGCTATTCCGTAACTACCAAAGAAGGCGAGGAAAAAATCATCCATTGGGGAGATGCCACCCTCAAATATTATTTCCGATTTGAAGGTCAAAGTCACCATGGCGGAGAATATCAGAATTACTTAGAATATTTTGCAGACAGCATTGAACAAGGTTTTACCGCTTATCCTGATATGAAAGAGGGCATTGGAACCGTGGCGTTGTTGCAAGCGATGGACCGTTCTTTAAAAACCGGTGCGCCAGTAAAAATTGATGCAATTTTAGCAGAATTTAATGTACCTAACCACTCATAATTATGGCGCAGGTAAGTAGTTTTTTAGAACCGATAGACTATGTAATTGTTGTTGGTTATTTACTGATTTTAATTGCTTTTGGCTATTATATTTCTTTCGTTAAAAACAAAAAAACCGACGAAAATATTTTCTTAGCCGGAAACACTTTAGGCTGGACAAGCATCGGTTTAAACATGTGGGGAACCAATGTAGGGCCGTCAATGCTTATTGCATCAGCAAGTGTGGGATTTACCAGTGGGATAGTTGCCGGTAATTTTGCATGGTACGCCTTCATTTTTATTTTGTTGTTAGCCGTGGTTTTTTCTCCGCGGTATTTAGGCGCAAAAGTGCTTACCCTACCCGAATTTATGGGGAAACGTTTCGGCGATTCTACCCGGAATATTTTAGCCTGGTACACTTTAATCACCATTTTAATTTCTTGGCTGTCTCTAACCCTGTTTGCCGGCGGAATTTTGGTAAAGCAATTATTGGATATGCCCATGTATTTATCGGTGATGCTGATGGTAGTTTTATCAGGTTTTTTTGCCGCCGCAGGCGGATTGAAAGCCATTGCTTATACCAACGTTTTTCAGATGTTATTACTTATCGCAGTTTCACTTTTGTTGGTGGTAATGGGCATCAATAGGGCAGGAGGGTTGGAAGCTATTTATGCGCATACGCCGGGCACTTATTGGAATTTATTGCTTCCCGCAGATGATAAAAATTATCCTTGGATAGCGATTCTGTTGGGTTATCCAGTTATGGGCGTATGGTTTTGGTGCACCGACCAATCTATGGTACAGTCTGTTTTGGGCGCAAAAAGTTTAAAAGAAGGTCAGCTAGGGGCTAATTTTATCGGCTGGTTAAAAATATTGGATGTGCCTCTTTTTATCCTTCCGGGGATAGTTTGTTACGTACTTTTTCCACATCTAAAAAATCCTGATGAAGCTTATTTAACGATGGTGACCCAGCTTTTTCCTGTGGGATTAAGAGGGTTGATTATTGTGGTTTTAATTGCGGCTTTAATTAGTACCATCGGTTCAGCGCTAAACTCTCTAAGCACCGTTTTCACTATGGATATTTATGTGAAAAAGCACAATCCCGAGGCATCGCAACAAACCATTAAAAAAACTGGTCGCTTAGTCGTTTTATTCGGTTCTTTGCTTTCTATTTTTATCACTTTAGCTATTGATAGCATCAAAGGGTTAAATCTTTTTGATATCTTCCAATCGGTCTTGGGCTTTATTGCCCCGCCAATGTCGGTGGTATTCTTATTCGGTGTTTTATGGAACAAAACCACTACAAAGGCGGCAAATTTAGTTTTAACTTTAGGAACACTAATAAGCTTGGGAACAGGCGTTTTATATCTTTGGGTTTTTCCAAATAGTGTTTATCACTGGCCACATTTTCTGCTATTATCATTCTATATTTTTGTTGCGCTTTCGCTGATGACTTATCTAATTACCATCACTGATAAAGCCGGACAAAAAGACCACAGCGTTTTATTGCGGATAGATCCTAAAGCAAAACCAGATCGTCAGGTAAAGTGGCTTTGGGTAGCACTTACAGTGGTTATGGTAGCACTTTATATTTTCTTTAACGGACATTAATTCATCAAAAATCATGACAAAATATTTCACAAAAATCTTAATGTTTATCTTGGTGATGGTTTGGCTTTCGCCGATGCAAAGCGTAAAAGCACAGCAAAAAGCTACCTGGATTTGGTATCCGGGAGATTTCGAGATCAACCTAGCTAATAAGATGCAGAACCGCAGAACCGATAGAGGATCGTTTTTTCCGGTCTTTTGGAAGATGGACAGCCATTACAACCTGATCGATTTTCATAAAAACTTTGAACTTTCAGCACCCGAAGAAGTAAATATCGCTGTAGAAGGCACTTATAATATCAAAATTGACGGACAGGCTTTATTTGGTTTCCCGAAAAAGATTACTGTGCCTGCCGGGAAACACAAACTGAGCCTTAAAGTATATAACCAAGCCTCGGTTCCCGCAATTTTCGTGGATGGGAAAACTGTTAAGTCCGATGCCAGCTGGCTGGTGACCTTTGAGGATAAAGAATGGATTGACGAAACCGGAAAAACCTCCGACCAGTCCGGTACCACCTGGTTAAAGGCCGGAGCCTATGATCTGAACGATGCTATGCAGCCCCCTTCAAAATTTGCCTTACCTGTAAAACAGATGGAGCCGGTAACTTCAGAAAAACTCGCCGATGGACAGCTTTATGATTTTGGAAAGGAAACCTTCGGTTTTATTAAACTGAACGGCGTAAAGGGCAAGGGAACTGTAAATATTTATTACGGAGAGTCCAAAGAAGAAGCCCTTTCGAAGGAAAATTGCCTGACTTTAGACCGTATCGAAGTGGATTTCAAAACCAGAAAGGACACGGTGATGGCACTCACCAAAGCTTTCCGTTATGTGCAGATAGTGCCAACAGATGGCGTGACTATCGATAAGACAAACATGCTTTACGAATATGCCGATATCAAGGACAAAGGAAGTTTTACCTGTTCAGATGAAGAAATCAATAAGATATATAATGTTGCCAAATATACCTTTCACTTAAATACCCGTGAGTTTTTTATCGATGGCATCAAGCGTGACCGCTGGATTTGGTCGGGAGATGCTTATCAAAGCTACCTGATGAATTACTATCTGACCTACGATTCGCCAACTGTAGAACGTACCATTCTGGCTTTAAGGGGCAAAGATCCGGTAACGGCGCACATCAACACCATTATGGACTATACTTTTTACTGGTTTTTAAGTATTTACGATTATTATCAATATACAGGCGATAAAAGTTTCATCAAACAGTTTTATCCAAGAATGCAGTCGATGATGGCTTACTGCCTATCAAGAAGAGACGAGAACGGGATGATGAAAGGTCTTGCCGGCGACTGGATTTTTATTGACTGGGCAGACGGTCTGAGCAAAAAAGGAGAAGTAAGTTTTGAGCAACTGCTGTTGGCAAGAAGCTTAGAAACGATGTCCGTATGTGCTGATATTGCGGGTGATGAAAAAGGAGCAACAAACTACAAAACACTCGGTTCTGATTTAAAAGCTAAGATTTTTGCCAAATACTGGAACCCAGAAAAAGGTGCTTTGGTACATAGTTTTGTGGATGGCAAACAGACAGAAAATGTAACGCGTTATGCAAATATGTTTGGTATTTTTTTCAATTATTTTAACGATACCCAAAAGCAGGAAGTGAAAAACAAAGTCTTGCTGAACGATAATATTCAGAAAATCACGACTCCATATATGCGTTTTTACGAGTTGGAAGCTTTATGTGCGATGGGCGAACAGTCTTATGTGCTCAAAGAAATAAAAGATTACTGGGGCGGAATGCTGAAATTGGGTGCAACTTCTTTTTGGGAAGAATACAATCCGAAGAAAAAAGGTGCGGAACATTTAGCAATGTACGGTAGAGAATTTGGAAAAAGCCTTTGCCATGCCTGGGGAGCCAGCCCGATTTATCTGTTGGGTAAATATTATTTAGGCGTAAAACCGACTGCTCCCGGCTATAGTGACTACAGTGTTGAACCAGTTTTAGGAGGTTTGAAATGGATGAAAGGTGAAGTGCCTACGCCACACGGTAAAGTAAAAGTGGATTGTAGCTTAATGCAAGTTAAGGTTTCGGCAAGTGAAGGTGTCGGAATCTTAAAAATAAAAAGTGCCAAAATGCCCAAGGCGAATTATGGAAAAGTAACCAGACTGGATAATCACATTTACGAGCTTACTATTAATCCTAATCAGGAATTGGTAGTGAGCTATAAAGCGATTTAACATTGCGCTCGTGTATAACGAGTGCTTAACTTGGTTTTGCGATTCCATCGCCAATTAATGTTTCGATAAAAACGAAAGTCCAGTTGGACACTCGTTATAAACGAGCGCCAGTGTTTTTTTAAATTGCGCTCGTTTGGAACGAGTGCTTAAAATGGTTTAGCGATTCTATCGCATTAAATATAAACGATATCTAAAAGGCCTTTTTCTTCCGTTAAGTAATCGATGGCTGAACTGTAAATATATTCTTCTGGATATTTAACAATTTCGGTCTTAACAGCATTATAATGTATGTAATCCAGTTTTTGGTTGAAAATTTCATCATTGTTGCACTCTATGGCATGGTATCCATCTTGCCAAACTTTATAATCTTCAACTCTGTTATTATATTTTGCGTGATATTTGAAACGATAGATGATCCATTCTCTTCTGCTTTCAGATTCTTCAGTAATCGCAGAAATGATCTTTTTATTGGTGAACTTTTTGAAATCGCGAACGAAATCTGAAAGTAAAAAGTCTTCTTTGCATGAAACTAAAAGGTGCAAGTGGTTGGTCATCAAACACCAGCCGTGTAGATTAAGGCCTTTATTTTCCTGACAGTATTTTAAAGAATCAACTATTATTTTTTTATAAACAGGTCTCGTAAAAACATCTACCCAATCTACAATGGTAAATGTTATAAAGTGGATTTGGTGGGTCGTTCTGACTTTGTATTTGTGAGACATAAACGAGTTTTTGTTAGAAATAGATTAATTGTGCTCGTTTATAACGAGTGCTTAATATGGCTTAGCGATTCCATCGCTATGTATTTTTTTTCGATATAATCGAAAAGCCAGTTGGGCACTCGTTGCAAACGAGCGCCAGTTCAGCTTTTATTGCGCTCGTGTATAACAAGCGCTTAACATGGTTTTGCGATTCCATCGCCATGTATTTTTTTCGATAAAATCGAAAGTCCAGTTGGCACTCGTTGCAAACGAGCGCCAGTTCAGCTTTTATTGCGCTCGTTTGCAACGAGTGCTTAAAATGGTTTAGCGATCCCATCGCCATGAATTAATTCTCGATAAAATCGAAACCCAATCAAACACTCGTTATAAACGAGCGCCAGTTTTTTTAAAACTATCAGCCTAGATGACCAAATGTACAACCACACTAAATCAGCCCAATTTTCTTCTGGATTTTTTGAGCGTATTTCTTCATCGCTTTGATAAGTTGTTCATCTTTCTCCAGGTGTGATGCAGTTTTTGTATGCAACCTTGAAATCGTTAAACAAGCATTTACTCCAGTTTTTTCATCGCCCAAAGGCACTGTAATATCAATAATGCCATCAGCGAAATCACTTTCTTTTAAAAAATAGCCTTTCGCTTTAATCTGTTCTATTGTTTCATGAAAGGCCTTCTTTTGTTCCATGCTAAAGTTTTTATAATCTGCATCTTTTTTTAGTATGGCGTTACAAGCTTCAGGTTTCATGTAGGCCAATAAAACTTTGCCGGATGCAGTTAAAACAATCGGAAATAAATTGCCTTGCTCAATAGATAAAGCAATTGGTTCCGGGCTTTTAGAATGCAAAATCACCATCACTTTATCATGATAAATGATACTCATGTGGCATGCTTCCCTAACTTCACTGCTCAACTCTTCCATCAGGTAGATGGATGCATTTCTTAATTCGTCAACTACGGAGTGCTGATGGGAAAGATGGTATAATTTTAAGGAAAGTTTATATTTAGAGGAAACCTGATCACGTATAATATAACCACGGTCTTCTAAACAAACTAACATTCGGTAAATCTCGTTCGAACTTTTATTTAAACTTCCCGCGATTTCAGTTTGAGAAACAGGTACAGATTGAGAAGATA
Source organism: uncultured Pedobacter sp. (assembly GCF_946480185.1). The sequence goes on along the minus strand of NZ_CAMLIG010000004.1, from coordinate 47,361 downwards.
AATATTCGAGTATGTCCAGTCCTTTTTCTAATGCAGGGGCCTGGTATTTAGTTTTTGGTTCGGTTTCCATTTTTTCAAAAATAGCAATTCAAATGTATTTTTTCTGAAGTAAAAATGAACTTAATTTGTTTAAAATTCTTTTAAATATAAATGTTATATTTATATTTGAATAAACCTTTTTAAAAATAATTTTCTTCAGTTTATATATAATGTGAATAAGTAGGAATTGTTCTAAATATATTAAAATTACTTATTACTAACTTAAAAGACCTATTTACAAAGTCTTAAAATAGTTTTAATTAATTTAATTGATGAAAAAACTCATTAAATGAAGCGGAGCTTACACTTTTACGCGAAATTAAAAAATCTCACTTTTCCGATTTGGAAAGGTTTTATGCTTTTGTGTATCTTCTCTCTGTGTGTTAGCATTTCATCTGCACAAACTCTTTCAGTAAGTGATTTATTAACGGATTATAGAGCCAATCCAACAGAGGTAGATCATCCGAAACCTAAATTTCAATGGATAGTTAATTCATCTTTAAAAAATACTAAACAGATTGGTTATCAAATTCAATTATTTAAAGAGTTAAAACCTGTAAAGAAGAACAATGCAATTTTTTGGGACAGTGGATGGATAGCTAGTTCTTCTTCTATTAATCTTCAATATAGCGGTTCGGCGCTTTCTTCCGCCACAAAATATTTTTGGAAGGTGAGGATTAAAGATAGCCATGGAAACATTTCTAATTGGTCTGTTCCGGCAGAATTTACTACCGGAATTTTATCGTCAGAAGATTGGCAAAATGCAAAATGGATTACCAATGAAAAATTGGCCGATAGCTTAAAAAATCCATTACCTGTGGACGGGAAAAAAGACAAATTAAATTTCAACAATCAGCTTCCCTTATTCAGGAAATCATTTAGCATCAATAAAAAAGTAAAACATGCTTACGCTTTTGTGGCTGGTTTGGGTCATTTTGAGTTTTCTGTAAATGGCGCAAAAATTGGCGATCATTTTTTGGATGCCGGCTGGACAAAATATGATAAAGAAGCACAGTACGTAGGTTTTGATATAACTAAACAGTTAAAAAAGGGCAAAAATGCTTTGGGTGTGATGCTGGGCAATGGTTTTTATTTTGTTCCGCCAGTTAAAGGAAGATATCGGAAAACCAAAACCATGTTCGATTTTCCGAAAATGATTTGTTTGGTGAAAATTGAGTATACCGATGGCAGTTCCGAATTTATCGTAAGTGATTCAAGCTGGAAAACCGCAAAAGGTCCAGTCACATTCAGTAGTATTTATGGTGGCGAAGATTATGATGCCCGTTTAGAACAAAAAAACTGGAACAAAGCCGGATTTAACGATTCAGCTTGGAAACCAGTTTTACTAACCGCTGGTTCTCCGAAATTAATTGCCCAACAACAAGAACCGTTAAAAGTATTTGAAACTTTTGAAGCCAAAAAACTATCTGAAATCTCATCAAAAAATACCAGTTATGATTTAGGGCAGAATTTCTCCGGAATTATATCGCTAAAAGTCAAAGGAAATGCGGGTGACACCATTCGTGTTTATCCCTCAGAACTCATCAATAAAGATTTTACTGCCAATCAAAAAGCATCTGGCAGACCCTATTATTTCCAATACATTTTAAAAGGAAAAGGCGTAGAGGAATGGCAACCTCGCTTTTCCTACTACGGTTTCCGTTATTTAGAAGTGCAAAACCTTCCAAAGAAGTCAAATTCGCCAGTAAAAATCATAGAATTAAAAGGCTTGCATACCAGAAATTCCGCACCTAAAACCGGTTCATTTTCTTCGTCGAACCAATTGTATAATCAAACTTATGATTTAATTGATTGGGCGATAAAAAGTAACATGGCCAGTGTGTTAACAGATTGTCCGCATCGCGAGAAACTGGGCTGGCTGGAACAAGTGCATTTAATGGGGACTTCTATTAATGACAATTATCAAATTGCTCCCTTGCTGAATAAAGTTATGGCAGATATGCGAGCCTCTCAAAATGAAAGCGGCTTAGTGCCGGAAACGGCGCCGGAATACATCTTTTTTAATTGGGGTGGCGATATCTTTCGGGATTCGCCAGAGTGGGGCAGTAGCGCCATTATTGTGCCGTGGTACGCTTATCAATGGTACGGCAATGATGAGGTACTGATAAAAAACTATGAAATGATGGTTAAATATTTGGATTATCTGCAAACCGAATCCAAAAATTTCATCAACGAAAAAGGCTTAGGCGATTGGTACGATTTAGGTCCAAATCCGCCGGGCGTTTCTCAACTGACGCCAAAAGGAGTTACCGCAACCGCAACTTGGTATTACGATTTAACGCTGATGTGCAAAATCGCCAAGCAAATTGGTAAAGCGGAAGACAACCAAAAATATCAGGCTTTGGCAGAAAAGGTAAAAAATGCTTTTAATGCTAGATTCTATCATCCGGAAACCAAACAATACGCAACAGGTAGCCAAACCGCAAATGCAATGGCAGTTTTTATGGGTTTGGTGAACGAAGAAGATAAGCAGGCTGTAATTGGTAATCTGATAAAGGATATTAAAAACCACAACAACAGCTTAACCGCTGGCGATATTGGTTACCGCTACGTTTTGAGGGTTTTAGAAGAAGCCGGCCGTTCGGATATCATCAACAAAATGAACAACCGTTCTGATGTGCCGGGTTACGGTTATCAAATTGAAAAAGGTGCTACAGCTTTAACCGAATCTTGGTCGGCATTACCAACCAGTTCTAATAACCATTTAATGTTGGGGCATTTGATGGAATGGTTTTACAGTGGTTTATGTGGCATCAGTCAGCCAGAAGATGGCGTAGCTTATCAAAATATCATCATTAAACCACAACCCGTTGAAAGTGTAAATCAGGCCAAAGCCGAGTTTAAATCGCCTTACGGATATATTAAAAGTGAATGGACTAAAACCGATTCAAGTTTTGTTTTGGATGTGGAAATTCCAGTGAACTGCGATGCTTCGGTTTTTTTGCCACAAGGAGAAGCGAAAATGGATGGCGAAATCATCAACAATAATAAAAGCGGAATTAAAATAGGTTCGGGTATTTATCATTTTACCGTAACTGAAAAATAAGATATGAGGAATCTGTTACTTGGCATTTTTTTGATGTTCAGTTTTTTGAGTTTGAAAGCTCAGATTATTGCTAATGCGGAAATGCAAAAGATTTATGAGGAGGTGAAAACGCCTTACAAATACGGTTTGGTGATGGTTCCGCAACATAACGATAAAAAAATGGACTGTCCAACCGTTTTCCGAAAAGATGGAAAATGGTACATGAGCTACCTCATTTATGATGGAAGAGGCTACGAAACTTGGTTAGCAAGCAGTGATGATTTGTTAAACTGGAAACAGGAAGGCAAAGAGCTTTCTTTTTCCGATACAGATGTGTGGGATGCCAACCAAAAAGCGGGATACAATGCTTTGGTTGACTATAAATGGTGCGGTAAGTACAAACTGAATAAATACGAAGGCAAATATTGGATGTCTTATTTTGGCGGAAAGGAGAAAGGTTACGAAGTAGAACCGCTTTCCATCGGGATGGCTTATACCAAAGAAAATCCAGCAATTGCGCATGAATGGGAGCGACTGCCAAAACCAGTTTTAACGTCAAAAGATGCCGATGTACGTTGGTGGGAAAATAGAAATAAGCTTTTTAAAAGCACAGTAATAGAAGATAAAAAGCGCTTAACCGGACATCATTTTGTGATGTATTATAATGCTACTGGCGATTCTTTAAAAAACAACAAAAAGACTCGATGGTACGAGCGTATCGGGATGGCGGTTTCTGATGATATGACGCACTGGCAACGTTTTAAAACGGATCCGGTAATGCATCATCCGGTTGGAATTACGGGCGATGCAGTCATCCAAAAAATGGGCGATAAGTACGTCATGTTTTATTTTGGCGCATTTTGGCAAGATAGGAAAGGTGCATTTAATCGCTTTGCGGTTTCTAAAGATTTGATGAACTGGACCGACTGGCAAGGCGATAATTTAATAGAATCGTCAGAAGATTATGATGCACTTTATGCCCACAAATCCTATGTTTTAAAGCATAAAGGTGTGGTTTACCACTTTTATTGTGCGGTAAATAAAAACGACCAACGCGGTATCGCCGTTGCGACATCAAAGGATTTGGGTAAAAGCAAAGTGAACTTTTTACCCTTCGAAAAATAATAAATAATGAGAAAATTAACCCTATTTGTAATTATCCTGTTAGCGTTTTCCAATGCTTTCTCGCAAAGAGTTAGCAAAGACTTTAATGCCGATTGGCAATTTTTCTTAGGTAACGATTCTACTTTACGTTACAGCATCAAAGATTCATCGAAATTGCAAAAAGTTCAGCTTCCGCATGACTGGAGCATTTTAGGGAATTTCAGCGAAAAACATGCAACAACCAGCCAACAAGGAGCTTTGCCTGCCGGTTTGGGCTGGTACGTGAAAGCTTTCAGCATTCCTGCATCAGAAAAAAATAGAAAGATTTACATCGAGTTTGATGGCATTTACAGAAACGCCACCGTTTATTTAAACGGTAAAAAAATAGGATTTTGGCCTTACGGATATACTTCATACCGTTATGATTTAACGGACGAGATTAATTACGGTAAGCAGAATTACATCGCGGTAAAGGTGGATAATTCACAACAGCCAAGTTCCAGATGGTACACCGGCTCCGGAATTTACAGAAATGTAAGATTGTTGAGCACCAACAAAATTGCGATGGCACATTGGGGCACTTTAGTGAGCACTCCAAAAGTGAACGAAAAATCGGCAACTGTAAATTTAGAAGTCACTTTAAAAAATGGAAACCTGGCTAAAGAGAAAGCAAAAGTAGTTTCAGAAATTTTGGATGCCGAGGGTAAAAAAGTAGATCAAACGGTCAATTATCTTTATTTAGATGATTCCTTAAAAACTACCAACCAGTCATTTCAAGTCAAAAATCCGCATTTATGGAGTCCTGCTCAACCGTATTTGTATCGGGTGAAAACCAAAATATTTATCGGTAAAAAACAGGTTGATGAATATATCACGCCTTTAGGAATCCGGACTTTTTATTTTGATGCACAAGAAGGTTTTTTCCTTAACGGCAAAGCCATGAAAATTTTGGGTGTGTGTATGCACCAGGATTTAGGAGCTTTAGGAGCAATAGTAAACGAAAGCGCTATCAAACGTCAGCTAAAATTACTGAAAGAAATGGGCGCAAATGCCATTCGTTGCAGTCATAACCCGCCTTCTCCAGAATATTTAAAGCTATGTGACCAAATGGGCTTTTTGGTGATGGATGAGGCTTTTGACATGTGGAACAAAAAGAAAAACAAGTTTGATTATCACCTAGAATTTGACGAATGGCATGAGCGTGACATCAAAGCGATGGTGATGCGAGACAGAAACCATCCTTCGGTTTTTATGTGGAGTGTAGGAAATGAAGTTAGAGAGCAGTTTGATTCCACCGGCACAAAAATCATCAAAGAACTGGTGGATATCGTAAAAAAATATGATCCCACTCGCGAAGTTACATCAGCCATTACAGAAATGGAACCGGATAAAAATTTCATCACCAAAGCAAATGCTATGAATGTTTTAGGCTTTAATTATAAGCATAAATTATATCCAACTTTGCCTTCCAGTTTTCCCGGAAAAAGCTTTTTGGCAACGGAAACAGCTTCTGCTTTAGCTACAAGAGGTACTTATGTACAGCCTCAGGATACTTTACAACTTTGGCCAGCAAACTCCAAAAATAAATACATGGAGAATTTAAATGGCGATTGGAGCATAACCGCTTACGATAATGTGGCCGCTTATTGGGGAGCATCGCATGAAGAAAGTTGGCTGGCTGTAAAAAATAAACCTTACATGGCCGGGCTTTTTGTATGGTCGGGTTTTGACTATCTGGGCGAACCGCATCCTTTTAATTACCCAGCAAGAAGCTCCTATTATGGAATTATTGATTTGGCAGGCTTCCCAAAAGATGTTTATTACATGTACCAAAGCGAGTGGACAACCAAACCTGTTTTACACATTTTGCCTCATTGGAACTGGAAAGAAGATCAAAAAGTAGAAGTTTGGGCGTATTACAACCAAGCAGATGAAGTTGAACTTTTTGTAAACGGGGTTTCGCAGGGCGTAAGAAGCAAAACTGCAGACGAAGCCCACGTAAGCTGGTCGGTGGTTTATAAAGCTGGAAATATAAAAGCGGTTTCCCGTAAAAAAGGGAAAGTGGTGTTAACCGAAGAAATTAAAACTGCCAAAGCACCTCATCAAATTACGCTTAACGCGGATACAAAAAACATTAAAGCAGATGGCAAGGAAATCTCTTTCATTACTGTTTCCGTGGTTGATAAAGATGGTATTCCTGTACCTGATGCCATGAACAACATCAGTTTTGAACTAATGGGCAAAGCCGAAATTGCCGGAGTAGATAATGGTTTTCAGGCAAATCTGCAGTCTTTTCAGGCGCACCACATCAATTTATATAATGGAAAAGCTCTTGTTATGATTAAGGGAAACAAAGCTGGAAAAGTAACTTTAAAAGCGAGTTCGCCAGGCTTAAATGGGGCATCAATCAATCTGAACTTCACCAAATGAAACAAATAAAAATTCTAATTGCATTTCTCTTTTTTTGCGTTTCGGCGTTTGCGCAATTGGTAACTGGCGAGCCTGCTGCGGTGCCAATAGTGCCTGGAATTTACAATACGCCACCTTGGGAAGTTGCTCAAATCACAGAGATTAACAGGGATAAGTCGCGGACAGCTGCCTATTCTTACGCAACCATTGAGGATGCGCTAAAAGGCGACCGTACAAAATCCAGAATGTTGCTTTTAAACGGTGATTGGGATTTTAAATTTGCCTTTAAACCGGCAGATGCTCCGCAAGATTTTTATAAAGAAAAAGTTAAAGACTGGGATAAAATAGAAGTTCCATCTAATTGGGAATTAAAAGGTTATGATATTCCAATTTATAAAAGTGCAGCTTATCCTTTCCGTCCGGTTAATCCGCCTTTTGTACCTCAAAATTATAATGGTGTAGGTTCTTACCAACGTAGTTTCACTTTACCTGCAAACTGGAAAAATATGAACATCACCTTGCATTTTGGTGGAGTAAGTTCGGCTTTTAGAGTTTGGATAAATGGTAAGTTTTTAGGCTATGGAGAGGATTCCTGCCTGCCTTCCGAGTTTAACGCAACTGCCTATTTAAAGGACGGAGAAAATGTGGTTTCTGTACAAGTAATTCGCTGGAGCGATGGCGCTTATCTGGAAGACCAGGACCATTGGCGGATGAGCGGTATCCAGCGAGAAGTCATGTTATTGGCGGAACCAAAAATCCGCATTGCTGATTATCATTATGAAACCAAGTTGGATAAGCAATACAAAGATGCAATATTCAGTCTTCGCCCGCGGATAGATAATTATTCTGGAGATTTTATTCCAAAAGGTTATGAAGTGAAGGCGCAATTGTACGATGATAAAAATCAGCCTGTTTTTCAGAAACCCTTAGAAAAAAGTGCCTTAGATATCGTTAACGAGATTTATCCCCGCTTAGATAACGTGAAATTTGGTTTAATGGAAACCGAAGTGAAAAATCCTAAAAAATGGAGTGACGAAGCGCCAAATTTATACACTTTGGTACTTTCCTTAACGGATGATAAAGGAAATTTAATGGAAGCCAAAAGCTGTAAAGTAGGTTTCCGTAGTATCGAATTTTCTAAAGAAAACAGCAAACTGCTCATCAACGGAAAAGTAACTTATATCTACGGCGTAAATCGCCATGACCATGATCCTGTAAAAGGAAAAGCTTTAAGCAGAGCAGATTTAGAAAAAGATGTAAAAACACTAAAACAGTTCAATTTCAACCTGATCAGAACCAGCCATTATCCAAACGACCCATATTTCTACGAACTATGCGATAAATATGGAATGATGGTAATTGACGAAGCGAACTATGAAACGCATGGTTTGGGAGGTAAGTTAGCCAACGATCCGTCATGGACAACTGCTTATATGGAACGCACCAGCCGGATGGTCTTAAGGGATAAAAACCATCCGAGTATTGTGATTTGGAGTTTGGGAAACGAAGCTGGTCGTGGACCAAACAATGCTGCAATGTCTGCATGGATTCACGATTACGATATTACCCGCCCAGTTCATTACGAGCCTGCAATGGGCAGTCCGAAAGAAGAAGGTTATATAGATCCGTCTGATCCTCGATATCCAAAACCAGTTGACCATGCGCATCGTTTAGAAAACCCGCTCGACCAATATTATGTAGATATGGTGAGTCGTTTTTATCCTGGTATATTTACCCCAGATTTACTGTTGAGCCAAAAAAATGGCGATAAAAGGCCGATTATTTTTGTAGAGTATTCGCATTCTATGGGAAATTCTACGGGTAATATGAAAGAGTTTTGGGATATTTTCCGCTCTCGCCCAAGATTGATTGGTGGCTGTATTTGGGATTTTAAAGATCAAGGGTTACTGAAAAAAGATTCCACAGGAAAAGAATTTTACGCTTACGGTGGAGATTTTGGCGATAAACCTAACGATGGCAATTTCAATATTAATGGAATTGCTGGTCCAGACGGGCATCCGAAAGCGGCAATGTATGAGTGCAAATGGGTTTACCAACCTGCAGAAACAGAATGGAAAAATAAAGCGCAAGGTGTTTTAAGTATTCAAAACCGCCATGCTTCAAAAAATTTAGTGAATTATGATGTTTTCCTCAGCTTTTTGGAAAACGGAGTAAATATTAAAACGGTTCAAATTCCGTCTATAGATATTCCTGCCGGAAGCACAAAAGATCTTAATATCAAATCGTATTATCCAAAGTTAAAAGCCGGGAACGAGTATTTGGTCAACATCAGCTTTAAGCTAAAAAATGATTTTCCTTGGGCTAATAAAGGACATGAAGTTGCCAGCAATCAGTTAGCCATCACTAATTTAATTGTAGGACTTAAAAAGGAAAAAACGCAGGCACTTACTCAAACCGGAAGTGGTTCTGAGATTACTTTAACTGGCAAAAATTTCAAAATTGGTTTCAAAAACGGGGCGTTAGCATCCTACATCCAAAACGGAAAAGAGTTGGTTAAATCTCCTTTTTTACCACATTTTACCCGTCCGCAAACAGATAACGACCGTAAAGGCTGGAAACCGATGAAAAAACTGAAGCAATGGTATGTTGCTACTCCAGCATTGATGAGTTTTAAAGAAATCTCTAAGGGCTCCGTTTATCAATCTACTTATCAAATCATTAAAGACAGTGCAACGGTAGTGCTTACTTATACCATCGATAATCAAGGAGAAATTAAAGTTGGTTATGCTTTAAATGCGGATTCGGCTTTGCCAAATATTCCAAAAATTGGTTTGCAGGGTGCTATCAATAATGATTTTCAAAATATCACTTTTTACGGAAAAGGTCCTCAGGAGAATTATATAGATAGATCTTTTGGTTTTAGTGCCGGCATTTACCAGATCAAATTAAAAGATTTTACCGAGCCTTATGTTTATCCGCAAGAGAATGCTAACAGAACAGATGTTAGATGGATGAGTTTTACAAACCAGCAAAGCGGTTTAATGGTAGTTGCTGATAGTTTATTGAGTATGAGTGCATGGCCTTGGACAGAAGAAAATATTGTTAAGGCAACGCATACCAACAAGCTAGTTGATGCTGGATTTATAACGGTAAATATTGATTTAAAACAAATGGGAGTAGGAGGAAATGATACTTGGAGTGATCTTTCTCAACCATTACCCCAATATCAGATCAAATCGGGGAATTACAGTTATAGCTTTTACCTAAAACCATTAGCTAAAACTGATGAAAAAACTTTAACGGGTATTTATAAAGGATTGAAATAGAATATAATAGATGAATAAATTAAAAGGGATTACATGGAATCATACCAGAGGGCTTTTGCCTATGGTGGCTACCGCTCAGCGTTTTTCTGAGTTAAATCCTGATGTAGAGATCAGTTGGGAAAAAAGAAGTTTACAAGAGTTTGCAGATAGCTCCATTGAAGAATTGGCAAAACGTTTTGATTTGTTGGTAATTGATCATCCGTGGACAGGTTTTGGTGCAAAAACAGAAGTGATTTTGCCACTGTCTGATTATTTGCCGGCAAATTTTATTCAGGATCAAAAAGAAAATTCAGTAGGTAAATCTTACGAAAGCTACGTTTTTAAAGATAAACTTTGGGCTTTACCTATAGACGCGGCAACGCCGGTAGCGTCTGCAAGGTTAGATGTTTTAGAAAAACACGGTTTAAAAGTTCCAGAGACTTATGATGATTTATTAGCGCTCGCAAAAAAGGGTTTGGTTGCTTTTGCAGGCATTCCAATTGATTTGCTGATGAGTTTCTATATGTTTTGCTGTAGTTTAGAGGAAGCGCCGTTTCAAAATGAGGCGCAAATAATCTCCAAAGAAACAGGTATAAAAGCATTGCAAATGTTCAAGGAATTGGCAAGCTACATTGCACCAGAAAATTTCAGTAGAAATCCTATTAAAGTTTACGAAGCAATGGTCAATACAGATAAAATTGCTTATTGTCCGTTCGCTTATGGTTACTCTAATTATTCCCGTACGGGTTATAGCCGAAATCTGCTTCATTTTTATGATTTGGTGAGCTTAAACGGGAAAAAAATGTCGAGCACATTAGGTGGTACCGGTTTGGCCGTTTCAGCATTCTCAACACATAGGGATATAGCGCTTAAATATGCTGAGTTTACAGCTTCTTCGTATGTGCAACAAAATATTTTTACAGTAAACGGAGGACAACCAGGACATTTACAAGCTTGGAAAAATGAACGTGTAAATACCATTACGCATCAATATTTTAAAAATACTTTACCTGCATTAGAAAGGGCTTTTCTTCGTCCACGATATTTCGGACACATGGCTTTTCAGGATCATGCCGGTGATATTGTCCGCAATTATTTGATGAATGGCGGTGATGAAAACACAGTGCTTGAAAAAATGAACGAACTCTACCTTAAATCCTTAAACCTGCAAACTGTATGAAGCCTTTAGAAGGATTAGTGGTGTTGGAATTTTGCCAGTTCTTGGCCGGTCCGTCTGCCGGTTTAAAATTGGCTGATTTAGGTGCTAGGGTAATTAAAATCGAGCGCCCCATAAAAGGCGAAGCTTGCCGGCAATTGAGTATTAAAGACCTTTTTTTAGACGAGAGTAGCCTGCTGTTTCATACCATCAATAGAAATAAAGAATCTTTTGCAGCCGATTTAAAAAATCCGGATGATGTAGCTTTTGTCAAAAAGCTCATCGCTAAAGCGGACGTGATGACACATAATTTCCGTTCGGGCGTGATGGAAAAAGTTGGACTAACTTACGAAGATGTTCTAGCGATTAATCCAAAAATTGTTTACGGAGTAGTAACGGGTTACGGTAGTAAAGGTCCATGGGCTCGTAAACCGGGTCAGGATTTGTTGGTACAGTCGCTCTCAGGTTTGGCGTGGTTAACAGGTAAAAAAAGTCAAGGTCCGGTACCTTTTGGTTTGTCCGTGGCAGATATCATGTGCGGAAATCATTTAGTACAAGGTGTTTTAACGGCTTTACTAAAAAGAGCTAAAACGGGTAAAGGCGTATTGGTTGAGGTGAGTTTATTAGAGTCTGTTTTAGACGTTCAGTTTGAAGCCATTACATCTTATTTGAACGACGGTGGAATTATTCAAGAAAGAGGAGATGTTGATGGGAGCGCCCACGCATTTTTAAGTGCTCCTTACGGCATTTATAAAACCAAAGATAGCTTTATGGCATTAGCCATGGGCGATTTACTGTTTATAGGATCGCTGTTAAATATTGATTTCAGTAAATACGAAGATAAAAGCACTTGGTTTGCTAAACGCGATGAAATAAGAAAGATTTTAGGCGAAAAGTTAATTACAGAAAGCACTACATTTTGGCTGTATGTTTTGGCAGAAAAAGGCGTTTGGTGCGGAGAAGTTCTTAATTATAAGCAATTAGATGAGCTTGATTTCGGAATGTCTCTTAAGCAAGAGGTTAAATTTTCTGAAAATAAATGTTTAACCACCACACGTTGTCCAATTCAGCTTGATCGACAAATTTTAACCAGTGAAAAGCCCGCTCCTAAAGTTGGAGAACACAATATTACACTATTAGCGAATTTTTTAAACGATTAGATGAAGCCACTGGAAGATTATTTAATAGTAGATTTTAGTCAGTTTTTGTCCGGGCCTTCGGCTAGTTTGCGTTTGGCAGATTTGGGCGCTCGTGTCATCAAAATTGAGCGTCCGGGTATTGGCGATATTTGCCGTACGCTTTACACTTCAGATTTAATTATGAACGGGGAATCCTCCGTTTTTCATACCATTAACAGAAATAAGGAATCTTTTGCGATAGATTTTAAGCAACCCGAAGAGTTAGAAAAGCTAAAGAAATTATTGGCTAAAGCCGATGTAGTGATGCATAATTTCCGTCCGGGAGTAATGGAACGTGTAGGTTTGAGTTACGAAGATGTAAAGGCGCTTAATCCTCAAGTAATTTATGCGGAAATTTCTGGATTCGGGGCTAATGGAACAATGAATAGCCAGCCAGGGCAAGATTTGCTTTTGCAATCGTTAACTGCATTAACTTGGTTAAACGGAAACGAAAATGATGGACCTGTACCCATGGGTTTATCTATTGTTGATATGCTTGCTGGGGCACATTTGGCTCAAGGCATTTTGGCCGCTTTGTACAGAAAAGCAATGCATCAAACAGGCGCTTTGGTTCAAGTAAGTATGCTGGAGTCCGCTTTTGATTTTCAGTTCGAAACCATCACCACTTTTTATAATGATGGTGGGGAGTTGCCAGTACGTACCAAATCAAATAATGCAAACGCTTATTTAGGCGCTCCTTACGGTATTTATCAGACTAAAAATGGTTATCTTGCTTTGGCAATGGGAGAAATTCCTGTATTGTCCCAATTATTAAACTGTGAAGAATTGAACCGTTTCCCAGAAAATAAATTTGAGTTAAGAGACGAGATTAAAACCGTATTGGCGAATCATTTAAAAACTCAGGATACGCAATATTGGTTAAATATTTTGGAGCCAGCAGATATTTGGTGCTCAAACGTACTTAACTATCAGCAACTTTTTGAGCAAGAAGGATTTAAGGTGTTGGATTTTATTCAGGAAGTTGCTATGGAAGATGGTTATCATTATAAAACTACCCGTTGTCCAATCAAAATTGATGGCGAAATTTTCACCTCTACAAAAGGCTCGCCTAAATTAGGACAGGACAACGAACGTATCATAAAAGAATTTATTGATTGCTAATGGCGAAAAAGAAATTTAGAATAGCGGTTAGAAAGTTTGCTCCATTTGAGAGTGCGTTGCAGAAACTTTGGGATGCTTTCTGCAAGGAACAAAATGTAACTGTTCCGGTAGAAATGGTAGCTTTTGAGCTTCATGATTTGTATTACCAAACCATCACGCAAAATGGCTTGAAAAACGGTTATTGGGATATTGCTCATCTAAACACTGATTGGATTTTTGATGCGGTAAACAAAAACGCCGTATTGGATTTGAAACCATTAATCAATAAAAATCCTCCACAGGATTTCCCCAACGACTGGCATAATTCTTTATTGAAGTTACAGCAGATTAACGAGGGGATTTATGGCTTGCCTTTTCATGATGGTCCCGAATGTTTGATTTACAGAAAGGATTTGTTTGGGGACGCCAAAGAGCAAGAAAACTTTGAAAAAACTTATGGTTACGCGTTAAATCCACCAAAAACTTGGCAGCAGTTTACGGATATGGTAACCTTTTTTAACCGTCCGGAAGAAAATCTTTATGGTTGCGTTTTCGCGAATTACCCTGATGGGCATAACATGGTCTTTGATTTTTGCCTCCAACTATGGACTCGTGGCGGAAAGCTTATAGACGAAAAAAATAGAATAAATATCCATCATCAAGCTGGCGTTGAAGCATTGGATTACTACCGTAAAATCGTAAATGATGAAAATGCCAATCACCCCGGTTCCAGGAATTTTGGTTCGGTGGGTGCCGGTATGGCTTTTGCAAAAGGCGAAGCAGCTTTAGCTATCAACTGGTTTGGCTTTGCATCCATGTGCGAAGTGATCCCTGAATCAAAAACCAAGGGAAAAGTAGATATTGCAGAATTGCCTTGTCAACCCGGGCATCAAACAGCCTCTTTAAATGTTTATTGGTTATATACCATTGGTAAAGGAAGCGAATACCAGCAGTTGGCTTATGATTTCTTAAGGTTCGCAACACAAGCCAGTTCAGATAAACTGCTCACGCAGGAAGGCGGAATAGGTTGTAGAAAATCCACTTGGACAGATGCCGACATCAACGCCGAAATTCCTTTTTATCACAAATTGGAGCATTTGCATGAGAACGCCCAAACCTTACCGCAAATAAAAAACTGGCCGCAAATAGCCGAATTGATAGATCAGATGGTGCTTCAGGCCGTAATTACAGATGTTCCATCAACGGTATTGTTAAAAAAAACACAGTCTCAAATTAATGAACTAACGTGATGTTTAAATAAAACGAAAGATGTTTGATAAATCGCTTACCGTCAGAGCTGTAAGTCTTTTAATTTTCAACTTTTGACTTTTAACTTAATAAAATGCAGATCAACTATAAGCCGGAACTACCCAAAACAAAACAGCCCATTATCATCATCGGCGCAAGCGGAATTGTAAAAGATGCGCATTTGCCAGCCTATAAAATGGCAGGTTTTGAAGTTTTCGGAATTACCAACAGAACCATAGCCAAAGCGAAAGATTTTGCAGAAAAATTTAATATTCCGCATGTTTTTGACACCGTTGCAGATGCCGTTAAAAATGCGCCTGCAAATGCGGTTTACGATATTACCGTTCTGCCCGACCAGTACATCGAGATTTTAGAACAACTGCCGGACGGTGCTGCGGTTTTAATCCAGAAACCTATGGGCAACGATTTAAAGCAGGCTAGAGAAATTGTAGCAGTTTGCGAACGGAAAAACTTGGTGGCTGCCATTAATTTTCAGTTGCGTTTTGCACCATTTGTTGCTGCGGCAAGGTCTATTATCAGCCAAAATCTAATTGGCGATATTTACGATATCGAATTTAAAGTAACGGTAAATACACCTTGGCATTTGTTTCCGGTAATTAAAGGACATCCTCGTTTAGAAATTTTATTCCATAGTGTACATTATATTGATTGTATCCGTTCATTTTTTGGTAATCCACAATCGGTACAAGCGCACACTTATTCTCATCCTAAAAAAGATTTATCCTCCTCTCGTTCAACCATTTTGATGAACTATAAGGATGATTTAAGGGCGGTCATCAACACCAATCACGACCACGATTTTGGAGCATTGAATGAAGAAAGCTACATCAAATGGGAGGGAACAAAAGGAGCCATCAAAGCAAAAATGGGACTTTTGATGAATTATCCCGAAGGCTTGCCCGATGTTTTTGAATACACCATCAAAAACGAAGAAGGAGAATATGAATGGAAGAAATTAGAATTAGAAGGTTCTTGGTTCCCAGAAGCTTTTGTGGGTACAATGTCCAACTTAATGCGTTACAAAGAAGGTTCGGATAAAATATTACACACTAGCGTACAAGACGTTTTAGGCACAATGAAAGTTGTAGAAGCCTGTTACGTTAGTAACGAGAGCGGCGGAGTGGCTTTGGAGGGTTAAATTATCACTCCGTCATGTCGACGATAGGAGACATCACACAAGAAAAGTTGCCAATATGGAGACAATACCTATTTGTGAGATGTTTCACTATCGTTCAACATGACGGCATCGCTTAAATAACATGGGTAGGGGTGGTATAACCATTCTTAAATTATAAAATTAGTAAAGAAAAACCACCCTCTTTAATTCTCCCGCCAGCGAGAGATATTGAGTGGCAAATTACAACGATGAATAAAAAACAATACAAGTGTCCCCCGCTGGCGGGTGTAGGGAGTGGTTAGCCATCCTTAAAAATTGTAAAATGACTTAAAATAGAACCAAGAATCAAGAGCAACAAGGATAGGAACTCACTACTAAATACTCACTACTGAACAAAAAAAATGTATTTCAAATCAACATATTTCGAAGATTATCAGTTAAACGATAAAAGAACAACGCTCGGCCGAACTATCACCGAAACAGATTTTGTGGTTCACGCCGGGCATACCGGAGATTTTTTTCCGCACCACATGGATGCCGAATGGTGCAAAACCCAACCTTTTAAACAGAGAATTGCCCACGGAACCATGGTGTTCAGTATCGGAATCGGTTTAACCGCATCAGAAATTAACCCCGAAGCATTTTCTAGAGGTTATGATAAAATGCGATTTGTAAAACCCGTTCACATCGGCGATACCATCCACTCAGAGATCACCATATCCGAAAAAGGAGAAGCCAAAAAACCAGAAATGGGCACCGTAACAGAACACGTAGAAATCATCAACCAAAGGGGAGAAGTGGTAATGGTTTGCGATCACCTTTTATTAGTAAACAGAAAGAAATAAGCTAATCCGTTTGATCTAACCAACCAACCACCTAACAATCTAACCAACCAACGAACTAACAAAACGATGCAAGTAACTAACCAAATCGGCGACCAACATGAAGCGCCGTTACCGCAAGGCAAAGCACAGGGCAACAAATATTTGGTGCCTTTTATTTTAGTAACGTTGCTATTTTTTCTTTGGGGAATGGCGCATAATCTGGATTCCATCCTGATTCCACATTTAAAAAAGGCCTGTCAGTTAAATAACCGTCAGTCCACTTTAATTGATAGTTCGGTGTTTTTCGCCTACTTTATTATGGCTATTCCAGCCGGGATGATTGTGAAAAGGTTTGGCTACAAAAACAGCATTATTACTGGTCTGCTTATTTTTGCTATTGGCGCTTTTTTGTTTGTTCCGGCAGCAAACACGCTTACCTACGGCATGTTTTTGTTTGCCCTATTTGTAATTGGTTGCGGATTGGCTCTTTTAGAAACCAGTGCTAATCCTTATGCGGCAATTTTAGGTCCGCCGGAAAGTTCTTCCAAACGCTTAAACTTAGCGGCATCTTTTAACGGTTTGGCGGCCATGGTAGCGCCAATTGTTGGCTCGTTGTTTATTTTATCGGGTAAAAACTTTACGCCAGACCAAATGGCAGCCATGTCTGATGTAGAAAGATCCACCTATTTAATGAGCGAAGCGGCTTCGGTAAAACTGCCTTACATTATCTTGGGTTTAATTTTAGTATCGGTGGCGGTCATCTTTTATTTTATGCACTTGCCGTCTATGAAACCAGAACATACCGAAGTTGAGGTAAAACCGGGCTTCTTTTCTGTGCTTAAACATTCGCATTTAAGCTGGGCAGTGGTAGCTCAGTTTTTTTACGTTGGCGCACAGGTTTGCGTAACCAGTTTCTTTATCCGTATGGCAGAGCAAGGTGCCAATATGGACGAAAAAACTGCCGGATATTATTTAGGTGTTTATGGCTTCTTATTTATGGCGGGTAGATTCATCGGAACTTTCTTTTTGAAATATGTGAAAGATTATACATTGCTTTCTATCTATTGTGTTTTGAGCGTAATACTTTGTGCAGTGGCAATTTATGGAAGTGGCATTTACGTGATTTATGCTTTAGGCGGAATCGGATTTTTCATGTCCATTATGTTTCCAACCATATTTTCTTTAGGCATTGTGGGTTTAAAATCCGATACGGAAACCGGCTCTTCATTATTGGTAATGTCAATTGTTGGAGGTGCAATTTTGCCTTATGTAATGGGAACATTTATCGATATCAAACACGACGATATTCAAGCAGGTTACATTATTCCTTTAATCTGCTTTTTGGTTATTTTATATTTCAGCGTATTTGGTCACAAGGTGAAAACAAAAACAGCTATTGCTTAATGGAATTTTTAAAACGATTTTTATTAATAATTTTAACCACAGCTTCGTTAAATACTTGGGCTCAGCAGATTGATAACACCAAACCTTGGGTATTCTGGTACTGGATGCAGGCCGGCGTTTCAAAAGCAGGCATTACTGCCGATTTGGAAGCCATGAAAGCAAACGGTATTGCCGGAGCTTATTTAATGCCCATTAAAGGTGCGGCAAAGCCACCTATTTATACTCCAGAAGCAGTTCAGTTAACACCAAGATGGTGGGATATGGTCACCTTTGCTTTCGCGGAAGCTAAAAGGCTCAATCTAAAAATAGGGATGCACTTTAGCGATGGTTTTGCACTTGGCGGAGGTCCATGGATTACGCCAGAACTATCCATGCAAAAAGTAGTTTTCAGCAAATTGGATGTACAAGGCAACAAACTTTTAAAAATCCAATTGCCTAGGCCAAAGCATTATCAAAACTATTATCAAGACATAGAAATTGTCGCGTTTCCGTCCTTAGCAGGATCAAAACTGAATACCCAAACTTTAAAACCGACAGTAACCGCCAGCACTGGCGAAAATGTTGATTTCCTAATCGCACCCAACGGCAAAGAATCTTTTAAAACCTCGGCTAAAGCTTATATCACCTTTAGCTTTCAAAAAGCTTTTACCTGCCGTACCATTAGGGTAGAAACTAATGGAAACAATTACGAGGCACAAAGATTATTGGTTCAGGTGAGCGATGATGGCATAAACTTCAAGGACCATCAACAATTACAAGCACCTCGGCATGGCTGGCAAGACACCGATGTAGAGCATACTTACAGCATTGTACCTGCTACCGCGAAATATTTCCGGTTGGTATATGATAAAGAAGGCTCTTTGCCCGCTGATGAGGATTTAGACGCCGCCAAATGGAAACCATCCCTAAAATTAACAGGCTTGCAACTTTTTTCAGAACCAACCATCAATCAGTACGAAAGTAAAAACGGGGAAGTTTGGCGTATCAGCAAACGTACTACTGCTCAAGAAATCAGTGATGATTTATGTGTCAACCCTTACCAAATTATTAATCTAACGGATAAAGTAAATGCCAATGGCGAGTTAAATTGGAAAGCACCTGTGGGCGATTGGACAATTCTTAGAATTGGACATACTTCTACCGGACATACCAATGCCACTGGTGGTGGCGGAATGGGTTTAGAATGCGATAAGTTCAGCAAAGAAGCTATAAAATTGCAGTTTAATAACTGGTATGGCGAAGCTTTAAAGCATGCCGGAACAGAATATAAAGATGTCTTGACCGGTTTCCATATTGATAGTTGGGAGTGCGGAAGCCAAAACTGGTCAGCAAATTTTGCTACCGAATTTAAGCAAAGAAGAGGTTACGATTTAATGCCTTATTTGCCTGTAATGGCGGGCGTACCCATTGAAAGTGCCAGCAAATCAGAAAAGGTATTGTACGATGTCCGTTTAACCATTGCCGAACTGGTAAATGATGTTTTTTATAAAACAACAGCATCTTTAGCTAAAGAAAACGGACTAACTTTTACCGCTGAAAGTGTAGCGCCAACCATGGTGAGTGATGGTATGTTACATTACAAAAGTGTAGATGTGCCAATGGGCGAGTTCTGGTTTAACAGCCCAACGCATGACAAGCCAAATGATATGTTAGATGCAGTTTCTGCGAGTCATATTTACGGAAAATCAATTATCCAGTCGGAATCTTTTACGACCGTGAGGATGGATTGGAGCGAGCAACCTGGCATGCTGAAAGCTTTGCAGGATAGAAACTACGCTTTGGGAATCAATAAAATGGTTTACCACGTGTTTACACACAATCCATGGATGGATAGAAAACCCGGAATGACCTTAGATGGTGTGGGCTTGTACTTTCAGCGAGACCAAACCTGGTGGAAACCCGGGAAAGCTTGGGTTGATTATGCCACCAATGTTCAGCATTTGTTACAGCAAGGCAAGCCGGTACGGGATATCGCCGTTTTCACGGGCGATGAAATTCCGCGACGTTCCCTATTGCCGGATCGTTTTGTAAGTACTTTACCGGGGATTTTTGGGCAAGAAAGAGTAGAATCCGAAAAGATAAGACAAAATAACGAAGGTGTTCCTCTGCAACAAATCCCAAAGGGCGTAACCAATACGGCCAATGCTTTTCAGGCAGAAGACTGGGTAAATCCGTTGAATGGCTATGCTTATGATTCCTTTAATCCCGATGCTTTACAGAATGCTTTTGTAGAAAACGGAAGAGTAAAATTCAGCAAAAATGGCGTGGCTTATAAGATTTTAGTTTTGCCAATCGAAAACGTGATGAACCCGGATAACATCATTAGCCAAGCTTCTTTAAACAAAATAAAAGAGTTGGAAAGTAAAGGAATTATCGTTATAAAAGATCAACCGTATACCAAAAGTGATTTCTCGGAATACGGTTTAGCTAAGGATTTAATCGTTACAGAATCTGGAAACGCTTACGCCGATGACATCGCTTGGAACCATCGTAGTGCCGATAATCAGGAGATTTATTTCATCAGCAACCAGCAACAAAAAGAAAGAGTTTTAGATTTTTCTTTCCGCTTTAGCGGGATGAAACCTCAACTTTACGATGCGGTAACCGATACCTGGACTGCGGTAAAATCTTACCAGACTGAAAACGGCAGAACCCAAATCAAATTGAAGTTGCAACCAGCGCAATCTGTTTTCGTAATTTTTAAAGGAAAAGCAGAAATTTCTGCAAAGAACTTAGGAAAAAATTGGTCTGAGTTTGAACAGGTGAACAACATCAGCGAAAGCTGGACAGTAAAGTTCGATAAAAGTTACGGTGGTCCTTCAACATCCATCAGTATGGATAAACTAACCGACTGGACTTCCTCAGCAGATTCCAGCATCAAATATTATTCGGGTACGGCAGTTTATTCAAAATCCATCAAACTAAAAAGAAAAGATTTAAAACAAACGCTATATCTAAACCTTGGGGAAATTCATGATTTGGCTTCGGTTACAGTAAACGGAAAACAAGTCGGTGTAATATGGACAAACCCGCATCGCATCAACATATCATCCGCCATTAAAAAAGGCAAAAATCAAATAGAAATTGGCGTCACAAACACTTGGCATAACCGATTAATTGGAGATCAAAGTTTGTCTGTTGATAAGCGAATTACACAAACTACGGCACCTTATCATTTAGAAGGAGAATCCTTATTGCCGGCCGGATTATTAGGACCAATTGTAATTGAAAAAGAAATTAAATAAGAGATTATGGGTCTAACCATCCTGCAGTCGAGGATTTGCACCATAAAGAACGATATTCAAATAATGAAAAGAGAAAATCTCCCTCTGTATCTCTCTCCAGAGGGAGAGATTGAACGGAGAAGAGTTTTTTCTCTTCATTACGTCATGTTGAACGATAATGAAACATCTCACAAATAGGTATCAGGCGCTATAAGCAGACCTTGCTTGTGAGATGTCTCGTATCCTCGACATGACGCGAAGTAGAGAAAAATTCTCTTAACTTAATGACATTGGGTTGGGGGTGGTTATTCAGCGTTGAAATCAAAAATAAGCCCTAAAACGTTATATTAATAAGAAATTATGAAAAATAGAAATTATGTAATTACGATGTTATTCTGTTTAACAGGATGCTTTGCTTTTGCACAACAAAAAGCATTAACCAACACAAGCAACAGTAAATATGCGGTTTTCCATAGCCCAAATATGGAAGATGTACGTTGGATAGGCGGTTTTTGGGGCGACAGGTTTGAAGTTTGTAGAACATCTATGATTCCACATATATGGGATACTTATATGGATGCAAATATAAGTCACGCTTTTAAAAACTTCGAGATTGCGGCCGGATTAGATACGGGCCAACACAAAGGTCCATCTTTTCACGATGGAGATTTTTATAAAGTGTTGGAAGGCGTAGCCAATATGTACGCCATCACCAAAGACAAAAAACTGGACGAAATGATGGATAAAGCCATCGCGGTAATTGCCAAATCGCAAAGAGCTGATGGTTATATTTATACCAAAGCCATGATTGAGCAACGTAATACCGGTGAAAAAAATCAGTTTCAGGACAGGTTAAGTTTTGAGGCATATAACATCGGGCATTTAATGACGGCCGGCTGTGTGCATTACCGGGCAACCGGGAAAACCAATTTATTGAATGTAGCTATAAAAGCCACCGATTATTTGTACAATTTCTATCAGAAAGCATCGTCCACATTAGCCCGTAACGCCATTTGTCCGTCGCATTATATGGGCGTGATAGAAATGTACCGCACCACAAAAGATCCTCGGTATTTAGAGTTGGCCAAACATTTAATTGCCATTAAAGGCGATATCGACGACGGAACCGATGACAATCAGGATAGGATTCCGTTTTTACAGCAAACCCACATTACCGGGCATGCGGTTAGGGCAAATTACCTTTATGCTGGCGTCGCCGATTTATATGCCGAAGATGGAGATACTGCGCTTTTAGGAAGGCTAAATGTGATGTGGGATGATTTAACGCAGCACAAAATGTATGTTACCGGTGGATGTGGTTCTTTGTATGATGGTGTGTCGCCGGACGGAACTTCTTATAACCCAACGGAAGTGCAGAAAATCCACCAGGCTTATGGAAGGCCGTATCAATTGCCAAACTTTACCGCCCATAACGAAACTTGCGCCAATATTGGTAACGTATTATGGAATTGGAGGATGCTACAGATTACTGGCGACTCCAAATATGCAGATGTGATGGAAACCGCTTTGTACAACAGCGTTTTATCGGGAATTAGCCTAGATGGGACGAAGTTTTTATATACCAATCCCTTGAGTTATTCTGATGATTTACCTTTTAAACAACGCTGGTCGAAAGACAGAGTGCCTTATATTACTTTATCAAACTGCTGTCCGCCAAATGTGGTGCGCACCATTTCCGAGGTGAGTGATTACGCTTATAGCATCGGTAAAAACGGTTTGTATGTGAACCTTTTTGGAAGCAATAATTTAAAAACCACCTTGCAAAATGGCGAGGAGATCAAGTTGAATCAACAAACAGATTATCCTTGGAATGGCCAGGTGAAAATCAATATCCAGAGCAATTTAAAAAGCACTCAGGCTATAAATTTCCGTATCCCTGGCTGGTGCAAAACAGCGAATATTTTGGTAAATGGCAAATTGGTTAACGAAAACATCAAAGGCGGACAGTACTTTGCGGTAAACGCTAAGTGGAAAAAAGGCGATGTAATTACATTGCAAATGCCAATGGAAGCCAAATTGGTGGAAGCCAACCCAATGGTAGAGGAAACCCGTAACCAAGTTGCCGTGAAATACGGTCCAGTAGTTTATTGTGCAGAATCAACAGATAATGGAAATAAAGTTTTTGATTTTACACTTCCGGCAAGTATTAAATTTGCGCCTGTAATGCAAAACATAGATGGCGCTAAAATGCTGGTACTAAACGGTTCGGCATTGTTGGACAATGAAAAAAGCTGGAAAAATACTTTATACCGAGAAGTAAATTCCCGTGAGAAAAAAGCGGATATTAAGTTAATTCCTTATTACGCCTGGGGCAATAGGGGACACGTTAGTGAAATGTCGGTTTGGTTGCCGGTGAGCAAGTAGATTTTATTTCGAAAGCGTCTTGATTTTAGGGTTGAGACGCTTTTTTTGTGGGATAATTTAGGGTGTTCCCGGGTTTAAACTTTAACGCGGAATCATATTGGATTGCAAAGGTTGGTTGTCTTTTGTTCACTAAACGGATTTATCCCATTGGAATGGGATGGAAATGGGAGTCCACGGCATCAATTTCATGAAGAACTACGTTACAATTCGCATTACAAAAGGGGAGGAGGTCTCAAACTTTCCGCCTTGTGTGGTTAAAAAAAGATAAATGGGTTTTTCTTCGTGGTCTAGCAATAATTGTGGGCGCTCAAACCTGCCGTATTTGCTAAGGTGCTTAGGTTTTGGTGGCTGGCTGATGTAATGTTCAACTTCGTCAAAAGCAAATTCGGGTTTGCTCCATTGTAAACCATCTTTGCTGTGCATATAAATCCCTTTTCTGTCACCGTAGTAACCCATGTCTCTGGATACCATGTTAAACTTTTGATGTTGCCACCAAACGTAGGCATCTTCCAGTTGTTCGTTGTTTCCTAAAACAGAAAAATCAATAACCGGGTTGTCGGATGATTTGATATAAGGCCCTTCCAAAGCATCGGCTATAGCCAAACCATATTTGCGGTTCCCTTTGATGGGGAATTTTGGATACTCATATTCTTCGGTGTTCCAGCTTTTATAAAACAGGTAATATTTACCGTTCGGGTGTTTTACAAATGCTGGATTTGTGGTACAATGATCGTCCCAGGCGCCCGTTTCTCCGGGTAAAAGCAAAGGTTTTTCAGCGTGTTTAAAGTCTCCGTATAAATCTTCAGCAATGCTTAAACCTATTCGCTTGGTGTTTGTTTTACCGTTGTGATTGCCCATATAAAACAACGCATATTTACCATCTACTTTTTTGATGAGCGGATTATGGCAGGTTGTTCCGTCCCAATATTCAGCACCACGAGGTTTTAAAAGCACACGCAAATGTTTAAACGTTGCTTCGGGACCATCGGCCACAGCCTGACAAATTTCTGAACCGTTGATCCAGCCTCCCATTCCTTTTTTTGCGTCCCAACGTGAGTAAAAAACATGTACTTTTCCATCATCAGCCAGTATCGGACTGCAACACCAAACATAATAACCTTCTTCCTCTAAAATTCGGTGAACCGGCTTCAGGTGTTTATAAAGCCAAGATTTCTTTCCCTCACGGATTTCCGTAGAGAAAGAAAACTTGGGCAAAGCGAAAGCTAAACCCGCTACCGAGAGTTGTTTAATGAATGTTTTCCTTTGCATAACCTTTATATTTAATATTTGCCATACCCACAATCTTTTCTGCCCTCATGCCGGGCAATGGCATTTACTTTATTCGGTTGTTTTTTTTCTTTTGTCCTCATGAGTGCTTCACAATTTTTCCCACAAAAAAGTAAACAAAAAACTCT
The DNA here is from genome assembly GCF_946480185.1 of uncultured Pedobacter sp. Next base: position 22,424 of record NZ_CAMLIG010000004.1, on the reverse strand, counting down.
CGACTACGCCCTTTGCTATGAAAGGAAGTGCTTTTACTTACTTTACTTATACCGCAAAGTTCTAATGTCGAAAAAAGGTGAACATTAGTCTGTGCTTCGGAGAACTGCGTAATTCATGTTGTATTTACGGCATTTTTTGTAAACCTTCCCAGCGCACATTCCAGGTTCCATCTTTAGGGAAACCCGGATTTTTCTCCGTATTACCATCCCAACCGGCGCACATCATCGCTACCGCGGTTAGCAAACCACCGTTGCCGGGCATATAAATAGACAAACGTTCTTCCTGATAGTTGTGCCCGTTTACCAAATAGGTATTTGTAGGCACATCCATAAACAGGGCATCAACAGCCTTATCTGGCATTCCCAAACGGGCGGCCGTCATGGCGGTCATCGGGAAATCCCAGCCCCAAGTTTCTTTCCAGCTCCAATCTTTCCAAATTAGGTTAAAAGTATTTTTCATGATGGTAGTATCCACCATGCCTGTTTGTGGTAACATTCCAAATGCGCCAAAAACAGAAGGATGATCTGTTTTATATTCTGGATTGGTGTATGAATCCGGCGCACTCTCCGCTGCCAAATAAACATCGTTTTGTACGGGTAGAGGCGCAATGTTATTGATTACTTCGTCCCATTTTTTTTCTCTCGGTAAACCTAAGCGAACTCTCCATTCCTGTGCGGTTTGCAAAGCCCATTTCCAGTAAGCCAGCTCGTAAGTTGGGTTAAAAGTATCTTCTGCTTTAAAGCGTTCTTGTGCCGGAATCAACACCGGACCTAAATCATATTTTTTGGTTTTTGGATTTAAATGGGCAAATGAAGCCATAAACTCTGCAGTTTGGAAAACAATGTCTTTATAGCGCTCTAAAACTTTCTTTTCGTTTTTGCTTCTGTATAATAACTCTGCATAAGTAATTGGATGGGGTTGTTGCCAAACCAGCATGGCGCCAACGCTTGATGGACATTCGTTTCCTTCGTTATCTGTCATTTTTTGCCAACGAGCGCCTTCAAACCCTTGTCTTTTTGCAATTGCTTTTGCCTTATCTTCTACTTTAAAATACCATGATGCGCTTTTGCCCAACAGTTCTGGGCGGCCCCAAAGTGCGTAATGTACGGCATGCCACCAATGCATTTCTAAATGCTCTTTTCCGTACCAGCTGTTGTAGGTTAATCCGGTTTCCTGTGGCGGAAAATGACCTGCTTCCTGAACCCTCATTAGGTATTGCGAAAGCACCACTCTGCGTTCCAGTTCCTTTGCTTTAGGGTTGCTACAGTCAGAAAAATCAACAGCTGCGCCACTTTCCCAATAAGCTTTCCAAGCAGTTTTACTCGCATTTTCCATTCCTAGCAAATCTACCTTTGAGGTATATGATTGAGGAGAAAAACGAATGTTTACGGCAAACTCATCTTTGTTTTTATCGGGAGTAATCAAGAAATAATGCTTTTGCTTTTCAGCGATGCTTGCTTTTCCGTCCCAATTTAAATTTGCAAAATAAGAAGTTCCTTGCAACTGATGTTTGATGGAAACAAAAGTTTTGGTTTGAGTAGCGATAGTGGTCTGATGCTGGTCGTCCTTTTCGTAATAATTACCTACATCTCCCCAAGCGCCTGTTGGGTAAGGAAATCTAAGTTTTACTTTTAACTTTCCCTGTTTAATCAGGTTTGATTTAATATGCGCATAAACGCCGTCTGCCTTCGGTTCCGCCAAAGTTTCTACCTCTACTTTTTCGCCGTTTACTTCATACTCCGAGTGGATTATCCCGGTGTACATATTGAGTTCCTGATGGATGTTTTTGATGGCGGAGATTGGTAATACTGCTCCTTTTGCATCGTAAAACTCTAAACCAAAATTACCCAATTGCAAGCGGTGCGCATTTTGCCTAAACCAGTCGGAAGTTTCTTTACTGCGTTCTGGCTCTTTTCTTTGCACCATATAACTCACTTTTCGGCCGTATTGATTATAGTCTTTTAAAGATTCTTCAACTTTATAGCCTTTGGTGTTTTTAAAACTGTCCCATCCCCATTCAGATTCTGTCCCTAAGGGAACTCCTCTCTGGTAGAAATCCGGAAAAGATTGTAAGCCGGTGACATCCACCGTCATTGCGAATTCGCCGTTACCCACAGTTAAAGAGTTTAGTGAATCTGCTTTGTTAATGATCACATTATGACGCTCCACTAAATCCTTACGGTCTATTTTTTCCTGTTTGTTTTGCCCAATAGCCGAATAAGCGAAAATTGAAAAGGTTGCTAGTGATAAGAGCAGACTTTTGGTTTTTATATTTTTCATTATTTTTAAAATCTACTTTTTAATTGATCAGACTTTGAGCGTATTCTTCAATATGGGAATAGCCTGCTTTAGTGATTCTTTTCGCATCACTGGCATCCTTTAAGCTCAATTTATTTTTAACTTCCCATTTATCATTGATGCCATCGCCATCTTTGTCTTGTATTGCTTTACCAGATTTCATTGCTGGTTGGCCACCTGCCGCTTCTTCTGTTTTAAATATTATGCCTTCTTTTCCTAATGAATTTAAGTATCCAATTAGGCGTTTATCCACTGCATCTCTTTTATTGCTACAACCAGCTTCTTTAATTACATTTTGTAACGCTTCTTCTGCCGATAAAACTTTGGTGGCTAAATCAAAAGTAGAGGGTGCTTTTTCTAACGTTGCATTTAAGGCAACAAAAGGGGAGTCGTTAACAGCTATGCCGTCTAAAATTCCGTTTTTGTTTAAATCGGCTTTGTTTCCACGATGATAAACATGATCTGTAGCGGTAAACTGCCCAACAAAAGAATTGTTGGAGTTTGGTCCAGCGATAAAATAGTTGTTAATGATATCCTGATAATGATGTTCGCTAGAATGTCCGCCTACAAAACCGGTAACACCCCAATTGTAAATTACGTTATTTACATATTCAATTTTTGCTTTTGCTTTTGGATTACGGCTTTGGTTATCAATCCAAAGGCAATTATAAATGCTGATGTTGGTTGGCGTTTCTAATATTGCTCCAAATCGTTGTGGATCTATACCTTCGCCAAAAATGCAGTGCTGTAAAGTGATGTTATTGCTTTTCTTGATGTGTAAATTATCCCAACGTCCCCACTGCACAGATATATGGTCGAATCATGTTTTCTGCATCATCAATAATTAATGTACAAGTACCTTTAGACATGGCTATGCTTCCGCGAAGTCTTAGGTAACGGGCAATTACATTTTTAGAACCTGAGAAAGTAACGGCATCACCATAAATAACAATGCCATCGCCAGGTGCGGTTTGCCCTAAAATAGTAATGTTGGATGCCACCTGAAGTTTGGAATTTATTTTGATTATCCCGCCCAAATCAAATACAACGGTACGGTTGGGCTTGCTAACCGCATCACGGAAAGATCCTGCACCATCGTTGTTTAAGTTTTTAACGTGTACTATCTCTTTTCCTCTGCCACCAGTGGCGAATTTACCTTTTCCCATAGCGCCCGGAAAAGCCAGTTGCTGAGCAAAAACAGGAGCAATGCCTATTATTAATAAAAAAGCTGTCGCTTTAAAAATATTCTTCATTTTTTATTGCTTTAAAATTTTATTGCGCTAGGGTTAGTGACATTAAGCCGATGACTACATCATTCGCTCGGGTTATTAAAACCATACATTTAAGTTTTTTATTTGGATTTAGCGAAAGATCCAAAAGGGTGGCCGCTCCGCCGTCAATAGCTTTATCTGTAAAGCCTTTAATGCCTGTATATTTTTTAAAATCTTTTGTTATTTCACCGGTTTTAAGGTAAAGTCGATAAGGTTTGGGTGCATCCGTAGTAAAGGCGAAACCGTCATTAACAAAATCTTGCTCTATTGGCCACCAGTTTTCAGGGTTTTTAAGTTCCAAAATATCTTGGGTTCCGTCGGTATAGTTTACTTTTACCAAACCATTCACAAAACGGCTTTGCATTGGGTTGGTAGAACCGGCCATTACCATGTAGGCATGTGAGGCGCTTCCCTGCAAAGGAATAATTACCGAATCTGGGTAGTTGTCCCACATGGAAGTATAAATGATGTTTTTCCCTGTTGCTGGTGAGCTAAAGTTGATTCCGTCTGGCGAGGTAAAACTATTGTTCTGCAATTTATTCCTGAAACCCGAATCATCAATATTGGCAGTGACCAAAGGATAGCACCAATTTCCGATACCTTGTGTAGGCAATTGAAGCGTTGGCACATTCGGTCGCGGACTTAAATATTCGTTTTTGAAAATATCAGTAACGTTGGCGTTAAAGTAACCATTTAAGTTTACACTAACTTGTGTTTGCAGGTTAGCTTTTACTGAAGGTGTAGTTTCTATTTTCTGCTTGGCTTTTACAAATTTTACCGGAAGTTGCCAGCTCATATCGCCTTGTTTTACCGGAACAAAAACATAACCCGAATCGGCGGTTGTGGTAATTGCAAAAGGTTTACGATATAATAGGTTTTGCGCTGTGGATTGATATGCAGCCAAGTCAATTTTAATTGCATCATTATTCACAGGGATTACTTGCTCTTCTGTTTTTAATGCTTCTCCAGCCCATTCTATAGCTATTTGGTAAGTTTGGCTTTTAGGAGCTGTTAATTGTATGATTGGGTATTTTACCGCATTAGGCAATACTTTATAAGTGGTTTTTTTACCGTTTACTGTTATAGATTTTATTTTACTGCTTTTGGCATAGAGTTGTAATTTTAAATTTAAAAGATGGCTATACTGTTGCGTAATTGTATAATTGGAAATATTTCCTTTTTGTTGATAGTCAAATTTTACGTCGGGTAAATGAAGTGAAGCATATCCCCAGTTTGAAGGTAAACCTGGCTTAACGGTTAGCGTATCGTTAATCGCATCCGGACGGATACCAAACAAACCTTCGGTAAGACTTCTGGCGGCCATACCAATTGGATCGGCAAAATCACGGTAAAGTTCACCTCGGTTGGCGTCGTAAAAAGAAACCTGTCCAAAATTACCCGGACTTGCACCTAAATACATGTTTTCTATAACGCTGCCTTTCCAAAGTTTGTAGGCCTCATCTGCTTGGTTAGCTTGCCAAAAAGCCAATGCTGTATGTAAAACCTCGGCAGTAGCCACATTATTTATTGACCAAGTGTAAGGTTGCCAATTGGTGGTGCTAATGGTGTAATAATCCTGGTTTAAACCTTTTGCCTTAATAGGGAAGTGCGGAATTTGCTCATCAACATATTTTACCAATTGATAGGCTTGTTCTGGATTAGGTACTTCAGAATCTATTGCATGATAAACTGTCCATAAACCTGCGGAAGGGTGTAGTAATTGGAGACCCAAAGCATCTTTATATTCTGCATAACGGCCTAAATCTTTCATCCATAAATTAGAGTTGATGGCTTTTGAAATTTTATCAGCTTCGGCTTGGTAAGGCGTAGCGTCTTCTTTCAAAAGCTTGGCAATTTTGGCCACCAACAAATTGGCTCTGTAATTATAAGCAGAGGAATGTGTAACCCCGCCTCCGCTATATTGTAGTGCATCACTCGCCCAAATGGCCGCATAAGCGTCGTAAAGTCCGTCGTCGTCTGCATCAAAGTTTCGTTTTTCCCAAGCTAAATGTCTTTTAACCTCGGGCCATAATTCTTTTATTTCTGTAAGATTTCCAGTGTAAAAGAAATGACTGAGCAGTTGGTCAATAAAACCTAAATTCATATCGTAATGGTGTGGAGGAGATTGTTTACCGGGATTACGACTGATGTAACCTTCGCTAAATAAAGATGTACCTCTTACTTCTTTCTGGCGAGCCAAATGTAAAGCTGTATCGGCTACTACTGGGCCAGTTTTTGGGGTCAAGTATTGTGAAGCTGCATAACTTTCGAAGTGCATTTTTGCTCTATCATGCCAGCCAAGCGGGTCGGCAACATAAGCGCCACGCCAACCATTTAAGTGCATACGCCAAGCTACTGCACCATGTATGTAAGAAGGTTCCTCCCAAATGCCATCTGCTGCAACGGCCAAAGCGCCACCATAATTATTCAGCCATTTATCCGGAGTTTTTAAGATTACCCGATTGACCAATGCTTCAATTTTGCTTTTGGCTTTTACAAATTCCTGTTCGGGAAGGTTGAATTTTGCCGTTCTTTGAATGGCAAAGTATGCAGGTGCATCATTCTTTAATAAGAATTTTCCTGTTAATACTGGTGCGTTTAAAGCTGTGCCTTTTAAAAAGGCATCTAAATTATCGATTAAACTTACATCAGAAACTTTAAGTAGAGCGCTTTTTGGAAACAGCCCATAAATTAGGTTAGTGTTGATTTTATTGCCCTTTGCTTTTTCTTTTCGAGCGGTAGCATCTAAAAAACTAAGCTCAAACTGATTGCTGTTAATTTTAAACTGATTATCTAAACAATACTCTGGCTTTAGGTAAAACACCGATTCAGGATCAGCACCTAAATCGCCATCACGGGAAAATTTTTGTCCGTTTACGCCACCATAACTTGAGAACATTTGTATGGGTTGACTAAGATTTGAGGCAGCTACTTTTAAGATTAATCCTTCCGTATCGGCATAAGCCAATAATTCCAGATGGATACTTGCCTTGCCTAATGCCTTGTCTTTTATTTCGTAAAGCATCTCACCAGGATGGTAAATAGCAATAACCGAATCGGCATCTGTCAACCATTTTTTGGTATTTCCTATTTTAAAACCAAGTTTTAGATTTCCGCCCATACCGGGCAAGTATAAAGCAAATTCTGGTTTATCTCCGGCTTCTATCCTAAAACCGGTATTTGTGCCATATAAAGCTCTATTGAATTTTCTCTCGAGATTTACGCCTTTATAGCCTTCATTAGTTGGCTGGTAGCGTACAATTCTTGGGGTATTAAATGGTGTTCTTTGTTGAGCAACAACAGATTGCACACTGTAAAGTAGGAGTGTGGTAGTTATAAATGCTTTCCATACACTAATGAAATAATGAATTGGATGCTGGGTTTTAGTATAACTGTGTTGCTTGCTGTTCATCTTTATAATTTGATATTCAACTTGAGAGTATAAAATACTTGAAGGATTTATTCCTTCAAGTATTTAAACTTAAACATAAACTAAAATTTTTAGAAATGATTCCGAATTTACACTGTATTTATAATTGTTGTACAAACCTAGCGCTAAGCATAGGGAATGACTTTCAAAAATTGACAGATTCCTTCTAATTTTTGACAAAAACCGGCTTTGTTGATATTTATAAGAGGGGATCATGAAAAAAGGAACTGCATTTTTTGAGAATGCAGTTCCTTTATCAAAAGGGAAAGTTTTATTTGTTTAGCGATGTACTGTTTGGTTGAGCTAAACCAAATTTTTAATCCACTTTAATTTTTGTGCTTTGGGTTAATCCGTCGGCAACAATAGTTAAAATGTAAATGCCTGTTTTAGGTTTTTCATCTAAATCAACCACTATCATTTGGCCGGCTTGTACCACTAATTTACGTTTGTAAATTTGTGTTCCGTTTAAGGTATTAATAGTTACCATTGCATCTTTAATACTTGCCGGAACTTTAATGTTAATATGCTTAACGGCAGGGTTTGGAAAAACCAGTAACCCCTTATTGGTACTTATACCAAATTTAACAACTCTTATGCCTAATACTTTTGCCGTACCATCGTTATCAAATTGGGTTAAACGATAATAGTTGTCTCCGTTAATAGGAGAGGAGTCGATAGCAGTGTAGTTTGTCGCTTTATTGCTATCGCCCTGTCCGTTAAGGGTAGCAATGTTTTCAAAGTTCAACCCATCAACAGATTTTTCAATAGTGAAATGGTGGTTGTTTTGTTCAGATGCAGTTGTCCAGACTAAATTAACGTTATTGCCCTCCGCTTTGGCTGTAAAAGAAATTAAGTTTACCGGTAAAGATTGCGCATTTGATAGCGTAGTAATTTCCGTTGGGGATAACGCATAATTAAATACCTTAATCTCGTCCAATGAACCTGTAAACGGAGCGGTTAAACCGTATGCGTTTCCGAAATATAGAGGATTACTGTTTGCAATCCCGTTTGAAAGGCTGGTTGCATTCTCTGTCCCAGAAACTACCAAAGTTCCGTTTCTATAAATTTTTAATGTTTTGGTGGCTACATCTCTCATTACCACCACATGTACCCAATTATTTGTTAAAAAAGTGGCGCTACTAAAGCTGATACTGGTTTTATTTACATCGTCATCTACAGAAAAATAAATTAAATTGTTTTTGAGTTCTACGCCGTACCATCTTCCGTTGGTTCCGTTAGCAACGCTATTGGCAAAAGCACCTTTGTTTAGTACGTACATGGATGTGCTGGACGATGCCGGCGCAACTGCTTTTATCCAAAATGAAATACTGAAAGATGTTTTATCAAATTTAATTTGTGGATTATCAGGTACGGTAATCGCTCCATTAGTATTGGTTTGGATGTTTAAGCCGTTGCTCAGTCTTCCTGCTTCCCATTGGTAGGCGGTAACATTATCCAGCGTTCCGTTAAAACCGTTAGGGCTACTGTCTGTAATAGTAGTGCCACTTGTGGCATCCAAATGCCAGTCGGCCACAATTTTTGTTTCGCTTGCGGTTGTAAAAGACCACTCTGTGCCTACCGTAGTTCCTGCGTCGCCTACGGCATCAATTCTCCAATAGTAAGTGCTGTTGGCTGTTAAATTTGTAAATTGATAGTTTGGGCTTGCCACGGCTTGGTCTGCTACGTAGTTTAAAGCGCCACTTGTTGTGCCAAAATAAACTTTATAAGTATTGGTGTGTATACCGCCGGACCAACTTACATTGGCATTAACTTGGGTGCTGATAATTCCGCCGTTACTAGGTGCTGGTGTAGCGGCCTGCTGTGGCAATGGGCTTACAACATATTGTTCTAATACTTGCTGTGGTGTAAGTGCATAATTAAATATTTTAAGTTCATCTAACTGCCCTTTGTACGGAGCAGGAGCGTTTGTTGCTGCTAAAAATTCCAGTTCGCCAATGTTGCCAACCACTAAAGCACTTGCTTCACCAATGCCTCCGGTAGCACCGCTACTTATGCTTTTCGCTAAGTTTCCGTTAATGTATAGTTTTAAAGTATTGTCTGATAGGTCACGCTCAATTACGGCATGTACCCAAGTATTGTTAAAAATACCCGTTGCATCGTACTGTAGTTCAGATTTTGTAACATCATCATCAATCGCAAAACGGATCTGTTTGTTTTTAAACTCCACATCAAAACGTTTGCCGGTTGCGCCAGTGCTTGCATTTTTTGTGATGGAGCCTTTGCATAATAAGTAGGCACTGCTGTTATTATCTGGCGGAAGCAAAGATGCATCGGCTTTCATCCAAAAGGAAACAGAAAAAGAACTTTTATCCAAATAAAGCTGATCTTGGTTGGGTACGCTCACCACATAAATATCGTTGCTTGCAGTAGCAAAATCTAAGGCATTTTTCACTTTTCCGGCTATTCTGATGCTGGTATTGTCCTCATTTAATCCTAAAACACCGTGGTTTTGGTAAGTGGTGGAGTCGGTAATTTTAGTTCCATCTGCGGCGGTTTCATCAAAAGCATAATAGCCTACCATGCTTGCCGGGATATTGGCAATAGTTCTAAATGTCCAAACGTCGCCGGTTGCGGTACCTTTATCATTCGTAGCGTCCACACGCCAGTAATAGGTAGTGGCGGCGGTTAAACTTGTGGCCTCGTAACTTGGGTTAGCCACATAAGCAATATCGTTAAGTTTGGTAAGAGCATTGGCATCGGTACCTAAATAAACGCTATAAGTAGTGGTGTTTGCACTGCCTGTCCATTTTAAAGTAGCGCTATTGGTACTGTTCACATCCAAAAAAGAAAAATTATTGGCAGGCGTAGGATTTGCGGTCTTTGAGGGTGCGCTTGGAATAGGTGCTGTTGCCACGGTTGCTGTTGCGCTATAGCTTGATGATTCTGTATTGGCAACAGCTTTGATCCGATAATAGTAGGTTTTATTCGGGACAAGATTATCGTCTGTATAAGTTTTAACATTGCTTCCCACTCGAGCTATTTCTGTAAAAGTAATGTTATCATCAGAACGCTCAATTACAAAATTAGTTTCGTTACTTGAATTGTCCTTCCAGCTTAAAACCACCGAGCTTGATGGCGGTACTTCTACCGAAGTAGAGGTGTAGGTAATGTCTGATGGTGGGATGATAAAAGTAGGTGGCGCTACTGTCAGCATTCCATTGATGTACATTTCAATATTCAGATAATCTGCGTTAAGCGTACGTGTAACGGCATCGGTTGGGTCGTTTTTATTTAATGCATTTGCATCTTCCCAAGCATCGGGCATCCCGTCTTTATCGGTGTCTAAAGGGGCAGGTGCACTAAAAACGTTACCCACCCCGCCATTGGTAAAAGGCAAATCACTTTCGCGGTATAAGTAAATACCTTCTGTACCTTTTGAGTTCAGCTGGGCAACAATAAGACTGTCAACTTGGTCGCGTTTTGGGTACGATGCGCCCACACTGTCAATCACTTTGGCAAAAGCCTGTTCGGCCGTAAGTGTTGGGTTTTTCATTGGGTAATCGTACGGCGTTGTTAAAATGGTTGACGCATCGCCGGTAGGGTAGCCTGTTAAATCTTCGGGCACTAATGCACCGTTAAGTGCTCCGTCGCGGTTATTGTCAAAATAATTCCCCGAGCCATAAAGATAAAAGTTTGCGTTTCCGCGATTAAAAGGGGTGGAAGTAGATGTGCTAGTTAAAGGTCCGCCAATAAAATAGTTGTTGATGATGTTTACGTTAGAGATTCCTTCAGAGTCTCCGCCCATAATATAAGCTTCGCCAGATTCGGTATGTCCGTAAGGATTGCCAAAGTTGCCCCAGTTGTAAACCACGTTGTTTACAAACTCGTTAATCCCTTTTACTTTTGGATTACGCGTTTTATTGCTGCTGTAAAGATTACCTATTAAACTGATTTTTCCGCCCGAAGGTTGCATTAAACCACCAGCAGAATGGTTGTTACGGTGCAAACCCTGTGCAATAATTGAATTTTGGATGGTAATATTATCCGGACTGGTATTTTTCCCGTCCCAGTTGATCGAGAAATCTTCGTCCATTCCCCAAGTAAAGGTCATGTGGTCAAAAATCATATTGGTACCGTTTGATACGCCCGAAACATCTTTCCCTATGTTATCTGTTGCGCCTAAGCGGATGCGGATGTAGCGGGCAATGGTATTGCTGGCGTTAGAAAAAGTCACCCTTTTGCCGAACAGCACAATTCCTTCTCCAGGAGCGGTTTGCCCCGCAATGGTGGTATTGCCTGCAACGCCAATTTCTGATTTTAGGTAAATAATTCCGCTAACGGTAAATACAATCACCCTACCAGGCTGGCTAACGGCATCCCTAAAAGAACCGGGACCACTATCGTTCAAATTGTTTACAATGTACACCTGCGGACTGGTTGCTCCCCTAGCTCCGGGAGAAAAACGGCCCCAGCCTTTTGCTCCGGGGAATGCCAATGTTTGGGCATTACTGCTGATGCCTATAAACAAGAAATACAGTAAAATAAATGGGCCATAGGCCAAACGTAGAAATTTTTGGTTCATATATTAAGTTTTAATAATTGGCAAACGGGATAACGTTTTGTGGAAACGTTATCTCTGCTTTAAATAAGTCGGGATGTTTTTGATTTTTAATGGAAGTTTAAAGTACGGATTGTAGAACCAATCCGCACTTTTAAACTTACCTGAACCAATTAATAACCGAATTCTAAAAGAAGATTATTTAAACCAAAACTAAGTGAATAGGAGGGTTTGGACTTTAAATAATTGGTTAAATGTGTTTAAATTTTGGTGCAAACACGATTTTGATAAGGTTTGGGTGTTAAACTTTAGATGATAGGTCAGATTTGTCTTTAACAGAAGAGAATTTCAAACAAGTATCAGACTTTGAAATTTAATATCAGGATGGAACAGGTTGGCTAAGCTATTCAACTTTCCTATATTTGGTAGCAATACCAAAATAAACCTCATCAACAGTTCATTAATTGTTGGATGTATAAACCAAAACCAATGGGAATTTCAGAAACATCGGCGACTAAAGTTTTACTGATACTAATGTTAACTGCTCCGGTATGTTCCTTTGCGCAGTACACTCAGAAAAAGGGAAACGACGTTACCACACCTTTGCATCTGTTAAAGCCAAATTACGATGTTCCGTATGGCGAGTTGAACCAAAAACAAGTAAAACAAACGCTTGATAAGGTGTTCAACTATCTAGATGCAGTAACACCTGCCGAATTAGAAGATAAAGACACAAAGCAGAACGTTGCACTCAATAAAATTAACAGCAATACCATTTTTAAACCCGGTGATTTTAGGCTTTTAAGCTACGAGTGGGGAGTAACTTATACCGGGATGTTGGAAGCTGGCGAAGCAACTGGTGATAAAAGGTTTACCGATTACACCATTAAGCGGGTAAATTTTATTGGAGATGTGGTAGATGCCTACAAATCTTATTTACAAAAAAATAAAGGTGCTGTTAGTCCAGTGCGCTCTGTATTAGATCCTCATGCTTTGGATGATGCAGGTTCTATCGCAACAGCTATGATTAAAGCCATGGATAAGGGTGCAAACGCTAAAACGGTAAGGCCAATGGTTGATAATTACCTCAACTACATCATGACCAAAGAGTTTCGTTTAGCCGATGGTACTTTGGCCCGCAACAGACCGCAGCCCAATACACTTTGGTTAGATGATTTGTACATGAGTTTACCTGCTGTTGTGCAAATGGGAAAATTAACCGGAGACCAAAAGTATTTTGATGAGGCCATTAAGCAACTCAAATTATTCTCTGGAAGGATGTTTAACGAAGATAAAGGTTTGTTTATGCATGGCTGGGTACAGGGAATGAATCCGCATCCACAGTTCCATTGGGCAAGAGCCAACGGATGGGGTATTTTAACCATGGTGGAATTGTTAGATGCGCTTCCGCAAAACAATAAAGACAGAGATTTTGTAATCCAATTGTTAAACAAACACGCTTATGGTCTGGCACAAAGACAGGATAAAACGGGTTTTTGGCATCAGTTAATAGACAGAAACGATTCCTACTTGGAAACATCGGCAACAGCTATTTATGCTTACTGCTTTGCCCGGGCAATCAACAAGGGCTGGTTAGATGCAAGAGCTTACGGACCTGCTACTTTATTGGCTTGGGAAGCGGTTACTACAAAGGTAAATGATATGGGGCAGGTGGAAGGCACTTGCGTAGGTACAGGAATGGGTTTTGATCCTGCTTTTTACTATTACCGTCCGGTAAATAATTTTGCCGCTCATGGCTACGGACCGGTTTTGTTGGCTGGTGCCGAGGTTTACCGCCTGCTAGAAAAACATCCTTTTGAAATTAACGACAGTGCTGTACAGATTTATAAATAAAATGCTGATGATGAAATTAAACTATTGCAAATCACTGCTTTTGTTCCTTTTTACATTTTCCATTGGTCATGTAGCCCTTGCAAGTACCTACAACATCCGAGATTATGGTGCAAAAGGTGACGGAAAAGCCATCGATAGTGAAGCTATTAATAAGGCAATTACTGTTGCTGCCGAGGCTGGGGGAGGCACCGTTTACTTTCCGGCTGGGCGTTACCTAAGTTATTCCATCAGGTTAAAAAGTAACATCAACCTAAATTTTGAGCAAGGCTGTTTTTTAATTGCAGCAGATGCCTCACAGGGTGGCCGATATGATGAACCGGGCGAAGGTGCAGGAAATAAATTTCAGGACTTTGGTCATAGCCATTGGCAAAACAGTTTAATCTGGGGAGAAAACCTCGAAAACATTTCTATAACTGGTCCGGGTGTAATATTAGGTGCGGCTTTAAGTCGCGGTTTTTACACTACAGATGGCTGGCAGAAACGTGGCATCCCGGCAGGTCCTTACATGTGGGATGGAGGTGGCAATAAGGCCATAGCGCTTAAGCTTTGCAGAAATGTAATTTTAAAAGATTTTACCATTATAAAAGGCGGGCATTTCGGGATTTTGGCTACAGGCGTAGATAACCTCAGCATTGATAACCTAAAAATAGATACCAACCGCGACGGTATGGATATAGATGCTTGCCGAAATGTGCACATATCAAACTGTAGCGTAAACTCGCCGAACGATGATGCCATTTGTCTTAAAAGTTCTTACGCTTTAGGATACGATAGGGCAACAGAAAATGTGACCATTACCAATTGTCAGGTTTCTGGTTATGATGTAGGAACTTTTATAGACGGTACTTACCAAACAAAAGAAGGTCATTTAGTGCCTGATCAAGAAGGGCCGACAGGAAGAATTAAATTCGGGACCGAATCTAATGTAGGTTTCAAAAATATCACCATTAGCAATTGTGTATTTGTTCATTGCAGAGGTTTAGCTCTAGAAACTGTAGATGGCGCATTGTTGGAAGATGTAAGCATCAACAACATTACCATGCGAGATCTTACCAATTCCCCGTTGTTTTTACGTTTAGGCGCTCGGATGCGAGGCCCGGCTGGGACAGCAATAGGTAAGTTACGTCGGATTAATATCAGTAATATGGTGGTTTATAATGCCGATTCGCATTTCTCCAGCATTATTAGTGGTATTCCTGGAAATAATATTGAAGATGTAAAACTGAGTAACATCAATATTTGGTACCGCCCGATTGATTCCGCTCAAAACAAAATACAAACCATCGTTCCAGAATACCTTAAAACTTATCCAGAACCACAAAAGTTTGGCGTGATTCCTTCTTATGGCTTTTTTGTGAGGCATGTATCTGGTATCGAAATTAATAACGTAAACCTCCATTTAATAGGAGCAGAAACTCGTCCTGCAATAATTTTTGATGATGTAAAAGATGTGGAGCTTTATCAGGTTGATGCCCAAAAGGCAGATAAAGCACCATTGCTTAGATTGGATAATGTGGAACGGATAAAAATAAAAGATAGTAAAGGCTTAAAGGATACGAATTTGGAAAAGGTTAGGGATTTGGCATTTTAATAACGCTCAACCCCATCATATCCACGCTGTCTTGCTGAGCGGAGTTGAAATATACATAAGCAGGGTTGCCATGCAGATACGGTTGAAGCTTACAAAATGGTGATTCGACTCCATTTAGTATGACAAATAGTAAAAATAAAAGCTAACCATCAAACCAACTAGCCACCTAACAAACTAAAAGATCATGATCAAACCCAAACTCGTTATCGCCTCCTTGTTACTTTCTACTGCATTATGCGGAGTGGCACAAGCACAAATCGGAAAGCGTTTTCCTTCTGAAAAGAAAATGGTGAAAGACCCTATTACCGGTACCATGCTTAGTTTTTTAACAAGCGGCCCTGGTGGCGATTCGAAAATTTACCAAACCCATAAGTTACACACATAGAATTGACTACCTATATGTGAGATGTTTCACTATCGTTCAACAGGACGGTACGGTTAGATTAATAACATTGAGCATTATGCTTTGACCCCGCTCAGCAAGGACAAAGGATCGAATAATTATTTAAGAAGCATTTCATCAGCATTATAAAAATTCATGAAATATACTTTTTTCTTACTCTTTGTTTTTATAAGCCACGTGGGGGTTGCACAAGAGGACAGGGGATTTAAAGTTTACCAATTTCCGGCAAACCAAATCCCAAGGATAGATGGCACTACAGACGACTGGAAAGACTTTCCGGAGAGTTATGTAGTAGGTTCCAATGAACTGCGGGATGATAACAAGATTTATCCATCGCCCGATGCTAAAAACTTGGATGTAAAAGTAAAAGTAGCTTGGGTAAAAGGCTTAAACCGCCTCTATTTTTTATACGAGGCTTATGATGATTATTGGGATTTCTCTTTGGCCGGTTTACATAATGATACTTTTGAGTTGGTGGTAGATGGAGATTTATCAGGCGGACCGTTAATCGCAGAGTTTCACCCCAATCAGGATTTGCCTTATATGGATCGTTACCAATCTTACCAAGGCGTACAGGCACAAAACTATCATATTTTTACCCCGGCAGTGGGCAAGGACTGGGCATTGAGTTGGGGTCCGCAGGCTTGGTTAAAGCAATTACCTTACAGCAACATTGCCTATTCCTACAATTTTAAACCCGGAGAACGGGGAAAGCTGATTGCCGAGTTTTGGATCACGCTTTTTGATTATGCCTCGGCCGAAGGACCACAAAAATCTATCGAATCTAAACTGGAAGACAACAAGAAAATTGGCTTAACCTGGGCGGTGATAGATTACGATGATGTAAACAGTGAGAAAAAAGGCTTTTGGAACTTATCTAAAAACCATAAAATGTATGGCAATTCCAGCCTAGGAACGGTATTTACCTTAATGCCTTTAGATGATAAGCACAAACCTGCTTATCAGGCACAATGGTCTTTTAAAGTAGAAGACAGAAAAGTACAGTTTAAGGATGAAAGCATTGGAAAAGTAGCACAATGGCATTGGGATTTTGGCGATGGCGAAAGCTCAACTTTACAAAATCCTTTGCACATATATAAAGAAGCCGGAAAATACTTGGTAATTTTAGAAACCGAAGGACCAGCTGGCAAATCCCGAATGGCTAAACAATGGGACGTGGCTGTTAAATGAAATAATAAGCAAACTAATGAAACTCAAAATTATTACCCTTTTACTACTGCTAAGCGGCAGCACTTTTGCACAAAAAGCAGAACAATATTTCCCTGCAAAAGATTTAATGACGGTTGGTTCTTACTACTATCCAGAACAATGGCCAAAGGAAGAGTGGGGGCGAGACCTAAAAAAAATGGCGGAAGTGGGTTTTGAGTTTACCCATTTTGGAGAATTTGCTTGGTCTTTTATTGAGCCTGAGGAAGGTAAGTTTGATTTTAAATGGCTGGACGAAGCCGTGGAATTGGCGCATAAGAACCACGTTAAGGTGATTATGTGTACCTCTACGCCAACGCCTCCAGCTTGGATGACGGAAAAACATCCCGAGATTTTGATGGTGAATAAGTTTGGACGTACCATGCAACACGGCTCGCGTCAGCAAATATCATGGAGCAGTCCTGTTTATCGCGATTATGTAGCTAAAATGGTGAAAGCCATTGGCGAACATTACGGGAAAGATCCAAGAATTTGGGGCTGGCAGTTGGATAATGAACCATCGCACTACGGGCAATATGATTTTAGTCCTGCTGCCCAAAATGGTTTTCAAGCTTGGTTGCAGAAAAAATACAGCACTATTGATGAGCTCAATAAAACCTGGGGTACTGCGTTTTGGAGCATTAAGTATGATAATTTTAAACAAATCAGAATCCCTAATCAGGAAGAATTAATTGCACAGCCCAACCCGCATGCGGTATTGGATTTCAAACGTTTTTCTGCGGATGAAGTGAATGATTTTTTAAACTTTCAGTATAAAATTCTAAAGCCTTATTTATCGCCTAGCCAGTGGATTACCACCAACCTCATGCCCGAGCATGCAGATGTTGATCCTACAAAAATTAAAGGATTAGATTTTTTAACCTATACCAAGTATTTGGTGGCCGGTTATGATAAAGGCGTAGGCAAAGAAGGTTTTAGAATGGGTTCTGCCACCAGTATTGGTTTCGCCAATGATTTGTTCAGACCGTTCAACGGAATCACTGGCGTAATGGAACTACAGCCAGGGCAGGTAAATTGGGGCAAATTTAACTCGCAACCCTTACCCGGAGCAGTGCGTATGTGGATATGGCATGCCTTTGTGGGCGGCAACCAGTTTGTTTGCAATTACCGTTTCAGACAGCCCTTAACCGGGGGAGAGCAGTATCATTATGGCATTATTGGTACTGATGGCCTAAACCCAAGTTCCAGCGGGAAAGAATATATTAAGGTGATTGAAGAATTGAAATCGCTCCGTAAAATCTATGATGCCAAAGCAAAGATCCCTCAGGAATATCAAAAACGCCAGGCCGCAGTTTTATACAGTGCAGATAACCGTTGGGAGATGGACAACCAGCCACAAACTAACCAGTGGAGTTATATGGACCATGTAAAACGTTATTATGGTGCTTTAAAGCAATTGGGTGCGCCGGTAGATGTAATTACAGAAGACAAAGATTTTGCTAAATACCCCGTAATGATAGCGCCAGCCTATCAGCTTTTGGATGCCAGTTTAGTTAGCCGATGGACAAAATATGTGGAAGACGGAGGTAATTTAATTTTAACCTGCCGTACCGCTCAAAAAGATAGAAACGCCAAGCTTTGGGAAATGAAGTGGGCCGAGCCAATTTATAATTTGATAGGCGCAAAAATTTCGTTTTATGATCTTTTACCCGATAGCGTAATGGCAACAGTGAAAATGGCCGACAAAGATTTTAAATGGAACAACTGGGCAGATGTGCTGGAAGCAAATAAAGGAACTACCGTTTTGGCCACCTACGCGGATCAATACTATGCCGGAAAAGCAGCCGTAGTTTCCCGTAAACTAGGCAAAGGAACTATCACTTATGTAGGTGCTGATACGGATGACGGCGCTTTGGAAAAAGCGGTATTAGAAAATGTTTATCAGCAAGCGGGAATCCCGGTAGCCAATCTTCCAGAAGGTGTAATTGTAGATTGGCGAGACGGTTTCTGGGTAGCGCTAAATTACTCCAGTGAGCCTTATGATTTAAAGTTGTTCGGTAAAAATTTTGTGTTTGGGAATAGTGTTGTGCCGGTTGCCGGAGTAAGTGTTTGGAAGTAAAGGTTTGGGTTTTGCAGGGTCTTCGCTTGAAGGCTCTGTGATAATATTATTTCCATTATGCAAGTCTTTCCGTCCGTCTTGTGGGACTAGCTCAAGTTCTTTTTTCCTTGATGAAAAACTAAAAAAACGAGTATGCGAGTTCATGAATTCCTATTAAAACAAT
The DNA here is from genome assembly GCF_946480185.1 of uncultured Pedobacter sp. Next base: position 3,608 of record NZ_CAMLIG010000004.1, on the reverse strand, counting down.
AAAAATGGATGAATAAATCAAGGCTTCAGAATCTTTGTTCATTCCACCACAATAAACCTTTTGAGCGCAATCCAAGCCGTGTGAATGGAGGTGCTTTAACAAAGTTTCTGCAACACTTTTACGGATTGCTGACGGCTGTCGGTCAACAAAGGAAGTGCAAAAGATTTATCGGGCTCCAATCCAAACATTCAGAGGCCGGACTAGCAAAGTTGCTCTGATATTTCGATAGTAGAATAACTTAAGAAGAAATTTAGCATTATCTCATTTATTATGATCAATAAATGCTTTTTGGAAACCTAACACTCCGTTTGCACAAATTACTTTATCGCTTCAAATCCCGGATACAGTTCTTTCGAAATATTAAACCAAGGAGGAGGAAAACCGGTTTTTGCGGTTTATTGTTTATTTTTTCCGCTTGTAATGCAGTTGTGTCAGTCCCGTTTCAAATGTTTTGGCTTCGATAAATTCAAGTGCTTGCTCAGGTCTTCCATCTTTAAAAAGGCGTGTTCCATTGCCTAATAAAACAGGTATAACCGAAATTATAAACTCGTCTATTAAATCGTGTTTCAATAGTTCATTTATTATTTCTGCACCACCGTCACAATAAATGTTTTTACCGCTTTCAGATTTTAAGCGGTCAACCAATTCGGATAGGTTTCCTTTATAGAAAGTCGTTCGGTCTAATTTCGGTCTTTCAGTTCTTGTTATTACATAAACATCCCGTTTTCCGTTATCGTAATGAGATGCTCCAATTTCCTTAACTACATAGTCATAGGTTTTTCTACCAATAATTATGGTGTCAACTTTAGCTGTAAATTCCACATAGCCATAATCTTCTCCTTCTTTTTCTACAAGTTTCAAAAAGCTTAGGTCGTCATTCGGTTTTGCAATATAGCCATCTAAACTCATTGCAATGAAAAGTGATATTTTTCGCATCTGTTTAAATTTTAACGTTTCTTCAAATTTACTTTTATACAAACTATTATACTTTGTAAAAATCCGATAAATTCATCTACTCGTTTAATGTTCCTTTTTCAGGATCAATAAATACCTTTTAGAAACCGAGGACTGCGTTAGCTATAAAGCAATTATCTCTTTTAATGCCGGATGCAGTCCTCGGTTTTTATATTTAGATTTATGTTACCGCTGAAATAGCGAACACTTAAACCAGAGGGGTCAGCCCAACCTTGCACAAAAGCCAAATTGGGAAACTAAAGTTGAGCCTTTGTTCATCAAACTCCACTATTGCAAAACCCATTTTAGTACCAGGCATTTTGCCTACGGATTTAATTTTCATTTAGTTTGTTGTTTAAAAAGTCAAGTATATCTGTTGGAAGTTGGCTATGAAATTTTTCTCTGTCAAACCCAACCGGGTCTGTAGATGGAAGAAAATTTGGGGTTTTCATTATTGCTGGAAAATGGACTTAAAAATGAAAAGTGTCCCGCGTTTTCAACTTCGTTAAATATAACTTTGGACTTGTCGGGAACATCATTCAAAACAATTTCTCCATTCCATTTTGGTGTAATCGGGTCGTGTTCAGCAGTGAACATTAATATAGGAATTGTTACTTTTTCTAACGAATTCATAAACCAACCTGCTCCTGGTGCAAGTAATACAATTGCTTTAATTCGGAAGTCAGGTACAACTTCTATAACAACACCTTCCTTTGTTCTTGGCACACCACCTGCCAACGCCAAAGCAGTATAACCTCCCATTGAGTGTCCTATAACTCCAATTTTGTTCTGTGCAATATTTTCATTGAACCAATTATCAGAAAGTAAAAAATCAATTGTCAAACTAACGTGTCTTGGTCGAGTTTCAAGATTTTCAGTTGTGTTTTCTAATGTATTATTGTTACGATTATTCCCATAATGTTCAAGCATTGCAACGATGTAACCATTTTTTGCCAAAAGTGTGCTAATTGTCCTATACAAAAGATGCGAACCTCCGTTGCCGTGTGAGATTATTATTAGCGGAAAATTGCGGTCAATAATTTCTGCGTCAGGACTTACATTCATTGTATAAGGTCCAAATGAAACAGGTCTTGATACCTCGTTGGTTGGGTAGTGGACTAAAACAGGAAATGAAATATTTTTAATTTCATCTTTAATCGTCAATTGTTTGCTTCCTACAAAAATTTCTGTCATTTATAAAATACCTTTTACTATTGCTCTGTTTGTGTGGTCTGTCTTATGCTTGCCGCTAACGATTGGCGGATTTAAGCAATTGCGGTTTTACTTGCAGACCCAATGTCGTACCGCACTGAACTAAATAGTTAACGAAAGAATTTACGTAAACCACCGTTAACCATTTTTGTGCAAATTTGCTGTTATGGGTAGTGTGTTCTTTTTAATACTTAATGTTCGTCCGACAAGCAAGGTTCGGCATAATCAATTATTTTATCTGTCGTTAATTGCTCTAATTTTTCTTTTATGTTTTTATAGTCAATTGATGAAGGAATTTCCATTACAAAATATCCATCATTAAGCTTTTCAGAAATGCAACCTAGTTCTTCAAAAAGTTCTCTAATGTCATTAATATCTTTTGATTTGTCCATAAGCACAATCTGAATTGTCGAGTTACCTGAGAATTCTACTGTCTTGCGATAAGTCAGCATTTGCTCAAGTTCGTCGTATTCTGCAAAGACAATGTCGTTGGATGAAAGTGGCGCATAAAATGGAATATTGTCGAGTTTGTAAAGTCCCTTTTCTTTGTCAACAATTGTCGCCCACATAGTTTCTACTGTTTCTTCATCTAAGACTTTACTGTGAAAACGAAATAATATTTTAACGTAATTGTCGTCTTGTGTAGTCATTTTACAATTGGCTATAACGAGTTGCAGGTTTGAGAAGTTGCGGTTTTACTTGCAAGAACTTGTCTGCCCATACTAAATTTAGTAAAAAGTGATGGTGGCGCATAAAGCACTTCGCTCGCAATTTTTTAAACCTGTTGTTACCACTAGTACTTTTTCTATAGTTCAATGGAAATATTAACCTTTCCGCCCAAGCCCTTTTCTACAATGTCAAATAAGGTCTTTAATGTAAGATTACTCCCATTGTTTTCTATTCTTGAAATGTATTCACGTTTTCGGTCAACAAGTTCTGCCAGTTCAGATTGTGTAAGATGTTTGTCTTCCCTCGCTTTTCTTAACAGCAAACCAATTTTAAAACTCTCAAAATCTCTGTCGAGTTCATCTCTTCGGTCTGTCCCTTTAATTCCATAAACGTCATTCTTAATTTCTTTCCAGCTTTTAGTTTCCATTTTATTTCTTTTTATGGTCGTGATATTCTTTCATTAGTTTTAGTGCTTTTTCAATTTCGTTCTTCGGTGTCTTTTGCGTTTTCTTCTGAAAACCGTTCAATAGAATAACAAGTTTGTCATTGTCGAAAAAACAGAACACACGCCAAATATTAGAACCTAATTGAATTCTTGCTTCATAAAGTCCATTAGTTCCTACCAAAAATTTAAGATAGTTTGAAGGAACTCTTTCCAGAGTTTCAATAGCTTCGATTATCTTGAAAATTTTGTCTTGAACCTTTTGAGGTTGAGATTTCAAGAAACTTTCAAAGTAATCTTTATAAGCTATAACTTCCCTGACTTTCATTAA